>NZ_JBNPTI010000008.1:0-281836 GCF_051167575.1 Bradyrhizobium sp. HKCCYLS3070
CGTGCGCCGTTCGGCCCTCTTAGTCGCAGCCGATCTAGCTTGAGGATGCGCTTGAGATGCGCGAACAGCATCTCAATCTTCTTGCGGAGCCGGCGTGAAGTGCGGCCTTCCCATGAGCTTGCGATCTCGCGTGCCATGTCGCGAGCGCCCTCGTAGATCGAGCGCGGCACTTTTCGAGCCGGGGTGTTGGGGCAACACCTGCTTCTTAGAGAGCATGCTTGACAATCGCGCTTGCTCGCACGGTAGAGGACCGTCGTGTCGTTGTTCACCAGCGTCCCTGTAGTGGTGAGGGGTTTGCCAGCGGGACAGCGATAGACGTCCCTGGTATGGTCGTAGGTGAAGGCCTCACGCGAGAAGGTCCCGTCGGTGCGGGCCGACTTGTCGAAAACGGTCACGTGCGGCTCGATCCCGTGCTCGTAGACCAGCCACCCGAGCATCTCAGCGGAGCCATAGGCTCTGTCGCCGAGAAGCCGGCTTGGATAAAGATCGAACCTTTCGATTGAACGCTCAATCATGCGCTTGGCGGCCAATACTTCTGCCTGGCGGATCGCCGTGGTCGCTTCGACATCGACGATGATCGCATTCTCGACGTCGACCAGATAGTTCGTCGAGTAGGCGAAGAAGGCTTGGCCGCCGTGCGCTCCCGTCCAGCGCGCCGCCGGGTCGGAGGGCGATATAAACTTGGGCGTGACCTCCGTCGCGGCACCGAACGCGGCATCATCAAGAACGGCAAGATACTCGTCGATCGCTCGACCCGCAGCCTCCGGCGGAAGCCTCTTATCGCCTTCGATTCCCTTCTGCCGATTGGCATCCGCCTTGATCAGGCTCGCGTCGACTGCGAACCCTTCGCCGCCGATCAGGCGCTCCCGGATGCAGCGGCGCAAGACGGTCTCGAACACGCGACGGAAGAGATCGCTCTCACGGAAGCGGCCGTGCCTGTTCTTCGAGAACGTCGAGTGATCGGGGACGCCTCCATCTAGACCCAGCCGGCAAAACCAGCGGTATGCCAGATTGAGATGGACTTCATCGCAGAGGCGCCGTTCCGATCGGATGCCGAAGCAATAGCCGATCAAGAGCATCCTGATCATCAGCTCCGGATCGATCGAGGGCCGCCCGATGTTGCTGTAGAACGGCGCCAGCTCCCGCCGTAAGTCCTCAAGGTCGACGAACCTATCGATCGACCGCACGAGGTGGTCGGCTGGGATGTGCCTTTCCAGCGAGAACTCATAGAACAACGCAGCCTGTTCGACTTGCCGATGCCCCATCATGACCTTCAGTCCTGCCCACTAGACAGACTGAATCACCGATATCTCTGCGTCGCAACTGCTGACTTTTTCAACGAAATCGGCCCATAACGGATCTGGTCGCCGGCTCGCGTGAAGGTCTGCTTCTGATTCTCAACCGGAAGCAGGGGCCCGGGAACAGCGCTCCGATTCGGCTGTATTTTGCTGTCTTCTTAGGGTTGAGGAAACCGGTTCGCGCTATTCGCCTGTGACCTTCAAGACGGTACGGTTGGCCCCATGTCCGGTGTACTTCATCGCGTTTATGATCGTGGTCGTCTTGACTGCCGTGGTGTCGCTTCGCCGATCCATGACTCTATCACGGAACGCTCGGGGGGCTGGCCCGGCCCAGCGGCTGGCAGCGCGGCGGCGGGCGCTTTGGCCTGTATTCTGCGCGGCAATTTTTGAGCTTGGGCTGATTGGACTCAGTCATGTTCAAGACAACCAGGAACTTGGTCCCTCCGCGACGATCCATCTCATGGCGCTTACGGCCGCTTTTATCGGCGGCTGGTTTCTTGGCGTCATTGGCGGACTAGATTGGGACTGAAGCGCCGCAAGAAACGCAAAGCAAAAAAGCCCGTCGGGCGAATCGGTCGCGCGATCTGGTCTGCAACGCCGTCGTTCGCGCTCGCCGCAACTACACGAAACGCCTGTGCCGAAACGGCAATTTTGCGCATTGTCTCAACGTGATCGCACCCGTAGCCTCTCCCGGGCAAAAGATTTCACTTTCGTTTTTCCAGAATATGTGTCTATCCTCCGCCCATCCCGCCTCAACGAGAGGGGCGTACGCGCGGTCGTCACGAGACGCGAGGCGGGCAGGCGGTGGACGTGTCGGGTTGCAGCGTGGCTTTGGCTGCGCGGACGAACAATCCCGATGCGGACGTGAAGTCGCGTGGTCCTGGCCTCCCGATGCCGAGGTCAAGCCTGAGCGTGATGCGAGAGCATCGGCGCAGGCGATGGGGGCAATCAAGCCGGTCCCCAGGGAGAGCGCGAAAGAAGCGTTAAAACCATCGCGCAGGGAAGGCTGGGCTCATCCGGCTGCACCTGTGGTTCCTGCCCCGTGCACTTTTGTTCGCACGGGGGCCATGGGCGTCAGCCGACGCCCAGCCTTCCCTGCGCCCTCGATTGAATGAGGGCCGAACGTCGGTCATCGCTCGGACGCATCGCGCCGCGAGGACGATGAGGCGTGTCTCGATGCTGTTTGAGATGTGAAGACGGATCTCGGCCCCGATGGGCGCTCTTCGTTTTGGCTCCGTCATTGCGCTCGCAATGACGCGGAGCTTGTCGACGTAGTTGTCGTAGCCTGGATGCGCGCAGCGATTTCCGGGGGCAACGAGGCTGCGGATGAGACCCCGGATGTCGCTGTGCGCATCCGGGCTACCCGCGAGGAGCGTGAGAACCTACTGCGTCGCGCGCGACAGCGAGAACTCGCCGTTGCGGACGCGCTCCGGCAGGCCTTCGACGAAGGTCGCCACCGCGTCCTCGCCATAGGTGGTGACGAGTTCGGCCAGCGCCGCGAACAGGCTGGCCTGCGCCAGGCAGTCGCCGTCGACGCCGTCATGGCGCGCTTCCGCCCAGGCTTCGTTGAGGTAGCTGAGCGCGGCCTGCTTCTGCTCGTGGTCGGGCAGGACGGCGGGGAGGGCGCTGAAAGTGACGGGAAAGCTCATTGAATTCAGTCTGGCGGGGCCGCGAGGCGCGTTGAATTCCGAACGCGGACGCGCCGGACCAGTGAGGTTTACCACGCAGGCGGCGGACGCCTAGGCCAGTTCTTTAGGAAAGGTTAACAAGGTTAACGCAAACGTGGATAACGCCCGCGCGCCGTCAACCATGGGCCGTCAGTTGGCGTAGCGCGCCGTGAGGTCGCGCGAGATCTTCGAGCCCTCGTCGATGTAGCGGCGGATCGCCACCATCGCCGCCGGCGTGCAGGTCCGGTAGGTCTGCTGAAAGCCGTTATAGCCGCGGTTGAAGCCGGCGATCATCCGGGCGCGGCGTTCGCCCGACGGCGTCTCGGCATCGATCAGAGCCTGCATCTGGTTGCGCCATTTGGCGCCTTCATTGCTGCCGCAGATGCCGCGGAGGTAATGCAGGGTTCCGAGGATCTCGGCCAGCCGCTGCAGATCGCCATCGAACGGCGCGGCCGCATCCTGCGCGCGCGCGGGCACAATGGCGCAGGCGGCAACGAGCATGAGGGCGGCCAGGAGGCGCTTGGGGATCATGGGGAACACCGACGTCATATGCCTTTGCCGGACGGCGGACGCAAGGCGCCTACACCAGGGTCCGTGCGGCGGCGATGATCTCCGGCAGTCCGTCAGTCAGCGTGAGGCCCTCGAGCGCATCGGGGAGGCGCCACTGAAAGTCGTCCAGTTCCGGGTTGAGGCGGGGCTCTCCGGCCTGCCAGCGGGCCGCAAAGGGAAGGATCACATAGTGGCCGCCGCCGCCCTGGGCCGGCAGGACCTCGCGCCAGCCGGCCAGCCCGACAATTGCGATCGAGAGTGCGGTTTCCTCCATGACCTCGCGCGCGACGGCCTCGTGCAGGGTCTCGCCGAGCTCCACCCGGCCGCCGGGCAGCGTGTAGACGCCCTTGGCGGGGGAACGCGCCCGGCGCACCAGCAGGAGCTTGCCGTCGCGGAAGATGGCGGCGCTGACGGCGAGTTGGGGGTGGCGGGGCGGCGTCGGGGCGGTCATGCCAATGGCTCCAGGCGTGGTCTGCGCCGTAGCGTGAAGACGACCGGGCCGGTAGCCCGTGCTGCTCAGAAGCTTGCCATGATGGCATCGACGGTGTCGACCTCGTCGACCGGGTCAGGGTCGACCTCGATGTCGCCATTGATGATGCCGCCGGCCTGCGTCACCAGCGGCTTGACCCACGCCGCAGCCTGCTCGGCGAGCTTGGCCTTGGTGGCGTCCTGCTTGGCAGCGCGCATCGCGCTGCCGACCGCGAGCAGGATGTCGGTCATGGTCTTCGTGAGATGATCGAACTTGTCGCGAATCGCCGGGTCGGCCTGCTCATAGGCCTCGATGACGAGATCGCGGGCCTTGAAATTGGTGTGCGTGAAATGTTCTGGATAGGTCAGCGGCGACCACGCCAGAAAATCCTCGGCGCATTCCGGAATATCGGGAATCATTTCGAGCAGCATCACGGCTTCGTTGAAATGATTCAGATAGTCGGTGGCGAGCCCGGTGCGCGGATTGATGTTGGCGGCGCGCAGCATCGCGGCCCGCGCCGGGTCAATGGCGCTGCCCGCCGGTCGTTGGGTCGTGCGATCGGTAGGCACGGAATGGGTCGCCGCTGCGGTCATCCGCTGCAGTGTTGGCAACCCAAGTTAAAAGGTGCTGAACACACGACGATTTGAGTGAGATTATGTGTGGACGCTTCGTGATCACTTCACCACCCGCGGCTCTCAGGCAGATTTTCGGCTACGAGGAGCAGCCGAACTTTCCGCCGCGGCACAATATTGCTCCGACCCAGCCGATTCCCGTAGTTCTTCTGGATCAGGACATCAGGCATTTTCGGCTCATGCGCTGGGGATTCATTCCGGCCTGGGTCAAGGATCCCCGTAATTTCACGCTGCTGATCAATGCGCGTTCGGAGTCCGTACACGAGAAGCCGGCGTTCAAGAATGCGATCCGGCGGCGCCGCGTGCTGGTGCCCGCTGATGGATATTACGAGTGGCAGGTGATCGATGGTCGCAAGCGGCCGTTCTTCATCCACCGCAGTGACGGCGCGCCGCTCGGCTTCGCGGCCCTCGCCGAGACCTGGTGCGGGCCGAACGGCGAGGAGGTCGATACGGTGGCGATCGTCACCGCGGCTGCGAGCCGCGATCTCGCCACGCTGCATCATCGTGTTCCCGTGACGATCAGGCCGGATGATTTCGCGCTGTGGCTCGATTGCCGTTCCGATGATCCTGAGGAGGCCATGCGGCTGCTGGTCGCGCCTCGCGAGGGCGAATTCGCGTGGTACGAGGTGTCCACGCGCGTCAACACGGTGGCCAACGACGACGAGCAGCTGCTGCTGCCGATGACCGCGGAGCTGCGTGCCGCCGAGGACGCGCAGCGCAAGCCGGCGAAGAAGGTTGCATCCCGCAAAGTTTCGCCTGCGCCTGCGGATGACGGGCAGGGGAGTTTGTTCTGAGGCGGGATATCTCGACAGAGAAGATCGTCAGTACCGCGAAAGCGGGGATCCAGTACGCCGGGGCCTCTCGCGCCGAAACGGCTGCTGGTGGAATACTGGGTCCCCCGCCTTCGCGGAGGACGACAGAGGAGCAAGACCCGCGACCGAGCGTTGGCCGCGCTCAGCCAAAGATCCTCAGCGCGGCGTGCTGCAGCAGCATGATGGTCTTGGCGTCCTGGATGCGGCCGTCGGCGATCATCGCCAGCGCGTCGTCGATCGAGAGTTCCAGCACCTCGATCTCCTCGCCCTCATGCGCGAGCCCGCCGCCGGCGCCGACGCGCATGTGAGGCTCGTATTCGGCGACGAAGAAATGGATCTTCTCGGTGACGACGCCCGGGCTCATGAACGCCTCGAACACGAACTTGACGTCGTGCAGCCGGAACCCGGTCTCCTCCTCGGCTTCGAGCCGGATGCGCTCCTCCGGCGAGGCGTCGTCGAGCAGGCCGGCCGCGGCCTCGATCAGCAGATCGTCATGGCCGTTGACGAACGCGGGATAGCGGAACTGCTTGACCAGGATGACGCTGCGCTGGGCGAGGTTGTAGGGCAGGATCGCCGCCGCGTTGTCGCGGTCGAACACGTCGCGGCTCTGCATCTGCCACGTGCCGTCGTCGCGCCGCCACTCGAACTTCGTCGAGGTCAGCGTCCCGTAATGGTCGGAGAGCACGCGCGTCTCGTGGACGCGGATGCGGTCGGAGATGCTCATCGCTCGCCTCTATTTCATGCCGGGCGTCGGCGGGCGCCCGTCGAGCCATTTCGAGAACACGACGCTGTCCTGCACGGCATAGTCGAGCGCCTGGTAGAATTCCTGCACCTTGGTGTTGTCGCCGCGCACCATCAGCATCAGCTTGGCGATGCCGCGCGCCCGCAGCCAGTCTTCGGCGGCGGCCATGATGCCGCGGCCATGGTCGCGGCCGCGATGCTCGGGATCGACGCTGACATAGTAGACCCAGCCGCGATGGCCGTCATGGCCCACCATGACGGAGGCTGCGATGGCGCCGCCGCTGCGGCCGACCAGCACGGTGGAGCTGTCGCCGCGGCGGGCGAGCGCGATGTCGGCGGCCGGATCGTTCCAGGGCCGCGTCAGGCCGCAGCGCTGCCACAGCGAAATGATCGCGGGCACGTCGGCATCGGTGATGTCGGAAATGGCGAGAGCGGGAGCAGAATCCATGGGAGCGTCGGCAGCCTAGAGCACCTTGCCGGGATTCATGATCCCGAGCGGATCGAATTGTGCCTTGATCGCGCGCATCAGCGCGATGGCGGTCGGATCCTTGACGTCAGGCAGCTCGTCGCGCTTGAGCACGCCGATGCCGTGCTCGGCCGAGATCGACCCACCCATGCGCAGCACGATCTCGAACACGACCGCGTTGACCTCGTGCCAGCGCGCGAGATAGTCGGCGGTGTTGGCGCCGATCGGCTGGCTGACGTTGTAGTGGATGTTGCCGTCGCCGAGATGGCCGAACGGCACCGGACGCGCGCCGGGCATCAGCTTCACCACGGCGGCATTGGCCTCGGCAATGAAGGCGGGCACTGCGGCGACCGGCACCGAGATGTCGTGCTTGATCGAGCCACCCTCCGGCTTCTGCGCCGCAGAGATGTCCTCGCGCAGCTTCCAGAACGCCATGCGCTGGGCGAGGCTGCCGGCGATCGCGGCATCGTCGACGATGCCGTCCTCGAGGCCTTTCTCCAGGATCGTCTCCAGCGTGGCGCGGGCATCGTCGCGCGACGACGACAATTCCATCAGCACGAACCAGGGATGGGCGCCCGACAGCGGCGCGCGGTTGCCGGCGGCGTGGCGGATCGAGAAGTCGAGCGCGATCGCGGCGATCAGCTCGAAGCTCGTGAGGCTGCCGGCGGCCTCGCGTTGCGCGATCGCCAGCAGCTTGAGCGCGTCCTCCGGCGACTTGAGGCCGACGAAGGCGGTCTCGATCGCGCGTGGCTTCGGGAACAGCTTCAGGCTCGCCGCGGTGATGATGCCGAGCGTGCCCTCGGCGCCGATGAACAGATTGCGCAGATCGTAGCCGGTGTTGTCCTTCTTCAATTTCGACAGCGCATTGAGCACCCGCCCGTCGGCCAGCACCACCTCGACCCCCAACGCCATCTCACGCGCCACGCCATAGGCGAGCGCGGCGGTGCCGCCGGCGTTGGTCGAGAGATTGCCGCCGATGGTGCAACTGCCCTCGGCGCCGAGCGACAGCGGAAACAGCCGGTCGACCTCGGCGGCCTTCTGCTGCGCCACCTGCAGCACGACGCCGGCCTCGGCGATCATCGTGTTGGAGGCGGTGTCGACGTCGCGGATCCTGTCCATGCGCCTCAGCGACACCACCACCTCGCCATTGTGCGGCGTCTGGCCGCCGACGAGGCCGGTGTTGCCGCCTTGCGGCACCAGCGCGATGCGATGCTGGCTGGCAAGCTTGCAGATTGCGGCGACCTCGGCGGTCGAGCCTGGGCGCAGCACCAGGGGCGAGCGGCCGTGGAACAGGTTGCGCTCCTCGGTGACGTAAGGCGCGACGTCGGTCTCCGCGGTCAGCGCCTGGCGCTCGCCGACGATGGCAGCGAATTGCGCGATCAAATCGGGCGGCAGCGGCGGCAGGGCAGGCTGGCTGATGTTCATGCTTAGTCGCTTCCAGTGTTATCTCGGCGCGGCGGCGCGGCGCAGCCGGTCGTTGATGGCCTCGCCCAGTCCGTCGTTGGGGATCGGCATTACCGCAATGCTGCGCGCCCCCTTGGCATCGAGGCTGCGAAGATAGCCGAAAAGATGCGTCGCCGCCTCTGCCGGATCGCCAGAGGGCGACAGGTTCAGGATCGCGGCGGCCTCGTGGGCTCCGGGCAAGGTGGTGGGTCCGAAGGCGAGCAGCGCCTCGCCGGGCGCGACCTCGCTGGCGTCGAGGCGCACGCGGGCGCGCGGGGCATAGTGGGAGGCCAGCATGCCCGGTGCCAGCGGCTGCTCGGACGTCTCGGTCTCGGCGGCGGGCCGCGCCAGCGCCTGGCCGAGCACGGCCTCGATCGCCTCGCTCGGAACTCCGCCCGGGCGCAGCAGCGTCGGCGCATCGAAGCAGCCGACGATGGTCGATTCGACGCCGACCTCGACCGGCCCGCCGTCCAGGATGAGGTCGATTCGCCCGGTGAGATCGGCCGCGACATGCGCCGCCGTGGTCGGCGACACGTGGCCGGAGATGTTGGCGGAGGGCGCCACGACGGCGCCGCCGAACGCCATGAGCAGAGCTTGTGCGGTCGGATGCGCCGGGACGCGGATCGCCACCGTATCGAGGCCGGCGGTGGCGAGGTCGGCGACGGGACAGCCGTCGCTCTGCGGCACCACGAGGGTCAGCGGTCCCGGCCAGAACGCAGCGGCCAGACGCTCGGCGGTGGCATTGAAGCGGCCGATACGCTGCGCCGCCGCGATATCGGCGACATGGGCGATCAACGGATTGAAGGCGGGCCGGCCCTTGGCCTGATAGAGGCGGGCGATGGCCGCGGCATTGGCCGCATCGGCGCCGAGGCCGTAGACGGTCTCGGTCGGGAACGCGACCAGTCCGCCGCGCGCGAACGTCGCCGCGGCTTGCGCGATTCCAGCCGCGTCGGCGGGCAGGATCCTGGTCTCGATCGCTTGCATGTCTGGGGCGGGCATCGATGGTACGGGACGGCGGTGGCTTCCGCGCTCGGCTATAGCGGGCGCGGACGTCCGAATGAAGCGCGCAAATCGCCTGTCGCCTTGCGCTCGCGCCATGGCCGCCGGACAAAGCCCCACGGCCTCAAGCAGTTAACCCCTCCGCCGACGATCGACGATTTCGATGCGATTTCCTGCCTTGTGTCCTTGCGAAGACGGAAACCCGACGCTATAAGCCGGCTTCCCAAGTCGGAGCGTGGCTCAGCCCGGTAGAGCACTGCGTTCGGGACGCAGGGGTCGCAGGTTCGAATCCTGCCGCTCCGACCATTTTTTCAGGCGCCTAGCTTTTCATCTCCCGAGAAGCGCAACGAAATCACACGGCGCCACCCTGCACCATCCGGCTATTCGTGAGCATTTCGCCGCGGCAGACGACAGCGCTTCATCGAGCGTCCAATTCCTTCAGCTTCCGGTCAAGCGTGCGCAGGCTGATGCCGAGGGATTCTGCAAGCGATTCTCGATTGCCGCGATGCGTCAACAGGGCGGTCCGAAGCGCTCGCGCCTCGCGCTCCTTCGATGACGGCGGGTTCTCACCGTCAGCAGGCGCCAGCTTTGTTGCGGTTCGCTGCACCCGGTCGCGTCCCTCAATGTCCGGCGATCGCAGCGTCAGAGCACGCTCGATCGTCGCGGCTGAGATGACATCGTCATCGCAGAGCAGGGCCGCGCGCTCCAACACGTTGCGCAACTCGCGAACATTGCCCGGAAAGGCGTAGCCCCCGAGCCGCTCGAGTGCCGGCTGGGACAAGGTGGGCCTTCGCTCCGGCGCCACGCGGGCAAGCAGCGCTGCGGCGAGAAGCGGTAGATCAGCGGCGCGGTCGCGCAATGCCGGCAGAAGGATCGGAAAGGTCGACAGTCGGTCGTAAAGATCGCTTCTCGACAATGCGAGACGCGTGCGCGCGATCAATTCCGGGGACCAGCAGAGCGCGATCAGGAAGGCCGGTGCGCGACCATTCCGATCAGCGCAGAGCGGCCGTGATGGCCGCTGCCTTCGCTGAGCTCCGTCTCGTATTCGCGCAGTTCGATGATCTCCAACTCACGGAACGCCTCTCGGAGCATGGTTTCCGTATAGAGGTGCGAGAGGGCGGAAGGGCCGCCCGTCTTGTACTCCAACTGCTTGGGCGTATAGCCCTGCAGGATCAGCGTCCCGCCCGGCTTCAGGCTTGCGATCATGCGCGCGAACAGCCGTTTCCTCAAATCTGGGGCGGCGAACTGCACAAAAATCGCTGCGATGCCGTCATACGCCGCACTTGGCCACGCGAAGCCGTCGCAATCGGCAAGCTGGTAGTTCACGCTGACTCCGGCTGACGCGGCAAGTTTGCTCGCTTTCGCCAGACCCACCTCCGAGATGTCGAAGGCGTCGACCTGAAATCCCTGCCGGGCGAGCCAGACGCTGTTGCGGCCTTCTCCGTCGGCGACGCAGAGAATGCGACTGCGGTACGGGAACGTGCCGACATGGCCGCGCAGCCGTTGATTGGGTTCGGTTCCGAAAACGAAATCATCGCCTTCGAACCGTCGGTTCCAGCGGCCGGCGCCGGTGTCTGGCGGTACCTTCGTGACCATCGGCAGTCCCACTTTGAAGATGACAAGCGTGTTTGTTGGCAGCCGCAAGGAGCTTGCGAACTCCTCGGTATCAGCTTGCGAACCCTTGATCGCAAGTTAGGTGAACTGGAAGCCGGATCGTAGTTCATCAGCCCGTCAGACGCGGCAGGCGCGTGAGCAGGGGACGATCGCGCCGGCGGCTCGATACCGTCTCGCACGAACCGCGCTGGGACAGGCTCGACCGCCTGTTTGTTATCGTCTCGCCAAAGTGATAGCAACACGGGACGGCCTTGCGGCATGACGCCGTGGCCGCCGATGTAACGGACCGAATTGGTCGATTGAGGAATATGCGGACGAATATGGCAACCAAGCGTGCACGCAGCAGGTCTTCGCTCGAGCCTGACGCGCTGCTCGAGAAGGCTCACAAGGCAAGCGAATTCCTCAAGGCGCTGTCGCACGAAGCGCGGCTTGCCATTCTGTGTCTGCTGCTTGACGGAGAGAAGTCCGTCAGCAGCATTGAGGATTCGCTGCAACTCCGCCAGCCGACGGTGTCGCAGCAACTTGCCCGGCTGCGCGCGGACGATCTCGTCAAGGTGCGCCGGGACGGCAGGAACGTGTATTATTCGGTCTCGCGGCCGGAAGTGATCGAGGTCATGTCCGCTCTCTATCGCGCTTTCTGCTAAGTGGTGCTGATGGAGTCTCGCTGCCCGCGGAGATCGTCCGTCAGGCGGAGCCGGGGACGGCGGCGACCGTGTTTCCTGCGGTCACTCGATCGATGAACCCGGCTGCCGCGGCTATCACCGCGGAGGTCGCCTGTTGGTGGGGTGCATGTCCACAGCCTTCCAGCACGCAGGTCTCGATCCGGGCTGGCACGAGGGCGCGGAGCGTCTCAAGCTGAATATGCGTGAAGAACTCGTCTTCGCTGCCCTGAACAGCCAGCACCGGGGCGCGAACCCGTCCAACGTAGGGCTTGATCCCCCAGTCGCGCGCTTCTTCCCCAGTCCAAGCATCGACCAGCCGGCCAAAAAGATGATCGGTTCTGCTGCCATGATACCGTGCGAGCCGCGCCCTCAGGTCGCCGTGCTCGAAGTCCCTGATCTGGGCGGCGATGCCGTCAACTGTCCGCTGTTCGCGGAAGAGATGAGGGGCGATCGCGACGACCCCGCTGACCTCATCGGGAAACGCGCCGGCAAACGTCAACGCGATCGCAGCACCGTCGGAGTGTCCGACCAGGATCGGACGCCGCGCTCCGGTCGTCCGTAGCACTTCGGGCAGGGCGTCGAGAGCCTCAGCGAGCAGATATTGCCGCGAATGGGGCGGCTCGAGCGGCTCAGAGTCACCCGAGCCCCAGCGGTCGAACACCAGGACGGAGCAGCCGGTCGCAGCCGCAAGCCGCTCGGGAAAATCGCGCCAGAGCCGGGCGCAGCCCAAGGCGTCATGCAGCAGGACGAGCGGCGGACGTTCCGGTCGCGTCGCCGCGAGCCAATGGCCGCGAAGCCTCCGGCCGGCCGCAACGAAGCTGAGCTGCCGCGCCGCCGCGACGACCACGTCGCGAATGTCCGGCGGGCCGAGATTGACGAAGTCGGCCGACGTGCGCGAGAAGAAGTCCTCAACGAGGGATCCGGCATCAGCCAGTTCGGCGCCGCGCAGCGCTGCCTCGAGATCAAAGATGACGCGTGGCGGTGTAACGAAGAAATCGCCGGTGATCAGAGCTTCGCGAATTCGCCTGCGGTCTGGCCCCTCGAGGCGGATATCGGCGCGCAGGCTGCCGCCGCGCCGCGTCAGAGTGGCACTGACCAGCGAGCTGTCCACCTCGGGAGCGTCGACCATCTCGACGAAGTCGTCGCGGCCGATCTCGTCGCGATACAACTGGTCGGCGAGCTCTTCTTCGTGCATCGACGCCTGGCCCCATTGCGGAACAATGCCGAGGCCTTCCGCCAGGCCGTCGAGCAAGCCTCGCTGGATGGTGGCCAGATCAGGGAGCTTGTCGCCGAGGATCTCGCGCATGCTGACGACGCGCTGGTGGGCCGAGGCGAGGTCGCGCTTGGCGAGCTTTTCCACCGGCACTTTGAGCGCAGCGATCATCTGCTCGGGGTCGAAGTCGATCAGCAGTGTTCCCTGGTAGAACAGAGTATCGCCGTCAAAGAAGCCGCCGGTGCCGCTGATCTTGCGGCCGTCGACGTCGATGTCGTTGCGCGGGCGGTAGCGCGCGGGGACGCCGAGCTTGTTGAGCCCGAGTGCGACGCTTTCGCAGATCCGGCGTGTCGTTTCGGTGAGATTCATGGCGCCGAGGCTGGAGCGGCCGAACACGAGCTCCCATCCGATCTGACCCTCGTCGAGATAAAGACCTCCGCCTCCCGTGATCCGCCGGCCGATCTCGATTCCCTTGCTCCGGCAATAGTCGAGCCGGACCTCATGGCTCAGGATCTGATGGATTCCGACCAGCGCCGACGGACGAAACCGCAGGAAGCGGATGGTATCGGGAATCCGCCGTGCCTTGTGAGCGTCGATGAGCGCCTGGTCGAAGGCGATATTGGCGCGTCCGCCCCGAATCCCGGTGTCGATGACCCGAAATGACTTGGCGCTGCTGGCCATCGCATCTTCCTCCCGGTTATTTGGGTAGTCCGCGCCGGAGTTGGCTGCGCACGTGGCGAATGTCGCGGCGATCGGGCTTGAAAGGGTATGAAGCAATGTCGCGCGGCGGCGAGTCGCCATAGGGGCGGTCGCAGGCGGACACATCGGCGGCCTCCTTGCCCGGGCAGCCGGACGTGCGGAAGGCCACGCCCGCGTCGATGATCGCGTCGACTTCGTCCTGCGGCAGACCAAAATCGACGAGTTGACCGCGCTCGTCGAAACGCATGCGCTGCAGGGAGTGGCTTCGATAGTCGATGAGATAGCGGGCGAGCTGGATGCGTCGCCATTGCGGGCGCGGCGCCGGCGGGAGATGATCCATCAACGAGCCTTGTTCGGGAAAGAACGCGAACAGGTGGCTGTGGCCGCCGAGGTCGCGAATTCTCTGCACCTGCGAGAGAACGTCGTGGTCGCTCTCGCCCATCCCGACGATGAGATGGGCGCCGAAACGTTCCGGGCCAAATATCTCGGCGGCGGCCAGCAGGATCTCCCAATATTTGTCCCAGCTATGCGGCGATTGAACCCCGCGGCCGCGGGTGCGGTCAAAGATGACCGGGTTGGCTGCATCGAGCGCGACCGTAAATATCTCGGCGCCGAGATCCTTGAGCTCCTGCACATCCAGTCGCGTCATCGTCGTCGGGTTGGACAGGATGGACACGGGTACGTGCCTGATGCGTTCAACCCATTTCCGCAGGACAATGCGGGTGTCCTGGTCCGACCGCGGATGCGTGATCATGCTGATACACATGCGATGGAAGCGCCCGCCGTCGCCGCCCGATGCAACGATGTCAATCACCTGGTCGTAGGGCACCGCAGGCCAGTCGACCCGAATGAAGTTGCGGTCGGCATAGTTGCGCTCCGCTTCGCGATGGCGCGCAAGCCCGCAATAGGCGCAGTTGGCGCGGCAGCCCTCCGGGTAGGTCAGCAGCAGGTTCAGGCAACGGGTGCAACTGGTGCGATGCATGTAGCCGTTCATGATGCCGAGGGTGATGGCCGCTGCCGTCGACATTTGCACGTACTCGGGCGACCGCATGTTCGGCGTCAGAACATTGTCGTTCGGCAGGTACGTGCCGACCGGCCGCACATCCTGCGCCCTCACGCGCCCGCCGTTGCGCGCTTCCGCCGGCACGGCGCCCGGCGCGCGCGGCCGCATGGCTTCTGCCGCGTTGAAGGTGCGCGTCTCCCCGGTGAGGAAATCCGGTACCGGATGCGTCGGTCCTTCGAGACAGCTCATGACGTCCTCCCCTGATCCTGCATCTTCACGCCCAATAGTTCGGCGAACTGATCCATCCCTCGGCGAGCGCAGTCGCGTCGGGGCGACGGCCGTCGCCATAGTGCGCCAGCACTTGCCGTCGTCGCAGCAATGCCCGGCTCAAGGCTGCATCGAAAATGTCGCCGAGCTCTTCGTCATAGTCATCGAGGGCGCCGCTGCGGCCGGACAGCATGTCTGCCGCGGCGTGCCCGGCGAGCGCCCCCGATTGCACGGCGGAGGCGATGCCGGCGCCGGTCACGGGGTTGGTCAGGCCTGCCGCATCGCCGGCCAGCAACACCTGGGTTGCGCCGAGCCGGCCTGTCGAACCCACCCTGCCGCCCACGGGTATCGCCCCGCCCGTCAACGCGAACGGGCGCGTTCCGATGCGGCGCGATGCCGACAGCGAGGCGAAGAGCGCGGCGAGCATCGGTTTCAGTCGCCGCCGGTCCTCTATCATGACGCCGACGCCGATATTGGCCACGGCGCCCTTGGGAAACAGCCAGCCATAGCCGCCGCGGTAGTCGGCGCTCAGGAAGATATCCGTGGCATCGTGCGGCACGATCAGCGGCGTGGTCAGTTGCCTCGTATCGACAAGCGCGCGATTGATCTGGCCGATGGCCGCGCCGACCCGCGAGCGAGGGCCGTCGCAGCCGATGAGGACGCGCGGTTTCAGGGCAAGACCATCGGACGTATGAACTGTGCCGTCGAAATCGATGGCAACCACGGAGGTGCCGTATCGGCACGCGGTTCCCGCGTTCGCCGCCTCATCAGCGAGCATTCGATCGAAGGCGGCGCGATCGATCATCCAGCCGCGGAAGTCCCGCGTTTCCTCGCAATCCGTCGCTTCGGTAAAGGTCAGCATGCGGGTGATCTTCTGTTGGGCGACGGTCGTGACGTTCGGAACGTCCCGCTCGATCATGGCGGGCACGAATTCGGCACACTGGACCGGGCGACCCGCCTCGAGCCGGCGGTCGACGGCGACGACGCGGTAGCCGGCCTTCGCGGCAATCGCAGCCGCACGACTCCCGGCCGGTCCAAGCCCGACGACGACGATATCCGCTGCCTCGGCGTTCATGGTGCACCTCAGGCTGCGCAAGCCCGCCGTCCGGCGAGGCCGTCAAGCGCGATCGAGCAGCAGGCATGCTCCTGCTCGACCGGCCGGCCGATGGCGCGGGCGAGAGCTACGATGCCGTCCGCGGGATAGGCGATACCGTCAAATCCCGCCATGACGGCGTATGCGTCGGTCATCAGCTTATGGCGGCCCGCGGGGCGGATACAGCCAAGCTGAACCGGCGCGTGATTGATCCGTTGCCGCGCGGCGACCAGCACCTTCGCCACGTCGTCGGTGGATGTCGTGGCGAAGGGCCGATCCGGCGGCGCATAGATCGGGGTCACCACCACCAGGATCAAGGCGGCAACCGGGTGGCGCGAAACGATGTCCAGCGCGGTTGCTTCGCCGAGTAGCCGGCCATAGTGCAGACCGATGACGATGTGTGGCACGACCTGCATCTTGGTGCCTGAGAGCGCGGCGAGCGTCGCCTCGAAATCCGCGACAGGACGGTCGAGGTGATAGACTTCGCGGATCGTCTGCTCCGAGCCGATCACGTCGAGCATCGCGACGTCGACCCCGGCGGCCTCCATGGATCTGGCGCGCCGTTCGTCGAGCAACGCGGAATGGACGGCGATGCGCAGATGGGGAAAGTCGCGCTTGAGCCTTTCGATGGTCGGATAGAAGCGATCGTACGGAACCTCGTTGCGGCGGTTGGATCCGCCTGAAAGCAGGAACCCGCGCAGATCCTTGAGCAGAATGAGGTCGCGCACCTTGCGGTCGAGTTCGTCCGGTGTCGTTGCCGCGATCATCGGTTCGAGGATCTTCGCCTGACAGTGATCGCAATTCAGCGCGCAGGCGCCGCCCGTGATGGAAAAGGCGGGAAAACTCGCCTTGCCGCAGCCCTTGAGTTCCTCGCTGGCATAGGCGCGGAACGTCGGCGTGTAGAACCGCATCGGTCCGAGTGCGCGCTCGCGGGCTGCCGCCTCGAGTGCATCGACGAGCCCACGATCAAAACGCAGGTCGTCGAGCGGTTCGATCTCCTGCAGCTTCTCATACCACGCCATTGCGTTCCTCGCTTTTCATATGCGAAAAAACATATATATTGTCGGTCCGCCGTCGGCTTCGGCCGTCATTGATGCCTCATCAGTTGTCGCGGTTCGCCATGAAGACACTCTGCGTCTTGCAGCATTTTGAGGCGGACTATCTCGGCTTGATGGAAGACCAGTTCGAAGGACGCAACGTCGGCTTTCGCTATTGCCGGCCGTTTACGGCCGGAGGATCGATACCTGCGACGGCCGGGGACTTTGACGGCCTCGTTGTTCTTGGCGCCGGACCGCTCGGAGTCGTCAGCGGCAACCTGCTTCCGAGCCTTGGGCCCGAGTTGCGGTTGGTACAGGATTTCCTGGCGCGCGACCTGCCCGTCATCGGCATCGGAGCTGGCAGCTGCATAGTTGCGACCGCGTGCGGCGGCGGCACTCAGGAAGCTCCGCTCCGCTTCGTTGTGGAGACGGCCCGACGGGTCGATCCCGCGGCGCTCGGCGGTCATCTGCCGCAATCCTTTCCCGTCGCGATCTACATGCGCGATCGCCCGGTGCTGCCGGCCGATGCCCGTGTTCTCGCGATCGACGCTGCGGGGGAGCCGGCGGTGTTTCAGCTTCGTGATAACTGCTTCGGGTTCCTCGGCCATCCCGGAATCAAGTCGGCCATGATCGAGGATCTGATCATGGAATCCGAAGAATGTCCTGATCGCACGGCGGAAACGCTCGCCGACCTGCGCGTGGTGCAGCGCGAGATCGCTGCGGCGCTCGGACCGCTGATGATTGGTTTGATCGAGTCGACGCATTTGATGCGGCCGCTCCCGTAGGACCGTTCTCCCGAGCAACGAATTATTTTCTTCAGCCTATAGATGTCATTCAAAAAATGGAATATGTTTTGTGCGCTCGTCCGACGGATTGGATGAATTCGATGTGAGCTTGTTGTTCACCCAGGACTTCGGTTCTTGGGCATGTTGATCTTCATCAACTCCAAGGTGATGCGCCTCAAGATAAACTTATTGTGCACGCTCGTGTGTCGATGTGCGTTGCGCACGCTCAATAGCAGATGATCGGGAGGACATCGTAAGAATGGCCAAAAAGCTCATCATCATCATGGTCAATACCGATCCTCGCAACGGCGAGGAACTGGGCGCGCCGTTCTTCCAGGCCACCGTTGCCGCGGCGATGGACTACGAGGTGGAGGTCGTCTGTACCGCGACGTCGGGGCAGCTCATGAAAAAGGGCGTGGCAGAGAAGCTCGTGGTCAAGCCCGGGTCTCCGAAAACCGTCTATGACTTCATCAAGGACGCGCACGGAGCGGGAGTGAAGTTCTATTGCTGCTCTCCGAACCTCGATCTGTTCGACATGACCGAGCAGGACCTGATCCCTGAATGCGAGGGTATCGTCGGGGGTGCAAAGGTCATCGAAGAGGTGATGGAAAACGATAATGCCAAGGTGCTGACCTACTGAGGAGAGCCGCCAGATGACGAGCGGAGCTTCAATGGAGCTGACCTCTATCGGCGACCCGGTCTCCGAGGCGCCGGTCGTTCCCTACGAGAAGCTGGAAGAGGTGTTCGACGACATTCGCTCGCACGTCCTCTACGATCATGAGCTGCATGGCTGTCTCAATTGCGGCATCTGCACCGCGACCTGTCCCTCGGCGCACTACTACGATTATTCACCCCGCGAGATCGTCCAGCTGCTGTGGACCGAAAATCTCGAAGGCATCTACGACGCGATGCAGGAGAAGATCTGGTCCTGCGCGCAGTGCTACACCTGTGCGGCCCGCTGTCCGTTCGAAAATTCGCCGGGCGGGCTCGTCATGATCATGCGTGAGGTCGCGATCAAGCACGGCATGCAGTCGGCGAAGGATGTACTGCGACCGTTCTCGCGGGTGCTTCTGAAGGTCATTTCCACGGGAAACCAGCTCGCGCCGAACATGATCACGCGCGATGCGTTTCCCGACTGGGGCCCGAACGTCGCCAAGGTCGACGCCCCGCTCAATATCCTGCGCAAGGCCATTCCGGTCCCGACCATGCACACCATGGACACGGCCTGGGAGGTCAACCTGAAGACGTCCGTCGAACTCTACACCATTTGGGAGGCGACCGGCGTGCTCGATCAGCTCGAGACGATCGACGAGAATTTGTTCGATGTCGTCAGTGACGTGATGGATGAGAAGCGCGAGGAGTACAACGAGTGGCTAGAAGAGCATCAGGAAGAATAGGCCGCTGAGATGACCACAACAGACGGCGAGATCAATCGCTGCGGTGGACGACGGAGGAAACGATGGACGAAAAGCGCAGTGACAGTCAGTCGGCTTACGCCGGCTTTGGCGCGGAGTGGCGCCCTTCCAATCTGACGCCGGGCGAGGCGCAGACAGCGACGGCCTGGGTGGAAACCCGGATCGACCGTCGCTCGATGCTGACCAACAAGGAGCGTGTCCACGACATCCGCGACGCGATGTGGGAGTTGGAGAAGGACGGCGAAATCGTCGTCCATCGGATCGACGAGCGCCACGAGCCGGTGGTGGCGCGCACGCTGTACGGCTGGGACAAGCGCATTCCCACCACCAACCTCTGGCAGCACAAGTCCTGCGGACAGTGCGGCAATATCCCCGGCTATCCGTCGAGCGTGATGTGGCTGATGAACCAGCTCGGCGTGCGCTATCTCGACGAGACCGATCAAACCTCTTGCACCGCCTGGAATTATCACGGCTCCGGGGTCGGCAATGTCGTCAGTCTGGCCGCCGTCTTCCTGCGCAACTTCCACCAGGCATACATGTCGGCCAAGGCGCAGGGGCTGCCGGTCGGAACCTACTTCCCGCTGGTCCACTGTGGCACGTCGTTCGGCAATTACAAGGAGATGCGCATCTTCTTGATGCATTCGGCTGAACTGCGCGAGCAGGTGAAGAAGATTCTCGGCAAGCTGGGCCGCCTGGTCGACGGCAAGCTGCTGATCCCCGAGGAGATCGTGCACTATTCCGAATGGCTGCACGTCATGCGTCACCGCATCCGGGAGCGGCAGGTCATAGACGTGAGCAGCCTTCGCGCCACCGTTCATCCGGCTTGTCACGTCTACAAGATGGTTCCGGAAGACGTGATCTATGACGACACCGTCATGGATGGCAATCGCGTCGCGGTATCGACCGGCCTGATGCAGGCGCTGGGTGCACAGGTGATCGACTACTCCACTTGGTACGACTGCTGCGGCTTCGGTTTTCGTCATATCATTGGCGAGCGTGAGTTCACCCGCTCCTTCGCCATCGACCGCAAGATCAGGGTCGCGGTCGAGGAGGCGCGGGCGGACGTCATGATCGGCCACGATACGGGTTGCATCACCACGCTCGACAAGAACCAGTGGATCGGCAAAGCCGTCGACAAGGTCTACGCGCTGCCAGTCATGGCCGATTGCCAGTTCGCGGCGCTCGCCCTCGGTGCGCATCCATACAAGCTCGCGCAGCTTCATTGGCACGCCTCGCCGTTCGAGGGGATGCTCGAGAAGCTCGGCATCGACTGGCAGAAAGCCAAAGCCGAATTCGAGGCCTACCTCGATGAAGTGAAGGCCGGCCGCATCGAGACGCTCTACGACCCCAAACGCGCGATTACGTCGGGCCCAGGCTATGTCAAGCCGACGGCGACCTTGTCAGGAGCCGCATCATGACCTGTCCCGTTCTCATCGTTGGCGGTGGGCCGTCGGGGCTTTCCGCCGCACATGCGCTGGCCGCGGCCGGCCAGCGCGTCGTTCTCGTCGAGAAGGCGGAGCAGCTCGGCGGCGCGCCGATCCAGTCGGGCTATGCCAAGCTGGTGCCGTCCGGCGAATGGGCCAAGGACGCCATCGGTGGCATGGTGCGCCGGGTCGAAACCGACAGCCGTATCGAGATCCGAAGGCGCGTCACGGTGAAGGCCTTCTCGGGCAGCCCAGGCGACTTTCGCGTGACGCTGTCGGATGGCACGGTGCTGGAGGCGGGGGCGGCGATCCTGTGCACCGGCTTCACGCATTTCGATTCCGTCAACAAGCCGGAATGGGGTTTCGGTACCTACCCTGATGTGGTCACGACGACCCAGGTCGAGCAGATGCTCTCCTCCGGCAGGGGCGTGCGCCGTCCGTCCGACGGACGCGAGCCGGAGCGGGTCGCGATCCTGCTATGCGTCGGCTCGCGCGACCGCCAGATCGGTCGCGAGTGGTGCTCGAAGATCTGCTGCACGGTCTCCGCCAACATTGCCATGGAGATCCGCGAGGCGGTGCCACGGTGCAACGTGTATATCTACTACATGGATATCCGCACCTTCGGCCTCTACGAAGATCTCTACTACTGGGAAAGCCAGGAGAAGCATCGGGTCAAATACATCAAGGCGCGGATCGCCGAAGTGACATCGGACGGCAGGCGGCTGATCGTGAAGGGCGAGGACACGCTGGTGAAGCGGCCGATCTCGATTCCGTTCGACATGGTGGTGCACGCCATCGGCATGGATCCCAATGTTGACAACATGACGTTGTCGGCGGTGTTCGACGTCAAACTGCAGAAGCACGGCCATATCCAGAAGGCATCGGTCTATTCCAACACATCGGCGACCTCGCGGCCCGGCGTCTTCGTCGCCGGCGCGGCGACCGGGCCCGAGACCATCGACGATTCCATCGCACAGGGCCAGTCGGCAGCGATGGCCGCGCTGACCCTGGTCCGCGGCGCCATGATGGAAGCGGCCGAGTGATGTGGCCGATCACCAGCCATAGAGGCAAGGCGGTGGCCGAGCCGACGCGGCCGGTGCTTGATCTGTCCGGCCCCAGGCTGCGGCGGGCGTTCGAGAACCTCGTGGAATCCGCCGACGACGCCGGTGGCGTCGAGCGTTATGTCGGAGCGCTCGCGCTCAAGGCCTCGCTGTTCGAGGAGGTGCTGGGCAAGGGGCGGGTCAGCGAGCTGACGGAGGCCGAATTCTGCGACCTCGCCACGTTCATCACGCCGGTGCGCCGGCGTGTGGGTGCGTGGCTCGGCCGCAACGGATTCGCGGCGATGCGCAGCAGGCTCGAGGTCCTGCTGTGCGGATGGTCCGATCTCGGCACCACCGACCAGCGCGTCGCCGCGTTCGTCACGAGCTTTCCAGCCGATCGCGAGCACCGCTGGTCGCGCGATCTTGCCGCCGAGCTCCTTCATTTCACCGCGCCCGACCGCTATCCGCTGATGACGCGCTGGATGTGGGACGCCAGGGTCAATACCGGCGTGTTGCGCGAGATATGGTACGACGAGGATGCCGAGGCCGGTACGATCGCCGTCGGCGACGGCCTCGCCACTTTCACGATGCTACGCGAGGAGCTCGAAGGATTCCTGCAGGCGAACGGTGTCTTCCGCGATCTGGCCTTCTACGTCGATCTGCTCTGCGCCCACACCTATGCAAACTATATCAACGACAAGGGCGGCCAGTTCCTGCACGCGGACTTCTGCGGCGGCTTCAAAGCAGACGCGATGGCGCATACTCGGCGTCTCCTGGGACTCGATGCGGTCGATACCGAGTCGGGGCGCACCCGCCTGAAGCTGATCGATGGCAGGGCCTATGTGCTCGGGCAGCCTCGCCTGCTGAGCGAATGAGGGAACATCCATGCCGATTCACGAAAAATCGCTGATCCGGCCCGAGAATCTCGTCACGCATGAGCACCTGGAAATCGATGGCGTCGATGTCTCCGGGCACTGGAGCACGTTCATCACCTCGCGCGCCATCACCGACTACAACGAGCAGATGCAGGAGGAGATCGCGGCGCTCCCGGGGGGCGAGTTCATCCACCGCTGCTGGCAATGCGGCTCATGCACCAACGCCTGCACGATCAACGCCGTGAATCCCGACTTCAACCCGCGCTATTGGATCTACCTGATCCGCATGGGCTTCGAAAGCGAGCTGCTGCGTGACAAGGACATCATCTGGCAGTGCGTCTCCTGCAACAAGTGCACCTATGCCTGTCCGCGCGACGTCAGTCCCGAAGGCGTGATGAAGGCCACGGCACATTGGCTGGAGCTGAAGGGCTATACGGAGAAGAAGCCGTCCACCGCGTTCGATGAGGTCTTCTCCGAGCAGGTCTTCGCCACCGGCAAGATCGAGGAAGGCCGCGTGTTGCGCCGGTTCTTCGCGCGGACCGGGCAGTCCCTGTCGCAGGGCTGGCTTGTCGAACTGATACGCAGTCTCGCCAGCCGATTGCCGGTCGGCCTCCTGGTGAAGTTGGGACTTGCCAGCGTGATCCGTCCCCGCACGCGCGGATGGCGGGGCGCCAGCCTCGCGATCGACGAGTATGTCCGTGAGTGCGAAGCAGCTGCCCGCAAGGCGCTTCGGCTGGACGTTCAGGGAGCTGAGTGATGAGCGACAAACACAAGCAGGTCGCCTACTATCCGGGCTGCGCGCTCGAAGGCACCGGGCACGCCTACAACCGCTCGACCAAGGAGGTCGGCAAGGCACTCGGCCTCGACCTGGTCGAGCTCAAGAACTGGAACTGCTGCGGGGCCATGGAGGTCAAGAACATCGATCCCAAGCTGCAGACCTATCTGTCGGCCCGCAACCTCTCGATCGCCGATGCGATGGGGTTCGATACCGTGATGGCGCCGTGCAATGGCTGCTATCACAATCTCAAGAAGGCCGAATACGACCTCGCCAAGGATCCCGCGTCGCGCGAGGTGACGGACCGACTGTCGCGCAAGGCCGGCCACGCAACCTACGAAGCGGGCAAGGTCACGACCATTCACGCGCTCGACTGGATCAAGGAATCGGTCGGCGAACAAGGCCTCAAGGCACGCGTGAAGAACTCGCTCAAGGGCCTGAAGGTCGCCAACTACTACGGCTGCATGTACACGCGGCCGCGTCACATCTTTCCGGAAAAGGACAAGGGGCCCGGCTCGGAATCGACCTCCAAGCCCCATTTCATGGACGACCTGCTGGCCGCGGCGGGGGCCGAAAATGTCGAGTACCCCCTCAAGACGGCATGCTGTGGCGGCGCTCACACGCTGTCCGACAGTGACACCTCGACCAAGCTCGTTCTCAACCTGCTCACGACGGCCGAGGCCTGCGGCGCGGACGTGATCGCCACCGAATGCCCGACCTGCCACACCGGGCTCGAAATGCATCAGGTGCGCGCCGAAAAGGTCTTCGGCCGCAAGACGAGCGTCAAGATCCTGTACTTCACCCAGCTCCTCGGCATGGCGCTCGGGCTGTCGGCGCGCAGGGTCGGCGTGCAGGAGAACTTCTCGGATTCGACCGGTCTGTTGCGTGCGCGGGGGCTCGGCTGATGGCGGATATCGGTATCACGAGCCTCGACAACGTCGCGATGCGGCTCGACGGCATGTTGGCCGCGTCCGATGCCGCACTCTCGGCGGCCGCCGCGCCGCTTGCCGAGGAGTTGCTGCAGCTCGGCGAAACGATTCTCGAAACATGGCTCGCTGCGCACGGCGAGATCGCGACCGATCGCAAGGTCGAGACGTTTCGCCTGTTGGCGCTGCATCGGCAGGGTGCGCGCGGCGATGCAAGCTTCAACGCATGCCGCGAAACATGCCGCGAGCTCGTCTATCATTATAATCTGGTGCGCCTCGAGCCAGGCCACGCGGAGGTCGCCCGGCGGCTGCGGCTGGGCACCATGGTCGCGCGGCACCTTATGCTGTTCATCGGAGGCAAGCTGGAGGTGGCCGGGCTCGGCGACTTCTGCTGCGCGTCCCGGCCGCTACGTCAACTCGATGCATCGATGCAGACCAACGAAACTGTTTGAGACAAGGAGAAGACGATGCCCATCGTCCGCGGCTGCAACCTTCCCGACGACCTCCTCTACGACGTCGAAAACAACATCTGGTATCGCGAGAACGCCGACGGCACCGTGACGCTCGGGATGACCGCCGTGGCAGCGGCCATGGCCGGTCAGCTTGTCGCCTTCACACCAAAGAAGGCCGGCCGGTTGGTCGATGCGGGCAAGTCCTGCGCCACGATCGAATCCGGCAAGTGGGTCGGCCCGGCAAAGGTCGCCTTCAATGCGGAAATCGTCGAGGTCAACGATGCAATGAGCGCAGCGCCCAAGCTCGCCAATACGGACCCATATGGCGAGGGATGGATGGTCAAGGTGCGCCCGAAGGACTGGGCTGCTGCCAAGGCCGGCCTCGTGCCGGGCACGGCGGCCGCCGCCCCTTACGAAGCGAAGATGGCTGCCGAGAATTTCGCTGGCTGCGCGTAAGGAAGTGGATAGGCCGTGACTGAGACCGTCGCAATCAGGACATCGATGATAAGTCGCGGCCTCGCGGCCTTCATGTCGCTGCCGACCTATTTCCCGGGTGTCCTGGCCAGTCTGATCATCGCGATCGCTGCAACCTTCCTGTCCGAGCACTATGGCGGGCCGGTCATGCTGTTCGCCTTGCTGCTTGGGATGGCCTTCTATTTCCTGTCGCAGGAGGGGCGCTGTGTTGCCGGCATCGAACTCGCCTCGAAGCACATCCTGCGCGTCGCCGTCGGCCTGCTCGGGGCGCAGATCACGATTGCCGAGATCATGAAGCTCGGTCCGACGCCCGTGATCACGGTCGTCGGCGCGGTGATCCTGACCATCCTGTTCGGCGCGCTGGCCTCCCGTGCCATGGGTTTGAGCCGGCGGTTCGGAATCCTCACCTCCGGGGCTGTGGCGATTTGCGGAGCGTCGGCGGCGCTCGCGATCTCGTCGGTGTTGCCCAAGGGGGAGCAGCACGAACGCGACACGGTCTTTACCGTGATCGGCGTGACCGCGCTCAGCACGATCGCGATGATCGTCTATCCGCTGGTGATCGCAGGATTCCATCTCGATCACGCTGCAGTCGGCATGTTTCTTGGCGGCACCATTCACGACGTTGCGCAAGTGGTTGGCGCCGGCTTCAGCGTGTCGGAGGAGACCGGAAACGTCGCGACCTTCACCAAGCTGCTCCGGGTTGCCATGCTGCTGCCTGTCGTGGTGATGCTGTCCTACGTGTTCCGCGCCCATCACGTCGGTAAGGCCGGGCGACAATTGCCGGGGTTCCTGGTGGTGTTCGCCGTTCTGGTGATGCTCAACAGCGCCGGCGTCATTCCCGCATTCCTGCTTGCCCTCATCAAGGACATTTCAAGGTGGTGCCTGGTGACGGCGATCGCAGCGCTCGGGATGAAGACGTCGCTCAAGGCGATGGCCGATGTCGGCGGCCGGGCGATCGCGCTGATCGTCGCCGAGACGTTGTTCCTCGCGGTCCTCGTGCTGATAGTCGTGCGTTGGAAAGCAGGAATCCAATGATGCGCGCGGTTGCGCCTGCGAGAGATCGAACGGAGAGATGCAATGGCCGATGATAACAATACCAAGCGCATGTCGATGATTGTCACCAAGGGCACGCTGGATTGGGCCTATCCGCCCTTTATCCTGGCCACGACAGCGGCGGCCATGGGCCTCGAAGTGACCATGTTCTTCACCTTCTACGGCTTGACGCTGCTCAAGAAGAATCTCGACCTGAAGATTTCGACGCTCGGCAATCCGGCCATGGAGATGCCGATGTTTGGAATGCACATCGGCATGCCGAATCTCGTATCGGCCATCCCCGGCGTCGACGCGGCGGCGACGACAATGATGAAGAACCTGATCAAGAAAAAGGGGGTCGCATCGATAGAGGAGTTGCGCACGATGGCCATCGAAGCCGAAGTCAAGATGATCGCCTGCCAGATGACCATGGATCTATTCGAGTACACCAAGGACGACATGATCGAGGGGCCGGTGCTCGGCGGCGCTGCGACCTACATCGAGACGGCGACCAAGAGCGACATCAACCTGTTCATTTGAATGTATCACGAAGCCAGCACCAGAAATTACGGAGAGACAGGATGGCTGACCAGGTTCTCGATGCCAAGGGACTGAACTGCCCGCTGCCGATCTTGCGCGCGAAGAAGGCACTCAAGGACGTGCCGATCGGTGGCACGCTTCAAGTGCTCGCCACCGATCCCGGCGCCGTGAAGGACTTCGAGGCGTTTTGTCGCACGACCGGAAATGATCTCTTGGAATCCAAGTCGGAAGGCAAGCAGTTCGAGTTCCTGATCAGGCGAACGTCCTGACGCTACGCAATCTCTGACAGGTTGGAGTGCCTTTCGGTTTGACCGAGAGCGGATCCGCAACCAACGGAGGCGACCGGTGCAGTCTGCACGCTCCGCCGCCGGCGTTTCGCCGCCGTTTGCCCACGCTGCAAGGCGTACGACTGTGAACCGTCACCCTTGCGTCTTCGCTGGGGCATCCTCGATCAGGTGGTCCGCAATGATCTCCACCAGGCTCGCGAGCCCGCCTTCCCATTTCCAGTGGGCCTTGCTCTCGTCCATGGTCAGCCGGCAGTTCGAGCATGCCGAGACCATGGTCTTTGCACCGGTCTTCTCCACCTGATCCATTTTGATCTTGAATACCTTGTGGCGAAGATCGGCAGCGCGCGCGATCGCCTGCACGCCGCCCCCGCCACCGCAGCACCAGTTGAGATTTCCGGTCGGGGTCATCTCGCGGAAGTCCTTCGCGAAATCCTGCAGGAGGAATCGCGCATCTTCGGTCGCGCCGCCACGACGGGAGATCTGACAGGGATCGTGATAGGTGATCGACTCCTCGATCGGCTTCAGCCTCAGTCTGCCGTCCCGCTTGAGTTGCGCCATGAATTCCGAAATGTGCACGACTGCGAAGGGCAGGGGGCGGCCGAGCATATTGGCGCCCGACCAGCGCAGCGCACCGAACGCGTGGCCGCACTCCGGAATCACCACCGTCTTGGCTCCCACCGCCTCGGCGGCCTCGGTGATCCGCTGAACCATGATCCTGGCGACGTCCGCCTTGCCGGCCAGATAGCCAAAATTCGTGGCTTCATAGCCCTTCGTGCTCAGCGTCCAGTCGACGCCCGCGTGGTTGAGCAGCTTGGCCATGGCCACCACGGAATCGGGGTATTTCATCGTCTCGACGGACGAGAGCGTCAGCAGAATGTCGGCCGTGTCCTTGTCGAGCGCGATGGGCACGTCGTGCTCATCTTCGAGCCATTCGATACGATCGCGCAGCTTTTCGGCCGTCACGCCCAGCGGGCTTCCATGATCGCGCGAATTGTCGGCGGCCTGCAGAAGGTCCTTCGGTCCAAGTCCCGCCTTGACGAAGGCCTGCCGCGCGCCGCCCACGATGGAAGCGATGTCGATCCCCATCGGACAGATCGTGGTGCAGCGACCGCACATGGTGCAGGTATCGAACAGCAGTTCCTCCCATTCCCTGAGGTCCTCTTCCGTGACGCGGGGGGCGAAGAGCGAGAGCGGGAATTTCTGCCGGCGATAGGCCTTGGCAATCGGAAACAGCTTGTAGGCGGGCGTGTGCCGCGGATCTCCGGAGGCCTGATAGAAGTGGCAGGCTTCGGCACAGTTCCCGCAATGGACGCAAGCCTCGAGATAGCTGACCAGATGTCCCTCGGTTCGCGCCAGGAACGTCCTGCTGGCTGCTTCGACGTCGATTTCGCCGCCCATCGCCTTACCTCACCCGCAATTGTATCAGCTCTTCGCCTTCCGGATCGATCACATGCACCGCGCACGCAATGCACGGATCGAAGCTGTGTATCGTGCGCTGGATCTCGAGCGGCTGCCGAGGATCGTGGAGTGTGTGGCGATCCATCAATGCCGCTTCGTAAGGTCCGGGCTGGCCCTTGGAATCACGCGGTCCCGCGTTCCAGGTCGAGGGCACCACGGCCTGATAATTATCGATGCGCTTGTTCTTGATCACCACCCAATGCGCCAGCGCCCCACGCGGCGCTTCCATGAAGCCGACACCCTTGGCTTCGGTGGGCCAAGTTGAGGGATCCCACTTGTTCGAATTGTGAACGTTCAGATCACCCGCGCGGATGTTGGAAAGAAGACGGTCGTACCAAGTCGACATCTGGTCGACGACGATCTTGCTTTCCAGGGCGCGCGCCGCAGTGCGTCCCATGGTCGAGAACATCGCCGTCAGGGGCAGTTCGAGCTTGCCCAGCGCGTAACCGGCCAGTTCGCGCGTCGGCTCGTGACCTTTGGCATGGAGCATCAGCACGCGCGCGAGCGGGCCGACCTCCATGACATGGCCCTTCCAGCGAGGCGCCTTCAGCCAGGAATAGCTCGCACCGACATCGAGCTGCTCGAAGGGAGGCTTGGGACCGGTGTAATGCAGATTGGTCTCGCCCTCGTAAGGATGCAGGCCTTTGTCCTTGCCGGTTGCATAGCCGTACCAGGAATGGGAGACGAACTCCTGGATTTCCTCCGAATTGTTCATGTCGACGGGATGGATCGTGGTCAGGTCGCGATTGAGGATGGCGCCCGCCGGGATCAGCCAACTGGCCGGGTCGTCCATGCCCTTTTCGGGGAAGTCACCGTAGGTCAGGAAGTTGCCCACGCCTTCGCCGCGCGCGAACCAGTCCTTGTAGAAGGACGCGATGGCCAGCGTGTCCGGCAGATAGACCTGCTCGACAAAATCCTTCATTCGGCCGATCACGGTCTTCACCGTCTGCAGACCGTCGATGCCGATGGCGGTGCCGCCGGTGTTCAGGCTGATCGCCGACGGGGCGCCGCCGACCAGGAAATTCGGATGCGGATTCTTGCCGCCGAAGACGGTGTGGAGCTGCACCACCTCGCGCTGCCAGGCGAGCGCTTCCAAATAGTGCGCGACCGCCATCAGGTTTGCTTCGGCCGGCAGCTTGAATCCGGGATGTCCCCAGAATCCACCTGCAAAGATGCCGAGCTGGCCGCCTTCGACGAAGGCTTTCAGTCTCTTCTGCGTGTCTGCGAAATAGCCCGGGCTCGACTTCGGAAAGCTCGAGATCGATTGCGCCAATTGCGACGTCGCCGCGGGATCGGCCTTCAACGCCGACACCACGTCGACCCAGTCGAGCGCGTGCAGATGATAGAAGTGCATGACATGGTCGTGCACATATTGTGCGGCAATCATCAGGTTGCGGATGAGTTGCGCGTTCGGCGGAATGGCGTATCCCAGCGCATTCTCCACGGCACGGACGCTGGCGATGCCGTGGACCAGCGTGCACACGCCGCATATTCGCTGCGCGAAAGCCCAGGCCTCGCGCGGATCGCGTCCTTTGAGGATCAGTTCGATGCCGCGCACCATCGTGCCGGAACTGTACGCGCCGGTGATGGCGCCCTGGGGATCTGTTTCCGCCTCGATCCGCAGGTGCCCTTCGATGCGCGTGATGGGATCGACCACGATGCGCTGGTTCATATCTCAACTCCCCGGCGGCTGTAGAAGATCCCGGTCTCGCTTCTGGTCAGGAAGACGAGGAAGGCATGCATGAGCTTTCCGAACGGGAACCAGATCAGGAACAGGCACACGGTCAGGATGTGCACGGACAAGAGCGTTTCATACGGCGCCCATAGGTGGCTCACCGTGATCAGCCCTGTCACGACCGGAAGGAACGTCACCAGCCAGCTGACGTAGTCGTCAAGCGTCGAAAGCAGTCTTAAGACCGGATTCGTCATCCGCCGCGCCAGCGCAGCCAGCAGCGACGCCAGCGTGAGCACCGACGCGGCCGAAATCACGCCGGTGGGCAAATTCGGCCATGAAAAGCCGAACAATCCGCGCAGGAATAGAATGTGCTGCGCCAGTCCGAACACGACGATGGCAAGGCCGACGTGAAAGACATAGCCGTTCACCGTGCTGAACAGCGACGCGCGCAGATGGGTGTTCGCGGGCCATAGGTGACGTACGAAGCCCCGGAACGCGCCAACCACGGCATGCGGTGCACCGGCTCGCTTCGCCGATCTGTCGTTGGTCCAGGGCAGGAGCAACAGTGACGCGAGCCGCCACACCACGCCGCCCACGAATATCGCGATTGCAATCTCGATCGCGGGCCCGCGCACGAAATCCAGCAGGCTCATGGCTGGGTCTCCCTCTCCGCTCGTTGTTTGCGTCGGCGCGCCAGCCGTGCGCTGGCAATCCCGACCGCCGCGCCCGCAGCTGCGGCGCCGCCGATGATCTCCGGATCATTCAACGTGTTTGAGGAAAGCGGCTGGTAGAAGCTGCCGCGATCCCAGAAATTCGGTTCGGAACACCCCAGACAGCCGTGTCCGGACTGGATCGGGAAGGAGACGCCACCATTCCATTTCACGGTCGCGCACGCATTGTAAGTCACGGGCCCCTTGCAACCGACTTCATAGAGGCACCAGCCCTTGCGTGCTCCCTCATCGTCGAACTGCTTGGCGAACTGCCCCTTGTCGTAGAACGGTCGGCGATAGCAGCGGTCATGAATCGTATCGCCGAAAAACGCTTTCGGCCTGCCCTTGTCGTCGAGCTCGGGAAGCTTGTTGAAAGTCACGAAATACGCAACCGTGCCAGCGATGGCTTCCGGAATGGGCGGGCAACCGGAGACATTGATCACCGGTTTGTCGGTGATGATGTCGCTGACGGCAACTGCGCCGGTGGGGTTGGGATTTGCGTGCGGGATGCCGCCAAAGGCCGCGCAGGTCCCGACTGAGATCACGGCGGCTGCATCTGCGGCCGTCTCCTTCAGCACCTCGAGGTTGGTCTTGCCGGCGTTGGTGGAGTAGACCCCGCCATCTCTCGTCGAGACTGAGCCGTCGACTACGACGACATATTTGCCCTTGTTCTCCTTCATGGCAGCGAGGCGGGCCGCTTCCGCGGCAGCACCCGACACCGCCATCAGCGTTTCGTGATAGTCGAGCGAGATGAGATTGAAGATCATGTCCTCGATGGTCGGACCGAAAGAACGCGTCAGCGATTCCGTACAGCCCGTGCATTCCTGAAATGAGAGCCAGATCACGGATTGGCGCCGCGTATTTGCCAACGCCTCCGCCATGCCCTTCGCGGCCATCGGGGGCAACGCCAGCAGGCTGGCAAGATAGGTCGTATATTTCAGCAGGGCGCGGCGGGAGACGCCCCGGCGCGTCAAGAGCTCGCCGATCGTCTGGGTTTCATGCATCTTCGGCATCCTCTGAAGAGACGCGGTCGATCAGATCTTCAGACAGTTTGTTGCTGGCCGCAGCGATGTCAGCCGCATGGCTTGTCAGGATCTCCGGGGACGCCGTGATTTCGATGCGTTCGGCGGCGAGCTTGTCCCCGGCGCCCAAATGGCGAACCCACCACACGCCGGCATAGCGCGTCTCCCAGATTTCGCTGACGCCGGCTGCGGTCAAAACGGCCTCCAGGTCACCATGGCCCAACCGCTCCTCCAATTCGCTGCGATCCGCAACCGTGAGAGGCAGGCTGCACAGATCGATCGCCGCGCAAGCGCCGGTTTTGGCAAGCACATCGAGGTGATGGGCGATCTCGCGGAGCAAGCTGTCGATCATCCCGGTGCGGAACCCCGCTGCGGCATCCGCTTCAACTGTCATGGTGCCACCTGCTGAGTAGCGCTTTGATCTGCTGACATGCGGTGGGAATGGCCGCGCCAACCGCGGGCGTCAGCGACAGGCCCCATTGTGTGGATTCGGGTTGAACTGCGACGAGCGCCCGACGCGCCGGCTCGCAGCCGGTCAGCCGCGCCGCCGACATCAGGTCGGCAAGCGCGACCTCATGAGCCGTCCGCTTCTTTCCCGTCAGCTGCCGGTCCATCTCCGGACCTTGAAAGATCCTTACGGTGCCGGGCTTCGCGCCCAGTTCCACGGCGTCGACGGCGATGAGCGAGCCGAAATCTTCGATCTCCGAAAACAGGGACAGCCCGAGCGTCCCGCCATCCCGCAGAGCAACACGATGCGGTATCTCGCCCGCACATTCCAGTGCATCGAGGGCCCGAACGACCTGCACGCCAATGCCGTCATCGCTCAGCAGGATATTGCCGATTCCGAGCACCAGCGTGTAGGTCGCCGCGACATGCGTCCGCATAGGAGAACTCCTGCGAGATCAGGCGCCTCATATTCTATGCAGCGAATATGATGCTCTTATCTTGATCCACGTCAAATCGAGTTCATCGATCGGGCTATGATCTAGCACCCAAGTAATTGCGTGGAACCGACATGTGCCTTGGCATCCCGATGCGGGTCGTGGAGTGTGACGGAGTCATGGCGCGATGCGAGGCCAAAGGCATCGAGCGCATGGTGAGTCTGTTTTTGCTTCAGCATGAAACGATCGATCCCGGCGATCACGTCGTGGTTCATGTTGGTTACGCCATCCGGAAGATGTCAGAAGCCGAAGCGTCGAGTGCATGGGATCTCTTCGACGAACTGCTTGCGGCGGAAGACGCAATGCGCGGCAATGCATGAACGCGCCGTCGCGGAGGCCTGCGTCAGCCGGATGAACGTGAGGGGGGCGCGCCGTCAGCGACCGAAGTCGCGAGGCGCTGGTGGGTGCGATCCCCGGCATCGGCTTCGGGCTGGCCTCCGGCAAGCGGCTGGCGCGCTGGTCAGGTAATGACGAAGCATCGATCCGATGTCACCTTGCGCCTGCTACCCTGGCGCAGCGTAGCCGGATTCGACGAGGTGTTTTCCACATGACAGCGCGATCTCCACGCGAGGCGCCGCTTGCGCGACGAACCGGAACGGCATGGCGGCACGCCAATGTCGGCCGGCTGCTCAACAATGCGGTGCGCCGGTTCGAATCCCGGGTTCTCCAATTGATGGCCGAGGGCGGCCACGGCGGGACGCGGATCGCCCATGTCAGCCTCACCCGCAATCTCGATGTCGAGGGCACCCGGCTGACCGAGCTCGCGCGGCGGGCCTCGATGAGCAAGCAGGCGATGGGCGAGCTGGTCGATCAATGCGTCGAGCTGGGTCTGGTGTCGCGCGAGGCCGATCCGAGCGACCGGCGCGCCCGACTGGTCCGCTTCACGCCGGCCGGACTGAAATGGCTGGAGGCGTTCGGCGACGCCGTCGACGTGGCCGAAGCCGAGATGCGCAAGGAGCTCGGCAAGGCCGTGATGGACGCGATCCTGCAAGGGCTGTCGGCCTACGGCGCCCGCTTCGATACGCTCGACGACACCAGATAGTCAGGTTGCTTGACTATTTTGCCGGGCGCGGTAGCCTTCTTCCGTTGCGAGGAGAAGCGCCGTGATCGAACGTCTGAGCGCCTCGGTGCTGATCGTGGGCGGCGGTCCGTGCGGGCTGATGCTGGCCAACGAGCTTGGCCGCCGCGGCGTGTCCGCAATCCTGGTCGACGAGAAGCCGGGAACGGCCTTCAACCCGCAGGCCAACGCGACGCAGGCGCGGACGATGGAGCATTTCCGCCGGCTCGGCTTCGCCGACGAGGTCCGGCGCGCCGGCCTGCCCGCGGATTACCCGACCGACGTCGCCTATTTCACGCGCTACACGGCGCATGAGCTGGCACGTTTTCAATTGCCGTCCGCAGCACGCGCGACGGAACTGGTGAAGGGTCTGTCCGGCTCGTGGAGCGCAGCAGAGCTGCCGCACCGGGTGTCGCAGAAATTCGTCGAGGCGATCCTGCGTAGGCACGCGGCGCAGCTTGCGGGCATTCAGTTGCGCTACGGACATCGGTTGATCGGCTACGTCGCGGATGACGGCGGCATTGCCGCCGACGTCGAGCGTGTCAGCGGCGGCGCGCGCTGCGAGGTCGCGGCTGAATTCCTGATCGGCGCCGACGGTCCGCGCTCCCCGGTACGACAATCGCTCGGGATCTCCTACGGCGGAACGACGGGAATACGGCGCGATTTCATGGGCGGCCGCATGCTCGCGGTCTATCTCCGCTCGCCGGAGTTCTACGCCAGTGTCCCGCATGCGCGGGCCTGGATGTATGTCTGCTTCAATCGAGACCGCCGCGCCTTCATGGCCGCAGTGAACGGACGCGACGAGTTTGCCTTCCACACCCAGCTGCGGCCCGGCGAGGACGAAAGCGCGATCACTGCCGATGATGCTAGGACAGCGTTCCAGCGCGCCTGCGGTGCGCCCATTCCCTGCGAGGTGCTTTCGCACCTCACCTGGACCGCGGGTCATGCGCTGGTCGCCGAGCGCCTGCAGCGCGGCCGGGTCTTCCTTGGCGGCGATGCGGCGCATCTGTTCACGCCGACCGGCGGACTCGGCTACAACACCGCGATCGAGGACGCGGTCAATCTGGGCTGGAAGCTCGCGAGCGTCGTCAAGGGAACGAGCCCCGTCTCGCTGCTCGACAGCTACGAGGCGGAGCGCCGTCCGGTGGCGCTGCGCAACACCGGCTACGCGCGCGGCTTTGCGGATTCGCTCGGCCTGTTTGCCGCGGTGCCCGAGATCGAGGACGCGACCGCGGCCGGCGACGAGGCACGGCGCATCGCCAGCGCCTATCTCGATCAGCATGCGCGCGCCGAGTTCAACATCCCCGGCGTCACCTTCGGCGGCCGCTATGATGGCTCACCGATCATCGTCCCCGATGGCACCCGGCCGCCGCCGGATGCGGCCAACGCCTACGTGCCGAGCGCCTGTCCCGGCGGCCGCGCGCCGCACGCCTGGCTGGAGCAAGGTATCTCGCTGTACGACCGCTTCGGCTTCGAATGGACGCTGCTGCGGTGTGAGGGCTGCGACCTCGATGAGGATCAACTCCGTGAGGCCATGGGGCCGCTGCGTGCCGATGTCGAGATCGTCACCTTGCCGCGGGCCCTGCGCGATCTCTACGAGGCCGACCTCGCGTTGATCCGTCCCGATCAGATCGTGGCCTGGCGCGGGAGCGCGGCGCAGGCCGGCCTGCTTCGACGCGTGCTGGCTCGGGCGCTCGGAGGAGATGCACGCACTCACTGAGCGCTGTCTGGCGCGGGTCCGATACCGAGAAGCCATCGATGTCGTGCTGCGGGGGCGTGCCGCAGCATTTGGAACCCGCCGCGTAGTTGCGCGCGGAAGCATTCTGCAGGGCAGCCACGCGGGGCTTAGGAACGATCGTCGGGCGAGGCTCTTGCCGTCGGGACGATCAAGAGCCAACCCCTCGGAGATCAACGATGAGCAGGATGATCCACAACCATCAGACGAAAGCGATCCGAATTGCCATGGCCGCCTCTGCTGTGACCGTGTTGGTGGCCGGCGGCGCGGTCGCCGCTCCGAAAGGTCAGTCGCCCGCCAAGGATCAGCATTTCATGACCGAGGCGATCGAGGGCGACATGTCCGAGGTGAACATGGGCAAGCTGGCGCAGCAGAAGGGGCAGAGCGATCAGGTCAAGCAGTTCGGGCAGGCCTTGCAGCAGGACCATAGCGAGCATCTGCAGAAGGCGCAGCAGCTTGCGAGCCAGAACGGGATGAAGATGCCGTCCGAGCCGAGCAAGAAGCAGAAGGCCATCTACAGCCGGTTGGAAGGCATGTCCGGCGGTCGGTTCGACCAGGCGTTCGCGCAGGCGATGGTTCGCGATCACCAGGAGGATATCAAGAAGTATCAGAAGCAGGCCGCGGCAAACTCACCGCTGTCGGACTTCGCCCAGCAGACCGTGCCGGTGCTGCAGAAGCACCTCGACATGGCGAAATCATTGGCGAAATGACATGGGCCAGAGCGACCACGATGCCTCAGCCTTGTCCGGGCGTCGTGATCGCCAATGATCGCGCCATCTGAAGAACAAGTTTGCCGACCACGAGGCCAATGCAACGCTGGCTGAGACGCTGGCGAAGCAGCCTCGCAAGATGGCCGAGCCGGGACCGGCGGAAAATCGCACGTCGGCACTGCGTGTTCGGCATCGGAGTGTCGTCCGCCCCAGCATTGCCCGACCTTCGTCCGGCTGCTAGCGTTCTCCCATGAGGCACGGGCAAGCGATAAGAAGATGACTGACGTGATGACCGAATCGGAAAAGGCGCAGCAGATCGTGGCTGCGCTGAGGGCGGCGGAGGCGAGCCCGCCGGAAGCGGCACTGCAGACGTTGAACGGCCTGATGGGCCTCGTCCGCAGCCCGAGCGCGGAGCAGCCGCTCGAGGTGGAGGAGGCGCGCTCCGCGGCCTTCATGTCGATCTGCGAGGTCGGCAAGGCACTGCATCGCGGGCAGCCGACGGAGGCGCTGTGGCCGACGGCGCTGTCGGCCAGCGAACGCTGGCTGGCGCTTGCCAAGTGAGCAAGGGCGAGTGAGGACGAGCCAGACCGGTGCGGACCGCATGAGTTGGCGTGCCATGGCGCCAAGCGATCTTGCTGACGTCGATGGAATCGCAGCCCGCGTGCACCCGAACTATCCCGAGGACAAGAGTGTTTTCGCGGAGCGTCTGCGTCTCCACCCTGATGGATGCCGCGTGCTGCGTGGGACCGGCGCCGGCATCGCCGGCTATGTGCTCAGCCATCCCTGGCATCTCGGCCGGCCGCCGGCCTTGAACCGGCTGATCGGAAGCATTCCGTCGGCTGCATCGACCTACTACATCCATGATCTCGCCTTGCTGCCCGCGGTTCGCGGCAGCGGCTCGGCGACCGTGATCGTCGAGGAACTGATCCGACACGCGCGTGCGCTCGGCCTGGAGTCGCTGTCGCTGATCGCCGTCAACGGCTCGACGCCATTCTGGGAGAGGCAAGGATTTGTGGTCGACAAGGCGGCCGCCGCGGATCCGACCGGCAGCTATGGCAGCGACGCGAACCTGATGATCCTGCGGCTCGCCTAAATTGCGCGAGCGTCTTTCGCGGCGGGGGTACAATGCGTAGCGGCCCGGCGATGGGTCGGGCCGCTCGCTGTTCTTGACGTGCTCTATTCCGGCATCGACATCGGCCGCCGCCACATGTCGCGCCGCCGGCTGAAGCGATTGGCGTGCAGCATCCATCCGGTGACAGGCTTGCCGTCGCGGTGACGGCCACCGCTCTCCGCAGCCGCCCAGGCGGCGACGGCGCCGAGCAGCAGCGCGGTGGCCACCGAGAACGCCAGGATGACGGTGCCGGCGCGCGTGCGCGAGATCGCGTTCTTGGCTTCTGCGATCACGCTGTCCACCCGCCGCTCGGCATCGGGAGCAGCGAGACCGGTCGTGCCGCTGACGAGCTGCACGAGATAGCTGCGATCCTCCGGGCTGACGCCATTGTGGCTCGACGCCGTGAGCAGGATGCGGCCGGCCTCGCCGCGTGCGGGGGCGAGATCCGGGCTGGGTGCTCGCCGCGGCGCGCGGAACAGATGGTCGAGCTCATAGCTCAGGATCGATGGTTCATTGGCCGTCGCCGGCGCAGTCAGTGGATTGGTCCGCGTCGCCGCGGACGCGCCGAGCACGGCCAGGATAGCGCCGAGCACGACTGCCAGCGCCCAGGCTGAGACGCCATGCAGGCCGTCGCGCTTTTCGATCTCTTCGCTTTCGGCAAGCCCGTGCGTTGCGCGCAAGCGGCCCGCCATGTAGCCGCCGCAGCCGAAGCTGATCAGCGCCTGCAGCACCAGATAGAGGCCGGACAGGAGCCAGAGCGCCACCGAGGCGTCGCGCCATGTCGGCGCGGTGGAGCTGACACCGAGGCCGACCGACATGGCAAAGCTGATCAGGATCGAAGAGACCGCGGCGGCGGTCAGGGCTCCTGCAACGACCGGCGTCCATTGCAGGGTCCAGCTATCGGCCGTCGCGCTTGAAAGGGGTGATGTGACGACCGGCGCAGTTTCCATGGCCATGATGTCGTCTCAGCGCAGACCGAAGAACGACAGAACGGCCATGATGACCACGATCAACCCCACGAGATAAATCAGTCCGTCCATGATGATCCTCCTCCGGTTCGACATTGGTCGCCGTATAAGCAACAGCGAGGCGCAATGTTCCGTGCACGTATCAGCGTAGGAGGAGAGGACGCGTGACCGCCGGCCTCGGATGGGACTTGCCGCAACAGCTAACGGATCATGAGCCAAAGGATCATGGTGCCGTTGCGCGATGCAATAGAGCAGGGCCAGGGGGGCGTGGCGGCCAGAGATGTCGCCGCCAGCCATGTTTCAATTGTTGCCAGGTTTGGATGGATCGCGCGGCTCATTCCCCGCGCGAGGGCTGACGCAATGACCCGTCAATAGCGTGGGTCGTAGCCGCGCTGCCGGGCATAGGCGTAAGCGGGGTTGATGCCGCAGCCCGCATCGGTCCCCGAGGCCGCCGCCTGGCACTGACGATAGGTGGAGAACTGACAGTTGCCCGGATAGCCCCACATCCTGCCCTGCAGGCAGAAGCGGTCTTGCGCGGCGGAAGCCGGTGAGATCGCGGCGAAGCTCGCGAGGACGGCGGTGGCAGACAGCGAGGCAAATAACAGGCGGCGCATGCGTTTATCCTTGCGTTGAAAAGTACCGTTGCAACGCGAGGGGGCGCAGGCCCGTTCCTCGCGCAACATCAACTGTTTTGTGTCGGCGGCGCTGCGACGCGTTCACTGGCCGACGAAATTGTCTGCATGTTGGCGCTTGCCCGAGTTGGCCTTTTGAAGATCGGAGGAGCCCACCGTTGCGGAGCTTGGCAACGCGCGTCATGGCGTGATGCCGGAACATTCGTCCACCGCTCCGGTTGCTTTTGGCCGCTGGTGATGGACCGATCCCATGTTTCGCCGATCCAAGACGTCAGACGCCGCACATCGCGACTCTTCGAGCGTTTTCGCGAGCCGCCCGCGCGCACCTGGCACCGGCGGGATGCTGGCTCTGCTCGGGTTCGCGTTCCTGATCCACTATTTCGATCAGCGGCCCGAACAGACGGAAGGCTCGGGAGGCGCGCGCCGGTCCGGCGCTGGACACGGCCGGCTGGCGCGTTCGCCCGCGGAGCTTCCCGCGCGCGGCTGGAAGGACGTCCTGTTCCGGGTCTATGAAAACGTGACCGAGCACAGGATCGTTGCGCTCGCCGCAGGCATGACGTTCTACACCCTGCTGGCGATCTTTCCGGCGCTGGCCGCGTTGGTGGCGATCTACGGCCTGTTCTCCGATCCGGCCAAAATCACCGGACATCTGGAACAGTTGCAGGGCGTGATGCCCGGCGGCGCCATCGACATCGCGCGCGACCAGTTGACGCGCGTCTCTGCCAACGGCCGTCAGGCGCTGGGCATCACCTTCCTCGTCAGCCTCGCGATCTCGCTGTGGAGCGCCAATGCGGCGATGAAGTCGCTGTTCGACACGCTCAACATCGTCTATCGCGAGCCCGAGAGGCGCGGCTTCATCAAGCTGAACGCGATTTCGCTGCTGTTCACCGGCGGCGCGATCCTGTTCGCGCTGCTTGCGATCGGCGCCGTCGTCGTGCTCCCGGTGCTGCTGAACTATCTCGGCATGTCCGGGGCCGGCGACCTGGTGCTGCGGATCGGCCGCTGGCCGGCGATCTTCATCTGCGTCGCGCTCGGACTGGCCCTGATCTATCGCTACGGGCCGGACCGCGAGGAGCCCAGATGGCGCTGGATCAGTTGGGGCAGCGCGCTGGCGGCGGCGCTGTGGCTCGCGGGCTCGGCGCTGTTTTCCTGGTATGCGGCGAATTTCGGCAGCTTCAACGCGACCTACGGCTCGCTCGGCGCCGCCATCGGCTTCATGACCTGGATCTGGATCTCCGCCATCGTGATCCTGATCGGTGCTGAGCTCGATGCCGAATTGGAGCATCAGACCCTGCGCGACACCACCACCGGCGCCGCACAGCCACTTGGCACCCGCGGCGCCACGATGGCTGACACGGTGGGCCGTGGGAGCTGATCTGCCGTCGGCTGAGAATGCAGGTGCGATCGGCTCGGCCATGCGAGATGCCGCACGGGGATCGCAACGCACGGGGCCCGCGCCACGGCGATCTCGTGGAACCGCCCGCCTGAGACGGAACCCGGGAACCCGAGGCGGATCCGCTGTGTTCCTATCGGGTCGTCGCGAAGCCCCGAATTGTCGGGTTCGCTGCGGCGTCGTCTCGATTGTCACGACGGAGCTTATGCATGACGGAGCAGCCTGTTCGCGGAAGCGACGAGGGTGGGCCCAGGGATCTGCCGCGCATTTCCACCGGAAGTGAAGGCCTCGACGACATTCTCGGCGGCGGCTTCGATCCCAATCGCCTGTATCTGTATGAAGGCCGTCCCGGCACCGGGAAAACCACCATAGCGCTGCAGTTCCTGCTCAAGGGCGCAAGTTGTGGCGAGCGCGTGCTGTACATCACGCTGTCGGAAACCCGGCGCGAGCTGGAGGTCGTGGCGCGGCGCCATGGCTGGTCGCTCGCCGGCGTCGACATGTTCGAGCTGGTGCCGCCGGAAACGACGCTCGACCCGGAGCGCGAGCTCACCGTGTTCCATCCGGCGGAGGTGGAGCTCAGCGAGACCACCGGTCTGATGTTCAACGAGGTCGAGCGCATCAATCCCAGCCGTGTTGTGATCGACAGCCTGTCGGAGCTCCGGCTGCTGGCCCAGAGCCCGCTGCGCTATCGCCGCCAGGTGCTCGCGCTGAAGCACTTCTTCACCAAGCGCAACTGCACCGTCGTCCTGCTCGACGACCTGTCATCCTCGCAGGACGACCTGCAGCTCCACTCGGTCGCGCATGGTGTCGTGATGCTGGAGCAGCTCGCGATCGAATATGGCGCGGAGCGCCGCCGGTTGCGCGTGATCAAGATGCGCGGCATCTCGTTCCGGGGCGGCTTCCATGATTTCACGATCGCCTCGGGCGGGCTCAGGATCTTTCCGCGCCTGGTCGCCGCGGAGCATCACCGATCCTTTGCCGGCGATTTCACCTCGAGCGGCAACGCCGAGCTCGATCAGCTTCTGGGCGGCGGGCTGGAGCGCGGCACCAATGCGCTTCTCATCGGTGGGGCCGGTGTCGGCAAATCCTCGGTGGCGCTGATCTACGCGATCGCGGCGGCCCAGCGCGGCGAGCACGCCGTCTTCTTCGCGTTCGACGAGGGCCGCGGCACCGTGGAAGCCCGTGCCCGGACGCTCGGCCTGCCGCTCGAGCGCCATATGGAATCCGGGCGCATCCATTTCCAGCAGATCGACCCGGCCGAGCTGTCGCCGGGCGAATTCGGCGCCATCGTTCGGCAGAGCGTCGAGCAGGACGGCGCCCGCCTGATCGTCATCGACAGTCTCAACGGCTATCTCAACGCGATGCCCGACGAGCGCTTTCTCATCCTGCAGATGCATGAGCTGCTGACCTATCTCGGCCAGCAGGGTGTGCTGACCATCCTCGTGCTCGCGCAGCACGGTCTGGTCGGGCCGATGGATACGCCGCTGGACATCAGCTATCTCAGCGATGCCGTGCTGATGCTGCGCTATTTCGAGGTGGGAGGGGCGGTGCGACGCGCATTGTCGGTGGTCAAGAAGCGCAGCGGTCACCACGAGCACAGCATCCGCGAGTTTCGCCTGAGCAGCTCCGGCATCACCCTCGGCCCGCCGCTCAGGGAATTCAGCGGAATATTTTCCGGCAATCCGCGCTTCACCGGAACGGACATCCCCGACATGGACGTGCGGGATGGGCATTGAGCGAGATCACCGCGTCCTCGTCTTCGCGCCGATCGGGCGGGACGGGCCGGCATCGGCAGAGCTGCTCCGCAGTGCAAGAATCGAGACGACCGTCTGCTCTGACCTCACGCAGCTGCTCAGTGAGTTGAGCGCAGGCGTGGGCACGGTCTTCGTGGCCGAGGAAGGGTTGTTCGCAAAGGACACCGCCGCCCTCACGCAATGGGTCGAGCGGCAGCCGGCCTGGTCCGATTTGCCCTTCATCGTGCTCACGAGTCACCGCGAGCAGAGTGCCGTCGTCACGTGGCGGCGCAATCTGGTAAGCGCGCTGCGCAATGTCTCGCTGCTCGAACGGCCGATTCAGCCGATCACGCTCACCAGCGCCGTTCAATCCGCGCTGCGGGCGCGACGTCGTCAATACGAGATTCGCGCTCTCATCCAGGCGCGCGAGCAGGCGGCGCAGCAGCTCGAGCAACTCGTCGTCGAGCGGACGCGGGCCCTCGCGGAGTCGAACGAGCATCTTCGCATCGAGATGGCCGAGCGCGCGCGGGTCGAGGAGACCCTGCGCCAGACGCAGAAGATCGAGGCCATCGGCCGGCTGACCGGCGGCGTCGCGCACGACTTCAACAATCTGCTGATGGTGATCTCCGGCGGGCTCGACATGCTCGACCGCCAGAGCGATCCGGCGCGGCGTCGCCGCCTGATGGACGGCATGATCCAGGCGGCGCAGCGCGGCGCCAGCCTGACCCGCCAGCTGCTCGCGTTCTCGCGCCGGCAGGAGCTGCGGCCCGAGCCGGTCGACATCGCCCGCCAGATCGGCGGCATGCGCGAGCTGCTCGACCGCAGCCTGCGCGGCGACGTGCACGTCGAGTTCGATTTCCCCGAGGCGCTCTGGCCAGTCGAGGTCGACCCCGGCGAGCTCGAGCTCGTCGTGCTGAATCTCGCCGTCAACGCTCGCGACGCGATGCCGACCGGCGGCACGATCGTGGTTCGGGCCGAGAACCTCCGCAACGTGCAAGACGATCAGATCGCCGGCGACTACGTCCGCCTGTCGGTGATCGACACCGGCACCGGCATGACGGAGGAGGTTCGCGTCCGGGTGTTCGAGCCGTTCTTCACGACCAAGGACGTCGGCAAAGGGTCCGGCCTCGGGCTGGCCCAGGTCTATGGATTCGTCACCCAGTCACGCGGCACTGTCCGCATCGACTCCGAGCCGGGCAAGGGGACGACGATTGCCCTCTACCTTCCGAGGTCAGAGCACGCGGCGTCCAGGGAGCCGCACCATCTCCTCGATCTGCAGCGGCCCCAGGCCCGCCGGCGCAACGAAGGCCGCGTGCTGCTGGTCGAGGATGACGATGAGGTCGCTGCGCTCGTCGGCGAGATGCTCCGCCAGCTCGGCTATGAGGTGACCCGCGCCTCCAGCGCCGCCGCGGCGCTCGGTGCGCTGGCCGACGGACGAATCGTCGATCTCGTGTTCTCCGATGTCATGATGCCGGGGGGCATGAACGGTGTCGAGCTGGCGCGCGAGATTCAGAAACGGCGCGGCGACATGCCGATCCTGCTGACCAGCGGCTATTCGGGCGCTGCCGTTCACGCCGCCAAGGAGGCGGGCGTCCGCATCCTGTCGAAGCCATATCGCATCGACGAACTGGCGACCGCACTCGATGCGGTGAAGATGGACCACGTCTGGTCGCAGGCGCGCATCTCGTGATACGGGGGCTGATGGCGAGCTGCTGATAGCGAGCTGCGGTCTCGGACCTCTCCAGTTCGCGATCAACCGCGCTCGATCAGCACCGAAACCGTGACATGCCCGACCTCGCCGTCATCGGAGCTGACCTTGAGGCGGACGTTCGTGGAGGAGAGATCGAGCCGGTCGCGCGCGATTGCAAGCGCGGTGTCCGCCGTCTGCATCAGCACCGTCTCGACATCATCGAAATCGACGCCATCGCCGCGCATTTCGCCAGGACTTGTCACATAGAAGCGCATCTCGTTCGTCCTGATCTGCCGTCACCCGAAGGCGGGAGCCGTCGATCTGGTGGAGATATGCGGGATCGAACCCTCCAGCAGCCACGACCATCTCAAAATCGAACATTGTGACAAGGTTCCTGCGGATGTCCGGAACACCCTGAACGCGGAACTCCTGAAGCACCCGCTTCACATGCACCGTGCTGAGAGCGAGGGCTTCGGCGAGCGCAGGCTCGTAATCGGGAACTGATACTCGTTGTCGCCGACAAGACCGACCTCCGCCAGGCGTTGTCGCAGCTCAGCGACGAGATGCGCCACGCGTGCCGCTGCCGAGCCAAAGCCGAGGTGCCGCGGTGTCGATGGTGTTCAGCTCGTGCCGTCGCAACCGGCGGGTCAGGATCGTCATGGGATGCCTGACCCGCTCGCGATGGCGAAGCTCAAGACCATCGGCTTGAGGCAGGGTCTGCAGGACCGGAGGCGATCATCGAAAACGGCCGAATGCGAGGTCTGTTCCTCGCGGATCAGTTTTTTGCCGGCAGCCAGCCGCGACCGAACCGGTGCTCACCGCCGGTCGTCCATCCAATTGACAGATCCGCAGGCGGTACAATTGAACAGACGCGCCGCTTCGCCGGTTCGTGGGTTCAGGATGCTCTGAACCGCGCGCGCCGGTTGTCCGCAGCCGCGGCAGCGCGCCGGCTCGGTCCGACCGCTGTGGGAGTCACTGCTCTGATCCGACACGTCTGCCATGGCTGCCCCGAAACGGACGAGAGCGGGCGGTGGATCAGGTCGACCGCGCACGCCGGTCTGAGATGGGAGTGGGGGCGCCCGACGCTGGCCTTTTCTGGTCGATCCGCGGTTCCCCGCACCCGGCCGCGCTGCGATGACCCGCCGAGAAAATAGATGGCGTCGGTGTCGGGCCGCCGAGCCTTGCATCGTCCTCTGCGAAGGACACGGAGGATTCCAGACATGACCCCCAGAATAGTCACCGCGGACGAATGGACCGAAGCGCATCGCGCCCACCTCGCCCAGGAGAAGGCCTTCATCAGGCAGCGCGATGCGCTGGCTGCCGCCCGCCGGGCGCTGCCGTGGGTGCGGGTCGAGAAGGACTACGTCTTCCAGGCGGGGGACGGACCCGTCAGCCTGGGCGATCTGTTTCAGGGACGGAGCCAGCTGATCGTCTATCATTTCATGATGGCGCCGGGCGATCCGCACCGCTGTCCCGGCTGCTCGTTTCTGTGCGACCACATCGACGGCGCCAACCAGCACCTCCGCCACCACGACGTCAGCCTGGTCGTCGTGTCGCGTGCGCCGCTCGCCGAGATCGCGCCGTTCAAGGCGCGCATGGGCTGGGCGTTCGACTGGGTGTCATCCGAGGGCAGTGATTTCAACTTCGACTTTCAGGTCTCGTTCTCGGACGAGCAGATCGCGACGGGCAAGGCCGCCTACAATTTCTCACCCTTGACGAGCAGGTCGCCCGAGCTCCCGGGCCTGACCGTGTTCACCAAGGACGACGCCGGCAACATCTTCTGCACGTTCCAGGTCCGCTCCCGCGGCGGCGATCCCCTGATCGGCGCCTATCACTATCTCGATCTCACGCCCAAGGGCCGCAACGAGACCGGCCGCGGCAACCTCTCCGATTGGGTGCGCCTGCACGATGAATATGAGGAAAGCGGCGCGCGAGACTGTCATTGCGGCCGGTAGATCGAAACGAGCAGGGCGGATCAGCGCAGCGTGATCCGCGGCGCCGTCAATGCCGCCATGCGGACACAGGAAATCGTGAAGGGTCCTCATAGGATCGATGCCCGGTCGGCGGACTTGTCGCGCGTGATGACGCATTCGAGGAGGCTTCCATGCGCCGAGCCATGTTGCGACTGACGATATCAGCCCTGGTTTTTGCCTGCGGCACCGCCGCCGCTCTGGCGCAAAGCCAGACCACGCCGGATCAGCAGAAGACGCAGCCGCCTGCGATGGCCCCGGGAACCGGCTCGCCGATGGGCGGCATGATGGGGCATATGCCCGGCCCGATGGGACGCGGCGGGATGGGCGGCGGCGTCATGGGCCCGGCATTGATGCGCATGGTGTTCGCACTTGTCGACGCCGACGGCGACGGCACGATCTCGCTGCAGGAATTCCAGGCGGCGCATGAGCGCATCTTCAAGGCCATGGACAGCAACAAGGACGGCAAGTTGACCCGGGAAGAGATGCAGGCGTTCATGCACGGGCCGCAATGACCGGCGTCAAACCGGCGTGATGGCCGGGCCTGCGCTGGCGCGAGTCCGGCAAGTGCGGCCATTTCGCTGATCTCGATCAAGTGCCCGCCGCACGGACGCGCAACAGTGCCGCCGTCAGATCCGATCGCCGCGTGCGACGAACTGCGTCGACGCGGCGGCAGACCAGCCGGAAAAGAGGCGAGCATGACCTACTATTTTGCCAAAGCGGTCAATCTATCGTTCGACGCGGCGATCGAGCGGGTGACGGCCGAGCTGAAGGCACGCGGCTTTGGCGTTCTGACCCGCATCGATGTGCAGGCGACGCTGCGCGAGAAGATCGGCGCCGACTTTCGGCCCTACACCATCCTGGGCGCCTGCAATCCGAAGCTGGCGCATGAAGCATTGCAGGCGGAGAGCCGGATCGGCACCATGCTTCCCTGCAATGTCATCGTCCAGGAGATCGGCGGGAGGGTCGAGGTCGCCGCCGTGAATCCCGTCGCCTCGATGCAGGCCATCGAGAACGCGGCGCTCGCGACGCTCGCCACAAAGGTTTCTGACGCCTTGAAAGCGGTGGTCGAGGCGGTCTAGCTCTGCCGTCCAACGGGACCACCGCTGATCGGAGGATCGCCGGCCCAGGTGCATGACGACACCAGGGATGATGGACCGCGGTGATCGCATGCTTCCGCAGCAGAGCTGCGGCAGGCATGCGATCGACCGACTTGACGCCCCACGATCTCCGCGCCACGCGCCCGATTGTCGACGCTCCGGGGGCCGCAGCGCAGCTTCCGCGCGACGTTATTGTATGTCGGACGTCATGTCACAGCGGTAGAACTACGGAAAAGCCGGAATTCTCAACGCGCTTTAACGAGAGTGGAACAAGTTGCATCAATTTTTGCGCAGACATGTCGCCGGGCGCGCGGGACGATCGTCGTCGCCGCCGACCATCTGCAAACGAACTATTCATCTGGAGGTTATCTTGTTGTTTCGATCGAACAGCCGCTCGGACGCGGAAGCACAGCTTGCAGCAATCAGTCGCGCGATGGCCGTGATCGAATTCCAGCTCGACGGCACGATCATCACCGCGAACAAGAACTTCCTGAACGCACTCGGCTATCAGCTAGAGGAAATCCAGGGCAGGCATCACAGCATGTTCGTGGAGCCTTCCGAACGCGACGGTGCCGCCTACCGCGAGTTCTGGGCGGCGCTGAGCCGCGGCGAGCTCAAGGCCGCCGAGTTCAAGCGCATCGGCAAGGGCGGTCGCGAAATCTGGATCGAAGCGTCCTATAATCCCGTCCTCGACAGCGCCGGCAAGCCGGTGAAGGTCGTCAAGTTCGCGACCGACATCACCGAGAAGAAGCTGCGCAGCATGGCCGACGGCTCCAAGCTTGCCGCCATCGATCGCGCGCAGGCCATGATCGAATTCAAGCTCGACGGCACCATCGTCAGTGCCAACAAGAATTTCCTGGACGCGCTGGGCTATCGCCTCGACGAGATCCAGGGCAAGCATCACAGCATGTTCGTCGAACCCGCGCTGCGCGACAGCGCGGCCTACCGCGAGTTCTGGGCAGCTCTCAATCGCGGCGAATATCAGGGCGGCGAATACAAGCGCATCGGCAAGGGCGGCAAGGAAGTGTGGATCCTTGCCACCTACAATCCGGTGCTGGATGCGACGGGCAGGCCAATCGGGGTCGTCAAGTTCGCAACCGATGTCACCGCGCAGAAGCTGACGAACGCCGACCTCGCCGGCCAGATCGAGGCCATCGGCAAGTCCCAGGCCGTGATCGAGTTCAACATGGACGGTACGGTCATCACCGCGAACGACAATTTCCTGCATGCGCTCGGCTACACGCTGGCCGAGATCCGGGGCAAGCATCACAGCATGTTCGTCGAACCGTCCGAGCGGGAGAGCGCCGCCTACCGCGACTTCTGGGCCAGCCTGAACCGTGGTCAGTACCAGTCGGCCGAATACAAGCGCATCGGCAAGGGCGGCCGGGAGGTCTATATCCAGGCCTCCTACAATCCGATCCTCGACCTCAACGGCAAGCCGTTCAAGGTGGTCAAATACGCGACCGACGTCACCCGGCAGGTCTTCGTTCGCATGGGCAACGAGCGCGTGCGCGCCATGATGGAATCGGTGGCGGCGGGCGCGGAGGAGCTCAACGCGTCCGTGCGCGAGATTTCCGAAGCCATGACGAAGTCGCGCGAGACCGCCATGGGCGCGGTGGACCGTGTCACCTCAGCCGATGCGCAGGCGCAGCGGCTCTCGGATGCCGCTCAGTCGATGAGCGGCATCGTCGAGATGATCCACAACATCACCGGCCAGATCAATCTGCTGGCGCTGAATGCCACCATCGAGTCCGCCAGGGCCGGCGAAGCTGGCAGAGGCTTTGCCGTGGTTGCCTCCGAGGTCAAGAACCTTGCCACCCAGGCAAAGACCGCCACCGACAAGATCGCGACCGAGATCGACAGTCTCAACAATATTTCCGGGGGCGTCGTCACGTCTCTCGGCTCGATCAAGCAGGCGATCCAGAACGTCAGCGAGTATGTGACGTCGACGGCCGCCGCCGTCGAGGAGCAGAGCACCGTCACGAGCGAGATGTCGTCCAGCATGGCGCGCGCCGCGGCCGAGGCTCAGGCTCTGGCCGAGCGCGCCGCGGCTTGAGGTCGGATCGGAAAGCACCGATCGCGCGGCGGCCTGTCAATCCAGGCCGCCGCGCCGTTGCAGGCAATGCCGCCGCCCCGCACGTCATGCGCCTGTCGTCTTCGCCGAATTCCACCTTTCCCATCGGGGCGATCCGTGGCTGATATCCTCGCATTTCCCGCCCGGGCCCCGTTGCGGATCATCGACGCGAGAGCAGAACGGCGGCGCGATGCGGTGGTCACCAGCGAGATCGGACGGCTGCGGCGCGAATTGGAGGCTTGGCGAAGCGCGGTCGACAATCTGGACCGGTGCATCAGGTCGGATCCGGCCCTCGCATCGCTTGCGGCCGAGTGCGACAAGATCCGCGACCTGATCTCCGTCACCGTGGGCAAGCTTGAAACATTGCTGTAAAACCGGCCGCCCCAGGGGGCGCGAGGAGTCGTGGTCAGGCTGGGACCGGCTGCTCCGGGCAGTTCGTCAGGCGCGCCGGCGTGCCCACGGCGGTGCAGCCCGACGGCACATCGGTGGTGACGACGGCACCGGCGCCGATCTTGGCAAAATCACCGATCGCGACGTCGCCCAGCACGGTCGCGCCCGAGGCGAGCAGCACGCCGCGGCCGATCCGCGGGGCGCGGCCGGGCAGCGCGTCGGGTCGTCCGATCGTAACGTTCTGCAGAATGGTGACGTCGTGGCCAATGCTGCTGTGGGCGCCAATGACGATGCCGGTAGCATGATCGAGAAACACCGCGGTCCCGAGCCGCGCCGAGGGATGGATGCTCACCTGCAGGGATGTTGACGAGTCCGCCTGCATCAGGAGCGCCAGGTCGGGTTGCCCGTTGCTCCAGAGCCAGTGCGCGACGCGATGCGCCTGCAGCGCGACGTAGCCTTTGTAGTTCAGCAGCGGCGGCAGCAGCGCCGTCGTCGCTGGATCCTGCGCCGCGATCGCCCCGAGGTCGCGACCCGCCGCCTCGACGAGCTCAGGCGCGGCGGCATACGCCTCGCGCGCGACCGCGGCAAATCGGGCGCGCGCGGCATCGCCACTGCCGAGGCGGATGCCAATCTGCTGCGCGACGGCGCTGCCGAGATCAGAATGATCGAGGATTGCAGCCGACAGGGCGCGGCTGAACACGGGATCGGCCGCGGCGATGCGCCGGGCCTCGTGCTGGATCGACGACCAGAGCTCGGGACTGGATGGGTGTGTGTCGGCCATGGCAAAGCCTGCTCGATAACAGGTGACGGCGACAATATAGCCTGACCTGCGCGTTGCAGAAACCTGGACGACGCCTCGCGGGCGTCGTCATCCGATGTGGCCGGCGACGATCCACGCCGAAGGTCGCAGTCCGTTCAGTTCTGCGCCGTCCGCGCCGCTGCGGCGGCGACGCCCGCACCGATCAGAAGGGTGCCGCCCGCCTTGTTGAAGATGCTGATCACCTTCGCGCTCCGTACGAGCGCGCGGGCGCGCGAGGCGATCAGCGCATAGCCGACGGCGTTGGCGAAGGCGAGCACGACGAAGGTCGATTCGAACACCACCATCTGCGTGAGGAAGCTGCCGTTCGGACTGAGGAACTGCGGCAGGAACGCGACGAAGAAGGTGATGCTCTTCGGGTTCAGCGCCGTGACGATCCAGGCGTGACCGAGCATCTTCAGCGCCGAGGTCCTGTCGGTCCGCGGCACGGCGTTCAGCGCGCCGCCGGCCTGCCACAGCTTGATCCCAAGCCAGACGAGATAGGCCGCGCCGATCCATTTCAGCACGGTGAACAGCAGCGCCGAGGTCGCCAGCAACGCACCGACGCCCAGCATGGACAAGGTCATGGCGGTGAAGTCGCCCAGCGCGACGCCGAGGGCCGTCGGCAGCGCGGTTCGCCACCCCTGGCCCAGCGCATAGGAGACCACCAGCAGAACCGTCGGCCCCGGGATCACCAGGAGGATGATGGACGTTCCCGCAAACGCGAACAAAGTCTCGATCGTCATGCTGATCGTCTCTCGCGAGGACATATGCGACGTTGGTATATCGAGGCGGATAGGGCCGCAATGATCTTTGTTGCGAGAGCCGCTTCGCCGTTTTCCTCGACGATCACAATCCGTCTGCCAACGCAAGACGTGTCATGAACGACCTTCGATCACTGCGGCGCTCCAAAAAAAGCGCTTTCGCTTTTCCAGAAAATGTGCTCTACTGCATCCATCCTGCTTCGCCACGAGGGGCGTATCGCGATCGTCACGACACGTGAGGCGGGGAGGCGATGGCCGCTTATCTGCCGCAGCGTGCTTGCACGCGGACGAACGGCAGCCGGCGGACGTGAAGTCGTGTGGTCCTGGCGCCGCGACGCTGGCGCTAAGCTTTCGGGCGATGAGTCCGAGGGCGACGGTGGCTAAAGAGCCGTACACCGGGGAGATCACGGTATAAGCGTGAAGACCATCGCGCGGGGAATGCCGGGATGTCTCGGCTGAACCTGTGGTTCCTGCCGCCTGCATTTTTTTCGCAGGCGGGCCATGGGGGCGGCCAGCTCCCGGCATTCCCTGCGCCCTCGTGTTTCGCGAGGGGTCGTCGATCCCATCAGCCCGGGCGCGTTGCGTCGCGGGATCTTGCCGATGCGCGCCAGAAGGCTCAGCCGGCGCGCGCGAAACAGAACGAGCGGGAGGACGCCTCCGTGCGCCGACGAGCGACCTGCCCAGTGGCCGTTTGCCCAGCGCGCGGGTGCTCGCGCCGCAGCCGGATTTGATCTACACGGGGGCGTTTACGATGGACCATTCATGACGTCTCGCGTGCACCGGTGCGTGGGACAATCCGGAGTTGCATATGTCGCCCAGCCAAGCATCGCCCCTGACACTCGTTGTCGAAACGGCCGAGATCCTGACCTCGCTCGGCGTCGCGCCGGAGCGGCTGCGCGGTGGGACGCGCGCCGCCCGTTCGCCGGTGACCGGCGAGGTGTTGGCCCATGTGCATGACGACAGCAGGGCCGATGCGACCGCGGTGATCGCGCGCGCGCATGCCGCGTTCTTGCAGTGGCGGCTCAAGCCGGCACCGAAGCGCGGCGAACTGGTGCGGCTGTTCGGCGAGGAGCTGCGCGCCCACAAGGCCGCGCTCGGCCGCCTGGTCTCGATCGAGGCCGGCAAGATCGTCTCCGAGGGGCTCGGCGAGGTCCAGGAGATGATCGACATCTGCGACTTCGCCGTCGGCCTGTCACGCCAGCTGTATGGCCTGACCATCGCCACCGAGCGCGCCGAGCACCGGATGATGGAGACCTGGCATCCCCTGGGGGTCACCGGCGTGATCTCCGCCTTCAACTTCCCCGTGGCGGTGTGGGCCTGGAATGCAGCGCTGGCGATGGTGTGCGGCAACAGCGTCGTCTGGAAGCCGTCGGAGAAGACGCCGCTCACCGCGCTCGCGACCGACGCGTTGCTGGCGCGCGCGCTGCAGCGTTATCGTCGCGGGGGCGGCGAGGCGCCGGAGGGGCTCGCCGGCCTGCTGCTCGGCGGCCGCGCGGTCGGCGAGATGCTGGTCGACGATGCCAGGGTGCCGCTGGTGTCGGCGACCGGATCGACCGCCATGGGGCGCGTCGTCGGCGCTTGTCTTGCCGGCCGCTTTGCCCGCGCGATCCTCGAGCTCGGCGGCAACAATGCCGCGATCGTCACGCCCACGGCCGACCTCGATCTCACCCTGCGCGCCGTGGCGTTCGCGGCGATGGGCACCGCGGGCCAGCGCTGCACCAGCCTGCGCCGCCTGTTCGTGCATGCCGACGTCTACACCCAGCTCGTGCCGCGGCTGAAGCAGGCCTACGCCTCGGTGGCGATCGGCAATCCGCTGGAGCAGGGCACCTTGATCGGCCCGCTGATCGATCGCGGCGCCTACGACGCCATGCAGGACGCGCTGAGCGCCGCGCGGGATCACGGCGGCCGCGTGTTCGGCGGCGAGCGCGTCGCGGTCGGCGGCTTTGCGGAGGCGTACTACGTGCGGCCGGCCCTGGTCGAGATCGAATCGCAATCCGGTCCGGTCGAGCGCGAGACGTTCGCGCCGATTCTCTATGTGATGCCGTATCGCGATCTCGATGCCGCGATCGAGCTGCACAATGCGGTGCCGCAGGGGCTGTCGTCGTCGATCTTCACCAATGATCTGCGCGAGGCCGAACTGTTCGTGTCGTCGCGCGGCTCCGATTGCGGCATCGCCAACGTCAATATCGGCCCCTCGGGCGCCGAGATCGGCGGCGCGTTCGGCGGCGAGAAGGAGACCGGCGGCGGCCGTGAGTCCGGCTCGGATTCATGGAAGGCCTATATGCGCCGGGCCACCAACACCGTGAACTACGGCCGCAGCCTGCCGCTGGCGCAGGGCGTCAAGTTCGACCTCGGCTGATCGATGCGATGGGGCTCTCTCATCGGCGGAACCGCTTCGCTGCGTCGTGCGTTGCGCGCTGATAAGGAGATGCACCATGGCAACGAAGAAGAAAGCCTCGACCGCAAAGTCAGCGCGCGGACGCAACCAGGATCGCGCCCGCGTCGCGGGTGGACAGGACCACGAAGTCCGCTACGAAGCCAAGAAGAGCGGCCGCTCGGCGTCCGCGGTGAAGAAGGCGGTCAAGAAGGTCGGCAACAGCCGCAAGAAAGTCGAGCGCAAGCTGACGCGCCAGTGACGTCAATGCTGCTTCGGCCGCTCCGGCGGCCGAAGCGATCCCCTCGCCCAGCGGAGCGCCTTGGGCGAGTGCAGCGGATCGGGCCCATCGCAGGTCGGACAAGCAAGCTCGCGGCGCCCGCCCTTGCCCTCGCGAACCGCGAGCGCACGGCCGCAGGTCGGGCATGGCTTGCGCAGCAGCCACGGGACCGGATGATTCGGCATGATTGCGTCTCCCGGTGGAGGCCTCAGGCTAGGGCATCTCGGGGTAGCTACGGAATCACTTATTTGAATCACGGCGGATATTCCGGCTCTCCGTGCCGTGAACAATCAGGGCAGGTGTCGCCGGTCGCGGCCAGGACGGCCTCGATCGCCGCGAGCGCGTCCGAACTACACAAGCCGCGTGGCGGATCGTCGCGTGCGATGCGAAGCGCCCGCGCCAGCGCATGCGGGTCGCCGCGCTCGCGCATCCAGCCGTGCTGTTCGCATTCGACGATCGCGCCGGCCTCGCGCAGGGTGGCGACCGCCCAGCGCTCGAGACGCTGGCTCGCGGAATGGTGTGTGACGGCAGTCTGCATCGGCCACGCTCTCCCGCCGGGAGAATCCATGAATCGGCTGGCGTATCCAGGCCCGTCCTGCAGGGCAGGGATTCCAAAATGGAGGGGCTGGCTTGCCGCGGATTATTCGGCGGCCCGGCTTGAGATCGCGGCGCGCTGGGGCCATCCTTGATGGAGTTTGAGTGAAACGGATGCAGACCGGAATGCAGATCAGGGCCAACGAGGATTTGCTGCTCATCATCGATGTGCAGAACGATTTTTGTCCCGGCGGCGCGCTCGCCGTGGCCGACGGCGATGCCGTGGTGCCGGCGATCAACCGGCTGAGCGGGATGTTCGATCACGTCGTCCTGACCCAGGACTGGCACCCGGCGGGACACAGCTCGTTCGCCTCGAGCCACCCCGGCAAGGCGCCGTTCGAGAGCGTCACGATGCCCTACGGGCCGCAGACCTTGTGGCCGGACCACTGCATCCAGGGCACGCCGGGCGCCGCCTTCCATGCCGAGCTTGCGACCGACAAGGCGCAGCTCATCATCCGCAAGGGCTTTCGTGCCGCGATCGATTCCTACTCGGCGTTCTTCGAGAACGACAAGACCACGCCCACGGGCCTCGCCGGCTACCTGCGCGAGCGCGGCCTGAAGCGGGTTTTCCTGGTCGGTCTCGCCACCGATTTCTGCGTGCACTATTCGGCGGTCGATGCGCGGCGGCTCGGCTTCGCGGCCATCGTCATCGACAACGCCTGCCGCGGCATCGACCTCGGCGGCTCGATGGCGGCGGCCAAGGCGCAGGGCGCGGAGGCCGGGGTCGAGCGGATCGCCGAGCTGGCGTAGCGACGATGGACTACGCCGCCGCGCCGATGGTCGGCTCGGCGATGGCGCCGGCGACGCGGACGCGGACGCGCAGCGCGTTGCCGGGGAGGTAGGCGATCGGCATGTCCTCGACATCGACCGTCTTGAGCGTGTCGCGGTCGGCGCCGGCCTGCACCGCGCGCTCCTCGGCGATGGCCCGCGCCGCCGCGATGGCCTCGTCGCGGGTCAGGTCGCGGAAGACCTGGTCGGCCTCGCCGGAGACCTGGGCGATGGCGGCGCCGACCGCGTTGGCGCAGTCGCCATGGTCGACGCGCACGATGGTGGAGATGCCGGCAAGGCGCTCCGGCACCAGGAAGGCGCCGCCGCCCACCGCGAGCAGCGGCACGTCGCCGGCCTCGGTCTTCATGCGGTCGATGTCGCCCTCGAGCTTGCGGTGGGCGTCGGCGAGCGCGGCGTCGATCAGGCTTTTCGGCAGATGCGCGACGCGCGATCTGTCGCCGATGTCGATCAGCCCCGCCGCGACCGCGATGTCGGTCGCGGTCAGGCGGTTGCCGCCAAACACCAGCGCGTCGGATGTCAGCCGGTATCCGACGCTGAGCGGGCCGACGCGGACCGGATCCTGCTCGACATGGCTGCCGCCGCCGAGCCCGATCGAGAGCAAATCGGGCATGCGGAACAGGGTGCGGACGCCGCCGACCTCGACGACGGTGTTGGCCTCGCGCGGAAAGCCGTGGCGCAACTGGCCGATGTCGCTGGTGGTGCCGCCGACGTCGACGACCATGGCGTCGTCGAGGCCGGAGAGATACGCGGCGCCGCGCATCGAGTTGGTGGCGCCGGAGGCGAAGCTCATGACCGGGAAGGCGGTCGCGATCTCCGCCTGCATCACGGTGCCGTCGTTCTGCGTCAGGAACAGCGGCGCATCGATGCCGGACTCCGCGATCGCCTTGCGGAAGGCGGCGACCGTCGTGACCGCGAGGTCGTGGAGCGCGGCATTGAGCAGGGCGGCGTTCTCGCGCTCCAGCAGTCCGATGCGGCCGAGGTCGTGCGAGAGCGTGACGGCCACATCAGGGCAGATCTCGGCGAGGATTTCCCGCGCCGCGATCTCACAGCTCGGGTCGAGCGGCGAGAACGACGAGGCGACCGCGACCGCGCGCAGGCCCTTGGCCTTGATCGCGCGCGCGGCGGCTTTCAGGCCGCCGATGTCGAGCGGCATGAATGGGCGGCCATCATAATCGTGGCCGCCTTCGAGCATGAAGGTCTCGCCGCTGACCAGCGCGGCGAGATCGCCCGGCCAGTCGCAGAACGGCGGCAGCGAGGCGGAGGCGGGCATCCCGATGCGGATGGCGCCGATCTTCTGCAGGTGCCGCCGCTGCACCACCGCATTGATGAAATGCGTGGTGCCGATCACCACCGCGTCGACCGGCACGGCCGCCGCGGGATTTTCTCGCAGCGCCTTCAGCGCCGCGAGGATGCCGGAGGTGACGTCGGCGGTGGTCGCAGCCTTGACGGAGTGGACGACATGGTCGTCGGCAATCAGGACGGCGTCGGTGTTGGTGCCACCGACGTCAATGCCAATCCGCTTCATTCTCAGGGAGCTCCAGGGGTCGCAAACAGCGACCGGAAATCGAGGTCATAACCGAAGGCGCGGGGGCCGACGAATTCGAGCCCGCGCGGGCTGGTCAATACGGCGGGCGCGGGCAGCGCGATCACGGTGACGCGCTGGCCGTAGCGCGCCGTCTCGGTGCCGATGCCGTGGCCATTGACGCTGTCGAGCACGCAGATCAGGTCCGGCGACATCGCGATGGCTTCGCCATCGCGCCAAGCCACGATCCATTCGTTCTGGAACGACAGCTTGAGCCGGGTGCCGCGATCGTCGTCGCTGCCCTCCACGACGGCGCTGCCGCGCAGAAAGCCCTCGGTGGTGCGGCGCTCGACGTCGACGATCTTGCCGCTGAACAGCCGCTGGCCGCCCTCACAATCGAGGATCGCCGCGATCGGATCCTGGTGGCTCCGGTTGGCTGCCTCGACCGCACGGCCGATCGCAATCGCCTTGGTGGTGGTGAAATGGATGCCCCAGTCCTTGACCTCGCGGCCCGTGCGCGGCGCCTTGCTGGTCGAGGCGATCGAGCCCATCTCGACGCAGATCTTGCGGCTGGCGCGCTCCATCCACTTCCAGCTCGGCACCTTGGTCACGACGGCCTCGATGCCGCGCGGATCGTAGAGCGTGCAGGGATAGGGCTTGAGGTCGCCGATCGCGACCGACGTCATCTGCGCCTCGGGAAAGGCGCGGCCCATGCAGTCGGCGTCGACCACGGGGATGTTCAGATGCGCCGCCGCCATCAGCGCCTGCATGCCGTTGCCGCCGCCGATCTCGACCGACATCACGGCGCGAAATGTGATGCCGTTGATCTCCTCCTGCATGCGCACCGCACGCGCGATGCTGCGGCTGTCGGCCAGCCGTTCCTGCCCGACCAAGGGGGCGCCCATGTTGGAGACCACCGCGACCCAGTCGTCGTCGGCGAGGTCCAGCGGCGATATCATTTGCACGCGATGCCCCTCCGCATAGAGCCGGCGCAGGTTGAGCAGGCCGAGATAGGGGCTGCCGCCGCCGCCGGTGCCGAGGATCCAGGCGCCGACCGCGAGCGCCTCGATGTCGTCGAGGCTGATCGTCTTCATGCCGGCTGCGCTCACGGCACAAGCTCTTCGACGTCGCTCTGTGACTGCGGCGCACGGTACTGCTGCGGGAATAGGAATATAACGCTCACAATATCAATCCTCGAGAATGACGAGATCGGCCGGACGCCAGTCGAGCGTGACCGTTTGACCCGGCGCATGGAGAGGACCAGCTCCGGAATTCGGCTGTTGCGCCAGCACGTGCTGTCCGCTCTCCAGGGCGATGCGGTACAGCACCGCGCCGCCGAGGAAATTGGTGCTCCCGACGGTGCCGCGCGCGGACATGCCTGTCCGCTTGGCATCGGCCACCTCGGCTGGCGATACCGAGATCTTCTCCGGCCGCAGCGCGACCGACAGAACCTCGGCCTCGGCTGCTGCAACTGTGTCCGCCAGGGACAGTACCAGACCGTTGCCGACGGCTATCCCGACGCCATTGTCCAAGGTCACGCGCTGACCACGAAAAATGTTGGTGTCGCCGATGAAATCGGCGACGAAACGCGTCCGCGGCCGATCGTAGATCTCGAGCGGGGTGCCGATCTGCTCGACGCGGCCGGCGTTCATGACCGCGATGCGGTCCGACATGGCCAGCGCCTCCTCCTGGTCGTGGGTGACGAACACGAGGGTGAGGCCAAGCGTCTTTTGCAGCCGCTTGAGTTCGAACTGCATCTGCTGGCGCAATTTCTTGTCGAGTGCGCCGAGCGGCTCATCGCAGAGCAGCACGCGCGGCGAGATGACGATGGCGCGGGCGAGCGCGACGCGCTGCTGCTGGCCGCCGGACAGCTGCGCCGGCCTGCGGTTCTCCAGGCCTCCGAGTTCAACCATCGCCAGCGCTGCCTTTACCTTCGCGGCAATCGTCGCCTTGTCGATCTTGCGCATGCGCAGGCCGAACGCGACGTTCTCGGCTACGGTCCGGTGCGGAAACAGGGCGTAGTTCTGGAACACCATCGCCATGTCGCGCTTGTGCGCCGGCACATGGGTGATGTCGGCGCCGTCGAGGCGGATCTCGCCGGCGCTTGGGCTGTCGAAGCCGGCGATCATACGCAGGGTGGTGGTCTTGCCGCAGCCGGACGGGCCGAGCAGCGAAAAGAACTCGCCAGGCCTGATGTCCACGGCAACCGCGTCGACTGCGCGTACGCCGCCGTCATAGATCTTGCTGACCGCGGCGATCTCGATGGCAGCGCTCATGCGCGGAAGATCCGGTTGATCCGGCTGTCGATCTCGTCCTTCCGTGCGTTGTACCACTTCCAGTCGACCTGGATCAGCTTGCCGACCTTCTCCGGCGTCGTCAGCAGCTTGGCGTCATACTTGGAGTCGAGCTTGACCTTCTTGTTGGCCGGCGAATACCAGACGGTCTCAGCGAGGCGCTTTTGAACCTCGGGGCGCAGCATGTAGTTGATATAGGCGTTGGCGAGCTCCTTCACCTTGCTGCCGGGCGTGATGCTCAGCACTTGCTCGAGCGACAGCACGCCCTCGTTCGGCGTGACGAAGTCGACCGGCTGGTTCTGACCGTCGTAACGATAGATGCCGGAATCATGCAGGATGCCGAGGCCGACCTCACCGGACAGGATCAGCTTCTCCATCGCGCCGGTGAAGTCGACCAGCTTGATCGGCTTCAGCTTCTCCAGCGCTGCATAGGCGGCGTCGAGGTCGGTCTGGCCCTTGCCATACAGCGCGCCGCACATCATCACGAACGCCTGTCCCAGGCTGTTGGCAGGGATCACATAGCCGCCGCGCGCGCCGTTGAATTTCGCATCCCAGTAGTCTTTCCACGACGTGACGCTCCCATAGCCCTTGTCGGTGCGCATGCCGAGCCCGATGGCGCTGGTGAAGATGCAGACGCCGACGATCTTGTCGCTGACGGCGTAAGGGTAGACGTCGGCAATGTTCGGAACCAGCTTGGGGTCGACCTTGGGCTCGACGAGACCCATCTCCACGGCCGCCCACTGCTCGTTGGAGTTGGTGTGCAGCACGTCGTAGATGGGAGCCGAGCGCGAACTCGCCTGCAGCTTCGGCAGGAATGGCAGCGCGGTGTCGGTCTTGAGCTTGCACTTGAACTCGCTTTCGAAGGCCGGGCCGATCTCGGCCTTCATCACGTCACCCCATTTGCCGCCCCAGCCGGTGACGTTGAGAACGGGCTCGTCCGCACGCGCGACATAGGGAGCAGCGACAACGCCGGCGCCGAGCGACGCAGCCGCAGTCAGCAGGCGGCGGCGGCTCAGGGGAAAACGACGCGATGAGGCGGTCATGTCCGGGATCTCCCTTAGAGTTTGACGTAGGAGCGAAGACCTACGGTGCGGTCGAGCGCGATGACGACGATGAAGGCGAGCAGGATCGAGACCACCGAGGCCGCGCCGATGGTGCCGTCGAGATCGAACTTCAGATAGTTGAACAGCGTGATCGGCAAGGTCTCGCTGCCCGGCGCGACCAGGAACAGCGACACCGGAAACTGGTCGAACGAGACGATGAAAGCAAAGATCGCGCCTGCCAGAACGCCGGGCTTCACCAGCGGCAGCGTGATCTCGAAGAAGGTCCGGGTGGGGCTGGCGCCGAGATTCTGCGCGGCTTCCTCCAGCCTGACATCGAAATTGTGCAGCACGGCGAGCGTGGTCCGCACCACGTAGGGAATCGTCACCAGCGTGTGGCCAGCCACCAGCCCCCACACCGGGCGTCCGACGTCGAGCAGGACGTAGGACTGGAACAGCGCAAGACCGGTCAGGATCGCCGGCAGCATGAGCGGCGACAGCATGGTCGCCACGATCAGCCGGGAGCCGGGCAGGTTGCCGCGGGCGATCGCCAGCGCGGCCGAGGCGCCGAGCACGGTGGCCGCGACCGTGGTCATGGCCGCGACTTCGATGCTGAACAGCAGCGCGTGCATGAAGTCGCCCGAGGCGAAGAATTTCTCGAACCAGCGAAAGGAGATGCCGACCGGTGGAAACTGGATGAAAGGCGTCGGGTTGAGCGCGAACACGATCACGATCGCAATCGGCGCCAGCAGGAAGACGAGGATGGCGGTGTTGGCGGCGAGATAGAGCCTGCGGCCCCACCGGAGCGGCCGCGTCTTGCTGCGAAGGGCAGGTGTGGGCGCCAGACCGATTGGCGCGGCGAGCGGCGGCCGCGATCCCGGAGCAAGGCTCGTCATCTGCGCCCTCATTGCAGCTCGCGCTGGCCCGAAACGAGGCCGAGCACGTGATTATAAGCGATGACGAGCGAGAGCGAAATGATGAGCAGCACCATGCCGAGCGCAGCCGCGAAGCCGACGTTGAAGTTGGCGGAGATCTGCTGGTAGATCAGGATCGGCAAGGTCATGACCTGGAAGCCGCCGAGCAGGATCGGGGTGACATAGGCGCTGATCGCGAGCGCGAAGACGAGCAGCGAGCCGGCGAGGATGCCGGGCAGGCTGAGCGGCAGGGTGACCTCGAGAAATGCGCGCCATGGGCTGGCGCCGAGATTCTCCGCCGCCTGCTCCAGCCGCTCGTCGATGCGGCCGATCACGCCGGTGAGCGTCAGCACCATGAAAGGCACATAGATATGGACCAGGCCGATGATGATGCCGGTCTCATTGTACATCAGCTGCAATGGCCTGGTGACCAGCCCGAGCGAGGCCAGGATCTGGTTGATGACACCCTTGTCGGACAGCAGCGTCATCCAGGCGAAGGTACGCACCACGATGCCGGTCAGCATCGGCGCCAGCACGGCCATCAGCAGCAGCGCATGGCCGGTGCGGCTCTTGATCCGCGCCATCCAATGCGCGAGCGGGTAGCCGATCACGAGCGCGGCCAGGGTCGTCCAGAGGCCGATCCGGATCGTGGTCCAGATCACCTCGAGATAGTAGCCGTCATCGCCCATGCGGGCATAGTGCCTGGCTGTGAGGGCGACGTTCGGCATGACCACGGGGTTGCCGGTCAGGACGCTCATCACCGCCATCAATCCGATCGGCAGGAAGAAGAACAGCGCAAACAGCAGCGCGCTCGGCAGGATCAACAGCGCCAGGCTGTTGACGCGCGGCGCGCTGCTGCTCGTCATCAGGAGGCCAGTCCGGCCAATTGCTCGATGGTCTGGCCGAGTGGATCGCCGGTCATGCGCCGTAGCTTTCCGGCCATGCTGCCGAGCTCGCGGCGGACATTGGCACGCTCGATCTCGGTGGTGGCCTGGACCGAGTAGGAGACGGCGATGCCGATCAGCTCACCGCTCTCGCCGCTCGTCAGCGCAAAGCCCTGCGAGCCGACGCCCTCGATGGCCTCGTCGGCGGCGTCCGAGATGCCGGTCCGGCGGATCTCGTTCAGCCGCGCCATCAGCTCGGTGAAGTTCTGCGGCGAGTTGGCCGGGACCTTCGGGTAGTCGAGCGGCACGCGCGCCCGGATCTCCTGGTCTGTCAGACGCGCCAGCATGGCGCGGCCGTTCGAGGTGATGATGGCCGGCGTGCGCTGGCCCGGCGGGTTGACGACGCGCAGCGGGTTGGAGCCGGGCACGATGCGCAGCACCACCTGCTGATAGCCGTCGAGCACGGCGATGTAGCCGGTGTGGCCGGTGCGCGCGCAGACATCGCGCAGCTCGCGCTCGGCGGTGGCGATCAGGTCGTCATGGGCCCGGTGCAGCCGCCCGAGCTCGAAGGTGAGCAGGCCCGGCCGGTAGCGGCGGCTGTGCGGATCCTGCTCGAGCAGGCCGCAATCGCGAAGCGAGCGGAGCAGGCGGGAGGTCGAGCTTTTCGGCTTGCCGGTCAGGACCTGGACGTCGGCAAAGGAGAGGTCGGGCCGCGCGGTCGAGAAGCAGCGCAGGATGTCGATGGCGTTGGTCAGAGCGCTCATGATGATACCGTTTGTTCCATTTTTTGGAACGTAGTCCCAAATTCTAGAAGCGGCAGACCGTCTGCCGCAAGGCGAAATTACTGGCACCGAGGTGCCCGAATGCGCGTCAGGGTGGTGGTCGGGGCGCCGGGCGCAGACGGAGCATGCTCAGCCTCACTGCGCCACGGTGGACCTGATGCGACCGACGGCGGCGTCTACGCCCGTCCAGACCGGCTTGTCCGGAGCAAACTGCTGACGGAGATAGGCGACGAGTTCGGCGATCTGGACGTCACTGAGATGGTCCTTGAACGCCGGCATGTAGCCGAGATCGGACGAGACCGGCTTCATGATCCCGTTTAGGATCACGTGGATCAGATTGTCCGGTGTGGCGCTGTGCAGGTTGCTGTTCAGCGCCAGCGAGGGCCGACTGCCGAACAGCGGCAGGCCGCCCACCTCGTGGCAGACCGCGCAGGCGCCGAGATAGAGCCGTGCCGCCGGAGACGCCGTCGAGGTCGCCTTGGTGCGCGCCTCCAACTCCGCGGCCATCGCCTCCAGCTTCGCTGCCTCGGGCGAGGGCGTCTGGAACGAGGCGAGATAGATCGCCATGGCCCGAACGTCCGTGTCGGGCAGCGTCGTGAGATCCTTCACGATCGGCGCCATCGGACCGGCCGCCACGCCATGGAAGCGCGACTGACCGGAGCGGAGATAGGTGTAGAATTCGTCCTCGGTCCACGGGATCGGGGCAGTCGAGAGCGCGGTCAGCGCAGGGGCTTCCCAGCCATCGGCGAAGCCGCCAGCCAGATGTGCGTTGCGCTGCTCGGCGCCGAGCGCATTGCGCGGCGAATGACAGGCGCTGCAATGGCCGAGGCTTTCGACGAGATAGAAGCCGCGATTCCACTGCTCCGATTGTGTCGGATCGGGCCGGAACGGCTGCGTGTCGTGAAACAGAGCGTTCCATCCGGCGACCAGCGGCCGCAGGTTGAACGGGAAGCGCAGCGCGTTGTCAGGCGCCTGCTGTCGCACTGGCGCCTGTGCCATCAGGTAGGCGTAGAGCGCCTGCAGGTCGGCATCATCGGTTCGCGCGAAATGCGTGTAGGGAAACGCCGGATAGAGCTGCCGGCCGTCGCGATGCACGCCCTCGCGCATCGCGCGCTCGAAGGCGGGATAGGACCAGGCGCCGATGCCAGTCTCGACGTCGGGCGTGATGTTGGTGCTGAACAGCGTGCCGAACGGCGTCTCCAGTGCGCGGCCGCCGGCATTGATCAGGCCGCCATCCGCGGTATGGCAGACAGCGCAATTGCCGAGCGCCGCGAGCGCCTCGCCGCGCGCGATCGTCGCTGCGGAATAGACCGAGGGATCGGGGCGCGTGATCGGCGCGATGGCGCGCCAGGGCAACACGGCGGTGGCGACGCCGATCGCCGCGGCGCAGGCCGCGACGGCAGTGGCGATCACGCCGCCCCGCTTGGCAAAGGGCTTGGGCCACGTGGTCGCCGGTCTTTCGGGGGCGGGCAGCGACTGCGGCGCCGGCGTCTCCGCCCGTTCGCCGCGCAGGCCTTTCAGAATGCGCTCCGGCGTGAATGGCGGCTCGCGGAAGCGGACGCCGGTGGCGTCGTAGATCGCATTGGCGATCGCGGCGGCGCTGGGCACGGACGCGGACTCGCCGACGCCGAGCGGCGGCTGATCCGGCCGCGGCAGCATCAGCACGTCGATCTCAGGCACGTCGGGGAAGGTGATGATCGGATAGGCGCCCCATTCCCGTGCCGCGACCTTGCCGCGCGTGAAGGGAATCTCCTCCATCAGCGCACGGCTGGTGGATTGGATGACGTTGCCTTCGATCTGGTGGCGTACCCCGTCCGGATTGATCATCAGGCCGGAGTCCTGGCCTGCAATGACCCGCGTGACGCTGACATCGCCGGTGGTCGTATTCACGGCGACATCGGCGATCCACGCCGACCATGCCGCGCCGTAGCCGGGAAACTTGCTGTGGACGTAGAGCGCGTAGGCGAAGCCGCGGCCATGGACGACGCCGTTCTCGGGCGTCTTCTCTTTCCGCACGGGGCGCGGCGTCCAGCCGGCGCGCTCGGCCACGGCGTTCACGAGATCACGTGCGCGCTCGTCCTTCAGATAGCGCAGCCGGTATTCGATCGGGTCGATGCCGGCCTCGGCGGCGAGCTCGTCGATGTAGGACTCGTGCGCGAAGGTGTTGGGCAGCGCCGAGACACCGCGGATCCAGGACGCACGCACGATCGGCGGCATGTCATGCGCCGTGACGCGCATGTGCTCATAGTCGTAAGGCGGGATCGCGGTGCGGTCGCCCATCTCGAACACCGCAGGCTCCGGCCCGATGCGCCCGGTCAGCAGCAGCGCCAGCGTCGGCGCGCCGTTCGAGGGATAGCGCGTGGCGAACTCATAGGCCGCGACCGAGCCGTCGGCATTGAGGCCGCCATTGACGTCCATCAGCTGCGCGGTGCCCTTGGGCTCCCACAGATGCTCTTGCTCGCGCGACAATTGCACCCGCACCGGGCGGCCGACCGCACGCGACAGCAGCAGCGCATCGGCCGTGACGTCGTCGGCGCAGTTGCGGCCGTAGCAGCCGGCGGCCTCGAGGCGGATCAGCTCGATCTGGTGCTCGGGACGGTCGATCAGCTTGGCGAGATCGCCGCGCAGGATATGAGGATTCTGCGTGCCGGAATAAATGCGGATCTGCCCGTCGCGATAGTCGGCCACCGCGCAGGACGGTCCGATCGAGCCGTGCATCTGGTAGGGCCAGAGATAGGTCCTCCGCATCGGCTTGGCGGCGCCGGCGATGGCGGCATCGACATCGCCCTTGTCGAGCAGCCGTCGCGGAGCGGACGGATTGGCGCGCAGCGCGTTCTCGACATCATCGAGGTCGCGCAGGGTCGGCACCGGCTTCCATTTCACCTCGAGGCGCTCGGCGGCACGGATCGCATTCTCCTCGCGCTCGGCGACGACGCCGATGAAGTCGCCGATGACGACGACGTCGACCAGGCCAGGGACATCGCGCACTGACTCCCTGTCGACGCCAAGAAGGCTGGTTCCGATGAAGGGGCCGGCATCGACGCCGGCATAGGGCGGACGCACGACGCGGCCGTGCAGCATGCCGGGGACGCGAACGTCATGCACGTAAGTGAGCTCACCGGTCGCCTTCGCCGGCAGGTCGACGCGCGGCACCGAGCGGCCGACGACCTGATAGTCGTTCACCGACTTGACGAGGATATCGTCGGCGAGCTCGAGGCGGATCGTCTCATCGCCGATCAGCTCGCCATAGCTGAGGACGCGGTTGTTGGGCCCGCGGACCAGTCCGTCCTCGACCGTCAAGTCCTGAACGTCGAGGTCGAGCTGCGTCGCCGCCCGCGCCAAGAGGAAGGCGCGCGCCTGCGCCGCCGCCTTGCGCAGGGGCACGGCGGTGATCTGGATTGTCTCGCTGGCGATGGTCGCGCCCTGGTTCGGCACGACCGCGGTGTCCCCGAGCACGACCACGACCCGAGCGAAGGAGACGTCGAGCTCTTCTGCGACGATCTGTCCCAGCGCGGTGCGGATGCCGGTGCCGAGATCGACATGGCCGTTGAAGGCGGAGACCTCGCCTGCCGCCGTGATCCGGATGAAGGTTTCGAACTGGCCATCTTTGCCGGCTATGGGACGTTCGACAACCAGCCGGCCGCGAGGCATGTCGGCGTCCTTGGTGAGGCGATCGTTCATCAGTCCAGCGCCTCGAGCGTGTGGCCGGCCGCGCGCATCGCCGCGCGGAGGATTTCGACATGCGCGCCGCAGCGGCAGAGATTGTAGCGCAGCGCTTGCTTGATCTCGTCGGGTGACGGATCGGGCTTGATCGCCAGCAGCGCCTTGGTCGTCATGATCATGCCGTTGAGGCAGTAGCCGCATTGCGCGGCCTGCTCGGCGATGAAGGCCTGCTGCACCGGATCGGGCGCCTCGCGCGAGCCCAGTCCTTCCAGCGTGGTGACGTCGCGGCCGATGCAGCCTTCCACCGGAATGATGCAGGAACGGGCGGCGCGGCCATCGATCAGCACGGTGCAGGCGCCGCATTCCCCCAGGCCGCAGCCGTATTTCGGACCGTTCAGAGCGAGGTCGTTGCGCAGCACATGGAGCAGGGGCGTGTCCGGCGCGGCCGCGACGTCATGCGTCCGTCCGTTCACGGTCAGCCGAATCGTTGCTGGCGTCATGCCCTTCTGTCGTCCGCTATGCTATCGTTAACGAGGATGCGATGGTGATCGCTCCGAGCGTATCGTTTGTGTACTAACATGCAAGTGGCACGTATTGCGCTGCAGCGTATGCACGATTTGTCGTCATTGTGCAGGGCAAACTGATCGTTTATCCGGCAATCGTGCTTTTCGTTCGCGGTGGCGCTTGACAGTCGGCGGAGGGGCGCGACATCATTCGTATACGAACGAATTGCCGCGGCGCGTGGATGGCTGCCGCCAACTCCGCTTCAAGATGGGCTTCTCTGCATGGTGACTGAGACGGCGAGCGACGGTGCAGGGGACAAGATCCGCTGCGATGCCTGCCCGGTGATGTGCTACATCAAGCCGGGCGCGGCAGGCGCCTGCGACCGCTATGCCAATCAGGACGGTGTGCTGGTGCGCGTCGATCCGCATATCCTGCTGGAGCGCACGGTGTCGCATGGCGGCAAGCTGGTGCCGTTCCAGGCGAGCGGCGACTGGGACGGCAAGATCGTGCATCAGCCGGAGCTGTTCGTCACCGCGATCGGCGCCGGCACCACTTATCCCGACTACAAGCCGGCGCCGTTCATCGTGTCATCGGTCGTCGATGGCGTCGACATGGTCACGGTCGTGACCGAGGGCATCTTCAGCTATTGCGGCGTCAAGGTGAAGATCGACACCGACCGCTATCTCGGCCCGGAAGCGGCGACGGTGCGCGTCGACGGCGAAGCGGTCGGTCACGTCACGACCAGCGAATACGGCTCGCAGATGTTGTCGCTCGGCGGCGTGCATCATCTCACGGGCGGCTCCAAGAAGGAGGGGCGTGTCACCTGTGACGCGCTGATGGACCTCAGCAACCGCAAGGCCGTGGAACTCGTGGTTGACGGCGGCTCCAGCGTGATCGTGCAGGCGGGGCAGCCCCCGATCGTCAACGGCGTCAAGGAAGAGCGCATGCGCGTCGGCTGCGGCTCGGCCACGATCGGCATGTTCGCCAAGCAATGGCAGGGCAAGGTCGACGAGGTCGTCGTGGTCGATGATCACATCACCGGCGTGCTGTCAGAGCACCAGGCCGGCAAGCTGCTCGACATTCCCGCGACAGGCATCAAGATGAAGGGGCGACGCTCGACGCCGGGCCGCTACTTCCAGGTGGCGCAGCCCGGAACCGGCTGGGGCGGCACCGACATCTCCGATCCGCTGTCGATCCTCGGGCCATTCGATCCCAAGACGGCGAAGCCGGGAACGACGCTGCTGATGGTGTCCACGACGGGCGAGCATGCCGGATACTACGTGCTCGACGAGACGCTCAGGCCGGTGCCGCGCGAGATGCCGCCGGAGCTGCAGTTCTCGGTCGAGCGCATCCAGGAGAACTGCGAGCCGGCGCTGTGCACCGTGCTGTTCATGGCCGGTGCCGGCGGCTCGCTGCGCGCCGGCGTCACCGACAATCCGGTGCGGCTGACGCGGTCGGTCAAGGATACGCTGACGCGGGTGACGAGCGGCGGTGCGCCGGTCTATGTCTGGCCGGGCGGCGGCATCACCTATATGGTCGACGTGACCCAGATGCCGGCCGGCGCCTTCGGCTATGTGCCGACGCCGGCGATCGTCGCGCCGATCGAGTTCACGCTGAGGCTATCGGATTATGCGGCGCTCGGCGGGCACATGGATTACGTCCAGCCGCTCGCTTCGCTCAAGGATGTCAGCAAGGACATTCGCCAACTGCCGTGGCCGAGGCCGGGTGCATGACCCGGCAGCCACAGATCGCCTTGTTGCCCGACCGGCGGCTGCATCTGCAGGACGGCCCGATCGATCTGATCATCGGCGCCGACGCAGTCGATGGTGATATCCGCGCGGCCTATCGTGCGGCGGCAGAGCGTTTCACGGGTCTATTGGACGAGCTGTGTGTGGAACTGTCCGATCTGCGCAGGGGCGCCGATCACGATCGATGCCCATTGAAAGGTGTCGTCGCGCGGCGGATGCATGCGGCCGTGTCGCCGTTCGCGCGCGAAATGTTCATCACGCCGATGGCCGCGGTTGCCGGGAGCGTGGCCGAGGAGATCCTCGGCGCCATGCGCGGCGCGGCGAATCTGACGCGCGCTTATGTCAACAATGGCGGTGACATCGCACTCCATCTGCGGGATGCCGCCACCTTCAGCGTCGGGCTGATGGACCGTCCCGACGGCGCAGGTGTGATGCGCAGGATGACGCTTCGTGCTGCCGATGCGATCGGCGGCGTCGCCACGTCGGGCCGCCACGGCCGCAGTTTCTCGCTGGGCATTGCCGACGCGGTGACGGTACTCGCGCGCAGCGCGGCGCAGGCGGATGCGGCGGCGACGGTGATCGGCAACGCGGTCGATCTTCCGGGTCATCCGGCCGTGCTTCGCCGACCCGCCTGCGAGTTGCAACCGGAGACCGATCTCGGTGATCGCCTCGTCACATGCGAGGTCGGAGAGCTCCGTGATGTCGAGGTTGCCGAAGCGCTGGCCGCGGGCGAGCATCGTGGGCAGTCGCTGCTGTCGGCCGGTCTGATCGAAGGCGCCGTTCTGCAGCTTCGCGGCAACATTCGCGTTGTCGGTCCGCGCGCGATCGAGATCGTTCGTCGGCCGCAGTTGCGAGCGGCGGCGGCGTGAGGTTTGATGCATGATGTGCAGGAACACGAAGGATCATCGATGAGCGCCGTCATCAGAAAGATCGTGACCGTGGTCGAGGAAGTCCATCAGGAGATGGGCCGGTCCGTCTCGCCGCCGACGCGGCGGGCTGCGGCAGTGGCGGTGATCGAGAATCCGTTTGCCGGCCGCTATGTCGAGGACCTGTCGCCTCTGATTGCGATCGGCGAGGAGCTGGGCGAGATGCTGGCCAAGCGCGCCGTGGCCGCGCTCGGCATCGAAGGGCCGGCCGCGCACAGCTACGGCAAGGCGGCCGCCGTCGGCAGCGACGGCGAGCTGGAGCATGCGGCCGCGATCCTGCATCCGAAAATGGGCGCGCCGGTGCGCAAGGTACTCGGCAAGGGCGCGGCGCTGATCCCGTCGTCGAAGAAGCGCGGCGGCGTCGGCTGCACGCTCGACATTCCGCTCGGCCATAAAGATGCGGCCTTCGTGCGCAGTCATTTCGACGGCATGGAGGTGCAGATCAACGACGCGCCACGCGCCAATGAGATCATGGTCGCGCTCGCGGTCACCGACAGCGGCCGTCCGCTGCCGCGCGTCGGCGGGCTCACGGTCGCCGAGATCAAGGGCGAGGACGGTCTACGGTAATTCGACACAACATGGAGGCTGAAGGGATGCGACGGAGAACGATGCTTGCGGCAGGCCTGGGCCTTGCCGTCGTGGGACTGACGGGCGCGGCGCGCGCCGAGGACGTCATCAAGATCGGCGAGATCAACAGCTATTCGCTGCTGCCGGCCTTCACCGAGCCCTATCGCAAGGGCTGGCAGCTCGCGGTCGAGGAGATCAATGCGGCCGGCGGCATCAACGGCAAGAAGCTCGTCGTCGTCTCCAAGGACGACAGCGGCAAGCCGGCCGATGCGCAGACCGCGGCCAACGAGCTGGTGTCGAGCGAGAACGTCGCGATGCTCGCCGGTACGTTCCTGTCGAACATCGGCCTCGCCGTCAGCGACTTCGCCAACCAGAAGAAGGTGTTCTTCCTGGCGGCCGAGCCGCTGACCGACGCCATCACCTGGGCGAAGGGCAACAAATACACCTTCCGCCTGCGTCCGTCGAACTACATGCAGGCGGCGATGCTGGTCGAGGAGGCCGCCAAGCTTCCCGCCAAGCGCTGGGCCACCATTGCGCCGAACTATGAATATGGCCAGTCGGCCGTCGCCGTGTTCAAGAAGCTCTTGTCGGAGAAACGGCCCGACATCCAGTGGGTGGACGAGCAGTGGCCGCCGCAGGGCAAGATCGACGCCGGTCCGGTGGTGCAGGCCGTCGCCGCCGCCAATCCGGAGGCGATCCTCAACGTCACCTTCGGCGCCGATCTCGTGAAGCTGGTCCGCGAGGGCAACACCCGCGGCCTGTTCAAGGACCGCAAGGTCGTCAGCTTCCTGACCGGCGAGCCGGAATATCTCGATCCGCTCAAGGAGGAGACGCCCGAGGGCTGGATCGTCACCGGCTATCCCTGGTATTCGATCAAGACGCCCGAGCACGACGCGTTCCTGAAGGCGTATCAGGCCAAATATAACGACTATCCGCGGCTTGGTTCGATCGTCGGCTACCAGACCATCAAGTCGGCAGCCGCCATCCTCGCCAAGGCCGGCTCGACCGATACCGACAAGCTGATCGCCGCGGCCGAGGGACTGTCGGTGCCGTCGCCCTTCGGTGAAATCACGTTCCGCAAGATCGATCACCAGTCGACGCTCGGCGCTTACGTCGGCAAGACTGCGCTGAAGGACGGCAAGGGCATCATGGTCGACGCCGTCTATCGCAAGGGCTCGGACTACCTGCCTGGTGACGCGGAGGTCGGCAAGCTCCGGCCGAAGGACTGATCCACACGATCCTGCTTCTCCCTCTCCCGCAGGGGGAGAGCGGGCGGGGTGAGGGAATACGACGCCTGATCTGCAGGTTCGGGCCGAGATCCCTCACCCCACGCTTGCTCGCCAGCTCTCTGAGGGAGCGCCGAGCGCAAACGCGGCTCATCGATTCGACGATCTCCTCACGCGGACCGCCCATGGCCTTCTATTTCGTCCAGTTCCTGACCGGCCTTGCCAGTGCAGCCTCGCTGTTCCTGGTGGCGTCGGGACTGTCGATCATCTTCGGCGTCACCCGCATCGTGAATTTCGCCCATGGCGCGTTCTACATGCTCGGCGCCTATGTGGCCTTTTCGCTCACTGAGAGGCTGTCCGGTCCGCTCGGCTTCTGGGGCGGCATCGTCGTGGCAGCGCTCGCGGTCGCGGCCGTCGGCGTGCTCGTCGAGATCGTGCTGCTGCGCCGGATCTATCACGCGCCGGAGCTGTTCCAGCTGCTCGCGACCTTCGGCTTGACGCTGATGGTCGAGGATCTCGTTGTGCTGATATGGGGGCCGGACGACCTGGTCGGCCGCCGCGCGCCAGGATTGAAAGGTGCGGTCGATTTCTTCGGCCAGAACATTCCGAGCTACGACCTGTTCCTGATCGCGCTCGGTCCGATCGTGCTCGGGGTGCTGTGGTTGCTGTTCCAGCGCACCCGCTGGGGCATCCTGGTGCGCGCGGCGACGCAGGACCGTGACATGGTGGCGGCGCTCGGCGTCAATCAGAAGTGGCTGTTCACCTCGGTGTTCGCGGTCGGCGTCTTCCTCGCCGCGCTCGGCGGCGCGCTGCAGATCCCACGTGACGCGGTCCATCACGCGATGGATCTGCGCATCATCGTCGAGGTGTTCGTGGTCGTCGTGATCGGCGGCCTCGGCAGCATCCTCGGCGCCTTCGTGGCCGCGGTGCTGGTGTCGGAGCTCAACGCTTTCGGCATTTTGATCTTCCCCACGATCTCGCTGATCCTGGTGTTCCTGGTGATGGCGGTCGTGCTGGTCGTCCGGCCCTGGGGCCTGTTCGGTAAGAAGGAAGCGCCCGCGCGCCGCACGCCGGGCCTCACCGTTATTCCGTGGCGTCCGCTGAGCTCGGTCGAGCGGCTGGCGTCCCTCGTCGCTCTGGCGCTGGCAGCGATGCTGCCCTTCATCGCCGGCAACTACGCGCTGACCGTGGGCGCCGAGATCGCGATCTTCGTGATCTTCGCGGCGTCGCTGCATTTCCTGATGGCGGTCGGCGGGCTCGCCTCGTTTGGTCACGCCGCCTATTTCGGCCTCGGCGCCTATGGCGTCGCCTTCCTCGCCAAGATGGCGGGACTGCCGATGATCGTCTGCCTTTTGCTGGGCCCGCTGCTCGGCGCGCTCGGCGCAGCCGTGTTTGGTGCTTTCGCGGTCCAGCTCTCCGGCGTCTACTTCGCGATGCTGACGCTGGCGTTCGCCCAGATCGTTTGGTCGATCGCGTTCCAATGGGTGGCCGTGACCGGCGGCGACAATGGCATTCTCGGTCTCTGGCCGGAAAAGTGGGCGGCCTCGCCGTCGCACTTCTATTGGCTCGCACTGGGCGTGTCGGCGCTCGTGGTCAGCGTGCTCCGGCTGATTACTTTCTCACCCTTTGGCTACGCGCTGCGCGGCATGCGCGACTCGCCGCTGCGCAGCGAGTCGATCGGCATCAACGGCAAGCGTATCCAGTGGACCGCTTTCATCATCGCCGGTACCACGGCCGGCATCGGCGGCGCGCTGTTCGCGTATCTGAAAGGCAGCGTCTTTCCCGACAATATGGGCATCTCGCTGTCGGTCGATGCGCTGGTGATGGTGCTGCTCGGCGGCGTCGAGACGGTGCCTGGCGCGATCTTCGGCGCCATCGTCTACAAGGCGCTCAACATCTGGCTGGTCAGCCAGACCGACTGGTCGAAGCTCGTGCTCGGCATCTTCATCGTGCTGATCGTGGTGGTGTTCCCGAAAGGCATCGTGGGCGTGGTCGAAACCGTCATGCATCGGCGCCGCGCAGCGGCCCCCAAGGGGGCTTCGCTGTCGGCCAAGATGGAGGGCGCACAATGAGTCTCGGCGTGTCGCTGCTCTCCGTCGAAGGCCTGTCGAAATCCTATGGCGGCATTCACGCCGTCCGCAACGTGTCGTTCACGCTGCAGGCCGGCGAGATCCTCGCGCTGATCGGTCCGAACGGCGCCGGCAAGAGCACCTGCTTCGACATGCTCAACGGCCAGAACGTGCCGGACAGCGGCCGCATCACCGTGATGGGGCAGGAGACCACGGGGCGAAAGCCGCGCGAGGTCTGGCGGCTCGGAGTCGGCCGCACCTTCCAGATTACCGCGACCTATCCGACCATGACGGTGCGTGAGAACATCCAGGTCGCGCTGGTCTCGCATCATCGCCGCCTGTTCGATTTCTGGAGCCCGATGCTTGGCATCGAGCGCGACGAAGCCGATCGCCTGCTCGATCTCGTCGGCATGGCCGGCTATGCCGAGCGTCCCTGCGGCGAGCTCGCGTATGGCGACCTCAAGCGGCTGGAGCTTGCGATCGCGCTCGCCAACCAGCCGAAGCTGCTGCTCATGGACGAGCCGACCGCCGGAATGGCGCCGCGCGAGCGTGTCGAGCTGATGCGGCTGACGGCTGGAATCGCGCGTGAGCAGTCGATCGGCGTCCTCTTTACGGAGCACGACATGGACGTGGTATTCGAGCATGCGGACCGCATTCTCGTGCTCAATCGCGGCAGCCTCATTGCCGAGGGATCGCCAGCCGAGGTGCGCGCCAACCGGGAGGTGCAGGCGATCTATCTCGGCGAAGGGCTGCTGTATGATGCCGATCATCGCGAGGGAGCTCCGGCATGAAGCTGTCCGTCGCCAGTCTCAACAGCCACTATGGTCCGGCGCATATCCTGTTCGACATCGGCCTTGAGGTCGGCGAGGGCGAGGTGGTGGCGCTGCTCGGGCGCAACGGCGCCGGCAAATCGACGACGTTCCGCTCGATTGTCGGCCTGGTCGAGCTGCGCGAGGGCCAGATCATGTTCGAGGGCAAGGACATCTCGTCCGCGCCGACCCATGAGATCGTCCGCGCCGGCCTCGGCTATGTTCCGGAAGAGCGCCGCATCTTCACCGAGCTGACGGTGGAGGAAAACCTCGAGGTCGGTCGGCAGAAGCCGCGGCCCAATGCGCCGCAATGGACGCGCGAGAAACTCTATCAGTTGTTCCCCAATCTCGGCGAGATGAAGAACCGCCCGGGCGGGCGCATGAGCGGCGGCGAGCAGCAGATGCTCACCATTGCCCGTACCCTGATGGGCAATCCGTCGCTGGTGCTGCTCGACGAGCCCTCGGAGGGTTTGTCGCCGAAGATCGTCGAGCAGATGGTCGATGCGATCCTGACCATGAAGAAGGAAGGCGTCTCGCTGGTCGTCTCCGAGCAGAACCTGCATTTCGCCAAGCTGATCTCGGACCGCGCCTATATCATCGAGCGCGGCCGCATCTGCTTCTCCGGCACCATGGCCGAGCTCGACGCGCGGCCCGACATCCGCGACGCGCATCTGTCGATCTGAGGCGAGGGAAGATATGGCCAAGAGCGCCACGCTGAAGCGATCGGCAAGGACCGCAACGAAGACCGCGCCGAAGCCGCAGGCAAAGGCCGCCGCGAAGGCCACGGCCAAAGCGGCGAAATCAAATTACGTGCTCGACGATCAGATCGGCTTCATCCTGCGTCAGGTCTGGCAGCGCCACACGATGATCTTCGCGCGCGACATCGGCAGCAACCTGACGCCAACGCAATGGGCGGCACTGTCGAAGCTGGTCGAGACCGGGCCGTGCTCGCAGAACCAGCTCGGACGGTTCACGGCGATGGATGTCGCGACGATCAAAGGTGTGATCGACCGGCTGACCGCGCGCGGTCTCACCGAAACCAGCCCGGACCCGCAGGATGGTCGCCGGCTGCTCGTCAGCCTGACCCGCGCCGGCCAGCAGCTCGCGGAGAAGACCGCACCGCTCGCGCTCGCCATCTCCAAGGAAACACTGGCGCCGCTGGATGCGAAGGAACGCGAGACGCTGCTGGGGTTGTTGAACAGGCTGCGGTAGCCCTTCCTCCACGTCATTCCGGGGCGTCGCGAAGCGACGAACCCGGAATCCCGAGCTGAGGGAAAGAACAGCGCAGGCCAATCTCGGGATTCCGGGTTCGCCCTTTGGGCGCCCCGGAATGACTGTGTATGCCGCTCTACGACGATATTACTTCGCCACGACCTCCGGGATCTTCGTGGCCGGCGGCGTGTTGCGGCTGCGCTGGGTGCGGACGATGCCGTCGATGATGGTCATGCCGATACCCGGGAGATCGCCGAGCTGGACGCTGTCGAGCAAGGTCGTGGCCGGCGAGTGCTGCGCCTTGTCCATGATGACGAAGTCGGCGGAGCGGCCGATCTCAATCAGGCCGCAGTCGAGCTCGCGCATCCGCGCTGTGTTGCCGGTAGCGAAGCAGAACGCGATCTCGGCGGGGACGTCGCCGAGCGACGACAGCAGCGACACCATGCGCAGGATCCCGAGCGGCTGCACGCCGGAGCCGGCCGGCGCGTCGGTGCCGAGGATGACGCGGTGGAGATCGTTCATCTCGCGCGCGGTGCGCAAGGTGAACAGCGCCGAGCGCTCGTTGCCGTTGTGCACCAGCTCGAGCCCCGCCTTGCAGCCCTCGCAGATGCAGCGGATCTGATCGTCGGGCAGGGCGGTGTGGCCGCCATTGATGTGCCCGATGACGTCGGTGCCGGCCTCCAGCACGACGTCCTTGTCGATCAGGCCGGAGCCGGGGATCGACGGACCGCCGGTGTGAATGGTGCTCTGGATGCCGTATTTGCGCGCCCAGCCGACCATCTTGCGCGCGGTCGGGCCGTCCTTGACGCCGCCGAGGCCGACTTCGCCGAGCAGCTTGACGCCGGCCGCCGCGAGCTCCTTGAAATCGTCCTCGACCATCTCGCATTCGATCACCGGCGCGCCGGCATGCACCTTCACGCCGCCGGGGCGGAGCGTCCAGAATGCGCGCTGCGCGAAGATCGCCATCGCCTTCAGGCCGACGACGTCGCGCGGGCGACCGGGCATGTGCACCTCGCCGGCGGAGATCATCGTGGTGACGCCACCATGCAGATAGGAGTCGATCCAGTTGGTCTGGTTCTGCCGCGGCGTCCAGTCGCCGGCGACCGGATGAACATGGCTGTCGATCAGGCCTGGCGCCACGGTCGTGCCATGGGCGTCGACGATCGTGGTCGCGCCTTCGGTGTCGACGTCCTTGAAGCGGCCGATGCCCGTGATCTTGCCGTTCTCGGCGACGATCGTGTCGGCGTCCAGGATGGGCCGTTCCAGTGCGCCGGACAGCATCAGGCCGATGTTGCGGATGACCAGCTTGCTGGGACCGGTTGCTTGCGGCGCGTCATGGGCCATCGGGATGTCCTTCTTTCCTGGCAAGGTATTTGCGGCAGTTTGCGCCTGCACGCGGCGCAGCATCAAGCCGGTTTCGGTCATTCGTACACGAATGATCGGGTCCGGCAAGCTGCGGCCTGCACGAAGATTTGGCGCGGGTTGCCTACCCTTCAGACACTGCGCGGGCCCTATGAGCGCGGCGACATTCTCGGCTTCGGTCGCGAGTTCGACGTTCCCGTCCCCTGTGCTTGTGGCGGTGGTCTACGCGCTGGTGACGAACCGCACCCCTGGACGTTGCCGCCGCAATCCGGCATCACCTCGTGCGATTTTCTTGCGACGTGGGTGACGGCAGATGAGCGACGACCTCCACATGATCGGAGCGGGCGGCATCACCGCCTCGGTCAAGGCTGATGGCGCCGAGCTGTGCTCGTTGAAGACGGCCGGGGGCCTGGAGTTGCTGTGGCAGGCCGGAGCCGTCTGGCCGCGCCATGCGCCATGGTTGTTTCCGATCGTCGGCCGACTCAAGAATGACCAGCTCCACCACCGCGGCCAAACCTATCCGATGACGCAGCACGGCTTCGCCCGCGACCTCCCATTCACCTGGCTGGAGCGCGGGGCCGAGTCGTGCGTGTTGCAGCTGACCGACGACGAGACGACGCGGGCGCGCTATCCGTTCGCCTTCCGTCTCACGGTGAGCTACCGGATCACCGCTGATGCGCTGGACGTGGCGGTCGAGATCGCCAACCCCGGCGCGGAGGTTCTGCCAGCCTCGTTCGGATGCCATCCCGCCTTCAACTGGCCGCTGCTCCCCGGCCAGCCGAAGGAGAGCTATCGGCTGATCTTTGCAGAGCCGGAGCCGGCGCCGATCCGCCGTCTGACAGGAGGTTTGCTGCGCGAGCGGCCGGAGCCCTCACCGATCGAGGGGCGCGTTCTCCCGTTGAGCGAACGTCTGTTCGACGACGATGCCGTGATCCTCGATCAGCCGGCCAGCCGTTCGGTTCGCCTCGTCGGAACCACAGGACCGGCGCTTGAGTTAACTTGGGATCATTTTCGTCAGCTTGGAATCTGGTCGAAGCCCGGCGGCGTGCCGTTCCTGTGCATCGAGCCGTGGCGCGGTTTCGCCAGTCCGCTCGATTTCGACGGCGAGTTTGCGGCCAAGCCCGGCGTCATGCACATCGCCCCGGACTCTGCAGAGACGCTGCGATGCCGCATCCGGGTCGACGGATTGGTATGACTAATGCTCGCAGCGCCCATTTGCGTGCACAGCGGTAACTGTGACTCGTAGTTTTGGGCCTGGAAATGACGGCGCCGTGACCTACATCAGAGACGAGCGCGGAACTTTGGCTATGATGCGTCGAACGACCGGCGGTTGGTGGGCGCTTTCTCCGAACTGATAACGGTCGATCATCGAACATGACGTGCGGCGTGATGTCAGGCGCTCTTAGCTGGCTCTTGCAGCCGGGCAGCGCTGCGAGTTCGCCATCAGCCGGCGTGCAGAGATCTCGCGGCGGGGGCGCGTAAGTGACGTTACGCGGGGAACGGGAGGATGGGATGGTGTTGAGAGCTGTTATCGGCACGATTACATGCGCCGTGTTGCTCACGGCGGGCGATGCTGTGGCGGGGGCCTATCAGCCGGGTGACTTCCTCAAGCTTGATCTGTCGAAGGCCGTGTTGTCGCCGGAGCCGCTCGGCCCCGAGGCGCATTTCGAACCTGTGCCTATCGAAGCCAAATCAGATCGACCTGCGGTCGCCGTCCGTTCCGCGATCGACCCGGACGAGCGCTCCGCCATCCCGCGCGCCATCGCCAGCCGGCGCGCTCATGGCACCAGGACGGCCGAGCGGCCCCGCGGCGCCGCCCGCGCCAAGCTCGTCCATCGGCGCGGCAATCCGCTCGACGCGCAGGCGATGGATACGCGCATTCAGACCTGGCCGTGCCGGCCTGGCAGCGGCGGCATCTGTAACTGGCGCTGATCGGCGGGGCTACCCCGCGCGCCTGTTGCGTTCAGGAACCTCGCTCCCGACATCTTGATTGAGGCGGATGCCGGCTCGCTTGAACTCGCAAGCGGAGCAAAGGCAAGTTGAGCGCTTCCCGCCAAGGTCTTGATGTTCGAGGCTGCCGCCGGCGTTTGCTGGCGAATGGCTCGCGCGATTCCAGGAGATTTCATGAACGCCATCGACACCCAGGGTATCCGTCTGCCCAAGCTCGGGCTCGGCACCTTTCGCATGCAGGGCACTGTCTGCCGCGAGGCCGTCGAGAGCGCGCTTGCGCTCGGCTACCGCCACATCGACACCGCCGAGATGTATGCCAACGAGGACGCGATCGGTGCTGCACTTGCGGCAACAAATCTGCCGCGCGCCGAATTGCACGTCACCACCAAGGTCTGGCCGGAGAACCTCGCGCCGGACGCGATCCGTCGCGCATTCGACACGAGTCTGAGGAAGCTCAGACTGGATTTCGTCGATCTCTATCTCATCCACTGGCCGGCCAAGGGGATGAACCTGCCGGCCGCGCTGGAGACGCTGTTGAAGCTGAAGGAGGAGGGGCGTACGCGCGCGATCGGCGTCGCCAACTTCACTGTCGCGCTGCTGAAACAGGCGGTGGAGGACGTCGAGGCACCTGTTGCCTGCAATCAGGTCGAGTACCATGTGATGCTCGATCAGTCGAAGCTGATGGCCTACATGGCGAGCCGGTCGATTCCCCTGGTGGCCTATTGCCCGCTGGCGCAGGGACGCGCCGCCGCCGACGAGACGCTGGGGGCCATTGGCAGGAAGCATGGCTCGAGCGCCGCCCAGGTCGCACTGAAATGGCTGTTGGACCAGGATGGGGTAGCGGCGATCCCCAAGGCCGCGCGTCCGGAAAGTCAGCGTGCGAACTGGAATGCGATGAAGCTTCAACTCGATGATGAGGATCGTGCCACCATCGCGTCCCTCCCGAAGGACAAGCGCTTCGTCAATCCGGCCTTTGCGCCGGAATGGGACCGCTGACCACCACGCGGAGCCCTGCGAGAACGGACGTCAGAACGAACGCCACAGAAAATGGCCCCTCTCGGGGCCATTGCTGTGTCGAAGTTGCAGATCAGTCGCGCCGGATGATCACGGTGCGATCGTGATGGCGGTGGAACGGCCGGACATAGCGGTGAGGCCGGTACTCACGATGCATGCGGTATTCGGCGTGGGACCGATCCCAGCCGTGGTGGTAGTGATGGCCGCCACGCTTGATGACCACCGTCTCGGCGTTGGCGATCGACGGTGCCGCGAGCGCGACGACCGCAAGGGAAGCGAGCGCGAGAGCGATTTTCTTCATGTTGTCCTCCAGAATGAAAGTGCGGGATCAACTTGAAGTGTGAAAGAACGTTCCGCAGGAACTTCCACGAAGTTGCTGAATACACGTTCAGATTTGGTCTTCACGCTCGCGGGCGGACCGTGCCGTCCCCTCGAGCCTGCCGCGTCAGTCGCACTTCCTGAGCGCTGGCGTCGGCTTGCCGTTGGCGACGAAGCGGCCGTCACGAATGGTGTAGCTGTCGTCCTCGCCGCGATTGAACGCGGAGCGGATATTGCCGTCGGCGGTCCGGGTGATCCCGTTCTCTCGCGTCTGGCGCGCTTTGGGCAGCACGATCGAGAGCACCAGCGTCTGGTCCGCCTCGACGCGTGCGCTCGCCACCTGGTTGACGTCGGACGGATCGTGGTCACGACGATAGATCAGGTGACCATCGTCAGTGACTTCGTAGGAGATGATGGCGCCGCGGCCCTTGACCGCGGGTGCGCTGCAGTCGGCGGCCCAGGTTCCGATCAGGCCCCAGGTCCGAGCAACCTCGACGGTGTCGTCGGCCCGGGCGGCAGACGCTGATGATGCGCAGAGGACGATTGCGATGAGAGGGCGGGAGATCGAAATCATGCGGTCTCGGGGGGTGACTGCCGTGACATCTTAATGCACTGCGTCAACGGCGCAATGACAGAGCCGCGCCGAGATCGTTGGCACAAAGTCTCATTCTTTCCGGGCCGGCCTTGCTGGCGAGGGGGACAAGGCGCATGCTCCCCGCAACTACAAACAAGCGTGGGGAGGCTGACCATGTCTGCGCTGTCGCGCCGCAAATTCCTGCTGTCGTCCGGAGCGGCCGCCATGGCCGCGCTATCGGGTCCTGCCGGCGCCGCGGTGGGGCCGGCCGACAAGTTCGATCTGGTGATCAAGGGCGGCGACGTGATCGATCCAAGCCAGTCGCTCCGAGGCAAGCGCGACATCGGGATCCGCTGGGGCGTCGTCGAAGCGGTCGAGCCCGAGATACCGGCCGAGCGGGCGCTGCGGTCGATCGACGCCAACGGCCGGTTGGTGACGCCGGGCCTCATCGACCTCCACAGCCATGTCTATCCCTATGGCTCGGCGATCGGGATCCCGCCCGACGAACTGGTGCAATTCCAGGGCACGACGACGGTCGTCTCGGCCGGCGACGCCGGCGTCAACAATCTTGCGGCGTTGCGCCGCTTCATCGCCGCCCAGTCGCGGGCACGCATCTACGCCTTCGTCCACATCGCCAACAACGGCCTGTCGGCGTTTCCGGTGGCCGAGCTCTACAACATCGACAATGCGCAGGTAGACGCCTGCGCCATGGCGCTGGCGGAGAACCCGGACTTCCTGCTCGGGGTCAAGGTGCGGATGTCGGAGAACGTGATCTTCAAGCATGGGCTCGAGCCGCTGAAGCGCGGCATCAAGGCCTGCGAGCTGTGCGGCTGGCCGGCGCGGATGATGGTGCATATCGGTGGGGTCGAGACCGGCGAGTTGATGTCGCAGATCCTGGACCTGCTGCGCCCCGGCGACATCCTGACCCACGCCTATTCCGGCGCGCCGAATATGGGCGGCGCCTTCACCAACATCGTCCAGGACGGCAAGCTGCTGCCCGCGGCGCTCGCCGCCAAGCAGCGCGGCGTGCTGTTCGATGTCGGCCATGGCGGCGGCAGCTTCGATTTCACCGTGGCCGAGGTCGCGATCCCCGGCGGCTGCGGCCCGGACACCATCTCCTCCGACATCCATGTCTTCTCCGGCAACAGCCCGGGCATGCCGTTCCTGCCCAACGTGATGGCGAAATTCATCGCTATGGGATTTTCGTTGGAGCAGGTGGTGAGCATGGCGACCTCCGCGCCGGCCAAGATCATCAACCGTGCGCCGAAGATCGGCACTTTGCAGGTCGGCGCGCCCGCCGACGTCGCAATCATGGACCTGGTCGAGGGGCCCGTCAGCTTCGTCGATACCCGCGGCAACAAGCGCGACGGCAAGCTGCAGCTCAAGCCGGTGCAGACGGTCATCAATGGCGTGCCGTTCGGGCGGCCCTATCAGTCGCCCTTTTCGGTGCGGTGAGCAGCGCAATCACTCGATCGCGCGCGTCCGCTCCACGTTGGACGAGCGGAGCGGCACCCCGAACTCCTCCCGGCAGACGTCGGCGAGCACTGCGATGCCCTCGCGGATCTCCTGATGCGAGGGGCTGGCGAAGCACAGCCGCAGGCGGCTCCGCGCATGCGCGGCGTCGGTGGACCATTCCGATCCCGGATTGATCGAGACGCCGCGTTTGAGCGCTGCCTGTGACAGCTTCATCGCGTCAACCTGGTCCGGCAGCTTGACCCAGAGGAAGATCCCGCCCTTGGGCGGCGCGAACTCGGCGGCGGTGCCGAACTCCGCGTTGAGCGCCTCGACCAGGGTGTCCAGCTTGGCGCGCAGGCCCCGCACCAATTGCGGCACGTGGGTCGCGAAATGCGGTCTGCAATATTCCGCAAGCACCATCTGCTCCAGCGCGCCCGAGCCGGCATCGGTCTTGAGGGACAGCAGCACCGACATGATCTCCCAGGGGGCGACCAGGAAGCCGACCCGCAGCGCGGGCGCGACCGATTTCGAGAACGAGCCGAGGTGGATCACGCCGCCATGATCGGACATGCCGTGGATCGCGCGGGGCCGTTTGCCCTCCCAGATCAGGTCGGCATAGCAGTCGTCCTCGAACACCGGCACGCCGTAGGCGCGCGACAGCCACAGCAGCTCGGCACGGCGGCTTTCCGGCATGATGGTGCCGGTCGGATTCTGCACCGTCGGAATGGTATAGATGTATTTCGGCCGGATGCCGCGGTCCTTGAGATCGGCCAGCATCGTCGCCAGCGCGTCCGTTCGCATGCCGTCCTGGTCGAGCGGGATGCCGATGACCTTGACGCCCAGTCGTGCCAGCCGCGTCAGCGTGCCCTGGTAATTGTCCTGCTCGACCAGCACGGTGTCGCCGCGCGTGAGCAGCGCCTGATTGACGAGGTCGAGGCCCTGCAGCGAGCCGGACAGGATCATGATGTCGTCGGCGCGCGCCGACATGCCCGCGTCCCGCGTCAGCTTGGCGGCAAGAAAGTCCCGCAGCGGCCGGTAGCCTTGAGGCCCGTGCGCGAGGCCGTAGGTGGCGAGCGCGCGTCCCTCGCGGGCGAGCACGGCGTCGGCGGCCGCGCGCAAGCCCTCCACGGGCACGGCATCGGCGTCGTTGTTGCCGCCGACGAAGCTGTATTTTGCGAGTCCCGTCCAGCGCGCGGCGGGTGCGGGCAGGCCGGGGCTGAGGAGGGGTGCAAAATCGAATGCGGCCATGAGGCGCGGCTCCCTTGTTCTCGATTTGAGGCGACTTTAAACAGATACCAGGGCGCTTGTCCTGGCAGGGCCGGTCCTTTTCCCGGGGAAGGCGACCTTCGAGCGGCGGTTCCGCCGCTCTGGCGCGCGCCTGCGATCCCGGCTAAAGCAGCCCGGAAAAGCAGCGAGACTTGCAATGGCCGACTCGATCCAGGAAGTTCTGTACGCCTTCGCCAAGGGCGAGATGGTCGTCGTGACCGATGACGACGACCGCGAGGGCGAGGGCGATCTCATCGTCGCCGCCTCGCTCTGCACGCCCGACAAGATGGCGTTCATCATTCGCCATACCTCCGGCATCGTCTGCGCGCCGATCACCGCCGACGACGCGCGGCGGCTGCGGCTCGACCCGATGGTCGCGCACAATGATTCCAACCACACCACGGCCTTCACCGTTTCGATCGACTACAAGCCGGACGGTGGCACCGGAATCTCGGCCGAAGAGCGCGCCTCCTGCTGTCGTGCGCTCGCCAACCCGAATGCCGGTGCCGCTGATTTCGCGCGCCCCGGCCATATCTTCCCGTTGATCGCGCGTGACGGCGGCGTGCTGCTGCGCTCCGGCCACACCGAGGCGGCGGTCGATCTCTGCAAGCTCGCCGGGCTCCCGCCGGTCGGCGTCATCTCCGAGTTGATGAACGACGACGGCACGGTCATGAAAGGCGAGCAGGTCGTTCGTTTCGCCGCGGCCCACAATCTCAAGCATGTCACCATCGCCGATCTGATCTCGTACCGGCAGGCGCGCGAGAAGCTGATCGAACGGGTGTCGACCTTCACGACCGACAGCCCGATCGGGCCGCTGCAGGGCTTCGCCTACCGCTCGCCGTTCGATCCGATCACCCACGCCGCGTTCGTCTATAACGGCATCGGCGACGGCAAGAACGTGCTGACGCGGCTGCACAAGCCCAACATCGTGAAGGATCTGATCGCAGGTCCGCAGCGTATCCAGGCGGTGCTGCAGCACTTCAAGCGGGCCGGTCGCGGCGTGCTGATCTATCTGCGCGACGGCGCGGCCGGCGTTCCCGTCGAGCCGGTCGAAGAGCCGCATACCGCGGAGGCCGATCGCCACCGGCAGTGGCGCGAGGTCGGCGTCGGTGCGCAGATCCTGCGTGATCTCGGCGTGACCTCGATCCGGAACCTGACGTCGTCGGTGCATGACTACAAGGGCCTGTCGGGTTTCGGCATCGAGATCGTCGCCAACGAGCGGCTTGAAGGCTGAACTTCCAGGATTTAACCTCTCAACTGCTGCGACCCGTGCGCAGCGAGACGCGAAAGGACCATTCATGAGCGCGCGCCCTCAGGCAAAGGACAAGCCGGCCCAGTCGAGCTTCCAGTGGGACGATCCCTTCCTGCTGGACGATCAGCTGACCGAGGACGAGCGCATGGTGCGTGACACCGCGCGCGCCTACGCCCAGGACAAGCTGCTGCCGCGCGTGACCAAGGCCTATCTCGAGGAGAAGACCGACCGCGAGATCTTCAACGAGATGGGCGAGCTCGGCCTGATCGGCATCACCCTGCCGGAGGAATATGGCTGCGCCAATGCGAGCTACGTCGCCTATGGCCTCGTGGCACGCGAGATCGAGCGCGTCGATTCCGGCTACCGCTCGATGAACTCGGTGCAGTCCTCGCTGGTGATGTATCCGATCTATGCCTATGGCGACGAGAGCCAGCGCAAGAAGTATCTGCCGAAGCTCGCCAGCGGCGAGTGGGTCGGCTGCTTCGGCCTGACCGAGCCGGATGCCGGCTCCGATCCGGCCGGCATGAAGACCCGCGCCGAGAAGGTGGCCGACGGCTATCGCCTGACCGGCAGCAAGATGTGGATCTCGAACGCGCCGATCGCCGACGTGTTCGTGGTGTGGGCCAAGTCGGCCGCGCATGACAACCAGATCCGTGGCTTCATCCTGGAGAAGGGCATGAAGGGCCTGTCGGCGCCGAAGATCGGCGGCAAGCTCTCCTTGCGCGCCTCGATCACCGGCGAGGTCGTGATGGACGGCGTGGTGGTGCCGGAGAGCGCGCTGCTGCCCAACGTGTCCGGCCTCAAGGGGCCGTTCGGCTGCCTCAACCGCGCCCGCTACGGCATCTCCTGGGGCGTGCTCGGTGCCGCCGAGGATTGCATGCATCGCGCTCGCCAGTACACGCTCGACCGCAAGCAGTTCGGCAAGCCGCTGGCTGCCACGCAGCTGGTCCAGAAGAAGCTCGCCGACATGGAGACCGAGATCGCGCTCGGCCTGCAGGCCTCGCTTCGCGTCGGCCGCCTGATGGACGAGGGCAAGATGGCCCCGGAGATGATCTCGATCGTCAAGCGCAACAATTGCGGCAAGGCGCTCGACATCGCCCGCGTCGCGCGCGACATGCACGGCGGCAACGGCATCTCGATCGAGTATCAGGTGATGCGCCATGCCGCCAACCTCGAGACGGTCAATACCTACGAGGGCACGCACGACGTCCACGCGCTGATCCTCGGCCGCGCCATCACCGGCATTCAGGCGTTTTTCTAACTGCTGTGCGCGACGCCCATTCGCTGCATAGGGCGCTATACGCGGTCGCCGTTGCGCCCTCGCTGTCATCGTCCGCGAAAGCGGACGATCCAGCAATCACCGGCCCATCGAGGCTCATCGCCGTCTCGGAGTACTGGATCCCCTGCTTTCGCGGGGGATGACGGCAGCGAGTGAGGCAGGCGATCTGCCCCATGCACAGGGAAGGCACGCCATGGCCGAGAATGACGACGTCCCGTTCAACCGCAACTTCCCGCTTCGGGCGGGCGTCGTCGAGCAGGTCCGCCCGGGCATTCGCCGCGTCCTCTGCAACAATCCGAGTCCGTTCACCTTCACCGGCACGGTCAGCTACATCGTGGGGACCGGCAACGTCGCGATCATCGATCCGGGTCCGGACAACGAGGCCCATGCGCAGGCGCTGCTCGATGCCATCAGAGGCGAGACCGTCACGCACATCCTGGTGACGCACACGCATCGCGATCACTCGCCGAACACCGGCCGGCTGAAGGCCGCGACCGGCGCCACCGTCTATGCCGAGGGCCCGCATCGCGCCTCGCGGCCGCGCTACGAGAGTGAGAAGCACAGTCCGGAATCCGGCGTCGACCGCGACTTTGCGCCGGATGTCACCGTTGCTGACGGCGATGTGATCGAAGGGCGGGGCTGGCGGGTCGAGGCCGTGGCGACGCCGGGCCATACGGCCAACCATCTCGCCTTCGCCTGGGCCGAGCGCAGCACCACCTTCGTCGGCGATCACGTCATGGGCTGGGCGACGTCGATCGTGGCGCCGCCCGACGGTTCGATGGTCGACTACATGGCTTCGCTGGAGCGGCTCGCCGCGCGGCCCGAGGAGCTGTATTTCTCAGGTCACGGTCCGGAAATTCCGGAGGGACCGCGCTACACGCGCTTCCTGATGCGCCACCGCCAGGCCCGAGAGGCCTCGATCCTGCATCGCCTCGCCAAGGGCGAGGCCGACATCCCGACCATGGTGCGCGCGATCTATATCGGCATCGATCCACGGCTCACCACCGCGGCCGGCTATTCCGTGCTGGCCCATCTGGAAGACCTCGTCGCCCGCGGCGTGGTCGCGACGGAAGGTGATCCGGTGATCGGCGGGACGTATCGGCTGGTGTAGCGAATAGCGAGTAGGGGAAGAGTGCGAGCCGGGAAGACTTCGTTCCCTATTCGCTACTCCCTATTCGCCATTCGCCCCGCTCACTTCTTCACCGTCTTCGCATTGCCCTTCGCCGCCACCGGCGGCGGCGTGACCTTCTTCACCGGCTTCTGCGCCTCGGCCTCGCCGGCGTTGGACAGGTCCTCGATCAGCTTGGTCACGCGCGCGGCATTGCTGCCGATATCTGACTCGAAATAGCGCGAGGCGGAGCGGACGTCGACGCGGGAATCCTCACCGTCGGGCTGGATGCGGATCGAGATGTCCTCGCGGAAGCCCATGATCGGCGTGCGCGCGACCGCCTCGATGCGGCCGACGCGGCGCGGCGGCTGGGGCGCGCGTTCGTCGACCACGAACCATTTGCGCCGGTTGACCAGCTTCAGGGCGATCGCGTAGGCGCGATCGGGCGGCAGTTCGATCTGCACCGGCTCGATGTCCGGATAGAATTTCTGCTGCTGCTCGGCTGAATACAGCCCGGCATAGACGGCCGTGTTGGTGCCGTCGCCGTTGCGGAGCGGCGCCAAAGCCTCGAAGCGCGGCGGATCGATCGGGTCGGTGGTGATGTCATAGATCTTCGGCAGCTTGCGGTACTGGAGCGCGAGGTAGGCCGGATAGGCCAGCACCACCGCATCGATCATGAAGGCGAGCAGGATCCGGCTCATGCCGCGGCTGCCGTTGCGCCAGATCGCGACGAAGGCGGCAAGCCCGAGCAGGATCGACAGCACGGCGAGCCCCAGCGCGCCGAAGAACGTCGCCAGCGCCGGCTTCATCTCCAGAAAATCGAAGCGCAGGATCAGGATCGAGACCAGCACGGCGACGACCGAGAACACCGCCAGATTGCGGGTCCAGGTCGCGAGGCTGGAGATCGGCTCCGACAGATAGGGGGCGTGAAACCTGCGTGCCATCGTGTCAGGAACTGCCGGGGTTGGGCCGCTGCCTGCGTTGCCGGGCGGCCGGATCACCCCGTGTGAGACCACGCGGATGGCGCAAATTCAAGAGGCGTTTGGCCCGGAGAGGGCGGTTGATGCGGAGACCGCGTCAGGCGGCTCGGTCCGGGCGGCTGCGCAACGCCGTCAGCATCAACAGGACGGTTGCGATCGAGAAGGCTGCGCCGGTCGTGAACGTCGCCTGCGACCCATAGGCGTGCCACAGCGATCCCGCCAGCAGGCTCGCGACCAGCAGCGCAGCGCCGGTCACAAGGTTGAACAGGCCGAACGCGGTGCCGCGCAGATCCGGCGGGGCGGTATCGGCGACCATTGCCGACAGCAGCCCCTGCGACAGCCCGAGGTAGAGGCCCCACAGCGCGACGCCGATCGCGGTGCCGATCAGGCCGGGCACGAAGGCCAGCGTCAGGTCGGCGGCTGTCAGCACCACGAGGCCGCAGGTCAGCACGTTGTTGCGGCCGATGCGGTCGGAGAGGATGCCGGCGGGCATGGCGACGCCGGCATAGATCAGGTTCATCAGCACGTAGACCAACGGGATCAGGGCGAGAGCGAGGCCGTCGGCCTGCGCCTTCAGCACCAGGAACGCCTCGCTGAAGCGGGCCAACGCGAACACCGCGCCGGTGGCGACCACGATCCAATAGGCCGATGGCAGCCGGCGCAGCTCGCGCGCATGGACCGGCCAGTCCCGGCGCGCCGCAGGCGCGGTCTGCGCCGGCTCGCGCAGGCCGAACAGGATCAGCAGCACGGCAAGCGTGGCCGGCAGCGCCGACCACCAGAACACCGCCCGGAAGTCGTCGGCGTAGAGCGCCATCAGCGCCACGGCGAGGAGGGGACCGGCAAAGGCGCCGATCGTGTCGAGCGCCTGGCGCAGGCCGTAGCTCGCGCCGCGGATGCCTTCCGGCGTGACGTCGGCGATCAGCGCATCGCGCGGCGCCTCGCGGATGCCCTTGCCGATGCGGTCGACGAAGCGCGCCGCGAGGATCTGCCATGATGTGCTGGCGAGCGGAAACACCGGCTTGGTCAATGCCGCCAGCCCATAGCCGATTGCGACCAGCAGCTTGCGCTTGCCAATGCGGTCGGACAGTGCGCCGGAGAACACCTTGGTGATTGCGGCGGTCGCCTCGGACACGCCTTCGATCAGGCCGATGGTCACCGTGGAGGCGCCGACCACGGTCGCGAGGAAGACCGGCAGCAGCGCATGGATCAGCTCCGAGGAGATATCCATCAGGAGCGATACCAGCCCGAGCGTCAGCACCGTCGACGGTATGTCGCGCCATGTCGTAGACGCTGGGAGGCGCGCTCTTGAACTCATGCCCACCTTCTAGATGCGGCCCGGCATGCCCGCCTTGCGCCACGTCAACGCCACGGCGGCACGCAACGCCACGGCCCCGCCAAAGGGGAGGGGCCGTGGCTGCCTTGGTCAGGCTTGCGTCAGATGCTCAATGCGAATGCACCAGCGGGCAGGCGGACTCCGAAAGCTTGCCGAATGCCTCCTCGCCGGACATCGTCTGGATCAGCTTGTAGTAGTCCCAGGGGTACTTCGACTCCTCCGGCTTCTTGACCTGCATGATGTACATCTCATGCTCCATCAGGCCGTCGGCGCGGATCTTGCCGTTGGACGTGAACATGTCGTCGATCTTCATATTGCGCAGCTGGTCCATGACCTTGTCGGACTCGGTGGTGCCGGCCGCCTTCACGGCGTTGAGATAGGTGATCGTCGCCGAGTAGTAGGCGGCCTGGTTCATGGTCGGCTCGCGCTTGGTCTTTTCGTAGTAGCGCTTGGCGAAAGCACGGGTCTTGTCGTTGAGGTCCCAATACCAGCCGGTGGTGAGATAGAGACCCTGCGCGGTCTTCAGGCCGAGACTGTGGATGTCGCTGATGAAGGCGAGCAGTGCCGCCGGCTTCATCGTCTTGGCGATGCCGAATTCATCCGCGGCCTTGATCGAGTTCGTGAAGTCGTTGCCGGCATTGGCGAGGCCCAGAACCTGCGCGCCCGAGCCCTGCGCCTGCAGCAGATAGCTGGAGAAATCCGACGTGGAGAGCGGCACGCGGACCGCTCCGACCACCTTGCCGCCATTGGCCTCGACCACCTTGGACGCGGCTTCCTGCAACTGGGTGCCGAAGGCGTAGTCGGCGGTCAGGAAGAACCAGCTCTTGCCGCCCTGGCTGACCATGGTCTTGGCGGTGCCGTTGGCGAGCGAGGTCGTATCGTAGGCGTAGTGGACGGTGTAGGGCGTGCAGTCCTTGCCGGTCAGCGAGGCGCCGGCGGCACCGATCGCGATGAACGGTATTTTCTTCTCCTTGGCGGCGTTGGCCATCGCGAGGCTGACCCCCGTGTTGGAGCCGCCGAGGATCATGGTGACCCCGTCGCGATCGGCCCACTCGCGCAACTTCTGGGCGCCGACGTCCGGCTTGTTCTGATGATCGCTCTCCATGAACTCGATCTTGTTGCCGAGCACGCTGCCGCCGAAATCCTCGATCGCCATCTTTGCAGCCTCGACCCCGCCCGGCCCGATCACGTCGGCATAGAGCCCGGACATGTCGTCGATGTCGCCGATCACGACCTTGTTGCCAGCGGCGTGAGCGGCCGTGGCGGCCAGTGATGCTCCCAGCAGCCAGGGCAGCAGGCGGGTTGATCTTAGCATGGTGGCGTTCCCTCGTTTTTTATGGTGCCGGACCTTAGGAACGCTCCCATGGGCTTCCTATTCGCCTTTGGTCGAGGCGAGGGCGATGGAACTTTTTGCGCGGAACGCAAACGGCCCCCGCGGGGCGCAGGGGCCGTGAGTCTCGCGCGGAGCGGGAGTGGTTGCTAGGCAGCGGCGTTGGGGAAGCGATAGCTCTTGAACTGGTCGCGCAGCGCAGTCTTCAGGATCTTGCCCGTTGCCGTGTGCGGGATGCCGTCGACGAAGGCGACGTCATCGGGCATCCACCATTTGGCGATCTTGCCTTCCATGTATTTCAGGATGTCCTCGCGCGTCGTGGTCTGGCCGGGCTTCAACTGCACGATCAGCAGCGGGCGCTCGTCCCATTTCGGATGATAGACGCCGATGACGGCAGCCTCGGCGACGGCGGGATGGCCGACGGCGAGATTCTCGAGGTCGATCGAGGAGATCCATTCGCCGCCGGACTTGATGACGTCCTTGGAGCGGTCGGTGATGCGCATGTAGCCATGCTCATCGACGGTGGCGACGTCGCCGGTGTCGAAGAAGCCTTCATCGTCGAGGATGTTGCTGTCGACCTTGTAGTAGGCCTTCGACACCGCGGGACCGGACACCTTGAGCCGGCCGAAGGTCTTGCCGTCCCACGGCAACTCGGTGCCGGCATCGTCGGTGATCTTCATCTCGACCCCGAACGGCGGGAAGCCCTGGGTCTGCAGCACATCGAGCTTGGCGTCGCCGTCGGCGGCGAGGAACGGCGGCTTCAGGGTGGCGAGCGTGCCGATCGGGCTCATCTCGGTCATGCCCCAGGCATGGCGCACGCCGATGCCCATGTCGAGGAAGGCCTGGATCATCGAGCGCGGCATCGCCGAGCCGCCGCACACGACCATCTTCAGATGCGGCAGTTTGAGGTTATGCGCCTGCATGTGCTGCAGCAGCATCAGCCACACCGTCGGCACGCCGGCGGTGTAGGTCACCTTCTCGGTGTCGAGCAGCTCGTAGACGGACGCGCCGTCGAGCTTGGGGCCGGGCATCACCAGCTTGGTGCCCATCGAGGGAGCGGAGAAGGCAATGCCCCAGCTGTTGGCATGGAACAGCGGAACCACCGGAAGCATTGTGTCTGCTGCGGACGTACCGAGTGAATCCCGGCTATTGGCCATCAACGCATGCAGCACGTTGGACCGATGCGAATACAACACACCTTTCGGATCACCGGTGGTCCCGGACGTGTAGCACATCGCGGCTGCGGTGTTCTCGTCGAAGGTCCCCCAGGCGAAATCGCCGTCGGCCTCGCCGATCCACGATTCGTAGGCGACGGCATTCTTGAGCGTCGTCTGCGGCATGTGCGCGGCGTCGGTCAGCACGATGTAGCGCTCGACGCTCGGCAGCTTGTCGGCGAGCTTCTCGAGGATCGGCACGAACGTCAGATCGGTGATGACGATGCGGTCCTGGGCATGGTTGATGATCCAGCCGATCTGCTCGGGAAACAGGCGCGGATTGACCGTGTGACAGATCGCGCCGATTCCCATGATGCCGTACCAGACCTCGAGATGACGGCCGGTATTCCAGGCGATGGTGGCGACGCGGTCGCCCAGCTTGATGCCGTCGCGCGTCAGCTTCTGCGAGACCTTGAGAGCGCGGTCGTGGATTTGCCGATAGGTGGTGCGAACGATGGGGCCTTCGACCGAGCGGGTCACGACCTCCTGGGAGCCGTGGATTGTCGCCGCATGCTCGATGATCCGGTGACAAAGCAGGGGCCAGTCTTGCATCAAACCAAGCATCAGGTCGTTCCTCCGGTATTCGCTTGCAGCGAGGGTCTTTTGGTCTCTTTGGTCAATTTTAGCGCGCGCCGCACCCGACGCAAATGGGCTTGTGATGGCCACGACGTCGCGCCGGGCGTGATGGTTAGCGCTGTGGCCGTGGCGATCGCATTGAGCTGGCTCATGGCGGTGCCGGCGGCGGCCGCGAAATCGGCGCACCGCAGCCCGCCCGCGGCCTCTGAGCCCGCAGCGAAGCCGGCCGACGACGTTGCCAAGGTGCCGCTTCCGCAGCCGCGGCCAGCCGACGCGCCGGCGCGGCAGGCGGCCAACGGTGAGGATGCCGCTCCGCGCGACGCGGCCAGCGGCGGTCCGAAGGCGGATGTCCAAGCCCCGCCGCCGCCTTCGGCCTGCCGGCTGGCCCTGACCGAAGAGGTCGCGATCGCGCCATCGATTCCGCCGATCAAGGGGCCTGGCGGCTGCGGCGGCGAGGACCTGGTGCGGCTGGAGGCGGTGGTGCTGCCTGACAAGCGCAGGGTGGCGCTGACGCCCGCGGCGACCATGCGTTGTCCGATGGCGACCGCGGTCGTCAACTGGGTGCGCAACAACGTGGCGCCGCTGGCCGAGCGGCTCGGCAGCGCGGTCACCGCGCTCGACAATTTCGATTCATATCAGTGTCGCGGCCGCAACAATGTCAGCGGCGCGCAGCTATCGGAGCACGGCCGTGCCAATGCGCTGGATGTCCAAGGGTTCAAGCTGGCCGACGGCCGCCTGGTCGATCTCACCGACCGCACCCAGCCGCGCGATTTGCGCGAGGCGGTGCTGCACGCGGTCTGCACTCATTTCTCCACGGTGCTCGGCCCCGATTCCGACTGGTACCACGAGGACCACATCCATCTCGACCTGATGGAGCGGCGGAACAATTACCGGATCTGCCAATGGGACGTGCTGGATCCGCTGCCGAAGGTCGCGCCCCTGATGCCCGCCGCCAGACCCGAAGACGCGCCGCCACGCGAGACCGCGCAGGCCGGCACCGAAAACGCCCGGAAGAGCCCGAGCACCAAAGCCGAGCACAACGACGGCGGTCGCGCCGGCGCCGACGAGAGGAAGGCCGACCCCTCGGCCGCAGCGGAGAATCCTTCTGCTGACGACAGCTCCCGACGGGCCGACGCGGAAGCAGGGCCTCCGGCCACAAAGCCCGCTGCAACGGCCCGCAGCCGGCGGACCGCGTCCCAGTCGGCGCCTGAACAGCAAGAGCCCGGAAGCTCCGCGGCAGAGGCGCGCGCGCCGACCGCAGCTTCCGACACGGTGCGGAATGCAGCCGGGCGGGACCAGCGCGCACAGAACAGTCCCCGCGTGGGTCGGGCTTCGCCGTCGAAGCCGGCTTCTCGGACGCGCCATCACAGCCGTCGTGGCTGGGATCCTTTCCGCGGATTGTTCTAGCCCCCAAAACAAAAGGCGCCGGGTGACCGGCGCCCTTGGAAAGGCTGCTAAACGCGTTTCTCGGCTTTTTGATATCGTGCCGGCTTCAGCCGAGGCTCACTGCATCGCAGCGTAGGTGCCCCCGCCCTGCAGCGCCATCTGCGGCTTGTAGGGCGAATCACCCTTCTTCGGATCGAGTACCACGACGATGGTGCCGACCTTCACCCGGTTATAGAGGTCGATCGCGTCCTCGTTCGTCAGGCGGATGCAGCCCGAGGAGATCGAGGCGCCGATATATTCCGGCTGGTTGGTGCCGTGGATGCGGAACAGCGTGTCCTTGCCGTTGGCATAGAGGTACATCGCGCGCGAGCCCATCGGATTGTCGGGGCCCGGGGCGACGAAGGTCGGAACGCCCAGACGCTCGATCTCGCCCTTGGTCGGATGCCAAGCCGGCCACTCGGTCATGGCGCCGACCTTGGCAATGCCCGACCAGGCCATGGCCTCTTCGCCGACGGTGATGCCGTAGCGGATCGCCTTGCCGCCATCCAGCACGTAATAGAGGTAGTGGCTGTCGGAATCGACGACGATCGAGCCCGGAGCTTCCTTGCGGTGATAGTCGACGATCGCGCGCCGATAGGGCTCGGCCACCGGCGTGTTGGTGTAGCGGATCTTCGCGAGAAGTTCCTTGTCCTTCGGCTTGAAGGCCTGGGTGTTGGTCGCCTCGTACGTCGTGGCCTGCATGCAGCCCGACAGCATCAGGCCGGCGGCCAGGAGTCCGAGTTTCACCTTCAGCGACATGTCACCAATTCCAATCGACAGCTGACGTTGCAATGACACGGCCGCGCCACTGCAGCGCGATTCCACATGTCCCATTATCGTCAAAATCGTTCTCAATTCCAGCCGATACACGCACAGGTCACGCTGCAGCGCCGCGATTGTTGCTTTTTTGCCGCAAAGTTGCGGGCAGTCGTCCACAGCTGTGCTTCGAATGGCACGGTCAGCTCCCCCGCGGCGCCGCGCGAGAGGCCGCGGAGCATTGGCGCGAAAAGCCGATGGACCGGACTCGCAAGCTGCGTCACAAGGCGGCAGCATCCCACCGCTAAGTCCCCGAAATTCAGGTTTCGCGATTCGGAGTTTGTCCATGTTCTCGGTGTTCGTCCCGTCCGAAACCGCGCTGAAGAAGGCGGCGATCACCGATCCCGCGGCTCTGCCGGACAATGCGGTCTGGGTCGACCTGGTGAACCCGAGCAGTGCCGAGGATCGGGCCGTCGAAAAGCTGGCCGGGATTGCGGTGCCGACGCGCGAGGACATGCAGGAGATCGAGATCTCCAGCCGCCTCTATATCGAGAACGGCGCCCGCTACATGACGGCTACGCTGATGTGCCACTCGGACTCCGATATGCCCAGGACCACCGCCGTCACCTTCATCCTGGCGGGCCACCGTCTGGTGACGGTCCGCTACGACCAGCCGCGACCGTTCGCCGTGGTGGAGGCAAAGCTCGCTCGCAACTGTGCGCCCGGGATCACCGGCGAGATGGTGCTGATGGAGTTGCTCGATGCGGTAATCGACCGCTGCGCCGACATTCTCGAGAAGGTCGGGGCCGATATCGACCAGGTCAGCCACGAGATCTTCGAGCCGAACAATGAGCGTCACGGGCACGCCAAGCAGTATTCGCAGATCCTGATCGCGATCGGGCGCAAGGGCGACCTGACCTCGAAGGTGCGTGAGAGCCTGGTGTCGATCGGTCGTCTCGTCACGTTTCTCTCTGCGGTCGTCGAAGGCGTGAAGTGGTCGAAGGATATGCGCGAGCAGCTCAAGACCATGCAGCGCGACGTCGCCTCGCTGACCGACCACGCGTCCTATCTCGCGGGCAAGATCACCTTCGTGCTGGATGCGATGCTCGGTGTCGTCAACCTCGAGCAGAACAACATCATCAAGTTGTTCTCGGTGATGGCGGTGGTGCTGATGCCGCCGACCCTCATCGCGTCGATCTACGGCATGAACTTCAAGATGATGCCGGAGCTCGAATGGGTGCACGGCTATCCGATGGCGCTGGTGCTGATGCTGATCTGTGCGATCGTGCCGTACTACATCTTCAAATTGAAGAAGTGGCTGTAGTGCCGCTGGCCTGAAAATCCAGGCTCTGGCGACAAATCTGGGCGAGGCCTGCGACATTGTGCCGTCATTCCAGGTGATGCCTCATTCGCGCCCCGTTGTTAGCAGCGGGGCAGAGTCCGTCGCTATGCACCTCAGGTGACACAAGCGGTGAGATGCAACACATAATAGGAAATACTTGTTAGGCCGGCTGCAATGCCGCTGCAAAGCCGCCCCAATTCCTCAGGTAAAATTTGACGGGAACGCTGAACGTTTGATCGAAACTTCTCTGCGATAAATCTGCACCAGCATGACAAACAACGAGCGCCTCGGCGCGTGGCATGCAAGGCAGAGCTCGAGGGCGCGTTCATCGCGCCTTATCCAAGAGGCGGCGGCAATGGTTGAGAAACGCATAATGGCATCGAACAACGTGATCGATCTTGCCAGCTATCAGCGCAGCCGCGCCGACATCGTCGTGGCCCATGCGCTGTCGCCGCGCACCTGCCGCTACTGCGGCGCCGATCTCGAGGAGGACGAGCGCGACGATGATTGCTCCAGCGCCCTCAACGTCGAGTCCGACCGCCTGCGCTGGCGCGCCGCGCAGATTCTGCGCGGTTTGGTGTGCGAAGGCTGAACGACCGTTCTCGACCGGACGGTATTCAGGCAATGCCGCCCGCGCAGCCAGCGACTGGAAATTCAGTACGCCGATCCCATCCCATGAACAGCGTTCCCTCCGGGAGCGCTGTCTTGTTTGTGGTGGTCGGTAGGTCCGTATCGATCTTCGGAGATGGCGTTAATCACGCCTTCGCGCGGTCATCGGGAACTTGCCGAACGTGGCAAGCCGCCATGAACCAAATCGAACACGGGCAACCGTCTCCGCGCCGAATGGCTCAGACGTGCTGGCCGCCGTTGATGTGGATCTCGGCGCCGTTCACGTAGGAGCTGGTCTCCGAGCACAGCACGTAGATGATCTTGGCGACTTCGTCGGGCGTGCCGAGGCGCTGCATCGGGATCTGCTCCTGCACGATCTTCTCGGTGCCCGGCGACAGGATCGAGGTGTCGATCTCGCCCGGCGCGATCGAGTTGACGCGGACGCCGACCCGGCCGAAATCCGACGCCATCTCGCGGGTCAGGGCGGCCAGCGCCGCCTTGGAGGTCGCGTAGGCCGCGCCGGCGAAGGGATGCACGCGCGAGCCGGCGATCGAGGTGACGTTGACGACGGAGCCCTTGGCCGCCTTCAGCTCCTTGATCAGGCCGCGCGCCATCATGATCGGCGCGAAGAAGTTGACGCGGAAGACGTGATTCCAGGTGTCGAGGTCGGTGTCGACGGTGCCGAGCCGGGCACCGCCCGCGCCCTTCGGCGAGATCGCGGCGTTGTTGACCAGCGCGTGCAGCTCGCCGCCGTCGATCCGCTGTTTGATCTCGGCGATCGCGCGCACGGTGTCCTGGGGATCGGACAGGTCGACCTGGACGTGGTCCTCGGGGCCGGCGCCCCACGGGCATTCTTCGGGAAAGGGGTGCCGCGAGCAGGTGAGGACGCGCCAGCCGGCTGATGAGAAGCGGATCACGGTGGCATGACCGATGCCGCGGCTGGCACCGGTCAGCAGCATCGTGCGCCGTGGCTGATTGGAAGAGGTCGGCATGAACTGCGTCTTTCACGATCCCGGACGGGATCAACTTACCACAATGGTTGTGCGTTCGGCGCCTGATTCACGCGCGCGATGGCGATTCGTTGGCGTATCGGACGCCTGGAGGCCGGGCGCAAGCCCGCGCGGCGATCCTCTACGGATACATCCGCACCTTGGTCCACGGCCGGCCCGAAGCCTCGCGCCGGAATTCGATGCGGTCGTGCAGGCGGAATGGCCGGTCGTGCCAGAACTCCATGCTGACGGGAGTGATGCGCCAGCCGCTCCATCCTGGCGGGCGCGGCACCTCGCCGATGATGTATTGCGCCGCGACCTTGGCGATCGCCTGCTCGAACGCGAAGCGGCTCTCCAACGGCTGCGACTGCTTGCTGGCCCAGGCGCCGAGCTGCGCCTGCTTCGGCCGGGTCGCGAAATAGGCGTCGGCCTCTTCGTCGGTCACCGGCGCCACGAGGCCGCGGATGCGGACCTGGCGGCGCAGCGATTTCCAGTGAAACAGCAGCGCGGCCTTCGGATTGGCGGCGAGCTCGCGGCCCTTCTGGCTGGCCTTGTGGCTGTAGAAGACGAAGCCGTCCTCGTCATAGCCCTTCATCAGCACCATGCGCACGTCAGGCAGCCCGCTGTCGTCGACCGTTGCCAGCGCCATCGCATTCGGATCGTTGGGCTCGCTCTTGCCGGCTTCGGCAAACCACGCCGCAAACAGCGCAAACGGCTCGCCGGCCTGGGTAAAATCGGCCGATGTACCGGATGTTAAGGTTGTCTGGTGTTTGATGCTCGTGGGGTCGGTCATGTGTATGGGGAGTCCGAGTTTTGCGTTCACCCGCGGCCAGGCGCGTGCAAGTCCATTCTGGTCCGGCCCTATATAGGGCATCGGTCCGGCTTGGCCTATCCGCGATCGGTCATGCCGGCACGGCTTTGACACTCATTCTAATCGGCCTGTCCGGCGGCGGCTGCAGCCTGTCGCGCCCTGAAACGGCCTTTGCCAAGATGGACGATGCGGAGATCACCGGCGCGGTCAGCTCGCCGCCCGAGCGCGAGCCGACCGAAGCCGATCTCGCTTTTGCCCGCAACGCCGCGTCGGACGTGCTGACCAAGGGGAGCAAGGATTCCAGCCAGCCGTGGCAGAATCCCCAGACCGGCGCCCGCGGCTCGGTGACGCCGATCGCCAAGTCCTACACGGCCGACAACGGCCGCACGTGCCGCGATTTCCTGGCGAGCTACGTCAACGGCAAGACGGAACGCTGGCTGCAGGGCTCGGCGTGCCGTATCGAGCGTGGGCGCTGGGACATCCAGACGCTCAAACCCTGGCAGCAAAGCTAGCCGGGGTCGTCTGGAACCCGTTGCAAAAATACAACGGACTCCCCAGATGAAATGCGAAGCGGGCGGGGAGCCCATAGGTTAGTATCTGACTTTCTGTAAGGAGACGTGACGGATGCGCGACCCCTATGAGGTCTTGGGGGTGCCGCGAAGCGCCAGCGCTGCGGCCATCAAGAGCGCCTATCGCAAGCTCGCCAAGAAGCATCATCCCGACAGCAACAAGGATGACCCGAAGGCATCGGCGCGGTTTGCCGAGATCAATTCGGCCAACGAGATCCTGGGCGACGAGGAGAAGCGCAAGCAGTTCGATCGCGGGGAGATCGACGCTGACGGCAAGCCGCGCTTCCAGGGCTTTCCGGGTGGCGGCGCCGGCCGCGGCGGGCCGGGGGGCGGCTTCGAGAGCTATACCTTCCGCAGCGGCGGCGGGCCGGGCGGCGGCTTCGGCGGTGGCGGATTCGAGGACATTCTGAACAGCATGTTCGGCGGCGCCGGCGCGCGCGCTGGGCGCGGCGGCGGCGGCTCGTTCGAGTTCGATACCGGCGGTGTCGGCCTCGACCTCGATCTGAAGGTTGCGATGTCGGTCTCGCTCGAGGAGTCCGTCAAGGGCGGCGAGAAGCGGGTGCGGCTGCCGTCGGGCAAGGAGCTCAACGTCAAGGTCCCCGCCGGTGTTACCGCCGGCCAGCAGATTAGGCTGAAGGGGCAGGGCGAGAGCGCGCCCGGACACCGGCCGGGTGATCTCCTGATCACGATCCAGATCGCGCCGCATCCGTTCTTCAAGGTCGAGGGCAGCGACCTCAGGCTCGATCTGCCGATCACGCTTTACGAGGCGGTCCTGGGCGCCAAGGTGAGGGCGCCGACGCTCGGCAGCGCGGTCGAGCTGTCGATCCCGAAGAACACCTCCAGCGGCCGGACCTTCCGGCTCAAGGGCAAGGGCCTGCCCAAGAGCGACGGCTCGGCCGGCGATCTGTTCGTCACCACCCGGATCGTGCTGCCCGACGGCAACGACGCCGAGCTCGAGGCCCTGATGACCAAGTGGCGCGACCGTCATCCCTACAATCCGCGCAGCAACCTCTCCTGAGGTTGCGCGTTGCGGACCACTCGGCTGAAAGCTGAAGGACGAGCTGGAAAGCTGAGAAAAAAGTGCGGCCTCGAAAGGGGGACCAGCGCGGTACAAAACCCCAATCGAGGCCGCTTCCGTGTCGATCGGCGGATCGAACACTCCTCATTTTTTCGTGAACATTTGGCGCTATATTGAGACGTGCCGGTGACCTGATTCCAGATTTCCGGTGACCGAATTGCGGCGCCGACCCTGGCGTGTCTCCCGCCTGAGCCATGCGGGGATCAGGATCCTCTCGGGCAGCGCTCGCGGCCATCCTGCAAACGCTTCTGATCACGGCCGTAATCGCGCCGAGGCCGGCACCTCGCGAAATCGGGCAATGGTCCGCCGCTAGCCGCCCGCCCGTTCGGTCTGGTCATAAACAAGGCGCGCGACCTGAGTGAGACGCGTCCGGTCACTGCCGCCGCTGACGACGTAGCTGACGCCGCGCTCCGCCCACGAGAGTGCAGCGGTGTTGCCCTGCGCCGTATAGCGCATCTCGGCCGCCTCAATCCCGACCTTGGTCGCATACACCGTGAAGCGCTCGCCGGAGGTGCTCTCGTACATCAGGAAGGACGCCGGGCCGGTCGGCCCGGGCAGCAGCCGGCCGCCGACGAGCTTCAGTCCGGTGGCTTCCAGCTCCGGCGCCTGCACGGTGCGACCGCAGCGCCGCGTCAGCCATTGCTGCAGATGGGCCTTCTCGTCGCCAGGAACCTCCACCGGATGGCGCACCTCCACGACATAGAGCCGGTGCGCATCGAGCGCCTCGCCGGCAAGGGCCTGCAGCGGCGACGGCGAGGACGCGGCGCCACGCGCGACCCAGCCGACCGCGCCGCCGACCGCGAAGGCCGCCACGCTTGCCGCCATGGCCGCGACGACCCAGCGCCGCGGCCGGCGCTCCAGGCCGTCGAGGTCGAGCCGCGGCGGCACCGGCTCGTTGACGATCGAATCGTAGCGGGCATGGAGCGCCTCAGCCATGCTGCGCCAGGATTGCACCCGCTCGGCGTCCGCCGGATGCGCGGCCAGCCAGCGCTCGACGTCGCTGCGGCGCTCGGCCGGCAGCTCGTTGTCGACATAGGCGTGCAGCTCGTCTTCGGTGACGGGAATGGTCGGCTCGGTCATCATCGGGATCTCGTTGCAATCGGGCGGCTGCGGCGATGCGCGGTCGCTGCAGGCTTGGGCAGCCGAACATGGCAGGGCGGCTTTTGTGCAGTGGTCATTTCACCCTCCGCAGCGCCGGCCGCTCGCCCTCGAGCACGGCACGGACATGGGCGCGGGCGCGGGCGAGGCGGGACATCACGGTGCCGATTGGGACACCCTGGATGTCGGCGACCTCGCGGTAGCTCAGGCCTTCGAGCACGACGAGGAGAAGCGCCGCGCGCTGCTCCTCCACCAGGGTCGCCAGCGCGTGCTCGATGTCCCGGCCCTCGGCCTCGGTGCCGCTGGCGTCGGCATTGTCGTCCTGGAGCGGCATGAAGTGCGGCCGCCGCGCCAAGGAGCGCCGGCGGTTCTTGTTCAGATTGGTCAGGATCGTGTACAGCCAGCTCCTGATGTCGCCGCCCAGGAACAGCCGCTCCGAGCGCAGCGCCCGCACCAGCGTGTCCTGGACCAGTTCGTCGGCCGCGTCCATGTCGCGCGCCAGCGCCCGGGCATAACGGCGCAGTGCCGGAATCATGGTCTCGACGCTCTGGCGGAACGCGTTCATGGAATGCCCTGCGGCTGTTCGCTGCGATGACAAGGGCGCAGGCCGCAGCCGGCGTCTTGCAAAGATCATAACCCCGCGATGATCAGCGTATTCCGGACCGCAAGCCCTGCGGGGGAGTTTGCCACAGAGCGGGCGGAATGGGGCTGTACCGGGCCAGACCGGTGGTGTACGTCCAGTCCTTAATAATCAGTTCGATGGGAAGCCGCATGGCGCAGATTTCAGGTTTGATGCAGGGCAAGCGCGGGGTCGTCCTTGGCGTGGCCAACAACCGCTCGATCGCCTGGGGCATCGCCAAGGCCGCGCGCGCGGCCGGCGCGGAGATCGCGTTGACCTACCAGGGCGACGCGCTGAAGAAGCGGGTCGAGCCGCTGGCGGCCGAGCTCGGCGGGCTCGTGCTCGGCCATTGCGATGTCACCGATCCCACGACCATCGACGCGGTGTTCGACGTGCTCAAGGAGAAGTGGGGCCAGATCGATTTCGTGGTCCACGCCATCGCCTTCTCCGACAAGGACCAGCTCGACGGCCGCTACATCGAAACCACGCAGGACAATTTCTCCAAGAGCATGCTGATCAGCTGCTACTCGCTGACGGCGATCGCGCAGCGCGCCGAGAAGCTGATGACCGACGGCGGCTCGATCATCACCTTGACCTATTACGGCGCCGAGAAGTGGATGCCGCACTACAACGTGATGGGCGTCGCCAAGGCCGCGCTGGAAGCCAGCGTGCGCTATCTCGCCGCCGATCTCGGCGAGAAGAACATCCGCGTCAATGCGATCTCGGCAGGACCTATCAAGACGCTGGCCGCCTCGGGCATCGGCGACTTCCGCTACATCCTGAAGTGGAACGAATACAACGCGCCGCTGCGCCGGACCGTGACCATCGACGAGGTCGGCGACAGCGCGCTGTATCTCTTGTCCGACCTGTCGCGCGGCGTCACCGGCGAGGTGCATCACGTCGATTCCGGCTATCATGTCGTCGGCATGAAGCGGCCCGAGGCGCCCGACATCTCGCTGAACAATTCCGTCGGCGCCAAGGAATAACGTCAACGCGCAATGCCACGGCCCACGATCTACTACATCCGCCACGGCGAGACGGAATGGAATGCGCTCGGCCGGCTGCAAGGCACGCAGGACATTCCGCTGAACGCGCTCGGGCGGGTGCAGGCGGTGCAGGCCGGCAACATCCTGGCCGAGCTCGCTGCGCGCAACGGCCATGATGCGGCGCGCCTGCCCTACGTCGCTAGCCCCCTCAGCCGCGCCCGCGCGACCATGGAGTTGGTGCGTGAGACCCTGAGCCTGCCAGCCGAGGGCTATGCGCTCGATGCCCGGCTGCGCGAGATCGGCTACGGCAAATGGGAAGGGGCGACGCTGCCGGAAATGCAGGCGGCCGATCCCGCCTTCTATGCCAGGCGGCTGACCGACAAATGGTCGCTGGCGCCCGAGGGCGGCGAGACCTATGCCGACGTCGAGCGCCGCGTGCGCGACTGGTACGATGGGCTGTCTGGCGATATCGTGGCGGTCGCCCATGGCGGCACGGCGCGGGCGCTGATGGTCGCCTTGGGCTTCGAGACGCCGCACGGCGCCGTCGACCTGCCGATCCAGCAGGGCGCGGTCTATGTGTTCGGCGAGAACGGGTTCGAGAAGTACAGTTAGTTTGTCTCCGTCGTTCCGGTGCGCCTTGCAGAGGCGCCCCGGAATCTCGAGAGTCCGGTCTGGTCCTTGACCATCCCGGAATGATGGTTTTTCCGGTTGGGTGATCAGCTCATGTCCTTCAACACCTTCGGCCACATGTTCCGCGTCACCACCTTCGGCGAGAGCCATGGCGTGGCCATCGGCTGCGTGGTCGACGGCTGTCCGCCGCGGATCCCGCTCGCCGCCGACGAGATCCAGCGCGATCTCGACCGCCGCCGTCCCGGCCAGTCGCGCTTCACCACCCAGCGCCAGGAGCCGGACCAGGTGAAGATCCTGTCAGGCGTGATGGCTGATCCCGACACGGGCGTGCAGGTCACCACGGGCACGCCGATCGCGCTCCTGATCGAGAACACCGACCAGCGCTCCAAGGACTATTCCGAGATCAAGGACAAGTTTCGTCCCGGTCACGCCGACTTCACCTACGAGGCCAAATACGGCCTGCGCGACTATCGCGGCGGCGGTCGTTCCTCGGCGCGCGAGACCGCGACGCGCGTCGCCGCCGGCGCGATCGCGCGCAAGGTCCTGCCCGACGTGAAGGTGCGCGGTGCGCTGGTGCAGATGGGTCCGCACAAGATCGATCGCGGCAACTGGGACTGGGACGAGGTCGCGCGCAATCCCTTCTTCTGCCCCGACAAGGACAAGGCGGCGTTCTTCGAGGACTATCTCGACGGCATCAGGAAGTCCGGCTCGTCGATCGGCGCCGTGCTCGAGATCGTCGCCGAGGGCGTGCCGGCGGGACTTGGCGCGCCGCTCTACGGCAAGCTCGATGCCGATCTCGCCGCGGCGATGATGAGCATCAACGCCGTGAAGGGCGTCGAGATCGGCGCCGGCTTCGGCGCGGCCGAGCTGACCGGCGAGGAGAACGCCGACGAGATGCGCTCGGCCAATGACGGCACGCGCTTCCTCTCTAACAATGCCGGCGGCATTCTCGGCGGCATCGCCACGGGACAGCCGATCGTGCTGCGCTTCGCGGTCAAGCCGACCTCGTCGATCCTCACCCCGCGCCAGACCGTCGACCGCTCAGGCCAGGAGACCGAGATCCTGACCAAGGGCCGTCACGACCCCTGCGTCGGCATCCGCGCGGTTCCCGTCGGCGAGGCGATGATGGCCTGTGTGTTGGCCGATCACCTGCTGCGCCATCGCGGCCAGGTGGGGTAGCCGCACGCTGCCGCCGCGGCTGTTTGCTGTTGCCACGCTGCTCGCCTAGTGTCGTCCCATGGACGCTTCCAAGCTGCGGGACATCAAGGACTGGCTGGTCGACGGCGCGCGCTCTGCGGCGACGCCGAGCCAGATGATGTCCGAATGCTGCGATCGTCTGGTCGGGCTCGGCGTGCCGCTGTGGCGCGTGGGCGTGTTCGTCCGCACCCTTCATCCTGATATCGCCGGCCGCAGCTTCATCTGGCGCCAGGGGGCGGAGGTCGAGATGGGCTCGGTCGATTTCGGCTTCGAGAGCACGCCGGCCTACAGGGACAGCCCGCTTGCGCGCGTGTTCGAGCAGGGGACCGAGTTCAGGGCCGATCCTCGCGATCGGGAAGCCGAGCTCTTTCCGATCCTGATGGATCTGCGGGCCGAAGGCGTGACCGACTATTTCACTCTACCTTTGACCTTCATCGACCGTGCGGTCCACGCGTCGAGTTGGACCACCAAATCTCCAACAGGCTTCACCGACGCGCATCTGAATGCGATTCGCTCGCTGATGCCGGCTTTGGCGCGCTACACCGAGATCGTCACGCTTCGACGTACGGCCTCGATGCTGCTCGACACCTATGTCGGCAATAGCGCCGGCGAGCGTATTCTGGGCGGCCAGATCCGCCGCGGCCACACCGATACGCTGGATGCGGCGATCTGGCTGTCGGATCTGCGCGGCTTCACGCCCTTGTCCGATCGCCTGCCGGCTGAGGACGTGGTGGCGATCCTCAACCACTATTTCGACTGCCAGGTCGATCCGATCCGCGAGCAGGGCGGCGAGGTGCTGAAGTTCATGGGCGACGGCCTGCTCGCGGTGTTTCCGTTTCGCGAGCAGGGCGGCGATCCGACCGAGGTCTGCGCCCGCGTCCTTGCGGCGGCGCGCGCCTCGCGGGCCCGCGTCGATGCGCTCGAATACGCGGCCGGCGGCACCGGGGAACGCTTCCGCTTCGGCGTCGCGCTGCATGTCGGACGGCTGCTCTATGGCAATATCGGCGGCGGCAACCGGCTCGACTTCACCTGCATCGGCCCGGCCGTCAATCTCGCCGCTCGGCTCGAGAAGATCGCCGCGCGACTGAAGCGGACGGTGGTCGCGTCCGAGGCGTTTGCCGGCGCCTGTCCCGGGCCGCTGACCGATCTCTGGACCGATCTCGGCGAATTTCCGATCGCAGGCCTCGCGACCGCACAACGTGCGTACGGGCTGCGCGAGGAAGGGAATTAGTTCGCCGGCTCAGGTCTCCGGCTCGGTGGTGAACAGCAGCGGGTATCCCTTGGCGCGGCCGGCATCGGTCGCGCGCGTCGCCTTGGTCTCGGCGACGTCCTTGGTGAACACGGCCACCACGCAGACGCCGAGCTTATGCGCCGTGATCATGACCTTGTAGGCCTGGTCCTCGGTCATGCTGAATTCCGCCTTCAGGATCATCACCACGAAATCGCGCGGCGTGAAGTCGTCGTTGACGAGGATCACCTTGTAGAGCCGCGGACGCTCGGTCTTGGTGCGTACCTTCGTCTTGGGCTTGGTGACGGCATCGTTCATTCTAAGGGCGCGCCTGTGTTCCGGATGCGGCAGTCACGCCACGATACAGGCTTCGGCCGCTCCGGGAAACCACGGGCTGCATGCCTTGCGCGATGGGCGCACGCGGCTGCCTGACATCCGGGCAAACCCCAGGGGACTAACCGGAATGTGAATGGATGTGTGCGTTCCCGCTTTGCGCTCTGCGGATTGCATGTCACCATCATCAGACGCGATTGGAGGGCAGCTCATGCGCTGGTGGATCTCGATCGGGGTGGCGTGTCTGGCAGGCGCCTTGGCCGGCGGCGACGTCGCCAGCGTCGTGGCCGCGCCGAGGGCCCAGCCGGCGCAGCAGCTGAGCGAGAAGGAAGCGTCCGTCGACGTCGAGCTGATCCTCGCCGTCGACGTGTCCTACTCGATGGATCTGGACGAGCTGGCGATCCAGCGCGAAGGCTATGCCCAGGCGCTCAGCTCGCGCGAGTTCCTGCAGGCGCTGAAGAGCGGCGTGCACGGCAGGATCGCCGTGACCTATTTCGAATGGGCGGCCTCGAGCGACCAGAAGATCATCATTCCATGGCGCCTGATCGACGGACCGGAAAGTGCCGACGCCGTCGCCGCCGAGATCATGAAGACGCCGATCCGCCGGGCGTCGCGCACCTCGATCTCCGGCGCGATCTACTTCGCCATGCCGCTGTTCGATGAGAATCCCTATCGCGGGCTGCGCCGCGTCATCGACATCTCCGGCGACGGGCCCAACAACAACGGCCCCTCCCCGGTGACGATCGCGCGCGACGAGGCCGTCAACAAGGGCATCACCATCAACGGCCTGCCGATCATGGTCAAGGAGCCGTCCTACTCGACCATGGATATCGAGAACCTCGATCTCTACTACAAGGATTGCGTCACCGGCGGTCACGGCTCGTTCGTCGTCACCATCAAGAGCCGCGACGAGTTCAAGGAAGCCATCCGCACCAAGCTGCTGATGGAGGTTGCCGGACGCTCACCTCCGCCGCGGATCGTGCCGGTCGCCGACGATGCCGACAAGGAGCCGCGCGTGTCCTGCACGATCGGCGAGAAGATCTGGCAGGACCGCTGGGGGCGGTGACCAGCAGGCCCAGGCTGGCGAGCAGACGCGCGCGCGGGGAGACTTGATTGGTAAGGCGCCGATCTCAGCCGGCCGTCGCAGCATGGACCAACGCCTGTTTCAATTCGGCCTCGACCTCCCGCAGGCTGCGGAGCGCCGCACCGAATTCGCTATTGCCGATCGATTGCCAGATGAGCTCCACGCGCGCCGCGAGACCGACGAGTGCCAGTCCAAACGTCGCGGCCTCCTTGAGCGCGCCCTTCTCGTTGATCAGGTAGCGCCCGTTGACCGCAAACAGCACCTGCGCAAGGCAGGCGAGGGCGCGATAGGCGCAGCCCGCGACGTGGGTATGATCGCCACGCCCGACAGCCAACTCGGCATTATCGATGCTGAATGCGATCTCCCACTGGAAGCGCGCAATAATCGCGTCGCGCAGGCGGCGCGGATAGGGCGTGCAGCGCGACTTCAGCCCTGCCAGCAGTTGCGCGGGATCGTGCAGCGGGCGGCAGAGCGCGACCTCGCCCATCCAGATCGCCGAGACGAAGCCATGCGGATGGCCTGGCTGGTAGTGCATCTCGATCCGCCCTTTCCGGCAGTCGTCGATCACGCCGCCGACCGCATCGATCTCGCGATAGAGCAGGTCGACCTTGTGCCCGTCGATTCTGAGCCAGCCGCCGCCGACGATCCACTGTCCCCAGCCGCCGACCGCCGTCAGTTCGAGCGTTTGCGGGTCGTCGACGAGCCGCCGCACTGCTTCGCGCAGCACGTCGGTGTCGAGGTCGTGCCTGGATGCGATGTAGAGCCCGACGTCGTAGTCCGAGCCCGAATGCGCGGTGCCGCGCGCACGTGATCCACCGAGCGCGATGGCGCGCAGTCCCGGGACATCGGCAAGTTCGCCGACGATGCGGGTCAGCAGCGGGTCAGGCATTCACGTGTTCTCCCAGGATGACAGTATGAAGTTCTTGCGTGGAAAAACTCCACAGGGCCGCTGTTCAGGCTGATCTGTTGCCATTAAGCCACAATCTCCCAAAAACCAGGGGTTGCATCTCTCGCAAATTTCCCTTTGCCACCGTGCCGCCGCGATTGGGCCGCGACCATGAGCGGGTTGAGGCGGAGGCGCACAGAACATGCGTATCATCGACCGGACAGCACGTCCCGCGCAGCGCGTCAGGCGCTCGTCAGTCATCCAAGGTCCGCGTGGAGGGCTCGCTCGCCAACTTCTCAGGGCAGCTCTGGTGTGTGCGGCGGCGGCTTCGCTCGCAGCCTGCGCGCAATCATCGGCGGTCCGGCAGGCGCGCTGGGCGGCGCCGACGAAGCAGGCCGGCGCCGAATTTCGGCCGCAGGTGCAGCGCGCGGAGACGGCACCGGAGTCAGTGGTGCGCGTCCGGCGGGCCGAGCTCAGCCCGCCGCCGGCGCACTCCGGAGCGTCCGGTCTCGCCAGCTACTATTCGGAAGGCCAGAAGACCGCGAGCGGCGAGCGCTTCAATCCCTCCGAGCTGACGGCCGCGCATCGCAGCCTGCCGTTCGGCACCCGCCTGCAGGTCACCAACGTCAAGACCGGCCGCTCCGTGGTGGTGCGCGTCAACGATCGGGGACCGTTCGTGCAGGGGCGGGTGGTCGACGTGTCCTACTCAGCCGCGCAGGCGCTCGGCATGGTCAACTCCGGCGTCGCGCCGGTGAAGGTCAGCGTGGTGAGGTAGCGCATCGGATAGGCGACATCGCTGGCCGATCGCCTACGAGTTCGTGCTCATAGTCAGCGGCGTTCTCAGTCGACCTCTCCCCGCAAGCGGGGCGAAGGGGCGCACCGAGCGTGATGCGCGAGCTCCGTGCGTCATTGCAGGGGCAACGCTTGGCGCTTCCCGAAAAAGCCGATATCGCTCGTAAATCCGCTGACGGTGCTCACCGCACCAGCCTCGCCACCAGCTCGACATGCGGCGTATGTCGGAACTGGTCGACCGGCACCACGGTCTCGAGCTTGTAGCCGCCGTCGATCAGCATGCGCATATCCCGCGCGAACGTCGTGACGTTGCAGGACACCGCGACGATCACCGGCACCTTGCTGGCCGCGAGTTGCCTGGCCTGCGCCTGAGCGCCCTGGCGCGGCGGATCGAACACGACGGCATCGATGTCGCGCAATTCCGGCGGCATCAGCGGGCGGCGGAACAGGTCGCGCGCCTCGGCCTTGATCGGCTTGAGGCCGGGCGTGCCAGACGCCTTTTGCAGCGCCGCGATCGCGCCGGCATCATTGTCCATGGCGGTGACGCGCGCCCGCGTGGCGAGCCGCAGCGCGAACGGGCCGACGCCGCAGAACAGGTCGGCGACGTGCTTGGCCTTGCCGATCCGCGCCAGCACGAGCTGCGCCAGCGTCTCCTCGCCTTGCACCGTGGCCTGCAGGAACGAGCCGGGCGGCAGCGTCACCTGTGCCGTCCCCATCGTGACCACGGGCGCATTGCGCATCAGCACCAGTTCGCCATGGCGGGTCAGCCGCGCCAGCCGGTGCTGTTCGGCGAGGCGGGACAGGGCCGCGATGCGCGGCGGCGGCAGCGGGCCGGAGCCGCGGATGTCGATGTCGAGGCCGTTGCTGGTCGCGGTCGCCTGGATGTCGAGCGGCTTGCCGGTCGGCTTCAGCGCCTCAGCCAGGGCCCATGCGGCTTCCAGCGCACCGTCCAGAGCAGGATCGAGGATCGGGCAGCGGTCGATCGGCACGATGTCGTGGCTGTTGGCGGCCGAGAATCCGACCCTGAGGACGTCGTGCGTGCCCATCCGTGCGTGGAAGGTGGCGCGGCGCCGGCCGGTGCCGTGGGCATCGATCAGATCGGCCACGTCGCAGTCGACCTTGGCGGCCCGTAGCGTCTCGACGACGATGTTGCGCTTCCACTGCTGATAGGGCCCGGGCATCCAGTGCTGGATGGCGCAGCCGCCGCACACGCCGAAATGCGCACAGAACGGCGCGATCCGCTCCGAGCTCGCCGCCTCCACCGCGAGCAGCTTGCGGCGATCGGGATGCCCGGGCACGACGGCCGCCTCGACGGTCTCGCCGGCCAGCGTGTAGGGCACGTACAGCGCCTCGCCCGATGACAGCGACACGCCATCGCCGCGATGGCCGACATGGTCGATGACGAGACGCTCAACCATGGCGGCGCGCTCCCAGGAAGAATTCGGCGTTGCCGTCGCCGCCCTTGATCGATGATGGGAAGATCTCGATGTCACTGCAGCCGAGCGAGGCGGCGAAGGTGGCGATGTCGTCGCAGACGGCGGCGTGCACCGCTGCATCCTTGATGATGCCGCCCTTGCCGTGCTTTCCCTGCGCCTCGAATTGCGGCTTGATCAGCGCCAGCAGGCTCATCGGCGAGGCGGCGAGCGACAATGCGACCGGCAGCACCGCCTTGAGCGAGATGAAGCTGCAGTCGATCACGACGACGTCGGGGCGCTGCGGCAGGCGCTTGCCGTCGTAGCTGCGGATGTCGGTCTGCTCCATCGAGATGATCTTCGGGTGATTGCGCAATGATGGGTGCAATTGGTCGCGGCCGACATCGACCGCGAACACGAGCGCCGCGCCATTCGCAAGCAGGACCTCGGTGAAGCCGCCGGTGGAGGCACCGACATCGAGGCAGACATGGTCTTCGACCTCGATGCCATAATGCTCCAGCGCCGCCGCCAGCTTGACGCCGCCACGCGACACCCAGGGATGCGCCGGCTCGGCCTGCAGGACGGCGTCGGCGGGAATGCTCTCCGAGGCTTTGCCCACCTGCTTGTCGTTGGCGAACACGAGCCCCGCCTCGATCGCCGCCTGCGCCCGCGCGCGGCTCTCGAACAGGCCGCGTTCGACGAGGAGGATGTCAGCACGTTTGCGGGCAGGGGTCATGGGCCGGATCGCGAGATAGGTGAGATGAGGGCGACGCAATGAATTTTGAACTCCGTCATTGCGAGGAGCGAAGCGACGAAGCAATCCAGACCTCCTTTGTAGCCCTGGATTGCTTCGCTTCGCTCGCAATGACGGGTGTTGCAAGCTGTTCGCGCGTATTCGCGGCTTCGGAGGGGCCCGGGATCAAACCGTCCTCGTCGCCAGCCGCTCCGCCGCCAATCTCACGCAGGTCTCGAACGCTGCCAGATGATGCCAGACGTCCGCAGGGCGTTCGCGTGGAGCGACGAGCGGAGCGCCGCGTAGCTCGAGCGCGTGGATCATCATGAGATTGTCGGGCAGGCCGAAATCCTCGACAGTCAGGCCTTCGCCATCGACCAGGCGACCGTCCTGCTCCGTCACCGCCGTGAAGCGCCGGGCACGATCGGCGTAGACGGCCGGGTCGTTGCAGTAGCCGAGACACAGCTTGCCGGAGCCGGCCATGTAGCCGAACTCATAGACCGTGCCGGCATCGGCGCCGGGCCCGCGGAACGGTGTGAGATTGGCGATGATGGCATCGGCGTCGTCCATCATCGCCTCGTTGCCATGGAAGATCTGGCGCGAGGCGTCGGAGGAGGCGAGGTCGATGCTGTTGTCGAGGGGGTAGAGGCCGATCAGGCCGTGGCGGTCGCAGATCGCGACCTTCCGCCGGCCGATTTCAATGGCATCCGGCAGGAACACGTCGGGACCTGCCAGATAGATCTTCATGGCTCACCACTGCGGGACGCAAGCTCGCCTCAGGCGAGCTTGACCGACTCGGTCGTGTAATCCTTGCCGAGCGCCTCGAACACCTTGCGGACGATGCCTTTGGCGTCGAGCCCGGCGCGCGCGTACATCGCTGCCGGCGTGTCGTGGTCCTGGAACTCGTCGGGCAGCACCATCGAACGCATCTTCAGGCCGCCGTCCAGCATGCCCTGGTCGGACAGATACTGCATCACGTGCGAGCCGAAGCCGCCGATCGAGCCTTCCTCGATCGTGATCAGGATGTCGTGCTCGCGGGCGAGCTTCATCACCAGCTCCTCGTCGAGCGGCTTCATGAAGCGCGCATCGGCGATCGAGGCGGACAGGCCATGGGCGGCGAGCTCGTCGGCGGCCTTCTCGCACTCGGCAAGCCGGGTGCCGAACGAGAGCAGGGCGACCTGCTTGCCCTGGCGGATCATGCGGCCCTTGCCGATCGGCAGCGGAACGCCAACCTCGGGCATTTCCACGCCGCGGCCTTCGCCGCGCGGATAGCGCACCGAGCTCGGCCGGTCGTTGATCGCGACCTGGGTCGCCACCATGTGCACCAGCTCGGCCTCGTCGGAGGCCGCCATGATCACCATGTTCGGCAGGCAGCCGAGATAGGCGTTGTCGAAGGAGCCGGCATGGGTCGCGCCGTCGGCGCCGACCAGGCCGGCGCGGTCGATGGCGAAGCGCACCGGCAGGCTCTGGATGCAGACGTCGTGGACGATCTGGTCGTAGCCGCGCTGCAGGAAGGTCGAGTAGATCGCGCAGAACGGCTTGAAGCCCTCGGCTGCGAGGCCGGCGGCGAAGGTCACGGCGTGCTGCTCGGCGATGCCGACGTCGAAGGTGCGCTTCGGGAACGCCTTGGCGAAGATGTCGATGCCGGTGCCCGAGGGCATCGCGGCAGTGATGCCGACGATCTTGTCGTCCTTCTCGGCTTCCTTGACCAGGCTCTGGCCGAACACGTTCTGATAGGCCGGCGCGTTCGGCTTGGCCTTGGCCTGGGTGCCGGTGGCGATGTCGAACTTGGCCACCGCGTGATATTTGTCGGCCGCGGCTTCCGCGGGCGAGTAGCCCTTGCCCTTCTGGGTCACGACGTGGACCAGGATCGGGCCGGTCTCCATGTCGCGGACGTTCTTCAGGACGGGAAGCAGATGGTCGAGGTTGTGGCCGTCGATCGGGCCGACGTAGTAGAAGCCGAGCTCCTCGAACAGCGTGCCGCCGTCCATCATGAAGCCGCGGGAATATTCCTCGACGCGGCTGGCGCGGTTGGCGATCACCTTGGGCAGATGCTGGCCGAGCTGCTTGGCGGCATCTCGCAGCGTCCGGTAGGTCTTGCCCGAGTACAGGCGCGACAGATAGGCCGACATGGCGCCGACCGGCGGCGCGATCGACATGTCGTTGTCGTTGAGGATCACGATCAGGCGGGAGTTCATCGCGCCGGCATTGTTCATGGCCTCATAGGCCATGCCGGCGGACATCGCACCGTCGCCGATCACGGCGATCACGTTGTTCTTGCCGCCCGACAGGTCGCGCGCAACGGCCATGCCGAGGCCGGCGGAAATCGAGGTCGACGAGTGCGCAGCGCCAAACGGATCGTAGTCGCTCTCGGCGCGCTTGGTGAACCCGGAGAGGCCGCCGCCGGTGCGCAAGGTGCGGATGCGGTCGCGGCGTCCGGTCAGGATCTTGTGCGGGTAGGCCTGGTGGCCGACGTCCCAGATCAGGCGGTCGCGCGGGGTGTCGAACACGTAATGGATGGCCGTGGTCAGCTCGACCACGCCGAGACCAGCGCCGAAATGGCCGCCGGTCACCGAGACCGCGTCGATGGTCTCCTGGCGCAATTCGTCGGCGACCTGCCGGACCTGCTCGACCTTCAGCCGGCGCAGATCTTCCGGGGTCTTGATGGTGTCGAGAAGCGGCGTCTTACTAAATGTGGTCACGGTGACATTCCAATTTTGCAGGTCGGGTTCAAGGGCCGACATCTGAGAGGTTCATCGTAACGGGCGGCGAAACCTGAGGTCTTGAAGGTCACATCCGCGCGGATCGAAGCCGCAGTCCGAAGACTAGCCGGGTTTGGGATCGATCTATGTGATGTAAGTCACTCTTGGTGGCCTTGCCGTCCTCGTTAGTCGCCCAAGATCGCCAAGTCGTTCAGCCAAGTCAGTTTTGCTAGCTCTTGCAAGCGCTTAGATTCCTCTCTCCGGAGAGGATGGACACTTCCAAAAACCCGCAGTTGCGAGAAGCTTTACACCAAAGTGCGTCTTAAAGCCAACCCGGCGGGAGTTGGCAAGCCCGCAAACGGTACCTTTGCGCCACGTCTCAACCGCGGCGGCGTGCCGGAGGTTCCATTGCTCTGCTCAAATCGACGGCAACCGTCGCTCCGGAATAGACCGGGGACGCGAGCTCGGTCCAGGCTTTTTCCCGCGCCGCAGAATCGGCCGATGCGGCGATTGCGCGCGCCGCGGTACGGTGAGCCATGCGTCCGCGTCAGGGGATCGGTCCGCAGACGATCATGAAGAAGTCGCAGGCGTGCGGCCTTTCGTGGATCGTCACGAAGCGGACGCGGAAGACCTGCGAGCCAAGCACATTGTCATGATCGGGCCGGACGATCGCAGACGCGGAACGGCACGATCGTGGGATCGGGGGGCGCCACGGCGAACTGCCCGGATCCAATCGTGTCGCATGGTAAACGAAGGACGTCGCGCTGACTCTCGAGCGGTGAACGCGGTGGCGGAGACTTCGCCGGGGGACACTTGGCGGCCAAGCCCATTGACGATGCAGTTGCACCGATGCGCGGCTGAATTGCACGAATGGGAGGCGCTTTGCCCGCGTGTCGCGTCAGGCCACAACCAGCGAAATAAATCCGGACTGTCGCTCGGAGACGGCCGGTTGGCCGCAAGCTGCTATTGCACGTCGAGCGGCACGGTTCCCACCGCATGGCCGCTGGCGTCGGTCGTGATCTTCTCGACCCGGGCCTCCGCCTGGCGCAGCAGCTCCTCGCAGCGCCGCTTCAGCGCCTCGCCGCGCTCATAGATCGCCACCGACTCCTCGAGCGGCACCTTGCCGTCCTCGAGGCGCTTCACGATCGATTCCAGCTCCTCGATCGCGCGCTCGAACGACAGCTTCTTGACGTCGGTTACGGTGTTGTCCGCCATGCGGGTTCCCTGCAGCTCACTCAACTCCGGGGCCGTGCTTTTACACCCCGCTCGCGGCCCTGTCAGGCCCTGCCGGGGTGGATCGGCTGGAACCTGGGGATTACGCCCCGGTCAGCGCCGCAACGTGGGCCGCGACGGATTCCTTAAGCCCCTGAAGGTCATAGCCGCCCTCCAGGACAGAGACGACGCGGCCGCCGGCGGTCTTGTCGGCGAGCTCCATCAGCTTGCGGGTGACCCAGCCGAAATCCTCCGCCCGCAGGTTGAGCGACGCCAGCGGGTCGCGATAGTGGGCGTCGAAGCCGGCCGAGATGATCACGAGCTCGGGGCTGAACTTGGTGAGCTGCGGCAGGATCAGGTTCTCGAAGGCGGAGCGGAACTCGAGGCTGCCGTCCTCGGAGGCCAGCGGTGCGTTGACGATGGTGTCGTGCTCGCCGCGCTCGCCGCGGGCGCCCGTGCCCGGGAACAGCGGCATCTGATGGGTCGAGCAGTACATCACGCTCTTGTCGGCCCAGAAGATGTCCTGGGTGCCGTTGCCATGGTGGACGTCGAAGTCGACGATGGCGGCACGCTCGATGCCGAAAGTGCGCTGGGCGTAGCGGGCGGCGATCGCGACATTGTCGAAGAAGCAGAAGCCCATCGGCTTGGCGATCTCGGCATGATGTCCGGGCGGGCGCACCGCCACGAAGGCGTTGCGGTGGCGGCCGGACATCACCGACTCCGTCGCCGCGACGGCGCCGCCGACGCCGCGCATCACGGCCTCCCAGGTGCCCGGCGACATCGAGGTATCGCCGTCGAGATAGATGATGCCCGAGGTCGGGGCCATATGGCGCAGCTCGGTGACGTAGTGCTCGTTGTGGCAGAGCAGGGCCAGCTCGATGTCGGCCTCCGGGGCCTCGTCGCGATCGAGCAGGGCGAAGCGCTCCTCGGTCAGCGCCTCCTCGACGGCGCGCAGGCGGTCGGCGCGCTCGGGGTGGCCGGACGGCGTGGCGTGATCGAGGCAGGCTTCATGAGAGAGATACAGCGTCGACATCAGGGCTCTGCCACTCGCGCGTTGCGGGAGGGCCCAATCTATGCGCTGAACGCAGCCTCGGAAAGAGCCCCGCGGGCGATATGACCGGCTTTCCGCCCGGCGCGGCAGGCGTCACGAAGCCTTGTTGACGATACGGCCGCGCGGCGGCAGGGCCAGCGGGCTGTTGGCCTTGAGATAGGCGAACAGCGCCTCGTCGTCATAGGGTCCCGTGATCGGATCGCGGCCGCTCTTGAACGCGGTGAAGCCGTCGCCGCCGAGCGCGAGGTAGTTGTTGATGGTGACCCGGTAGGACGCGGCGGGATCGATGGCCTTGCCCTCGAGCATCATGCTGGCGGCATCGATCCGCGCGCCCGCGGACAGTTTCGCATCGAAGGCATAGGAAAAACCGCTGGAGACCTGCAGGATGCGCGGCCGCGCCGGGTCGAGCCATTGCTGCTCCAGCGCGGCCTTGATCTCGGCACCGGTCAGGGTGACCGTCATCAGCTGGTTGCGAAACGGCTGGCTCGCGAACACGTCGGCATAGGTCACCGCGCCGTCGTCGCGGCGAACGAGATCCGTCCGGATGCCGCCGGGATTGGTCATCGCGATGACCGCGCTCCCTTTGTCCGCCGCGGCTGTCGCTGCGAGCTGGGCATCGGCGATGACGTCGCCGAGCACGCTCTCGCCGGAGGCGTTCGGCAGCCGCGACAGCGTCGCGGTGAGCACGCCGGCGGGGCGATTGGCGTAGGGCGCCGCGAGCTTCTCATAGGCGTCGATCAGCGCGGTCTGCGCCGGATCCTTCGGCAGGCTGGTGTCGACGACGATGTTCGTCGCGGTGGCGCTGATCACGTCGCGCGTGGTGCGGTCGAGCTTGACGTCGATCGCCGTCACCAGCGTGCCGAACTTGTCGCCCGAGGTGACGAGCCGCTTGTCGATGGTGCAGACATAGGCCTGATGGGTGTGGCCCGAGATGACGATGTCGACCGCGCTGTCGAGCTCCTTGACGATGTCGACGATCGGCCCCGACAGCCCGGGACATTCGTTCATGCCACCGGACGGCCAGCCGCCCTCGTGGATCAGCACGACGATCGCCTGCACGCCCTTGGCCTTCAATTCCGGGATCAGCGCGTTGACGCTCTCGGCCTCGTTGCGGAAGTCGAGGCCGGCCGCGCTCGCCGGCGAGATGATGCCCGGGGTCCCTTTCAGCGTCAGCCCGATGAAGGCGACCGGGACGTCCTCGAAGGTGCGGATCTCATAGGGCGGAAACACCGTCTTGTCGGTGCCGGCGAGGAACGTCGACGCCGCGAGATAGTGGAATTTGGCACCGGTGAACGGCTGCGGCCCGCGGCAGCCGTCGGTCGGATGACAGCCGCCGTTCTGCATCCGCAGCAGCTCGGTCTTGCCCTCGTCAAACTCGTGATTGCCGACCGCCGACAGGGCGAGCCCCATCTGCGACATCGATTCGATGGTCGGCTCGTCGTGGAACATCGCCGACAGGAACGGGCTCGCACCGATCAGGTCGCCGGCTGCGACGAAGATCGTGTTGGGCTGGCCGTCGGCGAGCAGCTTGACGAGGCTCGCCATGTGCTCGGCGCCGCCGGCTGGAACAACGGTGGTCTTGGTTGGATCGGCGGGATCGGCGACGCGGATGCCGGAAGAGGGCGGCTCCAGATTGCCGTGGAAGTCGTTGATGGCGAGGATGCGCAACGCTATCGGCTCGTCCTCGGCCGATGCTGGCGGGCCGACGATGCTTGCAACGGCGGCGCCGGTCAGCAGGCAGGCAAGGGCGAAGCGGGAGAGACGGCTCATGGCAGGGTCACGTGTGATGCAGGGGCCGCGGGACGAAGCGCGATTGCCCCGCCGCGGTCGCAATGACATAAAACGATTTCATAACACCAATACATCGGGAGGCCGGAATGAAAAGAATGATGCTGCTCGCGGCGACATTGTCGCTGGCCGCCGGCTCCGCTGCAGCGCAATCGCTGCCGGACCTGATGAAGCAGATGGTCGCGGCGTGGAATAAGCCGACCGAGCCGTTCAAGGTGATCGACAACGTCTACTACGTCGGCACCAACGGGCTCGCTTCCTACCTGATCACCACGCCGCAGGGCCATATCCTGATCGATACCGTGATGCCGGAATCGACCGCGCAGATCGAGGCCAGCATCGGCAAGCTCGGCTTCAAGGTCGCCGACATCAAATACATCCTCAACACCCACGCCCATATCGACCACACCGGGGGGCTGGCGCAGATCAAGCAGGAAACCGGGGCGCAGATGGTGGCGGGCGCCAAGGACGTGCCGCTGCTGGAAGGCGGCTTCTATCCGGGCCGCGAGGAGGAGCGCTATCTCGGCTTCCCGCCGGTCAAGGTCGACCGCGCCGTGCGCGAGGGCGACACCGTCACGCTCGGCGGCGTCACGTTGACGGCGCATGAGACGCCGGGCCATTCGCCGGGCTGCACCAGCTGGACGACCGACGTGAAGGATGGCGACGCCACCCGCAGCCTGATCTTCTTCTGTAGCGCCACCGTGGCGCTGAACCGGCTGGTCGGCCGTCCCACCTATCCGGGCATCGTCGACGACTACAAGAAGACCTTCGCCTGGGCCAAGACCGCGCATCCCGACATCCTGCTGGCGCCGCATCCGGAGATGTACGACATGGCCGGAAAGCGAGCGAAGATTGCCGACGGCGCGCCCAACCCGTTCGTCAAGCCGGGTGAGTTCAACGCCTATCTCGACAAGCTCGAGACGCAGTTCGACGACGGGCTGGCCAAGCAGACGGCGGCGCTGCAGTCCGGCAAGTAGTTGCGCCGTCCGCTATGCTGGATCGGCGACGGCCAGCCGGTCCAGCGTGAAGCCGGAGAGGTCGACGCGCGGCGTCTCGCCCCGGGCCATCGCCGCGAGCGCCTCGCCCACGGCCGGCGAATGCTTGAAGCCGTGGCCCGAGCAGGCCGAGGCGTAGATCACCTCGGCGTCACCTGGATCGTGGTCGATGACGAAGCGGCCGCCCGCCGCGTTGGTATAGAGGCAGACCTCGCTGCGTAGGCAGCGCGGGCCGAGATCCGGCACGAAGGGGCGGACATAGGTCTCGTAAACCTCGGCGATCTCGTCCGCCGTCACCGCCCGCGACACGTGGTCGGGATCGGTCTCGCCGGTCAGCACCTCGTTGGCGATCTTCACGCCGTTGTCCGGCGAGCCGAGCCAGGGGAAGCCGTAGATATCGGACGCCGCCCGCCCGCGTCCGCTGACGTCCCATATGAAGACCGGCGTGTCCGGCCCGAAGCGCTCGGGATGGGACAGGACCTCGAACCAGTACAGCACCTGCCGCGTGACATTCACACGCCGGCGCAGAGGCGCGATCAGCTCGGTGATCCACGGCCCGGTGGTGACGATCAATCTGTTGGCCGACGCCGTCGTGCCGTCGTCCATGGTCACGATGTGGGCGCCGGCGGCACGGCGAAACGCCGTCACGCGCCGGCCGGTCATGAGCTCCGCGCCATGCCGCGTGGCGACCGCGAGCTCTGCCCGGACGCAGTCCTCGACCATGAGATAGCCGCCCTCGCGATCGAGGAAGGCGCGATCGCCCGCCGCGATGGCGAAGGCCGGATAGTCGGCGCGCAGCCGCTCCGGCAAGATCGTCTCGCCGTCGACGCCGTGCAGCCTCGCGGCGGTTTCGATGTTGCTGAAGAACTGCGCGCTGCTGACGCCGTGGACCTCGCCGCCGTCCTGGCTCGGGATGAACAGGCAGCCGCATTGTTCGAACAGATGCGCGCCGGTCTCGCGCTCCAGCTCACGCCACAGCAGGTGCGAGCGCTGCGCCAGCGGCGTGTAGTCGACGCCTTCGCCGATCGCCGCGCGGGTGATGCGGGTCTCGCCATGGGTCGAGCCGAAGCGGTGCGGCGGCTGGAAGCGGTCGATGCCGAGCACGCGCGTCCCGGCCTTGGCGAGATGCAGCACGGCGGCGCTGCCGACCGCGCCGCAGCCGATCACGATGACATCAAACTGCGCCATGCGCGCCCGCCGCGGCCCCGCTCATTTCTTCTTCTTGCGCGACAGGAACGCCTTGAACGCGCCGACCGCCTCCTCGGAGGTCATGCGCTCGGCGAACAGATAGGCCTCCTGGTCGATCCGGCGCGTGAGCTCGTCAGGCGCGGTGCGGATCAGCCTGCGCCCGATCGCCACCGCCTCGGCCGGCAGCCGGCAAATGTCGCGCGCCACCTTGTGCGCCTCGACCTCGGTATGGCCCGGCGCTACCACCGTGTTGACAAAGCCCGCGATCTGCGCGTCGGCCGCGGTCATGGTGCGCCCCATGACCAGCATCGCGAACGCCCGCTGATAGCCCATGGTCCGCGGCATCAGCAGGCTCGAGGCGCCCTCCGGCACCAGGCCGAGATGGATGAAGGGCGTCGAGAACGTCGCCGTGGTCGAGGCCAGCACGTAGTCGCAGTGGAACAGCATCGTCGTGCCGATGCCGATCGCGACGCCGTCGACCGCGGCGATGATCGGCTTGACGTTATGCGCCAGCGAATACAGGAACTTGGTCGCCGCCGAGGTGCGCGCGGCGTCATTGCCGGCCGCCCCCGCATGCAGGAAGTCCTCGAGATCGTTGCCGGCCGTGAACACGCCGGAGCCGCCGGTGATGATGATGCATCGCACCAGCGGATTGTTCTGCGCGGTGTCGATGGCATCGCTCATGCCGAGATACATGGCCTGGGTGATCGCGTTCTTCTTCTCCGGGCGCCTGAGCTTGATCGTCCGCGTCTCGCCCTCGTCGGTCACGATCAGATGGTCGGTCATGGGCCCCTCATGCGCGTGCGCCGGCGGCTGCGATGCTACCGGTCGTTTCGAGTCGTTGTTCTCGCCTCAGCCTACATCATCTGCTGAGCGCGCCAAGGGCTGAGCATGCGACGAAAACGCGGGAAGGTTGCATCCCGTCGCGCGGGCAAGGCGTCATGCATTCATGGTTGATGACCGGTTTGCGGTCGCATCGGAGCAGGATGAGGTCGGGAGCCAGGCTGTGATCGTCACAGCTTGAACCCCAGGGTTGATTACATGACGAAGTTCTTTTCGGTGCTGATGGCGTTGCTGCTGTGCGCCGTGTTCACGGAGCGTGCGGGCGCGGCCCCCAATGATCGCGCGCTGTTGTCGCTGTTGTGCGCGCCGGGCGCGATCGCGGGCGCCAAGTGCAAGCGTGCGAAATCCTATCCCGAGGCCGACGAGCGTGGCTGCGATGTCACGCTGAAGCCGCAACGCCATCTCGGTCGCTTCCTCGTATCCGGCAATCCGCTGCTGGTCGTCACCTATGAAAGCGAATGCGAGTCGCGCGCGAACGATTTCGGCGGTTCGGTGCTGTTCGAGCAGACCGGCGCGACCTTCGTGTTTCGTGGCTTCCAGCCCGGTATGCGGGTGGACCAATGTGTGATGGCCGGCAAGAGCGACGGAGTGGATACGCTGGTCTGCCTGGTCGGCCACATGGGGCAGGGCGTTCTCGAAAGCGCCGTGGCCCGGATCGGCTTCACCGGGGGCGGCCGCGAGCCCATCACGATGTCCAACGACTTTCTGCTGAAGGCCGAGGATACGACGGAGGCTGACATGGCCAATGTCGTGACCTGCGCGGAGCCGATCAAATATTTCGACCTGTCGAAGCTGGCGCCCGGTCCGCGCCCGGGCACCGTGGTCGCCGACGTGACCTATGCCGACCGCGAGACGATCGGCACCGCGTGCGGCAAGGGCTTTCCGAAGCCGAAGGATGCGCAGGACATGCGCAAGCTCGCGCCCGGCGAAGCCTATGTTCCGGAGGACAATGCCAAGCGCGGCAGCGTCATCGTCGACGTTGCGGGCCGCACGGCGAAACTGCGCTGACCCGGCTTGCGGTCGCGCGCGGCATCCCGCGCCTCACCGCGCCCCGTCCAGGCGCGGCAGCGTGCCGGGTGCGCGCGGTGTGGCAGGTTGCGCCTGCTGCCGCACGGCTTCGCGCCGCAAGGCCTGCTCGAGCACCGCCAGCCGCGTCGCCATCCGCGTCAACTCGTCATGCATCGAGGTCTGAACGCCTTGCACGGCGTGCTGCACCTCGCGCAGCGCGTCGCGCTGCGTCTCCGCTTTCAGCACCCTGAACTCGGCCTCGATCGAGGTCAGGCGGCTGTTCACGGCGCGGATCGCCTCGGCGATCTCCTTCTGGCCGTCCTGCAGCGCGCGCACGTGATCGACCAGCCGCAGATGGTCGGTCAGTTCCTCGACCGTCCTGCCGATATTGCTGCGGCCCCACATTACTTCACCGACCTGAGCAGCGTCCTGATCGTTGCCAGATGATCCTCGGGCGAGCCGAGCCGGGCCGAGATTACGCTCATGAATTCCTTGCGCAGCTCCGACAGCTCCTCCTCCGGTGTGATCCGCTCGACGGGGTCTTCGGTGGGCAGCCGCCGGGGCTCGACCTCGACGGGGCGCGGCGCAATGTCACGCGGCGTGACGCCGAAATAGGGGGGCCGCTCATAGACCGGGATGTGCGGCGCCTGGCGAGACGCAGTGACGCGCGCCAGAGATGGGAACTTCGGCGGCGACGTCATCGCCGGCCGCTCGATCTGGTCGATCAGCGCCGCGAGCGCGACGTCCATGTTGCTGTCGTCGGGCTCCTCGGCGAAGTGATAGGAGTAGGGTCGCGGTGCGGCCGTCATCGTGAGCGACGAGGACGCGAGCGAGGATGCGTGCGCGCGAAGCCGTCCGATGACGCGGCGAAGTCGCTCGCCGAGACCGGGTTTCTCCCTGGCTGGTGTCCGCATCAACATCTCACTCTCCAGCACCACAGCTTAGGCGAGCAGGGAAAAGCTTAGCAAGGGCCGCGGCCCAACTGCCAACAGGATGTCGTCGCAAAGTCACCGCATTTTAAGCCGGCCGCATGGATCGCAACGGGGGGCCGTAGCGGGTTCGCGCGGATTGCTCAGTGTGGCTCAGCGTGCATATGGCGCCAATCTAGCTCCCACTGACGGGCAGGTTCCGGCACGGAGGTAAGGAACAACCATGTACCCGCGCCGTTCGGACAATGCGTCCCCCGCCCAAACGTCCGAGGCCTTCCATGTATCACCACGTCAAGAAGCTGATGTTCACCGTCCGTGTCGACGAGCCGGATCCGCGCTTCGGCAACATGCTGCTCGAGCAGTTCGGCGGAGCCAACGGCGAACTCGCCGCGGCCATGCAGTACTCGATCCAGGGCCTGAATTGCGAGGATCCCGACCGCAAGGATCTGTTGATGGATATCGGCACCGAGGAGCTGAGCCATCTCGAGGTGGTCGGCACGCTCGCCCGCATGCACCTGAAGCCCGCCAAGTTCGACCGCGAGGCCGCCGAGGCCGATCCGCTCATTGCGATCGCCGGCGGCGGTGGCGTCAACCTGTTCAACTCGCAGGGAAATCCGTGGACCGCCGATTATCTCAAGATCACCGGCGAGCTCGACGTCGACCTGCGCAGCAACATCGCCGCGGAAGCGCGCGCCAAGATCGTCTATGAGCGGCTGATCAATTTCACCGACGATGCCGGAACCAAGGACGCGCTGCAATTCCTGATGACGCGCGAGATCACCCACATGAAGGCGTTCGCGCTGGCGCTGGAGAGCATGGGCAAGCCCGCCTTCAGCATCGGCCGCCTCGCGCCGACACCGGGCCTGGTCGATCAGTTCTTCAACGATTCCACCGGCGCCGGGGATCATGGCGAGATCGACACCCGCGGCCCTTGGAACGAGGGCGGCGACTGGGTGTTCACGGAATCGCCGGCGATCCAGGCCGGCGAGCCCGGAGCAGCCTCTGCGATTGTCACCGAAAGCTCGCCGCCGGCCGACGAATCCGGCCTCAGCGATCTCCTCATGGACGAGCTGCGCGACATCCTGCATGCTGAGAAGCAGCTCACAAAGGCGCTTCCGAAGATGGCGGAGGCCGCGCGCTTCGACCAGTTGAGCGAATTGTTCGAGCAGCATCTGGCCGAGACGGAAGCGCAGATCGAGCGCATCAACGAGTGCTTCGAGCTTCTTGGGAAGACGCCGCGCGCAAAACCCTGCAAGGGCATGATGGGCCTCATCGAGGAAGGCCAGGAGATCATGACCCAGAGCGAGGACAAGGAGGATGCCGCCGCCGACCTCGCACTGATCGGCGCCGCGCAGCGGGTCGAGCATTACGAGATCTCCGGCTACACCACCGCGCGCAACCTCGCCCAGCAGCTCCGCCACAGCGCCGTCGTTGCGCTGCTGTCGAAGTCGCTGGCCGAGGAGGAGAACGCCGACCAGCTCCTCAACCAGGTCGCGCGCTCGCTGATGTCGGTGGCGAAGATGCCGGCCGCGATCGAGCAGGCGTGAGGAGGGCGTAGTCGTAGACGGATGAGCGCAGCGTCATCCGCCGCCTTCCAAATCAAGACGGCGGGTTACGCCTGCGGCTAACCTGCCCTAAGAGTCTCAACTCTCTCCCAGTCGTCATTCCGGGGCATTCGCGCGCAAACGGCGCAGCCGTTTGAAGCAGCGTGAATGAGCCCGGAATCCATAACCACAGGCCTCAGTTTGAGGCGAGCACGCGCCACATGCCGCTCGCACCTCACCACCATCGTGAGTATGGATTCCGGGCTCGCCCTGCGGGCGCCCCGGAATGACGGTGGAGGGAGCGATGACAACAACGAGCAAGCCAACATGGGCTGCCGTCTCACTCCGTATAGCTGTGCGACCGCTCCGCCCGGCGGAAGTGAACCGGCGATAGGCAGCGCCGGGCCCGGCTGATCTGGGCGTCGGTGGCGCCCCGGCTGCGCGCATACATCTCGGCCACCTCGGCGGTATATTTCTCGACGTAGTAGCGAACCTCGGAGCACGACATCCGCGTCTCCGGACCTGCTTCGTTGGCCGCCTGCAACTCGGACCCCATCGCCAGCACCAGCACTCCCGCGCCGATCACGCTTCGCAACATCGTCGTCTCCCCATTGTCGTAGCCGCCTGCCAGCAGGCGTGACTCGGCGCGCCGGGGCAAATTAACAATGGGCCGCGCATGACATCGCGCGCGGACTGTTGCTTCACGGCGTCACCGCGACGCGTGCGTCGCAGCGCGTTTTGCTGTTGTAATGCTCGTCCAGTTCCTCATTCGGAACCGGCGCGTTCGGATGCGACGCTCGCGATCGGCGCCACGCCATCGCTCGGCGCGACCCACAGCTCGTAGGACGGCGCGGGGATTCCGAACGAGCCTCAGGCCGTCACGCCTTGGCTCGACGCAGCCGTGCTGCTGGCTGCGCCATTGGTCGCGCCCTGCGCATTGTAGGTCTGCGCGTTGTTGCCGCTTCCGTTCGAGGCAGCGGCAGTCTTGGTCACCTCGGTCGAGCCGTCGGAATAGGTGATCGTCGTTGTGGTGATCCCGTCGAGGGTGATCGAGACCTCGCTGACCACGGTCTTACCCGACGATGAGCCGCCGCTGCCGGAAGAACTTTCAGACGTGGCGCTGGCGGAGCTGGTGGCCGAGGACGACGACGTCTGAGACGTGGACGAGGTGGATTGCGTGGCGGTGCTTGCCTGGGACGCGGTGGCCGCGACGGGCGTTGTGACAGAGCTGATCGACATGGGACTCTCGCGTGAAGAAGGAAGCCGGGCCGCGCGGTGGGCGTTCGGCCCGCTTCTTCAACGCAACTGCCGCCCGAAACTGGCGGCGCCAGTTGCGTCTGATTATGTCCGGACGCCGCCGTCCTGATGCCGGACCAAGACCGAAGCTTGACGCCGGTGGCCCCATCGCGCTCGCATCTCATGTCCATCGTGGGCATGGATTGCGAACTCGGCGGCGGGAAAGAAGAGCGATTGCCAAGCTCCCGCGGCGCACTCTAGTCTCCTGCGCGCATGACCTTCGCGCTCTCTTCCCAGCAGAAATCGCAGTTCACCGACGCCGGCGCGCTGCACGTCACGACGGCACTCGATGCGTCCGCTTTGCACGCTCTCGCCGCCGCGCTGTCCCGCCACGCACCGGCGCAGGCCGGCACCCGGCTGCACGGTGTTGCCGCGCTGACGCCGTTGCTCGCCAATGACGGTCCGGTCGGCCGCGCCGCCGCCGCCGTTCTCGGCGATGCCGCGCGCCCGGTGCGCGCCGTCTATTTCGACAAGACGCCGCAGATGAATTGGGCGGTCCCGTGGCATCAGGACCGGACCATCGTAGTGCGCGAGCGCATCGAGCTCTCGGGTTTCGGTCCCTGGACCACCAAGGGCGGCCTGCAGCACGTCGCGCCGCCTTACGAGGTGCTGGCGCGGATGGTCACCTTGCGTGTCCACCTCGACGCCGTGCCCGACGGCAACGCCCCGCTCCTGATTGCGCCAGGCTCACACTGCCTCGGCCGCATCCCGGAAGCCGATGTGCCGATCGTCGTCGCGCGGTGCGGCACCGTCGCGTGCCACGCCGAGCCGGGCGACATCTGGCTGTATGCAACACCGATCCTGCACGCCTCGGAACTATCCGTGCAGCCCGGCCATCGCCGCGTGCTGCAAGTCGATTTTGCCGCGGATGAGCTGCCGGGCGGACTGGAATGGCTCGGCATTTGAGACAACGGAGGAGGGCGGATGAGCGGAGCGTCATCCGCCCTTGGCGGCGCGGTGGAAAGGCGGGTCACACTAACACCAACCCGCCCTACGCGACACGGATGGTGCGCGTCGCCGGTTACTTGCCGAGGATCTTCTCGGCCGCCGTCACGATGCTGACCGTCGGATGCTCGGCGCAGTACGCGCCGAACTTCTTGGCGTTCGCGATGAACTCCTCGGTGTCGAACAGCGCTTCGTCCTGATCGCCCTTGTACCAGCCGTCCAGCCAGATCAGCACCATCTTGATGGTGTCGTCGCCGCTTTCGACGAACTGCTTGCAGCTCATGGTCGACAGATCGAGGACGACCGCCGACGCCGGCGCAGATGACAGCAGGAGGGCGACGGCAAATAGTGGGGCAACGAGCGATTTCATATGGTTCTCCGAATGGGCATGATCAAAAACGATGAACTATGCAGAGGCTCACCAATCCCTTCGCGAAGCGGCGCGAATTCCGTGATCACGATCGCGACGGGAGCGGTGGCCGGAACTGTCCGTACCGCGCGGAGAAAGTCAAGCATGAGCGGGAGAGCCGCAGGGTGCATCGAGCCTTTCCGGCTCCGAGGTCTGAATTGGGAGCCTCGGCGGGCGCGCGCGCCTGTCGGGCAAATCACGTTGACCCGAAATGATCGTGTCAAGGTTTGCTGAAAAACATAAATCGCTTTGTCGTTTCCCAAAATCAGCATTATGGTACGCCCATCCCGTTGCACGGTAGGGGACGCTTCGCGGTCGTCACGGACGTTGGCAGCGGGATGCGGTGGACGCGGGCGGGCGCAGTGCTGTTGGCACGGACGAACGGCTGCTCGCGGACGGTGAAGGCGTGTGGTTCTGATACTCCGACGCTAGTATCAAGCGTAATGCGCGAGAGCGCATTGCGCGACATGGTGGCCAGAAAGCCCGGTGCACCAGGAAGAGCGCGCTATAGACCGTTAAAACCATCGCGCGGGGAAGGCCGGGTCTGTCCGGCTGTACCTGTGGTGACTGCCGCCTGCTTTTTTTCTGCAGGCGGGCCACGGGCCTCAGCCGAGGTCCGGCCTTCCTCGCGCCCTCCACTCGGTGAGGGCGGGAATTTAGCTCATAGCTCGGGCGCGGAGCGCGTCGCGAGAGCGCGGATGCTCATGCCGAGCTACGCTCCGAGCTGATCGTGACATGCTGTTTGAGATTGTGGATCACACGATGCTACATGGCCGGTGCTCACCCTCCCCTGGAGGGGGAGGGTCGATCGCGCGCGAAGCGGGCGAGCGGGGTGGGGTGATGTCTCCACCGGCACGGGTGCGTGTGGAGACATCACCCCACCCCGCCTCACGTTTCGCTGCGCTCCTCGTGAGGCGACCCTCTCCCTCCAGGGGAGGGTGGGAGCCCGGTGATCAGCCATGATGTAAGGACGTCAAAGCTGCGCTGTCACGACCGAGTCGAACTCACGCCACCAGCACGGCCTCGGCGCCGAGCACCGCATCGGCGCCGTCGGTGACGGTCTTTTCCAGGGACGGCGCCTGCACGGCAAACGTCTCGGCGAAGAACCGTGCCAGCGCCACGTGACGGGCGCCGACGGTCTCGCTCTCGCTGCGCGCGGCGAGCGCCTCGTTGGCCAGCATGCAGCCGCCGAGCGCCGAACCGAACAGGCGCAAGTACGGCGTGGCGCCGGCAAGCGCGTCGTTCGGGGCTGTCGCCAGCTTCTCCAACAGCCAGCGGCTGGAGCGGTCGAGCGCGCCGAGCGCGTCGCGCAGCTTGGCGCCTGTCGTGCCGAACGCCGGATCGTTGGAGGCCTCGACGCGGCGGACGATGTCGGTGAGCTCGTCGAGCAGCTTGAACACCGAGGCGCCGCCGTTCGCACCCAGTTTGCGGGTGACGAGGTCGATCGCCTGGATGCCGTTGGTGCCCTCGTAGATCGCGGTGATGCGCGCGTCGCGATAGTGCTGCGCGGCGCCGGTCTCCTCGATGAAGCCCATGCCGCCATGGATCTGCACGCCGAGATAGGCGACCTCGTTGCCGATGTCGGTGGAGAACGCCTTGGCGATCGGCGTCAGCAGCGCGCCGCGCGCGGCCGCCTCGGCGCGCACGGCGGGATCCTTGGCGCGCACGGCGACGTCGAGCGCCACGGCGGTCGCGTAGCAGATCGAGCGCGACGCGGCGGTCAGGACGCGCATCTGCATCAGCATGCGCTTGACGTCGGGATGGGCGATGATCGCGTCCGAGCCGGTGCCTTTGCTGCCGACGGCGCGGCCTTGGCGGCGGTCCTGCGCGTAGGCGAGCGCCTGCTGATAGGCGCGATCGGCGACGCCGACGCCTTCGAGGCCGACTCCGAGCCGCGCCTGGTTCATCATCGTGAACATGCAGCGCATGCCGGCGTTTTCTTCGCCGATGAGATAGCCGATGGCGCCGCCATTGTCGCCCATCGTCATGGTGCAGGTCGGCGAGGCGTGCATGCCGAGCTTGTGCTCGACGCCGGTGGCGTAGATGTCGTTGCGGGCGCCGAGCGAGCCGTCGGCATTGACGAGGAATTTCGGGATCAGGAACAGAGAGATGCCCTTGGTGCCGGCCGGCGCGTCCGGCAGCCGCGCGAGCACGAAATGCACGATGTTGTCGGTCATGTCGTGGTCGCCATAGGTGATGAAGATCTTGGCTCCGGTGATGCGGTAGCTGCCGTCCGCGGCCCGCTCGGCGCGGGTACGCAAGGCGCCGACGTCGGAGCCGGCCTGCGGCTCGGTCAGTTGCATCGTGCCGGTCCATTCGCCGGAGATCAGCTTGCCGAGATAGATGTCCTTCAGCTCCTTGCTGCCATGGGCGTCGAGCGCCTCGATGGCCGACAAGGTCAGCAGCGGGCACAGGCCGAAGGCGACGTTGGCCGCGCTCCAGATCTCGGTGCAGGCGGCGTTGATGGCGAGCGGCAGGCCCTGGCCGCCATGCGCCTCGGGGCCGGACACCGCGTTCCAGCCGGCCTCGGTCCAGCGCTTGTAGGCATCCGGCCAGCCCGGCGCGGTGGTGACCTTCTTGTCGGCGAGCTTGACGCCGTTCCTGTCGCCGATCTGGTTGAGCGGGGCGAGCACGTCGGTGGCGAACTTGCCGGCTTCCTCGAGCACGGCGGCGGTGATGTCGGGGTCGAAATCGCCGTAATGGCCGGCCTCGACCGCCGCCTTCAGCCCGGCGCCATGGTTGAGGGCGAGCAGCATGTCGTTGAGCGGGGCGCGATAGGTCATGGCGTGTCCTCGGGGGTCGAAATTGGCCGGTTTGGCCGCCGTCATCCCATGAAACCGGCCGGGTCTCAACTTTTTCGCAAGCCGTTGCGGCGGGCGGCCGCGGCGGACCCGGCGGGACAGGGTAAAGGCTTGTTCAGATTGACGAATCGGCGAGCGCGGCGGATCACCCGGAGCCCGCGCAAATTTCCTGCGGCGCAGCGGTTGAAATGGGCCGGCGCGCTCTGTAGACCACGGGCGCCGATCCGGAATCGCATGGCGCCCGCGCGCCATGCCGATCCGCCGGGCCTGATGGGGCGTAGCCAAGCGGTAAGGCAGCGGATTTTGATTCCGCCATTCGGAGGTTCGATCCCTCCCGCCCCAGCCAGATTTCCGGAGCCCAGTCGGTATCTTACATTTTTACGATCTTGTTGTTCTGAAACTCGCCAGACGCCGCATTCCGAAACTCTGTTTGCGTTGTGTTCGCCAAAACGTGAGCTCGTCGTTTGCGTGTTGCCGCAAGGACGCGCGGAGCCGTGCGCTTGGCGTAGCCGGCGTTACTCCGGGCCAAGGATTCGGGATATCCCTGGCGAATTCGGCCGGGTACAGCCGATGAACCACGCGCCATGCCTTGCGGCACAGGCCAACGAATTTCTCGCCGCGCCGAAAGAGTGTGCTCTCGCCCGCGTCATCCTGATGAACGTTTCGTAGAGCTTATCAGCGGCACGCGGGGTGATACTCTTGATCGGCAAGCACCCGATGCGCTCGCCTCCTTTGTTGCGCACGTCGCAGATGGCTTGCATGCTGTGCTCGTAGCCGGGTCGCGAGCGCTTCGAGACCTTTTCGAGACATGCCTTTGTCTGCGCATATTCGCGGAAAAGCCAATCAACCGAGCCGACGCGCGCTACAGAAGCCTTTGGATCGGGGATGCCCTTTCGATTTTGGCATCGGCATCACTCCACGTCTCGTCGTCAGAATCACTGTCATCCGAAGGCAGCCGATCATTGGCACAATCAAGCTCTCCGACGTTCCATGCTCTTCGGCGAGCGCCAATGAGTGCGGGCTTCGGCATACTTCCTGCCTGCACCATCTGATCGAAGACGTTGAGGGAAGCGCAGATGCAAGCGGCTATGGCCTCACGGGTGATGAGCCGGGGCTTGAGCGATGACGAGAGAGACGTCCGCCTTGGCTCGGCGAGATCTTGGTAACAGAGCCTAGATTCTTCGTGCCCGTTCTATCTTTTTCGGCGTAGTTCGCTATCCTTGTTACGACATGAAAGATATCATCGTCATACGTCGATGTAGGTGCAATGGAGTTGCTGGAGATGAACAAGCAGGGTGGAGGCGTCGAGATCGCGAAGGGAAATCCCTTTCACGCAGATGTCGTCCGTATGCTCAGAGACGCAGACGAATATTATGCGTCGCTTTACCCGCAAGAAAGCAACCACTTGATCGATGTGAATGAGTTGGCGAAGGACGATACTCTTTTCTTCGTCGCTCAGATCAACGACAGGGTGATTGGCTGCACGGCCCTCGTCTTGTCACCTGACTATGGTGAGTTGAAACGCATGTATGTAGATCCTGCCTATAGGGGGCTGGGGGTCGCGCAAGATCTGCTGGATACGATCCTGCAGGCCTCGCGAGGGGCAGGGCTATCTTGTATTCGTTTGGAAACCGGATACCTGCAGCATTCCGCGATAGCATTGTATCGAAAGAACGGCTTCTTCGAAATTCCGCCGTTCGGCGGTTACGGCATCGACCCGCTGAGCATATTCATGCAGCGCGACCTTTAGCAACCTGCTGAATGTCCCACAGGCATCTGCCTGCACTTTGGTGCCGATGTTGGACTCTGTCATTGTCTTGGTCGTTGCGCGGTATTCGCTCTTCTGCGCGGCGGCCGCAGGTGGCCTATTGAGGTCAAGCTCGAACAGGATTTGAATCGGAGAGAAGGGCATTAGAACCCTGTCTTTCCATTTGAGGAGCATCAAGTGGACGCCAGTTCCCTAAGGGCTATGCGCTTCAACAGCAACGCGGCACGCTCGATATTGCGATCGTCGAAATCATATGAGGGGCTGTGCAGGCTGGCAGCGCTGTCCGTCCCCTGACCAATCAAGCAATACGCCCCCGGGACCTTTTGTAGAAAGAACGAAAAGTCCTCTCCGGCCATGCTCGGACGAACGTTGCTCAGGATGTCGTCTTGATCAAGCAAGATGTCTGCAACGCCGGTCACGAGAGCAGCGCGGTCCGCATGATTGATCGTGGCTGGATAGAGCTTTTTGTAGGTCACCAATCCCGTCAAATCATGGGCATCGCAGACGTGGTCCACGATATCTCGGATCTTCTTCTCAATAGTCGATTGAACGTCCGTACAATATGTACGAACCGTGCCGACACAGTCGACCCGATCGGGAATCATGCTGCCCTTGAGAGGGCTTCCGCCGTGAATGCCTCCGATAGATATGACGGCAGCCTCCCCGGGATCCACATAGCGCGATACGACGTTTTGCAGCATCGAGATGATGTTTGCGGTGGCAACGATCGGATCCCTCGTCTGGTGGGGAATTCCGCCATGGCCACCCGCTCCAAGGACGGAGATTTCGATCCGGTCCGCCGCGGCCATCACCGCCCCGCTATTGATGGCGATCTTTCCGATTGGAAGCCACGGCGCATTATGAATTGCATAGATCGAGCTGAGCGGGAATCTCTCAAGCAATCCATCTTCGATCATCGCTTTTGCACCCGCTCCCCCCTCCTCAGCGGGCTGGAAGATGCAACATACGGTTCCGGAAAACTCACGGTTCGCTGAAAGCTCTCGTGCGGTAGCGAGCAGAATGGCCATGTGGCCGTCGTGACCACACGCATGCATGCAGCCGCTGTTCTGCGACTGCCAAGCAAGACCCGTCTGCTCCGTCAATTCCAGGCCGTCCAGCTCTGCCCTCAACCCCACATACTTTCTGGGGCCAGTCCCTTTAATGCCGCGAATGATGCCGACCACGCCGGTTCCGCCGATCCCGGTCTGTATCTCGTCGGCACCGAGCGCTTGCAGACACTCCACAACCATCGCCGACGTCTTGAGCTCCTTGTACCCTAACTCCGGAATCGAATGCAGCGCCCTGCGGATGCGTATCGCTTGATCGAGAGTGCCTGGCTGCAGTGCGTCACGCAATGACATATCATCTCCTTCGTCTCGAAGCGGGCGTCCTCGTCGCTGCGACCCGCTACGCCAGCTTCTGGATGTTCTCGGACAAGGCCATTGCCTCCGACCTTCCACGAACAGGAGCGAGTTGGTGAAACGACAGCATGTCCTCCAGGGCGGCCGCACAGGAAATGACGTCGTGGTCGCCATTTGTCGGCCCGATCACCTGCAGTCCTACTGGAAGACCCGACCGCGTCACACCGCAAGGCAGCGACAACGCAGGAAGACCGGCCACGGCCGCAACGTAGGTCAACGCTGTCCAGTCGAAATAGCCATCGAATACATGGCCTGCACATTCAACTACGGTCGGCTGATCGATCGGATGAGCCGGCACGATTGTCGACGGACATATCAAGAGATCATATGTTTCGAAGAAATCAGCCACATGCTGCACGATGCGAACCCGCGCCTGTTCGGCTTCAAGCATCTGGTCGATCGTCAGCTTCAGCCCCTCGGTCACGTTCTCCCTGATATCGGTTGATCTCACCAGCGTACCCTGCTTCCTCAGGACGCTACCAAGGCTGCACGCCAATACGTAAGCACGCATCACTCGAAAACATCGCTGGACACCATCTAGATTCGGAGACGCCTGATCCACGACGACGCCATTGGCCTGAAGTCGCGCCGCGGCATTTTGCACGATGCAAGCGACTTCGGGGTCCACAGGGCCGATGTTCAGATCAGCAGAGAAGGCGACTCGCTTCGGCAACTTCTGGACTTCAGCCGCGCTGGCAAACGACCGCAATGGACGTGGTTTGGAAAGCAGATCCCTATGGGTCTCGCCCGACATGGCGTCAAGGAACATTGCAAGATCGACGACGTTTCGCGCCATGGGGCCTTGGACGGCTAGCGTCTGATCAACGGATGCGCGGTTAGCCATCGCGACCCGCCCCGGCGACGGCCTCATCCCAACAACGCCACAAAAGCTCGCGGGAATGCGCAAGGATCCCCCCATGTCAGAGCCATGAGCAAGCCACGTCATATTCAACGCCAGAGCAGCAGCCGAACCGGAAGATGATCCCCCCGGCGAATATTTGACGTTCCACGGGTTCAAACACGGGTCAAAGACCGGATTCAGAGAATTGAATCCAACGCCGAGTTCAGGGACGTTGGACTTTCCAAATACAAGTCCCCCTTCGTCTTCGATGTGCTGGACGACCGCATCAGTGAAGGCTGGAACATGATCGCTATATATGAGAGATCCGGCCGTCGATCGAACCCCGGACACTTTCTGAAGGTCCTTGATGACCAGCGGCAGGCCAGACAGTTGGCCGCGCTCGTCGCGAGGCTTCTGCATCAATTTTGATGCACGATCATGCGCCCTATCGAAGCAGAGCGTCGGCAGGGCGTTGACGGTCGAGTTGACCTCGCCGACGCGCTGTTCCACCGCATCAAGGCAATCATGCGGAGTCACGTCACCGCGTCTAAGCAGGGACACGACGTCAACAGCCGAATAGTCGAGCAAGGCGTTCATCGCTGGTGTGCCCCTTCGAAGATGAGTAAAGCGGTGCCCGCCACTGCTGTGATTGCGCCCAGGAGCGAACTTGCATTCGGTCTCTCACCCCGCGTAAGCCAGAGCAGAAGCAGGAGCACCAGCGGCGTCGAGGACGCGTATGTCATCGATATTGCGATTTTTCCGCTCGTGATCGCCAGCATAAGAAGCGTCAGGCCGCCGCACATTCCAACGAGCGCACTCACAACGATCTTGGCGTAAACGGTAGCTGAGCTGGCGTCTGTCCTGATGTCGTCGCTGCGGGTGCGGCCCATGATGACAAACAATAGGGACGCTGCGCAGAACCGTATTGTCGTCGCCATGATGGGCGACGTTCCCGCCGTTACGACGGGAGTCGAGATCAGCGTGCCGATCGCCTGGCATCCGGCTGCAAGAACCGCCAATGCGACGCCCGTGTTCTGACGTTCGGCGTTGAGATGTCCATTCAGGGGAGCGCCGGCGCCTCCTCTGAAGGCAATGACAATCAACGCCCCAGTCAGTACAAGAAGAATACCAACTCCCGCCTCTATCGTGGTCCTCTTGTGATAGATGGCAGCCTCCAGCACGGCGCCGATAACGACGTTGGACGAGAATATGATGCTGGTCTTCTTCGGCCCTATTTTGCTGATGGCGGCAATGAGAGACAGGTCGCCGACCACAATTCCAATGAGGCTCGATGCCGCGAGCGTCAGCGCGTCCGCGACACTCACGCGAAGCGGAACATCGGCGATGAACAGCACCGGTAGCATGAAAAAAGACGCGAAGATCATTCGCGTCTTCGTGAACTCGAAAACACCTGTGGTGCGACTGACGTCAGCGGCAATGAGGCTACTGATCGCCAGGCACGCAGCGGTTCCAAGCCCGGCAACTTCGACGCCGACCGTCATTCGACGTTAGCCGTCTCGACTGTTGCGTCATCAGACCTGGTATCGTCTGGATAGATGTCTTCCATCGAGTTGTGCGTTATGGAATCCGACACCATGTCTTCCGGCGACGCAAACGTCAGGACCACAACGGTTCTCTTGGTAGATCCCGTCAGGGGCGCCACACGATGCAGTGTCGTATTCGCCTTCATAAAATAGCAATGTCCGCTGTTGACGTAGAGAGACCGAACGACGTTGTCTTGCAGGACCCGCCGGAGGTATGGCTCAGTCGAGCCCTTCTGCCATTCGACGTTCGAGAGGTACTCGACGCGTCCCCCGAGGAGCGGATCTGGAGCCTCAATGACAAAAATGAGGGCATAGGCATAATCGTCCCAATGCCATCCATGGGTGTCGCCAGGCTCGCACTGGCTGTTGATGATATACTCCTCGGGTCGGTAAGGAACCCGTTCAATGTTCTCACCGGCGAGCTTCCGGAGGAAGGAGAGAACCGCGTCGCTATTGAAGATGGCCGGAATAATCCCGTCATGTTGACAAATAGCGTCACGCCCGACGCTGCTGTAGGCTCTTGGTGTGTTGCCGCTTTCCTTGATGGTCAGCTTTCGCCGCTTCGACTCCCGGTCGAGCAGGATATTGGCTTCGCTGGTGAGCGCTTCGACCATATCCTTCGGAAGAAGCTGATCGATGACAGCGACGTGATTGCTCCTGAACGTTTGTGACAGCTGATCGATGGCGGCTTGCGACAGGCCGCCAATGTGACTAACTAGGCGCAGCTCGGTGTCTGTGGGCGTGCAGTTTGCTGACAGATTCATTGCAACCTCAAGTTCGGTGCTGAAAGAGCCAGGGCGGATCCCCCCGCCCGAGGACGTGCGGCTATGCATCGCGCGCGTCGCGACTGCCTCCGTCGTTCTGTACGGTGCCTGTGGGCCATGGAAGTATCGATACCGTATTTTTCGGATATGGCCGCCCGCGGTGGTCGTCGGTAGCTATGGACGACAGGGCATTGGGCTCGCTCTGCTTCGCGTTGAAGGCGACAAATCACAAAGGATGGCGTCGGTGAGCGAGAGCCAAGCAGGATGCGGCGCGATATTGCGAATGTTCGACGCGGCTCCCTGACGTTCAGTATCGTGTCACAAAGTTAAGGAGTGCGTCTTCGACGGATATCCTCCCTACGTCACGCCGCCTGTTCGGCGTTCATCGTCGGTGCCGTTCGCCGCGGCGCTGCTTGCCTGCTAATCACCGTGTCATCCACCGCCGCTCGGAGCTCTATCTCAAGCCACCTCGACTTCACCGACGATGTGTTCGCTCAATAGAGTGGAATCAGCGATGATGAATTATGAAGGCATATTTGTCCGGGCGATCGACGCTCTTCGTGAGGAAAGGCGATATCGGACATTTGCCACTCTGGTGCGCAATCCCGAGACTGCGCCGACTGCGCTCTGGCGACCGCCGGGCGAGACACGAGCACCACAGCCCGTCACCGTCTGGTGCTCCAATGACTATCTCTGCATGGGCCTGCATCCGGATGTGATCGAAGCGTCCACGGAAGCGTCCCGGAGCTTTGGCACGGGCGCGGGAGGAACAAGGAACATCTCCGGCACGCACCAAAAAATCGTAGAGTTGGAGCAGGAGCTGGCCAGTCTGCATGGAAAGGAGGCGGCGCTCGTCTTCACGTCAGGCTGGGTATCGAACTTCGCAGCAATCTCCACCATCGGGACTCTGTTGCCGGACTGCGTGATATTTTCAGACGCGGACAACCATAACTCGATCATTGAGGGTATCAGCCGCTCGAGATGCGAGAAGAAGATCTGGCGTCATAACGACGTGAGGCATCTTGAGCAGCTGCTTGCCGCGGAGCCCCGCAATCGCGCAAAACTCATCGTATTTGAAAGTCTCTATTCGATGAGCGGCAGTATTGCGCCCATCGGCGGGATCGCTGCTCTCGCTGAACGGTACGGTGCCATGACCTACATCGACGAAGTTCATGCCGTGGGGCTGTATGGACCTCAAGGTGGGGGCATTTGCGATCGAGACGGCCTCGCAGATCGGATCGACGTCATTCAAGGTACGCTCGCCAAAGGGTTCGGATCGCTTGGCGGCTATGTCGCCGCAAATGCATCGATCGTCGATTCAATCCGAAGCTATGCGCCGTCGTTCATCTTCACGTCGACGATACCGCCACACGTCGCCGCGAGCGCAACGGCGGCGGTACGGCATCTGCGCCGGTCCAAGGCCGAACGCGACCAACAGCAAGCGGTGACGCGCAGGGTCCGGCGTGCGCTTCAGGCCGCGCGCCTGCCGGTCATGGCCAATGAATCGCATATCATCCCGGTCGTGGTAGGCGACGCGCAGAAATGTACCGCCGCGAGCCAGATGCTGTTGGAACGACACAGGATATATGTTCAGCCTATAAATTATCCGACTGTGAGCAAGGGCACGGAGCGGCTTCGTCTGACTCCGACACCGGCCCATCGAGACATGCACATCGACCTGCTGGTCGCCGCTCTCTCTGATGTCTGGGCGTCTCTCGAGCTTCCGTACGATGAACGGGCCGCGCGATCTCCGATCGTTGGCATGACGGACGACGCGGTCAATCCGAAAGACATGACGAATCAGCGGTCGGTTCCGGCGGAGTAAAGGCGGACGCACCGCGCGTCGTGACGATGCGGCATCAGGCATGGCGAGGGCGGATACATGACGCATTCCAAGTACAAGATCCTGTTCGTAACGCAGCACTATCATCCAATTCATCTGGCAGACGACCGGATCTATATTGTTGAACCCATCCAGTACGAAGTGCTGGCGTCCATGCTGGACAAGGATGAGGTGGACATTTCTCTGCTGGATCAGCGCCTTGATCGCCGCCCGTTGGCCCTGCTCGAGACGATAAGGCGCCTGCGTCCAAACTTCGTCGGATTCACGTCTTGGACGATGCATGTCGACCTCGTGCGGATGCAGGCGGCGCTGGTCAAGCAGATCGACCCTTCGATCATCGTTGCGGTAGGGGGGCACCATGCTAGCCTAAGTCCGTCCGACTTTGCGGACCCCAACATTGACTACGTCATGATGGGAGAGGCTTATCTCTCTTTCCGGGATCTGATCCTGCGCTGCCGGGAAAGCGAGCGTAACGTAGCTGATCTGGCAGGCGTTGCCTGGCAGGACAACGGCAAATTCTTCTCGAACGGCAAGGCGGTCGTTCCGAAGTCCTTCGATCTCGACAGCCTCCCCCTCCCGGACCGAAGCATCCTCGGCAAGTATAAGGGCAGATACTATCACCTCTGGTGGAAGCCGGTTGCTGCCCTGAGGACGTCCATGGGATGTCCCGCAAGATGCTCGTTCTGCAACTTGTGGCGGCCGAACCTCGGAAAGTATCTAACGTGGAGTCCGGAATACATCGTCGAGTACCTCAAGACGATCGAGGAGCCGTATGTCATATTTACAGACGACCACTTCTTCGGGGACGGGCGCCGGGCGCACGCCATTGGTGAAGCGATCCTTCGGGCGGGCATCAAGAAGGAGTACTTGTTCTACAGTCGGGCGGACGCGATTGTCAGAGACCCGAGCTTGGTCGCGCTGTGGTCGCGGGTTGGGCTCAAGCGCCTTCGGATGGGTCTGGAGAGCTATTCCGACTCCGAGCTCGGTGCCATGGAAAAGGGCAGCTCCGTGGCGCACAACGACAGGGCCATCGAGATTCTCAAGAAGCATGAAGTCTTGATCGAAGGCCTGTTTATCGTCGGTGTCGACTACAAAAGAGAACAGTTCGAAAACTTGACGAGCTACATCCGCAGCCGAAAAGTCGATATCCCGAACATCACTGTAGCGACGCCGATGCCGGGGACGACAGACTACGCCAAGAACGAAGACGCGCTCATTTACAAGAACCCGACGTACTACGATTTTCAGCACGCCGTGCTCCCCACAAGGCTCGATATCAAGGAGTTCTGCCATCTCTATGGGAAGATGCTGCTCAAGGTCCAGAGACCTCCACTCGAGCAGATCCGGCGCATAGGTCTGTTCAAATTCATTTGTAACGTTCCGTCATTCTGGATCTACTTTCTTCGCGTCTACACGTCTTACAAGCACTACGGCTACGTAGAGCGAAGCGGGGGCGAACTTCCAACACTTCCATGGGTTGATATGCGGCGCGGAAGCTGCGGCGGTGACGCGGTAGCGGACAAGAAATATGGCTCCGTCGACATCGACAAGGTGTTTCCGACAGGGGTTCCGTCATGACGGACGAGGCCGACGTCACGAATGATATCAAGCTGCGCTTCGGACGCCCCGACGATTTTGCCGCGCTTAGGTCTCTGCGGGGCGAGGTGTTCTGTGATGAGCTTGGGATTCAGGAGCGATCCTATCACGACGTCATTTTCGATTGGTATTCGAAGAATGTCGTTTTGCTTGCGGGCAACCGTTTGATAGGTGCTGTTCGTCTTGCCTACATCCGAGATTGGCAGGAGTACTATGTCAGCTACCTATGCCTCGCGGCGCAATACCGCCGGAAAGCGCATCTGCGGCTGTTGTTCGGAGCCATTATTCTGCTCATGAAGCGAAATGGGATCAGGTCAATCAGGGCGGATTCGTCCGACGCAAATCTGATGATGTATCAGGCGATGGGGTGCGTTCCCATCGGAGGAAAGTTCAAGAAGCCAGGATTTGTCTGCGACTGGACACCGATGCGCTACGACATTGGTGTCAATGCAGCGGCGGAGGAGAGTCTTTCAGAACGCGCGGCGGCTCATTTTGAACCGTGGACCGAGAGCGATCTGACATGGGTGTTCGACACCGTGTTTCATCGGTGTGACACCGCGTCGGCATTCGGGGTGACTTTCGAGACCCTTCTCGAAAAGGATCTGATCCCTGGGCATCTGCCGTATCTGGCTCGTCCCGACCGGGTGATCGACCTGCCGCGCGATGAGGCGTTTACGCGTCATCTGAGGACAGTCGAGGTGCGGTCAGATGACGATGAATTCTTTTCGGCAACTTCAACAGCATCTCCCACTCGCCCTGCCTGCCCGGATCGCACGACCATCACCGCGGGCAGTCGGTTCGCGCATCTGAATGCTCGGTTTTCGTCCAAGACCCTGGTGGCGGTTCTTGTCGACTCGGAGGCGTTGGTCTTGGCGCGATTATACGCTGTCCTGACCTGCAAGCGTCTGGTCGAGTTGAACGATTGGGGGGAACTGCCCTCTCTCTGCCCACCGTCCGTATCGAGCGTGACTGCCATTATCGGACCGGCTGATCGGGCACTGTCGAAGGCGGTTTTATCGGCAGCGCAACGCCGATGCGCTATCGGGCTCCTGACCGCCGCGGACCTGCCGGCTCTCTCGTCGACGTTGCTCGGCTCGTATCTGAACTTCATTGGACCAACACAAGTGGCGATCGCGGTCCATCCGGTGGGTCTTGTGTCGTACGAGGCGCCGACAGGCGCGTGCGGTCGTGGGCTCGGCCCAGGTTTGTGGAGCCTCGCCGGTGGACCAGAAATGACCGTCGTCGCGATTGGCCCGTATCATTTGCTCATCGTGCCCGCCAGGATATGCCGAGCTGCCGTAGCGGCCATTTCAGAATTTCTCAAGGTTGGCTATGCGATCGGACAATCAGTCCGATTGGTCCGCGAGGAGTGCCTGGGCGATGAGCCGATCCTGCTGATGGGAGATCCGAGCCTTCGCCTCGATATCGCCCCGTCAGAGAAGAACGCGGAGGCGACGCGGCGCTTGGCGGCCGTCTCGGACTGATGTTCGTGCTGAACAACTCATTTTCGATGCCTGCTTTCACGGCCGCGGTGGTGACAGGGACGCTATGCGTTGTTGGGCCGTGTTTTCTTTTCGGGCTGGCGCTGGTTGCGACGATCTTCGTGCGCGCGATGCCAAGGCGATCGGGTGAACGCAGGCTTGCCGGGTTGAAGAACGAGGTCAGGATCTATCACGACAAGCATGGCGTTCCCCATATCTTCTCGGAGAATTTTCAGGATGCCGCGCGGTGCCTGGGTTACCTGCACGCAAGCGAGCGCCTGTTTCAGATGGAAATTCACCGACGTGCTGGACAGGGGCGACTTTCCGAAATCTTCGGGGCGGATTTCGTCGACACAGACAAAATCATTCGTGTTCTAGGTCTCTACCAACTGGCCAAGACCAGCTTTGCCGCGCTTGCGCCGGAAACTCAATCCACGCTTTCGGCCTATGCGGACGGCGTCAATGCATTCTTGTCGACCCACCGAAGCAAACTGCCGTTTGAGATGGTCTGGTTGAGAATCCGGCCGGAGCCATGGTCTCCCATTGATTCAGTCGTGTGGGGCAAGCTCATGGCTTGGCAAATGAGCCGGAACTATCTCGCCGAGCTGAATCGAGCCGAGTTGACCAGCAGAATCGGAACGGTCGATGCCGGCCCGTTTTATCCGGATCCCATGCGGGGCAAGACCGGACCATTGGTATCGGGTGGGTCTGGTGGCTCGCGCGGACAATCCGACTTTTCAGACAAGATGGGAGCGTTGCTCGGATTGGCCAATGGCGCTTCAAATGCTTGGGTCGTCGCCGGCGAGCGTACCACGAGCGGCCATCCGCTCCTCGCGAACGATCCGCATCTTGACGTGTCGTCGCCGGTGCTCTGGTTTTTATGCCGGATCGTCACCCCCGGAGGATGGGTGAAGGGAGCCGGAGTACCAGGCGTACCGATGATCCTGCTTGGACAGAACGAGAGCATCGCCTGGGGAACCACGGCGGCGATGTCCGACGTTCAGGATCTGTTCGTGGAAACTCTGGATCCGTCGGATCCGACCAAATATCTTGCGCAGGCTGGCTCTCACGCATTTGACAGGCATGAAGAGACGATTCGAGTCCGAGGTCGGCCCGACGTCAAATTCGCCATCCGCAAGTCGCGGCATGGCCCGGTGCTATCCGATGCTGTCCCGCGTCTTGCCGCGCTGGCGGGCAGCGATGGCGTCATCGCGCTATCCTTCAGCGGGCTCGGAGATTGTGACCGCACTGCCGAGGCGTTTCTGAAGCTCAATCGGGCGCGGAATTGGGAGGAATTCAAGGATAGTCTGCGGCTGTACGAAACGCCTGCGCAGAACATGTTCTACGCCGACGTCGCCGGCAATATCGGAGTCATGAGTCTCGGGCGGGTCCCAGTGCGCAAGTCGGAATATGGCCTGCATCCCGCGGCGGGATCAACAGGTGATGCAGACTGGTCAGGCTACGTTCCGTTCGACCAGATGCCGCACTCGTTCAATCCGGCCTGTGGCTATATCCATAATGCGAATGGTCGACCGGCCTGGTGTGGGCACGATGTCTTTATGGGATGCGATTGGGAAGAGCCGTATCGGACACAAAGAGTCCAGCAGTTTTTCGACAACATCAGATTGCACTCGCTGGAAACATCTGCCGAAATGCAGGCCGACATTCTATCTCTCGCCGCTCAGGATCTTCTGCCGATTTTGCTTCGAGCAACCCCGTCCAGTCCACTGGGACGGCAAGCCCTCGCGCTGCTCTCGAAGTGGGACGGCACGATGCACAAGGACTGGGCAGAACCGCTCATTTTCAACGGGTGGATGCAGGCGCTCCGACGAATGCTGATCGATGACAAGGCGAAGGTGAAGCTTGAGTATGTCGGGCCATGTGCGGCTTCGCTCCTCAGGAAGCTTATCCTGGAGCATCCCAAATGGTGCGCTTCGGGCGAAGAGACGGATCTGGAATGTCGTGCATGTCTGACGCGGGCTCTCGAAGAAGCTATGGCGATGCTCTCGAGGCGCCGCGGGTCTGACCTGACGAAATGGCGGTGGGGAGACGAGCACATCTCGACGCTTTCGCACGTCTTCTACTCGCGGATACCGATCTTCAGGTCATTGAGCGAGCTTGGCGTCGGAAGTGGCGGGGACCTGTATACGCTCAACAGCGGAGGTGCTCTGCAGCCGCACCATGATCGCCCGTTCGAGCGGAAACACGTTCCGACATTTAGAGCCCTATATGATCTCGGCGATCCGGATCGGTCCCGCTTCATGACCGCGACCGGCCAATCTGGCCATATCTTCTCGCGCTTTTACGGAAACCTGACGCCGCTTTGGAACGAAGGCGAGTCGATCACGCTGGCTGGCGATGAGTTGGCCTTGCAGCGTGAAGGCGCGACTCTCATGAGATTTATTCCGTAGGGCTGACAGGGCAGTCACATGGCGGTCGAGGAAGCATCTTTGGTCAAATCGGGTGATACGGAAGCCGATTCCTCGGGCGCGCCGTTGCCGCCGGTTGACTCAGGGTCCAGTCGATCAAGTCCCTATGTTTCGGGGCTGATCGCAGTCATGTTTTGGGGAACGACTCCGGCCGCGACGGTACTGGTCGCCCATGACATGCCCTCATCGTTGATCGGGCCGTCCAGACTTCTCCTGGCCGCGGTCTTCCTCCTACCAATGGTTCTCCTGCTTCGGCCGCCGCTTCCGACCGATAGGGGAGGTTGGATTGCCGTCGCGATCAACGGTATGATCGGGTTCGGTGGTTCGTTCTTTCTGCAGGGTCTGGGCTTCTCGCGAACGTCGACTTCGCACGCGGCTCTCATCTTGGCTTGCGCTCCGGTGTTTACATCCATCATCCAGCATGTGCTGTCCCGGACATTTCCCCGCACTCTTTGGCTGATCGGAAGTGCGATGGCATTGTGTGGTGAGACGTTTCTGATCGGCGCTCGTTCGAACGGCGATGTCTTCGGCAGTGGAACAATGGTGGGCGACGTCATCGTTCTCATCGGCACCATTACGGTCAGCATTGGATATGTGGCAGGCGCTCGCGCATCTGCGCGAATTGGCCTGTTCGGAGCGACGGCATGGTCGATCATCTTCGGTGCTGCTCTTGTGACGCCGCTGTTGCCCTCTGTCTTGGAGGCGATCTCCGGGGTGACGGTCGTAGGAGGAGGGGCCCTGTTCTTTCTTGCGGTCTTTTGCACCTTGATCGGATTCGCCGCATGGTTCTGGGCTTTGGACAAGGGAGGCGTCTCGGCGATTGCGCCTCTGCAGTTCGGACAGCCGATCGTATCACTCTTGATAGCCGTGATCTTTCTGGGAGAGCAGCTTTCGATGAGCATTTTCGCTGCAGTTGGATTGGTTCTCACGGGGGTATACTTCTGTCGAAAGTCGGCGTGAGAGGTCGTATCCCGCGAGGTGGGTCGCCGGTTAGCAATGCGGCTCTTGATGTGCGTTCCGCAATAGCGGCTGGGCGAATTGCTGTGCTGGATGAATGCGGTTGCAGGTTGTTGTTGTCAGCGAGCCGAACCGCAAGGTCGAAGAACAGCGTTTCGTTCAAGAACTCGTCGCGGATCTCTGCATCCGGTTCATCATGACGCTGCGGGTGAGCTCGGTACTTTGTCCGAGACGATCGCGCCCGGCTTGCCGTCCGGTGCGACAATCGCAGTCAGCCCGCGCGCTTCCTGCCGCCCGAGAGCGAAGTATCGGCAAACGCACCCAGTCATTCCGCGGTGACGATCGTCGATCGCACAGCTCTCAGCGAACGCTGGCTCGGCACGGTCCTGGCTCGGCACGCTCTTGGCGCGGCGGACCGCAAACTGCTGATCGGCACTCGAACTGCCGAGCTCTCGTCCTTGGACGGGGCTTGCCGCCTGCAGGTGCTTGCGGGCGGCTCGCTGTAGCCAACAGCCAGGAGGCAACTTGGGCCCGGAATGACAGGTCTGGTTAGGTCACCGGCATCGCCGCGCTGTAGGTGCGGTTGGCGCCGTCCACCTGCAAGGAGCATAGATCTAACGGCTCGGGTACAATCTCGCGTTGCGCTTGAAGTACCCCGGTCCTGCGCAGCGCTCCTGCGCAGATGTGACGTCTTGCTTTGGAAGCGGCGAGGTCTCGGAGGGATGGTTGGTCTAAGATGTCAGTGTCGATTCCCAAGCATTTGCGCGATGTAGATACCGTACGGTCAGAGACTCTCGCCTCCAACGCAAGGGTCGGTCGCCCATCAAAGACCACGGGATCGGCGAGTGGTTGCGCATTCCATCCAAGCCGGTTCAGCCGCCGTACCCAACCCGGCTTGGATTGCGCGATAAGACCCGTGATGCCGAGGTACTGACATATCTCTGCTATGGCGACCATCAGTCGACGCGAGGCTAGAACGTCACCGTCTCCGATCTCGGACCTGGCGCAAAGACGGGTCCATTCGAAGATGTCCGGCGCCTTCGGATATGATCGCCCCCGCACCAGCTCCGGATACACGTGCGACAGGAGATGCGGCCTGGTCGTCGGAAGAAGCCGCGAGTACGCCATCACCCGTCCGTCGTGGATATCAACTACATGCAGCGCATCATCACCATCAAACTGGTCCCGATCGCGCCGGTCCGGCTTGACAAGGCTTGACCACGCAAGCGCTTCCACGAAGATCCTATATCTAAGATCGTAGATTTCATCCATAAGGCTGGGGGTCGCCAGTTTTGAATCCTCGTAGAACGCAAATATCATCATGGTCTCCTCGGGTAGGGAGACCAACCGATCATTTTGCAGAAGTATTGGCGATGCCGTTCTAGTACAGTATTTACTTCATACCGGCTTTAGCGAACCATTCAATATCGCGATGCGGACGGCCTCTGTTCGGCTGCCGGCGCGAAGCTTCGACATCGCGTTGCGAAGATATTGATCGACGGTTCGCTTGGAAAGACGAGCCTCAAAGGCGATTTCCTTGGATTTCAGGCCGTGCATCGCCCAATGTAGGCATTCCAGTTCGCGCGGCGCGAGCACGCACGCTCGCTCCTCTTTCGCCGTTGCAGGTCTTTTCGCGTGTATCATTTGGTCGACACGCTGATGACTGAGTAACGCCATGAAATGAAGATTGTGCCGATCGCTTCGCTGCAGCGGCTTGGCGCCCGTCGCAAACGATACGCAGGTTGTGCGCATTTGCGGACCGTGGATCGGGACCGTGAAGCCGTCAATCAGTCCTGCGTCCCTTGCTTCGTCCATGAGCTTTCGTTGTTTTGCGGTGAGCGGCTGAACCGCACACTCCTCGCTCCAGACGTACGGCGTCGCTCTTTCCCGAAGCAGTTGGGCAATCGGGTCTATATGGACATAATTTCTCTCATTATAATATCTGATCCAGGCATCATTCCAGCCACGTAGCTGGATATGAGGCTCGAGGATTTCCATTCGGCTCGGCAGGTCAGCGATAAAGACGCCGGTCACTCCGAAGCGCTCAGTGGAGGCTAGAAGCAGCTCGAGTAGGCTGTCGATGCTAGTAGCATCAGCGATAGCTTCGCCATAGGCCTGAGGGATCTCAAACATTGCCTTCTGTCTCGAACGCAAAGTAGTCAGGATACTGCCTATAGCTGACGGATATCTCTCATCCGGACAGTCACCTTAGAAGTTCGCGAGTCGCCACACATTCAACCAGCGCACCTCCTCCGGACGTTCCGTTCAGAAATTCCTCGTCTCGCCCGCGCGGTCGTGCACAAAAAAAATGGAGAGTCGCTTCTTCGACATGCCCTACAACCTCTGCGGATGATTAGCAGTGACGGTATAGGAATGCAACCGTTCTGGTTTCCTTGGAATGGTTTTTTGCAGATTGAATGGCAATCTGGTCGGAGCGGTGCGTCGAATGTCTGCCGTACGGCTCTGGTAATCGGCCGCAGACATCAAGAAAGCTGTGGCGAAACCCATTCACCGATTCCTCTGCTGGGCGGCTCTCGCTGCCATCAGACGCGACCGAACGATAATGAACGGCCAGAAGCCGGCGGCCCCGACGTCCTGGGTAGGAGACGAGAGTGTCAGCGAATACACGTATTGATTGACGATGAGAAGACTGACCCAGCCAGCACTTGAAAAGCGGTCTGCAAGCGCTGCGTTTTTTCGCCATCAACGCGAACAGCCGGCCTGCTGAACCGATCGCGCCGCGCGTCCGGATACGACGCGTTCATTGAGAAGGCAAACAACCAATTGATATTGCGGCAGTTCGTCTCGACGATTTGCCAAAATGGCTTTGATATCGTTGCATCATCAAACTGATTTTGAATCCGCCATGCGGCCTCTCATCCAGCAGCGTGGCCCGACGTCATGAAATCGTCATTGGTGGAATGACCATGGAAGTTACTGGCAAGTCATACGCCTCTTAATCAGCGGGTCCTAGGTTCGTGCCCTATGCGTCTGCCGCCAACAATCTATGGTTGTGTTTGATCCAAGGCCTGAACTGCAGGCCTCGTACGGGCAATCTTCAACACGGTGGGTGAGATCGATTATGTCGTCGGTGACGTGCCCGTGGTTGCTCACTCTGCTCGAACCAAGGAGCGCGACATCAATCGACGCCCGTGAGGCCGGCACATCGAGACTGTGAATAGTTCGGATCAAAACGATCAATTTTACGAATGATCTGGGATCGCTCATCAATGACGCGATCGGTCGGGCGCGGGCGCGTCGCCATGAGGTCGGTCGGGGGCAAGCTCGTTTCGTAGAAAACGCGCCACCAAGGGGGGATTCATGACAAGAGGACTGCAGCGGTCCGCTTCCGCAGCGTTGATGTTGGCCGGGATGATCCAGGGTGCGTGGGCCGCCGAGAACGCGGCCACCAACTATCCGGCGGGCTCGCCCGGCGTGTTCATTGCGTCGTTTCCGCCGATCCCGGGCCTGTTTGCGATCAGCCAGACCAGCTACACCAGCGCCAACGGCCTGTATGACGGGCAGGGCAAAAAGCTGCCGATCGACTTCAAGCTCTCCGCCGTGTCGGAGACGATGCGGTTTCTCGCCAGTTATCCCGGCGACTTTTTCGGCGCCCATGTCTATTCGCAGCTCGTGGTGCCCTTCGTCCATCTCGAAAGCACCAATCCCGGCGGATCGTTCCAGGCCAACGGCCTTGCCAATCTGACCTTCTCGCCGATCATTCTGAGCTGGGCGCTGTCGCCCGTGCAGACCTTCACGGTCGGCCTGGACATCATGCCCAACACCGGCACCTATTCGGCGCGGCAGCCCCTCAACGTCGGCACGAACTACACCACCATCTCGCCCGTCCTCGCCTATCGCTATGCCGATCCGAAGGGCTTCGAATTCGCCGTCTCGCCACGTCTGCTGCTCAACGGCACCAATACCGATTCGGTCAACGCCTTCACGCAGCTGACCCAGCAGTACCGCAGCGGTGATGCGCTGGTGGTCGACTTCAACGCGGGCTATAATATCGGCGCCTGGAAGCTCGGCGTCGTCGGTGGCTATACGCATCAGTATCAGGACGACAAGATCAACGGCGTCAAGGCATTCAATTTCGCCGGGGTGCAGGACGGCAACCGGTTGCGCTCGATCAATGCAGGCCCGTCGCTGACCTATAATGCGGGCCCCTTCCAGATCAACGTAAACTACCAGCATACATTCTACGTCGAGAACGGCAGCCGCGGCGATACGGTCTGGGCCAATCTGGCATTCCCGATCTGGGTGCCCGCGCCGCCGCCCGGAGCCGGACCGATCAAGCGCTGACTCGCGCAAGCTGGATTGATCGCTCCTCAACGAAGGCGGCCGGCGTCTCGCGCCGGCCGTTCGCCATCGCCAGTGCCGGTCGACGGTGGTCAGGGCAGCTCGGCGACGACCTCGCGGATCAGAGTGCGCAGCCACAGCAGGCCGGCATCGTTGGAGCGGTAGCGATGCCATTGCACGCGCTGCCGCAGCGCCGGCAGCGCGATCGGCAGCTCGATGATGCGGATGGGAAGGCTGCGCTGGGCGGCGATGGCGAGCCGCCGGTGCACGGTGGCAAGGCGGTTCGTCCCGGCAACGAGATGCGGAATGGCGGTGAACGCGTAGACCGAAACGTCCTCGCTGCGGCTCGTGTTGCGCTGCTCCAGATAATAGGTTTCGAGCGATTGTGCCGCGATCGCCGGCCGCATCACGACGTGGGACGACTTGGCGAAATCCTGCCGTGACAGCTTGCCCTTGCCATACTTTCCCTTGCTCCACGCGATGACGCAGAAGTCGTCCTCGAAGATCACCTCGGACGGGTGCAGCTTGGAGCTGAATTCCTCCGGGATGATCAGCAGGTCGACGTCGCCGCGCTCGAGCGCGCGCTCTGGCCGCTGCACCTGCTGCAGGAAGTCGAAGCGGATACCGGGCGCAAGGGCCTCGCTGCGCGCCAGCAGCCGCGGGATCAGCGTCACCAGCGTGTAGTCCGACGCCAGGATCTTGAAGCAGCGGTCGGACTGCGCGGGATCGAACTCGGCAGACGAGGCGATGGCCCAGTCGACCCGCACCAGAAGGTCCCTGATCGAGTCCTTCAGCGTCTCCGCTCGCGGCGTCAGCTCCATTTTGCGGCCGATCTTCACCAGCAGTTCGTCATCGAAATAGGTTCGCAGACGCAGCAAGGCATTGCTCATCGCGGACTGCGTCATGTTCATGCGCGCGGCGGCGCCGCTGACGCTGCGCAGGTGCAGCAGATGGTCGAGCGCGACCAGGAGATTGAGGTCGAACTTGTTGTTGAAGCGCATGGGCGGCCTCGCTCGAGGTATTCAAGAGATCAATGCGATCAATCTTGTTAATCAATTTTTCGAAATGGTCAAACGGGGCTATGCCAGACCTCGGGAAGAACGTCGAGGAAGACGCGTGGCCGGGCCGCGCGTCGCGAGTGCATTCATGTTCAAGTATTTTCCGACCAACTATGTCTGGAATCTCTCGGTCGATCTCGCGATCGAGATGGGCGCGCGGATCGGCGAGATCGAAGAGATGTGCGCGCCGCTGCAGGAGGCGGCCCGGCAGCCCGATGCCAACGGTACCCAGGCCTTCCGCGAGACCTGGGCGCGGATGGCAGACAAGCTCTGTGCGCTCGCGTCCGAGGACGAGGCGAAAGGGCGGCTGCTGTCGGCCGGCGAGAAATATGGCCGCGCAGCGAGCTATCTGATCACCTGCGAGCGTCTGCAGGCGCACGAGGCGCCGGGGCGGCTGGCGCTGTACCGCAGATGTCTCGACGTGTTCGCCAAGGGCATTGCACTGGCGCGGGAGAACTGCGAGCGCGTCGAGATTCCCTATGAAGGCTCCCACATTGCCGGTCTCATGGTCCGCGCGGAAGGGCGCGACGGGCCGGCGCCGCTGCTGGTGCAGGTCAACGGCCTGGATTCGACCAAGGAGATGAAATACCGCGTCGGCTTGCCCGCCTGGCTCGCCCGACGGGGCGTGTCGTCGCTCGTGATCGACCAGCCCGGATCGGGCGAGGCGCTCCGGCTGCAGGGTCTCACCGCGCGCCATGACAGCGAGCACTGGGCGTCCCGGGTCGTCGACTGGCTGGAGACCCGCAGCGACGTCGACCCGAAGCGGATCGGTCTCGAGGGCGTCTCGCTCGGTGGCTACTACTGTCCGCGCGCGGTGGCTTTCGAGCCGCGCTTTGCCTGCGGCGTCGCCTGGGGTGCCAATCACGATTGGCGCGACGTGCAGAAGAGGCGCCTGCAGAAGGAAGGTGATTTCCCGGTCCCGCATTACTGGGCGCATGTGCGCTGGGTGTGGGGTGCGAGAGATCAGGACGACTTCATGCGGATTGCCGAGCAGGTTCACCTCGACGGCATTCTCGACCGCATCAAGGTGCCGTTCCTGGTGACGCATGGCGAAAAGGACTCGCAGATTCCGCTGCATTGGGCCGAGCGGACCTATGAGCAACTGGTGAATTCGCCCAAGCGCGAGCTGAAGGTCTTCACCGCGCGTGAAGGCGGCGCCCAGCATGCGAGCTTCGACAACAGCATCAATGCCGGCCACTACATCGCGGACTGGGTCGCAGAGACATTGAACGGACACATCGCCTGAAGCAGCAGGTGGAGAGGAAAGTTATGAAAATTGTCGGTCTGGAGAGCCTGATATTCGGTGTCGACGACGTGAGAGGCGCGGCGCGCTTCCTGGTCGATTACGGGCTGACGCCCGTCGACGTCTCCGATCGCGGCGGCCGCTTCGAGGCGATCGACGGCACCGCCGTGGTGATCGCACGGCAGGATGATCCGGCTCTGCCGCCGGCGCCCGTGCCGGGCTGCCGTCTGCGCAAGACGGTGATGGGCGTCGCCGACGAGGCGACGCTGGGGGCGATCACCGCCGAGCTGCGGCGCGACCGCGAGGTCCGGCGGCTGCCCGATGGCTCGATCGAGTCGACCGACGATTCCGACTTCGTGATTGGCTTTCAACTGACGGCACGGCGGCCGTTCCTGCTGGCCAGCGAGATCTCGAATGCGCCGGGCGGCGTGGTGTTCCGGCCGATCAACAGCCTCGGCGTGCCGCCGCCGGGCAGCGTGATCCGTCCGCGCTCGCTGTCGCATGTGGTCTATTTCGTGCCCGACGTGGTGAAGGCCGAGGCGTTCTACGTCAACCGGCTCGGCTTCCGCTGCACCGATCGCTTCACCGGCACCGGGCCGTTCCTGCAGCCGGGCGGCTCGCTCGACCATCACACCCATTTCCTGATCGGCGCGCCGCCGCACATGCACGGCGTGGAGCACTTCACGTTCCATTTCGGTGGTCCTTCGGAAATGATCACCAACGGCTATCGCTTCGTCGAGAAGGGCTATCAGGCGTTCTGGGGCCCCGGCCGTCACATCCTGGGCTCGAACTGGTTCTGGTACTTCAATAGCCCGTTCGGCTGCCACATCGAGATGGATGCCGACATGGACCAGCACGATGCGAGCTGGCAGCCGCGCGAGGCGACGGCATCCGCCGACAATTCGCAGACCTTCCTGATGAAGATGCGCAAGAAATGGTACCCCGGCCCCGGAATCCCCGAGAATGGCGACTACGCGTGAGGCCGAGGCGCGATGGATCCGGCTGTGCCGCGCCGATGAGATCGGCGAGGCGCAGTCGCGCGGCTTCGATCCCGATGATGAGGGGCAGGACAGCCTGTTCGTCGTGCGCCGGCACGGACAGCTGCATGGCTGGCGCAACGCCTGTCCGCATATCGGCGGTGCGCCGATGGCCTGGCGCAGGGATGCGTATCTCAACGCCGACGGCACGCGTATCGTCTGTCACGCGCACGGCGCCGAGTTCATGCCCGACACCGGGCTGTGCGTGCAGGGGCCGTGCCGCGGCGAGCGGTTGAGCCGTCTCGAGCTCGTCGTCATCGACGGCGAGTTGTTCGTAAAGTCATAACATGCCCGCAAGGGCGGACTGCAGAGGGGGAAGCACCATGGCAGTGGTGAGCAGGGTGCTGACGATCGGAGGCGGCTTTTCCGGTATGGCCGCGTCGATCCAGATGCGCAAGGCGGGCATCAACATCGATCTCGTCGAGGTCGATCCGAACTGGCGGCCGGAGGGCGCCGGCATCACGGTCAGCGGACCGACCTTGCGCGCGCTCGAGACGATCGGCGTGTTCGCGGAATTCGCGCGGCGCGGCTACACGGCTGACGGTGTCGACCTGTTCGCGCCATCGGGGCATCGGATCGGCGAGATCCCGACACCGAAGGCCGTAGGATCGGATGTGCCCGGCGGCGGCGGAATCATGCGGCCCGAACTCGGGCGCATCCTCGCCGATGCGACGCGCGCCGCTGGCGTTCACGTGCGTGTCGGCTGCACCTACACGCGGATCACGCAGCACGACGGCGATGTCGAGGTCGCCTTCACCGATGGCACGACGGGCCGTTATGATCTCGTGGTGGCTGCCGATGGCGTGCATTCGAAGACGCGGGCGCTGCTGTTTCCCGAGGTCAAGTCGCCGCAATACATCGGCCAGGTGGTCTGGCGCGCCGTGCTGCCGCGGCCGGCCGACATCGTGCGTCCGCGGATGTGGCTGGGTGGTGCGGTCAAGGCGGGCGTCAACCCGGTGTCGCCGAGCCACATGTATATGTTCGTGACGGAGGCGCGGCCGGAAAAGCTCCAGGCCGAGCGCGCGTCCTGGCCGCAACTGGTCGCGGACCTGCTGGCGCCGTTCAGCGATCCCGTGCTGGTGGCACTGCGGGCGCATTTGTTCGCTCCCGACGCCGCCATCGACTATCGGCCGCTCGCCAACTTGCTGGTGCCGGCGCCGTGGAATCGCGGCCGCGTCATCCTGATCGGCGACACCGTGGCCGCGACCACGCCTCACCTCGCCTCCGGCGCGGGCATCGGCATCGAGAGCGGCATCGTGCTGGCCGAGGAGCTGGGTCGCGCGACGACCCTGCAGGAGGCATTCGACCGCTTCCATGCGCGCCGCTGGGAGCGCTGCCGCATGGTGATCGAGAACTCCGCGCAGCTCTGCCGCATCGAAATGGAGAACGGCGACAAGGCGGAGCACGCCAGGATCATGCGCGAGTCGATCGTCGGGCTGACGCAGCCGATCTGAGCCAACAACATCAACGAACAACATCATCAACGGGGAGGAAGCCATGACGGTGACGACGGAGACGTGGCGCGGACGCATCGCGCTGATGGTCGCGCATTGCGCCGGGATGGTCGATCTCGTCGCGCTGCCGGTCTGGGTGGGCGCGCTGATCGAGCGCTACAGGTTCAGCCCGCAGCAGGCGGGACTGCTGGCCACGCTGTTCCTGCTGGGCGCCGTGCTCAGCAGCCTGTTCTTCGCACCTCGCTTCAACCGGATGAACGCCCGCCTGGCGGCGGCTGCGGGATATGCCGTGGCCGCACTGGTGTTCCTGGCCGCGAGCCGAACGTCGGAGTTTGCGCTGCTCGCGATGCTGCACGCGCTGGGCGGCGCAACAGCGGCCTGCGGGCTGAGCTTCACTCACGGCACCATCGCACGCAGCGCCAACCCGCACCGCCTGTTCGCCATCGTCGGAATGGCGCTCGGTGTGTTTGCCATTCTGTTTCTCGGCATGACGCCCAATCTCGTGGCGAGCTTCGGCGGCCAGGCCTTGTTCGTCGTGTTTGCCGGCGTGATGGCGGTCGCGGCGCTGGCGGCGGCGCTGTCATTTCCGAAGGGCGTGGTGCGCAGTGACGAGGATCTGATCGCGGAGGTCAGCCATCTGCCGCGCGCCGTCTGGTTCGGCATTGCCGGCATCAGCTGCATGGCGCTGACCCAGGCGATGCTGTTCAGCTTCATCGAGCGGATCGGCGCTGACCGCGGCTTCGAAGCTGACGCGGTGACGGGCGTGCTGATCGCGCTCGGCTTCGTCAACCTGCTGCCGGCGCCGCTCGCCGCCATAATGGAGCGGCGGCTACCGGCGAGACACGTGCTGCTGGCGGGCCCGGTCTGCCAGGCGCTGATCGCCGTGACGATCACCTTCGGCTCCGGCTTCGTCGCCTATGCGGTCCCGACCGCGATCTTTGCCGCGGTAATGATCTTCACCCACACCTTTGCGTTCGGGCTGCTGTCGCGTCTCGACCCGACCGCGCGGGCGTTGGCCGGCACGCCGGCGATGCTGATGATCGGCGCTGCGATCGGCCCCATTCTCGGCGGCACCTTGGTGCAGCTGTTCGGCTATCCTGCGCTCGGGCTCGGCGCCGTCATCATCTCATCCGTCGCCGTCGTGATGTTCTCGCGCGTGTTCGCTGCGCGCGGCGCGGCGTCCGCCGCCTCTCTCGAAATCGCCTGACCAGGAGGCCTCCAGCATGACCCTTCCGCAGATCCGCCGCGTCGTCACCGGCCATGACGCGCAGGGCGCCGCCGTGATCTCGTCCGACGGCGCCTTGCCAACCGTCACCGAGCTGGCGGCGATCCCCGGCACCTTCTTCCACGAGGTCTGGAGCACGCAGGCAACGCCGGCGCTGATCGACAACGGTCCCGATCCGACGATCGGGCCGCTGCGGCTGCCGCCGCCAACGCATGGCAGCCGCATCCGCTTCGTCGACATTCCGCCGGATACCGAGGACTTTCTCCGCAACGGCGCGGCGCGCATGAATGCCGCGTTCAGCCAGATCGGCGACCCCCACGCCTCGACCGTGACGACGGAATCGCCACATCCGCTGATGCACCGCACCGAGACGATCGACTATGGCATCGTCATCTCCGGTGAGATCACGCTGGTGCTCGACAAGGGCACCGCTGACCTCAAGGTCGGCGACGTGGTGATCCAGCGCGGCACCAACCACGCCTGGGCCAACCGCAGCGACAAGCCGTGCCGGATGCTGTTCATCCTGGTCGACGGCAAGTTCGGTCCCGAAGCCAACCCGACCAAGGCCAGCTGATGAGACTCGCGACCTATCGGAACGGCAGCCCCGACGGCGGCCTGGTCATCGTCTCCGGGGATCAGGCGCGCGCGTGCAATGCCAGCGCCATCGCACCGGATCTGCTGACGGCGCTGCGGAATTGGCAGCAGGTCGAGCCGGCGTTGCGCCAGCTCGCTGAAAGTCTCGAGGATGGATCGGCTGCCGATGTAACGGCGTTCGATCCCGCGCGATGCCTCGCACCGCTGCCGCGCGCGCCGCAATGGCTGGATGGCTCGGCCTTCCTGAATCACGGACGGCTGATGGATGTCGCCTTCAACAAGCCGCCGATCCCCGACTTCGACACCGTCCCGGTGATGTACCAGGGCGCCAGCGACGACTTCCTCGGGCCGCAGGACGATGTTCCCTTCGTGACAGAAGCTGATGGCATCGACTTCGAGGGCGAGTTCGGCGTCATCGTCGACGACGTGCCGATGGCTGCTTCTGCCGAAGAGGCTGCGCAACGAATCCGGCTGCTGGTGCAGATCAACGACTGGAGCCTGCGCGCGGTCGGCGCGCGCGAGGTTCGCACCGGCTTCGGCTTCCTGCAGGCGAAGCCCTCGACCAGCTTCGCGCCGTTTGCGGTGACGCCGGACGAGGTCGGCGATGCCTGGCGCGATGGCCGGCTCGACATGGCCCTGCATGTCCGGCGCAATGGCGAGCGGATCGGCGCAGCCTCGGGCCGCGAGATGGCGTTCTCGTTCCCGCAGCTGATCGCCCATGCGGCGCGGACGCGGCGGTTGACGGCCGGCACGATCATCGGTTCGGGCACGGTCTCGAACGCCGATCGCGCCGCCGGATCGAGCTGCCTTGCCGAGGTCCGGGCGATCGAGATGATCGAACACGGCGCGGCGCGGACCTCGTTCCTGCGCTTCGGTGAGGAGGTGACCATGCAGGCCTGCTTCGCCGATGGCCGGCCGGGTCCGTTCGGGCGTGTCGCGCAGCGCGTGGTTCGTGCGGCGGGCGCCGATCGGCCGGATTGAACCATGCGTATTCTTGTCACGGGGGCCGCGGGCTTCATCGGCCGTGCGCTGCTGCATCGGTTGCTGATCGACATGGACGGTGCTGAAATCACCGCACTCGATCTCGCCGAGGCGCCAGCGGGATTGTCCGGTGCGCGTCTGTCCTGGATCCGAGGCGGCCTCGACGATCCCGCCGTGCTGGAGCAACTCGGCGCCGCGCCGTTCCACCTCGTGTTCCACCTCGCCAGCATTCCCGGCGGCCGCGCCGAGGCCGCGCCCGCGCTCGGCCGCCGCGTCAATCTCGATGCGTCGCTGGATCTCTTCCAGCTGCTGGCGGAGAGCCGACATCGGCCGCGCGTGGTCTATGCCAGCAGCATCGCCGTCTACGGCGCGCTTGCGGAGGCGCGGGTCAGCGCACGCACGGAGGCGCGGCCGGCGATCACCTATGGCGCGCACAAGCGGATGGTGGAGATCGCGCTCGCCGATCACACGCGGCGCGGAGATCTGTCGGGTATCGCACTGCGGCTGCCCGGCATCGTGGCGCGGCCCAGGCCCGTGAGCGGCTTCGGATCGGCGTTCATGAGCGAGCTGCTGCATGCGCTGTCCGCGGGCGAGCGCTATGTCTGTCCGGTGTCGCCGGGCGCGACGGCCTGGTGGTTGTCCGCGAAGGCCGCCGTCGACAATCTCCTCCTCGCCGGGAAGCTCGATGTCTGCGGAACCCTGCAGCTTCCGGCGCTTCGTCTCTCGATCGCCGAGGTGGTGGACGGCCTGGCGCAGCTGCTCGGCGCGGAGCGCGCCGCGCGCGTGACGTTCGATCCCGATCAAGGCATAGAGGACGTCTTCGGCCGCTATCCCGAGTTGGATGCCACCGCCGAGCTGGCCCTCGGCTTCGCCCACGATGGATCGGTGGCGGAGATGATCGCGAATGCGGTGCGCGCGATCGCGTGACGGGGAATGAGCCCAACTCGCCGGACCAGCATCTGTCGGGCGAGGCCATGGGCGTCGCGGCCATGGCGTCCCAAAAGGAGTGCTGATTCTTTGATTTTGTTGGTTTTCCCTGCTTCCTTAGGGAGCGCCAGTTTCCAAGCTGAACTATTGATTTCTGGGAGTTTGAGTCGGACTACATGTTCGGCAGGATGGGCGTTGACGCCAAGGTCGGTGGTGCCGCAATCCCAGGCTGGACCGTTACGGCTCTGGTGTTCATTCCATTCGCGGCTGGTTATTTCCTGTCGTACCTGCTCCGGACGATCAATGGCGTGGTCTCCCCGCGCCTCGCCTCCGAGCTTGGACCGATGCTGATGATCGCTCTTGGCGCTCGCCGAGGCGAAGCAAGCCACGCGTCTGGAGGTCGTATCAATAGAGCCGAGCCGGACAAATGCAGCGCTGCGGTTGGAGGCTCCGGCACGTCGCGATGAACTGATGTGCCGGCCGAACCGGCTCCATCGGGGAGCGGCGGAGGCTCATTTCGCACCCGACAGGAAGCTCTTGATGAATTCGACGGCTCCCGCCGATTTTGCCGGATCGGGCGGCGGCGCTTCGGCGGCCGACGGTTGCGCCGCCAGACGCGCGGGGTGCGCGTGAAGATGCCGCGTCCGCCGGTGGGCGTAAGTGGCGCTCTGCCCGTGCCTCTGCGAAGCACTGCTCACGGTGATCGTGATCTTCTTCGATACCAGCGGTGGATCGAAGTTGAAGTGCATGCCGTCGCCCAGGACGAGCTGCAGGGTATGCTTGCCGGGGGGCAGCTCGATCCGGGCCTCGGTCTCGCCCGCGCCATAGTGCAGGTGCTTTCTGTCCTGCGGAATCGGCTCGCCCGGGCTGATCGGCTCATCGGCGTCGATCAGGAGGTGATGATGGCCGGTGTTGGCAAAGGCGTCACCGGCATGGGTCACGCCCATGTTGCGAAGTCCGAAGCGGCACCAGAACGCGCTCTTCACGGTGTCGCCGTCGGTTGGCGTGATGAAATACAGATAGGCGTCCTTCGGCGCCGTTTTCGCCTGCGCCCATGCGAAAGTCGGCAACAGCACCAGCGTGCAGGCCAACACGGTGGACCCGAGCGTCGCGACTGGGGCGAGACGACGTCGTCGCCAGGGCGTCAGATCCAATAGCGGCGCGCGACGCGCAGATTTCTCACTCCACATAAATCCCCAACTCATAAACAACGACGATCATCGATCGCAAATATCGAACGGTGTAGCCGGTCCATGAATGGGGCGTAGCGCGGCAAATTTGAGGTTTCGATCGGTCTCGTCCTACGATTCCCGATAAGAATTTGAATAAAGAGGCTCGGCAGACCAGGCGTCCTGCGGATCTGCGACGCTGGTGTTCGCTGTGGTGCGAGACATTTGCGGGCGCAGGCCCCGCATCGGCGTCGACGGCACGCTGGCCTGGCTCAGCATACCGCGGCCGCATCAGAGCGAAAGAGCGAGGCGAAAGCCATGGGTCGGATATCTGACGCGTCCATCATAGCGGTCGCGGCTCCCGCTGCGGGCATAGCTCGCATCCTTCTTCCATGAACCCGAGCGAATGACATGGACGAAGCTCTGCTCGTCGATCCATGCCGAGCCATCGGACGGCGCGCCCTGATAGCTCTTGTGCCAGCTGTCGGCCACCCATTGGTCGACGCTCCCGCCCATGTCGAACAGGCCAAACGGATTGGCCGCAAAGCTTCCGACCTTCATGAGCTGCGCGGGCGCGCCGGGCTCGTTGCATCCGTTGCAATTGGCCATGCCGGAGCGCATCCGGTCGCCCCACCAGAACGCCGTCGTTGCGCCGCCGCGCGCTGCATATTCCCATTCGGCCTCGGTCGGGAGCCGGAACGGCTTGCCGACGGCCCGCGAGAGCCAAGCCAGATAGCCCCTGACGTCGTCGTAGCCGACATTTGTCACGGGGTTGTCGTCCGGGCCGCTCATCACGTCGGCGCATGCCCCGTCAGCCACGCACGCCTTCCATTCGCCAATCGTGACGGGGTACTTGCCGAGCGCGAACGGCTTGATCGTGACGCGGTGGACCGGAAGCTCGGAGCTCTCGACGCCGCCCATCGCGAATGCCCCTCCTGGAATCATCACCATGTCAGGCAGGCGAATCGCCGCTGCCTCCGCCGGCCCTGGGGTCGCAGTCGACTCTGCTGCCGGCGCAGTCTCGGGAGCGGTCGCAGCGCTTGCCGATGCGAGCAGGGCGGGCGCCTCGAGCGGCGCGGTTTCAGCGGAACGCGAGAGCGTTGCAGTGTCCGAGGGCGCGTCCGGCATCGGCGCCGGGGCGGTCGCGGCTGACATGGCCTCTGCCGTGACGACGCGCACCGAACTCTCGACGCTTGCGCGGCTCGACGCGGCCACGGAGGCCTCGGCGGCTTGCGGCTGTGTTGGCGGGGGAGCGGCCGGCTCCCGCGCCAGCATGAACCAGCTGGCGGCGGCAGCGAGCAACAATGCGCCGAGGCCGGCCGCCGCAGTGCGGGTCCAGACCAGCGGCCTGCGCTCCGCCCTCGCCGCGGCCGCACGAAGCCTCGTGGCCAGCCTGTCGTAGCCGTGCGCCTGCCAGATCTCCGCGCGGCTGCGCGCCTCGTTCGGGGCGTATTGAGCGATCGAGACGCCGGGAATGCTGCAGACGACCCGTCCCGGCTGTCCGCCACCGGGAGCGGTGGCCTCGACCTCGGCCGCATCGCATCGTGCGGCGAGCGATTGCTTCAAGGGGCCGCACATCATCAACAGCAGTCCGCCGTCACCCTTGCTTCGGCGCTCCCGGATGTCGGGGCACGCGACCTGCTCGTCGAGGCGGTGGAAGCCGGGTGGGCGCAGCGCGTTCATCGCCACCCGCACGATCCGGCCGCACTGCTCGCAAGGCACAGGATAGGTCACGGCGGTCAGCGGTCGCTCGTCCCGATCGGTGGCCGGCGCCTGCGCTGGCGCGACGACGTCGATGCCGATCATCGGACACCTTTCGTGCGCCGGCCTTGCCGCCGGGTCATTGGCCCCAGGCGGCAAACGCATCCTTGAACGCGCGCTCACCGTCCGCTCCCTTCTCGATCGCCAGCACCGCCCGGCTGCCGCCATTGTAGACGATCGGGATGTCGATCCAGTCCTTGCCCTTGAGCAGCAACACGTTCCGCTTCATGTCGACATCCCCCGCCGACAGCGCGATCATGAAGAACTCCGGCGTCACCTTGGCGGTCATGGTGGTCAACGGGGTCCCGCGACCCGCTTCCTTGGGCTTCATGCTGACGCCCTTCAAGGTCTCCACCCCGGCGTGAGACGGGTCGTCCGGCCAGTTGAACTTGATCTCCATGATGTGGCTCGCCGGCATTTCGGCTTCCTTGTTTGGACGCAGCGACAACGTCGCCGTCATCCTCTTGTCGATCTCGACATCGCCTTTGATCGAGGCTGGCACCGCTCCTGCCGCAGGCTCGACATGCCAGGTGACTTTCCCGAGATAGCGCTTGCCGTGCGGATCCTGCGGATCCTCCTGGTATAGCACGGCGTGTGACACCATCGTCTCGGTCGCGCTCCCCGTGGTGATCGCATCGCCGCCAGCACCGCCCCTGGCGTCAGGCGTTATCCGATCCGCGATGACCTTGCGCGGCTCGGCGGCGGCCGGCGAGGCGGCATTCCAGGAGACCGGGAGTCGGTTCAAGACCGTCTGCCAGGACGTCGTGATCCGGCTCGCCGCCGGCTGCCAGTAGATCGATGCGCCAGCCACCGCGACTGCCAAGCCGGCGGCAGCGGCCATCATGTGCCGGCGGAGCGAGCGGTGTGGACGCCTCGCTCCATGATCAGGCCGCGGACGCCGACCCGGCGACAGCGCGCGATGATCGATATGCACGGCGTCGCGCTCCGACTCGGCTTGGCAGCGCGTCGTCGTCTCGGACAGTTCCGCCGGGCGGGCGAGCACGGCCACCCGCGCGATGGTGGCATCGTCGGCCGGCGACCTCGCAGCCTCCGCGAGCCGATCGGCCACGGGCGGCTCATTCTCCGCGATGTCGACCGGCGCTGCGGGCGCGACGGACGCCGGCGGCGCAGAGGCGGGCGTATCAGACGACGAGGCGGCACGCGTTTCATCGGTCGCGACCTCATGCTCGCGGCGCCGCGTTGGACGCGCCCCGATGCCGGCGCCGGCGCGGTTGCCCAGCCAATCCGGCACCGGACTCTCGATCGAGATGGCCGGCTCAGCGCGTTGCTCCGAGAGCCGCGCCAGCGACAGGCTTTCGGCCACCGTGGCGATCTCGTCTTCCAGCGAATAGGCGCGGCGCGTTACGGATCGCGCGGATGCCGGGTGATCCTCCGCCGCGCCAGTGAGCCGCGCGGCAGCCGGATGCGGGCTGGTCGCCGGCTGTGCCGATGGCTGCGGTGAGCCGACGGCTGCAAGCGCGACCGGATCGACCCGGCGAGCGTGCTCCCGAAGTCTGATCATCCGGTCGGGAAACAGCATCTTGACGAAATCGCAGAGCGCTGCGCCCGGCAGCAGGAACTGGCGCATGGCCGCCGGACCGCTGCGCAGGATGCTGCGTGCGATGGTTTCGATGTCGTGATCACCTTGCGCGACGCGCTCGCTGGTCTGCCGATCGTCCTCGATGACGACGACCTTGCGGGCCCGGAGCATCGCAGTGAGTTCGCGCAGATCGGATTGCGAGGCATCGTCGATGACGACGAGATCAAATGCGCCGAGCCGGGCCGGTAGCTGCTCGGCCACGCGCCATGCCGGCACGAGCTGGCATGGGATGCCTTCGTAGCAGCTCTCGAGTGCCTCGCGTGCAGCCTGACGCAACCGGCATGCGGTGGGGCCGGAACAGGTCGCTGCCATCTTTCTCAGTGTGGTCATGAACACGGTGAGCGCCTGCCTCATGGCGCTGCCGGTGTTCTGTGCCAGGCCGAGATGCATCCGTGCCACGACGACCTGGCCGAACAGCTCGCGCAACTGCATCTCCAGCGCCGCGCGCTGATCGGACAGGTCCTGCAAACGCTGATGCTGACCGATGCCTTCGGTCTGCCGCATCAGCACCGCCCAATTCCAGGCCATCATCCAATCTGCAACGAGCACCGGATCCCCGGTCTGCGGATGTGCCGGCTCGGTCCTGATCCGCCGGGCGAAGGCGTCCGCTCCGGCCTCGGTGATCGCTCGGCAGACCTCGTCGAGCAGTTCGATATCCTGGCGCCGGTCGTGCAGCGACTGCAGCCGGGTGCGAAGGGTGCTCCAGCGCGCCTCGATGTCGCGCGGGTCGACACCGTCGCGGCCGATCTGCGAGAGCACGTCGGCATGAGCCTGCGTTGCGAGCTTGCCGCTGCCGCCAAACAGCTCGTTCAGCCGGGTGAGCTCCAGCCGCTGCTTGCCGATGCGGAGAGCCATGCTCCTCACTGCGGCCGCGAGCGCGGACAGTCTTCGGCCGTCACCGAGCAATCCGGCGATCGCGTCGTCCGGCATCGACAGCTTCGGTGCAGCGGTGAGAACATTGCGCTTCGCCAGCGCCGCCAGCACGATCGCGGCCTCGACGCTTTTGACGACGCGCTCGTGACCGTGGAACGTGTGAGAGGAGTCCGGCTCGGGCGCAGGCGCACCGATTTCGGCCGCCAGCGATCGCCATCTGGCGTCGAGCGAATGCAGGTGACGACGCCAGGTCAGATAGTCGCGAACATGGCCCCAGTCGGCCGCGCCTTTCGGCGCGAAGCCAGCCACCCTGATCGCCTCCACGGTCTGCTTCAACGCACGGCCGGACAGGGAGAATGTCGCGAACGGCCTTGCTCCGGCCGACAGCCGTTCGACAATCGTGAGCAGTTCCTGGCTGGCGAAGGCGTCCGCCGGCGTTTCCACCGGCCGAACCAGGAAGCCGGCACGTTGCGACAGCAGGGACGACGCATCGCGGGCAAAATCGACGAGGATGCCACCGTCAACCGACATTGCATCGGCCTTGCGGCCGACCGGCGACAGCGCTGCGAGCCAGGGCTCGTCGGCAATGACCCGGTGGGCCGCCGCGAGTGCGTCGAGGTCGCCGGCGAGCAAGTCCGCTCCGTTCGGCCCGAGCTCCGCGATGATCTGGCAGGCAAGCCGGCCGTCATGGCTTTCGCCGTCGATCCGTGCCGGCTGCAGGTCCTCGTGCAAACGTCTCACGGTCACGGCGTCCGGCAGGGCCGCGATTTCCGGGAGCGCGTCGTCGACATATGCGAGATCGGCACCCAGCCGAACACGCGCCTCACGGGCCTGCTCGACCGCCGCAACCAGAAGGTCGTTCTCACTCACGAATCGTGATGGCTGGTCGGTGAACCAGGCATAGGCGTCGCGGTCGGCGATCAGCGTCGTCAACGCGTCGAACGGCAGGTCGGGGACACCGGATGACCGCAGCATGCTGCGGCTGGCGATGTCTGCGAACCCGTCATCGAGACGCGATATCTCGACGCTGGTCGCGATGATGTCGCGCTCCAGCCGATTGACCTGTTCCGCCTGCGCGCGCGGGTTCGTGGTCTTGAGGATCGACAGCAGCCGGCTGACGACTGTCCCCGCATGCTTCAAGACGTCCTTGTCGGAGCCGGTCAGATCGACGGTCAGATCACGGACGGCGCGCGGCAGCTTCTCGGACAACAGTCCGAGTGCAGCCTCGTTGCGCGAGACGACGAGAACGCGCAGGCCCATTGCGAGGTGATGGCAAACCAGGTTGACGAGGGTGGACGTGCGCTCGGACCCGCGCGCGCCTTGCACGACAAGTCCGTCCGATCGCCGGAGCTGTCGTACGACCTCCATCTGGTCGGAGTTCGTCGGCAGCGGAAAGAACAGGTCGCCGTGATCCGCCGCGATCTGCGCATCCGGCCCGACGTCGATCGGGTCACCGATCACGCCGGATAGACGACGGCGCGTGCCGTCATGGGCTTCGTGGTCCGGCGCGCCAAGCAGGAGGCGAGACAGTGCGGCCAGGCAGCAAGCGTCGCCGGGCGCGTATTCGATCGCTCGCTTCAGCCGCTCGATGTCGCGCAACAGCAGCGCGTCCGAGCGCGGCCGCGCAAAGATCACCCAGCGATCGGAGACGACCAGTTGCTCGTCCTCCTCGGGAAGCAGCAACGCCGAGTCGGGCATGGTGGGACAGTAGATCCCATGCGGGTCGAGCTGTGAGCCGATGGCGCTGAGAACCGGCTCGAAGCTGGCGGGCTGGAATGGCGAAAGCTCGTTGCCGCGCTCGATCGTCTCGAGTAACTGCTCGGCCGTTTGCCCCGCCAATCCGGTCGCTGATGTCAGCGGTTCGAACGCCTTGAGGTTGACCGTCGCGCCGACCATGCGGGGCCGGATTCTGATTTCGGTGTCGGAGCCATCGAGGACCTCGATCTCGACCAGGCGTTCGAGCAGCGGAAGATCCAACTCGCGGCCTTGTTGCCGCCAGCGTGACACGCCAATGCCCCACACGATTTCGCAGCTGCCATCGTTGCCTCCGGCTCCCGCCACGCGAGCCATCTCGCGCAATCGCTGGTGAACCGCGATGGTCTTGCGGCGTAGCCGCTCGGCCGCGGCCCAATTGGTCCACGAGCCGGCGAGATAGCGGTCCAGACGCTCGACGATGTCCGGGCGTTGCTCAAGATGCAATCGCACGTTCCAGAGCCCGGCGGCCTCCTCCGAGCCGTTCGCCGGCGAGCAGTGCTCGGCGCGTGCGTGACCGGCCGCGATCAGCCGGTCTTTTTCCGCCGCGTGCACCGTGATCGTCACGCGTTGCCGAACCAGCGGGCGACGGTCCGGATCAGCGGACACGTCAATCCACATCGCCAGGTCGTACTCGACGGCGGGAGGATCGGTGGCGACCAGGCGTTCGATGGAGAGCCACACGGGGCCATCAGCGTCGAACGTGTTGTAGGTAATGCCGGGCAGCTTCTCCAGCTCGTGCTGATGAAACACGAAGCATTGTCCGCCCGCAAGCCGATGGTCAGACAGGCGCGCGACCGCACGTGCATCGCGCAGGATCATCTCGGTGAGATACCCAAGAACATTCTGCAACGGTCCGGCCGCCGGCTCCAACCGATGGACAGCGTTCATAGTGCCTCTCCGATGATAGCGGCGACCAAGCGAAGCAATCGGTTCACCTCAACTCCCGTCCTGACGTCCGTCCCGCTTTGCAGAAAATTCCGTCACGCGCGTCGAAGAAGATGGACGTATCTGACTGTTCACGATCCTGATGTGGTCAGACGACGTCTTCGTCGATGGCATTCGAGGGAATACTGAAGCCAACGTCAGATAGACCACACTAACTGGCGAATAATAACGTCACGCAATGCGGCGTAATGATGGGAGCGAGTCCGGGCGTGTCGTCGACCCTGAAAACTGCGCCAACTGATTTGTTATCATTTCGAGAACCACCGTTGTCGGTTCGCGTAACCGGTTTAGAATCTCTTTAAAGAAGCCGAGCGCCTTTCCGGTTTGACTGCCTTGATCGGAAGGGGCTGGTATTCGCGTGCGTAGATGCGACATCTCCACGAGAGAAGCGTGCGGCGTCTTGCCGCAATCTCAGTCGCGTCCGCTTGCGGCTTTTCGTTGGATTCCATTGCTTCGTCCGAGCTGCGCCATCGCGCGAACGCAATTTCTTTCGGAGTAGGGCCGTCGTTGGCGAAGTGTGACGTCGCTTATTACTTCGCGATGTAAAGGCATGAATGCAGCTCTACGCTGCGCCGCCCGACGCTCCGCACGCCGGACATGAACCCAGCAGCAATTATCAATGACTGAAAACACTTAGCCAGATCTCGGCAGGCGTCCAAGCGATTGGTAGGCCAGCCGCGCCTCTGCCGCGCAACGAGCGCCGCCCAAGTGCTGACACGCGAGCATCTCCGACGAGCCCAAGTATCGACATCGCGGGCTTCTAGCGCGAATGGCTCGCAGTCGCGCACGAATTCTGTGCTCACGGCGGCGCGGGCGAAGGGGATGCACGTCCGCGCATCATCATGGGGAGGTTTGACTGATGGTCTTGATTAGCTGCAGCGGAAGGCGCGCAGATTGCTCCGCGTCTTCACACGACGGCGCTTTGAGTATTGGCAAAGGCGGCGGCCCGCTTCGCGGCCGCGACCGACTCCTGCCATCTCTGCTTGCCGCCGTATCGACATTGGCGTTGAGCGCCGCAGCAGCCCAGGCGGCCGACGCCGGCTCGGCGCGGTCCACGGACGGGGCAGCCGTCAAAGCGCTGATGGCGAAGCTCGAGTCCATGGAGCAGCGCATCAACAGTCTTCAAGTCGAGCTCAAGGACGCCAAGGCAAAGAAGACGACCAGCGTCGGGCAGTCCGCATCACTCGCATCTCGCCGCCCGGCCGACCCGATGCCTCTGATCGGCGCCAAGGACGCGCGTGCCGGAGGTGCGAAAGCCTCCGACAACGCGCAGGCTGCGTCCAGCCAGCCGGTCGGCAACGCCATGGCGCTCGCCGACTCGAAGGACGTCAGGGACAGTGGGTCGAAGGGGGCTGATGCCGGACCATCGCCATCCCCGGCATCACGGCTGGCGGCAGCGTTCGCCGATTCGGATTCCAAGCCGCGATTCCTGCCGGCAGCAGATCTAAAAGCACCTGCGCCGCAGCCCAGCAGAGACCTGTTCGGCGCCGCGCCGTCGCCGGTCCCCGGCATGAAGATCGGCATGTACGGCGAGATCAAGCTCGGCTCGATGCAAAATCCCGCAGCGAACGGTCAGTGGCAGAACGGCTTCGACATGGCCCGCCTTGTCTTGCTGCCAACCTATCAGGTCAATGACTCCATCACCTTCAACGCGGAGCTGGAATGGGAGCATGGCGGCACCGCATTCGATAACGACGACAAGCTGCATGGTGCGGTCGAGGTCGAGCAGGCCTTCTTCGACATCAAGTTCAACGACCACTTCACCCTGCGTTCGCCGGGTATCGATCTCATCCCGATCTCCTTCACCAACCTGTATCACGAGCCGACGCTGTTCTACAGCGTGCAGCGGCCGGAGCTTGCCAACGGCCTGATCCCGACGACGTGGTACGCACCATCGGCAGGGTTTCACGGCAAAATCATCGACGGCTTGAACTATCAGTTCCAAGTCAGCCAGAGCGCGGAGGATTTCGGCGACGGATTCGATCATCGCGGCGACAATGGTCATATCAATCCGGGCGGCTATGAAGGCGGCATCAACGGCTCGGAAGCGCTCGCGCTCTCGCGAGCGCCGATCGGCGATTTCCGGCAGCTGAGCAACCAGCTCGCCTATACGCTGCGGCTGAGCTACACGCCGTCGTTCCTTCCCGGCTTTGCCGGAAGCTCGGCGATCTATTATTCGCCGAACGTCACGCCGCGGGGCGCCTATGCGACGCTGCCGGACGGCAGCGAGGTGCCGCTCGGCAAGAACGCGATGACGATCTTCAATACCGAGGCCCGCTATCGCGTTCCGAACACCGGGCTGGAGCTGCGGGCTGAATATGCCCACGTAAACTTCTCCAATCCGGAGAACCTCCGCGCCAACAATGATCTCGTCGACGACAACAACGTCGGCAAGAACATGTGGGGCTACTCCGGCGAGATCGCCTACCACTTCAGGGCGCCCAACGACTACGACATCGTGCCGTTCTATCGCTATACCCGACAGAACTTCCAGACGTCGGGCATGCTCGGCTCCGATCTCACCAACGGCCTGAACAACATCACGGGCAGCGGTGACATGACGTTCCACGACGTCGGCCTTGCCGTGTTTCCGAATCCCAGCCTGGTTTACAAGCTGAACTACACCAAGGTGATCGATCACAGCGCGGCGGGGGCGATGTCCGACCGGGTTCTCGCGGGCGTCGGCTGGCTCTGGTAGCCGACCGACGCGAGCAGGGGCCGCGGCCTGCCGGCAGCGGCGTCTCCTCGCAAGACACAGGTTGGAGCACCCGGGCGGAGCGCGACCGCTCTCCGCCCGGGTGTGCCTCGAAACCTAGAACGGACTCGGCAGATCGGGTGGGCGGGCGAGTGGTTGAAATTGCTGATTTGAGCGCAGCTTGGCTGCGATGCCGCACGCTCGCAACGTTGCTCACGATGTCGATCGCGTTGGCGGGCTGCAACCCGGCGACGCTCGGCAGCGATAGCCGCGGCGATGATGTGCTTGACAAGGTCGGCCGGATCGACCTTTCGCCGCGCTATCTCAGGCAGGCCATGCCGGAGCAGTCGCCGGCGGCGCGGCGCGCCCGTGCCGAGATCTATGGCGGCAACGACGATGCACGAGATGCCAGGGACGCGCGAGCGGAAGCGCCGGCCGCGGGCTCGCTTCCGATCCAGCAGGTGGCCGCGCATTCGCAGCCGGTTGGCAACGGGTTCGAGCTGAACTTCGAGAATACGCCGATCGCGACGGTGGCCAAGGTGGTGCTCGGCGACGTTCTCGGCGTCGGCTACACCATCGATCCAAGGATCCAGGGAACGGTCAGCCTGTCCTCGGTGCGCCCGGTCCCGAAATCGGACGTTGCCTACGTGCTCGAGAACGCGCTCCGGCTCTCGGGGACGGCGCTGGTTCGCGACAACTCCGGATACCGGCTGATTCCACTCGGCGACGCAGTGGGTGCCGGCAACGTCGATCCCGCCGGAGGCTCGGCAGAGCCCGGTTACGGCATCTCCGTGCTGCCGCTGCAATATGTCTCCGCCCCGACACTGCTGAAGCTGCTCGACAGCTTTGCGCTCAAGCCCGGCACGGTGCGCGCCGATCCCGGCCGCAACCTGCTGCTGATCCAGGGGACGGGCGCCGAGCGCCGCACCGCGATCGATGCCGCGCTGAGCTTCGATGCGGACTGGATGCGCGGACAGTCGGTCGGGATCTTTCCCATCGTCAATGGCAATCCCGAGCCGATCGTCGCCGAGCTCGAGAAGATCATGGACACCGGCGACAGCGGGCTCGGCCAGAACATGGTCAAGTTCCAGACTGTCAGCCGGATGAACGCGGTCATGGTCATCAGCCGCAAGCCGGCGCTGCTGCATACGGCGGAGACCTGGATCAAGCGGCTCGATGCCGGCAACACGCTGCGCAACAGCGTCCATGTCTACCGTGTCAAGTATGGCGAGGCGCGCCAGATGGCGCGGGTGCTGAACGACATGTTCACCGGAAACGCGGGCAGCGCGGCCGAGGGATCGTCGACTGACCTCGCTCCCGGGTCCGGAGCATCGTCGAGCTCGAGCAGCGAACGGCTCTCGGCCGCCGGCGCGACGGCTCAGTCGGGCGGCTTCGCGAGCCAGCAGCAGGGCAACGCCGGCCTGGTCGCCAACCGCGGCTTCGGCGGGGCGCCGCCGCCGACCCAGGCGGGACTCGATGCGGGATCGGAATCGCGCGCATCGGGTTCGGGCGGCAAGCCGCTCATGGAGGGCGTGCGGATCACCCCCGACGTCGTCAACAACACGCTTCTCATCTATGCCGACAGGGAAAACTACCGGCTGATCGAAGCTACCCTGCGTCAGTGCGATCGTCCGCAGCTGCAGGTCGCGATCGACGCGACGATCGCCGAAGTCACGCTCAACGATTCGCTGAACTACGGCGTGCAGGCCTATCTCACCAGCAAGAACCTCGGCCTGAGGCCGGACCAGGGCTCAGTGCTCAACACCACCTCGACATCGGCGCCGGCAACGGTCGCCTCGGCCGCGGGAACGATCACCAACGCCTTTCTCAGCCGCGCTTTTCCCGGGTTCAATTTCCTGGTCGGGTCGGAATCCCAGCCGAGCGCGATCCTCAGCGCGCTGCATACGGTCACCGACGTCAAGGTGCTGTCCAACCCATCGCTGGTGGTGATCGACAACCAGGCGGCGACATTGCAGGTCGGCGACCAGGTGCCGGTCTCGACCGGCAGCGCCACGGTGCTGACGACCAACAACACGGTCGTCAACACGATCGACTACCGCAACACCGGAATCATCCTGCGCGTCGCACCGCGGGTCAACGAGAACGGCAACGTCCGGCTGGAGATCGAGCAGGAGATCAGCAACGTCTCGCCGCAGACCGTCAACAGCCTCACGCCGACTGTCGCCCAGCGCAAGGTGAAGAGCTCGGTGGCAGTTGCCAGCGGCCAGACCGTGCTGCTGGCCGGTCTCATCAGCGAAACCCATCAGGGCACCCGCAGCGGCGTGCCGGGGATCGACCAGATCCCGGGCCTCGGCGACCTCTTCAGCAACAACGACCGCAGCCGCGGGCGGACCGAGCTGATCATCTTCATTCGCCCCCAGATCATCCGCGACGGGACCGACGCCCATTACGTCGCCGAGGAGCTGCGCTCCAAGCTGCGCGGCACGATCAGGCCTGTCTCGACAAGTGCGCTTCAGACTCCGCGGGTCAATCGATGATGCGGCATGCGACAACGGCCTTCGCTGTTCTGGCGCTCGCCTTCGGCATCGTCGCGGCCGACGCGCGGCCGCGCGGCGACGCATGGGCCGCGCTGGCGCGCGGCGAGTATGTCAGGGCGGCCGCAGCGTTGGCGCCGATGGCGCAGAGTGGACATCCGCCCGCCATGACCGCGCTCGGCTACATGTATGAAAACGGGTTCGGCGTCCCGCAGTCCTACGAGGCGGCGGTCGAGCTCTATATCGGAGCCGCCGAGCGCGGCGACCCGACGGCGCAGCACCTCTTGGGTCTGAGCTACGACAAGGGGCATGGCGTCTGCCAGGACCTCGTGCTGGCCTACAAATGGCTCAACCTTGCAGCGGCCGCAGCGCCCAATCGTCTGCGCGAACCTTATTTGCGAATCCGGGACGCCATCGCGTTCAAGATGTCGCCCGATCAGATCGCCGACGGCCAACGGCTCGCGCTCGAATGGCGGCCGACGCAGCCCGGCGGAGTTCGCGCGACCGCATCGAGTTCGGGTTTGTAGTTGTTCTAATCAGCTGACCGCAGAAGGGTCATCTTTGGTATCGAGAACGAACTGTTCGACAATCCAGACCTCGACAATGAGGTGATCGACAACGATCCGTCACGGGACGCGCCATGAGCTCGACTCCTCCTCTACGATTGGCCGACGATCTGCAGGATCGCCGGGGGGCGGTCCGGCTCGCCGCTGGACGGGTCGGCGCTGCGGCGCAGGACAGCGCGGGGATGGGATCATCGACGGCGACCAATCCCGCAGGTCCCGAGTCCGCCGACGACATCGCGCGGCAGCTCGGATTGACTCGGATCGCGCTGTCCGATTTGCTGGCGTCCAGACCGCTCACAGAACATTTTTCACGGCGCTTCCTGCGGGAGACGATGGTCTTCCCGTTCCAATCCGCCGGGCACGGACCATGCCTTGCGGTGGCGGATCCCCGCGACACCGCAGCGCTACGCGCCGCGGAGCTGGTGTTCGGCAGGGCGGTCGAGCTGGTGGTCGCCTCCGCCGAGGATGTTGCCACCGCGCTGAACCGGCTCGCGGGCGAGGACGAGCTACCGGCGCGCAACGAAACGGCTGAGCCGCAGCTGCGCGACGACGACATCGAGGGCTTGCGCGACCTCGCCACCGGAGCGCCTGTGGTACGCGCGGTCAACGATCTGTTCGAGCGGGCGGTGGAGTTGCGCGCCAGCGACATCCATGTCGAGGCGATGCGGAGCGGGCTGTCGGTCCGGATGCGTGTCGACGGCCTGCTGAAGCCGCTCCCTGAGCCGTTCGGCGTGCTGCCCCAAGCCGTCATCTCGCGCATCAAGATCGTCGCCGGGTTGAACATCGCGGAACGGCGCCTGCCTCAGGATGGCGCTGCGCGGCTTCGCATCGGCCGCATCGAGTTGGACGTGCGCGTCGCCGTGATGCCGACGCAATATGGCGAGTCGGCGGTGATCCGGCTGCTGCCCAAGGACCGTGGTCTGCTCGCGATCGAGAAGCTCGGCTTTTCTCCCCACGACGATCGATCGCTGCGCCGCCTGCTGGCGCTGCCGCACGGCATGATCGTGATCTGCGGGCCGACCGGCAGCGGCAAGACCACCACGCTCGCGACCGCGCTGTCGATCCTCAACGAGCCCACGCGCAAGATCCTCACCATCGAGGACCCGGTCGAATATGAGATCCCGGGCATCAACCAGTCGCAGGTCAAGCCGTCGATCGGGCTGACCTTCGCCTCTGCCCTGCGGTCCTTCGTGCGGCAGGATCCGGATGTCATCATGGTCGGCGAGGTGCGCGACGGCGAAACCGCCCATGTCGCTGTTCATGCGGCGCTGACCGGCCATCTCGTGCTGACCACGCTGCATACCGAGAACGCGGCGGCCGCCGTGCCGCGTTTGCTCGATCTCGGGGTCGAGGACTTTCTGTTGCGCTCGACGCTGCGCGCGGTGATCGCGCAGCGGCTGGTGCGCCGGCTGTGCGAGCGCTGCAGGTCGAAGCGGATGCTGAGCGCCGACGATCTCTGCGCGGACCCGCGCTACGCCGCGGTGGGCTTCGACGTCGGCGAGACGGTCTACGAGCCGGCTGGCTGCGAGCGCTGCGGCGGCACCGGCTATCGCGGCCGGCTCGGCATCTTCGAGGTTCTGGAGCTGAATCCGGAGATCCGGTCACTGATCCAGGGCACGACCGATGCGGCCGTGATCGACCGCAGCGCCATTCTGAACGGCATGACCACGATGCTCGACGATGGTGTCGCGAAGTGCCGGGCCGGCGCCACGTCGGTCGCGGAAATCCTGCGCGTCACAACGTTACGGTGAGCCGGTGAGCAGATTCCGCTATCGTGCACTGACCGAGAACGGCGACGTCGTGCACGGCACGATCTCGGCTGCCACGGCCAAGGAGGTGATCGACCGGATCGAGTATCTGCGGCTGCTGCCGATCGAGACCGTCGAGGAAAAGGCCACGAGCGTCCTCGCCCGCGACACTCTCGCGCTGTTCGGCGGTCCGACCCCTGGCGATGTCACGACCTTCACGCGTGATCTGGCGCTGTTGTTGAAGGCCGGAGCCCGGCTCGAGGATTCGCTCGAGCTTCTCGCTGGCGATGCCGATATCGGTCGGCTGCGTCCGATCGTCAGCCGGTTGCGATCCAGCGTCCTGGCTGGAGAAAGTTTCGCCGAAGCGCTGACGCATCATGCCTTGCAGTTTCCCGCGATGTACGTCGCGCTGGTGCGGGTCGGGGAGGTCTCGGGCACCCTCGATCATGTGCTCGATGTGCTCGGCGCCGAGCGGGCGCGCGCGGAGGCGATGCGTCGCAAGCTCAGCGACGCGATGCAGTACCCGCTGTTCGTCCTGATCGCCGCGCTTCTGGTGATGCTGTTCTTCTTCATCGTCGTGCTGCCGCAGTTCTCGGCGGTGCTGCGCGATTTCGGCGCCAGGTCCGACGCCGCCATCAACACGTTTCTCGACATCTCCGATTTCGTGCGCGGCAATGGCGCGGCGATCGCGCTGTCGGCGAGCGCGCTGATTGCTGCGGCTCTCCTCCTCCTTGGCCGCGCAAGCGTGCGCGCTGCCGTGATCGCGCGGGTCTGCCGGCTTCCGGGCCTCGCAACCGTGTTCAGGTCGTATCGCACGAGCGTATTCTGCCGCAATCTCGCGATCCTGCTCGGCAGCGGGCTGACCTTGACGGCGACGCTGCGCATCCTGGTCGACATCATGGCGGCCACCGGCAGCGCCGCGGCGTGGAACGCCGCGGCCGACCGCGTTCGTCACGGCGGCAAGCTGTCGGAAGCGCTGGCAGCGACGAACATTCTGCCGGCCATGGCCACGCGGATGATCCGGATCGGCGAGGAGACCGGGCAGCTTTCGGTCCTCGCCGGCCGCATCGCCGAGTTCTACGAGGCGAAGCTGCAGCGCGGCCTCGATCGCATCGTGGGCATCGTCGGTCCGGCCGCGATCATTCTCATCAGCACCGTCGTGGGCGGTCTCATCGTCTCGGTGATGACCGCGCTGCTGTCGGTGACGCAACTCGTCGGGTAGAACAAGATGGATCATCGCATGAAACAGTCAGGGATCAGCTGTACCGCGCGGCGGACCAACATTGCGCGCGACGACCCTCAGAGCGGCTTCACGCTCGTCGAGATGCTGGTCGTCATCGCCATCATCGGAATGATCATGGGTCTGATCGGACCGCGTGTGCTGTCATCCCTGAACGAATCCCGGGTCAAGACGGCCCGGATTCAAATTCAGAGTTTTTCGAGCGCGCTCGATCTGTTCTATCTCGACACCGGGCGCTATCCGACCTCGTCGGAAGGTCTGACCGCGCTGGTCCGGCCTGCCTCGACCATCGCAGGCTGGGCGGGTCCGTATCTCAAGGGAGGAAATGTCCCGAGCGATCCCTGGAATCACGCCTACGTCTACCGGTCGCCCGGACAGCATGTGCCCTATGAAATCGTGTCGTACGGATCGGACGGGCAGGAGGGCGGCGTGGATCTCGCCGCCGACATATCTTCGTCGATCACGATGGGTGCCAAATAACGATGGTTGGCCGTGACGGCTGCGAGGCCGGCTTCACTCTGATCGAGATGGTCTGTGTGCTCGCGATCGTCGCGCTGCTGGCGTCCGTCGCGGTCCCCGCCGTCTCGCGGCAGACCTCGCGGCCGCAACTCGAGGCCTATGCGATCGAGGCTGCTGCGCTGCTGAAGGCCGATCGCAACGCCGCGATCAGGCGAGGCTTGGAGGTCGTGACTCGCATCGACGCGCAGGCGCGCTCGCTCAGCTCGGGCGCGAATGGGCAGGTCGTTCGCTTGCCGACGGACGTGCGGGTCGAGACGGTGCTGCCGCGTCGTTGCGACGATCGGCCCGCAATCCAGACCATCAGCTTCTTCGGATCGGGCATGTCGTGCGGCGGCGTCATCACGCTCACCCATCTCGATGCGGGCTACCAAATTCGCGTCAACTGGCTGACAGGAGGGATCGAGATTGTCCCGAGCACTGGTCTGTCGAACCGCTAGGCCGACGGCAGGATTTGCCCTGATCGAGACATTGGTCGCGCTCGCGATCATGGCGGTGTCGCTCGTCGCCATCGGCGCGCTCATGGGGTCCTCGGCGCGCGGCAGCAGGAAGCTGGAGCAGCACGTCGCTCTGGTACAGGCGGCCTATAACGCGCTGTGGCTGGCCTTTCCGTCCCGCCTGCGGCCGGCATCGCCGACCCAGTCAGGGGAGTCGACGGCACATCTCTGGCGCGCGCAGGCGGAGCCATTCGCCATCGATGGCGGCGCACCGGACAGCGCGTCGGCGTGGATCCCAATGAAGATCGTGCTCCAGGTGCGATCGCCATCGGGCGCGACCATGGAGCTGGAAACCATCCGGCTGTTTCGAAGGCGGGCCGAGTGATGGCGACGCGGAGCAACGATACTCAAGCTGGCTTCACCCTCGTGGAAGTCCTCGTCGCCATGGTCTTGATGGGGCTGCTGATCTCCGCGCTGCTCGCGATCACATCGCAATGGCTGCCGAACTGGGATCGCGGCCTGTATAGCATCCAGCGCAGCGAATCCATCAGCATGGCGCTCGATCGCATCGGCGCCGATATCGCGGCCTCCGAATTCATCAAGCCGGATGGGCAGGCCAAGTCGGTTCTGTTCGACGGATCGGAGACGTCGATCACGCTCGTCCGAACGGCGCTCGGACCGCATCGGGGCCGGGGACTGGACGTGGTCCGCATCACCGAAGGCGGCGGCGATGGCGCGGCGTTGACCCGCACCCGCGCGGCATTCGCGCCCGGCAGTCCGTCCGCCCGGGATTTCGGTGATCCGGTGGTGCTGCTGAAGGCGCCGTACCGGGTGTCGTTTGCCTATGCGGGGACAGACCGGATCTGGAGTCCATCGTGGCAGAATGCAGAAAGGCTGCCTGCGGCCGTGCGGGTGACGGTGCACGACGGAAGCCGCGCAAGCGCACCGTCGCTGTCACGGATCGCCGTCATTCGTGTTTCGGCGCCGCCCGACAGCGTCTGCCGGCCCGCGGACCCCACCTGCGACAGACACGCTCTCTCGGCCGATGCAACGGTCGGGCGCGCCTCCACAGCATCGAAGCAATGATGATGTGGCGACAGAAGCACCCGCGAGATCCGGATCCCGATGATCGGGAAGGCGGCTTCGTACTCATTGCGGTGCTGTGGCTCCTGGTCTCGCTGGCTGGACTGGCAGGAGCCTTGTCCGTCTATCTCGTCAGCACCTCTCAACGCCTGTCGCTCGATGATGCTCGCCTGCGATCGGCGGCGCTGGCCTCGGCAGGCCTCGAGCTTGCGGCCTACAGATTGTCCGCGTCGCCGAAGCCGCAGCGCCCCGCCGCCGGCGCGTTTTCATTCCGGCTCGATCATGCGCAGGTTTCGGTCACGTTCCGGTCGGAAGCCGCCCGAATCGATCTCAACCAGGCATCCAGGCAGATGCTGGCCAACCTGTTCGAGGTTCTCGGCGCGCGCGCGGACAAGGCCGGCGAGTATGCCGAGCGGATCGTCGGCTGGCGAACGCCGCCGGCTGACAACGTTGCGGACGCGGAGCGCGATCTCTACCGCACGGCCGGCGCGGACTACATGCCTCGTTCCGCGCCGTTCGCAAACGTCGAGGAGCTTCGGCTGGTGCTCAACCTGCCGCCGCCGCTGGTCGACAGAGCCATGTCCTTCGTCACCGTCTTCAGCGGCCGGCGCGAGATCGACGCGCTGGAGGCCGCCCCCGAGGTGGTGGCCGCGCTTCCCGGGATGACCCAGGAGCAGTTGAAGAGCTTCCTCGATCAGCGGGCCGGCCTGCGCCGCGACGTCAGGTCGCTCAACGCGGCGCTGGGGCCGGCGCGCGCCGGAGCGACCTTGGAGGTCGCCGATGCCGTCCGCGTGTGGGTCACGATCGGCTTTGACGGCGGTCGCAGGGCCGCAACGGAAGCGGTCATCCTGCTGGGCGATGGTGAGGATCCTTACCGCGTCCTGGCGTGGCGCGATGATGTCAACACTCCGGGGATGCTTCGGCCAACAGGAAAGGCGCCGAGATGACGATGTCGACGCGCGTGCGCCGCGAACTGGCGGCCTGGATCGGCTCCGTCGCCGAAGCCGTGGTGGCCGCGATAGGCCGGCTCACCATCAAGCCGTCTGTCCGGCTGATCGAGATTGAACGGAACGTCTTCATCATGCGGATGCTCGCGCGACCCGGGCGATCCGTCCCGCCCGATTGTCGCATTCTCCTGCCGGACGGCGACGCGAGCCTGCCCGCGCCTCCGGAGAGCTGGAAGGCGGCCGTTCACGGCAGCCGGATCGAAGTCGTGCTGAGGCCGGACCGTTTTCTCTGGCGGCCGCTGGATCTGCCCAAGCGCGCCGTCGAGTTTCTCGATGCCATGGTCCGCTCGCAGCTCGACCGGTTGACGCCGTGGTCGGCGCATGAGGCCGTGTTCGGCAGGACTGCGCCGGTCGAGATATCGAGTGAGCGCATCCAAACAACCGTGATCGCCGCGCCAAGGCCGAAGCTGGAATCTCTCATTCGCCTCGCCGAGTCCTGGCGGGCTGGATCGATCATCCTGTTTGCTGCGCCTGAGACGGCGCCGATGCCGGTCGACGACCGGCTCACCGCAACCAATGCAACGAGGTTGACCGAGCAGCGCCTGGGGGGATCGCTCGACGTCGGCCGTGTCAGTCGGGTCCTGGCCGCTCTGTTGATCGTCGCCGCAATCTCAGCGGCGCTGTCTTTCGCGGCGGGGAGCCTGCTGGGCGAGAGGCTGGACGAGCAGCAAGGCCAGCTCACGCGGAGGATATCCGAGCGGCGCGCAGCGCTGCGCCTCGATCTGCAGGGCACCGACAACGCCGCGCTGCGAGGCCTGATGCGACGCAAGCAGGAAAGCCCCGCGGCGGTCGTGCTGATGGAGGCGCTGTCCCGGATACTGCCCGACAACACGTATGTGACCGAGCTGCGGATCGAGAAAGACAGACTGCAAATCGTCGGAATGACCCAGGATGCGCCGGCACTGGTCAAATTGATCGAGCAGTCGGCGCACTTCACGCGCGCGACCTTCTTCGCGCCGACCACGCGTTCGGCTGACGATCCCGGACAACGGTTCCATATCGAAGCGGGCATCAAGCCCCATTTTGGACTTGGCACATGAGCGTCGCAAAGCTCGTCACGGACAATTCCGCATCGCCCTCGATCGCCGCCGCCGCCTATGCGGGACTGCTGATCGTGCTGATCTCGGTCACGGTGCTGTCGATCAAGAGCATGATCGATCAGCGCAGCGAAGTGATCTCGCTCGCCGATACACTCCACCTGTTCGACGCCCACAGCATGGCGGCCGCGCGTCAGGACGGCAACGGCGATGCCGGCATGACGGGATCGGCCTTTCTCGAAGGACCGACGGTGACCGTGGCAGGAGCAGCGCTGCTGCAGCGCCTCGGCGACGTGGTGACGCGTCACGGCGGCAGCGTGTCGTCGTCGCAGCTCGATGTGCAGGGCCCCCGCGCCAAGGACGGTCATATCAGCGGGAGCGCGAGCTTCGAGGCCGGTCAGTCCGATCTGCAGCCGATCCTCTACGATCTGGAGGCCGGCATGCCCTGTCTGTTCGTCGACGAACTGGTCGTCGAGGGGAACGCGCCCGCGGCGGCATCCGGCGGAAAACTACGCGTGCTGATGACGGTCTCCGGACAATGGCAGGGCCCGCAATGAGCAGTCGCGCCAAGCTTTGCATGATCAGCTGTTGCAGCGTTCTGGCGGTGGCGTCGGCGTTCGGCATCGCCCATTCGACCGGTCTGGACGTCTCGGGAGCGGTCTCCGCCGAACAGCCGAGCGGACCGGCGCAAGCCTCGTCCATCGCGCAGCGAACGCCATCGCGAACCGGCAACCCATTATGGGGCATTCCGCTCGAGCAATTGTCGGCGACGCGCGAGCGCCCGCTATTTTCGCCGTCTCGCCGCCCTCCGCCGACGGAGGCTCCGCTGCCGGCCGTCGTGGAGGCTCCGGTGGTGCAGGAGCCGCCCGCACCGGAACGGCCGCAACTCGCGCTCGTCGGCACCGTCGTGAACGGGGACCGCGGCCTTGCGGTGTTCGTCGATACGAGCAGCAAGACGCCGTTGCGGATCAGAACCGGCGCGGACTATCAGGGGTGGACGCTGCGTCTCGTCGAGGCGAGATCGGTCACGCTGCAACGGGGCGAGGACGTCACCGTTCTCACGCTGCTGCCGGCGCAGGCGCCGGCCCAGCCGACGAATTCAGCTAGCGAAAGCTTTGCCCAGATGCCGTCAACCCCCACGGCGCCTCCGCTGGCTCAAGCAGGGCCGCCCTTTCTGTCGCCCGAGTCGAGGCTGCTCCGGATGCATCAACGCCAACGCTCGGGACGCCGTCAATTGTAAGGATGGATCCGATCTGGATCGAAGCGTGACGATAGGCGCCGGCAGGCCGCACCGACAAAAGCGATGCGGCTCTCGGTCGATGGCGCTCAGCGCTTGCACAATCCGCTCGTCAGCACCCATCCCTTGTCCGTGAGAGCCGCGGAGACGATGTCGAAATACAGGCGCTTGTCGGGGTCGTCCTCCGATACGAAAGAGACCTGGCACAGGAAACGCCCGCCCACGTCGCCCTTGTCGCAGGTCGCCTCGACGATCTTGAGGCCCTTGTCGTGGCGGACGCCGGATGACGGCGCCTCCTGCTCATAGGCCTTCTGGATGATCTCGGTGGTCGGTGCTCCACAGGCCATGCCGGTTACGTTGCAGGCCCATGCGAGAACAACAGCAAGCAGCATCGTTCGGTCTCCTCGGAGCGGGGCACTCACAAACATGTCCAGCAGCGTTCGCGTCCGACACGATCTCATGAGCTTCATGGCGAGCTACGAGAGCTGGTTGTCGTTTTTGTGTCGCTGCTGTCCGCCACGCGCACAACGCAGGCGTCTGGACGTGTAGTTAGATCGATTCTTAAACGCCGGTCGGCAATTCTCACAAAGCGAAAGAAAACGTCACAAAGGAGCCACCCGACATGGCGACGAAGGCCGAGGGGACGATGCGGCAGATCGGCTGATGAGTTCGGACTGCTCATTCGAATTCCGCATCCCGGGGACGGCGATCGTTCCTACCGGTGTATCTCGAGCCAGATGGGGATCAGGCATGTTAGTTGGGCGTGTGCGCAAGCCAACTCTGCGATTACTGACGTCGGCGGCCGCGATGTTGGCCGGTTTGACCGTTGCGGGTCCTGCGGCGCAGGCCCACGATCTGGCCGAGCCGACGGTGTTCAGGAGTTGGCATGGCGTGCTCGATCTGCTGATGATCGCGCGCCCCAAGCCGATCTCGACGATCACCTATGAGCCCCCTGGGGGCTCGCCGATGAACCCGACCGGCTGGGTCTACGAGATCTGTCGGCGGCCGGCCTCAGGCGACAAATGTCCTGCCGGCGCCGCGGTGGCGGATTATGGTGGCGTGCGACTGGCGCTGCAGAAGGGGGATACGCTGAAGATCAGGCTGGTGAACCAGCTGCCGCAGCTCGACCCGGCCAAGGTGAATCACAACTCCGATCCCGGCCAGGCCAATTTGTTTCGCAATCCGACCAACCTGCATACCCATGGGCTGATCGTCGAGCCGCGCGCGCCGACGCTGACCGACCAGACGTTCGGGGACTACGTCTTCGTTCAGATCTTCAACTCGGCCAACGGCATGCCGGTGCCGCAGACCACCCATCAGCACGGCTCCAACAAGATGGACTCCGCGGATTACCGCATCGAGATTCCGCGCAACCACCCGTCGGGCCAGTTCTGGTTTCACCCGCACATTCATGGCATTTCGCTCAACCAGGTCTCGCAAGGCCTGGCGGGCATCATCTCGGTCGGCGAGGTCTCGGACTATGCGCATGGCGATGCCAGGCATTCGCCGTTTCCGGACGCGAGCGTGCGCCATCTGATCCTGAAGGATCTTCAGGTCGCGCCCGGCGGCCCGGTGCAGTTCGACAGCGGTCCGGTGGACGTCCAGCCCGGCGAGGTGATCAACCAGCAGGATCCGGGCTTCTGCGCCCAGTTTCCGGCAGACAGCTCCGAAGTGCGTGAGGGGGCGTGCCCGGGCGTCGATCTGTCGGCCGATGGCGGCTCCAACTTCTCCGGCGGCAAATGGTTCTTCACGGTCAACGGCCAGACGTTCCCGAAGATCAAGGTCACCGATCCCGATGGCGAGGTCTGGCGGCTCACCAATGCGTCCGGCAGCCTGTCCTACAATCTTCAGCTGACCGATGACGAGACGCAGAAGCCGATGGTCATGCAGCTGATCTCGGTCGACGGCGTGAGCGTGAACCTGCCGCAGGATACGACGATGGACACCATGGTTCGTCTCGGCGGCGCCCGCTTCAGGGTCGTTCCCTGTCCGCCGTCGCCAACGTCGGGCTTTCATTCGAAGCCGGTCTGCGTCACCCAGATGGTCATGATGCCGAGCTCGCGCACCGAGGTGTTCGTCACCTATCGCGATCCCGCGACAGGTGCCATCGCCAGCCTTGGGCGGTCCGCCTCCGCGACCTTCAAGATGGCCGGATTGACGATGGGTAGCGGCGATCAGTGGCCGGCGGTCGATCTCGCCAAGGTGCACTTCCACCAGCGCGGTTGGCGCAATCACATCGCCTACGCCATGGACATCAGGGGAGACGCCTTGGCGACCATGCAGCCGTCGGGCATCCTCGATGCCAAGGTGCCGTACGCGAACGCCGCGCCGCTGCGTGCCGGCTGCCGTCCGCTGCCGGCGGGGCATCGCCGCCGGATCTTCTTCGGCATCGCCGACCTGACCGACGACGGCACCTTCGGTCTCGGCTATGAGGAGGTCGATCAGAACGGCAACCCGGTGCCCGGCACCCAGCTCCCGGTGAGCCAGTTCGACCCGTCGCAGAACATCGTCTGTCTGCCGCTCGCGCCGGGACAGCGCCCCGTCCACGAGACCTGGGAGCTGGTGCAGCTGTCGACGGAAAATCACAACTTCCACATTCACCAGACGCGCTTCCGGACCGTCAACAGCAAGGCGGGAGAGAACACGCCGCTGTCGGTATCGCTGAACAGGAGCATCGGCGGGGGTATGCTGCAGGACAACGTCCCGCTCGGCGTCGCGACTCCGAACGTCCCGGAAGTAATGGAATCCCAGAGCGGGGTCTGCAGCATCGAGCAGTGGCGGAACGGGCAGTGCACGTCGAAGCCCGTGGTGGTTGATATCCCGTTCTCACAGGTCGGCGAGTTCGTCTATCACTGCCATATTCTCGAACATGAGGACGGAGGCATGATGGCGAAGATCAAGGTCGTGCCCTCGCCCTATGGCGGCAATCCATGGGAGGCAATGAACCAGATGCCGTGGTAGTTGCGGCAGCGGTCTTCTGCCATGTCGTTCACGAGGTCGGCGCCACATCTGCGGCGCCGACCTTCGTTTGTGCGCAGCGATGCTCTTGCGCGGCCGCCTTACCGCCGCGAAGGACGATCGCCTGCCAAACGCGACGCGCTTTCCAGCTCCTGTTCGAAGATGGGATTACGCATTTTGAATCGATCTAAACGGCTGCAAACGTCTTTGCATGACTTTGAAATGTCAGGCTCGCGTGCCGCAAGCTGCGCGAGCGCGGTCCCCGCGATGTGGCGATCTGCAGCAACATTGTTATTCCCCAGCCGCTCCGGCAAATCGCCAACATCGACGCGGCAATTCGCCGCAATCGAAACACTACTCTCTCGACTGACATTCGGAGCCATTTGCAGCGCGCGTGGTTGCGAACGTCGCAAGGACGGAGGCAGACCCGCGAACGGGTAGGGCTGTTTCCGAGGCAAAGTGTGATCGATCGCTCGGGTTCATCGTCGCACTGAACTGGATGGTTCGGAGCGTCGCTGCTGCGGCTTAGACGGCTTCGCAGGAGAGGTTGACAGCGATCGATGCCCTGAGAAGACGAAAATGCGTTCGGCGAGGGAGGGCGTACCATGGAAACAAAGTTGAGGTGGACGAGATGAGCGATTGGTTGAAATGGACGGCGCCCGCCGTGGCCGTCATGTCGATCGCCGCACCGGCCCATGCCATTCAGTACATGAGCGTCGAAGAGGCGCAGAAGGCCGCTTTTCCGGGAGCCAGCTTTTCCGAAGTCCAGCCGGGCCGGGTCTGGAAGTCGAGCAATGGCGGCTACTTCTATTACGATCACGTCGTTGGCAAGCACCTCCTGATCGACTACACGGTTGCCGTCGGACCCGACGGGCGGGTGCGTCGCGTCGACATTCTGAACTATCGCGAATCCTATGGCGGCGAGGTGCACGATGCCAGCTGGCTCGGTCAGTTCGTCGGCAAGAGCAGTCAGAACGAGCTTCGCATCAACTCCGACATTCGCAACATCTCGGGCGCTACGCTGTCCTCGACCCATTTGACCGAGGGCGTTAAGAAGGTGCTGTCGTATCATGCCAGCCACTTCCGCTAGCCTTCGACGAGCACGGGCTCTGCTCGGGACATTCGTCGAGATCGACGTCACGGATGCACGCCGCTGCGATGCGGAGAATGCCGTTGAAGCGGCGTTTTCCGCGGTGACCGACGTGCATCGGCTGATGAGTTTCCACGATCCCGACAGCGACGTGTCGCGGCTGAACCGCGCGGCATCGAGCGGCGTCGTGAAGGTGCATTCCTGGACCTACGCCGTGCTGAAGATGGCGCTCGATGTGACCCATCACTCCGACGGCGCCTTCGACGTTGCCGTCGCCGGCGCGGGAAGGCCGTCTGTGGGCTCGACGGCGCAAGCGGATGTCCCGCAGTCGACTGCGATCGAGTTGCTCGCCGACGACCGCGTCCGTTTCCGCGATTCCGCCGTCAAGATCGATCTCGGCGGCATCGCCAAGGGGTTCGCCGTGGACCGCGCGATCGCGGCGTTGCAGAGCCGCGGCGTGCGCTCCGCAATGGTCAATGCAGGTGGGGACCTCGCCGCCTTCGGGCCCGATGCCCGCATCGTCCACATTCGCGACCCGCGTTTCCCGGACAGGCTTTTGTGCCAGGTCGAAGTCAGCAATGGGGCGCTCGCGTCGTCGGCGCGCCGCTTCGACCCGTTTCGATCGACGGAAACAATGGATACAGCGGTCGTCACGCCTTCGACCCGGCTGCCCACAGGGGCGGCCCACGGCGCCACCGTGAGCGCGCCAACCTGCATGGTTGCCGACGCGCTGACCAAGGTCGTCATGGTCGCCGGCGAGCAGTCCGCGGCGTCATTGGCGCGCTTCCAGGCGAGCGCCATGTTGATTGCGGCGAACGGCGACATTCATACGACACCGGACTGGCAAGGAGTTCACCAGCATGCGGCTTAAAGGCTTGTTTCGGTTCGCCCTCTACGGAATTCTCGGGCTCTTGTTCGCCAGCGGCGCGCTGTGGATCTATGCCGACCAGATGAAGACCCGCACGGAGCTGGACAGCGAGATGTGGCAGCAGGCCGCCGCATACCTGCTGAGCATGCATGGCGGAACTGCAATGGTGACGCTGATGCTGCTTGGGGCGCTCGGTCCCATGCACGTCCAGCGCGCGTGGCGTGCCGGGAAGAATCGAGCGACCGGTATCGTCAGCCTCGCGATGTATGGTCTGCTCATCGCGACGGCGTTCGGGCTCTACTACGTCGGATCCGAAGCGCTTCGGCCCTGGATCAGCACGGTCCACATTGCGTTCGGGCTCGGCGTTCCGGCTGTCATCACCGCCCACATCATCGTCGGCCGCTCGAGCGTTGTCGCCACGGCTCAGTCCGTGCGGCCACAACGTGCGACCTCTCCGACCCTGGTTCCTGCCGATGCGCCTGCCGATGCCGATCTGGTCAACGTCATGAGCAAGGTAGGTTGACCGCATCCGGCGTTCGGCTGGCCGAGCAGGTCTCCATCCCGGCAACGATTTCCTTGCTCGCAGTTGGCCAACCGCCGCATGGAGGAATTTTCCGAGCCGGCGATCGTTGCCCATGAAATGGCTGTTTGATGACTCCCGATCAATCTCGGGCAGCTCGTGGTCTGCTCGACTGGTCTCAGGCTGAATTGGCTGCTCGATCCAATTTGAGTGAGAGTACCATTCGCGATTGCGAAAAAGGCCGCCGGATCCCGTCAATCAACAATTTGGCGGCCGTCAGGCGCGCCCTGGAGGCGGGAGGCGTGCAATTCATCGACGGCGACCAGCCCGGTGTTCGATTGGCGCGCTGATAGTTAACTCCGATCGCTCAGATTCCAAAGTCGCCCTGGGCTCGCTAGCCGCCCATGGAATTGGCCATCATCTACTCTGCAGCCGCGGCAACTTCTGGCGAAGCCAATAGCCGAGTTCAACACTCGGATGGGACCGGCGCCGCGGACGCCTCTTGTTTGCGATCAAGGCGCGAGAATAGCCAATGATGGCTCATTGGTCATTCGCCCTGTTCTTGACGCTTGCCCTGACGCGCCCGCAACCCGGGAAGTGGTTCGAGACCGATTTGGCAGTCCGTAGGCCGGCTCGCGTTCCGAATAGCGATGTAACCTATTGGAATTCCCAGGGTCGGTTTCTCTCTGTGTTTCAGAATGCGCGTTGATTTGTATAGCGGACCGCGCAACTTTTGATTCCGCCATTCGGAGGTTCGATCCCTCCCGCCCCAGCCAGGTCGAGCGCGACAGGCAGGGCTGGATATTGCCGGTGGGAACCATGTCGCCGGCGCGTCCGATGTTTCGGGCGCCTGCGACGGCAAATTTCCGGAAGTCCAGACATGTCGAGGGCTGTGGCTTGGTCGCGCGCCGCGTGATGGTTCACAAATCGTAGCAAACTGAAGGACATGCAGGCGCCTCATGCGGCGCCGCTCCGCTGGCACGATTGCTGCTTACTGAGCCGCCAAACGAGCGCCAGCTCCAGAACAACAGATGCGAGGGGACGTCCGGATGCCAGCCCACAGCTCATTCCTGACCTGAGACCCGGCGACAGGCGATCCCGCCTGTGCGAGCTTCTCGGGTCCGCCCCCGGCGCGGCCCGCGTCCAGACGCATGACGTTGCCCCGGCACGCAATGGAGCCGGCGCGGAAGCGGGTCATAGGCAGACCAGAGAGATAGACCGAGTGAGATCAGGGAGAGAAGATTCGATGTCTGCAACCACCACAGCGGCCGCGGCGCCGCAGAAACCGTTCTACCGGGTCCTCTATGTGCAGGTCCTGTTCGCGATCGTGCTCGGTGTCATCGTCGGCTGGCTCTGGCCCGAGCTCGGCAGGAACGAATGGATCAAGGCGCTGGGCGACGGCTTCGTCAAGCTGATCAAGATGGTGATCGCGCCGGTCATCTTCTGCACCGTCGTGTCGGGCATCGCGCATGTCTCCGAGGTGAAGAAGGTCGGCCGCGTCGCCGTCAAGGCGCTGATCTATTTCGAGATCGTCTCGACCTTCGCGCTCGCGCTCGGGCTCATCGTCGGCAATTTCATTCAGCCCGGGGCAGGCTTCCAGGGCCAGAGCAGCAACGCCGCCGCCGTCGCCAACTACGCCAAGCAGGCGAGCGAGATGAAGTCGGTCGACTTCGTGCTCCACATCATCCCGGACACGGTGGTGGGAGCGTTCGCGCAGGGCGAGATCCTGCAGGTGCTGCTGTTCTCGATTTTGTTCGGCATTTCGCTGATGACGCTCGGTGAGCGCGGCCATACGATGCGCGCGTTCATCGACGACGCCGCGCACGCGATCTTCGGCGTCATCGCCCTCGTGGTGAAGGCCGCTCCGATCGGCGCCTTCGGCGCCATGGCCTTCACCATCGGCCGCTACGGGCCGCAGGCGCTCGGCAACCTCGCCGGCCTGATCGCGACCTTCTATCTCACCGCGCTCACTTTCGTCGTGGTCGTGCTCGGCATCATCGCCCGCATTGCCGGGTTCTCGATCTTCAAGTTCCTCAAATACATCAAGGACGAGCTGCTGATCGTGCTCGGCACCTCGTCGTCCGAGAGCGCGCTGCCGCAGATGATGGAGAAGCTTGAACGCCTCGGCTGCTCCAAGCCGGTCGTCGGCCTGGTGGTTCCGACCGGCTACTCGTTCAATCTCGACGGCACCAACATCTACATGACGCTGGCGACGCTGTTCATTGCGCAGGCGATGAACGTTCACCTGTCCTTCGGTGAGCAGATCACGATCCTGCTGGTCGCGATGCTGACCTCGAAGGGCGCCTCGGGCATCACCGGCGCCGGCTTCATCACCCTGGCCGGAACGCTGGCGGCCGTGCGGCCGGAGCTCGTTCCCGGCATGGCGATCGTGCTCGGCATCGACAAGTTCATGAGCGAGTGCCGCGCACTGACCAATCTGTGCGGCAACGGCGTCGCCTGCGTGATCGTGGCGTGGTGGGAAGGCGAGCTCGATCGCGACAAGCTGCGCATCGCGCTCGATCGCGATATCGACCCGGCCGACGTCGAAGTCGCGGTCACGACGGGATAGGCCTGCGGTCGTGGGGGCGCTGCCGTCGCATTCCAGCGCCGGTGGCGCCGGCCGCGGCCATGCCCAATCGCGATGCCGCCAACATCTCGGATAATCTGCTAAGGTAGCGGCGGGCAGGGGCTCGCCGTGGAGGCATCCCGCCTGGTGCCGCAAGGTCGGCATGGTCTGACCATTGCGACGATACGGCGTATCGTGAACATGGTCGCGCTGGCTGGGGCGGCGGTGCCGGAGGGACGACGTCACCGGCGTGACATCGGAGTCATGCCGTCGCGCCGCGGTCACCCTTGGAGAGGTTCGATGATGGCCGTTGCGCAGCCTGGTGTCCCTCGCATCGTGATCGTCGGCGGCGGCGCCGGCGGCTTGGAGCTCGCGACCCGGCTCGGAGACAGATACGGCCGCAGGGGCAAGCTCGACGTCACCCTGGTCGAGCGCAACCGCACCCATGTCTGGAAGCCGAAGCTGCACGAGATCGCCGCGGGCAGCATGGACCTCTCGGCCCATGAGGTCGACTATCTCGCCCAGGCCTATTGGCACGGCTTCCACTACCGCATCGGCGACATGATCGGCCTCGACCGCGACAAGCGCGAGGTGCTGGTGGCGCCCTATCTCGATGCGGAGGGGCGCGAGGTCACGCCGCGGCGGACCATCCCCTATGACGTGCTCGTCATCGCCATCGGCAGCCAGAACAATGATTTCGGCACGCCCGGCGTGGTCGACCATGCGATCAAGCTGGAATCGCAGCACGACGCCCGGCGCTTCCACGAGCGCATGGTCAACGCCTGCATCCGCGTCCATTCGCAGTCCTCGCCGATCGCGCCGCACCAGCTCAAGGTCGCGATCATCGGCGCCGGCGCGACCGGCGTCGAATTGGCCGCCGAGCTGCATCGCACGACGCGCGAGGTGGTGGCCTATGGTCTCGACCAGGTCGACGCCGAGAAGGACATCAGGATCACGCTGATCGAAGCCGCGGGCCGGGTGCTGCCGGCTTTGCCTGAGCGGGTCTCGCGCGAGACCGAGAAGCTGCTCGCAAAGCTCGGCGTCGAGGTGCTCGTCGGCGCCAAGGTCGCCGAGGTCGGGCCCGACAAGGTGAGCCTCGCCGACGGCCGCGTCATCCCGGCCGAGCTGATCGTCTGGGCCGCGGGCGTCAAGGCGCCCGACTTCCTGAAGGACATCGCGGGGCTGGAAACCAACCGCATCAACCAGCTCGTGGTCAGGCAGACCCTGCAGACCACGCGCGACGAGCGCGTCTTCGCCATTGGCGACTGCTCGGCCTGCTCCTGGGGCGAGCGCGGCAACGTGCCGCCGCGGGCGCAGGCCGCGCATCAGCAGGCCTCGCACCTCTACAAGCAGATTCCGCGCTTCGTCAGGGGCGAGCCGCTGGCGGACTACCGCTATCACGATTTCGGCTCCCTGGTGTCGCTTGGCGAGTTCAGCACGGTCGGCTCGATGATGGGCGCGCTGGTCGGCGGCAATCTGGTGTTCGAAGGCCTGTTCGCGCGGATGATGTATCTGTCGCTCTACAAGATGCACGAATACGCGCTGCACGGGCTCGCCAAGGTCACGCTGGACACGCTGGCGCGCCTGATCACCCGCCGCACCGAGCCGCACGTCAAGCTGCACTGACGGGCGCGCCGAGGGCGCCGGCACGGCCGATTTTGTTGTCGCCTATTGCCCGGCAAGACCTTAGACTTGCAGCACAATTACGGATACGGCAGGCCCGGCCCGGTACATGGGTCCGGGGCGTGATGGGCCTGGACATGATGGGCCTGGAAAAGGGAATGACGGACCTTCCATTCCGGATCGGCCTCGAGGGACATCCCGACGTCACCGCGGTGGTCCGCAGGCGCGCGGGCTTGGTCGTTCGCGGAGTGATGGCGGCTGCGCTGGTCGGCGTCGCGGCATGGCTCGGCTATGCCATTGCCTTTTCCCGCGGGCTCGATCAGCGGCACGCCGCGGCCCAGCAGCGGCTGGCGGTCGAGGCCGCGCAGCTCGACGGCTACCTCTCGCGCTTCGAATATCTGCCCTCGCTGCTGGAGACCTCGCCCGATGTCTTCCGGCTGCTCGGCACGCCGGACGATCGCGCGCTGCAGCAGAGCGTCAGCCTGCATCTGAAGTCGATCAATCTGCTGGCCGGCGCCGACAACCTCTATGTCCTCACCGTCGCCGGTGATGCGATCGCCGCCGCCGACTTCGATCAGCCGGGAACGCCGGTCGGCAGCAACCTGTCCTACCGGCCCTATATGCGCCAGGCGCTGGCGACCGGCCGCGGCGCGTTCTTCGGCATCGGCATCACCAGCGCGCGCGCCGGCTATTACCTGTCCTATGCCGTCAAGCAACAGGGACGGACGATCGGCGTCGCCGTCGTCAAGGTCAATCTCGATGCCTTCGAGCGCGAATGGCGCAACCGCGGCGCCGACATGCTTCTGGTCGACGCCCGCGGCGTCACCATTCTCGCCTCGCGCGAGGAATGGCGATTCCGCCCGTTGACGCCGCTCTCGGTGGATGCGCTCGAGGAAATCGCGACGTCGAAGCCCTATGGCAGCTCCAGCCTCGCGCCGCTCGGCTGGACCTTCATGGAGAGGACCGATCGCGGCGGCCAGGTCGCGACCGAGCGCGGCGCGGTCTACAGCGTCGACGAGCGTCCGCTCAACGGGCGGCAATGGCAGCTGCTGCTGCTCGACGACGAGACGCCGATCCGGCGGACGGCCTTGATCATCGGCACGCTCTCGGGTCTCGCCAGCATCGTGGCGCTGCTGGCGCTCGGCCTGCTGGCGCAGCGACGCCGCGAGATCCGGCAGCGGCTGGCGAGCCAGGCCGCGCTGCAGGCCGCCAATGATCGGCTCGAAATGCGGGTGCAGGAGCGCACCGCCGAATTGCGCGCCGCGCAGGACGAGCTCGTCCATGCCGGCAAGCTTGCCGTGCTCGGCCAGATGTCGGCCGGCATGGTGCACGAGATCAACCAGCCCTTGGCGGCGCTGCAGACTGCTTCCGACAATGCCGTGCAATTCGTCGATCGCGGCATGATTGGGGAGGCCCGCGGCAATCTCATCCGCATCGGCGAGATGGTCCGCCGTCTCGCGCGCCTGACCGGTCAGTTGCGCGTTTTCGCCTACAAATCGAACGCGCCGCTCGATGCCGTCGCGGTCGAGCAGGCCCTGTCCGAGACGTTCAAGATCCTCGGCGCGCGGGTGAAGGACGGCCATGTCGACGTCACCATCGATCTCGCGCCCGAGCTTCGTGTCAGGGCCGATCAGATCCGGCTCGAGCAACTGCTCTGCAACATCATCGCCAACGCGCTCGATGCCGTCGAGGGCGCCGCGCGGAAGTCCATCCACATCCGCGCCGTGCGTGAGGAGGGGCAGTGCCGCATCGCCATCGCCAACAGCGGCCCGGCGATCGCCGCCGATGTCCTGCCGCGCCTGTTCGAGCCCTTCGTCACGACCAAGCCGGCTGGCAAGGGTCTCGGACTTGGGCTCGTCATCGCCAATCACATCGCGCGGTCGTTCGGCGGCGAGCTGCGGGCGCGCAATCTTGAGCCGTCCGGCGCCGAGTTCATCGTGCTGTTGCCGCTTGCCGATTGAAGAGGTTCCCACATGACTCCTGAGCAACCGGTCGGCGTGATCTATGTCGAGGACGACGAGGATGTCCGCATCGGCGCCGTCCAGGCGCTGCAGCTCGCCGGGCTCCCGGTCACGCCGTTCGCCTCCGCCGAAGCCGCGGGCGCGATCGTTCGCGCCGACATGCCGTTCGTGGTGGTCTCCGACGTGCGGCTGCGCGGCAAGAGCGGCACCGAGTGGCTGTCCGAGCTGCACCGGCTCGATCCGGACCTGCCGGTCATCCTGGTCACCGGTCATGGCGACATCTCGATGGCCGTGGAAGCGATGCGCAACGGCGCCTATGACTTCATCGAGAAGCCGTGCTCGTCGGAGCAGCTCGTCTCCGTCGTACGCCGCGCCCTCGACAAGCGTCGCCTGACGCTCGAAGTCCGCACCTTGCGCTCGGCGCTCGCCGACCGCCAGGGCATCGAGGCGAGCCTGCTCGGGCGCTCGCCGCAGATCCAGGAGGTGCGCCGCCTCGTCGCCAATCTGGCCTCGACCAATGTCGACGTGACGATCTATGGCGAGACCGGCACCGGCAAGGACGTCGTCGCCCGTTGCCTGCACGCTCACAGCGCCCGGCGCGGCGGCAACTATGTCGCGGTGAATTGCGGCGGCCTGCCGGAATCACTGGTTGAGAGCGAATTGTTCGGCCACGAGGCCGGCGCCTTCACCGGCGCGACCAAGCAGCGGATCGGCAAGATCGAATATGCCCATGGCGGCACGCTGTTCCTCGACGAAATCGAGAGCATGCCGCTCAGCGTGCAGGTGAAGCTGCTGCGGGCGTTGCAGGACCGCTCGGTCGAGCGCGTCGGCTCCAACAAGCCCGTGGCGGTGGACTGCCGCGTGGTGGCGGCCAGCAAGGCCAATCTGCTCGAGCTCAGCGAGCAGAAGCTGTTCCGTGCCGATCTGTATTATCGTCTCGGCGTCGCCTTCATCGAGCTGCCTCCGTTGCGCGAACGCCGCGAGGATATCCCGATCCTGTTCGAGCACTTCACCCTCGAGGCCGCCAAGCGGTTCGAGCGCGACGCGCCGATCGTGAACGAGCAGACCATGTCGCTGCTGCTCGGCTACTCATGGCCGGGCAACGTGCGCGAGTTGCGCAACGTCGCCGACCGCTTCGTGCTCGGTGTGCTCGACCGCAAGGTCCTCGACCGCTCGGGCGCCGCAGCCTCGGAGCTGTCGCTGCCACGGCAGTTGGAGAACATCGAGCGCTCGATCATCGAGGATGCGTTGCGCCGCAAGCTCGGCGACGTGCCGGCGACCGCGGCGCTGCTGAGCATTCCGAAGCAGACGCTTTACGACAAGATCAAGCGGCTCGCCGTGAAGGTCGATGGCATCCGCGAGGGCGCGCCGCTGCGGCCGCAGTCCTGACCGTGGCTGCATCGCCAGCGCTCGTCCGCATCATCATCGCGTCGACGCCGACCACCACTGCGCTCATCTGATGTTGCGACGCGCGACTTATGCTCCTCGCGGACAGGGGCGTCCTGTGGCGGCAGGAAGGCATCTGTTCCATGCCGGCGATCAGGAACGAATGCTGGAGAAGGCTTGTTGAAGGATCATGACAGGCCGAGACACCCGCGACCTGCGCTCCGGCGCCTACGACCCCGTCAGCAAGGACGGTCTGCCGCAGCCGCAACAGGTCAAGGACAAAACGACGCCCCACCAGCAGGAGCAGTGGGGCGCCGACGTGCGGGCCGAGCCGTTGCCCGGCACCGAGCCGGTGCTTCCGGAAGGGCTCAGGCGCGAGCGGCGTGATCCGCTCAATCGCAACACTGGTCGCCGCGACACCGACTAGTGCGCGGCGACCCAGCGCCTACTTCGCCGCGATCACCATGATCTCGACGGTGTATTGCGGCGCGGCAAGCCCGGCCTCTACGGTGGCGCGAGCCGGGGTGTTGCCGGCCGAGACCCAGCCGTCCCACACGGCGTTCATTTCGCCGAATGTCTTGATGTCGGTGAGGTAGATCGTCGCCGACAACAGCTTCGACTTGTCGGTGCCGGCCTTGGCGAGATGGCCGTCGATGATCGAGAGAATCTCCTCGGTCTGCTTGGTAACGCTTTCACCGGCCGTCTTCTGCGCGACGACGCCGGCGAGATAGACGGTATTGCCATGAACGACGACCTGGCTCATGCGCGGGCCAATTTCGAAACGCTGGATCGACATCGAAGAACTCCTCAAAAGGTCAATTCGGGGCTTCTCCCTAGCGCGTGCGACGCGGCAACGCCAGTCGGCCGAACGGCCACTCTCGCCACCTTGGGGCGTGCGACCTTGCGTTGTCGACAGCGCCGCGGCACACGGAACGCGGCACTTCACGATGATCCGCCCTTGTCGCGCTGCAAGGCGGGCTTGCCCATGGGGCAGGCAAAGGCGGGCGTTTTCCGCGCTTGCACAGATATTTGAGACATGAAACATTCTCCGCGAGGTTGCTTTTTGAATGGCGGAGGGGCGTGATGCGGAAACGATCGATGCTGGCGGCACTCGCGGCGATGGCTTTGGTGACGAGCGCGGGGCCGACATTCGCACAGCAGACGATCCGCGTCGGCTGGACCATCCCGGCGGAAGAATCCAAATACTGGATGATGAAGCGGCCCACCGAATTTCCGGATCTCGGCAAGACCTACAACATCGAGTGGACCCAGTTCCAGGGAACGGCACCGATGACGCAGGCGCTGGCCGCCGGCGCGCTCGACTGCGCCACGCAGGCGCCGCTGTCGCTGGCGAACGGCGTGGTCGGCGGCGGCCTCAAGGCCTACATCGTCGCCCAGCACGTCTATGAGAAGCCGGGCGGTTTCTCGGTCTACTGGGCGGTCAAGGACGATTCCCCGATCAAGACCATCGCCGACCTGAAGGGCAAGACGGTCGGCATTTCCGTGATCGGTGGCGGCACGCAAGGGCCGTTCAACATGCTGCTGAAGCAGGCCGGGCTCGATCCCGCCAAGGACATCAAGCTGGTCGAGGTCGGCTTCGCGGTGTCGGAGGATGCGCTGCGCCAGGGCCGCGTCGACGCCGTCAACATGAATCAACCCTTTGCAGCGCGCGCCGAGGCCAAGGGCGGCACCCGCAAGCTGTTCTCGCTGTCCGAGGCGATGCCGAACATCGTGCACATCCTCGAGGCCTGCCGCGCCGACTTCGTCGACAAGAACCCGGAGCTGGTGAAGGCCTATGTCCGCGACATCACGACGGGCATGAAGAAGGCGCTCGCCAATCGCGACGAGACCTTGAAGGTGGTGTCGGAGGTCATGAAGGCGCCGGTTGCCGTCATCGACACCTATCTGCTGAAGGACAATGATTTCGGCCGCGATCCGGTCGCCGCGCCGAACTTCCCGGCGATCCAGAAGATGCTCGACATCTACGCCGAGACCGGCATGCTGCCGAAGCTCGACGTCGCCCAGTTCAAGCATCCGACGATCGTCGCGCCGATCCAGTAGGCGGCCGGCGCGGAGCCTTGTCGATGAGGAAGCTGCGATCGCGCGTGACGGTGGAGGGGCTCGATCGCGCCCCGCACCGCGCCTTCATGCGCGCGATGGGGCTGGATGATGCCGACATCGCCAAGCCGATGATCGGCGTCGTCAGCCAGAAGGGCGAGCAGACGCCCTGCAACATGACGCACGACTTCCAGGTCGATGCGGCCAAGACGGGCATCTCGGAGGCCGGCGGCACGCCGCGCGAGTTCGCCACCGTCTCGGTCTCCGACGGCATCAGCATGAACCACGAGGGAATGAAGTTCTCTCTGTTCTCGCGCGAGCTGATTGCCGACTCCATCGAGGCCGTCGTCCATGGCCTCGCCTATGACGCGCTGATCGGCTTCGGCGGCTGCGACAAGACCTTGCCCGGCGTCATGATGGGCATGGTCCGCTGCAACGTGCCGTCGATCTTCATCTATGGCGGCAGCGCGCTGCCCGGCAACTACCAGGGCCGGACGCTCACGGTGCTCGATTCTTACGAGGCCGTCGGCAGCTACATGACCGGCGAGATCGATGCACGGACGCTCGAAGGCATCGAGCGGACCTGCCTCCCGACGATCGGCGCCTGCGCCGGGCAGTTCACCGCCAACACCATGGGCATGCTGTCGGAGGCGATGGGCCTGTCGATGCCCAACGTCTCGATGATTCCCGGCGTCTATGCCGAGCGAGCGCACGTCGCGCGTCAGGCCGGACGCCTGATCATGCAGATGCTCGCGCGCGGCGGGCCGCTGCCGCGCGACATCGTCACCCGCAAGGCGCTGGAGAACGGGGCGGCCATTGTCGCGGCCACCGGCGGCTCCACCAACGCCGCGCTGCATCTGCCGGCGATCGCCAATGAGGCCGGCATCCGTTTCACGCTCGACGATGTCGGCGAGGTCTTCGCGAGCACGCCGCTGATCGGCAATCTCAGGCCGGGCGGCAAGTACACGGCGAAGGACGTCTACGACATCGGCGGCGCCGCCGTTGTGATCCGCGCGCTGATCGAGAGCGGCCACATCGACGGCTCCTGCATCACGGTCACCGGCCGCACGCTGGCCGAGGAATATGGCGCGGCCAATGCGCCGGACGGCGAGATCGTGTTCAGCCCGGCCAGGCCGATCATGGCGGATGGCGGCGTCGCTGTCCTCAAGGGCAACCTCGCGCCCGACGGCGCCGTCATCAAGGTTGCCGGCCTCAAGAACCTGGTGTTCGAGGGCCGCGCGCGGGTGTTCGAGGACGAGGAGGCCTGCGTCGCCGCGGTGCGCGCACGCAACTATCAGGCCGGCGAGGTGCTGATCATCCGCAACGAGGGTCCGGTCGGCGGTCCTGGGATGCGCGAGATGCTCGGCGTCACGGCGCTGATCTATGGCCAGGGCATGGGCGAGAAGGTCGCGCTGATCACCGACGGCCGCTTCTCCGGCGCCACCCGCGGCATGTGCATCGGCTATGTCTCGCCGGAAGCCTTCGTCGGCGGTCCGCTGGCGCTGGTGCAAGACGGCGATCCGATCCGCATCGATGCGAAGGCGCGCACGCTCGACGTGCTGCTCGATGAGTCCGAGCTCGCGGTGCGTCGCAGCGCGTGGTCGCAGCGGCCGCCGCGGCACAGGGCAGGGGCACTGGCGAAATACGCGAAACTCGTTGGGCAGGCACCGCTCGGCGCCGTGACTCACGAAGGGCCGGCCGAATGGCCCTGGTTCGATCAGGACCGGGAATGATCCGCGCGTGGCGACGATTGGCAGGTTTCTTGCTAATCTGCGGCAGTCTGTCTTGCCTGATTTCACGGAGCGTTTGAGCGTGCTGCATCGGAAAGAGAAGCCGACATGGACGTGACCCCGATCCGCCCCGGCCAGCTCGCGGGCACTCCGCTCGGCCGTCGCGCGGCCACGCCGATCATCGAGATCGATCACGTGTCGCAGGTGTTCAAGACCTCGTCGCGCCGCGACCACACCGCGCTGTCGGACATTTCGCTGACGGTCGGCGAGGGCGCCTTCGTCTCGATCCTCGGTCCCTCCGGCTGCGGCAAGTCGACCTTGCTCTACATCGTCGGTGGCTTCGTCAGCCCGACCAGCGGCACCGCGAAAATGAAGGGCAAGCCGATCACCGGTCCCGGCACCGATCGCGGCCCGGTGTTCCAGGAGTTCGCGCTGTTTCCCTGGAAGAGCGTGCTCGGCAACGTCATGTATGGTCCGCTGCAGCAGGGCAAGAAGCCGGCGAAGGCCGAGGCGCTCGCGCGGACTTTGCTCGCCATGGTCGGACTTACCGGCTTCGAGAAATTCTATCCCAAGGAGCTCTCCGGCGGCATGAAGCAGCGCGTCGCGCTGGCCCGCACGCTGGCCTACGGGCCGGAGGTGCTGCTGATGGACGAGCCGTTCGGCGCGCTCGACGCGCATACGCGCACGCGGCTGCAGAACGACCTGCTCGACATCTGGGAGCGCGACCGTAAGACGGTCCTGTTCGTGACCCACTCGGTCGAGGAAGCCGTGTTCCTGTCCGACAAGGTCGTCATGATGTCGCGCTCGCCCGGCCGAATCCGCGAGGTGATCGACATCGATCTGCCCCGGCCGCGCCGCCGCGAGGAACTGCTGCTGGACCCGCGCTATCAGAAATACATCGTCGACATCGAGCGCATGTTCGACGATTCCGGTGACAACGAGCTGCCGTCATGAATGGTCTGTCGAAGCCGCTCGCGCCGATTCTGGCCTGCTGCGGCCTGCTGCTGGCTTGGCAGCTCGCCTCGCTCGGGCTCAAGAACGACAGCTTCCCGACCGCGCTGGAATCGCTGCGCGCGATCCCGCCGATCCTCACCGACAAGGAATCCCTGATCAACATCATGGCCTCGCTGCGGCGGATGGCGATCGGCTTCGCGCTCGCGCTTGCGTTCTCGATTCCGCTCGGGTTGCTGATGGGGCGCAGCCGGTCGACCGCCGCCTTCTTCAATCCGCTGCTGATGCTGATCTACCCGGTGCCGAAGGCGGCGCTGATGCCGATCATCATGCTGTGGCTCGGCGTCGGCGACATCTCCAAGACGCTGGTGATCTTCCTCGGCGTCAGCCTTCCGGTGATCTACCACAGCTTCGAGGGCGCCAAGGCGGTCGAGGAGAAGATGCTGTGGTCGGGCGCGGCGATGGGGCTCTCGGCCGGCGAGCGCCTGCTGCGCATCGTCCTGCCCGCAGCCTTGCCGGAGATCCTGACCGGCTGCCGTACCGGCCTGGTGCTGGCGCTGATCACGATGGTCACCAGCGAGATGATCGCGCGGCAGTCCGGCGCCGGCAACATCCTGTTCAACGCGCTCGACATGGGCCAGTACGACACGGTGTTCGCGATGATCATCATCATCGGCGCCATGGGCATCTGCCTCGATGCGGCGTTCGAGGTCGTCAGGCGCTGGCTGGTGCGCTGGTCCGAGCCGCAGTTCGACATGCCGCTGAGCTTCTCATGACGCGCACCTCCAACGACATCCTGCTGGGCGCCGCGCCGATCGTGCTGGTCCTGCTGCTGTGGCAGGGGCTGGTGTCGTTCGGCTACGCGCCGCCGACCCTGCTGCCGCCGCCGGGACAGGTGTTCCAGCGCATGGGCCAGCAACTCACCAGCGTCACCTTCCAGCAGGACATCGTGGCGACGCTGTTCCGGCTGTTCGCGGGCTTTGCGATCGCCGTGGTGCTCGGTGTTTCCCTGGGAATTGCCGCCGCGGTGAGCCCGCCTGTCAACGCCGCCGTCAAGCCGATCGTGCGCGTGCTGGCGCCGCTGCCGAAGGTCGCGCTCTATCCGGCCTTCCTGCTGCTGCTCGGCTTCGGCCACGAATCCAAGATCATGCTGGTGGCGGCGGATGCGCTGTTTCCGATCCTGCTGTCGAGCTATTACGGCGCCGCCACGGTCGAGCAGAAGCTGATCTGGTCGGCGCTCGCCGCCGGGACGCCGCCGCGCGACGTCCTGTGGAAGGTGGTGCTGCCGGCCGCGATGCCCTCGATCCTGACCGGTTGCCGCATCGGCCTCGTGATCTCCTGCATCGTCGTGTTCCTGGCCGAGATGATCACCTCGACCGACGGGCTCGGTCACGTGCTGGTGACCGCCGCGCGCACCTTCCAGGCCGTCGACATGTTCGTGCCGCTGATCACGATCTCGCTGCTGGGCCTCATTCTCAACGCCCTGCTGCAAGGCCTGCGCGCTTATCTGCTGCGCGGCTTCCCCTCGGTCTGATAACAACACAACGACAATCGGGAGAACGACCATGCTGGCGGATCGCATCGAGGCGAAATGGATCGACGCATTCTGTGAGATCTTCGAGCGCTGCGCCGTGAAGGCGGGCGACACCGCTGCGATCCTGTCGGAGACGCAGTCCCGGGCGCTGAACGTCCACATCGCCGAGCTGGCGTTGCTGCGGATGGGCGCGCGGCCGTTCCATGTCGTGGTGCCGACCCCGCGCAACAAGCATCCCGTTCCCGTCCGTTCGACCGGCGCGTCGGAGGCGATCGGCAAGCTCGCGCCGGTGGTCTCAGCGCTTCAGCAGGCCGGCTTCGTCGTCGACTGTACCATCGAAGGCCTGATGCATGCGGTGGAGACGCCGGAGATCCTGAAGGCCGGCGCGCGCATCCTGGTGATCTCCAACGAGCATCCCGAGGCGCTCGAGCGCATGGTGCCGGACTCGGCGCTCGAAAAGCGGGTGCGCGCCGCCGCCAAGATGCTGCGCGGAACCAAGCGGATGCGCGTGACGTCGAAGGCCGGCACCGACCTCGACGTGATCATGGAGGGCGCCTCCACCGTCGGCGTCTGGGGCTGGACCGATCGTCCGGGCACCCTGGCGCACTGGCCGGGTGGCATCGTCGTCAGCTTCCCCAAGAGCAAATCGGTCAACGGCACCATCGTGATGGCGCCCGGAGACATCAACCTCACCTTCAAGCGTTATCTGAGTTCGCCTGTCACGATGACCCTGCGCGACGACTACGTGACCGATCTGGCAGGCGAGGGCGCCGACGCAGCGATGATGCGATCTTATCTCGCGTCCTGGGGCGACCGCGAGGCATACGCCGTGTCGCATGTCGGCTGGGGCATGAACCCCGGCGCGCGCTACGAGGCGCTGGCCATGTACGACCAGCGCGACACCAACGGCACCGAGCTGCGCGCCGTCCCCGGCAACTTCCTGTTCTCCACCGGCGCCAACGAATTTGCCGGCCGCTACACGGCGGGTCATTTCGACCTGCCGATGATGGGCACCACGATCGAGCTGGACGGTGTGGCCGTGATCAAGGAGGGCGTGCTGCAGGATGTGTTCGGGTAGAGTCCTGCGCATTCTACTGGCGAGCTGCCGCCGCGGCGGTAGTGCGCTCCCCTCCCCCTTGCGGGGAGGGGGCGGGGGTGGGGGTCCCCATACGCTGAACTTCGTTGTGGGCACAACTGCTCGTACCCAAACCTCCACTGTGAGACGCGTGGGGCCGCAACACGCCATCGGTTGATCGATGCAGGGCTCTTGTGCTCGTCACTCCAAGCACAACTCGTGGACCCCCACCCCCAACCCCTCCTTGCAAGGGGGAGGGGGCGCACCGTCCTCACGGGGCGGGCCGGCCCAAATGACAAGCGCCGAGACAGAATCATCCCGCTATTCTGTTAAAAATAATCTTCTTGCTATTTTTCGGAAATCATGGTTCTCTCTCTGCATCCCGCCTCACTGCGGAGGGGCGTTGCGCGCGATCGTCACGACACGCGAGGTGGGGATGCGATGGCCGCGAGAGATCGCAGCGTCTTCTCATGAGGGCGCGGACGAACGATCGCTCGCGGACGTGAAGTCGCAGCGTCCTGATACCCCGATGCTGGTATCAAGTCGCGTCGGCCTGAGTGCCGCGCGGTGATGGTGGCCAACAAGCCCGGCGCACCAGGGAGACTGCGTATAAGCGTTAGACCCATCGCGCAGGGAATGCCGGCGTGTTCGGCTTTGCCTGTGGTACCTGCCGCCTGCATTTTTTTTCGCAGGCGGGCCATGGGTGAGGCCTTCACCCGGCATTCCCTGCGCCCTCTGCATGATTCGCGAGGGACCCATTCGATGCATGACTCGGGCGAGATGCGCCGCGAGAACGACCAGTTATGTCGTAGCTGTTTATTTGGCCCGCTGTTTGAGCCGTGAACCCACCCCACCCACCGCCGTCGGCGTTCGCCGGGACGACGTCGGAGTTCGTTGATGTCGTTGCGGTCAACATTCGCGAGAGGCGAAGATCACCGCAGCCGTAGGGTGGGCAAAGCGGCCACCCGCAGGGCGGTTGCGTGCCCACCGTAGATCCACGCAATCGGCGCGACTGGTGGGCACGGCGCGCGAGAGATCGTCACGATCCGGCGACGGCGTGGCGCGCCTTTGCCCACCTCACGGCTCCGTTGCTGCCGCGTGCTCCGCCTCAATCCACCACCGGCGGCCGGGCGAGCTTGAAATGCCGCAGCATCTCGACCAGCGCGCCGAGCCGCTGCTCGCGATAGGCCGCAACGTCCATCCCGGAATAATCGAGGAAGCCGGCGCCGGTGCGCAGGCCGATGCGGCCCTCGGCCATGTTGCGCTCGATCACCTCGGGTGCGCGGTAGCGGTCGCTGCCCAGCGCGCCTTCGAGGTAGCGGCTGGCGTAGTAGAGAATGTCACCGCCACCCCAGTCGATGAATTCGAGCAGGCCGAGCACCGCGTAGCGGAAGCCGAAGCCGTAGCGGATCGCCTTGTCGATCTCCTCGGCGCTGGCGACGCCTTCGTCGACCATGCGCGCCGCCTCGTTCATGGCGAGCGCCTGGATGCGCGGCACGATGAAGCCCGGCGTCGCCGCGCAGACCACCGGCACCTTGCCGATGTCTTCCAGTAGCGCCTTCAGCCCCGCGGTGACATCGGGATCGGTCGCCTTGCCCGGCGAGATCTCGACCAGCGGAATCAGATAGGCTGGATTGAGCCAGTGCGCATTCAGGAAGCGCTCAGGACGCTCCACCGCACCAGAGAGATCGTCGACCAGGATCGTCGATGTCGTCGAGGCGATGATGACGTCGGGCGCGACCGCGCGCGACGCCGCAGCCAGCACTTCGCGCTTGAGGTCGACGATCTCCGGCACGCCTTCGAACACCAGCGTGGTCTGTGCGAGGACATCGCCGCTCGAGCCGGCCGGCGCGACGGCGATCTTGTCCATCAGCTTGTTGGCGTCAGCGGCCTGCAGCATCCCGAGCCGCGCCAAGGTCGCGAATGTCGCGCCGACCTCGCCGAGCGCATCGCGCTGCAGGCTGGCGAACTCTTCCGCCGTGCGCGGCTTGATGTCGATCATCGTCACGGGATGGCCGGCATAGGCGAAGGCAACGGCAATGCCGCGGCCCATGCGGCCGGCACCGAGGCAGGCAATATGACCGCGCGCGCTCATACCGCAAATCCCTCGCTTAACAGCGCCTGTAGCGCGGCTCGGTCGAGGCCGCCCAAGCCGAGGCTTTCGAGCGTACGTCCCGTCGCCATGAAGTCCTCGCCGCAGATCGCGCCGCCGATGGCCAGGAAGGCGCGGGCGAGCGGCGTCGGCGTGCCGGTCAGCTCGGCGGCCGAGATCAGGAACGACAGGCCGAGCCTGAGATCCTCGCGCATGTAGCGGTGCTCAGTCAGCACGAGCTGCTCGCGCCAATCGCCGGAATCGGTCAACCGGTCGTGCGAGCCGCGACCATACATCCAGATCTCGCCCTCCTTGGCGTAGTGATGCGCCAGCGGAAAATGCGGCGCGCCGTAGCCGAGCGCCTCGCGCACCGCGATCCGCTCCGCATCGAGCGCGTCGGTGACGCGGCGGATAGAGGGCTGCGTGCCTTCCTTGTGAATGTCCCAGCGCTCGAAATGCTCGATGGGGCCGGCATTCATCACGATCAGCGGCGGATGGATGATGCAGCCGGCATTCATCAGCGCACCCGACAGCGCATCGCCGCATGGCTCGGTCACGCCGGGGAAGGCGCGGCCGATCACCGCGAGCGCGTGCTCCGCCGTCTTGAGAGGAAACACGCCGACCGGGAGCCGCTTGGCCCGGATGGTGATGGCAACCTCGAACGGGCCGTGCTTGCGCGTCAGCCAGGGCAGGGTGCCGGTCTCGGCGTAGCTGACGCTGGCTTCATTGCCGGCCTCGCGCGCCGCCGCTGCGAAGATCATGGTGCCGAAGGTCGCCGGGGGCAGGAACACGACCTGCCCATCGGCGAGATGCGGCGCCAGCAGGCGGGCGATGTCGGCTTGCGCGAAGGCCGGCGCCGGGCAGAGGATCAGCTCGGCACCGCTGATAGCCTCGCCGATGTCGGTCGTGACCAGCGCGAGCCGCGCCTCATGCCGGCCATTGACGTCCTTGACGACGATCGTCGAGCCCGCCGCGCGATGCTGCGCGACAGCGTCCGCATCGCGGCGCCACAGCCGGACCTCGTGACCTCCCAGCGCGAAATCGCCTGCCGCCGCAAAGGAGCCGTTGCCGCCGCCGAGCACTGCAATTTTCAAGAGCGCGTCTCCGTCTCGCTTATTTGGGGCCGTCGATCTGGCGCAGCAGATGGTGCTGCACCTTGCCGAGCGCGGTGCGCGGCAGGTCGTCGACGAAAACGATGTCGCGCGGCACCTTGAAGCGCGCGAGCTGCGACTGCAGATGCGCGCGCAGGGTCTCGGCGTCCAGCGCGCAGCCCTGGCGCCTGACGACGAACGCCACCGGCACCTCGTCCCAGCGCGGATCGGGCCGGCCGATCACGCCGCAATCGACGACGTCGGAATGCTCGCGGAGCACGCGCTCGATCTCGGCTGGGTAGACGTTCTCTCCGCCCGAGATGATCATGTTGTTCTTGCGCTCGAGCACGAAGAAGTGCCCCTCGGCATCGCGCTGGGCGATGTCGCCGGTGCGGTACCAGCCGTCATGGATCGCCTGTTGCGTGGCTTTGGCGTTGCCCCAATATTCGAAGAACAAATTGGGCCCGCGCACGGCGATCTCGCCCGCTTTGCCCGCCGGAAGCTCGTCGCCGTCTTTGTCGATGATCTTGGCCTCGCAGCACAGCCCGGGCAGGCCGGTCGAGCCTGCGCGCGAGAGGTCGCCGCCGAGCCGTGTGTAGACCGCGATCGGACAGGTCTCGGTCGAGCCATAGACCTGCAGCACCGGCACGCCGCGCGCCGTGATACGCTCGATCAGCGCTGGCGGCACGATGCTCGATCCGGTCGCAACAGCTCTCAGCGAGGACAGGTCCGTCGCGTTCCAATCGGGATGCTCGGTGACGGCCTGGATGGTTGCCGGCACCAGCACGGTCAATGTCGGCCGGTCGTTGACGATCGCTGCCAGCGTCGAATCCGGCGTGAAGCGGGCGTGCAGCGTGACGGTGGCGCCGTGATGCAGGGCCGGCGTGGTCTGGATGTTGAGGCCGCCGACATGGAACAGCGGCAGCACCGTCAGTACGTGATCATCGGAGGTCAGGCCATGCATGTGCTGGCTCATCACCCCGTTCCACAGCAGCGCCTCCTGCCGCAGCACCGCGCCCTTCGGCCGGCCCGTGGTGCCCGAGGTGTAGACGATCAGCAGCGGGCAGGAGAGATCGATGTGCGGGTTGCGGTCGTCGCCATGACCGCGCGCCAGCAGTTCATCGAGCGTCAGTCCGTCGGCCGGGGCAAAGTCGATGCCGACCGGCGCTGTCTCCGGGTGGCTCTCGGCCAGCGCCGGCAGCACCGGCGCGAACGCCTGCTCCAGCACCAGCACCTTGGCGGCAGCATCCGAGAGAATGAAGACCTGCTCGGCCACTGCAAGCCGCCAGTTCAACGGCACCAGGATCGCGCCGAGCCGCGCACAGGCATAGAGCAGGACCAGATAGTCCGGCCGGTTGAGGCTCAGAATCGCGACGCGGTCGCCACGTCCGACGCTGAACTCCGACTTGAGCGCGCGCGCCATCAGCGCGATGCGCTCGCTGAAATCGGCATAACTCTGCGTTACGCCATCGAAATGGATCGCCGGCTTGTCCGGCGTGAACGCCGCATTGCGCTCGATCAGGCTGCAGAGGTCCACGCTCAGTCGTCCGTCTCGCCGGGCTCGTACAGTGCCTCGCGGCCGATGCGGTCGAGGCACAATTCCGCGGTCCAGGGCAACATCAGGGAGCCGCAACGGCTGTCGCGATAGATGCGCTCCAGCGGCAGCGTCTTCAGCATCGATTGTCCGCCGCAGGTGCGGATGGCGAGCGCCGCCAGGTCATTGGCCCCCTCCATCACCGAGTACTGCGCCGCATAGGCGCGCAGCACCTGCTCCTTCGTCGGATTGGCGCGTGCCTCAGTGACGGCCTGGAACCAGATGCCTTTGATCTGTTCCAGCTTGATCTGCATCTGCGCGACCGCGATCTGCTTGGTCGGGTACATCCGCCGCTTGACCGGCGGCATGCCCGGCACCTCGCCGCGCAGATATTTGACGGTGAAGTCATACGCGGCCTGCGCCAGCCCCATATAGGTCGGCGACAGCGTCATGAACATGTGCGGCCAGCGCATCGCTGCCTGGAAGTAGACGCCGCGCGGCATCAAGGCGGCGTCCTCCGCAACGAAGACATCCTTGAACAGCAGTGTGCGTGACACCGTGCCGCGCATGCCCAGCGGATCCCAGTCACCGACGACAGAGACGCCCTCCGTTTTCGCCGGCACAGCGAGATAGAGCGTGTTGCGGCGGGACGCCTTCTCACCCTCGCTGACTTCGGTGCATAGCACTCCATAATAATCTGCGTGTCCGGCAAGCGAGGCGAAGATCTTCTTGCCGTTGATCAGCCAGCCGCCCTTGACCGGCTTGGCCTCGGTGCCGAACGCGACGCCGCCCGCTGCCGCCGCGCCGCCCTCCGAGAACGGCTGCGAATAGATCGCGCCGTCGTCGACGATGCGCTTGTAGTGGATCGCGCGCCGCCGCTCGTGCTCGGCGCGGACGTCCTCGTCCATGTCGAGATCGTCGGCGAGCGGTCCGGACCACAGGGTCGAGCAGACGTGCATGTTCCAGGTCAGCGCGGTGGCGCCGCAATAGCGGCCGATCTCGGCGGCGGTGAGTGCATAGGTCTGGTAGCCCGCACCGAGGCCGCCGAGAGCCTTGGGAACGGAGATGCCGAGCAGGCCCGCGCGATGCAGGTCCTTGTAGTTCTCAGTCGGAAAGCTCGCCTCGCGATCCCAGGTCGCGGCGCGGCCCGCCAGCACGCTCTGCCCGAGTTCCCGGGCCCGTGCGATGATGTCGGCCTGCTCGGCCGTGAGCCGATATGCCGCCGGATCGAACATCGGAGCATCGAGGGCTTCGCCGGAGGCTGTCGCCGTCTTCTGGACCGGGATCGTCATCATCTCTCCGCTGTCGCTGGTGTTGCACGTGCCGTCAGGAACGTATCGAGTGCGGCGTTGAAATCGCCGGGCCGTTCGAGATTGACGAGATGACCGGCGCCCTGAAGTTCGACGTAGTCGGACGAAGGAATGAAGCTCGCCATCTTCTCCATCATCGGCGCCGGCGCGTTGCGATCCTTCGAGCCCGAGAGCACCAGCGCCGGCACCTTGATGTCCTTCAAGGCTTGTCGCCGGTCGAAACCGAGCAGGGCCAGCATGCTGGCGCGATAGCTTGCCTCGGGTACGCCGGCCATGCAGGAGGTTGCAATTTCAAGGCCGCGCGGATCGGGATCGTCGCCGACCAACTCCTTGACCAGGTCCGGCGCCAGCGACGCCATCGTCGCGCCCCGATCGAGCGGGCCGAGGCGCGCCTCGATGAACGATTTCTGCCAGTCCCCGTCGGCCTTGCCGAAGGCCGGGCTGGTCTGAGCCAACACCACGGCTGCCGCGGCCTGCGGATGCGTCGTCAGCCATTCCTGTACGATCATTCCGCCGATGGAATGACCAACGAGGATCGGCTGCTTGGCGCCGATCTGGATCAGGAAATCTTGAAGCGCAGCGGCGAGCGTGGTGATGCTGACCATGTCGAGCCGTGCGGATCGGCCATAGCCCGGCATGTCCCAGGCCACCGCATGGCAGCGCTCGCCGAAATAATCGAGCTGACCACGCCATGCGCGCGCGGCACCACCGATGCCGTGCAGGAACACAACGCTCTGTTGCTCGGGCGTCCCCGATGCCTCGTAGCCGAAGCGGCCGTCCTTCGTGGTAAAGATTTGCGACGCAGGCACGCAGACCTCCGAGATATGCCCGAGGCCGCTACGTTGCTCGCTCCGGGCCCTTGAACGCTAGTCGCGGTAACCGAGGTGTCAAGCCGCTTCCGGCGTGTTGTTGCAAAAATTTGAAGTTTAAAATAACTTCCCCGTCGAGACCTGCCAACGAAATCAGAGGAGGCGCACGCATGTCCGGACTTCCGCAAGCCGCGCATGCGATGGTGACGGGGGGCGGGCGCGGCATCGGCCGCGAAATCGCGCGCGCCTTGAAGCTTGCGGGCGCAACCGTGACGATCGTCGGTCGCAACGGCGCAACGCTCGATGAGGCGGTCGCGGCCGGATGCGCGGATCACGCCGCAATCGCCGATGTTGCCGATCCGGCGGCGCTCAATGCCGCAGCCGCAAGCGCCGCCGCGCGTCGGCCGATCGACATCCTGATTGCCAATGCGGGAAGCGCAGAATCGGCGCCGTTCCTGAAATCCGACACCGCGCTGTTCCACCGCATGATGGACATCAACTTCATGGGCGTCGTCCACGCCGTGCAGGCGGTGCTGCCGGCGATGAAGGGCAGGCCCTATGGCAGGATTGTCGCCGTGGCGTCGACCGCGGGTCTCAAGGGCTATCCCTATGTCAGCGCGTACACCGCGGCCAAGCATGCGGTCGTCGGCCTCACGCGATCGCTGGCGCTGGAGCTGGCCGCGACGCGCGTCACGGTCAATGCCGTGTGTCCCGGCTTTACCGATACCGATCTTGTCGCGGAAAGCGTCGACAACATCATGAAAAAGACCGGCCGCAGCCGGGAGCAAGCGATCGCCGAACTTGCCAAGCACAATCCGCAGGGGCGTCTCATCACGCCGCAGGAGGTTGCCGACACCGTGCTGTGGCTGTGCGGCAGCGGTGCCGGTGCGATCACAGGGCAGGCGATCGCGGTTGCCGGCGGCGAAGTGTGAGCCGCAGCGCCCTGGCCTAACGAAGACAGTTGAACAGAGGGAGCTTACATGTCGAGACCGGCCAATCCCGTCACCGTGCCGCTGGCGGACTACAAGCCCAGCCATTTCCTGCTTGCGGTCAAGGATCGCGTCGCGACCGTGACGTTGAACCGGCCCGAGCGCAAGAACCCGCTGACCTTCGAGAGTTATCGCGAGCTGACCGACTTCTTCCGGGCCTGCGCGTTCGACGATGACGTCAAGGCGATCGTCGTGGCCGGTGCAGGCGGCAATTTCTCGTCCGGCGGCGACGTTTTCGAGATCATCGGTCCGCTGGTGAAGATGGACACTAAGGGCCTGACCGCGTTCACCCGCATGACCGGCGATCTGGTCAAGGCGATGCGCGCCTGTCCTCAGCCGGTCGTGGCTGCCGTGGAGGGCATCTGCGCCGGTGCGGGCGCGATCGTCGCGATGGCCTCGGATATCCGGCTCGCCACGACCGGTGCCAAGGTCGCCTTCCTGTTCAACAAGGTCGGCCTTGCCGGCTGCGACATGGGCGCCTGTGCGATCCTGCCGCGCATCATCGGCCAGTCGCGCGCCTCGGAGCTGCTCTACACCGGCCGCTTCATGAGCGCGGACGAAGGCGAGCGCTGGGGCTTCTTCAGCCGTATCGTTGCGCCGGCCGAAGTGCTGACCCAGGCGGTGACGCTGGCGACCGAGATCGCGAACGGTCCAACCTTCGCCAACACCATGACCAAGCGCATGCTGGCCATGGAATGGGCGATGTCGGTGGAGGAGGCGATCGAGGCGGAGGCAGTTGCCCAGGCCTTGTGCATGACAACAGAGGATTTCAATCGCGCTTTCGAAGCCTTCGCCGCCAAGTCCAAACCGGTCTTCCAGGGGAATTGAGCTGCTGCGGGAACCGAAGGGACTTGCCAGGAGATATTTTAGGTCTAAAATAATTTTCATTGGCTCGGCTCTCCAGTGGAGGCGCTCATGAAGATCGCGATCATCGGCGGCGGACCTGCCGGTCTCTATGCGGCGATATTGCTCAAGAAGCAGCGGCCCAGCGCCGACATCGCGGTCTACGAGCGCAACCGCGCCGACGATACGTTCGGCTTCGGCGTGGTGTTCTCCGACGCCACGCTCGACAATTTCGAGAAGCACGATCTGCCGAGCTACCAGCGGATCACCCAGGAGTTCGCCTACTGGGATGATATTGCCGTGCATTTCCGCGGCACGGTCCACCGGGTCGGCGGCAATGGTTTCTGCGGCTGCTCGCGCCGCACGCTGCTGCGAATCCTGCAGGAGCGAGCGCGCGAGCTGGGTGTGACCCTGCAGTTCGAGGTCGACCTCGAGGACGAGTCGCAATTCGCTGATGCGGATCTCCTGATCCTGTCTGACGGCATCAACAGTCGTTTCCGTCAGAAGTACGTCGATCACTTCCAGTCGGAGGTGGATCTGCGCGCCAACAAGTTCGCGTGGATGGGCTCGACCAAGCCGCTCGATGCCTTCACCTTCATCTTCCAGGAGACCGAGTGGGGTCCGTTCATCGCGCACGCCTACCAATACGAGGCGGGGCACTCGACCTGGATCTTCGAGACGGATCCGGAGACTTTTGAGCGGGCCGGCCTGACCGGGCTCGACGAGCGGCAGTCCGCCGACCGCATGAAGGAGATCTTCGGCTGGTTCCTCGGCGATCATCCGCTGCAGATCAACCGCTCGATGTGGCGCAATTTCCCGATGATCCGCAACAAGCGCTGGGTCAAGGACAACATGGTGCTGCTCGGTGACGCCAAGTCGACTGCGCATTTCTCGATCGGCTCGGGCACCAAGCTTGCGATGGAGGACGCGATCGCGCTGGCTGACGCCATGCAGCGCGCGCCCAACATTCCGGCGGCGCTCGATCTTTACGAGCATGGCCGGCGCGAGGAGGTCGAGAAGACCCAGCACGCCGCCGACGTGTCGCTGGTCTGGTTCGAGCACGTCGACCGCTTCTGGGATTTCGATCCGGTTCAGTTCGCGTTCGGCGTGATGACGCGCTCGAAAGCGATCACCTACGACAATCTCACTCTGCGCGCGCCGGACTTCGTGGCCGAGGTCGACAAGGCCTTCGCGCGCCAGGTGCGATCCAAGGGTTTTGACGTCGATGTCGACAAGCCGGTCGCGCCGATGTTCCAGCCGCTCAAGCTGCGCGAGATGACGCTCGCCAACCGCGCCGTGCTGTCGCCGATGTGCATGTACTCGGCCGAGGAGGGCGTGCCCGGCGATTTCCACCTCGTGCATTATGGCTCGCGGGCGATCGGCGGCGCTGGCCTGCTGTTCACCGAGATGACCTGCGTCAGCCGCGATGCGCGTATCACGCCTGGCTGCGCCGGCCTTTGGAACGATGCGCAGCAAGCGGCGTGGAAGCGCATCGTCGATTTCGTTCATGCGAACTCGCGGGCGAAGTTCGCGCTGCAGCTCGGCCACGCCGGCCGCAAGGGCGCGACCAAGTTGATGTGGGACGGTATGGACCGTCCGCTGGAGCAGGGCGGCTGGGACATCGTGTCGGCGTCGCCGCTGCCGTACTTCCCGGACAGCCGGGTGCCGCGCGAGCTCGACCGCGCGGCGATGGATGCAATCAAGGCCGACTTCGTCGCTGCGGCCGAGCGTGGCAACCGCTGCGGATTCGACATGCTCGAACTGCACTGCGCCCACGGCTATTTGCTCGCCAGCTTCATCTCGCCGTTGACCAACAAGCGGACCGACGACTATGGCGGCTCGCTGGAGAACAGGCTGCGCTTCCCGCTGGAAGTGTTCGCGGCGATGCGCGCGGCGTGGCCGGCGCACAAGCCGATGTCGGTGCGCATCTCCGCCACCGACTGGGCCGACGGCGGCGTCACCGGTGACGACGCGGTGCTGATCGCCCGCGCGTTCGGCGAGGCCGGCGTCGATCTCGTCGATGTCTCGACCGGCCAGACCGTTTGCGAGGCCAAGCCGATCTACGGCCGCATGTTCCAGACGCCGTTCTCCGATCAGGTCCGCAATGAGGCTGATGTCGCGACCATGTGCGTCGGTAACATCACCTCGGCCGACCAGGTCAACACCATCCTGGCCGCCGGCCGCGCCGATCTCGTCGCGCTCGGCCGTCCGCATCTGGTCGACCCCTCCTTCACGATGAAGGCCGCGGCCTGGTACGGCGCCGACATGTTCTGTCCGCCGCAATATCTGCCGGGCAAGGAGCAGATCTTCCGCAACAGCGTCCGCGACCGGCAGGATTTCGAGGAGCTGAAGATTAAGGCTAAGCCGAAAACACGGGCCGAGCTGAAGGCCGAGGCTGCGAAGCCGCTTGCGGCGGAGTAAGGCTCCGTGCCACGCTGCTGCCCGGTACGAGAAGTGCGAGTGGAGTAGAGGCGATGAAGGCGATCATCGTTGGCGGCGGTATCGGCGGATTGACCACGGCCCTGATGCTGCGGGCGCGCGGCATCGACTGTGAGCTGTTCGAGCAGGCGGATGCAATCCGCGAGCTCGGTGTCGGCATCAACACCCTGCCGCACGCGATCCGGGAGCTCGCCCAGCTCGGGCTGCTCGACCGGCTCGACGAAGTCGCCATCCGGACCTATGAGCTGTTCTACTTGACTCGGCGCGGCCAGGAGGTCTGGCACGAGACCCGCGGGCTCGACGCCGGCCACGACGTGCCGCAATTCTCGATTCACCGCGGCCGTCTGCAGAGCGTGATCCATCAGGCGGTGATGCAGCGGCTCGGGCCTGAGAAGGTCCACACCGGCTGCCGGCTCGGCTCGTTCACCCAGGACGAGGGCGGTGTGACCGCCTATTTCTTCGATCGCACCGGCGCTCATGTTCACACCGTCCGCGGGGACGTCCTGATCGGCGCCGACGGCATTCATTCCAAGGTCCGGCAGACGCTGTTCCCCAATGAGGGCGCGCCGTGCTGGAACGGCCTGATGCTGTGGCGCGGCGCCACCGACTGGCCGGTGTTCCTGACCGGGCGGTCGATGATCATCGCCGGCGGCCTGAACGCCAAGGCGGTGATCTATCCGATCGCCGAGGGCTCGAGCCCCGCGACCCGCCTCACCAACTGGGCCGTGCTGGTGCGCATCGGCGATGCCAACACCGCGCCGCCGCGGCGTGAGGACTGGTCGCGGCTCGGCAAGACGGATGAGCTGATGCCGCATGTCAACGGCTTCTCCATTCCCCAGGTCGACTTCGCCGCGATGGTGCGGGCGACGCCGGAGTTCTGGGAATATCCCTGCTGCGACCGCGATCCGCTGCCGTACTGGTCGAGCGGCCGCGTCACCTTGTTGGGCGATGCCGCGCATCCGATGTACCCGGTCGGCTCCAATGGCGCCTCGCAGGCCATTCTCGATGCCCGCGCGCTCGCCGATGCCTTGGCCCGCTCCGAGCATCCGCGCCAGGCGCTGATGGCCTATGAGCAGAAGCGGCTGCCGATGACCGCCGAGATCGTCGCGTCGAACCGCCGCGGCGGCCCCGAGGGCGTCATCGATGCCGTCGAGCAGCTCGCGCCGCAAGGCTTCACGGACATCAACACCATCCTCAACTACGAGGCCCGAGAGGGTATCGTGCGCGGTTATGCGAGCCGGGCCGGCTTTGCCGCGCGGATGGTAACGCGGCAGGCGTCGTAGCAACGATCTGAGACTGCCCGAACGGCTGCCCCTCACCCCAGCCCTCTCCCCGTGAGGACGAGGAGAGGGAGCGCGCTGCGTTCTGCGCGACAGTTCGAAAACAATCGCCAGATCCGGCTCACGCCCCCGGAGGCGGGGGCAGGAAGTGGATGTTGTGCTCGGCGGCGAGCTTCACCACGTCGTCCGGGTTCTGCTCGCGCATGTTGTGGATCGCCCAGAACAGCTCGTAGAGCCGCCGCGTCGGCGACACCCAGAACAGCGTCTTTGCCGTCTGCTGCGACTTGTTGAAGATGCCGTGCGGCTTGCCCATCGGCAGCCGCACCGTGTCGCCGGCGGTGGCGTATTCCTCGGCGCCATCCAGGAAGAAGTCGAGCCGTCCTTCGAGGATGTAGAGATACTCGTCCTGGTCGGGGTGGATGTGCGGCGGCACGAAGGTGCCGACCGGGAACGTCGCGTGCCAGGAGAAGCTGTGCTCGGTGCGGTTCTTCGGCACATAGACCTGGCCGAGAATGTTCCAGGAGATGCCCTGGATGCCCTCATTGGCCCGGGTGATGCCGGCGATTTCCGGATGGTTCATGTCGTTTTCGCTCCCTGCTGTTACTTGGCCGCGCAATCCTTGGCGTAGCGGTCGGCGTAGTTTTCGAACACCTTCTGTACGATCTCGGTCTGGAACTTGCCATCCGGCCGCTTGGCGACCTTGGTCAGATAGAAGTCCTGGATCGGATAGCCGTTGGTGTTGAACTTGAAGTTACCGCGCAGCGAGGCAAAATCGGCCTTCTTCAGCGCCGCGGCCACTGCATCCTTGTTGCTGAGGTTGCCGCCGACCGCCTTCACGGCGCTGTCGATCAGCAGCGCAGCGTCATAGGCCTGCATCGCGTAGGTGCCGGGCACGCTGTTGTAGGCGGCCTCGTAGCCGGCGACGAACTTCTTGCTCTGCGGATTGTCGAAATTGGGCGCCCAGTTGGCGCCGCCGAACATTCCGACCGCGGCATCCTGCTGCGCAGGGAGCGTGGATTCGTCGACCGTGAAGGCCGAGAGCACCGGAATGGTGTCGGCAAGGCCGGCCTGCTTGAACTGCTTGACGAGGTTCACGCCCATGCCACCCGGCATGAAGGTGAACACGGCGTCCGGCTTCTGCGAGGAGATCTTGGACAGCTCGGGCTGGAAGTCGAGCGTGTTGAGCGGAACGTAGGACTCTTCGACGATCTCGCCCTTGTAGTCGAGCTTGAAGCCGGCGACGGAATCGCGGCCGGCTTGATAGTTCGGAACCAGCAGATACATCTTCTTGTAGCCGCGGTCCTGCGCGACCTTGCCGAGAACGGCATGCACCTGGTCGTTCTGGTACGAGGTCACGTAGAAGTAGGGGCTGCATTCCTTGCCGGCGTAGCTGGACGGACCGGCATTCGGGCTGATCAGGAAGGTCTTGTTCTCGGTGACCGGCCGGTGGATCGCCTGCAGCATGTTGGAGAAGATCGGACCGACGACGAAGTCGACCTTGTCACGCTCGAGCAGGCCCTTGACCTTGGTGATCGCGGCATCCGGCTTCAGCTCGTCGTCGGCGACGACCACCTCGACGTCCTTGCCGCCCATCTTGCCGCCGAGGTCCTTGATGGCAAGGTTGAAGCCGTCGCGGACCTGGCCGCCGAGCGCGGCGGCGGGGCCGGAGAGGGTGACGATGACGCCGATCTTGATTTTGTCGTCGGCCAGCGCCGGCTGGGCGAGCAGGCTCGCGGCAATGCCAAGACCGACGCCGAGACCGGCCAGCTTCGAACTTATTTTCATGACAACTCCCCCGGGATGCGGAAATTCAGGTTTATGTTTTTTTGCACCTGACCAAACGATGGGCCAGACCGCAGCTTGGTCACAAGCCTAGTCTGATGACGCCCTCAGCTGCAAGCGAGCTGCTCGCGGAAGGGGCAGTTTCGGCACGCATGCAAGCGCCGCGCCAATTGCTTGAAGGTTAAAGGAATTGCCTCCTCATCGTCCTGCGCAAAATGACGGTACATTTTTCCTTGCTCCCAGGAGGTCCTGAAGGTCAAACTCACGAGCCTCGCCAGACGAGGCTGAACGTGCCCAAGTGATTCCGTCATGACGCTTGATTCCGAGACCAAGGCCGTCGAGCTGCCCGAGGACCATGCCGAGGAGCTGCGGCTGTGGCTGCGCCTGCTCACCTGTACGACCCTGATCGAAGGCGAGATCCGCAGCCGGCTGCGCGAGCGTTTCGACGTGACCCTGCCGCGTTTCGACCTGATGGCGCAGCTCGACAAGGCGCCTGATGGCATGACCCTGTCCGACGTCTCCAAGCGCATGATGGTCTCGAACGGCAACGTCACCGGACTGGTCGAGCGCCTCGTCGAATCCGGCCATCTGGATCGCCGCACCTCCGACACCGACCGCCGCGTCCAGGTGATCCGGCTGACCAAGCTCGGCCGCGCCGAATTCCGCAAGATGGCGGCCGAGCACGAGACCTGGATCGCGGACATCTTCGGCGATCTCACGGAGAAGGACGTGCGCGAGTTGATGCGGCTGCTCGCCAAGACCAAGGGATCGGCGCAGAAGGCCGTGCAGCGCCGGCAGGATTGAAGCGGGCCTGACAGGACGTCGCAGGCCACGCTGCCACGCGCGGCAGGCGCTCAAACAATTTGCGGGCAGTGCACAATCTTCGGCTCTTGCGCCTAGATGTTTTAAGTCTAAAATGTTTAGGACTGAAACGTGCCGGGCGTCCTTCCCTTCAGACAGGAGCGTGTGATGGCCACTGCCGCCAAGGTTCAGCAGCCGGAGAGCGCCAGCGCGCATGCGCATAGCGCCCACGTCGACACCTTCGCCCAGGACAATCTGCCGCCGCGTGAGCTGTGGCCAGACTTCGTCTTCAGCCGGCCCGAATTCCAGTATCCGCCGCGGCTGAACTGCGTGACGCATTTCGTCGATCGCTGGGTCAAGGAGGGGCGGGGCGATGCGCCATGCATCATCAGCGCTGACATCAGCTACACGTATCGCGAGCTGCAGGCACTGGTGAACAGGATCGCCAACGTCCTGGTCGGCAAGCTCGGTCTCGTGCCCGGCGGCCGCGTGCTGCTCCGCTCCGCAAACAATCCGATGATGGTTGCCACCTATCTGGCCGTCATCAAGGCCGGCGGCATCGTGGTCGCCACCATGCCGCTGCTGCGCGCCAAGGAGCTGTCCTATCCGATCCAGAAGGCGCAGATCGCGCTGGCCTTGTGCGACGGCAAGCTGGCCGACGAGATGGAAAAGACCCGCCCGATCGCGCCGGCGCTGAAGCAGGTGGTCTATTGGGGCAACGGCCAGCCCAACGCGCTGGAGGCGCTGATCGCCGATGCCAGCCCGGAGTTCACCGCGGTCGATACCGCCTCCGACGATCTCTGCCTGATCGCCTTCACCTCCGGCACGACCGGCGATCCCAAGGGCACCATGCATTTCCACCGCGACATGCTCGCGGTGTGCGACGGCTACGCCCGCAACGTGCTGCGCGCCAGCCAGAGCGACCGCTTCATCGGCACCGCACCGCTCGCCTTCACCTTCGGTTTCGGCGGCGTGCTGTTTCCGATGCACATCGGGGCATCCTACGTCGTGCTGGAAAAGACCTCGCCGGACGATCTGCTCGCGGCCATCGAGCGCTACAAGGCCACCATCTGCTTCACGGCGCCGACCGCCTATCGGGCCATGCTGAGCAAGCTCGATGGGCGCGACATCTCCTCGCTGCGCAAATGCGTCTCCGCCGGTGAGACCCTGCCGAAGCCGACCTTCGACGCCTGGCTGAAGGCGACCGGGCTGAAGCTGATGGACGGCATCGGCTCGACCGAGATGCTGCATATCTTCATCAGTGCCGTCGAGGACGAGATCCGTCCCGGCGCCACCGGCAAGCCGGTGCCGGGCTACGAGGCCAAGATCGTCGACGACGAGGGCCACGACGTGCCGCCGGGCACGATGGGGCGGCTCGCGGTGCGGGGTCCCACCGGCTGCCGCTATCTCGCCGACGAGCGTCAGCGCAAATACGTCCAGAACGGCTGGAATGTCACCGGCGACACCTATGTGATGGATGAGGACGGCTACTTCTGGTATCAGTCGCGCTCTGACGACATGATCGTCTCGTCCGGCTACAACATCGCCGGCACCGACGTCGAGGCGGCGCTGTTGACGCATGCGGCGGTCGCCGAATGCGGCGTCGTCGGTGCTCCCGACGACGCGCGCGGAATGGTCGTGAAGGCGTATGTCGTGCTGGCGCCGGGGGTGGAAGGCACGCCGGCGCTGGTGGCCGAGCTGCAGGAGCATGTCAAACGCGAGATCGCGCCGTACAAATATCCGCGCGCGATCGAGTTCGTGACGCAACTGCCCAAGACCGAGACCGGCAAGCTGAAGCGGTTCGCCCTGCGGCAGATCGCGCAGGCTGCCGCTACGCCGTCGCCCGGCGCGGCCTCGTAGGAGAGACAAGGAGAGACGTTCGTGAGCACGACCAAGGCGCCCACGCTGGCCGTGGTGAAGCAGGATGAGGCCGAGGGCATGCGCGTTCTGCAGCCGAGCGGCTGGCCGATGCCAAAGGGCTACGCCAACGGCATCAGTGCCGAGGGGCGCATCGTCGTCACCGGCGGCGTGATCGGTTGGGACGCGAGCGAGACGCTCGCCGATGGCTTTGTGACGCAGGTCCGGCAGGCGCTGGAAAACATCGCCGCGATCCTGGCTGAAGGCAATGCGCGTCCGGAGCACCTGGTGCGGCTGACCTGGTACGTCGTCGACATGGATGAGTATCTCGGCAATTTGAGGGAGCTTGGGAAGATCTATCGCGAGATCTTTGGCAGTCATTATCCCGCGATGGCCCTGGTGCAGGTCGTCAGGCTGGTCGAGAAGGCCGCGCGGGTGGAGATCGAGGCGACTGCGGTGGTGCCGCGCTGAGGGCGCGTGCTGCCGGCAGGGGCTGGTCTTTGATCGGTCGAACTTGGAACGTGACATCGCGTTCTCGCGGCTGGTCGGCCCGAGCTTTGCTGGTCGATCACCCCCGGCGAAAATCGAGGGCGCAGGGAAGGCCGGGTGTCCACCACACCCGCGGCCCCCGTGCGACAGAAAATGCACGGGGCAGGAACCACAGGTGGGCCGAACATGCCGGCCTTCCCTGCGCGATGTTTGACGGCTTATACGTGGTCTCCCTGGTGCGCCGGGCTTGTTGGCCACCATAGTCAGCGCGATGCACTGAGCATCGTCGCGAACGTGATACCAGCGTCGGGGTATCAGGACATCACGACTTCACCGTACGCCACGACATCACTCGTCCGCGCAACAAGCGCATGATGCAACGGCGTCCACCGCGGCCTGCCCCACGTATCGTGACGACGCGTACGCCCCTCTTCGCCTGGGCAGGTTGGGCGCAAGCATCGTCGTGATTTGCCCGACGGCACAAGGCCAGCGCGCTGCGACATGGTAACGCGACGGGCAGTCACACAAGACATCACAGTTCGCAGGCATGTCGCTTCGTTAGTGGAACAATTGTGGTCGTCTGATGATCCTGTCGCCGAATGAACGACTTGGGATCGCCATGTCGCAGACATCAACCTGTTCGAGCGTGACGGCGCAGTGGCGGGTGAGAGCAGGGGGCGGACTTGGACTGGAAACTCTTCGTGACGACGGCGCTGGCCGCCGGCATCGGCGCCGCGGCCGGCGCGCTGGCATTGGCGACGGCCGGGGGCGGCGGCATCGAGCATCAGGCCGACGCCAAGATGCTGGAGATCGGCGTCGCCATCCTGCGCGAGCCGGCGCGGGTGGATGACGATCCGATGCGGTCATGGGCCGTGCGGGTGGTCGAGAAGAAGTCGGGTGTGACTTTTACAGATCAGCAGCGCGCGGCGTTGCTGAAGCGCGCCGCGGGGGGACGGTAGCTCCGCTCCCGGTGCGTAGGGTGGGCAAAGGCGCGCTCTGATCGCGATTGTTTTTTGGCACTGTCTGATCGCGCCGTGCCCGCCGTTGTTCGCGGACGGTCCGCCGGTGGGCACGCGATCGTGCGGCTTACTCCGCACGACGGCTTTGTCCACCCTACGAACTTATGGCGCCATTGCGAGGAGCGCAGCGACGAAGCAATCCAGAGTCGCGCACTAGGCCCTGGATTGCTTCCGCCTTCGCCCGAGAGGGCTTCGGCGGACACGTCGCTGCGCTCGCAATGACGCGTGGGGAGAGCGGAGTGCTACTGATACGCCGAGACGATGTCGCTCACACCGCGTTCCAATTGCTGAGCTGTCGCGCAGGGGCGCACGACGTTGCAGAAGGTCTGGTAGCGCGGCATCTCTGAATCGCCCCAGCCCCAGGTCATACGGCCCTCGGGATTGAGCCAGACCACGCGCTTGGCGCGTTCGGAGATGGCTTTGAGGATGTCGGCGCGTGGGTCGAGCTTGTTGCTGCGGGCATCACCCAGAATGATCACGGTGGTCTGCGGCGTCACCGCGGCCATGAACTGCTTCTCGAAATCGACCAGCGAGGAGCCGTAGTCGGACGAGCCGAAGCCGACCTTGTGCATGATCTCGGCCATGGCCTCCTCGGCCGGCTTCTGCTCAAGGATCTCGCTGACCTCGATCAGGTGGCCGGAGAACGCGAACGAGCGAACATCGCTGACGACGTCGTGCAGGCTGTGGATCAGCAGCAGGAAGAAATCCGAGACGCGGGCGACGGAGCCCGAGACGTCGCACAGCGCGACGATCTTCGGGCGGTCGCGGTGCCGGCGCTTCCACGCGGTGAGGAAAGGCACGCTGCCCCAGGCCGCGTTGCGGCGGAGCGTGCGGCGGACGTCGAGATGGCCGCGGCGCTGGCGCTTGCGCGGCTTCGCATAGCGCTCGCGCAGGCGGCGCGCGATCTGCCGGATCAGCGCCCGCATCTCCGCGACCTGGCGCGGCTCGATCCGCGACAGCTGCGCGTTGCGCAGGATCTCGTGGCGCAGGTTCTCGGTCTCCTCGCGGCCGTACAGCGCGAGCGCCTGCGCGACCGCATCGCGCACGGTGTCGCGCAGGCCGTCGAGCCCGGCCTGCAGCCGCTCCGCCAACGCCGGATTGGTCTCGGTGAGCCTATCGAGATCGTCGCGCAGCCGCTGGATCCCCATCGTCTCCAGCATGCGGCTGGAGAACAGGCCGCGCTGGGTGAAGTAGCGGATCTCCGACAGCCCGACGGCGCTGGACGCGTTGGCGATCGCGGCCGAGATGTCAGCCGTGTTCTGCGCCAGCAGCATCTGGGCAAGAGCGCCGAGCTCCGCGTCCGCCTCACCGCCGATCGGCCCTCCGGATGGCGGGGCCGACTGGGCCTCATTCGACGCCGCGTCCTGCTGCGTCTCGTCATTCGCCTCGGCCTGCGCCGGATCGACATGGGCGAAGAACAGGTCGAAGCAGGCGCCGAGCGCCTTCTTCTCGTCCTCGCTCTTGGCGAGCGTCAGCAGCAGGCTGTCGCGCAGCACCGTGCGATCGGCGAGACCGACGCTCGCCACAGCGCGCATCGCGTCGATGCTCTCGGCCGGCGACACGTGCACGCCGGCGCCGCGCGCCGCCCGAAAGAACCGATGCAGGTTCTCCTGCATGAGAGCCTCACCCGAAGATGTTCTGGCGCTGCGCCTTGGCGACGAAGGTCGTCACCTGCGGCAGCGCCACCTCGATGTCGGACTCGTATTTCAAGAGAACGTTGAGCGTATCCTTCACCACGTCATGGCCGAGCTCGGCCGCCTGCAGCAGCACCAGCACGCGCGCCCAGTCGATGGTCTCGCTGACCGACGGCTGCTTCTTCAGGTCGAGCGTTCTGACGTCGTGGATGAAGGCCACGAGCTGCCGGCGCAGATTCTGCGAGATGCCGGGCACGCGGCTCTCGACGATGCGCTCTTCCAGCCGCTGCTCGGGGAAGCCGATGTGCAGATGCAGGCAGCGCCGCTTCAGGGCGTCGCCGAGATTGCGCTCGGAGTTGGAGGTCAGGATCACGGTCGGCGGCTTGGCGGCGGCGATGCTGCCGAGCTCGGGGATCGTGACCTGGAAGTCCGAAAGGATCTCCAGCAGCAGCGACTCGAACTCGGCGTCGGACTTGTCGATCTCGTCGATCAGCAGCACGCAGCCGTTGGGCTCGAGCAGCGCCTGCAGCAGCGGCCGCGGCTCGACGAACTCCTTGGAGAAGAACACGTCGCCGAAATCGTGCAGCTGGCCGAGCGCGGCATGCAAGGTCTGAGCGCCGCCGAGCACCTCGCCGAGCTTGTCCTTCAGGATCTGGGTGTAGAGCAGCTGCTTGGCGTATTTCCACTCGTAGAGCGCCTTGGCCTCGTCGAGCCCCTCATAACATTGCAGCCGGATCATCTTGAGGCCGCGCCAGGCGGCGATCGCCTTGGCAAGCTCGGTCTTGCCGACGCCGGCTGGGCCCTCGACCAGGATCGGCTTGTCGATCGCCTGCGACAGGTAGACGGCGGTGGCGATCTGGCGGCTGGCGATATAGCCCTGGGCGGCGAGGCCGGCCTCGACGGCCGCGATCGAGGCGATGGCTGAAGAGGGGGCCGGGGAATCAGCCACTGACGAAACTCCGTTTCCTGGTATCAGGACCCGGCGCAGATGTGATCGGCGTTCCGGCCCCTGGACGTTGGTGGTCAGGCGAAAACCCTGACTTTTCCTCGCATTGTGTTATGTCCTGGCTACGCGTCCCGGGCAGCCCTGTCCAGTGCGCGCGTGGGTGCCTCGGCCGCATGGCTGCCGGTCGCCAGCGGACCGGACCGAGAACCTCCTCCTGCAAATCACGCCGAGCGGAATATGAACCGATCCATCCTGCATCTCCTCGTCCTGCTGGTTCTCGTGGTCGGAGGCGGCTGGATCATCGGCGCCTCCAACATGCCCGGCGCCTGGTACGGCTCGCTCAACAAGCCTTGGTTCACCCCGCCCGGCTGGCTGTTTCCGATCGCCTGGACGGTGCTCTACGTCATGATCGCGGTCGCCGGCTGGCGCACCTATGAGCGGGTCGAAAGCGGTGCGGTGATGCAGGTGTGGTGGGGACAGCTAGTGCTGAACTTCGCCTGGTCGCCGGTGTTCTTCACCGCGCATCTGATGTGGGTCGCGTTCGCGATCATCGCCAGCATGTTCGTGCTGATCGTGACCTTCATCGTGATGCAATGGCGCGAGGACCGGATCGCGGCGCTGCTGCTCGTGCCCTATGCCTGTTGGGTCGCGTTCGCGTCGGCGCTGAATTTCTCGGTGAACGTGCTGAATTGAGATGAGGCGGCTGATGGGGCGACGCTGTCAACAATCGGGTGTGCTGCCGCCGCATCCTCCGCTGTGGTCCCTGCGAACGCAGGGACCCATACCGCGGACGGCCGATTGTCGGAAAAGACTCCGAGTTGCCTTTCGTGCTCAACAATCAGGGCCGGTGGTTATGGGTCCCTGCGTTCGCAGGGACGACAGTCGGGGGTGGGGCGGGCAGCGCGGCAGACTGACGCTTGATGGTCGAGGCGTTCACCCATGAACCTCAAGCAGCTCGAATATTTCGTGCAGGTCGCCGAGCTCGGATCGTTCAGCAAGGCCGCGTCCGTGCTCGACGTCGCGCAGCCGGCGCTGTCGCGGCAGGTGCGGGCGCTGGAATCGGAGTTGAAGCAGCAGCTGTTCGCGCGCAACGGGCGGGGCGTGGCGCTGACCGAGGCCGGCAAGCGGCTGCTCGACCACAGCGTCGGCGTGCTGCAGCTGGTGGCGCATGCGCGCGAAGATCTCGGCGCCAGCCGCGATGCGCCGGTCGGCCGCGTCACCATCGGTCTGCCACCGAGCATCGCGCGGCAATTGACGCTGCCGCTGATCGATCGCTTCCGCAAGGAGTATCCGGCGGCGCGACTGGCCGTCGTCGAGGGGCTGTCGACGCATGTGGTGGAGTGGGTCACCACCGGACGCATCGACGTCGGCATGGTCTACAATCCGGAAGCCCAGCCCGGCATCGAGATCACGCCGGTGCTGCAGGAGCCGTTGGCGCTGGTGAGCCACGCGCCCAAGGGCAAGCGCCGCGTCACCGCGCCGCTGCCGATGGCCGAGCTGTCCCGCTACCAGCTGATCATGCCGGAGCGGGTGCACGCGATGCGGCGCCTGCTGGAGACGCAGGCGGCGCTCGCCGGCATCAAGCTCGACATCGCCTGGGAGGTGTCGAGCGTGCCCTCGATCATCGATCTCGTCTGCGCCGGCTACGGCCACGCCGTGCTGACCCCGAGTGGCGTCGCCGCCTCGGGCCGCGCCAGCGAGCTCGCCATCCGCCCACTGACCGAGCCCGCCCCGACCAGCGTGCTGTGCTTCGTCACCTCGGCACACAAGCGCCCGACGCCGCTGGTGCAGCAGACGATCAAGCTGGCGACCGCGCTGATCCGGAAGCTACCGCGGTGAATCGCGGGTGATCTCGGCTCGGGCAGTGCCACCCTCCCCTGGAGGGGGAGGGTCGCTCGCGCGCGAAGCGGGCGAGCGGGGTGGGGTGATCTCTCCCCGCGCGCCGGTGCCAGAGGAGAGATCACCCCACCCCGCCTCACGGCTTGCTTCGCTCCCCGTGAGCCGACCCTCCCCCTCCAGGGGAGGGTGGAGCCCGCGGTGTCTGAGCCGTGCGAAAGCCAACAGCGGAGTTGTTCAGACCCATTCTAAAATCAGCATGGCTCCTCTGATATCTTATACCGTTTCGGAATAGCTGATAGAAGCCTCCGGGCGCTGGCGCGGGCCGGCGCGCTCGGTCACATACCCGGTCAAGCCTCCGAAGCGCAGGGCCGATCCCGTCAGGGAACGCGCGCCTGCGGACGTCGGTCAAGGCGCAAGAACAGCACCCCAAGGAAAGCAGAAGCGATGCCAACGACCGCCCGCGTCGACGTCCAGGCCTTTCTCGACGACCACAAGTTCTCCGGCTTCCAGTGGCTGATCTTCGCGCTCGGCTTCGTCATCGTGCTGCTCGACGGCTTCGACACCGCGGCGATCGGCTTCATCGCGCCGTCGCTCCTGAAGGAGTGGGGCATCGAGAAATCGGCGCTGGGACCGGTGCTGAGTGCGGCGCTGTTCGGTCTTGCCGGCGGGGCGCTGTTCGCGGGGCCGATCGCCGATCGTCTCGGCCGCAAGCTGGTGCTGGTCGGCTCCGTGCTGATCTTCGGCATCGCCTGTCTGGCCTCGGCGTTCGCGAGCAACCTCACCGAGCTTACCGTGCTCCGCTGCGTCACCGGCATCGGCCTCGGTGCCGCCATGCCGAATGCCGTGACCCTGCTCAGCGAGTACTGTCCGGGCCGGCTGCGCGCGACCATGACCAACCTGATGTTCTGCGGCTTTCCGCTCGGCGCGGCCTGCGGCGGCTTCCTCGCGGCGTGGATGATCCCGCAATGGGGCTGGCGCAGCGTGCTGGTGCTCGGCGGTGTCACCCCGCTGGTGCTGACCGTGCTGCTGATCGCGATCCTGCCGGAGTCGGTGCACTACCTGCTGTCGCGCGGCGCCACTGTCGAGCGTGTGCGCAAGGTGATGCGCCGGATATCGGCTGCAGCCTCCGATGTCGGCCAGTTCGTGATGCTGGAGCCGGAGCATGCCGAGACCACGCGCCGCGTCAACGCGACCGGCATCGGCATGGTGCTGTCGCCGGTGCTGCGCATCGGCTCGCTGATGCTGTGGGTCACCTATTTCATGGGGCTCGTGATCTTCTATTCGCTGATCAACTGGATGCCGATCCTGTTCAAGGATGTCGGCCTCAATCCGCAGACCGCGACGCTGATCTCGGCGCTGTTCCCGCTCGGCGGCGTCGGTGCGGTGTTCTTCGGCATGCTGATGGACCGCTTCAACGCCAACCGCATCGTCGCGGTCGGCTACGCCCTGACCGCGGTGACGATCTTCCTGATCGGGCAGGCGGTCGGCAACATGGGCTTCCTGGTGGTGATCGTGTTCGCCGCCGGCGTCGTCATGAACACGGCGCAGTCGTCGCTGCCGGCGCTGGCCGCCTCCTTCTATCCGACCCAGGGCCGGGCCACCGGCGTGGCCTGGATGATGGGCATCGGCCGCTTCGGTGGCATCGCCGGCTCATTCCTGGTCGCCGAGCTGACCGCGCGCCAACTGACCTTCAGCGAGATTTTCACCGTGATCGCGGTTCCCGGCTTGATCGCGGCGCTCGCCCTTGTGGTAAAGCAGGTCGTGGGACCGGGAGGCCGCGGCAGCGGCGAGGATGTCGGCTCCGCCGTGGTGGCGCATTGAGCGGCGCGCGCCACCGCAAGACACAGAAGCTTTGAGGGAGAGACTGACGTGATCATCGACGTGCACGGCCATTACACGACGGCCCCGAAGGCGCTGGAAGACTGGCGCAACCGGCAGATCGCGGGCATCAAGGATCCGTCCGTCATGCCGAAGGCCTCCGAGCTCAAGATCAGCGACGACGAGCTGCGCGAGAGCATCGAGAGCAACCAGCTCAAGAAGATGAAGGAGCGCGGCAGCGACCTCACCGTGTTCTCGCCGCGCGCGAGCTTCATGGCCCACCACATCGGCGACTTCCAGGTGTCCTCGACCTGGGCCGCGATCTGCAACGAGCTGTGCTACCGCGTCAGCAAGCTGTTCCCGGACAATTTCATCGGCGTTGCGATGCTGCCGCAGTCGCCGGGCGTCGACCCCAAGACCTGCATTCCCGAACTGGAGAAGTGCATCAAGGAATACGGCTTCGTCGGCATCAACCTCAACCCGGATCCCTCGGGCGGCCACTGGACCTCGCCGCCGCTGTCGGACCGGCACTGGTATCCGATCTACGAGAAGATGGTCGAGCTCGACATCCCCGCGATGATCCACGTCTCCACCAGCTGCAACGCCTGCTTCCACACCACGGGCGCGCACTACCTCAACGCCGACACCACCGCGTTCATGCAGTGCCTGACGTCGGACCTCTTCAAGGACTTCCCGACGTTGAAGTTCCTGATCCCGCATGGCGGCGGCGCGGTGCCGTATCACTGGGGCAGGTTCCGCGGCCTCGCCCAGGAACTGAAGAAGCCGCTGTTGAAGGATCATCTGCTCAACAACATCTTCTTCGACACCTGCGTCTATCACCAGCCGGGCATCGACCTGCTGACCGGCGTGATCCCGATCGACAATATCCTGTTCGCGTCGGAAATGATCGGCGCCGTCCGTGGCATCGACCCGGAGACCGGCTTCTACTACGACGACACCAAGCGCTATATCGAGGCCGCCAAGCTGACCCCCGAGCAGCGCCACCAGATCTATGAAGGCAATGCACGGCGCGTGTTCCCGCGGCTCGACGCCGCGTTGAAGGCCAAGGGCAAGTAATCTAAAGGGCAGGCGATATGAGCACCCCCATGAACAATCTCGGCATCGTCAAGACGAAGATCACCCGCGCCGACAAGGCGGCGGTGGAGAAGCTGTCGAAGTTCGGCGTCGCCACCATCCACGAGGCGATGGGCCGCGTCGGCCTGATGCAGTGCTACATGCGTCCGATCTATCCGACAGCGAAAATGTGCGGCACGGCCGTCACCGTGCTGCTGCAGCCCGGCGACAACTGGATGCTGCATGTCGCGGCCGAGCAGATCCAGCCCGGCGACGTCGTCGTCGCCGCCTGCACGGTGGAGAACACCGACGGCTTCTTCGGCGATCTGCTGGCCACCAGCTTCCGCGCCCGCGGCGCCCAGGGCCTCGTGATCGACGGCGGCGTGCGCGACGTTGCTGATCTGACTGAGATGCAGTTCCCGGTGTTCTCGCGCGCCATCTCGGCTCGCGGCACCGTCAAGGCCACGCTCGGCTCGGTCAACATCCCGATCGTCTGTGCCGGAGCCGCCGTCAATCCCGGCGACGTCATCGTCGCCGATGTCGACGGCATCGTCGTCGTCCCGGCGGCGGTTGCGCATCAGGCGGCCGACGCCGCTGCTGCGCGCGAGGCCAACGAGGCCGACAAGCGCGAGAAGCTGGCGTCGGGCGTGCTCGGCCTCGACATGTACAAGATGCGCGAGCCGCTGGCGAAGGCCGGGCTCAAATACATCGATTGAGCATGACCGCGGCGTCCAACCCAAATCCTTCGAACCGATGGCATGTCGGGCTGATCGGCTACGGCGAGGTCGGCAAGATCCTCGCCGAGGATCTGCGCAAGGACGGCGTGCGCGTCTCGGCCTATGACGTCAAGCTGGCCGACTCGCGCGGCGACGCGATGCGTGGCCACGCCGACAGCATCGGCGTGACGCTGGCCGCATCGCATGCGGAGCTGGCGGCGGAGGCCGACTTCATCGTCTCCGCCGTGACCGCCAGCCAGGACGTGGCCGTCGCCGAGGCCTGCGCTGCAGCCATCAAGCCTGGCGCGTGGTTCCTCGACTTCAACTCGGCCTCGCCCGGCGCCAAGCAGCGCGCCGCCGCGCTGATCGACGGCGCCGGCGGCCGCTATGTCGAGGGCGCGGTCATGACCTCGGTGCCGCCCTATCGCATCAAGGTGCCGCTGCTGCTCGGCGGCGCGGGCGCGCGCGAGTTGGCGCCGCTGCTCAACGATCTCGGCTTCGCCGCCAAGCCTGCCAGCGACAAGCTCGGCGTCGCCTCGGCGACCAAGATGTGCCGCAGCATCATGATCAAGGGGCTCGAGGCGATGGTGATCGAGAGCTTCACCACCGCGCGCGCCTATGGCGTCGAGGACGCGGTGCTGGCTTCGCTGAAGGAAACATTCCCCGGCATCGACTGGGAGAAGCAGGGCGCCTATTTCTTTCAGCGCGTGATCGAGCATGGCCGCCGCCGCGCCGAGGAGGTGAGGGAGGTTGCCGAGACCGTGCGCGACATCGGGCTGACGCCGTGGTCGGCGGAAGGCACCGCCGAGCGCCAGGCCTGGGTCGCCGATCTCGCCGATGAGGGCCTGTTCGGTACGCGCGGCACCAAGGAATTCGCGCGCAGCCCGGACTGGCGCACCGAGGCCGATCGCATTCTCAACAAGATCAAGTCCAAGGAGTAGGGAACCTCATGGAGTTCCAGAAGACCCCGGGATGGCTCGATTGGTATGACGGCCCGTCGAAGCCGCGCTTCAAGGTGCCGGCCGGCAGTGTCGACGCGCACTGCCACGTGTTCGGCCCCGGCGCCGAATTCCCTTATGCGCCCGAGCGCAAATACACGCCCTGTGACGCCTCGAAGCATCAGCTCTATGCGTTGCGCGACCATCTCGGCTTCGCCCGCAACGTCGTGGTGCAGGCGACCTGCCACGGCGCCAACAACCGCGCCATGGTCGATGCGCTGGTGCATTCGAACGGCAAGGCCCGCGGCGTCGCCACCGTCAAGCGCAGCGTCGGCGACGCCGAGCTGCAGGCGATGCACGACGCCGGCGTGCGCGGCGTCCGCTTCAATTTCGTCAAGCGCCTCGTCGACTTCACGCCGAAGGACGAGCTGATCGAGATCGCCAACCGCATCAACAAGCTCGGCTGGCACGTCGTGATCTACTTCGAAGCCGTTGATCTGCCTGAGTTGTGGGACTTCTTCACGTCCCTGCCGACCACGGTCGTCGTCGACCACATGGGCCGTCCTGATGTGACCAAGCCGGTCGATGGTCCCGAGTTCGAGCTGTTCGTGAAGTTCATGCGCGAGCACGGCAACGTCTGGTCCAAGGTGAGCTGCCCGGAGCGTCTCTCGGTCAAGGGACCGCCGGCGCTGAATGGCGAGCAGAACGCCTATCGCGACGTGGTGCCGTTTGCGAAGCGCATCGTCGAGACCTTCCCGGATCGCGTGCTGTGGGGCACCGACTGGCCGCATCCGAACCTGAAGGACCACATGCCCGACGACGGCCTGCTGGTCGACTTCATTCCGCATATCGCCGTCACCGCGGAGCTGCAGCACAAGCTCCTGGTCGACAATCCGATGCGGCTGTACTGGCCCGACGAATCCTGAAGGAGGGAAGCGATGTCGCTCGACAAACCCTATACCGACGTTCCCGGCACGACCATCTTCGACGCGGACATGTCGCGGATGGGCTATCACCTCAACCAGTTCTGCATGTCGCTGATGAAGGCGGAGAACCGCGCCCGCTTCAAGGCCAATGAGCGCGCCTATCTCGACGAATGGCCGATGAGCGAGGAGCAGAAGCAGGCGGTGCTCGACCGCGACCTCAACCGCTGCATTGCGCTCGGCGGCAACATCTACTTTCTCGCCAAGATCGGCGCGACTGACGGCAAGAGCTTTCAGCAGATGGCCGGCAGCATGACCGGCATGACCGAAGACCAGTACCGCGAGATGATGATCAAGGGCGGCCGCTCGGTCGAGGGCAACCGCTACACCGGGGAGAAGAAGTAAATGGCCCATATCTCCGCAAGCGTCTTCACCTCGCACGTCCCGGCGATCGGCGCAGCCCTCGACCTCGGCAAGACCGGCGAGGATTATTGGAAGCCGGTCTTCGCCGGCTACGACTTCGCCAAGCAGTGGGAGAAGGAGCAGAAGCCGGACGTCGTATTCCTGGTCTTCAACGACCATGCGACCGCCTTCAGCCTGGACATGATTCCCACGTTCGCGATCGGCACCGCGGCTGAATATCAGCCGGCCGACGAGGGCTGGGGCCCGCGCCCGGTCCCCAAGGTGATCGGGCATCCGAAGCTCGCCGCGCACATCGCGCAGTCGGTGATCCAGGACGATTTCGACCTCACCATCGTCAACAAGATGGACGTCGATCACGGCCTCACCGTGCCGCTCAGCCTGATCTTCGGCCAGGTCGATGCCTGGCCGTGCCCGGTGATCCCGTTCGCCGTCAACGTCGTGCAATATCCGGTGCCGTCCGGCCGCCGCTGCTTCATGCTCGGCAAGGCGATCCGCAAGGCGATCGAGAGCTATGACGAGCCGCTCAACGTGCAGATCTGGGGCACCGGCGGCATGAGCCACCAGCTGCAGGGGCCGCGCGCCGGCCTGATCAATCGCGAATGGGACAACATGTTCCTGGACAAGCTGATCAACGATCCGGAAGGCCTGTCCAAGGTGCCGCATATCGAGTACGTCCGCGAGGCCGGCAGCGAGGGCATCGAGCTCGTGATGTGGCTGATCGCGCGCGGCGCCATGAGCGACGTCAACGAGACCAAGAAGGGCAACGCGCCGACCGTGCGTCACCGCTTCTATCATGTGCCGGCGAGCAACACGGCCGTCGGCCATCTGATCCTGGAGAACAACTGATATGGTCAAGACCATCAAGGTCGCGCTCGCCGGCGCCGGCGCCTTCGGCATCAAGCATCTCGACGGCATCAAGAACATCGACGGGGTCGAGGTGGTGTCGCTGGTCGGCCGCCGCTTCGACCAGACCAAGGAAGTCGCCGACAAATACGGCATCAAGCACGTCTCGACCGAGCTCGCCGACAGCCTCAAGCTGCCGGAGGTCGATGCCGTCATCCTCTGCACGCCGACCCAGATGCATGCGGCGCAGGCGATCGACTGCCTCAGGGCCGGCAAGCATGTCCAGGTCGAGATTCCGCTCGCCGACTCGCTGAAGGACGCGCAGCAGGTGGTGGAGCTGCAGAAGGAGACCAAGCTGGTCGCGATGTGCGGCCACACCCGCCGCTTCAATCCCAGCCACCAGTTCGTGCACAAGAAGATCAAGGCCGGCGAATTCCACATCCAGCAGATGGATGTGCAGACCTACTTCTTCCGCCGCACCAACATGAACGCGCTGGGCCAGCCACGCAGCTGGACCGACCATCTGCTGTGGCACCACGCCGCCCACACCGTCGACCTGTTCGCCTATCAGGCGGGCTCGCCGATCGTGAAGGCCAATGCGATCCAGGGTCCGATCCACCCGACCCTGGGCATCGCCATGGACATGTCGATCCAGCTCAAGGCCGCCAATGGCGCGATCTGCACGCTGTCGCTGTCGTTCAACAATGACGGCCCGCTCGGCACCTTCTTCCGCTACATCGGCGACACCGGCACCTACATTGCCCGCTACGACGATCTGGTGAACGGCAAGGAAGAGAAGATCGACGTCTCCAAGGTCGACGTCTCCATGAACGGGATCGAGCTGCAGGACCGCGAGTTCTTCGCCGCGATCCGCGAGGGCCGCGAGCCCAACGCCTCCGTGGCCCAGGTGCTGCCCTGCTACCAGGTGCTGCACGATCTCGACGTGCAGCTCGCCAAGGGCTGATACTTCTTCCCTCCTCGCGCGCGTTGCGCGTGAGGAGGTTTCTAAGATGGCGCAGATCTACGGCGCCTTGGACGGCTTCAGCTTCGGCAGCGTCGCGACGATCTTCTGCTTGCCGTCGACGATCTCGGCCAGGAAGCTCTCACGGTCGATGTCGCCGTTCTGGTCCCAGCTTGCCTCCATCAGCATGCCCGGCGCCTTGTCCGGCGTCAGCGTCAATCCCTTCATGGTGGCGCCGAAAGCGTGGCCGTCGAACTTGCCGATCATCTCGGTCACGTATTTGACGAGATAGACCGCGGTATAGCCCTTGATGCCGTTATGGTCGGGCCAGTAGCGGTAGCGCTCGTTGAACTTCTTCGCAAAGGCCTGGATGGCAGGAATGGGCGCATCCGCGCTCAGGCCGACATGGCCGCGCACGCCGTTGGCGGCGGGGCCTGCGAGCTCCACGACCTTCTGGCTGAGCAGCGTTGTCTCTCCGAACAGCGGCACCGACAATCCCTGACGTTTGGCCTCGATCAGGAAACGCGCGCTTTCTTCCTCGTTGGTGTAGACGAAGATCGCGTCGGCCTTGACGTTCTTCAGCTTGATGACGTCGGAGCCGAAATCGACCTGGCCCTGTTCGGTCGAGATGTCCGACACCACCTCGATGCCGCGGGCCTTCATCTCCTTGACGAAGCTGTCGCGGCCGCCTTTGCCGAAATCGTTGTTCACCCAGACCACCGCGACGGACTTCACGTTCAGCTGGTCATGCAGATAGTTGGCGATCTTCGGCATGCTGAACTGCTGGCCGAAGGCGGTGCGGAAGATCCAGGGATTGCCTTGCGTCGTGATATCGGCGGCCTCGGCGCCGACGATCTGCGGCACCTCGGCCTGCTGCGTCAGCGCCATGTTGACCTTGACCGAGCCCGAATAGATCGGCCCCAGCACTACATAGGGCTCGCGGTCGAGCACCTTCTGCACCTGGGCCCGGGAGACGCCGGGATTGCTCTGGGTGTCGAGGTGCTCGGTCGCAATCTTGCGGCCGAGAATGCCTCCGGCATTGTTGATCTCGTCGACCGCCAGGGCGACGCCATCGCGCCAGTTCGTGCCCGACACGGCTCCGGGGCCGGACAGCTCGACGACATCGGGAATGTAGACGGTGTTCTCTGCCCAGGCCAAACCCGCCCACAGTGCCATGGCGGCCGCCAAGCCGCTCAATCTTCCCAGATGCCTCATGACGTCCTCCCGATTGTTTTTTGCTTATGATGATGAACTTGCGGGTGCCTCTGCAAAACCCAGTAGTCGCGACGGCGTTCGCCATAGCAGCCGGTGCTGATCGTCCGGGTCCGGAAAGATCTCGGTAATGCCGGCCAGCAGCGGCCCGTAGTCGAGGCGTTCGGGCGCGCGCAGGAACGGCCAATCGGAGCCCCACACGCAGCGATCGAGCGTGAAGGCCTCGACCAGCGCGGCGATGAATGGCCACGTGTCGGCGTACGGATAGGGCTGGCGCGCGAATTTGTAGTAGCCGGACAGCTTCACATGCGCGTCGCGGTCGCGGCCGAGCGCGAGCAGGGCCTGGAAGGATGGGCGTCGCAGCCCATGCTCCACGGCAGGCCGGCCGCAGTGATCGAACACGAGGCGGACCGTCGACCGCTCGATGAGGGGCAGCAGGTCGAGCAACTGATCCTGCTCGACCTGGACCTGCAGAAACAGATCGAGGTCGGTCAGCTTGTCCAGCAGCGGCGCGGCGTCACGGTAATAGTCGGTGCCATGAAACGGCACGTTGAAGGCGACGCCGATGACGCCTGCGGCCTTCAACCGCTCCAGTTCTCCGATGTCGACGTCCTTCTCGACGACCGCGACGCCCTTGAACCTGCCATCTCCGAGCCTGAGCGTGTCGAGCAGGATGCGGCTGTCGGAGCCATAGCCGGAATTGGTTGCGACGATCAGCGCGTGCCGGACGTCGAAGACGTCGAGCACGCGAATGAGATGCGCGGCGGGCGCGATTTCCTGGCCGGTCGGACGATAGGGCGTATCCGGCGCGTAGGGGAAGCGCGCGGGATCGATGGCGTGGATGTGGCAATCGATCCTGGGGCCTGCCGGAAGTGCCATGGTCGAGCCCTCTCTGACCGACGTTCAGAACGTCGCCTGAACCGCCTTGATCAGTTCGGGCGTGACGTCGGGCAGCACGCCGAACCAGGCCTGGAAAGCGAGACGCGCCTGGTTGAGCAGCAGGCCGAGCCCGTTGACCGTCGTGCAGCCGCGCGCGCGCGCATCCGCGAGGAAGGGCGTTTCGAACGGTGTGTAGATCAGGTCTGCGACGAGCGTCTTCGCGGACAGCCGCCCCAGGTCGATCTCCAGTGCGGGCTTTCCGATCATGCCGCGATCGGTGCTGTTGATGAGCAGGGCGACATCGGCGACTGCCGCCGAACGATCATCCCACGCCACCGTGCTGATGGCCGTCCCGAATTCGGCTGCGATGGACTGCGCCTTCTCGGTGGTGCGGTTGCTGATGCGGATGTCGCGGGCGCCATTCTCCAGCAGCGCCACAACGACCGCGCGCGCTGCACCGCCGGCCCCTAGCAAGAGAACAGGGCCTTCGTCGGCGCGCCAGTTCGGCCTGGCATCGCGCAGGCTCTGGACAAAGCCGTTGCCGTCATTGTTGAAGCCGCTCAGCGTGCCATCCGCTTCGACCACGATCGTGTTCACGGCGCCGATGCGTCGTGCGGTGTCGTTGACCCGGTGCAGCAGCGGCATCGCCGTCTGCTTGTGCGGCATGGTCACGTTGCAGCCGCGGAATCCGAGCGCCACCAGCCCAGCCAGCGCATCCTTCAGCCGCTCCGGCTGAACCGCAAGCGGGACGTAGGCGCCGCGCAGGCCGTGCGCGTTGAGCCAGAAATTGTGGATCGTGGGCGAGCGGGAATGAGCGACGGGCATGCCGATGACGCCAGCCAATCCGAATCCATTCGCTTGCGACATGCTGCGCGATGACCTCCCTTTTCAGATATCGACCTGTTCCGGCCAATGTGAAACCGTCTTATGAGCAATGACGCGCACAGGCAATTGAAACATTCGGCCACAAATCCTTGTCGCAATGCAGCGCATCATGGCTCAACGTCCAGTTCATGGGCGTCGTCGCGTGACCCGCCCCCTGGGCAAAGCCAGGGGTGATTTCTATGATTGCGCAAGTCTGCCTCGACGACCGTCCGCCGGATACAAAGGATCGCCATTGACTGTCCAATCTCCGCCACCCGTGGCAACAGAAACCTTCACCGACGCGGCCGCCGCGGTGGCCCGGCTCGAAGAGATCTACGAGCGCAATACCGCTTTCCTGCGCGGCCATTTCGAGGCCTATGCCAACGGCGTCGTGCCGGCGACACGGATCCGCGCGACCTATCCCTTCGTGCGGCTGACCACCGCAAGTCACGCCCGGCTCGACTCGCGTCTCGCCTATGGCTTCGTCGCGGGGCCCGGCGTGCACGAGACCAGCGTCACGCGGCCGGACCTGTTCCGCTCGTACCTGACCAAGCAGATCCGTCTGTTGATCGAGAATCATGGCGTGCCGGTCGAGATCGGCGAGTCGGCCGAGCCGATCCCGGTGCATTTCGCCTACCGCCGCGACATCAACATCGAGACGGCGCTTCCGCACCACGAGAGCCCGCTGGTGACGCGCTCGCTGCGCGACGTGTTCGACGCTCCGGATCTCGCGACCATGGACGATGCGATCGCCGACGGCACGCTCGGACTGAAGCCCGGCATGCCCGAGCCGCTGTCGCTGTTTCGCGCCGCGCGCGTCGACTACTCGCTGCGCCGGCTCTATCACTATACGGGCACCGACCCGGACCATTTCCAGAACTTCGTGATCTTCACGAACTATCAGTTCTATGTCGACGCCTTCGCGGATTGGGGCCGCCAGCAACTGGCGGCCGGGCAGGGCGCAGCCGAGGCCTTCGTCGAGCCGGGCAACGTCATCACCCGCAATGCCCGTCTCGGCGGCGGCACCACCGGCTCCGCGCCGGCGCGCACGCCGCAGATGCCGGCGCTTCATCTCGTCGAGCCGGGGCACCAGGGCATCACGCTGATCAACATCGGTACCGGTCCGTCGAACGCGCGTAACGTCACCGACCACATCGCGGTGCTGCGGCCGCATGCCTGGCTGATGGTCGGCCACTGCGCGGGGCTGCGCAACACGCAGCGGCTCGGCGATTACGTGCTGGCGCACGGCTATGTCCGCGAGGACCATGTGCTCGACCAGGAATTGCCACCCTGGGTGCCGATCCCGGCGCTCGCCGAGGTGCAGGTCGCGCTCGAGGAGGCCGTGGAGACGGTCACCGGCTATTCCGGGTTCGAGCTGAAGCGGGTGATGCGCACGGGCACGGTGGCCAGCGTCGACAACCGCAATTGGGAAATCTCCGGCCCGGCCGTGATCCATCGCCTCTCGCAGTCGCGCGCCATCGCGCTCGACATGGAGTCGGCCACAATCGCCGCCAACGGCTATCGTTTCCGCGTGCCCTACGGCACCTTGCTCTGCGTCTCCGACAAGCCGCTGCATGGCGAGATCAAGCTCGCCGGCATGGCGAGCGACTTCTATCGCCAGCGTGTCGGCCAGCATCTCCAGATCGGGCTGAAGGCGCTGGAGCTCTTGAAGCATCAGGAGTCGGAGCGGCTGCATTCGCGCAAGCTGCGCAGCTTCGCGGAGGTGGCCTTCCAGTAGCGGCCTTTGGCCGCCTGGGATTAGCGACTCCGGCGCTCGTCGAAGGCCTGCCGGGCCTGCTCGACCTCCGGCATCTTGGCGATGGTCCAGGCATAGAGCGCGCGGAACGGGGGCTGCAGGGTACGGCCGAGCGGCGTGATCTCGTACTGAACCGCGACCGGCGAGTCCGCGATCACCTCGCGGGCGACGAGGCCGTTGCGCTCGAGCCGACGCAGGCATTGCGTCAGCGCCTTCTGGGTGACGCCCTCGAGCTGCTTCTTGATCGCGTTGAAGCGCAGTGGACCGGAGTCCAGCACGGCCAGCACCATCATCGACCATTTGTCGGCGATCTGGTCGATCAGCACCCGGCTCGGGCATTCCGACGAGAAGTGCTGCGGCTTGCAGCGGAGCGGGGCGGTCTGTGATGTCGATGCGGCGGTCACGACAGCAGTTTCCTCCGATATACCTGAGCGACTTCGGGTGCCTGATTGACTTCAGGTTTACGAAGTATACTGGAGCGGTTCCGAACGCAATGGAGCCCCCTGAATGTCCGACCTCGATACCAGCGTGCTGTTTCGTCCGTTTCGCCTGAAGTCGCTGGAGCTGAAGAACCGCATCGTCATGGCGCCGATGACCCGCAACGCCGCGCCGAACGGCGTTCCCGGCGAGGCCAACGCTGCCTATTACCGCCGCCGCGCCGAAGGTGGCGTGGGGCTGATCCTCACCGAGGGCACGGTCGTCAACCGCCCGGCCTCGCGCAACGAGCCCAATATTCCCTTCTTCCACGGCGATGCCGCGCTGGCCGGCTGGCAGAACGTGGCGAGCGCCGTGCACACCGCCGGCGGCCGCATCGCGCCACAGATCTGGCACACCGGCTCGACCAAGGGCATGAGCCGCTGGGAGCCCGATGCGCCGGTCGAGAGCCCATCCGGGCTGGTTGCGCCCGGCAAGCCGCGCGGCAACGCGATGACCGAGAACGACATCGCCGACACCGTTGCCGCATTCGCGCAAGCCGCGGCCGACGCCAAGCGCACGGGCTTCGACGCCGTCGAGATCCATGGTGCGCACGGCTATCTGGTCGACGAGTTCTTCTGGTCCGGCACCAACCAGCGCGAGGACCGCTATGGCGGCGCCACCATCAAGGAGCGCTCCCGCTTTGCCGGCGAGATCGTCGCCGCGATCCGCAAGGCGGTGGGTCCCGATTTCCCGATCATCCTGCGCGTCAGCCAGTGGAAGCAGCAGGACTATGCGGCGCGCCTCGCCGAGACGCCGGCGCTGATGGCCGACTGGCTGCAGCCGCTGGTCGCGGCCGGCGTCGACATCCTGCACTGCTCGCAGCGCCGCTTCTGGGAGCCGGAATTCCCGGACGTCGACGGCGAGAAGGGCCTGAACTTCGCCGGCTGGGCCAAGAAGATCACGGGCGCCGCGACCATCAGCGTCGGCTCGGTCGGCTTGTCCGATGAATTCTTCTCGGCCTTCGCCGGCAAGCCGTCGACGACGGCCGATCTCGATGCGCTGCTGGAGCGCATGGCCAGGGAGGAGTTCGACCTGATCGCGGTCGGCCGCGCGCTGATCAGCGATGCCGAATGGGTCGCCAAGATCAAGGCCGGCGACAAGGCGGGCCTGAAGGGCTTCAGCGCAGCGGATCTCGGCGCGCTGGTTTGAGCTGTTGTAGACCCATTGGTGCCCCTCGTCCGGCGTAAGCGGGGCGAGGGGGGCGTACCGTCAGCGAGGCGCGAGCGCGAGCCTGCCATTAGTCCTCGCGATGACTAATGCACCGTCAGCTCGAGATACATCGGGCTGCGGAAGGTCGAAGACGGCATCCAGGGCAGTTGCTCCTGGGTGCGGCGATAGTCCGGCACGACCTTGTGCAGCTCGTCGAACGCGATCTTGATCGCCATGCGCGCGATCGCCGATCCCAGACAGGCGTGCACGCCGCCGCCGAAGCCGAGATGGCCGCGTGGCTTGCGCCTGATGTCATAAACATCCGGATTGGGAAACTGCCGCTCGTCGCGGTTGGCGGAGCCGTAGGCGAGGCAGACGAAATCGCCCTCGCGCATGGTCTGGCCGTGCAGGGTGACGTCCTTCTGCAGGCAGCGGCGGAAGCGCTGCGCCGAGGTGTTGTAGCGCAGTGACTCTTCCACGGCGTCCGCCATCAGGTCGGGATTGGCGACGACCGCCCGGCGCGCCTCCGCGTGATCGGCGAGATTATACGCCAGCATCGTCATGAAACCGCCGAGCGACTCGATGCCGGCCATGATCAGCGTGGTCGTCGTCAGCAGCACCTCGCGCTCGTCGAGCTTGTCGCCGTCGATCTCGGCCATGCTGAAGTGCGAGATCAGGTCGTTCTGCGGCCGCGCGCGGCGCTCCGCGATGATGCCGGCCGCATAGTCCTGCATCCAGTTGTAGGCTGCGATGTGCTGCGGTCCCTTGGCGCGGCTCACCGGATCGCTCTGCACCATCAGCACCGCCTTGTCGCGCACCGTCTGCTCGTCGCCGAGCGGCAGGCCGAGCGCGGCGAACAACACGCGCACGGTGAATTTCGACGAGAATGCCTCGATGAAGTCGAACCGGTCCTGGCCGCGCAGCGCCTCGGCGCAGTCGCGCGCGATGTCGCGGATCGGGCCTGACAGGCTCTCCAGATTGCGCTTCATGAAGGCATGCTGGACGAGGCCGCGCAGCCGGTCGTGGCGCGGCGGGTCGGTGGTGCCGAGCGTCGCGCCGGCACGGTTCGGCAGCTCGGTCATCAGGTTGCCCTTGGCCGACGAATAGGTCTGCCAGTTCGTTCCGGCCGCCGCCACATCGGCATAGCGCGACAGGATCCACACCTGGGCCTGCGGGCTCCAGAAGCAGGGGTGTTCGTCGCGCAGCGTCTTGTAGAACGGGAACGGGTCGGCATCGACCGCAGGCGAATACGGGTCGAACGCGAACATCTTGGGCCTCCTCTCCATTGAGTGTGGTCGTTGTTGTTCTTTTCATTGATCTAGCCGAGCCGTGGCCGCGGCGTGAGACACGAAAGCCGGCCAAGACTTGTACTTTTCCGACATTCAGGGTTAGCTCTCGCTCATGCCCCGCTTTCGCACCAAGCCGTCGATCCCCGCGTTCGCGCTGTACGGCGAAGCGTCGGCCGCGCAGCCGGACATGCTGCATGTCGAGCCGATCCAGGTGCGCAGCAAGCTGTATCGCTGGGAGATCGAGGCGCACACCCATCAGGGCCTGCACCAGATCCTCTGGGTCGGCTCCGGCCCGGCCGAGATCGCCTTGGACGAAAGCCGCGAGCGCTGTGCCGGCCCGGTCGCCGTGATCATTCCCCCCGGCGTCGTCCATGCCTTCCGCTTCTCGCGCGACACTGACGGCTATGTGCTGACGTTCAATCCGCGGGCGGTGGTCGAGGGCGACGTCCCGGCGACCGGCGAGGCGCTGCGCGACTTGTTTGCAGCGCCGCAAATCCTGCATCTGGAGCCGCAAGCCGTTGCGACGCGGCGCATCGCCGCGCTGTTCGTCGACCTCGCCGACGAGTTCGCCGCCGCCGATTCCGCGGCCTCGCCGGTTCCGCACTGGCTCGGTCGCTCGATCGTGTGGCGGCTGGCGCAGCAGAGCGCGCGGCAGTCGCAAGGCGCGCGGCGCGGCAGCGGGCATGCCGCGCTGTTCACCCGCTTCATCGTGCTGGTCGAGGCGCATCACCGCGATCACTGGTCGGTGGCGCGCTACGCCGACGAACTCGGCATGACGCCGGAGCGGCTCAATCGGTTGACGCGGGCCGAGACCGGTCAGTCCGCGCTCGACATCGTGCATGCGCGGCTCGCGCGCGAGGCGTGCCGGCGGCTCACCTATATTGCGGCGCCGGTGTCGAAGCTGGCGTTCGAGCTCGGTTTCAAGGACCCGGCCTATTTCTGCCGCTTCTTCAAGCGGCACACCGGGGCGAGCCCGCGCGACTATCGGCGTGCGATGGGCGTCGGAGACGACGCGGCGCCGCCGGCAGGCTGATCGGCGCCGCCCCATGCCATTGCAGCGTTCGTTGTGCATCGCGGCATGGTGTCGGAAAAGTGCAAGAGAATGCCGCGTCCATCCAAGTGATCCCTGCGCATTCCTTGCTAAAATCCGCGACTGAAAAGCATACCCAACAAGCCTGCGTCTGCGAATCCGGGAGAACACGCCCATGAAAGTCCAAGTCTGCATCATCGGCGGAGGCCCGTCGGGCCTGATGCTGTCGCAGCTCCTGCATCTGCAGGGCATCGATACGATCATCCTGGAGAAATCCAGCCGCGACTACGTGCTGTCGCGCATCCGTGCCGGCGTGCTCGAGCACGGCTTTGCCGAGCTGATGCGCGAGGCGCAGTGCGGCGAGCGCATGGACCGCGAGGGCGAGATCCATCACGGTTTCTACATAGCCCATGACGGCAAGCTCGATCGCGTCGACCTGCACAAATATTCCGGCGGCAACTCGGTGATGGTCTATGGCCAGACCGAGTTGACGCGCGATCTCTACGAGGCCCGCGACAAGCTCGGCGGCAAGGTCGTGCACAACGCGGCCGACGTGACGCCGCACGACATCGCTTCCGACAAGCCCTTCGTCACCTACCGTCAGGACGAGGAGGTCGTCCGCATCGACTGCGACTACATCATCGGCGCCGACGGCTTTCATGGCGTCAGCCGCAAGTCGATCCCGCACGACAAGCTGACCGAATACGAGCGGGTGTACCCGTTCGGCTGGCTCGGCGTGCTGTCGCGCACCAAGCCGGTGTCGCCGGAGCTGATCTATGCCAAGCACGAGCGCGGCTTCGCGCTGTGCTCGCTGCGCTCGCAGGTGCTGAGCCGGTACTATGTCCAGGTGCCGCTCACCGACAAGGTCGAGGACTGGAGCGACGACGCGTTCTGGGAGGAGCTGAAGCGCCGGCTGCCGGCGGAGATCGCTGGCCGTCTGATGACCGGGCCCTCGATCGAGAAGAGCATCGCGCCGCTGCGCAGCTTCGTCGCCGAGCCGATGCGCTACGGCAGGCTGTTCCTGGCCGGCGACGCCGCCCATATCGTGCCGCCGACCGGCGCGCGCGGGCTGAACTCGGCTGCGTCCGACATCTACTATCTCTATCATGCGCTGCTCGACCACTACAAGAAAGGCGACGATCGCGGCATCGACGGCTACTCGCAGCGGGCGCTGGCGCGGATCTGGAAGGCGCAGCGCTTCTCCTGGTGGATGACGACGCTCTTGCATCGTTTCCCCGACCGGCTGTCCTACGACGACAGACTGCAGGACACTGAGCTCGCCTATCTGTTCTCGTCCGAGGCCGCGCAGCGGTCGCTGGCAGAGAACTATGTCGGGCTGCCGTTTTGAGCGGGGTCATCGCGACGCGTTTCGCCTGCGCTGCTTGATGGCATCACGCATCGATAGCCTCGCTGTGGTTCCGGCGAACGCCGGGACCCATACCCAGGGAGCGGTTTGAGGCAGGCTGGCGATTGGCTTTGTGCCCATCCGCCTGCGGCTGCTTCGGCTGGTGCAACTTCGCTCAGCTCGAGATGGAGGGGGCAGACGATCGGGGACGCGCTGTCGGGATTGGCGCCGGCTGCCTCAGTCTGTCGGCTTCCCCGCCCGCCCTCAAAAATGAGTTGCGTACCTCAAAAACCGCGCTATGGTCCTCAACCCAAAGGGGAGGAGCATGAACGCGCCGCTGACATTGCGGGATATTGCGCGGCAGGCGGGCGTGAGCCTCGCCACTGTGGATCGCGTGCTGCACAACCGGCCGGGCGTGCGCCCGGATACGGTGCGACGCGTCAAGGACGCGATGGAGCGCAGCGCGTTCCAGCCGCATGCGGCGGCCTCCGAACTCGCCCGTGCCCGCGCGCGGCGCTTTGCCTTCGTGATGCCGTCCGGCGCCAATCCCTTCATGCAGCAGATTCAGGCGCATCTCGGCGATCTGACGAGCTGGATGGCCGCGCGCCGGCTCACGGTCGATGTGGTCACGACGGACGTGTTCGATGCGGCCGTGCTGGCCGCGAAGCTCGAGCAGCTCGTCGGTCAGGTCGACGGCGTCGCGGTGGTGGCGCTCGATCATCCGAGCGTGCGCGCGGCGATCAACGATCTCGTCGAGTCCGGCGCCAAGGTGGTGACGCTGGTGTCGGACGTGCCGTCGTCGCGACGGCATCACTATGTCGGCATCGACAACATCGCCGCCGGCCGCACCGCGGGCGCGCTGGTCGGACGCTTCGCCGGCGGCAAGGCGGGGCGGGTCGCGATCATGGCCGGCTCGCAAAGCCTGCGCGATCATGCCGAGCGCATCTTCGGCTTCGGCCAGGTCCTCGCGGCGGAGTTTCGGCAACTTGAGGTTTTGCCGGTCGCTGAGGGGCATGACGTGGACGATCGCTCAGAGCACCTCATGCGCAAGCTGCTGACCGAGCATCGTGACATCGTCGGGCTCTACAATGTCGGCGCTGGCACGGCCGGCGTCGCCAAGGCGCTGACCGAGTCGGGGCGCGCCGACGACATCGTGTTCGTCGGCCACGACGTGACGGCACTGACGCGCAAGCTGCTGTTGAACGGCGTGATGGACGCGGCGATTTCGCAGAACCCGGGACACGAGGCGCGCTCCGCGGTGCGCGTGCTCCTGGCGCTGGCGCGCGGCGAGCCGATCCTGAGCGAACAGGAGACGATCCGCATCGACATCGTGATGCGGGACAATCTGCCGTGAGCGGATGGCCGCGATGACGCGGTCGGCCCGAACACGGAATGAGAAACGACCGAGGCGCTGGTTTCGAGGCGACGCAGATCGCCGAGGCGCCTGGCGGTCCGTGTGGGAGGAGTGGAGTCGTGTTTCTCGGACTGGATGTCGGCACATCCGGCGTGAAGGCCGTGCTGGAGGACGAGACGGGCGCGCTGATCGCGAGCGCCGCGCGGCCGCTGGCGCTGTCGCATCCGCAGCCGCTGTGGTCCGAGCAGAATCCGGATCACTGGGTCGAGGCCGTCATCGGCGCGGTCGATGATCTCGCGCGGGAGCGTCCGCGCGAGACCGCTGCCGTCAGCGGCATCGGCCTGTCCGGCCAGATGCACGGCGCGACCTTGCTGAACCGCGCCGGTCGGCCGCTGCGGCCGGCGATCCTGTGGAATGACGGCCGCTCGCAGGCCGAATGCGCCGAGCTCGAACGCCGCTGTCCCGAACTGCATGCCATCGCCGGCAACCTCGCGATGCCCGGCTTCACCGCGCCGAAGCTCGTCTGGGTGGCGAAGCACGAGCCGAAGATCTTTGCCGAGGTCGCGAAGGTGCTGCTGCCGAAGGCCTATGTGCGCTATCGGCTGTCCGGCGAGATGGTCGAGGACATGTCGGATGCGGCCGGCACCCTGTGGCTCGATGTCGGCGCGCGGCGCTGGTCGGAGAAACTGCTGGCGGCGACCGGGCTCGGTCTCGATCACATGCCGCGCCTCGTCGAGGGCAATGAGCGCAGTGCCGCGTTGTCGCCCGAGCTGGCGCGGCGCTGGGGCATGGGCGCTGACGTCGTGATCGCGGGCGGCGCCGGCGACAACGCGGCGAGCGCAATCGGGCTCGGCGCCATCACGCCCGGCGATGCCTTCCTGTCGCTCGGCACATCAGGCGTGCTGTTCCGGGTGACCGACCGCTTCGCGCCAGCGCCGGAAGCGGCCGTGCATGCGTTCTGCCATGCGCTCGGCGGTCTCTGGCATCAGATGGGCGTGATGCTGTCGGCCGCGGCCTCGCTGGCGTGGCTGGCGCGCCTTCTCGAGACGCCGGAAGCCGCACTGCTGGCGCCGCTCGGTATCAGCGTCGAACGTCCGAGCCCGGTGCAGTTCCTGCCTTATCTCGACGGCGAGCGCACGCCGCACAACGATGCCCATGCCGCCGGCGCCTTGGTCGGCCTGCGCAGCGCCGCCGGCCGCGGTGATCTCGTGCAGGCGGTGCTGGAGGGCGTGGCGTTTGCCTCACGCGACATGTTCGCCGCGCTCGCGCGCAGCGCGCAGCCGATCACAGAGCTCGATCTCGTCGGCGGCGGCTCGCGCTCTTTGTTGTGGGCGCAGATCATGGCCGACGTGCTTGGCGTCACCGTGCACCGGGTCGAGGAGGGCGAGGTCGGCGCCGCCATCGGCGCCGCGCGGCTCGGCCGTCTTGCCGCGACCGGCGCAGCACCGGCCGATGTCTGCCGCAAGCCGCAGCGGCTGCAGAGTTTCGAACCCCGCGCGCCGCAGCGCGCGGCATATGACGCCGCCTACGCGCAATGGCGCAAGCTCTTTCCTGCTCTCAAGGAGTAACGTCGTGAACGTCCAGGCCCCCTTCTTCCAGACCGGCGCGACCGTCAGCTATGGCGGGCCCGAGTCACGCAGCCCGCTGTCGTTCCGCTGGTACGACAAGGATCGCGTCATCCGCGGCAAGCGGATGGAGGATCATCTGCGCTTCGCGGTCTGCTACTGGCATTCGTTCTGCTGGCCGGGCAGCGATCCGTTCGGCGGCGAGACCTTCCTGCGGCCGTGGCAGCATGGCGACGACGCGATGGCGATGGCGCGGGCCAAGGCCGACGTGGCGTTCGAATTGTTCCGGCTGCTCGACGTGCCGTTCTTCACCTTCCACGACGTCGACGCCGCGCCGGAAGGCGCGACGCTGAAGGAGTCGGTCGCCAATCTCAACGCCATCGCCGACCTGTTCGAGCAGAAGATGGCGTCTGCCAAGGTGCGGCTGCTGTGGGGCACCGCCAACCTGTTCTCACATCGCCGCTACATGGCGGGCGCCGCGACCAATCCGGATCCGGACGTGTTCACCTACGCGGCGGGACAGGTGCGTGCCGCACTCGAGGTGACGCATCGTCTCGGCGGCGCCAACTACGTGCTGTGGGGCGGCCGCGAGGGCTACGAGACCTTGCTCAACACCGACATGAAGCGCGAGCTCGATCAGCTCGGCCGCTTCGTCGCGCTGGTCGTCGAGCACAAGCACAAGATCGGCTTCAAGGGCCCGCTGCTGATCGAGCCGAAGCCGAAGGAGCCGACCAAGCACCAGTATGATTTCGACGTCGCCACCTGCTACGGCTTCCTGCGGCGCTATGACCTTTTGAACGACGTCAAGCTCAATATCGAGCAGAACCACGCCATCCTCGCCGGCCATTCGTTCCAGCACGAGATCGCGCTGGCGCAGGCGCTCGGCGTGTTCGGCTCCCTCGACATCAACCGCGGCGACGATCTGCTCGGCTGGGACACCGACCAGTTCGCGATGAACGTGCCGGAGCTGGCGCTGGTGTTCCACGACATGCTCAAGGGCGGCGGCTTCACCACGGGCGGGCTGAATTTCGACGCCAAGATCCGCCGGCAGTCGATCGATCCGGATGACCTGCTGCACGCCCATGTCGGCTCGATGGATGCCTGCGCGCGGGCGCTGATCGCCGCCGACGAGATGCTGACCGACAGTGCGCTGACCGCGCCGCTGGCGCGGCGCTACGCCGGCTGGGACGGCGACGAGGGGCAGGCGATCCTCGCCGGCCGCCGCTCGCTCGCCGAGCTCGCCGACCGCGCCGTCAACACCGGCCTCGATCCGCAGCCGCGGTCCGGCCGGCAGGAATATCTCGAAAGCGTGGTGAACCGCTATGTCTGACGACAGCAGCCTGCGCACGATGACGAATGACGCTGAGCGCGCCGTGATGAGCACCGCCGCGCAGCCGGTCCTTGAGCTGAAGGGCATCGGCAAGCAGTTCGGCGCGATCCGCGCGCTGCAGGGCGTGGATCTTTCGATCGGCTCCGGCGAGGTCGTCGGCCTGATGGGCGATAACGGCGCCGGCAAGTCCACGCTGGTGCGGATCATCGCCGGCAATTTTCCGCCGAGCCAGGGCACGATCCATTTCGGCGGCCGCGAGGTGCATTTCCATCGCCCGATGGATTCGCGCAGCGTCGGCATCGAGGTCGTGTACCAGGACCTGGCGCTCGCCAACAACCTCACGGCAGCGGCCAACGTGTTTCTCGGCCGCGAGCTGAAGCGCAATTTCGGCCCGCTGGCGCTGCTCGACCACAAGGGCATGGAGGCGCGCGCGCTGGAGCTGTTTCGCGAGCTGCGCTCCGAGACGCGGCCGCACGATCTCGTCAAGGACATGTCGGGCGGCCAGCGCCAGGCGGTGGCGATCGCGCGGACGCGGCTGTCCAACGCCAGACTGGTGATGATGGACGAGCCGACCGCGGCGATCTCGGTGCGCCAGGTCGAGCAGGTGCTGAGCCTGATCCATCGCCTGAAGGAACAGGGTATCGCCGTCATCCTGATCTCGCACCGCATGCCTGACATCTTCGCGGTGTGCGATCGCGTCGTGGTGATGCGCCGCGGCGAGAAGAAGGCCGACAAGCCGGTCGGCGAGACCAGCCCCGAGGAAGTGACCGCGCTGATCACTGGCGCCAAGGAGGCGGCGTGATGTCCGTTCCATCCGAGACCAGCTCCGCCGGCACCGACGTCACCTTCACCAATGTGGGCGTCATCAGATGGTGGCACCGCGGCGTGTTCGCCTCGCAGACGGCCTACGTCACGCTGGCGCTCATCGCCCTCATCATCGTGATGAGCTTCGCCAGTCCCTATTTTCTGACCGAAGGCAATCTGCAGAACGTCGCCAAGAACTTCTCCTTCATCGCCATCGCGACGCTCGGCATCACCTTCGTCATCATTACCGGCGGCATCGACCTGTCGGTCGGCTCGATGATGTGTTTCGCGGCGATGATCACCTCGATGGTGATGACGACGCTATCGACGCCGGGGATGCCGCTGTCGTCGCTATTCGTGCATCTCGCCGCGGACGGCAAGACCGTGGTCGCGAACGTGCCCGGCCTGATCCTGATCGTCTCGGTGCTGGCAGGCCTGGCGGTTTCGCTGGTGGTCGGCCTGATCAACGGCGTCTGCATCGCCTTGCTCGGGCTGTCGCCGTTTGTGACCACGCTCGGCATGCTGTCGATCGTGCGCGGCCTCAGCTACGTGATCTCGAACGGCAAGGGCAGCTTCCCCGGCGGCCCCGACGCCGATTATTTCTATGCGCTGACGCAGGGCGATGTGTACGGCGTGCCTGCGCCCTTCATCTATCTCATCGTGCTGGCGCTGGTGATGGCGCTGGTGCTGCACCACACCGCGTTCGGCCGCCACGTGTTCGCGATCGGCGGCAACGAGAAAGCCGCGGAGCTCACCGGCGTCTCCGTGCCCCGGGTGAAGATCGAGGTCTATGTGATCGGCGCGCTTGCCGCCGGCCTGCAGGGCATCATCATCTCGGGCTGGCTCGGATCGGCGCCCGCGAACATGGCGACGTCCTACGAGCTCAACGTGATCGCCGCGGCCGTGATCGGCGGCGCCAACCTCGCCGGTGGTCTCGGCGGTCCGCTCGGCGCCATCGTCGGCTGCGTCCTGCTTGAGGTGATCCGTAACGGGCTGGTGCTGGCGCAGGTCAACTCCTACTGGCAGCAGACCCTGGTCGGCGTGATCATCATCGCCGCCGTGCTTGTGGATCGTATCCGCGCGCGCCTGCTGTGACGAATACTGGCCGGGGTGACAATCGCGTCTATCCTCACCCGGAACAGACAATGATCAGGGATAGACATGGAGGAGGGAAACCCATGAAGAAGCTGCTCTATGCGGTCGCATCGCTCGCGATTTTGATGGCCCCGGCGCAGGCCGAGACCAAATACCGCTTCGCCATCGTGCCGAAGGCGATGAACAATCCGTTCTTCGACGTCGCGCGCGACGGCTGTCTGAAGCGCGCCAAGGAGCTCGGCAATGTCGAGTGCATCTACAAGGGCCCGGTCGAGCACGAGCCGGCCACGCAGGCGCAGATCATCCAGGACTTCATCACCCAGAAGGTCGACGGCCTCGCCATCTCGGTCGCCGACGTTCCATCGATGACGAAATCGATCGAGGCGGCGACGGCGGCCGGCATTCCCGTCATCACCTTCGACGCCGATGCGCCGGGCTCGAAGCGCATTGCCTATATCGGTACCAACAACAAGGACTTCGGCCTCGCGCTCGGCAAGCAGCTCCGCGAGCTCCGGCCTGAGGGCGGCAAGTACGCCGTCGTCTCCGGCGGTCCCGGCGCCAAGAACCTTGCCGAGCGCGTCGACGGCGTGCGCGAGGCGCTGAAGGGCTCGAAGTGGACGGAAGTGGCGGGCTCGCCGACCTTCTGCAACGACGATCCCGCGCTCGCCGTGCAGCAGATGGCCGATCTGCGCACCGCGACGCCGGATCTCGGCGCCATCGTGCCGATCGGCGGCTGGCCGATGTTCGCGCCCGAGGGCTACAAGGCCTTCGTCAACAAGAACCGCAAGGACATCGACGCTGGCAAGCTGACGCTGGTCGTTGCCGATACGCTGAAGATGCAGCTCGAGCTGCTGCGCGACGGCTATTCCAACGCGCTGACCGGCCAGCGTCCGTTCGAGATGGGCGAGAAGGCGATGGACACGCTGCTCGCGATCAAGAAGGGCGAGAAGGTGCCGGAGGTGATCTACACCGGCCTCGACCTCGTCACCAAGGACAACGTCGCCAAGCTTTTGAACTGAGTTCCTCCCGGGGAAAACCTGGCGGTCCGGCAACCGGCTTCGGCCGGCGGCTGGGCCGCCCTTTTTTGCTTGGAGATGCTTTTGGTACCCACGGACTGGACATGACGGTTGTGATCAATCGAAACGCTGCGGCGTACTGGATGCCCTGCTTGCGCAGGCAATGACGACAGAGGCTGGAGCGGCCGCCTGCACTCGACTACGGGCACAATTGACAGACGGAAATGTCTGACTTAAGTCAGGCATTATGCTCGACCCCATCTCCCGCGTCCGCCGCTTCAACCGCGCCGTCACCTCGGAGGTCGGCGCGCTCGACACCTCGTTCCTCGGGCGCGGTCGGCCGCTCGGGGCGGCCCGCGTGCTCAATGCAATCGGTCATGGCCGCAGCGACGTGGCCGAGCTGCGCGACTATCTCGCACTCGATTCCGGGCTGATGAGCCGGCTGCTGCGCAGCCTGGAGGAGGAGGGGCTGGTGATGACCAGGCCGCATCCCGACGACGCGCGCCGCCGCATCGCCAGGCTCACAGCCGCCGGGCGGCGCGAATTCGAGGCCTATGAGACGCTCTCCAACGCTCAGGCCGAATCGATGCTGGCGCGTCACGGGCAGCCCGAAGCGCTCTTGGCGGCGATGGACCTGGTCGCGGCCGCGCTGGGACGCAGCCGCATCGCCATCGACGAGGTTGATCCGCGCGGCGAGCAGTCGCGCTACTGCCTCGGCGAGTACTACGCCGAGCTGTCGCGGCGCTTCGAACGCGGCTTCGATGTGTCGCTGTCGCGCGATCCCGATGCCTTGGACATGATGGCGCCGCGCGGGGCTTTCTTCGTGGCGTTGTCCGACGGCCTGCCGCTCGGCTGTGTCGGGCTGAAGGGCAGCGGCGGCGATGTCGCCGAGATCAAGCGGCTCTGGGTCGCGCCCGCCGCGCGCGGCCTCGGCCTCGGCCGCCGCCTGATGGATGCGGCCGAAGAGGCTGCCCGCACGCTCTCGATCAGCATTCTTCGCCTCGACACCAACAGCGCGCTCGCCGAGGCCGTCCAGCTCTATCGCCGCGCCGGCTGGACGGAGATCGACCGCTTCAACGACGATCCCTATCCGGACCTGTTCTTCGAGAAGCAGCTCTAAGATTGATCTCGCGCGGCGCCTGCGCCCCGCCGTTCTCCAGTCCAGCCACGGACCAGATCGCCCTGGTCGGCGTTAAGCGATGAGCAACTGGTAGGGTGGTGGAATGCGGGCCTTCGGGGGAGCTTGCGACGGAAGGGCGCGCCTTGAGTCCGATTCGTTGCCCGATCCTGCCCCAATTGCGGCGAGGGGGGCCCGATGACATGAGGACGCGCCTTCGCCTCACTTCACCCCAAGACATGATCGAGCGTATAGATCGTCCTGCGCCGATCGCGCCGGCGGAACAGCAATAACGAATTGGGATAGGGCATGGTGACACGATCCACGGCGGCTCAGAACCTTGCAGCGATGCGGCGTCGGGGAGCGGTCCTGATGACTGTCGCGGCCGCCACCGTGCTGGCTCTGCAAGGTTCCGAGGCCCGCGCGCGACAGGCACGTCCGGCGCCGGTGATCGAGGCGACGGCGCCGCGTGCGCATGGCGATCCGATCATGGCGATCGTGTCGATCAAGACCCAGAAGGTGACGTTCTACGACGCCGATGGCTGGATATGGCGCGCACCGGTGTCGACCGGCGTCTCCGGCCGCGAGACGCCGGCCGGCGTGTTCGCCATCATCGAGAAGGACAAGGACCACCACTCGACTCTTTACGACGATGCCTGGATGCCGAACATGCAGCGCATCACCTGGAACGGGGTGGCGCTGCATGGCGGGCCGCTGCCCGGCTATGCCGCCTCGCATGGCTGCGTCCGCATGCCCTACGGCTTTGCCGAGAAGCTGTTCGACCGGACCTGGATCGGCATGCGGGTGATCATCGCGCCGGGTGACCCGGCGCCCGTCGAGTTCTCCCATCCCGCCCTGTTCGCGCCGAATGCGCAGGCGCTCGCCGCGGTGCCCTCGCGGGCCGCGACGCTCGGCCGCGAGGCCGAGGACGCCGCCAGGAGCGCCGACGAGGCCAAGGCGGCGGCTGCCGCGGCCGATCGCGAGGCCAAGGCTCTGAAGGCGTCCTTGCGCAAGCTGGAGCAGGCCAAGGCGCGCGCCGAGGCCGAGCTCAAATTCACCGACAGGAAGCTGGCCGCCGCCAAGACCGATCAGGCCAGGACGCTGGCCGAGGATGCGAAGCAGAAGGCCGCCGCCAAGGCGACCGACGCGGCAGCGCAGCTCGAGGCCGCGAAGTCGGACGCGACCGCGAAGCTCGCTGCGGCGACCTCGACCAAGGATGCCGCCAAGGCGGCGGCGGCCAGGAAGGCCGATGCGAGCAAGGCTGCGACGGACGCCAGGCTCGCGACCGAGCCGGTCTCGGTCTATATCAGCCGTTCGACGCAGATGCTCTATGTCAGGCGCAACACGCACAAGCCGGCCCCCGATGGCGGCGGCGAGGTGTTCGACACCTCGATCGAAGCGCCGGTGACCATCCGCGATCCCGACCGGCCGATCGGAACGCATGTGTTCACCGCGGTGGCGCAGAACGGCGCGGAGCTGCGCTGGACGGCGGTGACCATCGACGACGGCGACACCGCCAAGGACGCGCTCGACCGCATCACCATTCCGAAGGACGTGCTCGACCGGATCGCGCCGACGGCCGTGCCGCGCTCCTCGATCATCGTCTCGGACGAGCCGCTGTCGAGCGAGACCAATTACCGGACCGAGTTCGTCGCGGTGCTGAGCAACCAGCCGCAGGGCGGCTTCATCACGCGCCGGCCGACGACCAATGTCGACGTCGTCGCCAGCGGGGACGAATATGACGACGGCTTCGGCAGCTTCTTCCAGCGCAGCTGGGATGGCCAGCCCGTCGCGGCGCCGCGCCGCCGCGGTCCGCCTCCGACCTACTACCGGCCGATGCAGCCGGGCTGGTGGTGACCAGCCGGGCTGATGCCTGACCGCGATTCGCGGGTCAGGCCGGATGACGCTTCAAATCAGTTGCGACCTGCGGGGATGACGCCGGGCCACTGCATCAAGAAAGGCTGCGGCTCGTGCTGCGCCTCGGTCGCGCGCGCCACGCGCCTGACACGGTGAGGCCTGCGGGAGATCGAGCTGGTCGCCTCGCGAGCGGTCTCGATGCGCGTCAACTGCTGACGCATCTCGCCGGTGGAGGTCCGGAGCTGCTCGATGGTCATGTCGCTGTTCGCGGCCGCGGTGCGCAGCCCGCTCAGCTCGGTTGCCGCATCTTCCTGGGCGCCGCGGAGGCGGATCGTCTGGCGCTTCAGCAGCGCGAGATCGGATTCGATCTTGTCGGCCGTATCGCGGCGGCGCGCCTCGGTCTCGTCGGCGGCGGTGCGCAAGACGGCCAGGCCCGTTTCGGCCGTGGTGAGGCTGGCGCGCAATTGCAGAAGCTCGCCGGAGGTGTCGCTTTGGCGGTCGCGCAGCTGGGCGGTCTCGGCCTTGAGCTGCGCCAGCTCCGAGGTCAGCGTGGCGACGCGGCTCTCGAGCGAAGGCGCTCCGGTGCCGAAGGAGAAGCTGTTGGCGCCGCCGCTGCTCCACCACATCGCACCGGCGCTGGCTACGAGCGCCAGGCTCAGGACAATTCGTAGAGAGGCCGTGCCGCTGCTCGGCGGGGCGTCCGGCGTCTTGGTGGATCTGCGCATCGACGGGTCTCCGGGATTTGATGGAGACAATTATGATCATATTAAGGTTGCCAATGTTCTAAGCGCGCGGCTCCGGCGGAACATTTCATCCACGTAGTTTTGCGGGAATGGGCTCTCGCAGCCTCGAGTTGTGAGCATGACCGGCGGCGCTCAGGAGTGCCGATGCAGGGACGGCGATGATCCGGCCCGGATCGCTGGCATGCAAATCGGATCCGTCGGAAAAGGCTTCGTGCGTCCTCGGGATCGTGATCTAAATCGCGCATGTCCGACATTCCGCCCCCCGCCGCACCGCCGGCATTCGACGTGCTCGCCGAGGCCATCGGGCAGCGCCGCTCGGTCTATGGCCATATCAGCGGGCTCAGGATGGATCGCTTCGCGCCCGGCGAAGCCTGGTCGACCCTGCCTTATCGTCCCGTGTTCGTCGGTGACAGCGAAACCGGGGTGATCCATGGCGGCGTCGTCACCGCGATGCTCGACGAGAGCTGCGGCATGGCGGTGCAGCTTGCGCTCGACGGCAGCCGGGCGATCGCCACGCTCGATCTGCGCATCGACTATCAGAAGCCGGCGACCCCCGGTCTCGACATCAAGGCCCATGCGGTCTGCTTCCGCGTCACGCGCTCGATCGCGTTCGTGCGCGCCACCGCCTATCAGGAGGAGGAGACCGCACCGGTCGCCACCGCGACCGCCTGCTTCATGATTGGCGCCAACCGCACCAACATGCTGACCGACCGGGCGGCCTTCGACGGCGCGCCACCGCCGCTCGACGCCCCGGACGATCCGGCGGGGCCGTTTCCCACCAGTCCGTTCGCGCGCTGCCTCGGCATCCGCTTCGCCGAGAACGACACGCTGGTGATGCCCTTCTCGCGTCGTATCATCGGCAATCCCGTGCTGCCTGCGATCCATGGCGGCATGACCGGTGCGTTTCTCGAGACCGCAGCGATCGTCACCGTGATGCGCGAGCTCGGCGCCACGGCGCCGCCGAAGCCGGTCGGCCTCACCATCAACTATCTGAGGTCGGGCCGCGCGCTCGACACCGTCGCATCGGCGTCGATCGTCAAGCAGGGACGCCGCGTCGTCGCCTTCGAGGCCCGCGCCTGGCAGGACGATGCGACGAAGCCGATCGCCACCGCCTTCGGCCATTTCATGCTACGACCGGCGCCAGGGCAGGAGCAGGATTGAGGGAGACCGGGTCGCGAGACACGATCAGGCCTTGCGCAGGATCTTGTCCATTGCCTTTCCCCGCGCCAGCTCATCGACCAGCTTGTCCAAGTAGCGGATCTCCCGCATCGTCGGTTCCTCGAGATCCTCCACGCGGACGCCGCAGATCATGCCCTTGATCAGGGTCCGCGCCGGATTCATCGCTGGCGCCTGTGCGAAGAAGGTCTCGAAGTCCGTCTGACGCTCCAACCGGATCTCAAGCTCGCTTTGGCCATAGCCCGTCAGCCAGCAGATCACCTGATCGACCTCTGCCTTGGTGCGTCCCTTCTTCTCGGCCTTCGCGACGTACAATCGGTACACGCTCGCGAAGCTCGTCGTGTAGATGCGGTGTTTTGCCATGCTGACTCCATCGGATCGTAGGCGAGGCATGTCGGGTCTGCGAGGGGCGACGGCACGGCACGAGCGCGTGCTTCATGTCCGCGTTTCGGATCGTCGGACAGCACGTTCGTTCGCACATGTCGGAAACGGACGCTAGCCCGGCAGGAACATCGGAAACGACACCCCGAGCGACCACGCCAGGATCATGCCGAGACCGAGGCCTTCGGCCATCGGCGAGCAGGTCCTGCGACCGACACAGCCGCCGATCAGTCCGAACACGATGAAGAACAGCACGATCACGGGGATGATGATGAGCAGGAAGAACAGCCGCTTGAGGTCGAGCGCGACTGCCCCGCCCAACGAGGCCAGGAAGGCGGTGCGGATCCACACGGTGCGCCATAGCGCGGCGTGGCCGCCCCTGTTGGCGATGCAGTCCGCCAGCATGTAGGGCACCGCGCCCATTGCGATCGCTGCGATGATCGGCAGGCGCGCCGCGATCGGCATGAACGAGGCGACGTAGCGGTCGAGCGCGCCACCGAAGCCGCAGATGCCGTAGGCGGCCAGCGCCAGCGCCGCGAGCCAGGCCACGCGGCCGAAGTGAACGCCCTGCGCGCGTAGCAGCGTGAGCGACAGCGTGCCGTACACGAAGAGATGTACGGCGAGGTAGTCGGCGATCAGAACGGGCAGGAAGCGGGTCTCGACGAACCTCAGGACGATCGGTGTCGTCACCGCCGGCACCAGCGTGGCGATCGCAAGACTGTGCAGCGGAATTGTCGGCGGCGGCGCATCACCCTTCGGCAGCAGTTCGGCCAAGGGCCACGCCAGCAGCACGATGCCGGCGAGCAGCAGCGCGACCGCACCGCCAGTCGAAGCGACCGGGCCGCTGCTGGCGCGGCCGAACGCCCGATCGAGCCAGTCGCGCGCCTCGCGCAGTGCGGTCGTCGAATACAGCACGCTGACGTGTTCGACTCCGGGCGCGACGACGGCGCGGCGTCCGCCATTTGCGGCGGGATCGCCCACGGTGTCGCCCTCGCGCGCGGCGGGATCGGCGAGCCGGAGGTTGCGCAGCGCATCCCGGCGCAGGGCCGCCTCCCATTCGCCTGTGATGATCAGCAGATTGCGCGGCGCGCTCGCCGTGACGGCCTCGGAAAACATCGAGATCGCCACCGTCGCCCTGACACGCGGATCGGCCCGCGCCTGGCGGACGATGATGTCGGAAGCCATCGAGTGTCCGAGCAGGGCCACCCGGTCGTCATTCTCCGGCAGGGACAGCGCGGCGTCGGCGACGCGACCGATCTCGCTCATCAGCTCCTTCGTCGTGCCGTCGATGCGCGTGACGTTGCCCGACATCGGCGTCGGATTGCGGCCATGCCCCTCGAAGTCGAACGAGACCGCGACATAGCCCGCGCGCGCCAATGTCAGCGCATAGGCCTCCATGAACTGGCGTGAGCCCGCAAAGCCGTGGGCAATGACGACCACGGGCGCCGCAGCCGCGTCGTCGCGCCGATAGACGGTGATGGGGGTGGTGCCTGCCTGCAGCGGGGTGATCGTGATGCCCGCGCGCTCGGCTTCGAGGCGCCAGATCCCGGCGACGCAGAGCGCGAGGCCGGCAAGCGCTGCGGCCAGCAGGGCTGCCCCGCGCAAACCGATGGCGTCTCGTCTGCGCGGCGCAGCGTCCATGATCGGCTCCGTTTGCAGCCGAAACTAGCGCAGGAATTGGTGCGGTAACAGCGACGGCGCAGGCGAGCGGCACCGGCGCAATCGAACGAAACGCACGCCGCTTCGTTGACAACGCCGCCGGAGCGATATTCGGTGACCCCCGTTCAGCGGCGACAAGGAGGATGCATGAAACCGGAAGTCATCTGCCTGATGGCGTCGAGCGTCGACGGCCGGACCCTGCCGAGCCGCTGGCGTCCGAAGGGATCGGGCGATCTGTTCGAGCAGGTGCATGACAAGCTCGGCGGCGACGCCTGGCTGATCGGCCGCGTCACCGGCCAGGAATTCGCCAAGGGCTCGGCCTATCCGGCCGAGACGACGGAGCGATTCCCGCGCACCCATTGGATCGCGCGCCGCGATGCCAAGGCCTACGGCATCGTGCTCGATCCCCATGGCAAGATCTGCTGGGGTCGCTCCGACATCGGCGGCGATCCGATCGTCGTCGTGCTGACCGAGGCCGTGTCGGATGCGCATCTTTCGGGACTGCGCGGCGAGGGCGTGTCGTACATCTTCGCCGGCCAGGCGAAGCTCGATCTTTCGCGCGTGCTCGAGATCGTCGCGCAGGAGCTCGGCGTGAAACGCCTGCTGCTCGAAGGCGGTGGCGGTGCCAACGGCGCGTTCCTTCGCGCGGGCCTGGTCGACGAGTTCAACCTCGTTCTGTGTCCGGCGGTGGATGGCGCCAAGGGGGCGCCCAGCGTGTTCGATTCGACGGAAGCCGAGTCCGGCGAGCGTGCCCCGATCACGGCAATGACGCTCGAAAGCAGCACGGCGCTGGAGGGCGGCGCGCTGTGGCTGCGCTACAAGATCACCAACGGCTCGGCCTTGCCGGCCCAGGCAAGTCATGGCTGAGCGGCGAATGCACATCATCATCGTCGGGGCCGGTGCCGCGGGCCTGATGGCGGCGCGCGAACTGGCCCGCGCAGGCCAGCAGGTGACGCTGCTGGAGGCGCGCAACCGCTGCGGCGGGAGAATCCATCCGCTGCCTGCAAGCAGGTTCGGATATCGCGCGGATGCCGGTGCGGAATTCATCCATGGCGAGGCGCCCGTCACCCACGCGCTGATGGCCGAGGCGGGGCTCACCTCGACGCCGGTCGATGGCGCGCGCTGGTACGTGACGGATGGCGCGTTCTCGCGCGAGGATCCCGCTGATCGGCAGATGCGCCAGTTGCACCGCGTGGCGCGTCAGCTCGACGAGGATATGACCGTGACGGCGCTGCTCGATCGGCATTTCGCCGGCGCGGAGTTTGCCGCCCTGCGCAAGTCGGTCTTGGGGATGGTGCAGGGCTATGACGCGGCCGATCCCGGTCGTGCCAGCGTGTTCGCGCTGCGCGACGAATGGATGGGCGGCGACCGCGGCGCTCAGGCGCGCATCGTCGGCGGCTACGCGGCGCTGCTCTATCATCTCCTGGCGGAGTGCCGGGTGCATGGCGTGGCGATGCTGCTCGAGGCGGTGGTCCGCGCGGTGGAGAGCTCCGATGATGGTGTCGTCGTGCGCTTGGCTGACGGCCGTGCGCAGCGCGGCGATCTCGTCATCCTGACCGTGCCGCTGCCGCTGCTGCGAACCATCGCGCTGCCGCCGGCCATGCGCCCGCAATTGGCCGCAGCCGAAACCATCGGCTTCGGCAACGTCATCAAGCTGCTGCTTCGCTTCGAGCGTCGCTGGTGGCGAGAGGCCCGGACCGAGGACCTTTCCGACATGCTGTTCGTGCTGTCCGATGCCGACGTGCCGGTGTGGTGGACGCAGCATCCGAACGATGACGCGGTGCTGACCGGCTGGCTCGCCGGGCCGCCGGCCGGCGCCTTCGCCGCGTGCGACGAGGCCGCGCTGATCGAAAACGGGCTTTCGGCGCTCGCAAACATCTTCTCACAGCCCGTGTGCTTGCTGAAGCAGCAGCTCGTCGCGTCGCATGTCACGGATTGGGCGAAGGATCCGTTCGCGCGCGGGGCCTATTCCTATGCGACGCTGACATCCCACGAGGCGCAGGATACGCTTTCGCGTCGGGATGGCGGACGGGTGCTGATCTCCGGCGAAGCGCTGTATCGCGGACGCGACATGGGAACGGTCGAGGCGGCGCTGGCGAGTGGGCAACAAACGGCGCGGCGCATCTTCTCGATGTGATCGAGCCGTGTTCGACACGTTGCGCCGGTGCGCCCACGGCGCTAGCATTCGCCGGTCACCATGGAGAGGATCACCATGCTCGACCACGTCGGCTTCCCTGTCTCCGACTTCGCCCGCGCCAAGGCGTTCTATGCGGCCGCCCTGGCGCCGCTCGGCTATGTCCTGATGATGGAGATCACCGACGCGCAGACCGGCGGCCATGGTGATCATGCCGGCTTCGGCGACGGCCGTCCGGATTTCTGGATCGGCACCGGCGGGACGGCCGCGACCTCGACGCATGTCGCGTTCCACGCCAAGGATCGCGCCACGGTCGATGCGTTCTATCAAGCGGCGATCGCCGCAGGCGGAATGGACAACGGCGCGCCTGGACTGCGGCCGCATTATCACGAGAACTATTACGGCGCGTTCGTGCGCGACGCCGACGGCAACAACATCGAGGCGGTGTGCCACGCGCCGGCGTGAGGGCCGCTCACCCCTCGGGATGAGTCAGGCCATCACCGGCATGTGCTCGGCGGCCGCGGCCAAGCTCGGCGCGACCACGATCTCGAGCTGCTGGCGCAGCCAGCGGTGCATCGGATCTTCGTGGTGTCGCAAGTGCCAGACCATGTACATCGGCATCGCCGGGCAGGGGACGGGCACCGGCGCCACCGCCAGGCCGCGCAGCATGTAGGCGCGCAGCAGGCTCGGCAGGGTCGCGATCATGCGGCTGCCGCGCAGGAACGGGCCGATGCCGCCGAAGCCCGGCACCTGCGCCGCGAACCGCCTGACTAGGCCGCGCTCGGCGAGGACCTCGTCGATGTCGAGGCGGCGCCGCGGCTCGTACAGTACCGTGACGTGGTCGCTGGCGAGATAGTCCTCCAGGCTCTGCGGCGGCTCGCGCTGGCTCGCATCGTAGAACACGCGATAGCTGTCCTCGAACAGCCGCTTCTGCAGGATGTCGCTGCCCTCGGGCGGGCGCGGCGTGATGATGAGCTGACAGTGCTCTTCGCGCAGCATCTCCGGCGTCGGTGCGCCGGAAGGGATCACGCGCAGGCTGAGGCCCGGCGCCTGCGCGCGGGCGTAACGGAGCAGGGACGGCAGCAGCAGGTCGCGCTGCAGATCATTGGCCGCGATCGTCACCTGCGCGGAGATTTTCGCCGGCTCGAACGCAGCGGTGTGCGAGAAGCTCCGGAGATCGTCGAGCAGCGCGCGGGCGCGCAGCGCCAGGAGCTGCGCATGCGCGGTCGGCACGATGCCGCGGCCGGACTTCACGAACAGCGGATCTCCGGTGATCGTGCGCAGCTTGTCGAGCAGATGGCTGACGGCCGACTGCGTGACTCCGAGCCGCTGCGCCGCGCGGGTGACCGAGCCTTCCTCGATGACGGCGAGCAGGAGCTGCAGCAGGTGGCCGTCGAGGTCCAAATGATCGAATTGGCTCATGGATCGGATCGGTCGCGCGGCCTTTATTGACGTTGTCTGTCGGCGATACTGGCGGGCACGAACGGCGCCGCGTTTGATCCAGATCAAGCGCGGCCGTCCGAAACACGCCCAGGGGAGGCTCAGATGTCCACCACGTCAGCCCGGCAGCCCGTGCCCGGCACCACCATCTTCGACGGCGAGCAGGCCCGCAAAGGCTACGCCCTCAACAAGATGTGCTACTCGTTCAACGATGCCGCCAACCGCAAGGCGTTCGTCGCCGACGAGGACGGCTATTGCGCCAAATACGGCCTCAATGCACAGCAGCGCGCGGCGATCAGGAACCGCAACGTGCTGGAGCTGATCGAGGCCGGCGGCAACGCCTACTACCTCGCCAAGTTCGCCGGCATCTTCGGGCTCGACATGCAGGACATCGGCGCGCAGCAGACCGGGCTGACGAAAGAGCAGTTCAAGGCCAAGCTTCTGGCGGCGAGGGGGTAATCGTCATGGCAAAGATCGTCGGTTGCATCACCACCTCGCACGTTCCGGCCATTGGCGGCGCGATCGCCAAGGGCCTGCAGCAGGATCCGTATTGGAAACCGTTCTTCGACGGCTTCCCGCATGTCCGCGAGTGGCTCGCCAAGGTCAAACCGGATGTGGTCGTGCTCGTCTATAACGACCATGGCCTCAACTTCTTCCTCGACAAGATGCCGACCTTCGCGGTCGGCGCGGCCGACAGCTACAGCAATGCCGACGAGGGCTGGGGCATTCCGCAGACCGCGCCGTTCAAGGGTGACAGCGAATTGTCCTGGCATTTGATCGAGCATCTGGTGAAGGAGGATTTCGACCTCACCACCTGCCAGGAGATGGTGGTCGATCACGCCTTCACGCTGCCGATGGCGCTGTGCTGGCCCGATCAGAAATGGCCGGTGCGGGTGGTGCCCGTGGTCGTCAACACGGTGCAGGCGCCGCTGCCGTCGGCCGCGCGCTGCTACAAGCTCGGCCAGGCGCTGGCGCGGGCGATTCAATCCTGGCCGAAGGACGAGCGCGTCGTCGTGATGGGGACCGGCGGCCTGTCGCATCAGCTCGACGGCGAGCGCGCCGGCTTCATCAACAAGGATTTCGACGAGAAGTTCATGGCCAGCATGGTCGACGATCCCGCCTGGGCGACGAAGTATTCGACCACCGAGCTGGTCGAGCTGTCGGGCACCCAGGGCGTCGAATTGCTGAACTGGATGGTGGCGCGCGGCACGCTGCCGGAGAAGGTCCGCAAGGAGCACGCCAACTATCATATCCCGATCTCCAACACGGCGACGGGACTGATGGTGCTGGAGCCGGTGTAGGGCCCCTGCGAGAGTCTTTTTCGGAAGGCGACGACTGAGAGTCGTCTGCCAACGACGATCACGCGGTATGGGTCTCGGCTCAAGGCCGGGACGACACGGGTGGGCTTGGATAGGCCGCGCCCCACCACTGCTGTCGTCCCGGCGAACGCCGGACCCATACCGCGGATGCTATCGAGGGATGTGGCTGTCAGTGGCTCCCTTCGACCGACTTCCGTGCGGTTGCCCTTACCCCGACCCTCTCGCCGTGAAGAACGGTTGAGAGGGAACGCAGCGTCTGGGCGGCGCGAACACGGATATCAATTCCGGCTGCCACGGCTCCGCTCCTGGCTGATGTTGATGTCAGCTCGCGGTGCCCTCGTCGCCCTGGATATCGGCGATGGCGCGGGTGAGGATGTCGCTGACACGCTTCGCTTCCGCGTCGCTCCAGCCCTGCCGGTGCATCTTGAGCGCCATCTTTAGCGTCTGCACGCTCTGCAGCACCGGCTCCGGCGGGCGCATGCCGCCCATGGTGCGGGCCATGATGCGCAGCCGGCTCAGCAGGCCATCGATGGCGGCTTCATCCTCTTTCAGTGCCTGACGGCCGGCGTCGGTGATCGCGAACAGCTTCTTGCCGCCCTCGGCCGATGCCGCTTCGATCTGGCCCATGTCCTCGAGCAGATTGAGGATCGGATAGACCGAGCCCGGGCTCGGCGAGTACGCCCCGCCGACCAACTGTTCGACCGCCTTGATCAGCTCATAGCCATGGCGCGGCTTCTCACCGATCAGCCACAGCAGCAGGCTGCGCAGATCGCCGGGACCGAAGAAGCGGCCGCCGCCGCCACGCCCGAACTCCTCGCGACCGCCGCGGCGGCCACGCTCGAACAGGCCGGCCGCCCGCGGGCCGAACCCGCCGCCGCGCCCGCCCATGCGCATCTCCTCGCAGGCTTCGTCGAAGCCACGCCGTCCATGACGTCCGCGATGTCCCCAGCCGCGCTCTTGGTTGTCGTCGTCTCTGCGGGAGGGGCCAAACGTCCAATGATGATGTCTCATACGATATGATCTCCGTTTCGTACGAACGATATATCGTTTATAGGTTTCGTTTGTCAACCGTGACCGATGCAGGTTTCCGAATCTGCAAATAACGCGTTGATTTCACGCGATTTATGGGATTGCCTCGGTCACGCGACCCGCGACCTCGTGCGCCGTGCCGCGATGCGCAATCAGCGCATAGGCGACGGGGACCACGAACAGCGTGAACAGGGTGCCGATCGCGAGTCCGGTCGCGATCACGAGCCCCATGTTGAAGCGGGACACCGCGCCGGCGCCGCTCGCGGTGATCAGCGGGATCACGCCGAGCACCATCGCCGCCGTGGTCATCAGGATCGGCCGCAGGCGGACGGTGGCCGCCGCGATGATCGCCTCGGTGCGGTCCTTGCCCTGTTCGCGCAGCTCGTTCGCGACCTCGACCATCAGGATGCCGTGCTTGCTGACGAGGCCCATCAGGGTGACCAAGCCGACCTGGGTGTAGATGTTGATGCTGGCGCCGCCGACGCCGAGGCTGATGAAGATCAGCGCGCCCGCCAGCGACATCGGCACCGACACGAGGATGATGATCGGATCGACGAAGCTGTTGAACAAGGCGGCGAGCGCCAGGAAGATGATGATCAGCGCGAACACGAAGGTGGTGACGAAGCCGCCGGATTCCTGCTCGAGCTGTCGCGACGCGCCGCCATAGTCGATCGAGTAACCCGATGGCAGCGACTTCGCGATCTCCTTCAAGGTGGCGAGCGCGTCGCCCATCGCGATGCCCGGCATCGCCACGCCGGAGATGGTCGCCGCGTTGATCTGCTGGAAGTGATTGAGCGACTCAGGGATTGTCTTGTGCTCGAGCCGGGCCACGGTCGACAGCGGCACCATGGCATTGCCGCTGGTGCGGATCGAATAGTCGAGCAACTGACTGTCGGTGAGGCGGTCGTTCTGCCGGACCTGGGGGATCACCTTGTAGGAGCGGCCCTCCAGGCTGAAATAGTCGAGATAATTGCCGCCCAGCATGGTCGCGAGCGCGCCGCCGAGATCGCTCATCTTGAGGCCGAGATCGGCGGCCTTGTCGCGATCGAACACCACGGTGGTCTGCGGCTTGTCGATCTTCAGATCGCTGTCGAGGAAGATGAATCGGCCGCTCGCCAGCGCCTTGGCCATGAAATCGCGCGACACGTCGTTGAGCTCGCCGAACGCGCCGGTGGTGCCGATCACGAACTGGACCGGCAGGCCGTTGCTGCCCGGCAGCGGCGAGGGCTGGAACGCCACCGAGCGGGCGCCGGCGATGCCGTTCAGGAGCTGCTGGAATTCCGGCTGCAGGGTCTTGGTCGTCGCATTGCGCTGATCCCAGGGCTTGAGCACCCAGCCGCCGATCACCTGCGTCGAGGTGTCGATCTGGAACACGGTGCGCGTCTCCGGCCGCTGGGCAATCAGGCCGTACAGCTGCTGGCCGTAGAACTGGCGCTGCTCGAGCGTGGCCGAGGGCGCCGAATTCGTCAGCGACAGCACGATGCCCTGGTCCTCGTCCGGCGCGAGCTCGCTGGTGGAGCTGACATAGAGCCAGGGGATCATCGCCAGCAGCAGCAGCGCGAACACCACGACCACCGGCTTGGTCGCGAACACGCTTTCGAGCCCGCGGCGATAGCCCTGTGCGAGCCGTTCGAGCACGTGGTCGATCGCACGCACCAGCCGCGCCTCGACCGTGGTGGCGTCGCGCTCGGTCCGGCGCAGCAGCCAGGCGCAGTTCATCGGCGAAAGCGTCAGCGCGATCACCGCCGAGACGGTGACGGCGCCGGCGAGCGTGAAGGCGAATTCGGTGAACAGGGCGCCGGTGAGGCCGCCCTGGAAGCCGACGGGCACGTAGACCGCGATCAGCACCACGGTCATCGCGATGATCGGGCTCGCCAGCGCGCGCGCCGACTGGATGGCAGCCTCGACCGGCGGCACACCCTCGTCGATCAGGCGGTGCACGCTCTCGACGACGATGATGGCGTCGTCGACGACCAGGCCGATCGCGAGCACCAGCGCCAGCAAGGTCAGCAGGTTGATGGAGAAGCCCATCAGCAGCATCAGGCCGAAGGTGCCGATCAGCGACAGCGGAATGGCGATCACCGGGATCAGCACCGAGCGCCACGATCCCAGGAACATGAAGACGACGACAATTACGATCCCGATCGCCTCCACCAGCGTATGGATCACCTCGTCGATGGACGAGTTCACGAAATCGGTGGAGTCGTACAGGATCTCGCTGGTGATGCCGTTCGGCAGCTGTCGCTGCAGCTCCGGATAAACGACCTTCACGCCGTTGATGACGTCGAGCAGGTTCGCCGTTGGCGCCACCTGGATGCCGATGTAGACCGCGGTCTTGCCGTTGAAGCGCGTCGCGCTGTCGTAGTCGTCATTGCCGAGCGTGACATTGGCGACATCGCGCAGGCGGATGATGGCGCCATTGACCTGCTTGACGACGAGATTGCGGTATTGCTCCAGCGAATGCAGGTTGGTCGCGGCGGCGAGATCGACCTGCACGAGGCGGCCCTTGGTGGTACCGAGCCCGGAGATGTAGTCGTTGCCCGACAGTGCCGTCGACACGTCGGTTGCCGTCAGGCCATAGGCCGCAAGCTTGTCGGGGTCGAGCCAGGCGCGCAGCGCGAATTTCTTGGCGCCGAGCAGTTCGGCGGTCTGCACCCCGGAGACCGCCTGCAGCTTCGGCTGTACCACGCGGGTGAGGTAGTCGGTGATCTGGTTCGGCGCCAGCACGTCGCTGGCGAAGCCGATATACATCGAGTCGATGGTCTGCCCGACCTTCAAGGTCAGGGTCGGCTGCTGCGTGCCTGTCGGCAGCTGGTTCAGCACCGAGTTCACCTTGGCGTTGATCTCGGTCATCGCCTTGCCGGAATCGTAGTTGAGCCGCAGGTTCACGGTGATGGTGCTGCTGCCGGTGACGCTGGTCGACGTCATGTAGTCGATGCCGTTGGCCTGGGCGATCGCATTTTCCAGCGGCGTGGTGATGAAGCCGGCGATGATGTCGCTATCGGCGCCGGCATAGGCCGTGCTCACCGTGACGATCGCGTTCTGCGTGCGCGGATATTGCAGGATGGCGAGCGTCGTCATCGAACGCAGGCCGAGCACGAGAATAAGGGCGCTGACCACGAGCGCCAGCACCGGCCGGCGGATGAAGATGTCTGTGAAACGCATAGTGATGACTCTGATGGTGCGGGCTGGCCGGATTATTGGTCGACGACATCCGGCGCGGCTTCCGCGACCGGCACGTGCGAATTGTCGATTCTCACCGGGCTGCCGTTGCGCAGCTTGATCTGTCCCGCGATCACCACCGTCTCGCCCGGCTTGATGCCGTCGGTGATCGCGATCCGGTCGCCCTTGGCCGGCTTGCTCTTCACGAACGTCTGCCGCGCCTTGCCCTCGCCGTCCTTCAGATCGTCGACCACGTAGACAAGATCGCCATAGGGATTGCTGACGATCGCTGTCAGCGGCAGCGTGACGAGCTGTTCGGGCTTGCCGGTCGCGATCTCGACCTTGGCGAACATGCCCGGCAGCAACCGCGTCGCATCGTTGTGCAGCGTGGCACGAATCTGGACGTTGCGGCTCGTCGAATCGACCTTGGCGTTGATCGCCGAGATCTGACCGGTGAAGCGTTCGCCGGGGTAGGCGTCGACGGCGATTCCGACGTCCTGGCCGATCCGGATGTCGGCGAGCGACTGCTGCGGCAGATAGAAATCGACGAAGATCGGATCGAGGCTCTGCAGGGTGACAATGGTGGTGCCGGCGCCGAGATACTGCCCGAGATCGACGGCGCGGATGCCGAGCCGGCCGGCGAAGGGCGCCTTCAGGGTCTTCTGCTCGACGATCGCCTTCTGCTGCGTCACGAGAGCCTGCGCGTTCTTCAGGTTGGCGCGGTCGCTGTCGAGCGTGGCCTGGCTGACCGCGTTGAACTTGATCTGCTCCTCGTCGCGCTTGACGACGATGGCATAGTTCTCGGCAGTCGCCTGCAGCGACTGCAGCTTGGCGACGTCATCGGTCGCGACCAGCTGCAGCAATTGCTGGCCGGCTTCGACGGTGTCGCCCGAATTGAACTGGATGCCCTGCACGATGCCTGCGGCCTGCAGCGCCAGATCGGCGCCGTTGACGGCGCGCAGCGAACCGACCGCGGTGAGGTTGGAGCGCCATGCTGCGGTCGCCGCAACGACCGTCGAGATCGTCTGCGGCGGGTTGGCCATGGCGCCGATCGCCTTGGCGATCATGATGCCCTTGAAGGTCTGAAAGCCGTAGAGGCCGCCGAACAGCACCGCCATGGCGGCCAGCATGATCGTCATGCGTTTCTTCATTACATTGCTTCCTGGGTCGTACGATTGGGACCGGCGAAGTAGCCGGGATTGGCGCGGGGCAGCGCCGCCGGGGTCTCGTCCTGGCGATTCCACCAGCCGCCGCCGAGCGCCTGGAACAGCGCCGCGGTGTCGGTGAAGCGCGTGGCCTGCGACTTGATGCGGGAGACGCGTGCGTTGAGATAGGATTGCTGCGCGTTGATGACGTTGGCGTAGGGCACCGCGCCGCTCCTGAACTGCTCGACCGCCATGGCGAGACTGTCGGCGGTGGCCTTCTCGGCGGCGGCCTGGGCCTTCAGCGCCTCGGCGTCGTACTGGATGGCGCGCAGCGAATCCGCGACATTCTGGAACGCCGTGATGACGGTGCTCTTGTAGAGCGACAGATCCTGCTCGAAGGTGGCGACGTCCGCCTCCTTGGTGTGATACAGCGTGCCGCCGTCGAGCAGCTTCTGGCTGACGCTCGAGGCCGCATCCCACACGATGGTCGTCGGCGAGAACAGCCGGCCCGGTCCGCTTGCGCCGTAGCTGCCCGACAGCGTCACCTGCGGCAGCAGATTGGCGACGCCGACGCCGACCGTCGCTGTGGCCTGGTGCAGCGTGGCCTCGGCCTGCCGGATGTCGGGACGCTGCCGGACGAGCGAGGAGGGCAGTGACATCGGCAGTTTGCGCGGCAGCCGCAGCTCCGCGAGGGTCACATGCTCGCCGCGATCCTGGCTCGGCAGCCGGCCGAGATAGGCCATCAGTTGATTGCGTTGCTGTGCGAGTTGCTTCTGCAGCGGCGCCAAGGTCGCCTTGGCCTGCGCCAGCGTTGCTTCCTGCGCCAGCACGTCGGATTTGGAGATGGCGCCGACGTCAAACTGGTGTTGGATCCGGCCAAGCTGGTCGGTCTCCGCCTTGATGATCTCCTCCGTCGCGGCAATCTGATCGCGCAACGAGGCGTCGCTGATCGCGGCGGTGACGACATTGGCGGTCAGCGACAGATACGTCGCTTCCATCTTGAAGGCCTGGTAGTCGGCCTGCGCCTGCAGCGCCTCCACCTGGCGACGCGTGCCGCCCCATAGGTCGAGCGCGTAGCTGACGCTCACCGACGTGCCATAGAGCGTGTACAGCGAGGTCTGACCAGGCCATTGTCCCTGCTGCGTGCTGGAGGCCTGCGTACGCTCGGCCGAGCCGCTCGCGCTCAGCTGCGGAAACAGCGCGCCCTGCTGCGATAGCGCGTTCTCGCGCGCAGCACGCAGCGCCAATTGTGCGGCTTCGATGTCCGGGTGGTTGCGAATCGCCTCCTCGACGAAGGCGTTGATCTGCCGGGAATGAAACAGCGCCCACCAAGTGCCGGGCAGATCGCCTCCGGGCGCGAAGCTCTGCACATTGCCGCCCGGTGTCGAGGCGCCGGCGGTCGCGGCGAGCCGACGTTCGGCCACATAACCAGTTGCGGCCGGCGCGTCGGGAGACATGAAGTCCGGACCGACGGCGCAGGACGCGAGCAGCATGCTGCAGCCGAGGAGGCCGAGCCGCAAGGGCAGCGCGCTGCATCTCGGGACCAGCCCCAAACAGGCATGAAACATTTTGACATCATCGGACATAAAACTAAACCGTTTCGTTTTCTGTCGCCGACGATGCGTGGCGGTTCCGGCCTAGTCAAGTCACGTTGATGACAAAGCGAGCTTGCTCACAGCTTCACGTCTCGCGCACCGCTGCGCGGCGCCGGCGCTCGTCTGCATCGGGACGCGGGCATGACAGCTCCGAGACGAACGCCGAGAACGCGCCGCTGCCCTTCCCGCGGTGGCGGGCAGCTGCGTCGTTTCTCACAATGATCGAAAAAGCGTCGTCGCGCCCACATTGTCCACGGCAGGCCCGAGCGAAGCAGCGCGTGCAGATCGCGCTGGAAGCCGGCCCGCGGTGCGAGCCGGCGTCTGCAACGTAGCGCCGGTCAGGATGGCATCGAGGATGCGACCACCGGCTTCGCCGGCACGTCGCGCACGCGGCTCGGGCGCCGCAGCCGGCGTTGCGTCCAGATCAGCAGGCCAGTGACCAGCAGCGCGAACAGCGCGACCGAGATCAGAACGTTGGCCGCGCTGCCGATCAGAGACCAGTTGCCTTCATGCAGCAGGCGCGGCCAGTTGCGCGGCAACGCGGAGAGCCCGTCGGACGTGACGGCATAGGCCCTGAGCTCATCGCCCTCGATGATGCGCGCCATCATCCGTCCGCCGCGATTGCCGATCGAGTTCACCGACGACAGGTCGTGGTCCTTGGCGACGATGCTGACGGCGTCAGGCAGCGAGACGCGCTTGGCTGCGGCAGGAGGAGTGCCGCCTGCGAAGGTCAGGCCGAGCTCGAGGCAGAGTCCAGTGAGCGGGCTGAGCAAAATCAGCGGCAGCGTGAACCAGGCCGTGCCCTTGTGCCAGCCGGACAGCGTGTTGCGCAGCCGCGGCAGTCCCATCAGAATGCCGATGATCATGATGCTGATCATGGCGATGGTCGAGATCAGGGTGAGGCCGGGGATTCCGATCAGATGCTCGTGGGTCCTGCGCGCCCACGAGAAGACGCTGGGCATCGCCGGCTTTTCGACGGCGGCACCGGTTGTCATGTCGACCTCGGCGCCCGGCGCCCCCTGCAAGGTCAGATGCTGCGTGGAGGCGTCGATCGACAGACCGCGTGCCTTGCCGTCGGGATCGTATTGCTTGATCAGCGCGACCACGCGCGCCGGATCGACGCTTTGCGGCTTGACGGCGGCGACCTGCGCCATCGGCTCGAAGGAGAGGATCAGCCCGGTCACGATGATGACAAGCAATGGCAGCGCAAAGACGAGGCTGATCCAACGGTGAAGTTTGAGCAGAAGCTGCTTGTTCATGATCGTCTCCGATTGATCGTCTCGCACGCGGTATCATGCGGGACCGTTGTCCGCAGGCGTCTGCTCCGTGAACGTTTCTGATCGTTCTCGCTGGACGACGCCGGGATATCAACCTGTCGTCCGCCGCGCTTCATTAGCTGAGCGCAGCAGCGAGACGAAGGAGATAACTATTAATTTTAGGTCATGCGCCGTTTGATCGGCATCAATGCGGCAGAGGTCGTTTCAGGACTGCTGGGATGATGTCAATTTGTATCAGATGCCGTCTTGCGGCCATCGAGCACCTCGCGCAGGCATGTCGCGTCCAAGCCGTTCTCCCACTTCGCGATGACGATGGTGGCGACTGCATTGCCTATCAGGTTGGTCGGCGTCAGCCCCTGCGACATCAGGCGATGGATGCCGAGCACCAGCGCGACGCTGGCGACCGGAATCGTACCGGTCGCGGCGAGCGTGGCGGCCAGCACGACGAAGGCGGCGCCCGCGATGCCGGCCGCGCCCTTCGACGTCACCAGCAGGATCAGCAGCAGCCCGATCTGGTGGCTGATGTCGAGATGCGTGTTGGTCGCCTGCGCCAGAAACACCGCGGCGGTCGCGAGGTAGAGGCAGGTGCCGTCGAGATTGAACGAATAGCCGGTGGGGATGACGAGACCGACGATGCTGCGTTCGCAGCCAGCGGCTTCGAGCTTCGCCAGCATGCGCGGCAGCACGGTCTCCGATGACGTGGTGGCGATGCAGACCAGCACCTCGTCCCTGATGTAGCGGATCAGCTTCCACAGGCTGAAGCCGGTGAAGGCGGCAATCGGGCCGAGCACGGCGGCGATGAAGATCAGGCAGGTGAGATAGAAGCTGCCGAGCAGCAGGCCGAGCTTGGCCAGCGAGCCCAGACCGAACTTGCCGACGGTGAAGGCGATGGCCCCGAATGCGCCCAGCGGCGCTGCCCACATCACGATCCGAACGACACCGAAGATCATCCGGCCGGCGACATCGATCACGTCCGTCACCGGCTTGGCGCGGTCGCCGAGCCAGATCAGCGCAAAGCCGCACATGACCGAGATGAACAGCACCTGCAGGATATTGCCCTCGGCAAAGGCGCCAACGAAGGTCTGCGGGATGATGTTGAGCAGGAACGGCACGAAGCCGACCGCAGCGGTCTGCTTGACATAGGGCTCGATCGTCGCGGAGTTGATCGTCGCCGGGTCGACGTTCATGCCGACGCCGGGCTGAAACAGGTTCACCGCGGTCAAGCCGATGATCAGCGCCAGCGTCGTGACGGCCTCGAAATAGATCAGCGCCTTGATCGCGACGCGGCCGACCTTGGCCATGTCGGCCATGTGGGCAATGCCGTTGACCACCGTGCAGAAGATGATCGGCGCGATCAGCATCCGGATCGCCTTGATGAAGGCGTCGCCGAGCGGCTGCATCTGGGCGCCCAGATCCGGCTTGATGGCACCGAGCAGGATGCCCGCTGCCATCGCGATCATGACCTGGACCCAAAGCTCCTTCCACCAGCCGCGGCGGGCGCCTGCCTTGCTGTCGGCGGTGAGGGTCGTGGTGGTCATGATCGGTCCTGTTGCTGAAGGGGCGAATTCGCAGCTGGCGGTGACTCAGCTCTTGGACTCGAACTTGAACAGCCGTTCGGGATTGCTGACAAGCAGCTTTCGCTGCATGGCCGGATCCGGGGCGTAGAGTGGGATCAGATCGACCAGATCGCCGTCATTGGGCATGATCTTGACGTTCGGATGCGGCCAGTCGGTGCCCCAGATGACGCGATCCGGCGCGTTGTCGATCAGCTTGCGGGCGAACGGGACCGCGTCGTGGAACGGGGGGCCGGAGGCCGAAGCGCGCTCGGGACCGGTGATCTTGATCCAGCACTTGTCGTCGCTCGCCTGCAGGTCGAGCAGCGCCTTGAACCCGGCATCGTCGATCCCCTTGGCGGCGCTGATCGTGCCCATGTGGTCGATCACATAGGTGACCGGCAGCGCCTTCAGGATCGGCACGAATTCCTGGATCGTCCCGGCCTCGAGATAAACGTCAACGTGCCAGCCGATCGCCGCGACGCGGTCCACCAGGGTGCGGAAGACGTTCATGTCGCCGACGCCGCCGAGGCGGCGGAGGAAGGCGAACCGGCAGGCGCAGATGCCGGCCTTGCCGAGCGCCGCGAGGTCGGCATCGGACATCGCCGCGTTGATGTTGGCGACGCCCTTGTAGTTGCCGTTGCTCTGCGCGATCGCATCGGTCACGACCCGATTGTCGGTGCCGTGGACGGTGGCGTTGACGATGACGGCGCGCTCGACGCCGATCTTGGCGTGCAGCGCCTGGAACATCTCCAGCGATGCGTCGGGCGGCGTGTAGGGGCGAGTGGGCGAGAATGGATAGGTCGCGGCCGGCCCGAAGATGTGGGTGTGGGTATCGACGCTGCCCGGTGGCGCCCTGAAGCTCGGGGTCTTCGGTGCCGGATCCGGGCCGGCGATGCTGGGGATCTTGGCCTCGTCGGCGGAGAGGGCAGGGCCTCCGAGCACGCTCGCCGCTCCCAGTCCGGCCATGGTGGCCAGCAGGTCTCGTCTCAACATCAGAGCGTCCTCCTCGGGATGGCCGCGGTCACAGGCAGGCGCTGCCCGCCAGGCTCCGGCATCGTTCGTGTTTGCTATCGTCACGCCACGAAGGAGAGGTCGGGCGACCTCTCAACGTGGCGTCGTGATCATGGGGGGTCCGGCTCCCGAGCCGGCGGATCGCTGTGATCCCAGTTGTTCCTGATCGAGGATCTTGCAGCCTCTGCAGCATGACAAGAAGCATTGGGTGAACGGTCAGTTCGCTGGGTTGGACAATGCTCTGCAGTCCAACTGCCAACGTTGCCGAGACCCTCCGTTCGAGCTGCGTTGCAGCGCGTCTGGGCGAGATGGGCTGCTCTTCAACCAGTCTGCGAGAAGGCAGCCCGAGCGCGCCGATCCGCGGAATTGTTCGTGCGGCGGAAAGGTGAGTTGTGTCAAAGCCATGGCGTGCGTTCTGGTCATGCGCCGGCAGCTTCAAGCGCCGTTGTGAAGACCGCATGCGCAATGCTATGCGACAGCAAAGAGAGGCGTGCGGCCGCCGAGACGCCGCGCGCTGTCAGCGCACAACAACTTCGGGCAAAGGAAACACCATGGTCGACGCGCTCATCATCGATGCCTGCAGAACGCCGCGCGGTATTGGCAAGGCCGGCAAGGGCGCGCTCGCCGGGCTGCACCCGCAGCATCTCGGCGCCACCGTGCTGCGTGCGCTGGCCGACCGCACCGGCATCAATACCGGCGATGTCGACGACATCATCTGGGGCTGCTCGTCGCAGCGCGGACCGCAGAGCGGCGATCTCGGCCGCATGTCGGCGCTCGACGCCGGCTACGACATCCGCGCCTCGGGCGTCACGCTCGATCGCTTCTGCGGCTCCGGCATCACCAGCGTCAACATCGCCGCGGCCTCGATCATGGCCGGGCAGGAGGACCTCGTCGTCGCCGGCGGCTGCGAGATGATGTCGATGGACGGTCGGCGCGGCGAGGGGCCGCTGATGATGGATGCCGGCAATCTGCATCTGCGCGCGCTGCATCCGCAGTCGCATCAGGGCGTCTGCGCCGATGCCATCGCCACCATGGAAGGCATCACCCGCGCCGACGTCGACGCGCTCGGGCTGGAGAGCCAGAAGCGCGCGGCGGCTGCGATCGCTGCCGGCCATTTCAAGAAGAGTCTGGTGCCGGTGCATCGCGAGGACGGCAGCGTCGCGCTCGACCACGAGGAATACCCCCGGCCGCAGACCACGGCCGAGGCGCTGGCCGCGCTGAAGCCGGCGTTTCCGGCGATCGCCGACTACGCGCTGGACGAGAAGGGCACGACGTATCGCAACCTGATCCTGCAGCGCTATCCCGGCCTCGAGATCGAATTCGTGCATCACGCCGGCAACTCCTCGGGCGTGGTCGACGGTGCGGCGGCGATCCTGCTGGCGTCGCCGTCCTATGCCAAGGCCCATGGCCTGAAGCCGCGGGCACGCGTCGTGGCGATGGCCAATATGGGCGACGACCCGACCCTGATGCTGAACGCCCCGGTGCCGGCGACGCGCAAGGTGCTGGCCAAGGCCGGGCTCAAGCTTGATGACATCGACCTGTTCGAGATCAACGAGGCGTTCGCCGTCGTCGCCGAGAAGTATATCCGCGACCTCGAGCTCGACCGCGCCAAGGTCAATGTGAACGGCGGCTCGATCGCGCTGGGACATCCGATCGGCGCCACCGGTTCCATCCTGATCGGGACGCTGCTCGACGAGCTCGAGCGGCGCGATCTCAAGCGCGGCCTGGTCACGATGTGCGCGGCCGGTGGCATGGCACCCGCGATCATCATCGAGCGGATCTGAACGGGACATCTCCTCGATTTGAGTTGCGCGCGCCCGTTGCGGAGTCTCCCGTGGCGGGCGCCGTTGTTTTGCACCTGGGCCGCTTGTGACCTCGGCGGTGCCGCGCAGTTGAGGCGCAGGATCGCGCGAGCCGCGGCGGTTCCAGTTTCCGGACCAGTCAACCACGTTTCGATCGGACAGGAATTCGCGCTTGTTCCGCTAGTTGCGACAGGTTATTGCCACGGCGAGGCCTCATCGTAGAAGAAATGGCTCTCTGTGCTGTCGACGCTGTCGCATATCATCGATCGCAAGGCTTCGAACCGGGTGGTCACGCGGCTGCGGGCTTTGCTGCGCAGCAACGAGTTCTACCTGATACCGCTGGCGCTGGTGATCGGCGTTGCGACGGGTGCGATCGTGACGGTGATGAGCCTGATCGCGCAGGTCGCGCATGTGGTCATCTACGGCATTCCGATCGATGTCCGGCTCAGCGCTCATACCTCGGTCAACCCGGCCGTCGCCCTGATCGCGCCCGCCTGCGGCGGCCTTGCGCTCGGCATCATGGAATGGCTGCGGCGGCGCTGGAAGATTGCGGCCGCGGTCGACCCCGTCGAGGCCAATGCGCTGCGCGGCGGACGGCTGTCGATGCGCGACAGCATCGTGGTGAGCGGCCAGACCCTGGTCTCCAACGGCTCCGGCGCGTCGGTCGGGCTCGAGGCCGGCTACACCCAGATCGGCGCCGGCGTCGCCTCGCTGCTTGGGCAGTATCTCACGCTCCGCCGCAACGATATGCGCCTCATCCTCGGCTGCGGTGCGGCCGCCGCCATTGCGGCCGCTTTCGGCGCGCCGATCACGGGGGCGTTCTATGCCTATGAGCTGATCGTCGGCGTCTACTCCGTCGGCAGCGCGGCGCCGATCCTGGCGGCCTCGCTGGCGGGTGCGCTGACCTCGCAATATCTCGCCGGCGCGCCGTATTCGCTGGAGGTCGCCAAGGTCGGCGCGGTCGGCTTCGAGCAATACATCGCGCTGTTCGTGCTGGCGCTCCTCGTCGCCGGCATCGGCATCGTGGTGATGCGTGCCTCGCCGGCGGTCGAGCGGCTGTTCGTCCGCATTCCGGTGTGGCTGCGCCCGGTGATCGGCGGGGTCTGTGTCGGCGCCATGGCGATCGTGACGCCGCAGGTGCTGGCGGCAGGCCACGGCGCAATGCTGCTCGACCTGCATCGCGAGATGGCGGTCGGCATGATCGCCACCATCATCGTGCTCAAGCTCGCCGCCTGCCTGATCTCGCTGGCCTCGGGCTTCCGCGGCGGTCTGTTCTTCGCCTCGCTGTTCGTCGGCAGCCTGCTCGGCAAGCTGTTTGCGGGACTGCTCGCGCTGGCCGGCCTCGGGCTCGCGATCGACCCGCTGGTGGCGATGCTCACCGGCATGGCGACGCTCGGTGTCGCCATCGTCGGCGGGCCGCTGACGATGTCGTTCCTGGTGCTGGAGATGACCCGCAGCGTCGACGTCACGGCCGTCGTGCTGGGCGCTTGCATCGTGACGTCGGTGTGCGTCCGCGTCCTGTTCGGCCACTCGTTCTCGACCTGGCGCCTGCATCTGCGCGGCGAGACCATCCGCAGCGCCAATGACGTCGGCTGGCTGCGCAACCTCACGGTCGAGCGGCTGATGCGCTCCGACGTCGCCAAGGTGCCGACCACGACCAGCATCGCGGCCTGCCGGCGCGAGTTCGCGCTGGGCACGCGCCAGGCCGTGGTGGTGGTGAACAACAGCGACGATTATTGCGGGCTGGTCTCCTTGCCCGATCTGTTCTCGGGCGAATTGGACTCCATCGCCGATGAGATCCAGGTGGTCGAGCTTGCCAAATATTTCGACGTCGCGCTGTTGCCCGAAATGAACGTCAAGACGGCGATGAAGATCTTCGACGATTCCGGCGCGGAAGAGCTGGCGGTGCTGGAATCGGAGAACAGCCGCAAGGTGATCGGCTTCCTGACCGAGTCCTTCGCGCGCCGCCGCTATGTCGAGGAGATCGACCAGGCGACGCGCGGCGTGCTCGGGGCGCTGTCGTGATCGCGTCCCGCCGCCGCGACACGTGATCGCCGGTCCTCGACCGGGGTAGACTGCCGGCCGTTCGAGACGCGTGAGGACCGCATGACGAGACTGATCAGCACGGCTGTCGTGGCGACCTTGAGCGCGCTGGCGGCGACCACCGCCGCAGCCGAACCTGTTGTGCTGAAAGGCAAGGACGCGTTCGGCAGTTGGCAGGGTGATGCACCTGGCACAATCAGGCTGATCCGTCCCGAAGACCTGCCCAAACCGGGGGCGACGGCGTCCGCAGCCAACGTCTCCCGCGTGATGCAACGACCGGCCTCCGCCGTGCCGAAGGTCATCGACGGTTTCAAGATCGCGCTGTTTGCCGAGGGGCTGAGCGGGCCGCGCATCCTCCGCACCGCGCCGAATGGCGACATCTTCGTTGCCGAGACCCGGGCAGGGCGCGTCCGCGTGCTGCGTCCGAGCGAGGACGGCAGCAAGGTCGCGTCGAGCGAGATCTTCGCCGACCGTCTCGGCCATCCCTTCGGCATCGCCTTCTACCCGAGCAGCGATCCGCAATGGATCTATGTCGCGAGCACCGAGCGCGTCATGCGCTTTCCCTATCGAGCCGGCGACATGAAGGCGCAGGGGCCGCTGCAGGTCGTCGTGCCCGATCTGCCGGCCGGCTACGGCCATTCGACGCGCGATATCGTCTTCACCAGGGACGACAAGCGCATGCTGGTGTCGGTCGGCTCCACCGGCAATGTCGGCGAAGCGCTGGGAGAGCCAGCCGGCGGAGTCAGTGCCTGGATCAAGGCGCACCCGCTCGGCGCGGCCTGGGGCGGGGAGGCCGACCGTGCCAGCGTGCTGGCGTTCGATCCCGACGGCAAGAACCGCAGCCTGTTCGCCACCGGCATCCGCAACTGCGTCGGCCTCGCCATCCAGTCCGCGACCGGAACGCCGTGGTGCTCGACCAACGAACGCGACGGGCTCGGCGACGATCTGGTGCCGGATTATGTCACGCGGGTGAAGGAGGGCGGCTTCTATGGCTGGCCCTGGTACTACATCGGCGACAACCCCGACCCGCGCCATGCCGGCGAGCGCCCCGACCTGAAGGGCAGGATCACCGTGCCCGACGTGCTGCTGCAGCCGCATTCGGCCTCGCTCGGTCTGACATTCTACGACGGCAATCTGTTTCCGCCGGAGTATCGCGGCGATGCCTTCGCGGCCGAGCACGGCTCGTGGAACCGGTCCAAGCGCACCGGCTACAAGGTGATCCGGGTCAGGCTCAAGGACGGCGTGCCCACCGGCGAATACGAGGATTTCGTCACCGGATTCGTCGTCAACGATCGCGAGGTCTGGGGCCGGCCGGTCGGCGTCACCGTGGCGCGCGACGGCAGCCTGCTCATCTCCGAAGACGGCAACAGCACGATCTGGCGCGTGAGCCGCTGAGCGGATCTTTGCGGCGCAGGAACCTCTCGATCCGGTGTGGGTTGGGAGCGCGGATGAATGCCGGATGAGCGTATGAACATCTTCGATCCGCAAGGGCCGATCGCCGCCGCCGAGCAGACGATCCTGATCGATTCCGTCATCATCATGCTGGCGATCATCGTGCCGACATCGATCGCGGTGCTCGCTTTCGCGTTCTGGTTCCGCAGCTCCAACACCAGGGCGCGCTACCGGCCGGACTTCGCCTATTCGGGCGCGGTCGAGCTCGTGGTGTGGTCGATCCCCGCGCTCACCGTCATCCTGCTCGGCGGCGTCGCCTGGATCGGCTCGCACCAGCTCGACCCGGGCAAGCCCGTCGACGGCACTGGGCTTCCGATCCGCGTCCAGGCGGTGTCGCTCGACTGGAAGTGGCTGTTCATCTATCCCGACCAGCGCATCGCCACCGTCAACAGCCTGACCGTCCCGATCGGCGCGCCACTGCGCTTCGAGCTGACATCCGGCAGCGTCATGACGGCCTTCTTCATCCCGCAGCTCGGCGGCATGATCTACACCATGAACGGCATGGTCACGCGGCTGAACCTGCGCGGAGATCATGTCGGGACCTACAAGGGCTTGGCCTCGCATTTCAGCGGCGACGGTTTTCCCGACATGATGTTCGACACCAACGTCGTCTCGCAGCCCGACTTCGCCAACTGGGTGACGAATGCTGCCAGGAGCGGCCAGGTGCTCGACGAGGCGGGCTACAAGGAGCTCGCGGCGCAGTCCGTCGAGACCCGCCCGAAGACCTACCGGCTCGCGGATCCCGAGTTGTTCGGCAACATCGCCAGCCAGAAGATCCCTCCGGCGCCGGGACCGCAGCTCAGCGAGAACCAGTCGCGGCCGGAAGGCGGAACGGCGCATGCCCACTGAAGTCGTCGCAAAGGGAGTGGGCCGATGTCGGTGACCACCGTCGCTCAGGCGCCTGCCTATGCCGATCCGCATCAACTGCGTGCCGCCGAGCATCCCGGGCCGGCGCCGAAACGGATCGTGACCGGATTCGGCTTCTGGATATTCCTGCTCTCCGACATCGTGATGTTCTCGTGCTTCTTCGCGAGCTTCGCGGTGCTGTCGGGTGCGACCGCCGGCGGTCCGGGCGGCGCCGAACTGTTCGACGTCCGCAACGTCGCGGTCGAGACCGCTTTGCTGCTGCTGTCGAGCTTCACCTGCGGCATGGCGAGCATTGCCGCCGAGCGCCACAACCAGCTCTGGTTCCAGGTCGCGATGGCCGTCACCGGCCTGCTCGGCGCCGGCTTCCTGCTGCTCGAGGTCCGAGAGTTCGTCGACCTCGTCGGCCGCGGCGACGGGCCGAGCCGCAGCGCCTTCCTGTCGGCGTTCTTCACTCTGGTCGGCTGCCATGGCCTGCACGTCGCGGCTGGCATCCTGTGGCTGCTGACCATGATGGCGCAGGTGGTCGCCAAGGGCTTCCGCGCCGACATCGAGCGTCGCATCCTGTGCTTCGCGCTGTTCTGGCACGCGCTCGACATCATCTGGGTCGCGGTGTTCTCCGTGGTCTATCTGCTCGGGAGTGCGACATGACCGATCAAGCGCCCGCGGAATTCGATCTCGCGCCCGGCGAGCAGCAGCATGGCAGCCTGCGTTCCCGCGTCCTGTTCTATGTCGCCGGCCTCGGTCTCGCGATCCTGCTGACGGCGACGTCGTTCTTCGTCGCCGGCACCGACCTCGTCTGGCAGCCATCGATCCCGGTCGCGATCATCGTCCTGGCGATCGCCCAGATGGGGGTGCACCTGGTGTTCTTCCTGCACATCACCACCGGGCCCGACAACACCAACAACGTGCTGGCGCTGGCCTTCGGGCTGCTGATCGTGTTTCTCGTCGTCGGCGGCTCGCTGTGGATCATGGCGAACCTCAACCACAACATGATGCCGATGGATCAGCTGCTGCAGATGCAGCACTGAGCGTCGTTGCGGCAATCCAGGGGCCGCGCGACAGCTCTCGATTGCTTCGTCGTGCCGACTCGTCGACCGTCCGATCTCACTTCTTCGGCGCGCGGCAGTTGAATGCACGGCGGAAGCCGGCGGCGCGTGCATCGTCCTCCGAGCAGAACCAGCGGTCGGGCTCGGTGGTCGCGGGATAGCTCGGGCAGCCCTGCAGATGGTAGATGCCGATGTTGCCGGTGACGCGGGCGCGCACCGCGAACTTCCCCTTGATGCTGCAGCCCGGCGGCGCGCTCGGCGCGTCCGGGAACAGCACCGCACGGATCTCGCGGTCGCGGTCGGCGCGGCAGGCCGCGCCGACCAGGGCGCCGTCCTTCTTGTCGGCGCGGAACTCGGCTGGGGCGACGAAACATCCCTTCCACAGCCCGCGCACCGCCTCCTTGGCCGCGGCGACATCGTCCTTGGCGCGATACTTGATCGCCGGATCCGCGCTCATGGCGTAGCCCGCGCGCGCGACCTGTTGGTTCAGGCTGACCTTGTCGCCGTCGATGGTGCAGAGGCCGATCCTGCGCGTCTTGAGCGGCTTGTCGGGGCCGAGATCGTCGCAGCGCACCGAGCGGCCGCCGATCAGCTTGCCAAGCTGCTCGCGTGCCTCGACGCCGCAGCTCCAGGAATCGGCGTGATCGTCGATGCAGAGCTGGTCGACCTCCGGCGCATCGATGCCGTCGAGCCGGAACACCGTGTCGCCGAGCTGGATCGTGTCGCCGCTGCGTACCGTGGCGCTCGCCGCCAACGATGCGCCGGTCATGTCGGCTCCCAGCACCATGGCCCCACACAACGACAACAGCCGGTCTCGCAGCCGCATGCTTCCTCCCGCAATCAGATTCATCAAATACCCAGCCGTAGTCCTATCACAGCGCGCGTGAGTCTCGCCAAGGACGGCGCGGAACGGCGCCGCCGGATCGCCACCTTGCGCGGGGGGCGGCTGCTACCCATCTGACCGGGCGAAGGAAATCTTGCCATGTTGGACTTTACCTCCGATCTCGCCGGCGATGCGCTGTCGCCGGCGCGCGCGTCTGATGCTGCGCCGGCCGACGACCGCGCGCTGCTGGACGCCTATTCCAATGCCGTCATCGACGTCACCGAGCGGGTCGGCCCTGCGGTCGTGCGCGTCGAAACCGGCCCCAGGGCTGGGTCGACCGCCGGCTCCCGCGCCGAGCGCGGCGGGCTCGGCTCGGGCATCGTGATCTCGCCCGACGGTCTCGTGCTGACCAACAGCCATGTCGTCGGCTCCTCCAAGAGCATCCGGCTGCGCGACGTCGAGGGCATCGTCACCGACGCTCAGGTGCTCGGCGTCGATCCCGACACCGATCTCGCCTTGCTGCGCGCCAATCACGCGCGCGACCTGCGCTACGCCGCGCTCGGCAACTCCAAGAGCCTGCGCCGCGGCCAGCTCGTGGTCGCGATCGGCAATCCGCTCGGCTTCGAATCCACGGTGACGGCTGGCGTGGTCTCGGCGCTCGGCCGCTCGATCCGCTCGGTCTCGGGTCGCATGATCGAGGACGTCATCCAGACCGATGCGGCGCTCAACCCAGGCAATTCCGGCGGGGCGCTGGTGTCGTCGGCCGCCGAGGTGATCGGCATCAACACCGCCATCATCCAGGGCGCGCAGGGCATCTGCTTTGCGGTCGCCAGCAATACCGCGCAGTTCGTGCTGTCGGAGATCATCCGCCACGGCTACGTCCGCCGCGCCTATATCGGCGTGTCCGGGCAGACCGCGCCGGTGCCGCGGCGACATGCGTTGCTCGCCGGCGTCGAGAACAAGATGGGCGCGCTGTTGATGCAGATCGAGCCGGACGGGCCCGCGGCCCGCGCCGGCCTGTTGCCGGGCGACGTCGCGATCAAGCTCGACGGCGTCGACATCAACGGCGTCGACGACCTGATCCGCGTGCTCGACCGCGACCGCATCGGCCGTACCGTGCCGATGGACGTGCTGCGGCTGGGCCGCCTGCGCGGCATCGACATCCACCCGGTCGAGCGCAGGCCGGCGGCACGGCAGGCGTCGTGAGATATCGAAAGCCATAAACACCGCGGTCGTCCCGGCGAACGCTGCCGGCTTGTCCGGGACGACAGCAGAAGGTCTGGCGGGATTTTACGTTTCAAACAGCCAACGGATGAGGGACATGTCATCGCATTCTCGCGGCGTAGCACGCCCGAGTCCTGCGATCAGTCCGTCCCTCGCAACTCATGCAGAGGGCGCAGGGAATGCCGGGTGAAGGCCTCACCCATGGCCCGCCTGCGAAAAGAATGCAGGCGGCAGGTACCACAGGCAAAGCCGAAACACGCCGGCATTCCCTGCGCGATGGTCTTCACGCTTATACGCAGTCTCCCTGGTGCACCGGGCTTGTTGGCCACCATTCGCGGCAACGCTTGCGCATTGCGCGGGACACCAGCATCGGGGTGTCAGGACGCTGCGACTTCACGTCCACGACAGATCGTTCGTCCGCGCCCTCGTTACCGAAGACGCTGCGATCTCTCGCGGCCATCGCTTCCCACCTCGCGTGTCGTGACGATCGCGCGCAACGCCCCTCTGCATGAGGCGGGACACGCATAGACAATCACGATTTCCGTAAAAGCGCAAGAAATTGATTTTTATCTGAAATGTCGCCCGATCAGCCGGTACCGGGGGCGAAGCCGTTGCCGGACGATTGATGACGAGAAAAACCCGAGTCGGCTGTTGAACGGGAAGGCCGACCAGGCTTGCGCCCTTGAAAATCCGATCAACATAAAACGTCGAGCGGCAATAAAAGTTAGATAACTAACCGAAACTCGGGATAGTGGAACGGAGAGCTTCAGGTCGGCAGAAGCCACGAAGCATCTGCTCATCTAGGCTTACTCCGAGTGCTTCTCCCTCTTGGCACATTACTCTCACGGAACGCCCGAAGCTGGCGCGACTAAGCTCCGCATCCTCCAGAGGAATCAGTGTTTGATCGGGATTTAGCGGATCTGAGAACAACTGTATCCGCTTCGGTGCCACGAAACGACGGGCATCAAGGATCCGTTTCGAGACCGCGGCGGGTTCCGTCACTAGGCTCCCGTCGCTCCGCCATTGCCCGAACGACGTGAATTTCGGATTGAGTACATTGGTATCGATCTCACCATAGGGGCGGGCTAGATCAGTCTTGGTTTGAAATAGATGCCAATTGCCTGAATTGTAAAATTCTGCTGTGCGCCAATAAGCGACAGAAGCCGAAAGCCAATAGTACATATCCCACTGTTCTTCTGCGAGGATTTCGCAGGTTTTTCCGCAGCCGTAGACACCGATTTTGCGACCAGATTTGGCTACTTCTTTTTGCGCGTACTGAAAATACTGATTTATCGCCAGAATATTTTTCTCACGGTCGCCGCTCGCTAGGTCAAAATCCGCGCCAAAGTAGATAGCGCTCCCTTCGGGCTGCTTCATGTTGTCAGCATTCTTCACTGCGTCGCGCACGTCATAAATTTTCTTGGTGGGCTCTTGAAAAGTTCGGCCACTCCCGCCGCTAAAATACTGGAATACAGTTGCGACGGCGATCCTCTGGTCTTCAAGCGCATTTAGTTCCGCTTTGGATAGAACTGCGTTCTGATAAGGGCCGTGATCCAAATTTTCGAGGCGTGTATAAAACCGGATCACTGTAGTGACGCCGGCGTCTGCTACCCGCTTGGCGGATCTGGTAAGATTCTTGCTGGCATCAATGATGCGTATGTCGGTTTGATTTGAGGTCCTACAAGTCGCTTCAGCGCGAGCCATCGAAGGGAAGACACCGATCGTAGCGCCTATACACATGCCAGACAGAAATTGTCGACGCTCCATAGCGTGTCCTCGTCATTCTATAGACAATACCCATACATCAGGCTGCCGGGCCTGAGGTGCGGCGTCGTTTGCTATTTCATGAGCAGCACTAGTTTGTTGGGATATAAATTCCTCGCCGAGGTGGGCGATATGGAGATCGCCCGTCTCGTGACGCTCACTAATGCTTCCTATCCTTATTCCACAAAGAAGCGTTCGCTATCCCCGCCGGGGCCGCAAAAGCTCTTCAGCGAGCCCTTGCTGATAGTACCGCTTTTGACTGACACATCGCCCCCGCGCATTTTTCTAACACGATAGTCAAAACGCATCTGAACGTTACAAGTGGTCCTCACCTGCCACCTGTAGCAAATCTCCTCTGAGCGAAAAGGATTGTCCGTATCAGCGGGAGTGATCTGATCTTCGAGATAGCTTGCAATAACCGAACAGTCGCCGACCCGTACCCTGTCTTCGGCTAACGAAAAAGTGGTAGACGCAACGAGTATTAAGGCGATTAGTGCGTTTCTCATCGCTTAGACTCCATGCAAAATGTTATTCGTTCTATTCGAGCATGCATGCGCAGTTACAAAGCAACCGCGGCCAGAAACGTCATCTGGCCGCCGGGCGCCATATTAATTCCGTACATTTCGGGTTGAGAAAGTGGATGGTAGTCCGGACTGCCGGGCCACGGATCGAGCACGCCCACTTGCTGGGGAGCCGGACCCATTGGACTCATAACATAGTTGAAATCGACTATGACCATTGCGTGGTGAGTGTTGCAGTACAAGACGGGTCGGTCGTTCGCCAGTTCGTTGATAATGAAGTTATTACTGATGGCCATAATGCCGTCAGTCGGATCGTAGGCTGCGCTGATGCTCGCCTGGAAAGACTGGCCGCTGTCGTCTACCCACGGCGCACTGAGTGCTTGCGCTATGGCGAGCGGCGTTCCAGCGGGTTTGCATGCGAGGCCGCCAAATACTTTGGCTACGATTTTCTTTTGATCGGTACGATGTCCGTGCGCCGCAAAGATCATTGCTGTGGAGGCTGCCCAGCACCATTCAGGACATTCCTGTTTAATGATTTGCGGCTTGGCAACGTAGGCGCGCTGCAAGGTGCCAACGCTGTCTTTCATGGCCAAAAGTTTGGAGCTCGAAATCGCGACTGCGCCAGCGCCTGTTAGTAATGACCTTCGACTAATTAGCCTCATGCAATCCCCCTTGAGCCCGCCCAGTGCGAAAGTTTAGAAGTATACCGAAAGGTTGTAAATGTTACAAACATATATTAATGAAGGAGGCTGCTAAATAGCGCCGCCAATTTTCACGCTTTGTCACTGTCCAATTGACCGATCCCCTGTAGTGGCAACTCTCAAGGCGTCATCCGGCAGTGGCGTCTGACTGCCCGGTGACAACGGCCGCGACTCGGGCTCCCTGATAAAGTTCAGATTGCAGCGCGCAGCACCGTTGTTCTGATGTCCGCTTCGGGACGATTTCGTTGAAAAAGTCAGCAGTTGCGACGCAGAGATATCGGTGATTCAGTCTGTCTAGTGGGCAGGACTGAAGG
>NZ_JBNPTI010000009.1:0-258482 GCF_051167575.1 Bradyrhizobium sp. HKCCYLS3070
TGCCAGGCCTGCAAAGGACATCCCCTCTTCACAACCCAAAACAACAACGCCGCGCTGAAACCTCAGCGCGGCGTTGTCGTTTGTCATGGTGCGGTCGTTCGCGCGGCGACATGCTGCCGGGGTCGAAGCTCGAGCCCCGCCGAGATCTCGAGGCCAGAGTCCACCGGCGATGACTCGCGGCGCGACCGAGGGCAGGCTGCGATGCTAGGATGACCACGCCGCATCGGTTCGCCTGTGCGGCCAACGCGGTTGAATTGATCGAGAGGCGCGGATGGAAACGACCTCGGCAGCGCAGCCGCATCGCCTGAGCGCAATTGCGAGCTTTCATGCCCACATCTATTTCGATGATGCCACTCGAGCCGAAGCGGCACAGCTGCGGCAGTGGATGGCCGACCGCTTCCTCGTGACGCTCGGGCGTTGGCATGACGCGCTGGTCGGGCCTCACGAGCGGCCGATGTATCAAGTTGCCTTCGCGGTCGACGTGTTTCCAGTGCTGGTGCCATGGCTGATGCTCAATCATGGCCGCCTCAGCGTGCTCGTGCATCCGAATACGACGGAGCCGTTGGCCGATCACACCGCGCACGCGTTGTGGATCGGACCGCCGCTCGGCATCCGCGGTGAGAATCTTCCTTCGCACGGCGAGGCAGAGCTGCCGCGCGAACCGAACACCACGCCGACGATCGCCGCCTGAGCTCGCGTGCCCATTGGTGACCGCTCCGTCTCGGCACGCTCGGAGCCTTCAGACTTGCGGGACTACAGCGTGCGCGCGAGATCGAACGCGCGGAGAATGACCTCGGCGGCATCGATGTCGAAATTGCTCGGGCCGAGCAGGCGCGGCGCCAGCGGGCGGCGGCCGGGCAGGGCATGTCCGCCACCTTCGACGCGATACAGCGACACGCCGCCGATCACCTGACAATCGCGCCAGCTGAGTTGCGTGACGGAGGTGTCGCCGGCGAGATCCCGATGCGGCAGCGCCACGGCCTGCCGTGCGCTGCAACCGTCGCGCCGCGCAAAGAACTCCGCCGTCTTTTCAGCGCTCCACACCCGGCCGCGCCCGCCGCGCAGCCCGACCTCGCCGCCGCGATAGGGCACCATGGGATCAGCCGTGCCGTTGATCATCACCACCGGCACCGGCCGCGCGGTGCAGGGCTCGATGCCTTCAGGCATGTTGGCGATCACCGTGCCGATGCCGGCAAATAGCTCCGGCGCCTTGCAGGCCAGGGTGAAGCTCATCATGCCGCCATTCGAGATGCCGGCGAGATAGATGCGCCGGGAATCGGCTGTGCCGTCGGCGACGAGCTGCCGCACCAGGTTGCGGATGAAGCCGACATCATCGGGACCACCGGAGCGACCGTCGCGGCCGTCATTCCATTGCCGGTCGACGCCATCGGGAAAGACCGCGGCGAAGCCATGGGCTCTCGCGGCTTCGGCAAAGCCTGTCGTGCGGGCGGTGCCGGCGCCGCTGCCGAGCGCGCCATGGAGCACGATCACGGTCGGCTGTGGCGTCCTGCCCGTGGTCATCACCAGCGCATGACGTGGACCGTCGCTTGTATCGAGGATGATGCCGCGCTCGGCGGCGAGCGCCGTGGTCGACACGAGCAGAGCGGCCGCCATGGCGGCCATGAACGATCGGCGATGTGACATCATGAGCATCCTTCTCGGCTGGCGGGTGACTCCCCTCGGTGGAGCTTCTCTCCGGGCGCAGCGGTCAGCACGTGCAGCCGCATGGCCCAGCTCCGGGCTGCCGCGAGATCGCGGGCGATCGCAATCCATTCGCCAAATGCGATCCGCAACGGATTGACGCTCGGTTCAACGCCGACGAGGCCATAGTGCAAGGTCTCGCCGGCCGGGGCCTCGGCGAAGCTACCGAACAGCCGGTCGAAAATGATGAGCACGCCGCCATAGTTGCGATCGAGACAGGACTCATTGGCAGCGTGGTGGACGCGGTGATGCCGTGGCGTGTTCAGCACATATTCGAGCGGACCGAGATGCGGTGCGAGCTCGGTATGGATGAAGAATTGGTAGAGCAGATTGACGCCGAGCATGGCGATGATGGCGAGCGGATGGAAGCCGAGCAGCGCCAGCGGCAGATAGAACAGAAAATGACCGGAGATCTCGCTCGTCCAGCCGAGACGAATGGCCGCGGTCAGGTTCAGATGCGTCGAAGAGTGATGCACGGCATGCGTGGCCCACAGCCAGCGAACCCGATGCGAGGCGCGATGGTGCCAATAATAGACGAACTCACTGGCGAGAAACAATGCGAGCAGGGCCAGCGGCCGGCTGGGATCGAAATCGAAGATCCTGTGGCGATAGGCGATGATGAAGGGAACGGCTGCGACGAGCGCGACCATTGCGCGGATGAGGTGCTGTCCGACCGCGATGGCGAACGAGGCTGCGGTCTCGCGCAGGTCGTGAGTCTCGCGGCCGGCGAGCCGGCCGAGCCCATATTCCAGCGTCATGAAGCCGACCGCCGTCAGCAGCACGATCATCCGGGTCGACGGGGGCAGGGAAGGGAGGATGGGCATGGCGCGTGTCCGGCGTCATCGGATGGAGACGGCGTGCCGGTCCGCTCCGGAACAGCAAGCGGACCGGCGATGTCAATTGCTTCGGGAGGACCATGGCCAGCGGCGCCGCGGCGTCCGCTCAGCGCGTGACGGTGCGGCTGTAGCTGTAGGAATTGCCGCGCGGTCCGGTGCCCTGGCCCTGCCGGGTGCAGCTGCCGTCGCTGCAGCTGGCGGAGCCAGAGCGCGACCAGCTGCGGCCGGCGGGACCCGTGCCGCCACCCTGCCAGGCGCAGGCACCCCCGGAGCAACTGCCGGAGCCGCCAAATGAGGTGGTGCCGCGCGGTCCGGTGACCGAGCCGCTGCGGGTCCAGGCATTCGCGTCGACCGCTGCTGCCGCCGAAAGGACTGCCACGAGCAGAAATGTCGCGATGGGTGTCTTCACGTCAGTCTCCCAATTCGTTCGCGCGGGCGATCGCGTCGCCTGCAGAGGGATACTGCGCGTTCGATGTCACGGCCGGATGCACCGCCGGTGTCGTTTGGTCGCGGTGATTGGCTGGATTGTAACGGCTTGTCACACGACGGCCGTCCGATGCCGCAACCTCGAGCGGGGCGGACTCTCCGGCCCGCCGCCCCCGGTCAGGCCGCTACCGGCCCGCCGTTGCGCTTCACCACCGGGTCTTCGTCGCCGTGTTGACGTTGATCACCGCGGTGGCCGTGTTGGACGTCGTCGCCGCCGTGTTGTTGATCAGGGTCAGAAGCTTGTAGTAGTCGACGACCTTGGCATTGGCGACATACATCACGTCCTTGCTGCGCATCTGGAAGCCCGAAGCCAGCAGCATGCCGGAGGGATCGCGCAGGTTGACGTGGTAGATGGTCGGAATGCGGTCGTAGATGAAGCGGCTGGTATCGATGCCGAGCTTCTGCAGCAGCGGGCGCTCCTCGTAGCGATAGAGGAAGACCTCGGCGGGATCCGATTGCTGGTCGTTCAGGCCGCCCGCCTTGCCGATCGCCTGGGCCAGCGTCAGCGTCTCCGTATCGAACGCAATCTCGGAATTGAAGCCGAAGACGTTCTGGTTGAGGGCGCCGAGGGCCGTAAACGTCGGGGATTCCCGCGTAATGTAGACGACGTCGTTCGGGCGGATGAAGATGTTCTCGCGCGGATCCTGCACCACGCGGCTGAGCAGCACGCGCACGCGCTTGCCGTCCCGCTGCAGGGTCACGTAGCTTTCGATCGCCTCGTGCCTCGGGCCGCCCGCACGCGCGATCACCGCCAGCAGGCGTTCACCCACGCTGTTGAGGGCCAGCACGCCCGGCGTGTTGACGTCGCCGAGCACGCTGACCACGCTGGAATGCTGCTGGTTCAGGCTGACCACGACCTGCGGCTCGAGGGCGCGCTTCTGCAGCCGGAGGACGATCTCCTGCTCGATCTGCGGCAGCGTCCGGCCGGCGGCGGCGATCTCGCCCGCATAGGGAACGCGGATATTGCCTTGCTGGTCCACCGCCTGCGCCGGCAGATCCACGAAGTTGCCAGGTCGGGCGCCGGCGGCCGTGGCCGGCGTGAACAGCCCGCCTGGGGCGGCTTCGAAAATGGACACGTTCAGCACGTCACCGATTCCGGCGAGCTGCACCGGCTTCGGCCGCTTGTCGGGAAACACGCCCTGGAACGTGACCATGTTGGGCTGCGACAGGAAGCCGATCGTCTCGGGGCTGACGTCGACCAGCGCATAGGGGAGCGCCGTATTCGACCGCACGCTGGCCGTGGCATTGTCGCTCACTGCGTTGCTGGTCGGCCCCGTCCCGGGAAGCAGGGAGCAGGCTGGCAGAAGCGCCAGGATCGCCAGAGTTAAGAGCGCGCGCGGGCCACGGCGAAGGCCACGAAAGCCCTTCGGGCCCGCTGCGCTCTTGCGCACAGCAGCCCCGCCACCGGTCGACCCGGGCGGCTTGATCAAGGCTTTCAAACGCTTCCCCAAATACAGCAAAAATACGTTCCCCACGCTGCTCCCTCACCAAGAAGGGAGAACGTCCCACTTGTTTCAACCTACCCGGCGGCCATACCGGGCGAAAGCGCACCGCCATTCCGGTTGGTCCGCTTTTGCCCGGCCGTGCCAATTAGGTCACACTCTGACATTACCATATTACCACTCTAAGCTATCAACGCCGCCGGAGGGTCCCACGGTGGAGGGATGATCCATTCGACCTAACAGAACCCGAGCAATTTTAAGCACAAAGCCGTTGCGCAACGGTTAGCCCGAGTCGCTTCGCTCGGGCAGGGACCGACGACCTCGCAGTCCGCGCAGAGCGTCGGTGAGCCGAGGCAGCCGGACAGCCGAGGGAGGCGAACCTGCGCCGCCAAGGCCCTCTGCAATCGGTGAGATTCGAAGGCCGTGCGGGCGGGCCGGTTGTCCAAGGCCGCCGATCAAGTCTATGCTGCTGCGCCAGCCTTTGAGGCTGTTTGCAACGGAGCATGCAATTGTCGAACGTGATCAGGATCGCCGCAGGCGCTTTCGCGATCGCCCTCACGGGCCTATCCGATCCCGCGTCGGCGCGCGGCCTCTATCCGCTGACGGAGTGCGGGCCGGATCTCAGCCGACTCTGCCGGCTGCACGGGGCATTCGAGGCCACTCCGTTTCATTACAATCTCGCGATTCATCCCGGATGCATTCGGCGCGTCGCCGTCGAGACGCCCCGGGGCGTGCTGTACCGCCGCGCGCTGGTGTGCGGGGCGCCGGCGCGGCCCATGTTGTGGTAACCTGGGCCCCTTCCTCGACGTCTCCGAACGGCGCTGGACGCTCCGCTCTATCGAGTCATGGTCAAGCTCGGCGCAAGATGGCGGCCGCGATGGCCGATAAGGGCGGTGCTCGGCCGGTCCAGCCGCGTTCGGGGAGTGTCGATCATCGCGCAGACGATTAAATGGGCAGCTCCGCACCGTATTCTTACGTAATCTAGAATTAAATTAATTGTGTAGAGACGATTCTGCACGGTCGGAGACATAAAAGGGTAGACTGAACAAACTAAAGCTTCAATTGTACCGGACGAAAGGTACTTAAAAATACCTTTCTGGCAATGCGGTAGCATTTTACTGCAAACCGCAGCGAGCGCTAGAAGTATTTAATGTCTTGCTGTCAAATGGTAAATTAACTTGTCGCGAGTGGTTAATTTAATGCCGAAAATCGAATTCGTGCATCGTTGCGATGACGGTTCGGCGGCATTCGGCGAAGAAGCCCTCGAAACTCGCCAACGAGTGGGGTCCGTCCTTGTGTGACGAGCTTGGTGCCGCGTTGATTGAGGATATTGAGATGGGTGGCGGCGGTAGCGCTTTGAAGGCCGTCCTGAAATCGTTGAATAGAATACGCCTTGCCAAATTACGTTTCGGCCGGCGAACGTCAGGCCGTTCGCAGCAATCCGTGCTGCGGTCGCAGATCGAGCTTTGTGATGCCTTGCTCGATGAGATCCAATCCATCAGCAGCAGCCTCGGCAAACGCGCGAAGAAGTCCACGGCTCCCAGGCGTCGCCCGAGGGCCACGCGGCGCGGCCGCGGGACGGCTCACTTGATTCCGCCCCGGCCGGCGGTGCCGGGTCGAACCAGGCAGCAGAAATAATCGCATCGGAATTTGATCGCCGCGCCGGCCGGCCGTCATGGCCGCGCCGGTTGCCGGCGCGAGGCGACAGCCGCTCGGCATTGACCCCTGATGACGCATCAGGTCGCCCAGTGCGGCTGTCGGTGGCGCTCGACGGCCGGATGTCATCTGGACGTTCTTCAGCCGTCGTGTCCCGCAAGACAGCGCTCCGAGACGGGCCGGAAACCATATCGCCGGCGAACCATGCGATGCTGCCGTTTCACCTGGCGCACGGGCCTCTGACGTTGCCCTCACGAGCGATGACTTTGGACAACGGGTGCCCGGATCGGCCGCCGGGTGTCCGCAGCCGTCCTCGACATCACGGCCGATCGCAGCGCAGTTAGTTCCGCTACCGATGGTGTGCCCGTCTGACGCCGCGCGCCCCCGGATGCCGTCGGCGCGACGCGGGCGAGTCTGATTCGCGTGAACGCACCTGAAGGATCCAATATTTGAGGAAGGCGTTTGATTCGCCGGAACAATGTCGGCGGCTTTGCGGCATATTCACGATGGCGTGCTCAATTAAACTCGCTCGCGACATTTTGTGCGCATGCAAAAATATCTCGGTCCGGGTTATCAGGGTGCTCGCTCGAATAGGTTGTAAGTCCGCCGCGGCAGCTTTGAAAACCATGGCGTGGGGAGAATATCAGCTATCAAATACGCGCAAGTTCGATCATCGAAACTACGTCACTTTGACGCGGTCTTGCCGTAATATGCTGCGAATTCGTCGCAGAATCGTGTTGATTCGGCGGCTTCTTCCGGTGTGCAGACGAATGCTGCCGCAATCTCGAAGGCGGCGCGACATCGTTTCGGAAACGGGGTTGCAGGTTGCACTTTATTTGAGTTACAACCATTTGGCTTGGCCGGGGTGGTATAACTCAAATATTCAGTTTTTCCGACCACGAGCCACTTGCGGAACGAAATACCGAATTATATGACGTTAATCCGGCAGGATAGAGATCACAGACAAAGGTCGCTGTATGTCCACCAAGAAGATCGATTTCGAGGCGATGTCCTTCGATGACCTCTGGTCTCTCCACGAGCAGATCAGTCAGATCCTCGCCGTGAGGATCACGTCGGAGAAGCGCGAGCTCGAACGTCGACTGGCGGTTCTCAACCGCAGCCGCGGTGCCATCGAAGGTGCCGGCAGCGAGGGTGGGCAGTCCTACACCACGAGCGGCAAGGCGCGGCGCAAATATCCCCGCGTGCTGCCGAAGTATCGCAATCCGCAGACCTCCGAGACTTGGTCCGGCCGAGGCAAGCAGCCGCGTTGGCTGGTGGCGGCGATCAAGACCGGGCATCGGATCGAGGAGTTTGCGATCAATGGGGCTGCCGCTTCGAAAAGTCGCCGTCAGCGCGCCTGATCGAGGTAGCTTCAGTCAAGCCCGTTCCTAGTTTGAGCGACGTGCCGCGTCGATGCGGCGCCTGATTCGCCCTGTCTGCATTGGGGAGCGACATGTGAGCGGTCTGACGCCCATGTTGCGATCCGCCGGCCAAAACCCTGAAATCGGTCCGATCTGCCCGCACGGCTCCGCCGATGGGCTCGCGATCATCATCCGTTGCGAATGCGCCTAATAGGCATTGTTGCCGCGGATCAGCTCGATCGGCGTCCTCAGCAGGATCGCGATGTCGAGCGACAGGCTCCAATTGTCGATGTACCAGAGATCGAATTCGACGCGCTGTTCGATCGACGCACGCGTGGGCGTCGGGCCGCGGCAGCCATGCACCTGCGCCCAGCCGGTCAGTCCGGGCTTGACGCGGCGACGGAACGCGTAGTTGCGCACGAGCTTGTCGAATTCGTTGTCGTGCGCCAATGCGTGGGGGCGGGGACCGACCAGGGACATGCTGCCGTCCAGGACGTTGAGCAGCTGCGGCAGCTCATCGATGCTGGTCCGGCGCAGCCAGGTCCCGAGCCGGGTGAACCGGCTGTCGCCGATCTGGGCCTGGACGATCGAAGGCCCGTCCTCGAGAACGGACATCGTGCGAAACTTGTAGATCTGAAAAGATCGGCCGTTGAATCCACAGCGCTGCTGCCGGAACAGCACTGGCCCGGCCGAGTCGAGCTTGATGGCGATCGCCACCAGCAGCAGCAGCGGCGACATCAATGCCAGCGCGATGCCCGCCAGCATGACATCCATGAGCCGCTTGGTGGCGTGTTCGAGCGGGCTCAGCAGGCCGCGCTGCAGCTCGATGCAGACCGCATTGCCGAGCTCGCGGCACGGCCGCTTGAAGAGGTCCGACGCCGTTCCGAGCGGCACGAAACTCACTGGAAACGGCAGGACTCTCAGCTCGGCGCCGAGCGTGCGCAGGTCGGACAAGGGTTCGGGATTGGCGCCGACGACGATCTCTTCGATGTCGGAGCCGCGCACATAGTCGATCACGCTGGAGACGATCCGCTGTCGCTGATCCGGATCCGCGTCGGGCTCGGGAAGCAGGAAGTGTCGCTGGACGCGAAAGCCGGTGTCGGTGAGCACCTGGGTCAGTCCAGGGTTGTCCTTGCTGGCTTCATCGGTGATCAGAACGATGTTGCGGCCCGAAAACCGTCTCTCCGCCAGCCCCTTTGCCAGCAGATAGGCGGTGGTCCGGCGATGCAGGATCAGCGCCACGAGCCCGAGCATCGCGAATACGATGCTGCTGCCGCGTGAGAATTCGCTCCCGATCTTGAGCGCGAACAGCGCGCCGGCCAACACGAGGAACGCCGTGACCCAGGTCAGGCAGGCCGCGCGGATCTGGCGCGGCAGGATCAGCAGCTCGGCCGGCCGGTACATCCCGCGGATCTTCATCAGCGAGACGAACAGTGCCGACACGAGGATCGCCAGGCCGAGCGATTTACTGACGTCGTTGGCGCCCGCCGCATCCTGCAGGTGATACAGAAACCCGGACAGGACGCTCGACATGGTGATCGTTGCGATGTCCGCCACGATCGCGAAGGGCTCCACCGAGTCGTAGTGGACGGGCCATTTGCGCCCTTGGAATTGCCGTTCCACGAGGACGGTCGGCATTCCGTTTCGGTCGAGAGTCTCGGGCTGATCCACGTAATGCATGGGATGTCGGTGTTCGAAACTCGGTTAAATAGCGGTTAGCCGTCATTATATGTTTTGGTATTTAATTTAAACAGTTAAAAATTGCCATTGGGATTTATTCGCGCCGCCGGATTATCTCCCGATACCGCGGATCATCTCCCGATACCGCGACGAGGCCGATGACACCGGAATGGCGGTTCTTGAAGCGCGGAAACGATGCGGAGCGCGCGCCCTCCAGGCGGTCCCGGCAAATGCCGGTGTGGCGGATTAATGTTCGTGCGGCGGATATTTCAATGCCGGACGCCAAGAACGGCATTTAAAAATAAATATAATTGGATTATTAATCCGGAGCCGGGCGCCCGCGACGCGGGTGACGTCCGCAGCAGACCGAATGCAGGGGAGGTTTTCCTCGCGCAGTCGGGAGGGCGAAACGAGGGCACGGCGAGCCGTCTCCGAGGCCGGCCGGCGAGATTGGAAGATAATGATGCTCATTTCAACGATCGAGAACCCGAAGGACGTCGCGCCATGAAGGTCGTATTGTTCTGTGGAGGACTCGGGACGCGGATCCGGGAATACTCCGACAGCATTCCGAAGCCGATGATCCCGATCGGCCATCAGCCGATCCTCTGGCATGTCATGCAGTATTACAGCCAGTACGGGCACCGGGATTTCGTTCTGTGCCTGGGCTACAAGGCCAATGTGGTGAAGGAGTATTTCCTGAACTACAATCAGGCGTCCACCACCGACTGTACGATCTCGCAGTTCGGCAGGAAGGTCGAGCTGCTGGGCGATCGCCCACCGGATTGGCGGGTCTCGCTGGTGGACACCGGCATCTGGCGCAACATCGGCCAGCGACTGCGGGCCGTCCGGCACATGGTCGAGGGCGAGGAGATCTTTCTCGCCAACTACAGCGACGGCCTGACGGACGCGCCGCTGCCGGAGATGATCGATCGTTTCAAGCGCAGCGGGAAGATCGGCTGCTTCATCGCCATCCATCCGCCGATCAGCTTCCACCTCGCCGAATTCGACGCCGACGGCACCGTGGGCCGCATGGCGGCGAGCAATGATTCCAACATCTGGATCAACGGCGGCTACTTCATCTTCCGCAAGGAGATCTTCGACTATATCGAGGAGGGGGATGAGCTGGTCGTACAGCCGTTCAAGCGGCTGATCGACCGCGGCGAGCTGATGGCCTACCGCTACGAAGGGTTCTGGCGGGCCATGGACACGCTCCGCGACCGCCAGGTGCTCGAGGAGATGATCGAGCGCGGCGACACGCCTTGGCATCTCGGCTCCAGCCTTCCGGCTGTGGTGAACGGATGAGGGCGCTGCAGCTCGCCGGTCGCGGCGACCGGCTGTCGGTCCTGTGCCTCGGTGCGCATTCCGACGACATCGAGATCGGCGCCGGAGGCACGCTGCTGTCCTGGCTCGACCAGGGCATCCGCCTGGATGTTCATTGGTGCGTGCTCAGCGGCAATGGCGAGCGCGGCGTCGAGGCGCGGGCGTCTGCCGACGATTTCCTCGCCGAGGCCGCCGGCCGCAATCTCGAGATCATGCAGTTCCGCGACGGCTTCTTCCCCGAGCAGGGCGAGGAGATCAAGGCCTGGTTCGAGCAGCTCAAGGGCCGCATCAATCCCGACGTCATCCTCGCCCACCGCCGCGACGACGCCCATCAGGACCATCGGCAGGTCAACCGCCTGGTCTGGAACACGTTCCGCGATCATCTCGTCCTGGAGTACGAGATTCCGAAATGGGATGGCGATCTCGGACGGCCCAATGTCTACATGCCCGTCTCCGAGCGGATCATGAAGCGGAAGGTCGCGCTGCTGATGGCGCATTTCGGCAGCCAGCGCTCCAAGCAATGGTTCGACCCGGAAACGTTCATGGGACTGGCGCGACTGCGGGGCATGGAATGCCGCGCCGCCGAGCGCTATGCCGAGGCATTCGTCGCGCGCAAGCTGTCACTGGGGTGAACGGCGGCCGAAGGCGCTCGCCGCGAAGGGCGCATCGATATCCGATCGGCGAGGAGATGATCGGCGCTTGACCGCGATGCGTCGCTGCGCCCGGCGGTCAGCCGGCCGCCCGTCGGGGAAGTTCGACGATCTCCTCTGCCGGCGGGCGCTCGATTGCGGTGGCCGGCACCTTCTCCAGCCAGACCTCGCGCCACCACGCATAGATGCCGCGTGGGCAGAACAACCGGTTCTCGCTGTAGCGCGACTGGCAATAGACGCCGTCGAGGATGACGGCCGGCGTCTTCATCCGCCGGATGTAGCCGGTGCGTTCGTCGATGAACTTCTCGACCCGCGTTCGCACCCGGAACACCTTGCCGCAATAGGGCACCATCTCGGCGTCGAAGCCCATGCCGCGGTTGTTGGTCTGTTTGTCGATGGTGGCCAGGATGTCCTGGTGCGGGCGCACGCGGACAAGATCACCGGGCTGCAGCCCGAGATCGGCGATCGGCGCGTCCTTGTCCGTCAGGAGATCGCCGCGCTTGCGCGGAAACGGTACGCCGCCCCACAGCGACTGGACGCGGTCGTAGATCCAGCGCGCGGGCCGGCCGAGCCGGGGACGACGCGCCATGGTGGCGCCGACATAGGCGAAGTAGAGGAAGCCCCGGAACATCTTCGCGAGCGAGACATTGCCGGACGCGATGTCCTCGGCGTATTGCCGGGCGTCCCACCATTTGAGCGGCTGGGTGTAGGTCGGCAGCTCGGTCGCCTGGCAGGCGTAGCGCGGGCCCTTTCCCGGCTGCTGGTCCGGCGACTTGGTCGCATCCCACACCGCGCGCACCGTGCAGCCGCCGGGCGGCGGAAGGGGAGCCGCGCGATCCGGGCCGGCCGACGCTGGTTTGGCCGGATCGACCGGGGTGAGCCACGCCTCCTTCCAGAAGATCAGGCAGGCCGCCTGGCAGCCGCCATAGGCCTCGCCGTCGCAGCGATGCTCGAGATGCACCGCGTTGGGGAGGCGCCGTCCGAGCCACTCTCCGGTGTTGTATCCGGTGACCGTGTCGCAGGTCTTGTGGGCGCGCTTGTAGACCTGGAAGCGCTGGCCGCACCATTTGAACATCTGCGGCATGAACGGCAACCCTTCGAGGCGCCCGTTGGCATCGAGCGTCGCCAGGATCTCTTCCTTGCTGCGCACTTCGACCCAGTCGCCGGCGGATAGTGTCATGCTCTGTCTTTCAATGCTTCAATCAATGCGTCATCGAGGCGGGCGGGGCATCCCGCGCGGGACGCCTCATTTGCAGGGATCGAATTAAAGCTGCCGAGGTCTGCGATCAACATTTGTTCCTTTTGCGGCATTATTTAATTGAGCGAATTAATTAAATCAAGAGGGGGCCTGATGCCGCGCCGGCCGGATGATCGTAACATCAGGCGGGTCGGGGTAAATACACGGGTTTTCCCGGAGTTTTGTGCGCCGTGCCGGAGAAATCGGCGGGCGGCGTCGCTTGCCGACGGATTCACTGGACGCTGGCTAGAATATTAAATTATAATCCACTACAGGATGATTTAAATTCTTGTTTTGGCTTGTGGCATAGAGGGTGCGATTTTGAAGGTACTGATCACCGGAAACATGGGCTATGTGGGTCCGGTCGTCGCGCGGCATCTGCGGGCGCAGCGCCCGGATGCGACGCTGCACGGCTTCGACAACGCCTATTTCGCGCACTGCCTGACCGGAGCGCCGGTTGTTCCGGAGCGATGTCTCGACGAGCAGATCCATGGCGACGTCCGCGACATGTCGCTCGACCTCCGCGGTTATGACGCCGTGGTCCAGTTGGCGGCGATCTCCAACGATCCGATGGGCAATCGCTTCCAGGATGTGACGCTCGACGTCAACCAGAATGCCACCGTATCGCTCGCCAGGAGGGCTGCGGCGGCCGGCGTGAAGAATTTCGTGTTCGCGTCGAGCTGCAGCGTCTACGGCATCGCCGACGGACCGCCGCGCAAGGAGAGCGATCCGCTCAATCCCATCACGGCCTACGCCAAGTCGAAGATCGGATCGGAGCAGGAGCTCGCCGCGATCGACACCGGCATGACCATCACCTGTCTGCGCTTTGCGACGGCCTGCGGCATGTCGGATCGGCTGCGGCTCGACCTCGTCCTCAACGATTTCGTGGCCTGCGCGCTCACCCGTCGCCAGATCAGCGTGCTCTCCGACGGCACCCCGTGGCGTCCTCTGATCGACGTCGCCGACATGGCGCGGGCGATCGACTGGGCCATCGACAGGCCGGCGGCGACGGGCGGCCGTTTCCTCACCGTCAATGCCGGCTCGGACGACCGCAACTACCAGGTCAAGGATCTCGCCAACGCGGTGGCTGCGCGCGTGCCGGGGACCAGCGTGTCGATCAACACCTCCGCGCCGGTGGACAGCCGCTCCTACAAGGTCGATTTCGGCCTGTACCGCTCCCTCGCCCCCGATCATCAGCCGCAGGTCACCCTGGACCAGTCGATCCAGAACCTGGTCGATGGTCTCAAGAGAATGCAGTTCAAGGATGCCGAGTTTCGCTCGTCCGATCTGATCCGTCTCAAGGTCCTGCAGGACCACATGGAGACGGCCAGGATCAACGACAGGTTGCAATGGACGTGATCGCGCCGGGGCGGACGCTTCGCCTCAGCCGGCAAAGACAGTAGTGACGGAGACATCATGGAACTGACCCTTCCCACCGCCGTCGGCGTCGCGCCCAAGTGCCGGCACTGCGGCGACGACCTGACCCTCAAGCTGATCGACCTCGGCGCCTCGCCGGTTGCGAACGACTACATCGATCCGGCCAACTACATGCGCGCGGAGCCGTTCTATCCGCTGGAGACCTTCGTCTGCCGCGAGTGCCGTCTGGCGCAGACACGCGACCTCCTGGCCGCGTCCGAGATCTTCCGCGCCGACTATGCCTATTTCTCCTCGCACTCCACCTCGTGGCTCGAGCACGCGCGGCGCTACGTCGAAGCCATGGCCGATCGCTTCAAGCTCGGTCCGGCCTCGCGGCATGTCGAGATCGCGTCAAATGACGGGTATCTGCTGCAATACTCCCTCCAGAAGGGGATCGACTGCCTCGGCGTCGAACCCTGCGAAAGCGTTGCGCTGGCCGCGCGCGCCAAGGGCATCGAGACCCGGGTCGAGTTCTTCGGCCGCGACTATGCGGCCCGCCTCCGGGAGGAGGGCTGGTCGGCCGATCTCCTCACGGCCAACAACGTGCTCGCGCACGTTCCCGACATCAACGACTTCGTCGGCGGCGTCAAAATCCTGCTGGCCCCCGAGGGCGTCGCGACCTTCGAGGTTCAGCACCTGCTGACCTTGATGCAGCGGCATCAGTTCGACACCATCTATCACGAGCATTTCTCCTATCTGTCGCTGATCGCGGGCCTGCGCATCTTCGCCCAAGCGGGCTTGCGGGTGTTCGACGTCGAGCTCCCGGAAACGCATGGCGGCTCGATCCGGTTCTTCGTCTGCCACGCGGGCGCCGCTCATGCGGAGAGCCCGAACGTCGCCGATGTTCTGGCACGAGAGCGGGCCTATGGGCTGCATGACGACGCGATCTACATGGCCTGGAACGAGCAGGTCAAAGAGACGAAGCGGGCGCTGCTCGAGCTGCTGACGGCGCTGAAGCGCGACAACAAGAAGATCGTCGGTTACGGAGCCCCGGCGAAGGGCGTGACGCTGCTCAATTATTGCGGGATCCGCACCGATTTTCTCGACTTCACGGTCGATCGCGCCCCGTCCAAGCAGGGCCGCTACATGCCGGGCGTGCGCATTCCGATCCTGCCGCCGGAGGCGATCTTCGAAGCCAGGCCCGACTACGTCCTGATCCTGCCGTGGAACATCAAGAGCGAGATCAAGGCGCAGATGGCGGCCATTCGCGATTGGGGCGGCCGCTTCATCGTGCCGGTCCCCAAGGCCACCATCGAGGAGTAGAGCAAGGCATTGCCGCACGATTGCGCGAAGAGTTTTGAGCCATGAGGTTTGTCCAGCTGGGACGTTCGGATGCGCGGCTGATCGAGCTGACCGTTCGCTCCGACGAGCGCGGCAGCTTCACGCGAACCTGGTGCGCGAAGACCTTTGCGGAGCAGGGCATCGCGTTTGTCCCGGTGCAGGGCAACAGCTCGGTGACCCGACGCCGCGGCACCGTCCGCGGAATGCATTTCCAGCGTGCGCCGAAGCCTGACGCCAAGATCGTCCGCTGCAGCGCCGGCTTGATCCACGACGTCATCGTCGACATCAGGCCGGAGTCTGCGACGCGCGGCGAGGTCTATGCCTGTGAGCTCGGTCCCTCGACGGCGCGGATGCTCTACGTCCCCGCGGGCTTTGCCCATGGATTCCAGACGCTGACCGACGACGTGACGGTCGAGTATCTGATGGGCGAGGATTATGTCGAGGAGCTCTCGGACGGTTTCCGGCACGACGATCCGATGATCGGCATCCGATGGCCGCAGCCGGTGACGGTGTTGTCGGCCAAGGATGCTGCCTGGCCCTCGCTTGCCGAACGGGGGCTGTGGTGAAGCAGCACGGCGGCAGCGAGGTGTCTTGGGGGAGGAATCTGGCGGCTCCGGAGCGGCCCGATCGCCTCGAAGGTTCTGACGATTTGTCGAGGAGGATCACGGAATGACGAACATTTTCGTTGATGCCATCATGCCCGATGACGAGCGGCGCCAGAAACTGTACGAGGGTGCGCTGTTCCTGTACTCGCCGACGCCTTCGCTCGATGCGCTGGTGGCGTTCGCCAGGGAGCTGATCGAGGAGGCGTTTCATCCTTACGATCCGCGGACGGCGCAATTCGAGCTTCCTGTCGAGCGCTACGTCGAGATTCTCGTCAGGCTGAAGCCATTCTTCATTCATCACGCCCGGTCGAAGGAGCTGGTGCAGGGAGCGCTCCGCGAGCTTGGCTGCGATCCCGAGCTGACCTATTTCGACGTGCCGCGGCTGCGGTCGGCAACGAGCGACGACTATCTCACCACCGGGATCGCATTCGCATTCCACCCTCATCGCGACACCTGGTACTCGGCGCCGCCGTGCCAGCTCAATTGGTGGCTGCCGGTGTATGACATTGCGCCGGACAACGGCCTTGCATTCCACCCGCGCTATTTCGACGAGGCGATCAAGAACGGCTCCAGAAACTATAACTATTACGAGTGGAACCGGACCTCACGCGCATCGGCGGCGCGGCACATCAAGACTGATACACGGGTGCAGCCGAAGCCGGAGCAGGAGATTGCACTGGATCCACAGATCCGGGTGGTCGCGCCGAGCGGCGGCGTCACGATCTTCTCCGGAGCGCATCTGCATTCGTCGGTGCCGAACACCTCGGGCGTGACGCGGTTCAGCATCGATTTCCGCACCGTGCATTTTGCCGACGTCAGCGGCCGGCGCGGCGCCATCAACGTCGATTCGGAGTCGACAGGCACGAGCCTGCGCGACTTCCTGCGGGTGACCGATCTTGCGCGGCTGCCTGAGGAGGTCGTCGCGCCATACGATCAGGTGGAAGCTCCCGCGGAGTATCTGGTCTACCAGCCGACGATCGTGCCGCTGCCGACCGGCGATCTCGCAGCCGATGCCGCCCAGGCGTCGGCCTGAATGATGGTGTAGGGTCGACGCGCCATGTTGGACATCCTCAAATCCACGGCTGGTCCGAGAATGCCGGCGATCGATCTCCACGATCTGGTCGCTGAGCTGTTTCCGATCAATCGCAGCCTCACCGGGGCGGGTGTCCGGCAGACGCTCGGCATTGTCGCGCGTCATGTGGGTCTTACGATTCACGAGGTACCCTCCGGGACGCCCGTCCTGGACTGGCATGTGCCGGCGGAGTGGAACATTCGTCGCGCGACGATCTCGACCCTGTCGGGCCGCGTTCTCGTCGACTTCGCCGACAACAATCTGCACGTGATGGGCTACAGCAAGCCGGTCCAGGCGGTGCTCAGCCGTGCCGAGCTTGCCAAGCACGTCCATAGCTTGCCGGATCAGCCTGATCTCATTCCATACCGGACCGGCTACTATGCCGACGATTGGGGCTTCTGCCTGCCGGACCGTCTGTGGCGGGAAATGACGGAGGACAGCTACCGCGTCGAGATCGACAGCGAGCTCTCGCAGGGATCGTTGACCTATGGCGAATTCTTCGTCCCTGGACGGACGGACAAGGAAGTCCTGATCACCTGTCACATCTGTCACCCGAGTCTCGCCAACGACAATCTCTCAGGGATTGCCGTCATGACGGCGCTGGCGATGCGGCAGGCGCAGCGGACACACCGGCTCGGGTACCGATTTCTGTTCCTGCCGGCAACGATCGGCGCGCTCGCATGGCTCGACCGCAACGAGCGGAATCTCGGCCATGTCGAACACGGCCTCGTCCTCACCTGTCTCGGCGATCCCAGTGGATTTCACTACAAGCAGAGCCGGAGCGGAGCGAGCATCGATCGCGCCGTCGCCCATGTCCTGAAGCACGCCGGCCATCCGCATGAGATTCTGCCATTCAGCCCCTATGGATATGACGAGCGGCAGTTCTGCTCACCGGGATTCGATCTGCCGGTCGGGTGCCTGATGCGCGGCGTGCACGGCACGTTCCCCGAATATCACACCTCGGCCGACAATCTGAATTTCGTCAAGCCGGACTGTCTCGACCAATCCTACGCGGTCATCGAGGAGGTGCTGGATCTGCTCGATCGCGACTGCATCTATGAGCGCGTCGATGGGCGAGGGGAGCCGCAACTGGGACGGCGCGGCCTGTATCGCGCGATTGCCGGCCAGCGCGAGGCAGGCGGTGCGACGCAGATGGACCTCCTGTGGGTCCTCAACCTTGCGGATGGCAAGCATAGCCTGCTCGACATGGCGGTCCGGGCCGACGTTCCGTTCGCGCGCATCGATGCCGCCGCACGGATCGCGCTGGACGCGGGTCTCATCCAAACGCCGGTTTCATCGTCGTGACGTCGCCGCCTTCTCCGCACAGCACCGTGCAAGTGATCCAACAACACCAGAGCGAGGCGTCATGAGTTCGCAGCCGGCCAAGCCCCGCATCGCCGTCTTCTCACTCCGAAACATCTTCGGCAAAGCCCTCAATCGCGGTCCTCACGTCGAGTTCGAGGACATCATCTGCGAGGTCGATTCAGCCGAGATGTTTGCACCCGTGCTCGACCCGTCGAGCCGACGGGCGAGCTTCGCCACCCGGCTGGGCTACCACGCGCCCGTGCTGTTGAATCCCGGGCTGGCGCGGATCGAGCCGCAACAGCAATACGACGTTCTGTTCGCGATCTGCGGATTCCCGCAGGACCTGATCATGTTCAATGCGATCGAGGATCTGAGAGGCGCGTGCAGGACCTCGGTGTGTCTGCTGGACGAGCTCTGGGTGAAGGAGATCGCCAAGCACCGGCATTTCCTGAAGATCCTCGCCAAGTTCGACGTCGTGATGCCGTTCCAGATCAGTACTGTGAAGCCGCTCAGCGAGGAGATCGGCAAGGCATGCGTGCATCTTCCGCTCGCCATCGATGCGATCCGGTTTTGTCCCTATCCCGATCCGCCCGCAAGGGTCATCGACGTCTTCAGCATGGGGCGCCGCTCCCGTGTCACGCACCAATCACTGCTCGCGATGGCGCGGGACAGCGGCCTGTTCTATCTCCACGACACGATCGGCGGCAGCCAGGCCATCGATCTCCGGGAGCACCGGACGCAGATGGCAAACCTCGCCAAGAGGAGCAGGTATTTTCTGGTCAATCCCGGCAAGTTCGACGAGCCGCAGGAGACCGGGCGGCAGGTCGAGTTCGGCTATCGGTATTTCGAGGGCGCGGCGGCGGGAGCCATCATGCTCGGCGAGCGTCCCGACAACGAGCTGTTTCCGCGGCTGTTCGATTGGCCCGAGGTGATGATCGACGTGCCGCATACATCGCCCGACATCGACCGGGTCATCAGGGAGCTGGACGACGATCCGGTCCGCCAGGACCGGATGCGGCGAACCGGCATGGCCCAGACGTTGATGCGGCATGACTGGGTGTATCGGTGGGAGACGATCCTGGAGGCCACGGGTCTGCAGCCGATGCCGGGCCTCGCTGCCCGCAAGGATCGGCTGAAGAGGCTGGCCGCGATGGCGGCCGGTCCAGGGATCACGCGCGAGCAGGAGTTAAATCGCAAGCCGGTATTGTTGGCGCAGTGACGTTTCAATCATTTTCTCCGCCACAAGGAGACGTCATCGCTCCCCGCGGCCTCCGATCTCGGCCGCGAACGATTTTATACCGGCTGCATTTTCGATGGTCGGATTTTCATGGCCCTGGACGGATCTGTTTGGCCCGTGACTGGGAATCGGAAGGTTGGTTACGATGATTGAAAGCGATTGAACGGAAATGTCGGAAGCCGTCGCCGCCTATTTCGAGGAACATCGGGAGTCGAGCGATCTCGGACGCCGCGCGCTGCGCGGCGGCCTGATTTCCATCGTCATCCAATACGGCAATTCCGTGCTTCAGATCGGAGCGGCCATCGTTCTGGCCCGGCTGCTTGCGCCGGAGGATTTCGGGCTCGTCGCCATCGTCACCGTGCTGACGAGCTTCGCGCCGCTGCTGATCGACTTCGGCCTGCTCGATGCCACTGCCCAGCGCAGCAGGATCACTCCGGCCCAGGTCAGCGGTCTGTTCTGGGTCAGCACCGGCATCGGCGTTGCGGTGGCGATCGTCGTCGCGGCATCTAGCCCGCTGATTGCCTGGGTCTACGGTGATCCGCGACTGGAGCCGATCGCGCTCTGCGTCGCGATCACCTTCGTGCTGTCCGGGCTGACCAATCAGCACATGGCGCTGCTCCGGCGCACGCTGCAGTTCGGCCGCATCGGTCGGATCCAGCTGTTCGGCACGCTGGCGGGGACGGTTGCCGCCGTCGCCATGGCATTCGAGGGCTACGGCTATTGGGCGCTGGTCATTCGCCCCGTCGTGACATCGATCTGCGTCGTGGTCGCCGCGTGGTCAGCCTGCCGTTGGCGGCCCAGCGCGCCGGTGTTCGACGCCGAGGTGCGATCGATGGTGCGTTTTGGCCTCCACGTGGTCGGATTCACTGTGGCCTATACGTTGTCGCGGGCGGTGGACCGGATCGCGCTCGGTCTGCTCTACCGGCCCGATCAGGTTGGGTACTACCAGAATGCGATGAACCTGTACGACAACTCGATCTATGCGGCGCTCAATCAGACGCATGCGGTGGGAAGCTCGGCGCTCAGCAAGCTGCAGTCGAATCCGGCCGCGCTCCGGCAGAAGTACGAGGCGGCGCTGTCGATCCTGGCGTTCTTCCTGATGCCGGCGGCGGCGATCCTCTCCGTCACGGCGGAGGACCTGACCGTCGTCCTGCTCGGGCAGAAATGGCAGGCTGCGGGAGCGCTGCTCAGCATCATCGCGCTGCGCGGCATTTCGCACGTCGTCGAGGGCTCGCAGGGCTGGCTGCATCTGTCGCTCGGACGGGCGGACCGGTGGCAGACCTGGGGGATCATCTCGCTCGTCGCGCAGGTCGTTGCGGTGCTGGTGGGGCTGCCCTTTGGGCCGGCCGGCGTGGCCTGGGGCGTCGTGGTCGGATACTCGCTGATCGCTTTGCCGTCGGTGATGTATGCCGGACGTCCGATCGGGATCGGTGCCGAGCTCGTGGTCCGGGCCGTCGGAGCGCAGACCATCGGCGCCGTCGCAACCGCAGCGACCGGCTGGTGGCTGCAAGCGACGTTTCTCGGAGCCTATCCCGCGCTCGTGCGCATGATCCTGTCCGGCTGCTTCTGCGGCTGTCTCTATCTCGCGATCGTTGTCGGCGTGTTCCGGGTCCGCGAGCCGCTCAGGATCGCAGGTACGATCGTCCGGGACTTCATCGGCAAGCGTTGAGAGGGAGCGAAAGGAGCCCGGAACCCCGCCCTCGTGCCGCGATTAACTATCGCAATCGTTAAATGCCACATATAAAATATCCCGTGATTTAAATGTTTTAAATGGTCATGACCAGCGACAACCACCCAGGCTTGGATGTGATGGAGGCGGAGCCTGCGCCGTCGGCGCAGCGCGACCCCGAATGGTCCGCGTCCGGTTTCGCCGATCGCCGGCGGCTCAGCATCCTCAGCGTCTCGCACATGCCGGCGAGCCCGCCGCGGTTCGGGGCACAGGCGCGCATGCATGGGCTGATGACCCAGCTCGCGCGCCGCCACGACCTCACGGCGGTGATGATGGTCGATGACGCCTTCGACATCGAGGAGTGTCGGCGGGCCATGCAGGCCTATTGCCGCGACGTGGTGCTGGTGCCGAACCCTTACGGCCGCGACGGTCTTGCGAAGCGGCTGCTGCAACTGCGCTCGCTGGTCTCGGTGCGGAGCTTCGACCGGCTGCGCGTGGCCCTGCCGGAATTGCAGCGGGTGCTGGATCGGGTGCTGCGGACCACGCGGTTCGACGTCGTCAATCTCGAATTTCCCTATCTGGGCCACTGCCTGTTCCGTCAGGCGCCGGCTGGCGCGACGCCGCCGCGGCTGATCATCGACTCGCATGAGATCGCCTACGATCTGGCGCGGCAGTTCGCCGCCACCGGCGCGAGCCTGGGCCGCCGGCTCTACGCCGGTGCGAACTGGCGCAAGCTGCGCCGCGAGGAGATCGCGGCCTATCGAAAAGCCGATGGCGTCTATCTCTGCAGCGCGGACGACGAGAAGCGTCTGCATGACGACATTCCGAACGCCCGCACTGCGGTCATCCCCAACGCCGCCGATGTCGAGTTCTACCAGCCGCGCAGCACCGATCCCGCGCCCGATGGCCGTACGCTGGTCTATTTCGGCCTGCTGTCGACGGTGCCCAACATCGATGCGGTCACGCATTTCGTACACGACATCTGGCCTCGTATCGCCGCCCGGCACCCGGATGCGCGCTGCAAGATCATCGGCGGCCGGCCGCCGCCGGCGTTGACGGCGCTGGCCGGGCCGCGGATCGAACTGACCGGCTTCGTGCCGGACCTGCGGCCGCACCTCGCCGCGGCGGCGGCGGTGATCGTCCCGCTGCGGCTCGGTGGCGGCACGCGGCTGAAGATCGTCGAGGCCATGGCGATGGGCAAGGCGATCGTCTCGACCAGCCTGGGTGCCGAGGGCATCGAGGCGATGCCCGGACGCGACATCCTCATCGCAGACGAGCCCGACGCCTTTGCAGATGCGGTCAACGGGCTGCTCGCCGAGCCCGATCTTGCGGTGCGGATCGGCGGCGCGGCGCGGCAGGTCGCGGTCGAGAAATATGCCTGGAGCGCGGCCGCACAGGCGCTCGAAGACTTCTATTGCGAGATCCTGGAGACCCGTTCGTGATGAAGGCCGTGCTCATCGGGGCAGGGCAGATCGCCCGCCAGCATCTCGCCTGCCTCAACACCTTGCCGGGCGTTCAACTGGCCGGCATCTGCGACCTGTCGCCGGCAACGGCGGAGGCCGCGGCCGAGCGTTACGCCATCCCGTCCTGGTTCACCGATCATCGCACGATGCTGCAGACGGTGCGGCCCGATGTGGTGCACGTGACGACGCCACCGACCTCGCATTTTCGACTCGCGATGGACGCGCTCGAGGCCGGCGCGCATGTGATCGTCGAGAAGCCCGCGACCTCGACCTTCGACGAGCTGCAGACCCTGACCTTGCGCGCCAAGCAGACCGGCCGCCATGTCGTCGAGGACTACAACTACGTCTTCAACCGGGCGCCGCAGGAGATACTCCGTCGCATCGAGACCGGCGAGTTCGGTGCCGTGACCCATGTCGACGTGCTGATCTGCCTCGACATCCTCGGCCCCGACGGCTTTGCCGATCCGAATTCGCCGCATCCGGCGCTCAAATTGGCGGGTGGTGCGATCGCCGACTTCCTGCCGCATCTCGCCTCGCTGTCGCATGCCTTCGTCGGCCCACACCGCAAGGCGGAGACGGTCTGGAGCAAGCGCAAGGCCTCGCCGCTGCCGTTCGACGAGTTTCGCTGTGTGGTCGAGGCCGAGCGCGGCACGGCGACGCTCGGCTTCAGCGCGAGCGCGCGGCCCGATGCGTTCTGGCTGCGGGTCTATGGCGAGCGGATGCAGGCGACCGCCAATCTGTTCGAAACGCGGTTGACCTTCGATGGCCCGCGCAACGTGCCGAAGCCGCTGCGCCCGTTCTTCAGCGGACTGGAGGAGGGCCGCGACATCCGCCGCGCGGCGCTTTCGACCTTGCTGCGCAAGTTCAAGGGCCCAGGCGCCTATGAGGGGCTGTGGGAGTGCCTGGCGCGCACCTATCAGGCGCTCGGCTCGGGAACGGCCTTGCCGATCACGATCGAGGACGTCCTGGCCGTCAATCGGATGGTCGAAGCGATGAAGCCGACGGAGCAGGCGGACATGAGGAAGCTGGCGATATGAAAGCCCTGGTCACTGGCGCCAACGGGTTTCTCGGCCGGCATGTCGTCGATGCGCTGCTGGCCCGCGGCATCGAGGTTCGCGCCATGGTGCGTCCGGCGACGCGCGTTGACGCCCTTGGCTGGCCGTCGTCGGTCGACATCGTCAGGGCCGACCTGCGCACCTCGCGCGACCTTGCTCGCGCGTTCGAGAATGTGGATGTGCTGATCCATCTGGCGGCCGTGGTCGCCGGCGGCGAGGACGCGCAATTCGCCGGCACGGTAGGCGGCACCGAGCGGCTGCTCGAGGCGATGGCAGGCAGCGCCTGTCGCAGGCTCGTGCTGTGCAGCAGCTTCTCGGTCTACGACTACACTGCGACCCGCGACGTCCTCGACGAAAGCGCGCCGCTGCAGCAGACGCCCGACGTCTACACCCGTGGCGGCTACACCGTCGCCAAATGGTGGCAGGAGCGGGTGACGCGCCGCTACGTCGAGAAGAACGGCTGGGATCTCACCGTGCTGCGTCCCGGCTTCATCTGGGGACGCGGCCACGGCTATCTCGCCGCGCTCGGCCAGCAGATCGGACGCCACCACGTCGTCATCGGGCCGCTGACCCGCATCCCCATGACCCATGTCGAGAACTGCGCCGACGTCTTCGCGCTGGCGGCGACGGATTCGCGGGCGATCGGCCAGACGCTGAACATCGTCGACGGTCCCGGCGAGCGGGTCTGGACTTATCTGTCGGACTACATGCGCGGCACCGGCGAGCGCGGCCTCCGGTTGCCCATCCCGCATTGGCTCGCCAGCAGCATCGTACGGCTGGCGTTTGCGACCGTGTTCAGGCGGGCGACCAAAGTGCCGGCGATCCTGACGCCCAAGAAGTTCGACGCGATGCTCAAGCCGCTGCGCTTCGACAACCGCAAGCTGAGGGAGACGCTTGGCTGGACGCCGCCGCTCGACTACGAACAATGCCTGGCGCGGACCTACGGTCCGCTGCCGGCTGCGGCGCCAGCGCCGGCGTCCTGGTCGTCCGGAACGGCTGCTTCCATTTGAGGGCCGAGATGGTCCTGCGATGCCCGAGGTCTGGTCGCACGCGATCTCGCGCGCGAGGCCGTTCCGTGTCGTCGGTCGTTTTGACGTCGCGCGTCTCAAACGGAATGTTCTGATGTGTGGCATCGCTGGGATCATCGGACGGGTTGACGACCACAACCGCGCAGCGCTGCGGCGGATGAACGATGCCATGCTCCATCGCGGTCCGGATGCCGGGGGAGTCTGGACCTCGCCCGCGGACGAGCGTGGCTGGGGCGCGCTGCTGGCGCACCGCCGGCTCGCGATCCTCGATCTGTCGCCCGCCGGTGTGCAGCCGATGACCGATCCGGTCACCGGGCATGTCATCGTCTTCAACGGCGAGATCTACAATTTTGCCGACCTGCGGCAGCGGCTGGTCGCCGGCGGCCAGCAGTTCAGCTCGACCGGCGATACCGCGGTGATGCTGCGCGCGCTCGGCCTGCATGGGCCGGAGGCGGTGGCGTGGTTGCGCGGCATGTTCGCGTTCGCCTGCTGGGATCCGAAGGAGCGCCGGCTGCTGCTGGCGCGCGATCCCCTCGGTATCAAGCCGCTGTACGTCGCCCGCGCGTCGAAACCCGACGCGGGCTGGTCGGTGGCCTTCGCATCCGAGCTGCGTGCTCTCCTGGCATCCGGCCTTCTGGGCAGGGCCCAGCTCGATCCACAGGCCGTCGCCAGCGGCGTCTGGAACGGCTTCGTGGTCGGTCCCGGCACGGCGGTGAAGGGCGTCGAACTGCTGCCTCCAGGCCATCTCACCACGTTCGACGGCGTCGGCAACATCATCCGCGATGAGGATTTCTGGTCGATCCCGGAGCGGGCTCCGGACCCGACGATGGACGAGGATCAGCTTGCCGAGATCCTCGAGGAGGGGCTGAGGCTGCATCTCGCCAGCGACGTGCCGCTCGCAGTGTTTCTCTCGGGCGGCATCGATTCCTCGGTCATGGCCAATCTGGCGCAGCGCGCGGCTACGGGTCCGATCCACACCTTCACGCTGGCTTTCGAGGAGCAGGAGCTGAACGAGGGGCCGATCGCGCGCCAGATCGCCGCCGCCATCGGCACCGAGCATCACGAGGTGGTGCTGACGGAGCAGCACTTCGTCGACAACCTCGATGCCGCGCTCGACAGCCTGGACCAGCCGACCTTCGACGGCCTGAACTCATACTTCATGTCGCACGCCATCCGCGGCGCAGGCTTCACGGTGGCACTGTCGGGGACCGGCGGCGACGAGCTGTTCGGCGGCTATACGTCGTTTCGCGACCTGCCGATCCTGCAGCGATGGTCGGAGCGCACGGCCTGGGTGCCGGCCGGCGTCAAAGCCGCTGCGGCGAAGCTGGCCGTGCAGATGCTGTCGCCGTCGCGCGGCACGGTGGCGCCGCAGACACGCTGGGCCAAGCTCCCGGAGATGGTTCGACGCGGCGACGATCTTCTGGCGCTCTACCAGATGGCCTATGCGCTGTTCCTGCCCGGTTTTCAGCGCGAGCTGCTCGCGCCTGATCTCGTCGATACGCTGACAGATGGGCTGCCGGCCGCGATGAGAGCGAAGATCACCGCGGAGACGCGCGCGCGCACTCCGCTGTCGGCGATCAGCGTCATGGAGCAGCGCCTGTTTCTCGGCGAGCGCCTGCTGCGCGACAATGACGTGGCGAGCATGGCGGCCTCGCTGGAGCAGCGGGTGCCGCTGGTCGATCAGGTGCTGTTCGAAAGCGTCGACCGGCTGCCCGATGCGACGCGCTGCGCGCCGCTGCGAAGCAAGGCGATGCTCAGGCGGATCGGCCTGCGTGGCCTCGATCCGTCGCTGTTCGACCGGCCGAAGAGCGGCTTCGTGCTGCCGCTCGATCGCTGGATTCGGCGCGGCCTGCAGGATGCAATGGACCGGACCCTGCGGGACCCGCAGGCCGTTGCGCCGGCGGGGCTGGACCCCACGGCCGTGGAGCGCCTCTGGCGCGCCTTCCTCAATGGGGCGCCGGGGATCTATTGGTCGCGCATATGGTCGATCTACGTGTTCGTGCGCTGGTGCCACCGTCACCGCGTCTTCCGCTGACGCGCGATCGACATCACGAGAATCGGCCGCATCGAGGCGCGCGTGCTCAGGCCTCCGGCATGACGACTCCGCCGCACACCGGCACGCGAACGCCGGTCACGAAACCGGCGAGGTCCGAGGCCAGAAACGCGATCATGTTGGCGACGTCCTGATCGTAGCCGCGCCGTCCGAGCGGCACGGACCGCTCGTAGAGCGGCTCCACCTCGTCACGGTCACGACGGTCCTTGTCGGAGACGACCCAGCCCGGGGCGACCTGATTGACCGTGATGCCATGCGGTCCGAGCTCCCGCGCCAGGGACCGCAGCATGCCGTCCATGGCGCATTTGGCCGCCGTGTAGGGCGCGCGATTGGGCAAGGCCAGGCTCGTCATCTCCGTGCCGAGAGAAATCAGACGTCCCCATTTTCGCTCGATCATCGGGCCGGAAAACACCCGCGCGGTCGCCCAGGCCTGCAGGACCGAGGAGCGAAACACCTTGTCGAACTGGTCGGGCGTCTGCTCGACGACGGGACGTTCGTCGTACCATGTCACCGCATTGTTCACGACGATGTCGACAGGGCCGAGCACACCCTCGGTGACGCGGCGCATGGCCTGCACATCCTCGAGCTCGGCAACGTCACCCGAAATGGTGCAGGCGTGCTGCGGCTGGAGCTCGTTCAGCTCCTCGCACAGCCTCTCCGCAGCAGCGCGCGCCGTCAGATAATGGATGGCGACCTTTGCACCACAGGCCGCCAGTGTCCGGGCGATCGGGCGGCCGAGCTCTCCCGCCGCTCCCGTGACCAGCGCGACCTTGCCCGAGAGATTGATCTGGAGCGGGGACCTCAACGGTCGCAGTGCCGGATCGTCCGGCAGGGGACCGAGCGTATGTCGTCGAATTCGTCGTGCAACTGCGCTCGCGATCCGCATCCACCCGTCCCCGAAAGTATTCATTGGTCGGGGTCGCAGTATTAAATGCGGGACTAATTATTTAAACTGCACAATTTGACGCATTTGTGCAGCAGGCGATGGAGCGGTGCCGATGCGCTCAGGATGCGCGCGGCGTCGGACTCTCGGCGAGACGGTTGCCGAGCCGCCAGTCTGCGCCGGACGCGTCCTGCGCTGCTCTCGCAGCAGGCGCCGGCCTGAACTTGCGCCGGAGCTGTCTGAAATACGGCTCGATGAAGCGCTCGATCGCCGCCGCGTAGATGACGGAGATCAGGAGCGCGAGCGGAAACAGCAGATAGGGCTTGGCAGCGATCGCGGGCAGGTTCTTGTCGATCGTCCGGATCACGACGTTGTGGACCAGATAGATCGCATAGGAATAGGTGCCGAGCGTCATCACCCAGGAGCGGTTGAGATGACGAAACAGCGGCGCGTCGGCGAAGCGGACTGCGAAGTAGAACAACGGCATCAGCGCCAGCCCCTGAAGGCTGTAGCGGGCGGTCTCCCGGAACACCGCATCACGGTAGACCAGCGAGACCAGCAGCGCCGCCGCGGCGACGGCCAGCAGCGCCCATTGCGCCGCCGACATCCGCCCCGAGGCAGAGCGCTGCCGCACCGGGTTCATGACCAGCGCCAGAATGCAGCCATAGGCGATCGAGTCGATGCGGGTGTCCGAGGCGTAATAGGTGCGGTCGGAGAAGAACCCAGGCGCATGCACGAGATGGATGCGCCAGGCGAGGACGCCGAGGCAGACGAGCCCGAGCAGCGCGCCGATGGTGCGCGGCCGCAGCGCCGATCCGAGCAGCAGCGTCATCAGCAGGGGATAGACGATGTAGAAGTGCTCCTCGACCGCGAGCGACCAGAGAATGCCGGTGCCGTCGGGCACCGTATTGCCGGGATCGAAGAACAGACCGTAATAGTTGGCGAAATACAGCACCTGGGCCGCCAGGCCCTTGACGGTCATCCCGCCGTCCAGCAGGCCGGCGGCGGTGAGGCCGTAGGCGATCGCCAACGACAGCAGCAGAGGCGGCATCAGCCGGAACACGCGCCGCGCATAGAAGCTGGGAACGTCGAGCGCGCCGGTGCGCTGATGCTCGGCCAGCATCAGCGTGGAGATCAGGAAGCCGCTCAGGAAAAAGAAGATGGTGACGCCGAAGCCGCCGGGGACCAGGGCCTGAAGTCCGGAATGACCCAGGACCACGATCAGCACCGACAGCGCGCGGATGCCGTCGAGTGATGGAATGAGCGGGGATGCGCTGCCCGGGGCGTTCGTGCTGCGGGACGCTGCTGGCGCGGTCGCCTCGCCGCCAGGCGCCGTTATCGGCGGCACGGCGGAAGCGGCACGAAGGCGGCTGAGCTCGAGAATCTTGGCCATGCTGTCCAGACGGGGTCGGAGAAACACGTAGCTTCGTCGTCGTCGTGTCAGTGCCGCGGCGATCGGCCGCCGAGCGTCATCGCGTGTCTGCCGCGGCGTGGCTGGCCCGCCAGAGTTGCGCCCGCTCCGCGTTGATCCGGGCCGTGGCGGCGCGCTTGCCCAGGCGCAGGCAGGCATGCTGATAGGCGCGGAGGAAGCGGCGGAATTCGAGATCGTCGTAGCGCGGCAGGCCCGTCAGCCAGCTCCGGAAATAGCCCCACAGCATCGCGGTGCTGCCGATCAGGGCGGGATAGGCCGGCAGGTGATAGACCGCCACCGCGAGCTGATACAGCGGCGACGTTCCCATGAAGTACTGGCCGAAACCCTTGCGCAGCCGTCCGGTCCAGATGCCCTTGTGACTGGCGCCCTGCGGCCGCAGATGGATGAAGCGCAGCGCTTCGGTGTCGATGCTCTCGGCGATCCAGCCGAGCATGCGGCAGCGGTGGCAGTCGATGCCGTCCCACATGACCTGGCGCACGAAGCCGCCGATCTCCTGGAAGCAGGCGACGCGGTAGAACTTGGTCATCCCGACCGACATCTCGTCGCCGCAGACCTCCGGCTCCAAGGCGCCGGTCTGCGGGTGGACGAACCACGGCTTGCCCGAGGTGGTCCCGACCCGCGGATCGCTCTCCATCCGCTCCATCAGCAGCTCGAAGTAGCGCGCGGGCAGATCGAGGTCCATGTCGAGCTTGCAGAGATAGTCGAAATCCTCCAGCCGCACGCTCTCCAGGCCGGCATAGAATGCCTCGATCACGCCGGGTCCGACCTTGCGTCCGCCGCGGTCGGCGCGGCGGATCACGCGCAGATAGGGCAGGCGCTGGGCGTACTCGTCGAGAATGGCCGGGGTGTCATCGGTCGATCCGTCATCCACCACGATCCACAGCGCCGGCGGCGCCGATTGCGCAGCGACGCTGTCGAGAGTCCGGCGGAGATATTGGGCCTCGTCCCGGCAGGGCGAGATGAGCAGGTAGCGGCGCGATGGCGTCACGTATCAAATCCCTTGCCGAAGGCGGAAGATTGGGACGAAGCTCTGCCGAGCAGGGCGTCGCCGGCCGCCTTTCAATAAATTAAATCGTGAATTAATATTATGTCATGGCGCGTGTCAAAGTCATGGTGTTTTTAAATCGGCGCCCGTTTTGGCTGTGTGACCGGTCCTGCGAGAGGTTCCCATGGATGACATCGGCCTCGTGATCCCCGGCTGCACCCAGGCTTCGTCCCGGCCGGTCGCGCGCGTGACGCGCCGGATCGACGCCGCCTGCATCCGGGCGCTGTTCACGGCAGCGCTTGCCCTGCTGTTCCTTCGCGGCGTTGCCGCGGCCGCCGAGCCGACCGCGTCCACCGGGCCGTCACTGGCCGGCAATCTGCTGCCGGTGGAGCGTCTCGCCGCCTGGAATCCCGGGCTGATGTCAGCCGGCGGTATTCCGAACCGGACCATCATTTACCGCACGCTGTCTCCGAGTGGGAGAGACGACAGCAGCGCGATTCAGGCTGCCTTGACCGCTGCACCCGCTGGCCAGGTGGTGATGCTCGGCCCCGGGACGTTCATCGTCAACGAGCCGCTCCTGATCAGCCGGCCAGTGACGCTGCGCGGCGCCGGCGCAGGCGCGACCAGGCTGGTGAAAACCAACGGTGCGCGGGCACGAACGCCGGTCGTGATTGCCGGCACCAAGGGAATCCTGACGCCGGTCGACCCGAGCTCGTACAGCTACGACGCCAAGCCTGTCATCATCGTCGGACCTTCGCGCTGGAACAATGGCCCCGACAGCAGCGCGTCGCAGGACCTGTTGGCGGACGGCGATCAGGGGACGTCGACCGTCGCCCTCGCCAGTGCCGCGGCCTTGAAGCCGGGCGATTTCGTTCTGCTCGACGAGGTCTCAGGCGCATCGTGGCAGGCGACGCCGGCGGGTTTTCCAGCGGGAGCGAAGGTCTGGCAAGGCGACCGCGTCGCCTGGAACATGCACTATCCGGTTCAGCCGGGCGACGACAATGCCGGTGCCAATGCCGGAGGTCCCTATGACCAGGCTCCCGGCGTGTTGCCGAAGTCGATGTCGTGGTTTGCCCGGACCGACCGGGCGACCGCCGAGATCAAGGAGATCGCCTCGGTGACCGGCAGCACGGTGACATTCACCTCGCCGCTCACGATCAGCTATCGCCGGGATCACCAAGCGCAGCTCACGCCTTATAGCACCGACCCGAACAGCGGTCGCCACGCCGCCAACAATCGCGACATCCACGTTGCCAAGGTGGGCGTCGAAGATCTGAGCATCGTCGGCGGGGCGGACGGCGCGTTGCGGTTCGAAGCCGCTGCTTATTCCTGGGCCAGATCCGTCGAGGTGACGCAATGGCTCGGCGAGGGCGTGGCGATCGACAATTCGTTCCGGGTCGAGCTCCGCGACTCCTACATCCACGCCGGCTCGTGGCCGCAGCCGGGCGGCGCCGGATACGCGATCAGCCTGGCGACGGGCTCCTCGGAGGTCCTGATCGAGAACAACATCCTCGTCGACGTCTGCAAGAACATGGTGTTCCGGTCGTCCGGCGCCGGCAGCGTCGTCGGCTATAACTATGCCGACGACTCGTTCGATTTCGACAATCCCGGCTGGGTCGAGGTCGGCATCAACGCGTCGCACATGGCCGGCGCCCATCACGTCCTGTTCGAAGGCAATCTGTCCCACAATGCCGACAGCGACTACACCCATGGCAACGCGATCTATCTGACCTTCTTCCGCAACCATCTCACCGGCCAACGCCAGCGCTTCGTCGATCGTTCGGGCGTTCGAGCCGTCGGTCTCGCCTATGGCTCGTGGTGGGATTCGTTCGCCGGCAATGTGCTGGGCCGACCTGGACGCATGAGCGGTTGGAGCTACGACGATCCATCGATGCGGGCCGGAACGGCGGTTTGGGGGCAGGGCGGTGTCGGCAACGTCTGGGTGCTTGGCTACGACCCGGAGCGATGGACCATGGCGCCTGATCCGAAGACGCTGACCACGGTGATCCGCGGCGGCAATTTCGACTATCTCACCGGCAAGGTGGTCTGGACGGACGCTCTCGCGGCGCAGCCGCTGCCGGCGTCGCTGTATCTGAGAGCCAAGCCCGGCTTTTTCGGCAGTCATCCGTGGCCCTGGGTGGACCCAACCGGGGATACCAAGCTGCATACGTTACCGGCCAAGGCGAGATTCGATGCGGGCGCGCCATTCGCGGCGGCGCCGGGATCAACGCAATAGCGCTGGCGTGACGCTTCAACGGGCCTCCCGTCAGGTGCGGACGCCGAGCCGTGGCCGCCAAGCCGGCCGTGTACGGCTCCAACGAGCCGACCGCCTGTTCGCCGGCTGAGCGGCGGGCATGCTCTGTTGCGACCTCCGCCAGTATCGCGCGGCCTCGACCGTGACGAGCACGAATACCACCCAGGTCACGTCGAACGCGCGCAGCCACAGGGTTTCGAGCAGGTTATAGAGCATGACGAACAGCGCGACGGATAGCAGGATCCACGCCCGCTTGTAGTCGTGCTTCATCACGCGGCCGATGACGTGAACGGTGGCCGCCAGAAACACGAGGAGAAAGGCAAAACCGACATAGCCCAGTTCCAGCATCGCATCGTAGTAGCCGTTGTGGGAGTTCGGCATGGCCTTCACCCAGCCGGGTGCATCGGTGATGCTTGGTGCGTCGGCACCGACCAGCCAGAAGCTCTGATAGCCCCATCCCAGGAGCGGCCTCTTCGCGATCTCCAAGTTAGAGAAGGCCCATATGGTGGTTCGGCCGGTGAAGCTGGAATCACCCGTCAGCAGATAGGCGATGCGGCTGGTCGTGAAGCCCGCGAGCTCGCCGACCACGAAGTAGCCGAGGATGATCGCCACCAGGATCAGAAGCGGTGCAACCCGCAGCGTTCTCGCAAGCGCCAGCGTCAGGATGGCCAGGATCGGGGCGACCAGAGCGAGGCCGAGCGCGGTCTTCGAGCTCGAGAAGAAGATCAGGACGATGGCACCGACGGCAACGACGATCCCGAGCGCGCGGCGCGTTCCGGGATAGAGCAACTCGTGAACCGAGAGCAGGAACGCAATGGCGGCAAACTCGCCCAGCAGGTTCTTGCCCGAGAAGTAGCCCTGGTAACCGATGTCGACCAGCGCGTTGCCGTACTGCGCGTAGGTCGCGTAACCGCCGGGGATCAGCAGAACATTGAGGATCACCCCTGCTGCAAAGCAGAGGAACACGCCGCGCAGGATGTCGGCGCTCGGCCTCGATAGCAGGGCGGGCAGCACGATGGCGGTGAGGACCATCGCTTCCTGGACGAAACGGACGAAGGCGAATTCGGGTTTGAATGCCCACGCGATGCTGGCGCCGGCCAATCCAAAATAGACGCAGAGACTGATGATGTTGGGCGCAGCGGCAAGCCGCTCGCCGCGGGCGAGGCGTTGCATCGCAACGACGATGGCGATGGCCGCGAGGACAGGCCAGAAGATCCGGTTCTCGATCCGGCTCTCGAGCAGGCCCTGGAGCCCGGGCGACGGCGGGAAGCCAAAATAGATCAGCGGCTGAATGAGGGACGAGTAGGCGAAGGCGAGGACCGGAATCAGCGCACAGACATCGAACGTCCCCGCGGAGGCGCGCGGCCCGGCCGACATCGACGTCGTCGCTGAAATTCTCGGCATCGATCTCACCAGGATATTCGAACGGCGCGGCCCCGGCAGCCGCCGGGAATACCGTCCGTGAACATTATCCGGAGATGCAATTAAATAAAAGGACTTCGACGTGCGCCGGGAAGATATTGCTGCAGCCGCGCCGCAAATCTGCCCTGGCATTTACAAATAAACCGTATTAAATAAATGGTATGATTTAAAATTAAATAGTGGCTTTTGGGTCGCACGTTATTCGGTCGGGGAGGTGCGGCAGGGATCCGCAACCCGGAATCCTCGTGCGGCGGGCAGATTGAGGGAGAGCGGCGGATGCTGACCACGCATGAATTGCAGGAGCCGGGATCCCCCCTTTATCGCGTGGGGCGCTCCGGGGCGGGTCGCGATCGGCCGGAGGTCGATGCTGCCGCCCTGGCCGACGCCGCGATTCCCGACGACCTCGCGCGCGACGTCTATTGCGTCCTCGGAATACCGGTCGATGCCATCGGCATGCGCGGCGTACTGCGCCGCATCCGCGACGCTGCCCGACGCAGGACCCGGCTTCTCATCTCGACTCCCAATCTCAACTTCCTGGTCGCCAGCCAGTCGAACAGGAGCTTCAGGGAGTCGCTGATCCTGAGCGATCTTTGCACGGTGGACGGCATGCCGGTGGTCTGGATCGCTAGGCTGCTTGGGATTCCGATCAAGAGCCGGACGGCCGGCGCCGATATCTTCGACGCGCTGAAGTCGGAGGCCGCGCCGGCAAACGCGCTGAAGCTCTTTCTTTTCGGTGGCCCGGAGGGGGCCGCCGAACGGGCCGCCCGGACGCTGAACGGCCAGTCGGCGGGATTGCAGTGCGTGGGCTGGTTGAACCCCGGCTATTTGTCGGCCGAGGAGTTGAGCCGGGATCACATCATCGACGAGATCAATGCCAGCGGGGCGGACTTCCTGGTTGCCTCGCTCAGCAGCGTGAAGGGACAATCATGGCTGCAGCGCAATCATGAGTGCCTCGAGATTCCAGTTCGCGCCCACCTCGGCGCCGCGCTCAACTTCCAGGCCGGGACGGTGAAGCGCGCACCGGCGATCCTGCGCCAATCAGGCTTCGAGTGGCTGTGGCGCATCAAGGAGGAGCCCTATCTCTGGCGCCGCTATTGGAACGATGGCACGGCGATGCTCGGCCTCATGCTCACCCACGTGTTGCCGTTCGTGGTGTGGACCTGGTGGATGCGCCGCACGCATGAGCGGGGTGAGGCGCTGACCATCACGCAGGACTATGGGACGCGCGCGGTCACGCTCAGCCTGTCGGGGCCCGCCGATGCGCGTCACGTAGACCGGGCCATTCCGGTGTTCCGCGCCGCTTCGGCGTCCCGCAAGCCGGTCACGATCGATTTCTCGAACGTCTGCGCCATCGATGCGCGCTTCCTTGGATTGTTGCTCATGCTGAGGAAGCAATTGGAAGCCCAGGGCTGTACCGCGACCTTCGTGGGCGTTTCGCCGCTGATGGCCCGCATCTTCCGCTTCGGCGGTCTGGACCAGCAATGAGAGAGGGAGGCCTGTCATCGGTCGCATCACGGCTTCAGCAGTCGGTGGTTCGATGATCGCCGCCGCGACGCTTGCCCGCGTTGCGAAGGATTGCCTGAGCCGTCAGTCCGACCGGCGCCCATCGGCTGACCGTCGCCCATGGAGCGACGTGTGTTCGGAGATTGAGCGGTGAGCGCAGCAGGCCAGAAGAGGCGCGAGCTTCTGATCGACTTCTATCGAAGCTGCGCGATGTTGTTCGTGTTCTATCATCACACGGCCAACGTCTTTCCGGACTCCGTCGATCTGTTCACGAAATTCAACCCCTTCGCCGAGCTGTTCGTCGTGATCTCGGGGTTCATGGTCGGGTACGTCTATCTGCACAAGGAGAGGCACGGAGAGCTCCTCGCCCGCGGCTTGAAGGTGCTCGCCGCCTATTTCGTCATCTCGGTGCCGGTCGCGGTCGGCATGGCTGTTCTGGGGAACAAGCGAGAGCCGGTGGGGCAGGCGATTTTCGACGTGCTGACGTTTCAGTCCGAGCCGACCGCCATCACAATCCTCAAGTTCTACGGGCTGATGTTCCTGCTGCTGCCGGTGATCCTGCCGATGTTCAAGCGCGGCAGGCTCCTGGTGCTCGCGTTGTCGGCTGCGATCTTCGTGGCCTCCACCTGGTTCAGCAACACGAGCACGGCAGCCAAGCTCGAGAGTCCCGCCATCATTCTGTTGCTGTTCTCGCTCCAGGCGCAGATGTTCTTCGTGATCGGTATCTGGCTCGGAGATCTCCATCGGTCCAACCGCTTGATCGGACCCGCGTTCTATACGGCGCTGGCGGGGATCTTCACCTTCGGGCTGCTGCTCGATTACAGCCTCGGCTTTCCCAGCAACGGCGAAAAATACCCCTATCGGTTCGACAAGCTCCTCAACCTGCTTTGGACATTGCCGCTGCTGTTGGCGCTGCTGTGGGCGGTGTTCGCGCGCACCCGGCGATCGCCGGCGGTCGCGCTCATCCTCAACGTCGGCCAGAACTCGCTGATCGCGTTCCTCGGGTCGGAGGTGGTGCGGCAATCGGTCAAGCTCGCGCTCCTCCTGGGCGGCGTCCACCCGCAGGTTTACGGCCAGACCGTGATGGGCCTGTTCGATGTCGTCCTGGTCACCGCGGTGCTTTGGCTCTACCGGGCGCACTGGCTGAACCGCCAGACAATGCTGCACCCGCTCAGCGGGCCGTAGCCGCATCTTTCGCCTGAAAGTGTTGCCCTGATGCGCTTGTTCGAATCCTCCCGGGCGGCTTAGCTCATCGCTAACCAATGGCCGCTAGCCTCTCGAAACGCCCGAGGAGGCATGAACTGATGTGGGTGATCGCGCTTCATTTTACAGCCGGGGTGGTTGCCGGGACGATGTTCACGGTTCGCACGCTGCTGGCGCTCGCCGCGATCGTCTTCATGGAGTGCATCGCGGCGTCGATCATCAGCGGGCTACCGGCCGCGCTCTATGCCGGCGCCGGTCTGATTGCAGTCCAGGTGGGCTATCTCTCGGGCGTCTATGTCCGCAGCGCTCTGGAGCGTGCCGGCATCGCCCATCCCTCCATTCGCCCCGAGCACCAGCGCTGACCGTCGATCGATTTCCGTTGCCGGCCGCGGCCTATGGCGCGCACCGGCCGGCGCGCGCTGATCGACCTACTCGGCCATCACGCTCCCGTAACGGGCGTAATATTTGTGGTTGTAGTAGTCGCCGAAATGATTGGCGTAGCGCTTCAGCGCCTTCATGTTCGTCTTGTTGAGCACGACGCCGAACAGAGCATCGTAGACGTTGGGAGCCGTGTTCAGCGCGTGCTCGACCACCTCGGCCGGCGTGCGCCCCCATTCCACGACGAGGACGAAGCTGTCGAGCAGCGCGGAGATGGCGCGCGCGTCGACAACGGGCGCGAGCGGCGGAAGATCGACGATGACGTAGTCATAGGCTGCCCGCAGCTGCTCGAACAGCTTGCGCATCTGCTCGTTGCCGAGGATGTCGCTGGTGTCGCGCTGCGTGGCACCCGTTCCCGGCAGGAAATCCAGGCGCGTCAGCGGGTCGGTCCAGACTGCGTCTGCGAGCTGGCATCCTCCCAGGACGATGTCGGCGATCCCAGTGCTGGCATCGGGGGCCAGCATGGCGGAAAGCGACGGATTCCTGAGGTCGCAATCGACCACGATCACACGCTTGCCTGAATTTGCGATGAGCTGAGCCAGCGACGCGGCGATGATCGACTTGCCTTCGTTGGGCAGGGCGGACGTCAGTCCGAAGACCTTCCGCGACGTCGGGCTTGGATCCTGGTCGATGGCGACTTTCAACGAGCGGATGGATTCGGCGAAGCGCGATGTGGGCATGGCGGATGCGGCCCAGCAGGTCCCGGGGCTTCTCGTCACCATTCGCGGGCTGGAATCGGGTTCGACCTTGGAAACGGCGTTGACGGTCGCTTTCTTGGTGAACCGGTCGACCTCGCCTCGTTTGAGCAGAGGGACGACCGAGAGGCAGGGCAGGCGCAGGCGATCCTCGACCTGGTCGGTCGTCCGAAAGCTGCGGTCCTTGACTTCTGCGAGCAGGCCGAGGCCGCCGCCGAGCGCCAGGCCCCCGAACAGGCCGAGCGCCATCAGCACGATGGACTTCGGCTTGATCTTCTTCTTCGGCGGCGTGGCCGCTGAGATCACCCGCGCCTTCGCAATCGGGAAGGAGCCCTGCTGGACTGAGCCCATGTAGCGCTGAAGAAAGGTGTCGTAGAGCGTGCGATAGCTCTTGGCGCTGGTCTCCAGCTCGCGGAGGCTGAGCTCGGCCGCCCTGGTATCCTGCGACCGGACAACGGCCTGTGCAAGCTGCTTCTCGATCTCCTGCTGCTGCTGCTTGGACTCCTCGTAATCGTGCTTGGCGACGTCGGCAAGGCGCCGCACCTCGTCGACGATGGCCTGGCGGATGCTCTTCATCGTCGCGCGAATATTGACGACCGCGATATGATCCTTGCCATATTTGGCGGAATACTCGTACTCGCGCTTGGCGTTATCGAGGTATTGCTGACGCAAGCTGTTGATGATGAGCGTGCTGTTCGAATTGCTCAAGGAGAGACCGTCGGGCGGATTGACATTGCCGCTGAGCTCTGCCGGGGAGAAGTCGGAGACCGCGGCTACGCGGTCGATCGTCATATCGGCACTGCTCGTCGCGAGCATGTCGTCGAACCGATTGAGCCGGGTCATCAGCGAGGCGGTACGCGTGCGCACTGCCACCAGGCGGTTGGTGAGCTCGGTGACCTGCTGCTGGTCCATGAACCTGCCGTCGGCCGAGACGATGTTGTACCGGCTTTTCAGCTCGTTCACGGAACGTTCGGTCGCGGTCGCGTCGTTGCCGAGATCCTGCAGGCGGTCGTGAAGCCAGGCGGTGATTGTGCGGTGCTCGTTCGCGTCCGCCTTCAACTGCTGATCGAAATACTCCTTGACGATGGCGTTGGCGATCATCGCCGCCCGATTGGGGTCGCTGGCGCTGAAATCGACCTCGACGACCGTGCTCGTGCCAATTCGGAAGGCGTTCATTCTGCGCTGGAATTCGTCGAGGAGATCGTCCATCGAGGGCGCGTTCGGCTGCGGCGCCGAACCCACGAGGCGGCGAACCGCATCAACCGCACCATGCAGCGGGCTGGCTTTGCCGTTGAAGTCGGGATCGTCCGCCAGATTGAGCTTGTCGATGACCGCTGTCGCGATCGACTTCGATTTGAGAATCTCGATCTGCGATTCCATGTCGAGCGGCGGCTCGTCCTGAACGGGCGGTTGCGGCTGGACGACTGCGGCCTTCGAGGTGGTGCCCAGCATGATCTTGACGTCGGCCGAGTAGGTGGGCGGCAGGATTTTCAGCAGGGCGAAGCTCGCCAGGAGCGAAAGCACGGTGGTGATCGCAATCACCAGATAGTGCCGGCGCAGGAATCCCAGCGCCATGTCGAACGGTCCGGGTCCGCTACGTTCCCAACCTTGCTCCTGTGGGGAGGGGTAGGTAACCGTGCTCGCGTTGGGATTGTGCAGCATGTTTGTGGGGCTTTTCAGTTGCGCTTCGGACGTCAGAGCCGCCCGGTTTGCCTGCGAGAACGAGGATCTTGTTTTATAACCATTAAATGATCTGGGAGTGCCGCGCGATTTAATTTATATTAAATCTGATTTTGCTCAGCAAGTGGCTCTGCAAAATTAAATGTCGCCGGCGTGCAGGACATGCCTTGCGCTTGCGGCGGCCTTCTCGGCCGGCCAATGCCGGCGTCGCGGTCGGCCGCATACCGGTATTTGGCTGCCGCGTAACGGCTTGTAACAGTCGCTCCCGGCCCATTGCCAAGCTACGGGTTTTGGGCATCAGTCCTGGCGATGAGCATGCCTGCGGCCACGCTTTTGATGGTGGAGGACGACCCGGAGATCAGCCGGCTCGTCAGCGATTTCATGCGCCGGGAAGGGTTCGAGATCGAGGTCGCCGCCACGGCGCCGGCGATGGATGCCGTGCTGCGGCGGCTGCGGCCCGATCTCATCATTCTCGACCTGATGCTGCCGGGAGAGGACGGGCTTTCGATCTGCCGCCGGCTGCGGCAGAGCGACGACATTCCCATCCTGATGCTGTCGGCCAAGAGCGACGAGATCGATCGCGTGGTCGGGCTGGAGCTCGGCGCCGATGATTACATGGTCAAGCCGTTCGGGCCGCGCGAGCTATTGGCCCGCGTTCGGGCGCTGCTGCGGCGCACCCAGGCGAGCCCACCGCGTGACGCGAGCCGGCGTTTCGGTTTCGACCGGTTCGTACTCGACGTCGATGCCCGCAGCATCGAGATCGTGGATGCGCAGGCCGCGCCGATCCAGCTGACCTCGGCGGAGTTCGACCTGCTCGCCTGCTTCGTGCAGCGGCCACGGCGGGTGTTGAGCCGCGACCAGATCCTGGACTGGACGCGCGGCCGCTCCGCCGAGCCGTTCGACCGCACCGTCGACATGCTGATCTCGCGGCTGCGGCGCAAGCTCGATGCCGCAAGCCCGGGAACGAACCTGATCACCACCGTCCGCAACGGCGGATACCTGTTCACGGCGACGGTGAGGCCGGTGGCGTGATGATGCGGCTGACGCTTGCGATGCGTATCGGCCTCATCGTCATCATTGGTCTGCTCGCGATCTGGATCGTCACCCTGGCGCGATTCTACCGCGCCCGGACCGCGGACCTCGAAGGCGCGACGCCGCCGCCGACGCGGCTGGCCGCGCTCGCCGAACTGATCGAACGAACACCCGGGGCTGAGCGGGGCAGGGTCGTCGATGCCGTGTCCTCTGACCGCTTCGAGGTCCGGCTGGTCGGACCCGACGCGGCGGTCCGCCTTCCGCGCACCGAGCCCGCGCCGGTCCGGTCCGGATTGCGCGACGCCTATGCCGGTGCGCTCGGTGCGCGCCCGCTGACAATCACCTTCGTGCCGGAGCCGGAGGGACGGTGGTTGCCCAGGCTCGCGCGGACGCCGCAGAATGCCCTGGAGTTTCGCATTGGCCTGAACGGCGGCGATGTTCTCGTCGTGGACTCGCGCGCGTCGCTGGTGCTGACCCAGCAGGGGCTGCCGATCGGCTTCGGCGCGGGCCTGTTCGGTACGCTGGTCGCGCTGTTTGCGCTCCTGATCATGCAGCGTGAGACGCGGCCGCTGGCGCGCTTGGCGGCCGCCGTCGACCGGGTCGACCCCGGCGGGGCGGCGGTGCCGCTGCCGGACGTTCGCCGCAATGCGCCCGAGGTTCGCGCCGTGGTGACGGCGTTCGGGCGACTGCAGGACCGGCTTGCCGATCTGATGCAGGCGCGCATGGCGCTGGTCGGCGGCATTGCTCACGACGTTCGCACCTTTGCCACGCGGCTGCGGCTGCGCGTCGACCAGATCCCGGATGACGCCGAGCGGCAGCGCGCCGTGATCGATATCTCCGACATGATCCGCCTGCTCGACGACGCGCTGCTTGCGAGCCGGGCGGGTGCCGGCGAACTGCCGCAGGAGCTCGTTGCCTTCGACGAACTGGTGCGCGCGGAGGTCGAGGATCGCCGCGCGCATCAGGCGCGGGTGCGCTTCGACCATGCAGGCGACGGGCGCGAGCAGCTGATGCTGGGCGACCGCGTCGCGCTGCGTCGTATCGTCGCCAACATCATCGACAACGCGCTCAAATATGGCGAGGCGGCGCATGTCTCGCTGCAACGCCAGCCGGAGCACGCCGTGCTGACGGTCGACGACGAAGGGCCGGGGATTCCCCGCGACCAGCGCAAGGCCATGCTGGAGCCGTTCACGCGCCTGGACACGTCGCGCAATCGCGGCACCGGCGGAGCCGGGCTCGGACTGGCGGTGGTGCGGACGCTGGTGGAGGCCCATCGCGGCAGCATCGCGATCACCGACGCGCCGCGCGGCGCCCGCATCGTCGTGCGGCTGCCGCTGTTTCTCGACGGGCCCGGCGACGTGCATTCCGATCTGACGTGATCGACGGCAGCGTCGCGATCGGGGCGCTGTCTTTAAACGGTGGCAGCCCGTCGTTCTTCTCGTAAAAGTTGAGACGACGACGTAGCCGGTGGGAACGATGCGGCGGCCTCGTCTTCGCCTGACGCGATGTCGACGATGCGCCCGCTTGATGATCGCGTGGAGATTGTGATAGGTATTCGATGCATCCTCATTCCATCGCCACGCGGATTGAACTGGGCGTGGCGCCGATTTTGTAAACCCATAGTACCGAATGTCATTCAACCGCACGGGCCGCGCGGATCGCGGACCCGTGCGCCGATGGACGACGTCGTTCCGGCTCGCCCGGGCGAGAACGTCCGAGGTCAGGGGATCATCGACATGGCAGCAACAAAGACCCGCGTGGCGATATTGGGCGGCGGCATCGGCGCGTTGAGCGCGGCCTTCGCCTTGAGCGAGATCGATCCGCGCGGCGAGCGCTACGAGATCACTCTCTATCAGCTCGGTTGGCGTCTCGGGGGCAAGACCGCCAGCGGACGCAACGCCAAGCAGGGCCAGCGCATCGAGGAGCACGGACTGCATATCTGGGCCGGCTTCTACGAGAATGCCTTCACCATCCTGCGTGCCGCGCTGAAGGCACTCGATGCACCGCCGAACGATCCGATCAGGACGATCGATGACGCGTTCAAGCGGCAGAACGAGATCTTCTACGCCGAGTATACCGACGGACAATGGCTGCCCTGGCCGTTCTGGTTTCAGCCGGATGTCGATGAATCGGTCTATCCCGGCAGGGATAGCCTGTGGGCGCCCGCCGACAACATCGTGCCACCGCTCTCGACCCTGCTGCTGCGGACCATCGCGAGCATCATCTTCAACCTGAACTACTATATCGAGGACTGGCCGGGCGACCAGAATGCCGAGCTGGCGAAGGCGATCGCCGCCATGCCCGCCGAGCGGCGGGCCCGGCTGGCGGCCGTCTCGCCTGATGGCAAGGGCCATCCGCTGCTGCTGCTGGCCCACCGCGTCGGCGAGAAGCTGCACAGTGACGTCGAAGCGATCCGCCGCGATGCCCAGGGCGACATGGCGGCGCTGCTCCATGCGTTTCGCGGCATCGCCAAGGAGCACCAGACGATCGACGGCCTCGAGGAAGGCCTGCGCCGGCTGTTGATCCTCGCCAATCTCGGCATCTGCATGCTGCTCGGCATCATCGAGAACGACTGCCTGACGGACGGGCTGGAGGTTCTCGACAGATACGAATTCCGAAGCTTTCTGGCGCAGCAGGATGAAGAGGCCGCCAACAACGCCATCGTGACCGCTCTCTACGAATACATCTTCGCCTTTCGCAACGGCTCCCGCGAGCCGTCGCAGCAGCAGGTGTCGGCCTGCTCGGCCGTTCAGGGACTGCTGCGGCTGTTCTTCACCTACAAGGGGGCGTTCTTCTATAAATCCGTCGTCGGAATGGGGGATACGATCTGCACGCCGATCTACCAGCTCCTGGCGCGGCGCGGCGTGAACTTCAAGTTCTTTCACAAGGTCACGAGTCTCGAGCCGACCAAGGACGGCAACAAAATCGCGACCATCCACATCGACAAGCAGGTCGAGTTCGTCGATGGCAGATATGATCCGCTGGTCCTGGTGAAGGACTACTGGTGCTGGCCGTCCGAGCCCAAATGGCAGGAGATCGAGAATGGCGAGTACTACGCGCTGAAGGGCTACAATTTCGAGAACGCCTATGGTCCCCCCAACCCGCCGCAGCCGCCCCCGGCGGCCCGGCTCAGCCTGCAGCTCGGCGAGGATTTCGACCAGGTGGTCCTCGGCATCTCGGTCGGCGCGCTCGATGAGATCTGCCGGCCATTGACGCAGCAGAAGCCGGCCTGGGCCGACATGGTCGGCAATCTCCCAACCGTGCGCACGATGGCGCTGCAACTCTGGCTCGATTGCGCGGTCGGAGATCTCGGAGGTCCCTATGTGGCGCCTGGACCGTCGCTCGAGACGATGGGACCGATCGTCACCACCTGCAAGCCGCCGCTCGACACCTATTCCGACATGTCGCAATTGCTGCCGGCCGAGGACTGGCCGGCGCCGGGGCCACGCTCGATCGCTTATTACTGCGCCATCATGAGTGACGACAGCGCGCCGAACGACGAGCAGCTTGCCGCGGACTATGTGAAGAACGCATCCAAGGACTGGATGACGTCCTGGCTCGATACGCTGTGGACCAACATCGGCAGCGGCAGCACGTTCCGCTGGGATCTCCTGCACGCGCCGAGCGACATCAGCGGATCGGCGCGGCTCGACTTCCAGTTCTGGCGTGCCAACATCAATCCGAGCGAGCGCTATGTGCTGAGCCTGCCGGGCACGCTGCGGCATCGCATGGAGCCCGGCAAGTCCGGCTACGACAATCTCTTCCTCGCCGGCGACTGGACCCGTGTGCCCGAGATCAACGCCGGATGCGTGGAGGTCGCGGCGATGTCCGGCCTTGCCGCTGCCTCGGCGCTGTCGGGCGTCTACATTCCGATCGTCTCGACCAGCCCCGAGCCGTACATCACCAACGCCTACGTCAACTACGCCGGATGGATCACGCTTCCGCCAGCGCCCTATATCTGCAACGACTCGACCTTCTACGGCTTCGCCGTACCGGCCGACCTCGGCGCGTGCCAGCGTTTCCTCGACCGCTCCTTCAACCGCGTCGCGGGCCGCGACCAGTTCCGCGTGATGCTGGACATGGCCTTCGTCAACGTCATCCAGGTGCGCAAGAGCCAGGCGGCCACGCCGCCGTTCGCGGAGCAGGGCACGATGTCCGAGACCGATGTCGGGCTGTGGCTCCTGGTCGGCAGCTATGAGCGCGGCGCGGTGCTGCCGAAAACGATCGGCTTCGTGCCGGCCTATCTGTTCGTCGACAATGCCTGGTCGGTGGTTGCGGGGCAGGAGGTCTGGGGCTTTCCCAAATATCACGCGACCATCGTTCAGCCGATCAGCGCGCCATCGAACGATCCGTTCGACGTCTCGGGACTGGTGATTGCCAGCTACGGGCCGGAGGCCCATGCCTCCCAGCAGCGCATCATCCGAATCGAAGGCACGGCGGGATCGACCCCGACCGCGGCGGCCTCTCCGGCGGATGCATTCCGGCAGCTCTGTGCCGGGGCCGACCAAGAGCGAATGAAGCAGCTCACGACCGGGCCGGGCATGGCGTCGTTCCTGGGCGGCGTCTGGGGCCTGCCTATCCCCGTGTTCTATCTCAAGCAGGCGCGGTCGGCGGACAGTCTCACCGCGGCGAGCTACAAGACGCTGTTGAACGGCGCGCTCGACCTGACGGGGCTGCGCGGCTGGCAATTGCAGTCGGGCAACTGGTCGATCGAGATGAGCGCGCTCGATAGCCTGCCGTTCATTCGCGATCTCGGGCTCGGCACGCCCGTCGACGGCAAGCTCGTGCTGACCGCGACCACGCGCATCTGGGCCGAGATCGATTTCACCGTCGCAAGGGCCTGCCCCATGGCCTGAGCAGGTCGTCACGCCGATTGTCGCCTCGGCGCGTCATCGTCGATGGCGGCGAGTCGCGCCGCCGCGCGGCGCAGGAACGCCGACGCGCCCTGCGCCTCGGCGACCGCGACGGCCTCGCGTAGCGCGGCCGTCACCTGGCCCGGTGCGGTGTCGGGGAGGGCGGCCAGGATCTCGGCGCGCCGCCGATGCAGCGGCGACAGGAAATAGCCGTCGCCATAGCGCCGCGCGGCGTCGATCGCCGCGTCGATCGTCTGCATCGCTTCGGCCGTCTTGCCGACGATCAGTTGCAGACCGGCGACCTCGCCGAGATAGAAGCAGGAGAAATGCATCATGCCGAGCGTCTGGAACGCCGGCAACGCCTCAGATGCCGCCGCCAGCGCCTCGTCTGGAGTCCTGCCGAGATGGCCGCGGGCATGCGCCTGCAGGCTGCCCGCCACCAGCTGATAGAGCGGATAGCCATGGTCACGGCAGATGCGCAGGGCCTCCTCGGTGGCGAGGAGGACATCCTCGTAGTCGCCGCGTGCGAGCTGATAGAAGGCGAGCCACGACAGCGCCCAGGCGAGGTCGAACGGACGTCCGAGCCGGCGCGCATGTGCGATGAGATCGCTGGCGACGGCGGCCGCGCCGGCATCGTCGCCCATCGCATGCAGCACCTGCAGCAGCGAGGCCTGGCCGGCGACCAGCGGATCCTGAGAGGACAGTTGCGGCAGCCGCGCGCCGTCCGATGCCTGATAGAGCTGCACCGCGGCGGCCAGCAGCCGGCGCGCGGCGGGGAGGTCGCCTCTGGCGAAGAGAATGTAGCCCAACGCAACGCCGCTCTCGATGCGATGCTCGGGAAGGCCGGTCTGCTCGCCGATTCCCAGGCACAGATGCGCCATCTCCTCGGCACCATCGAGATCGCCCGCGATGATCAGGAAACTGCAGATGCCGCGCAGCACGGCGAACAGGCCGGCGGTGTTGCCGAGTGCGTCGCAAATCGCCCGTGCTTCGGACAGCGCCTTGCCGACCTCGGGCACGGTGTAGCCGCGCGAGGCAGCGAGGCTGACGGCAAGCCCGATCAGGAGCTCGAGCTCCAAGTCGGCGCGCTCGCCGTCGGCGGATTGATGACGCAGCAGGTCGAGCGCCGTTTGCAGATGTCGCGCCGCTTCGACATGCGCGGCGCGCGAGGCGGCGCGCCGGCCCGCGTCCGCCCATAGCGGGATGGCTTCGGCGATCGCGCCACTCTCGGTGAAATGATAGGCCAGCAACTCCGGCTCGGTGTCCCGCGTCTCGGGAAAGCGATCGCGCAGCACCGCGGCGATCCTGCCGTGCAATGTCTGGCGTTCGCGCCGGAGCAGGGACTCGTAGGCGGCGTCGCGGATCAACGCGTGCTTGAACGTGTAGAGGCTGTCGGGCGGCGCGCCGCTGCTCTCCACGAGGCCGGACTTGACGAGCTGATCCAGGCTCTCGCCGAGCCTGGCTTCGGGCTCCGCCACGATGGCCGACAACAGATCGTAGCTGAAGCGGCGGCCGATGGCGGCACCGAGATTGGCAATCCGGCGCGCCGGCCCCAATCGGTCGAGCCGCGCAACCAGGGAGTCCTGCAGCGAGGCGGGAATGGCCACGCTCGCATGGCCGTCCCGTGCGGGCGCCGCGGAGGCTTCGACGACGTACTTCGCCAGCTCCTCCAGGAACAGCGGAATGCCTTCGCCACGGTTGACGATCTGGCGTAGCGTCGCTGCCGGCAGCGCGGCCGAAGCGGCCACATGGGTGCAGATCCGCTCGGCGTCGCCCTGACTCAATCGCCCGAGCGGGAGCCGCGTGACCTTCGGGCTCGCGGCCCAGGGCGGCTCATATTCGAGCCGGGCCGTGACCACGATCAGCCAGCGGCGTTGTGCGGCGCGCTGGATCGCCCGATCGAGCAGCTCGAGCGTGGTCGTGTCGCTCCAATGCGCGTCTTCCAGCACCAGCAGCGCGGGCCCGGTCGGCACCATCATGTCGATCAGCCGGAGCAGCGTCTCCCGCGTGACCTCCGAGCGCTTCTCGACGGTCATCGTCTGCAGCGGATTGTCCGGTTCGGGCGCGACGCCAAGGACGTCGGCGAGCACGGCGCGCGCGGTGGTGTCGGTGACGCCGTGCGCGTTCATGAAGCGATCGAGCTTGTCGCGACGCGTCGCTGCGCCGTCGGTGCGGTCGAAGCCGGCGATGAGCGCGAGCTGTTCCGAGATCGGATACAGCACGCTGTCACAACGGGTGGGGCTGCAGTGCCAGATCATCTGCAGCTGGGAGACGTCGGCCACGCGCCGCCGCAGCTCCTCGACCAGCCGCGACTTGCCGATGCCCGGCTCGCCATGGAGCAGCACCACCTGTCCGCTGCCGAACCGCGCCGCCGCCCAGCAATCGAACAGACGCGCCAGCTCCTGGTCGCGTCCGACCAGGGGGGAGCTTTCGCCGCGAATGCGGGCGTGAAAACGGCTCGCGACGGCGGCTTCTTCCAGCACCTCGAACGCCTCGACCGGTGCGGCGAATCCCTTCAGCGCGAACGTGCCGAGATCGCGGAAGTCGAACATGCCGCGCGCGATGCGCTCGGTCGTCCGGGCCACGACGATGCTGTCGGGGGCGGCGATCGATTGCAGCCGCGCCGCGAGATTCGGCGTCTCGCCGACGATGTCGACCGGGCGGCCGTCGGCGCGGGGCATGAGGTCGCTGACCACGACGAGGCCGGTGGCAATGCCGATGCGCAGACGCAGTGGTTGGCCTTGCGCGGCATCGAGCCGGCCGACGGCGTCGCGCAGCGCGATGGCGGCGCGGATCGCGGTGGCCGCATCGTCTTCCCCCGCACGCGGATAGCCGAAATAAGCGAGCACGCCGTCGCCGGCATATTGCGTGATGGCGCCGCCATGGCGGCCGATGACGTTTTCGCAGGTCGTCAGGAAGGCGTCGATGACGCTGGTCATATCTTCCGGATCGAGCCTGACGGTGAGCGAGACGGAGCCGACGAGATCGCAGATCAGCGCCGTCACCTGCCGCCGCTCGGCGCGATGCATGCCGAGCAGGCGCGAACTCGTCGTCGTATCGGATGACGGCTGTCGCAACACCCCGCCACACCCGCCGCAGACATCCGAGCCCGGTGGATTGGGCCGGCCACAGGTTTCACAATCCATCTGCGTTCGGGCTCCCGGACACGGCTACGGAATGCGAATGAGCGCGAAGCGCGGAGCTGGCGATGCGGGCGCGATCGCGGCGCCCGTATCGACCGACGTCGCGCGCCGAGCGCGAAGCATCGGTTTGCGGTACTGGCATTTCGCGTGCGACCAGGACCGGCTGATCATATTCAACTCATAGCGCATTCGTGGCAGGGTAGCAACGGTGCCGCCATACTCGCGATGGCTCCGGGGAGCGGGGACGATATCGGACGGCTCCCCCGGGTGTCCTCGATGCTGGCGGGACCGTTCAAGCCTGCGACGATTTGACATCAATGTGAAACATCAGGTCGCCTCCCTTGCGGACAGGCGCGCGTGATCGCGCGATCCCGCGGCGGGCGACCCGTCCGGGTGATGCATCGTGAAGCCCTCGCGACGCGTGAGGGCGCAGGGAAGGCCGGACCTCGACTGAGGCCCGTGGCCCGCCTGCGAAAAAAATGCAGGCGGCAGGTACCACAGGTCAGCCGGAAACCCGGCCCTCCCTGCGCGACGGCTGAACGGCTGCTTCGCGTTCTCCCTGGTGCGCCGGGCTTTCTGGCCACCATCCCCACGCGAAGCGAAGCCTCAACGTGAGTTGATATCAGCATCGGGATATCAGGACCGCGCGACTTGACCGTGCGTGGCGAATTGTTCGTCGGCGCGAGCAACCCGCGCTGCAATCCACCACGCCCACCGCTCCCCGCCTCGCGTCTCGTGACGACCGCGATACGCCCCTCAGCTCGAGACGGGATGCGGGAATAGAACCATGATTTCCGGAAAAACGAAAGAGAAATATTTTCGGCGCGGGGACTGGACAGGCCAAATCAGCTTGATCGCGCAGCGGAAATCAGTTTCCCGGCGCACTGAGCATCCAGCGGTTGCGCCGCCCGTCCGAACTCGGGATTTGCTGGTCCGACGCTGACACGTCGTCCTGGACTGACAAAGAGGATGACCGAGGCGCTTGGCCGCGCCGCACCGTCACGGCCAGTCGGCGAAGTTGAGCATGGTCCGTGACTGGCCTTTGGTCCGCTGCGACGAAACACCCTTGCGCCAGGCGCCCGGTGATTGACCGGTGTGCCTGACGAAGAAGCGGTTGAAATAGGCGCTGTCCTTGAAGCCGAGCGCGAAGGCGATCTGCTTGATCGTCGCGGTGGTGGTTTCGAGCCGGGTCGCCGCCTCCTGAATGACGCGCTGCTGAATCAGCGCGCTCGGTGACCGCTGCAGCACCCGGGTGCACAGCGCGTGCAGGCGATCCGGCGTGACGCCGAGCAGCGCAGCGTAGTCGGCGACCCGCAACTGCTGATGAAAGCGTTCCTCGACGAGCCGGCGAAAGCGGCTCAGGATCTCGGCGCTGGAGCCTTGTGCCTCGCCGGCGCTCTCGTCGGCAAACAGCCGCCAGAAGCGCAGCACGCACAGGGTCAGCTCCGATGACATGATCGAGGCCGCGCCGCGCCGTGAGGGATTTTCGATCTCCGCTGCAATCGCCGCCATCGAGCGCGCGATGACCGCGGCGAACTCAGCCGTGACGGAGAAGGCCAGGACGGCCTCGGTGCCTGCGAGGTCGAGATAGGCGGGCTCGGCCGAGGAGGGCAGGTGGCGGTGCCAGAGCCCGGAGCGCAGCCGCAGGAGATGCCCGGCGGAACCTGCCGCGACGTCGAGATGCTCGGCCCCTCCCGCCGGTACCCAGACCAGCGCCGCACCGGCCCAGATCTGGATTTCTTCTTCGGCGAAGCGCACCGAGGCCGTTCCGGCGGTCAGGCAGAGCAGGTGGACGAACGGCCGCGCGGCATCCGAGCGCAGGGCCCAGCGCCGTGCCTCGAAATGCGAGGGGATGGCTTCGGCCCCGAGCGCTGCCGGGGTGCCACGGGCCGCCGGCGGCAGCGTCCGAGGCGCGGCGTTACGCGCGGTCGTCGCCCCAGAAAAGTGCACTCTTTTACCGGAACTGTCCATTGCGCCACCCAAGCCTGCGGTGTTTCCCTCGTCAAGTCCCGACGACCGCAAACAAAAAACCGCGGACGACGCCGGGGCAGAGGAACGTCACCGATTCACCCGCGCGGTCCGCGCGCGTGAACATGGGAGGAGGACAGAGAGATGACTTCGACCAACCGTCGTCAGGTGTTGCGGATCGCGGGGGCGGCGATCGCAGCCGGCTTTGCCGTATCGGCCGCCCAGGCCCAGCAGGACAAGATCCGCATCGGTTATGCGATCTCGAAGACCGGCCCCTATGCCGGCGGCGCCGGCATCACCACGCTGCCCAACTATCAGCTCTGGGTGAAGGACGTGAACGCGGCCGGCGGCATCAAGCTCGGCGACAAGCGGCTGCCGATCGAGATCGTCGAATATGACGACCGCAGCTCGTCGGAAGAGGCGGTGAAGGCGATCGAGCGCCTCGCCAACCAGGACAAGGTCGACTTCATCCTGCCGCCCTGGGGCACCGGTCTCAACCTTGCGGTCGGTCCGACCTTGAACCGGCTCGGCTATCCGCATCTCGCGGTGACGTCGGTGACCGACAAGGCGCCAGAACTCGCCAAGCGCTGGGCCAATGCCACCTTCTGGCTCGGCACGTCGGCGCAGATCTCCAATGGGCTCGCCGAACTGCTCGGCAAGCTGAAGAGCGAAGGCAAGATCGGCGGCACCGTCGCGATGGTCAGCGTGGCCGACCAGTTCGGCATCGAGCTGGCCGCCGCCGGGCGCGAGGCCTTCAAGAAGGCCGGACTGACCGTCGCCTACGACAAGACCTATCCGATGGGCTCGCAGGACCTGCAGCCGCTGCTCAAGGATGCGATCGCGAGCAAAGCCGATGCCTTCGTCGCCTTCAGCTATCCGCCGGATACGATCGGGCTGACCGAGCAGGCGCAACTGCTCAAGTACAATCCGAAGGTCTTCTATGTCGGCGTCGGCACGGCGTTCCCGCTGTTCAAGGGCAAGTTCGGGGCAGGCAGCGACGGCGTGATGGGCATCGGCGGCTGGAACGCCGACTCGCCCGCGCTCAAGGACTATCTCGCCCGCCACAAGGCGGCGACCGGGCAGGAGCCGGATCGCTGGGCGAGCCCGATCACCTATGCCAGCCTGCAGGTGCTGCAGCAGGCGATCGAAAAGGTCGGCAAGGTCGACCGTGCCGCGGTCGCCAAGGAGATCCGCGAGGGCTCTTTCGACACCATCATCGGCAAGGTGAAGCTGAAGGACGGCCTGCTGCAGGAGGTCTGGAGCGTCGGCCAGTGGCAGAACGGCGAGTTCTACGCCGTGGCGCCGGCCTCGCTGCCCGGCGCACGCGCCGCGGTCGTGCCGAAGCCCGAGTGGAAATAGCCGGAACGAGGTCGTGAGCTTGCGGACGCGCGTCAAGGCGCGCGCGTCCGCGGGCCTCGCGCAAGAGGCACCATCCCATGTTGCTGTTCGACATCCTGCTGCCCGGTCTGGTGCTGGGGGGCATGTATGCCCTGATCGCGCTCGGCCTGACGCTGCAATATGGCGTGGCGCGCATCATGAACCTGTCCTATGGCGAGTCGCTGGTCGCGGCCGCGTTCGGCACGCTGTCGCTCTATTCCGGGCTGCAACTGAGTCCGCTGCTGGCGCTGCTGCTCGCGATGCCCGCCGCGGGACTGCTGAACTGGCTGCTCTACAGGCTGTTGCTGCAGCGGCTGATCCGCCGCGGCAAGGACGCCGGTGCCCAGGAGGTCGACAGCATCCTCGTCACCTTCGGCGTGCTGTTCGTGATCCAGGGCATCATGCTGGTCGCTTTCGGCGGGCAGTATTACAGCTACAGCTATCTCTCCATTCCCGTGACAGTGCTCGGCTCGACGCTCGCGGTGAACCGGCTGGTCGCGCTTGGTTTCGCCGCACTGATCGGCACCGGCGTCTATCTCGCGCTGACGCGGACAAGGATCGGCACGGCCGTGCGCGCCGTCGCGGTCGATGCCAATGCCGCGCGGCTGGTCGGCATCGATGTCGCTTGGCTCGCAGGACTGGCGTTTGCGTTCGGCGGCGGACTGGTCGCGGCCGGCGGCGTGCTGGTCAGCATGTTCCTCACCTTCAACGCCTCGATGGGCGTCGTATTCACGATGAAGGCGCTGGTGGTCGTGATCATGGGCGGCGTCGGCAACGTCATGGGCGCGCTGGCCGCAGGGCTGCTGCTCGGCGTCGTCGAGACCGCGGTGGCGCGGCTGGTCGATCCCGGGCTGACCTTGGCCGCGACGTTTGCGATGTTTCTCGCCGTGCTGCTGATCCGGCCGACCGGACTGTTCGGAAAGGCGGCGTCGTGATCAGCCCCGGCAAGATTCTGGCCTGGTGCATCGGGCTCGTCGGCGTTGCCGCGGCGGTCACGCTGCCGCTCTATGCCAACGGCTACTATCTCGCGCTCGGCATCAGCATTCTCTATTTCACCGTGCTGGCAACCGCCTGGGCCATGTTCTCCGGGCCGACCCGCTACGTCTCGCTGGCGACCGCTGCGTTCTTCGGCATCGGCGCCTATACGGCGGCGGTGACCGGCGAGACGCTGAGCTGGCCGCTGCAACTGATGACCGCCGCGGGTGTCGGCGCTGTCGTCGCGGCCATCACCGGCCTGTCGACGCTGCGGCTGTCCGGCATCTACTTCATCATCTTCTCGTTCGGCCTGGCCGAGCTGATCCGCCAGCTCGTGATCTGGTACGAGGTCAACATCCACAAATCGGTCGGCCGCTATCTGTTCAGCGACATCACCCAGGAGATGCTGTACTGGCAACTCTGCGCGCTGACGGCGCTGGTCTTCCTCGCCGGCTTTCTGCTGACGCGCTCGCGCTATGGCCTCGCGCTGCGCGCGATCGGCGCCGACGAGACCGCCGCGCGCCATTCCGGCATCGATGCGACCGCGGTGAAGCTCGGGGTCTTCATCCTCAGCGCGGTGTTCATGTCGGTGACCGGCGCGATCATGGCGCCGCGCTGGACCTATATCGATCCGGCGATCGCGTTCAACCCGATGATCTCGTTCCAGGTCGTGATCATGGCGCTGCTCGGCGGTGCCGGCTCGCTGATCGGCCCGGTGCTCGGCGTCATCCCGCTTGTGCTGCTGTTCGAGGTGCTGACAGCCGCGCTGCCCAACCATTTCAGCATCGTGCTCGGCCTCATCTTCATCGGCATCGTGATGGTGCTGCCGAGGGGCGTGATCGGGTTGGTCGATCGGGTCTGGCGGCGCGAGCCCAAGGTGGTCGGCGCCAAACCGGAGCAGGGCGGAACGCTGCTCACGGCCGAGACTGTCGGCAAATCCTTCGGCGGCCTGCGCGCCGTCGACCAGGTCAGCCTGGACGTCCGCGCCGGCGAGATCCTCGGCGTCATCGGCCCCAACGGCTCGGGCAAGACGACGCTGCTCAACATGCTCTCGGGCGCGCTCGTGCCCTCGGCCGGCACGATCCGCTTCGGCGGCACCGTCATCAGCGGCCTCGCGGCGCACCGGATCGCGCGGCTCGGGCTTGCCCGCACCTTCCAGTTGGTGCGGGTGATGCCGGACCTGACGGTCGCCGAGAATGTCGCGGCGGCGGCGTTGTTCCGCACGCGCCAGACCGGTGCGGCCGCAGAATCGATCCATGAGCTGCTCGCCCTGGTCGGCCTCGATGGCATGGCGGAGATGCCGGCGGGCGATCTCACTTACATCGACCAGAAGCGGCTGGAGCTCGCCCGCGCGCTGGCGCTGCATCCGCGGCTTGTGCTGCTCGACGAATGGCTGGCTGGGCTCAATCCGACCGAGCTGGAGACCGGCATCAGGCTGATCGCCTCGCTGCGCGACCGCGGCATCACCATCGTGATGGTCGAGCATGTGATGGATGCGATCCGCGCGCTGTGCGACCGCTGCGTCGTCATGAGCGCGGGCGTCGTGATCGCGCGCGGCACGCCGGACGAGGTGCTCGCCGATCCCGCGGTGATCACAGCCTATCTCGGAGAGCCCGATGCTTGAGATCAAGCGGCTGTCGCACGCCTATGGCAAGCACCGGGCGCTCACCGATGTCGCGCTCGAGGTCGCGCGCGGCGAGATCGTCGCCATCCTCGGCGCCAATGGCGCCGGCAAGTCGACGTTGCTGAAGGCGATCGCGGGACTGATCCAGCCGTCGCCCGGAGCCGTGATCCGGCTCGGCGGGACGGACATCGGCTCGCTCGCGCCGCATCTGATCGTCGAGCGCGGCATCGCGCTGGTGCCGGAAGGCCGCGGCGTGTTCGGCGATCTCACCGTCGCCGAGAACCTCCAGCTCGGCGCCTATCCTTCGCGCGCCCGCGACGGCGAGGCCGCGCGGCTGGCGCACGTGCTCGCGCTGTTTCCGCGCCTGACCGAGCGCATGGGGCAGGCGGTGCGCACCATGAGCGGCGGCGAGCAGCAGATGGTCGCGATCGGCCGCGCGCTGATGTCGCGGCCCGATCTGCTGCTGCTCGACGAGCCGTCGCTCGGCCTGTCGCCGCTCTTGAGCCGCGAGGTGTTCCGGGCGCTGAGGACGATCCGCGGCGACGGCGTCGGCATCCTGATGGTCGAGCAGAACGCCCGCGCCAGCCTCGACATCGCCGACCGCGTCTACCTGATCGAGCAGGGACGCAATGCCGGCGAGGGGCCGGCGCCCGAGATGAAGAACAATCCCGACATCCAGCGCGCCTATCTCGGCCAGTCGCGCGCCCCGGCTTCCGCAACCGCAACAACCCCATCGACCTAGGAGCGCCCATGAACGCGATCAATCTCCTGATTGGCGGCAAGGACCAGTCCGCCACCAATCAGCGCACCTTCCAGCGGCTCAATCCGATCAGCGGCGAGATCGCAACCATCGTTGCGGCGGCGTCGATCGATGACGCGCTGCGCGCCGCCGATGCCGCCGCGGCGGCGTTTCCGGCGTGGTCCCGGCTCGGCCCGGGCGAGCGCCGCAAGCGGCTCAATGCGGCTGCGGATGCGCTGGCGCGCAACGCCCCGGAGTTCATCGCGCTGATGATGGCCGAGACCGGCGCCACCGCGGGCTGGGCCGGCTTCAACGTGCATCTCGCCGAGGGCATGCTGCGCGAGGCCGCGGCGATGACGACGCAGATCGCGGGCGAGGTGATCCCGACCGACGTGCCCGACAACATTGCGCTGGCGCATCGCCAGCCGGTCGGCGTCGTACTCGGCATCGCGCCGTGGAACGCGCCGGTCATCCTCGGTGTCCGCTCGGTGGCGATGCCGCTCGCCTGCGGCAACACCGTGGTGCTGAAGGCCTCGGAGATGAGTCCGGGCGTGCACCGGCTGATCGGCGCGTGCCTGGCCGAAGGCGGTCTCGGTGACGGCGTCGTCAATGTCGTGACCAACGCGCCCGAGGATGCGCAGGCCGTGGTCGAGGCGCTGATCGCCCATCCCGCGATCCGGCGCGTCAACTTCACCGGCTCGACCCGCGTCGGCCGTCTCATCGCCATGGCCTGTGCCAGGCAATTGAAGCGCGCGCTGCTCGAGCTCGGCGGCAAGGCGCCGCTGGTCATTCTCGACGATGCCGATCTCGACGCCGCGGTGAATGCCGCCGCGTTCGGCGCCTTCATGAACCAGGGCCAGATCTGCATGTCGACCGAGCGCATCGTGGTCGACGACAGGGTGGCGGATGAATTCGTCGCAAAGTTCGCGGCCAAGGCCAACAGCCTGCCTTACGGAGATCCGCGCAAGGGCGATGTGGTGCTGGGCTCGCTGGTCAGCGCCGCCGCCTGCGACCGTGTCGGCGGCCTGATCGAGGACGCGGTGGCCAAGGGTGCCGTGTTGGCCGCCGGCGGCCGCGGCAGCGGCACGATCATGCCCGCGACCATCGTCGATCACGTCACGCCGGCGATGCGCATCTATGGCGAGGAGAGCTTCGGTCCCGTCGTCACCATCGTGCGCGTCAGCGGCGTCGACGAGGCCGTGCGCGTCGCCAACGACACCGAATATGGCCTGTCGTCGGCGGTGTTCGGCCGCGACATCGCCCGCGCGCTCGCTGTCGCCAAGCGAATCGAGTCCGGTATCTGCCACGTCAACGCGCCGACGGTGCATGACGAGCCGCAGATGCCGTTCGGCGGCGTCAAGGCCTCCGGCTATGGCCGCTTCGGTGGCAAGGCCGCGATCGACGAGTTCACCGAGCTGCGCTGGATCACGGTGCAGACTGGCGAACGGCACTATCCATTCTGAGATGGCGTTTGCGGCCCGGCCCTGGCGCATCGTCGGATGCAGCCAGAGCCGGTCGTATTCCGCGCGGCCACGCGGAAGCGATTCCATATGTATCCGGGCATCGCGCAAGGGCGACTTCGGCGCGCGCCCTCACGGCGGCGACACGCGCCGTCCGTGAGCACCGACGGTGCGAGGTGCGATCGAAATTCACGTTGCAGCTCCGCTGGTTGCGGCGGACAGGCGCGCTACCTTAAAGAAATTCCAACGGCTTTAGACCGATTCAGTTTGCTGCGGCCCTTCTCTTGCCGGACGTTCGGCTCATCACGTGCAACGTCGATGACGAAGGGTGGGTTCGGGCGCATGCGGCTGTGGGTTCAGGTTCACACGTGGACGTCGCTGATCAGCATGATCTTTCTGCTGATACTGTGCCTGACCGGGCTTCCGCTGATCTTCCATGAGGAGATCGATCATCTCTTCGAGGATGAGATCGCCGCGCCGGCGATGCCGGCCGACACGCCGCTGTTGCCGCTCGACCGCCTGATCGCGGCGGCCAAGCAGCAGTTGCCGGAGCAGCATGCGCTGTTCGTGAGCCTGAAGCAGGCGGAGCCGCTGATCGTGGTCGCGATGTCGCCGACCGCCATTCCGGTGCCTGGGCAGTTTCATCGGCTCACCGTGGATGCGCGCACCGGCGTCGTTCTCGGCGAGGAAGCGCCGCATCAGGACGTCATGGACGTGATCTTGCGCATCCACCGCGACATGTTCACCGGCCTGCCAGGCGAGCTCTTTCTCGGACTGATGGGACTGGTGTTCTCAGCGTCCATCGTCTCGGGCGTCGTCGTATACTGGCCGTTCATGCGTCGCCTGCAGTTCGGCACGGTGCGGGATCGCTCGGCGCGGCTCAAATGGCTCGACCTGCACAATCTGCTCGGTATCGTCACGGTGAGCTGGGCGCTCGCGGTCGGCTTGACCGGCACCATCAACACGCTGGCGGTGCCGCTGTTCGACCTCTGGCGCGCGAAGACCATGCCGGCACTCCTCGCGCCCTATCAGGGCAAGCCGCTGGCGGAAGCAAAATCGATCGAGGCCGCCGTTGGCGCCGTCCGCACCGCGTTTCCGGATCGGCTGGTGACGTCCATCACCCTGCCGACGACGACGCGGTTCGGCAGCCCGCAGCATCTGATGATCTGGACCAAGGGCCGCACGCCATTCACCGCGCGCATGTTCAAGCCGGTCCTGGTCGACGCCCAGGACAGCAGCAAGATGGTCGCGCCCGAGCTCGCCTGGTATCTCACCGCGCTGCAGGTGTCGCGGCCGCTGCACTTCGGTGACTACGGCGGACTGCCGCTGAAGATCATCTGGGCCGTTCTCGATCTCATCACGATCATCGTGCTGTGCAGCGGACTCTATCTGTGGGCCGCCAAGCGCTGGGGCTTCCGCAGGAAGGTGTCTGGCGTCGTGACATCGGCAGCGCCTGCGGTGGTGTCGCCATGAGCTCCTCGGCCGCATCGGCGACGCCATCTGCCCGCGCCGCGCAACTCTCGACCTGGCAGGTGTTTCGTGCGCCGCTGCTGATCGGTCTGGTTGCCGCAGCCGGGCTCGCCTTCGGACTGTTCGGCGACGGGCTCTGGGACGCGCTGTGCTGGCTCGGACTGTCGATTCCGATTCTGCTGTCGCTCGCCTACGGCACGAGACGGAGCCGCGGCGCGAAGGCCGAAGCGCAAGGCGCTCGGGCCGGGACGCAGGATAGGCCGCTCTGAGCGCTGACGTCCGCCGCCGGTCGGCGGAAGATAGCCCGCATCATTGATCTCGATCCGCGCTGCTGGACTACGCGCTCGGCCAGCCAACGATCCCACGCATCTCTTGTCTTACGTGTCTTCTCTCGCGCGACGCGTCATCGCGATGGCAGCACGCTGCGTCGGCTGCGCGTGATCGATCTCGCGCAGCGAGCGCCGACGCGAGCGGTGTCGCTCCGGCCTGGAAACAAGCAGATACAAATGTCTCGATGCCTTCTCCGATCTGCGCGTGGCGCGGCGGAGATGTGGCGCATTTGAAAGCAAAGATTGATTCAAAAGTGGCAATGTGATTAGTTGTCATCGTATGATTGATCGAAATTGTTTCGATGAGTTCGAGACGATCGGTGTCGTGAGTTGAATCAGCCGACGCGATCGCATCGATCGTCCCCGCGACATGCGTTTCTTTTGAAGGCTTCAAAGAAGCGGAGGGAAAAGAATCTCGTAGTAGCGACAATCTGTTGAGTCGATCGCTTCGGCGAAGCTGTCGCTCGTTAGACGAGTTCTACGTCGCGCGACGCCATCCTCAAATACCTGTGTGTTAGGACCACCGACGAGCCGAGTTGGAACTTGGAATGATCGGGGTGTCAGGATGGTCTGTCGCATTTGGGATAAAGACATTGGATTGACGATGTCGTTGGGACTTGTGAGCTCATTGGCGCTCACGCTGAATGTCGGAGGCGTTCAATCGGCGTTTGCGCAGACCAAGCTCCCCGATGTGACCGTCGACGCGCCGAAGCCGAAAGTCCGGCAGACCGCCTCGAGACCGCAGACGACCGCGACGCGGACCGCTCAGCAGCGCCGCGTCGCTCCGCGCAACCTGCCGCCGACCGCCCCGGTGGCCTATGTGACGCCGTCGACAGGAACGGTCGGCGCGCCGCCGTCGCCCTATGCCGGCGGCCAGGTCGCGAGCGGCGGCGGCCTCGGGCTGCTGGGCAACCGCGGCGTCATGAACACGCCCTTCAACCAGACGAGCTTCACCTCGCAGCTGATCCAGAACCAGCAGGCGCGCACGATCCGCGACGTGCTGATCAATGATCCCTCGGTGCGCACGATCCAAGCCGCCGGCGGCGGCGCCGACAGCCTGTTCATCCGCGGCTTCTACTACGACAGCGGCGACTACGCCCTGAATGGCCTCGCCGGCATCGCGCCATATTATTCGACGGGCGCCAATTTCATCGAGCGGGTCGAATTGCTGAAGGGGCCGGCGGCTCTGCTCAACGGCATGACGGTCGGCGGCACTGGCGCCTCAAGCGGCGGCGCGGTCGGCGGTAGCGTCAATCTCGTCACCAAGCACGCGCTCGACACCGACATCACGCAGCTAACGGCGACCTATGCGTCCAAGACGCAATTCGGCGAGCAGATCGACGTCGGCCGCCGCTATGGCGAGCACAAGGAGTGGGGCGTACGGCTGAACAGCAAGTATTCGAACGGCGATACCCCGTGGAACCGGCAGACCGACGAGTTCGGCAATGCCCACCTCGCCGTCGACTATCATGGCGAGAATGTCCGAATCGATGCCGATGTCGGCTATCAGGCGGACAAGCTGAATCCGCCGCTGCGATTCTTCGGCGTGGGTACTGCTGTCACCAGCATTCCGTCGCCACCGTCGTCCGGCACCAATTTCCAGGTGCCGTGGGCGTATTATGCGCCGACCGATTTCTTCTCGACGGTGAAAGGCGAAGTCGATCTCAACGATCGTATCACCGCCTATGCCGGATTCGGCTATCACGACAGCAACATCAACTACCGTTATCCGTCGCCGGTGCTCTCGAGTAACGCTGGCTTGTTGTCCGGGACTCCTGGAACGGGAAGCGAGACGTACAAGACGTACGCCGGGGAGGCTGGCCTGCGCATGACCGCCGATACCGGCCCGATCAACCATGCCGTCAATGTCGGCTACTCCATCACCGACCGCACCTATACCCAGCAGGTGGTCTCCGGCAAGATGCCCAACTGGAGCCTTTACAGCGAGCCGACCAACATCGCGTTGCCAAGCTTTACGACGCTCCAGGCCAATCAGACCGTCGGCGCAAATCTCTGGAGCATCGGCGTCTCCGACACGATGTCGCTGCTGAACAAGCGGGTTCAACTGACCGTCGGTGTGCGCAGACAAACGGCGGGAACGGAAGTCACGAATCTCGTTACTCCAGCATCGAGCCGCCCGTTCGAGGACACCTCGGTGTGGACGCCAGCCTATGCGCTCGTGGTCAAGCCCGTCGAGTTTGTGTCGCTGTATGCCAATTACATCGAGGGCCTGCAGACCCCGACCGTCGTTGCCGCCGGCTATGCCAACAGCGGCACGGTCTTCCCGCCAGGGCAGACCAAGCAGGTCGAGACCGGCATCAAGGTCGACTTCGGCCGAATCACGACCACGGTCAGCGCATTCGATATCTCACGCGCGAGCGTGATTACCACGAGTTCAGGGGGAGTGCTGACTCAAGAGCTGAATGGCCGGCAGCGAAATACGGGCGCCGAGTTCAACGTATTCGGTGAGGTCACGCCGACGCTGCGGCTGTTGGGGGGCGTGGCGTATATTCACGGCGTGCAGGAGAAGACTTCGGGCGGCCTGACGGACGGCAAGCGGGCGATCGGCGTGCCCGAGCTCACCGTGAATCTCGGCGCCGAGTGGGATACACCGTTTGTGCGGGATCTGACGCTCACGGGGCGGGTCGTCTACACCGGTGCACAATATGTCGACGCGGCCAACAAACTCTCGCTGCCGGATTGGACACGCGTCGACCTGGGCGCCCGCTACACCTTCACCTCGCCCTGGAACGGCAAGCCGATCGTGCTGCGGGCGAGCGTCGAGAATGTATTCGACAAGGCGTATTGGGCGTCGGCCTATAGCGGTGTGATCACCCTGGGGGCGCCGCGCACCTATCTCGTTTCCACGACGTTCAATTTCTAGGACGTCGATACGCGTTGGCGATGATGAGGCCGCCGCACGGCCATTGTGCGGCGGCCTTGTTAGTCTGAGCGATGCGGACGGCGTTCAATTACAATCTGATAAAAATTTGCGTAGCTCATCGATCGCGTTGAGGCGTGATCATCTCCGCGGTGACAACGCGATCGGGTCAGCAAATCATCTCGTTGGAGCCGATGCATCCTGATGTTGAATCGTCACCTATGTGTCACCTTGGAGAGATTAAAAACTTCGATCGGCGGTATCCTTTTGACTGTCATTATCAACTGCATTACTCGTAGTTCATCAACGTCGTTTGTTAGTAGGAGTAGCCGGGCATGATGGTCTTCGACAGAGAGGACGTCACCTTCACCGTCGTCGTAAATCACGAAGAACAATATTCGATCTGGCCGACGTTCAAGGACATCCCGAACGGGTGGACGGCCGTCGGCGTGACCGGGAGCAAGAAGGAGTGTCTGGACCATATCGAACAGGTGTGGACCGACATGCGGCCGCTCTCGCTGCGGAAATTCATGCAGGAGAACGCCCAGGCCTCTGCCGAATCCTGAAGCGAAGGAGGCTGGCTGCCATGCGGCTGATCTGTTTGCCCTATGCCGGCGGCAGCGCCATGGTCTATGCGCGCTGGAGGAGAGCTCTTCCGTCCTGGATCGAAATCGTGCCGCTGGAGCTGCCCGGACGGGGCGCGCGGATGGACGAGCCGCTGCAAACGGACGCGGCAGCATTGGCCGATCAGCTCGCGTCCGAACTGATCGGGACGCCGTTGGCGGAGCCTTACGTCCTGTTCGGACACAGCCTCGGCGGCTTGCTCGCCTTCGAGCTGGCGCACAGGCTGCTCGCGCTCGGCGCGCCAAAGCCGCAGATGCTGCTTGTGTCCGGAACGGAGGCGCCGGCCGTGCGCGACGGCAGCCGCTGGCGCGAGCCGCTCGGTGACGACGCATTGCGCGAGGAGCTTCTCAGGCTGAACGGCACGCCGCCGGAGGCGTTGCAGAGCATGGAGATCATGCGCGGCACGCTGCCGATCCTGCGAGCCGATTTCCTGATGTGCGGAAACTACGTCTATCGGCGGCGCCGGCCCTTGCCGTGTCCGCTGCACGTGTTCGGCGGAGATCTCGACGAGACGCGTGCCGAGGCACTGGAGGCGTGGCGGGCCGAGACCTCCGGCGCGTTCGGTCGCGACATGCTGCCGGGCGACCACTTCTTCATCCATAGCCGACAGGCGGATCTGCTGAAGCTCGTTGCCGCATTGCTGGCACGTCGGGCATGGCCGGGACTCGCCGTTGCTCGCGCGGGGCCTTGAGCGGCGTGCCGAAAGCACGACCCAGCCGGAAAAGCCGGCCGGTGAAGAAACTTCGATGCTGAAATCGACGGGAGACGGGGAGAAGTCATGTTCGCAATACAATCTAAAATAGAACAAGAATCGCTACCGTTCCTTCTGCGGGCCAGCCGCACGCAGCAGCCGCTGATGGAGGCCGTCAGCGAGGTCCGCGACATTATCGAGCGCCAGCTCTATGCGTGCGGCGGAATTCTCTTCCGTGGCTTCCATCTCGACGGCGCCGAGGCGTTCAGGAGCTTCGCCGCGAGCTTCGGCCATCCGCTGCTGTCCTATGAATTCGGCTCGACGCCCCGATCGCAGGTCAGCGCCGGCGTCTACACCTCGACCGAATATCCGCCGCACCAGAGCATCCCGCTGCACAACGAGCAGGCCTATACGCGCGACTGGCCGATGAAGATCTGGTTCTATTGCGAGCAGGCGGCACAGCAGGGCGGTGAGACGCCGGTCGCCGACAGCCGGTCGATCCATCGCGACATGCCGGCCGCGATCCGTAACCGCTTCGCCGAGCGGGGCGTCATGTATGTCCGCAACTACGGCAGCGGACTCGATGTCGACTGGCGACAGGTGTTCGGCACGGAGTCGAAGGCCGAGGTCGAGGCCTATTGCGCCTCCCATGCAATCGCCTGCGAATGGAAGGATGGCGACGAGCTGCGGACGCGGCAGGTCTGCCAGGGGACGGCGGTGCATCCCGTGACCGGGGACATGGTGTGGTTCAATCAGGCGCATCTGTTCCACGTCTCCAGCCTCGCGCCCGAGGTTCGGGAAAGTCTTCTCGACATCGTCAGCGATCCGCTCGAGCTGCCGCGCAATGCGTTCTACGGCGACGGCGCGCCGATCGAGGACGAGACGCTGGCCACGGTCAGAGCCGTGCTCGACCGGCACAAGATCGTCTTTCCCTGGCAGACCGGCGACGTCGTGATGCTCGACAACATGCTGACGGCGCACGCGCGCGAGCCATTCAAGGGGCCGCGCAGGGTGATCGTCGCGATGGCGCAAGCCCATCGCGTCAATTGAATCCGCGCAATCGACCAGCAGCCGCTATCGGACCTTCGCAAGATGCCGACACAGACCCTCGTCGAACGACTCCGTGAACACGCCGCCTCGCGCGCCGGCCATCCGGCACTGCGCTTCATCGAAGGCGACGATGTCGTCGACGAACTGACATTCGCTGCGTTGGACCGGCGCATCCGCGCGCTTGCGGCGCATCTGCAGGAGCGCGCGCGTGCCGGCGAGCGCGCCGTGATTCTGCTGCCGAACGGTCCGGATTATGCCGTCGCATTCTACGCCTGCCTCTATGCCGGGGTCATTGCCGTGCCGGCCTATCCGCCGGAGACCGGCAAGGAGCGCTACGCCAGCCGCCTCGATGGCATCCTGCGCGATGCGGCGCCACGACTCATTCTCACCCAGGCGCGGCTTCGCGACGCCGTCGTCGCTTCGGTCGGCGAGACCGATGCTCATGTTGTTGCCGTCGACGAGGTGCCGGTCGATGCCGCCGCATCCTGGCGCGAGACGGACTTGCACGGCGATGCGATCGCCTTCCTCCAATATACGTCGGGTTCGACGTCGCAGCCGAAGGGAGTCTGCGTCACTCACCGGAACCTGGTCGCCAATGAGATCGCAATCGAAGCGGCGCTCGGCGGGACCAGGGACGACGTCTTCGTCAGCTGGCTGCCGCTCTATCACGACATGGGATTGATGGGCGGATTGCTGAATCCGCTGTTCACGGGCTTCACGGCGGTGCTGATGTCGCCGCGCAATTTCCTCGAGCAGCCGCGACGCTGGCTCGACGCCATCCACCGCCACGGCGGCACCTGCAGCGGCGGGCCGGACTTCGCGTTCGCGCTCTGTGCGGACCGGATCTCGGACGAAGCGATCGCGCGCCTGGACCTCAGCCGATGGCGGTTCGCGTTCTCCGGCTCGGAGTTCGTGCGCCGCGCGACGCTGGATCGATTTGCCGCGCGCTTCCGGCCGGCGGGCCTCGATCCTCGCGCGCTGACGCCGTGCTACGGCCTGGCCGAGGCGACCTTGCTGGTGACGGCGGGCGACCGCGCGAGCCGGGCGGTTTGTCACACGCTCGATCCCGCGGCGCTCGCGGGTGGCCGCGTTGCGGAGGCCGGCGAGGGCACGGACCTGATGGCGTGCGGCGCCGTGGCGGACGGCCATGCCGTGCGCATCATGAGGGTCGATGCGTCCGCCGACGCCGGGACGAATGAGGTCGGCGAAATCTGGGTCGCAGGTCCGAGCGTCGCGCAGGGCTATTGGAACAATCCCGAGGCGACGCAGCAGACATTCGTCCTTCGCGATGGCGCGCGCTGGCTGCGGACGGGCGACCTCGGCTTCGTCCGCGACGGCGATCTCGTCGTCACCGGCAGGCTCAAGGATCTGCTGATCGTCCGCGGCCAGAACATCTATCCGTTCGATCTGGAGCAGGCCGTCGAGACCGAGGTGGCCTCGGTGCGGAAGGGACGTGTCGCGGCCTTCCCGGTCGAGATCGATGGCGTCGAAGGCATCGGCGTCGCCGTCGAGTTCGGCAGGGCGGTACTGCGGCGAACGCCGGCCGACGTGCTGATCAAGGCGATCGGCGATTCGGTCATGCGGCAGACGCAGGAATATCCGGCGGTGGTCGTGCTGCTGAACCCGCAAGGCATGCCGCTGACCACCAGCGGCAAGCTGCAGCGGTCCGCCTGCCGCGCCAGGTGGGCGCAGGGCACGCTCGACAGCTTCATGGTGTTCGAACGGCGACGCGAGGCGACGGACCCCTCGCCGTCACCGGAGCTTGCGACGGCGACCGAACGCCGTCTTGCGCTGATCTGGCGGGATGTGCTGCGGCGCGCGACCGTCGACCGCAACGACGACTTTTTCATGCTCGGCGGCAATTCGGTCGCGGCCGCTCAGATCGCGGCGATGGTGCGCGAGCAGTTCGGGGTCGAGCTCGCGCTGCGCGGTTTCTTCGATGCGCCGACGCTCGTCGCGCTCGCAGCGCTCATCGATGCGGCCGGCGCGGACGCGACAATGCTCCCGCCGCTGCAGCCCGCACCGGCGGGGCTGCGCGAGCTACTGTCACCCGCGCAGGAGCGGCTGTGGTTTCTCTGGAGCATGGATCCGGCCGGCACGGCCTACACCATCGCTTGCACGGTTCATTTCGACGGCCCGCTCGATCAAGCACGGCTGGTGCAGGCGCTGACCGAAATCGTCGCCCGCCACGAGACGCTGCGCACCACCTTCTCTGCCCCGGATGGCCGCGTCGTGCAGGTCATCCATGCGTCGCCGGACATTCCCGTCGCGGTCGAGGATCTGCGGCGCAGCCCGGCGGCGGAGCGCGCGTCGCGCGTCGCGGCGCGAACACGCGAGGAGCTGGCGCGGCCGTTCGATCTCGTCAATGGCCCGCTGCTGCGCGCCGTGCTGATGCAGCTCGCGGACGACCGCCACGAACTGCTGCTGTCGGCGCATCACATCGTCGCCGACGGGCTCTCGCTCGACGTGCTGCTGGCCGAGATCGCCGCGCTTTATGACGGGCTCCGGCGCGGGGCAGGGGCGCTGCCGCCGCCGTCCGCGATCCAATATGCCGACTACGCCGCATGGCAGCGGGATTGGCTCTCCGGCCCCGAGGCCGCGCAGCAGCTCTCCTACTGGCGCGAGCGGCTCGGTGATGCGGATACGCCGCTTGCATTGCCGTTCGACCGGCCGCGGCCGCCCGTACAGAGCTATCGCGGCGACACCATCCACGTGGAGATCGCGCCAGATCTGGTGCTGAGGCTCCGCGCGCTCGCCAGGGAGCATCGCGTCAGCATGTTCATGCTGCTGCTCGCCGCCTATCAGCTGCTGCTGTTCCGCTACTCCGGCCGCTCCGACCTGCGCGTCGGTGTGCCCGTCGCCGGGCGCCGCCAGGCCGAGCTGGCGTCGCTGATCGGCTGCTTCGTCAATACGCTGGTGCTGCGCGCCGACGTGACCGACGGCATGAGCTTCGCCGAGCTGCTGGCGCGGGCGAAGGAGGAGGTCATTTCCGGGCTGGCGCATCAGGATCTGCCGTTCGACCGTCTCGTCGACGCGCTGAAGCCGACTCGCTCCGGCGGCCACAATCCGCTGTTCCAGGTCAAGTTCAACTACATGGCCGCGCCTGCCGGACTTGCGCTCGGCGACGGCCTGCACGCCCAGCCGCGCATCGTCGATCTCGCCGGCTCGCATTTCGATCTCGCGCTCGACATCGTCGACGGCCCGACGGGCATGAATGCGAGCCTGAATTTCGCAACCGATCTGTTCGACGTGACGACGGTCGAGCGGATCGGGAACCAGCTCGTCGATTTCCTGCGGCAGATCGCGGCCGCCACCGACCGGCCGCTGCGCGACTTCGCGATCGCGCGCGGCGTCGAGCAGACCGTCGTGGCGGAGGCGACGAGCTTCCCCGCGACCGACATCCTCGATCTGATCGGTGTTGCGCTCGCGCGCCGCGATGATCGGATCGCGCTGCGCCAGGGACGGGACACCGTCAGCGCAGCCGAGCTCGTGCGCTGGTCGGACCACATCGCGGGTGTGCTCGTCGCGGCCGGCATCACGCGCGAGGCGCCGGTGGCGCTGTGGATCGAGCGGTCGCCGGCCTTCGTCGCGGCGCTGCTCGGCGTCCTCAAGGCGGGCGGCTCCGCAGTGCCGCTCGATCCGGCATGGCCGGTGGCGCGCGTCGATCGCATCCTTCGTGGCGGCGGCATCGGCACGCTGGTCGCAACCGGCGAGCACTTGGCTGCGGCGAGGGCGCTGGAGTGTCATACGCTCGACGGTGAACTGCGCGGCGATGCGTCCTCCGGCGCGTTCGATGCCCCGCGGCCGCATCCGGCGCAGACCGCCTACATCATCTACACGTCGGGCTCGACCGGTGCGCCCAAGGGCGTCGCCGTGTCGCACGGCGCGCTCGCCAACTACGTTCAGGCGCTGTTGTCCCGGCTGCAGCCGCGCGCCGGCGCCGGCATGGCGATGGTCTCGACGGTCGCCGCCGATCTCGGCCATACCGTGCTGTTTGGCGCGCTTGCGAGCGGCGTGACCTTGAATCTGCTGCCGGCCGATGCCGCCTTCGATGCGGATGCGTTTGCGCAAGCGATGCGCGACGGCGAGGTCGGCGTCCTCAAGATCGTGCCGAGCCATCTGCGCGGCCTGTTGCGGGCGCGGCGCTCGGCCGACGTTCTGCCGCGCGACGTGCTGATCCTTGGCGGCGAGGCCTGCGATCCCGGCTTGATCGAAGAGGTCCGCCGGCTGCGGCCGCACTGCCGGATCGTCAATCACTACGGCCCGACCGAGACGACGGTCGGCGTGACGACCCATGAGTGGACGGACGCCGAAGCCAAAGGCGTGCTGCCGGTCGGATTGCCGCTTGCGAACCTGCGCGCCTACGTTCTCGACGATGCGTTGAATATCGTCCCGGCCGGAGTCGCCGGTGAACTCTATGTGGGCGGCGCCGGGCTGGCGCGCGGCTATCGCGGTGCGCCTGGACAGACGGCCGAGCGCTTCATTCCCGATCCGTTCGGACCTGCAGGCGAACGCCTCTACCGGACCGGCGATTTGGTGCGCTGTGATCGAGCGGGCCGGATCGTGTTCCTGGGCCGGCGCGATGATCAGGTGAAGCTGCGCGGCTACCGCGTCGAACCCGCCGAGATCAGCCGCGCCGTCTCCTCGTTGAACGGCGTCGCCGATGCCGCCGTCGTGGCCCGCGCCGTCGACGCCGAGCAGGAACGCCAGGAGCTCGTGGCTTATTGCGTCGCCGCGGCCGGCGTCGTGTTGCAGCCGGAGGCGCTGCGGCAGCAACTCTCGGCGATGCTGCCGGACTACATGGTGCCGTCGCGCATCGTCGTGCTCGAGCGGCTGCCGCTGACCGCCAATGGCAAGCTCGACCGCGCGGCGCTGCCGCAGCCGGACGAGGACGCCGTGCTGTCGTATGTCGCCCCGGTCGGCGCGGTGGAGCAGGCCATCGCCGCCGTCTGGCAGGACGTGCTGGGCCGCGAGCGGATCGGCCGCAATGACAATTTCTTCGAGCTCGGCGGCGACTCCATCCTCAGCCTGCAGATCACTGCACGGCTGCGCAAGCGCGGCGTCATGCTGACGCCGAAGCAGATGTTCGCGCAGCAGACGATAGCGGCGCTGGCCGGCGTGGTTGCGACCACCTCCGCGCCGGCCATGACGCCGCCGGCAGCAGCACGCAACGCAATGAACGCCTGCGCTGCGGAGCTGCTGCCGATCCAATTGCGCTTCTTTGCCGAGGAAATCTCCAACCGCGATCACTTCAACCAGGCGGTGCTGCTGATCCCGCGGGACCGGATCGACTGGAGCGTGCTGCAGCGGGCGCTCGCTGCCGTCGTGAGGCATCACGATGCGCTTCGCATGACGTATCGGCGGATCGCGGGTGAATGGCAGGCGGTGCCGGCCGACCTGCCTGCTGCGCCTGAGCTGCTTTGGCTCCGCACGGCAGTCGAGCCGGCCGACGTCAGCGCGATCGCGTCGGCGGCGCAGGCGAGCCTGTCATTGGCATCGGGATCTCTGCTGCGCGCCGTCGGATTCGACATGCGCGACGGCAGCCAGCGGCTGCTGGTCGCCATCCATCATCTCGCCGTCGATGGCGTGTCATGGCGGATCCTGCTCGAGGACATCGCGTCGGCCTACGAACAGGTGGCGGGGCAGGCGGCCGCCGTCAGCCTGCCGCCCACGAGCTCCGCGCCGTCTTCCTGGGCGCAGCGACTGCGCGCGCATGCGGCCTCCGATCGGCTCGCAGGCGGACTGCCGTTCTGGCTCGCGCCCTCCCGCGGCAGTGAGTTGCCCTGTGACGATGCTCATGGTGGCACCGACGTCGAGGCCGACGCCGAGGAGGTCGTGCTGAACCTCGAGGCGGAGCTGACTGAACGGCTGCTCGATGCCGCGCCTGCGGCCTATCGCACGCAGGTCAACGACCTGCTGCTGGCCGCGCTGGCACGCGCGCTCTGGAGCTGGAGCGGGATCGAAGGCGTCGTGATCGAGCTGGAGGGCCACGGCCGCGAGGATGTCTTCGCGGACGTCGATCTCACGCGGACGGTGGGCTGGTTCACGAGCGCGTTCCCGGTGCGTCTCGACGGCGGCAGCGAGACCGACCGCGCGCTCATCACCCGCGTCAAGGAGACGCTGCGCGCCATGCCCGATCGCGGGCTCGGCTATGGCGTCCTGCGTTATCTCGGCGCGAAAGAGCATCGCGACGCGCTGGCGGCGACGCCGAACCCGCGTATCGTCTTCAACTATCTCGGCCGCTTCGACGGCCAGCTCGGTGCGGCCGCGCCGTACCGGATCGCGGCGGAGAATCCGGGATCGATGCGGGCCGCCGACACGCCGTTGCGGGCCTGGCTCAGCATCAACGGCGAGGTGCGTGACGGGCGGCTGCGGCTCGGCTTCCGCTATGGAAGCCGGCGGTATCGGCGCGCGACCGTGGAACGGCTCGCCGAGCTCTATCGCGCGGCGCTGCATGGTCTCGTCGATCATTGCCTCCGCGGCGCCGGCGGTCTCACGCCGTCCGACGTTCCGCTCGCGGGGCTCGATCAGGCGGCGCTCGACCGGCTCTGCGCGACCGTTGACTGTCGCTCCGTCGAGGACATCTACCCGCTGTCGCCGATGCAGCAGGGCTTGCTGTTCCATGCGCTGCGCGATGGCGCTGATGACGTCTATGTCAACCAGCTCTCGGTCGAGCTTCGGGGCGTGACGCCGGCGCGGTTGCGTGCGGCATGGCAGACGGCGAGTGCGCGGCATGCGGTGCTGCGGACCGGGTTCGCCTGGCAGCAATTGTCCGGAGCAGCCCAGCAGATCGTCTACCGGCAGCTCGACGTGCCCGTCGTCGACGAGGATTGGCGCAGTCGTATCGCTGATGGGGCTGCGGCGGCGGAGATCGATGCGGCGCTTGCGGAGGCGGCACGGCGCGAGCGCGAACTCGGCTTCGACATTACCCGTCCGCCGCTGCAGCGGCTGCGGCTGATCCGGCTCGGCGAAGACAGGCTGTGGCTGATCTGGACGCATCATCACATCGTGATCGATGGCTGGAGCTCGGCGCGGCTGCTCGCCGATGTGCTGCAGCAGATCGGCGGCGCCGCGCCGTCGGCGGCGCAAGGCGGCTACCGCGACTACATCGCCTGGCTGCAGACGCGCGACCAGGCGGCAGCCGCTGATTTCTGGCGCGAGACGCTGCGCGATTTCGAGCCCACGCCGCTCGCCGACGCCTTGCGTGCGAGCCGCGCGATCGACGCTGCGAGCGGCCATCGCCGGCTGACGCTGCGCGTGGACGGTGATCTCGCGGCTCGCCTGCGGCGGTTCGCGACGCAGCAGCGCATCACGATGAATACGCTGCTGCAGGGTACCTGGGCCCAATTGCTGCGGCAATATACCGGGCAAAGCGCGGTCTGCTTTGGCGTCACGGTCTCGGGCCGTCCGGCCGAGCTTGCCGGCGCCGAGAACATGGTCGGCCTCTTCATCAACACGCTGCCGCTGATCGATCGCGCGCATCCGCAGACCGCGACCGGCGACTGGCTGCGCGCCCTTCAGGCGCAGAGCGTCGCGGCGCGCGACTATGAGTGGCTGCCGCTGCACGAGATCCAGCGTCTGGCCGGCAGGGCCGGGCAGCCGCTGTTCGACAGCCTGATGGTATTCGAGAACTATCCGATCGATCAGTCGCTCACCGCGCGCGACGGTGCCGGGCCGCAGATCGGGCGGGTCGAACACGTGACGCCGACCAACTATCCGATCGCGGTCATCGTGTTCGATGGACCCGAGGGCCTGCGCCTCGACTTCAACTACGATCGCGCGCAACTGGACGACCATGCGGTTCGCCGGGTGAGCGCGTCGTTGCGAGACTGGCTGACGCAGATTTCGGCGGATGCCACCCGTCCGACCGGCAGCCTTCGCACGGTCGACGGAGAGGCGCTGGCGTGCGTCCTGCGCTGGAGCGGAGCTGCGATCGGCGAGACGTCACCCCGACCGTCGTCGATCGGCGCGGCGCCTGGCCTCGTGGCGCAGATCGAGGCGCGGGCGAAGGCCGTCCCGGACGCGGTTGCGATCGTCTGCGGCGACCGCCGGATCAGCTACGGCGAACTGAACGCGCGGGCAAACCGGCTGGCGCGGCGACTGCGCGCGCGCGGGATCGGCGCCGATGTCGTGGTTGGACTGGCGCTGGAGCGCGATGCCGAGATGATTGTGGCGCTGCTCGCCGTGCTGAAGGCCGGCGCCGCCTACCTGCCGCTCGATCCGGACTATCCGGCCGAGCGTCTTGCCCACATGCTCGGCGACAGCGGCGCAAGACTGCTGCTCACGCAAGCCGAGCTGCAAGATCGGTTCACGCCCGCGCTGGCCGACAGCGGAGCCGAAGCCTGGCTGCTCGATCGCATCGACGATGGAGGCGACGCCGGCAACCTCGACCTCGCCATTCATCCGGAGAGCCTCGCCTACGTCATCTATACCTCGGGCTCGACCGGCCTGCCCAAGGGCGTGATGGTGCGTCACGGCGCAGTGACGAATTTCCTGGCGACGATGGCCGAGCAGCCGGGGATCGCATCGGACGACCGCGTGCTGGCATTGACCTCGCTGTCGTTCGACATCGCGGTGCTGGAGCTGTGGCTGCCGCTGACCCGGGGAGGCCGGATCGTGCTGGCCGACCGCGCCTCCGCGCACGATCCGACGGCGCTGAAGGCGATCGTGGCCAGGCACGGCGTGACCTTGATCCAGGCGACACCGTCGAGCTGGCGCATGCTGCTCGATCATGACGAGGCCGCCGCGCTGCCTCGTCGCTGTCGCGTGCTCAGCGGCGGCGAGGCGCTGGCTCCCGATCTGGCACGGCGGCTCGTCGCGCTGAGCGGCGAGGCCTGGAACATGTATGGGCCGACCGAGACCACGGTGTGGTCTGCGCGCCACCGGCTCGATGCCAATGATCCCATGCCGGTGCTCGGCGGTCCGATCGGCAATACCACGCTCTACGTGCTCGACGCCAATCTCAATCTGGCGCCGCCCGGCGTGGCCGGCGAACTGTTCATCGGCGGCGAGGGACTGGCGCGCGGCTATTGGAAGCGGCCCGGGCTCAGCGCGGAACGGTTCATTCCGGATCCGTTCGGCGGCCCCGGTGCACGGCTGTACCGGACCGGCGACCTGGCGCGCTGGCGTGCCGATGGCGCGCTCGACTATGTCGGCCGCGCCGATCACCAGGTCAAGATACGGGGGCATCGCATCGAGCTCGGCGAGATCGAGGCGCGGCTGCGCGCGCTGCCCGGCGTCCGCGACAGCGTCGTGGTCGCGCAGGATGTCGGTGGCGGTAGCAACCTGATCGGCTATGTCGGCAGTGAGTGCGCGCTCGATGGCGGCGAGCTGCGCGCGGCGCTCGCGACGGCGCTGCCGGACTACATGGTGCCGTTGCGCGTCATCGTGCTGCCGCGGCTGCCGCTGACGCCGAACGGCAAGGTCGACCGCAAGGCGCTGCCGCTGGCCTCACAAGGCGAAGCGGGGGCCCACTATCAAGCTCCGGTCGGCGAGATCGAGATCACGCTGGCCGGCATCTGGGCGGAGCTGCTCGGCCTCGACCGCGTCGGGCGGGGCGATCACTTCTTCAATCTCGGCGGCCACTCTCTGCTGGCGGTACGGCTGCTCAGCCGTGTCGCGCAGGAGTTCGGCACATCGATGCGATTGTCCGAGCTGTTCGCTCATCCGGAATTGGCGGAGTTCGCGCGCGTCCTCTCCATCAGACTGATCGAGCAGCAGTTCGCCGAAGGTGAACTTGAGGACCTGATGACAGCGGAGCTATCATGAGCGGACAATCAGGACAGCCTCTTCTGCACAACCTCGATCCGGAGGCGCTGCGCCGGTTGGCATCGCGCGCGCGACAGCGCGGCCGCAATGTCCCCAGACGCGATACAAACACGATCCCGATCGCCGATCGCGGGGGCTCGCTGCCGCTCTCCTTCGCGCAGCAGCAGCTCTGGCTGCTGGCCCAGCTCGAGAATGGAAGTACCAACTATCACATTGATGTGGCGCTGCGGCTGCGCGGCCGGCTCGACATCGGCGCATGGCGCCGCAGCCTCGACCGGCTGTTCTCCCGCCACGAGGCGCTGCGGACGGTCTTCGTCGCCGAGCAGGGCGAGCCGCGGGTCGCGCTGTTGCCGCCGGACACCAGCCTGCCGCTGGAGGTGCACGATCTTCGCGGGCGGCCGGACCGCGAAACGCGGCTGGCCGATCTGCTGAATGAGTGTACGCGCGCGCCGTTCGATCTTGCGCGGGGTCCATTGATCCGCAGCCATTTGATCGACCTGGGCGATGATGATCATGTCCTTCTGCTCAGCCAGCATCACATCATCTCCGACGGATGGTCGATGGGCGTCATCGTCCGCGAGCTCTCGGCGCTGTATGCCGCCTTCGTTGCAGGCGGCAATGATCCGTTGCCGCCGCTGGCGATTCAGTATCCGGACTATGCAGCATGGCAGCGCCATTCGCTGACGGCAGATCGGCTGCAGCGGCAGCTCGATCATTGGACCGCCGTGCTGCGCGACGCGCCGTCCTTGCTGGCACTGCCGACGGACCGGGCGCGATCTGCACCGCGATCCAACGCCGGCGCCGCGGTGCCTGTCGAGATCGACGACGGTCTTTCGGCCGATATCAGGCAATTGAGCATCGCGCTCGGCGCCACCCCGTTCGTCATCGTGCTGGCCGCCTGGGCCCTCGTGCTGTCGCGGTTGGCCGGCCAGCAGGATCTCGTCATCGGCACGCCGACCGCCAATCGGATGCGTTCGGAGCTCGAAGGCCTGGCCGGCTTCTTCGTCAACATGCTGGCGCTGCGGCTCGACCTCTCGGGCGGTCTAGCTGTGGCCGAGTTGATCGAGCGGGTGAAGACGGCCGTCCTTGCGGCGCAGGATCATCAGGACCTGCCGTTCGAGCATCTTGTCGAGGCGCTCCAGCCCCCGCGGCATCCGGAATACACGCCCGTGTTCCAGGTGGTGTTCGCATGGCAGAGCAATGATATCGGCTCATTGGCGCTGCCCGGCCTGGCGGTCGAGCGCCTTGCGACCGAGCAGCACAAGATCAAGTTCGATCTCGAGCTCGATCTCAGTGAGAGCGGTGGACGCATCTCCGGCAAGATCAACTACGCGACGGCGCTGTTCGACGCCGAGACCGTGCAGCGCTATCGCACCTATCTGCTGGCGGTGCTGCGCGCCATGGTCGCCGACACCAGCCAGCCGGTCGATCGCATCGAGCTGCTGCCAGCCGAGGAACGTGCGCTGCTGCTGGATGACTGGAATCGCACGCGCTCGTTCACGCCGCCTGACTGCTGCATTCAGGATCTCGTTGCCGAGCAGGCGCGCCGCCGGCCGTCGGCGGTGGCGCTGGTCCATGACGAGGTCAACCTGACCTATCGCGAGCTCGAGCTGCGCGCCAATCGCCTCGCGCATCATCTCGTCGCGCTGGGCGCTGGTCCGGACCGGCTGATCGCGATCTGCCAGCAGCGCGGCATCGATGCGATCGTCAGCGTGCTCGCGGTCCTCAAAGCGGGAGCGGCCTATCTGCCGCTGGATCCCACCTATCCGCCGCAGCGGCTGCGCGAGACCGTGGCCGATGCCCGGCCGACGCTGCTGCTCTGTGACGGCGCGAGCGCCAGTACGCTCGGCAGCGTGGCATGTCCGGTCGTGGATGTGGAGAGCGATGCGCCGGCCTGGAGCGGGCTGCCGGAGGGCGCACCGGATGTTGTTGCCCGTGGCCTGACGCCGCGCAACCTCGCCTATGTCATCTACACGTCGGGCTCGACCGGACAGCCGAAGGGCGTGATGATCGAGCACCACGGCCTGGTCAATCTCGCGCAGGCCCAGATCGGGCTGTTCGACACCGGTCCGCACAGCCGGATCGCGCAATTCGCCTCCTTCAGCTTCGATGCGAGCGTGTGGGACATCGTCATGGCGCTTTGCGCCGGCGCCGAACTGCATCTGCTCGGAAGCCGCGAGCACCGCGATGCGGCGGAGCTGGTGAACTATCTCGCCGAACATCGCATCACCCATGCCACGTTGCCGCCGGCGATGCTGCAGGGCCGCTCGGACCTCGCGCGGCTCTCCGGGCTCGACGTGCTCGTTCTCGCTGGCGAGTTGCCAAAGCCGGAGCTGTTCGAGGCCCTGCCGTCGGACATCGCAGTCTTCAACGCCTACGGCCCGACGGAAACAACCGTCTGCGCCACCGCATGGCGCCGTCCGCCCGGCTTCGCCGGCGGTGTCGTCCCAATCGGTCGCCCGATCGCCAACGCGCGGATCTATCTGCTCGACGCCCAGGGCATGCCGGTGCCGCGCGGTGCCGTCGGCGAGATCTGGATCGGCGGGGCAGGGGTTGCCCGCGGCTATCTCAACCGTCCCGATTTGTCGGCGCAGCGTTTTGCCGTGGATCCGTTCGGGCTGTCGTCCGACGCGCGGATGTATCGAACCGGTGACCTCGGCCGCCATCTCGCCGACGGCAACATCGAATTCCTGGGCCGCAACGACCATCAGGTGAAGATCCGCGGCTTCCGCATCGAGCTCGGCGAGATCGAGCATCGGCTGAATGCGCAGGCCGGAGTGCGGGACTCGGCGGTGCTGGCGCGGCGCGATGCGCAGGGCGATCTCACGCTCGTCGCCTATGTGGTGCCGGCGGACGATGCAGGTGATCCCAGCGCATGGGCTGCGCGCCTGCGCACGCATTTGCAGGCGTGTCTTCCGGACTACATGGTTCCCTCGGCGATCGTTCGCCTCGATGCGTTTCCGCTGACACCCAACGGCAAGGTCGACCGGCAGGCACTGCCGGCGCCGGACGACGAGGCGTTCGGCCGTGGCGCCTATGATCCGCCCCACGGCGAAATCGAGCAGGCCCTCGCTGCTATCTGGCGCGAGCTGCTGGGCATCGAGCGCGTCGGTCGCAACGATCATTTCTTCGAGCTCGGCGGCCATTCGCTGCTCGTCGTCCGCATGCTGGACCGGCTGAAGCGCCGTGCGCTGACGATCGATGCGCAGATGGTGTTCGCCAAGCCGGTGCTGCGCGATCTCGCGGCCAGCCTGCGGCAAAGCGAGGAGACCGCAATTCCTGACAACCCGATCACGGCGCAGAGCCCGGTCATCACGCCGGACATGCTGCCGCTGATCGCGCTGAGCCAGGACGAGATCGACCGCGTGGTGGGCCGTGTGCCGGGCGGCGTCGCCAACGTCCAGGACATCTACGCGCTGTCGCCGTTGCAGGAGGGAATCCTGTTCCATCATCTGCTCGCGACGGAGGGCGACCCCTACGTGCTGGTCGCGCAGATGGCATTTGCGGGCCGTGATCTGCTGGATCGCTATCTTGCGGCCGTTCAGGACGTGATCGACCGGCATGACGTCCTGCGGACGTCGTTCCTCTGGGATGGGCTGTCGGTGCCGGCGCAGGTGGTCTGGCGCCAGGCACCGCTAGGCGTCACCGAAGTTGAGCTCGAAGGCAACGAGCCGGCCCAGGTCGAGCTGGCGCGCCGCTTCGATCCGAGGTCCTGCCGGCTCGACCTGACCCAGGCGCCATTGCTGCGTCTCGTTGTCGCCCGCGACCCACGAAATGATCGCCTGCTGCTGCTGGTCCTGCTGCATCACATGGTCGGCGACCATACCACTCTGCAGGCGCTGCACGAGGAAGTGCAACTGATCCTGGCGGGCCGCCGCAGCGCTCTCCCTCCACCGATTCCGTTCCGTAACCTCGTGGCCGAGACCCGCAAGGCCGGCGGGCAGGATGCGCAGCAGCGCTTCTTCCGCAGCATGCTCGCCGACATCGATGCGCCGACGGCACCATTCGGATTGATGGAGGTGCGCAGCAACGGCGACGGCGCGCGCGAGGCAAAGCTGCCCGTGCCGGCTACGCTCGACGCGCGGCTGCGCGCGCAGGCGCGGCGCCTTGGCGCGAGCCTCGCCAGCCTCTGTCATGTCGCCTGGGGCCAGGTGCTGGCGCGCAGCAGCGGACGTGAGCAGGTCGTGTTCGGCACCGTGCTGCTCGGCCGCATGCAGGCCGGCCACGATACCGGCCGCAGCCTGGGCCTGTTCATCAACACGCTGCCGTTGCGGCTCGATCTCGACGGCACGTCGGTTGAGGACAGCGTTCGCGCAGCGCATGGGCGGCTGGCGGAGCTGATGGCGCATGAGCATGCCTCGCTGGCAATGGCCCAGCGCTGCAGCGGCGTCGCGCCGCCGACGCCGCTGTTCTCCGCGATCCTGAACTATCGGCACGGCCGGAGGCAGGATGCGCGGACAGATGCAGAGTCCCTGCAAGGCGTCGAATGGCTCGGTGGCGAGGAGCGCACCAACTATCCGCTGATGCTGGCGGTAGACGACGACGGCCATGGGCTTCACCTGACGGTCCAGGCCGTGGCGCCGGTCGCGCCCGAGCGGGTCGGCGCGATGATGCAGCACTCGCTCGAGCAGCTGGCGCTGGCGCTGGAAGCGGCGCCGCATACGCCGGTGCGCAGGATCGACGTCATTCCGGACGAAGATCGCGCGCGGCTGCTGCAGGCCTGGAACGCGACGGCGACCAACGATGCAAATACGCTCTGCGTGCACCGGCAGTTCGAGGCCCATGCGGCGCGAGCTCCCGATGCGGTCGCACTGGTGCATGGGCAGGAGATGATCAGCTACGGCGCGCTCAATGCGCGGGCGAACCGGCTGGCGCGGCGGCTCCGGGATCGCGGCGTCGGGCCGGATGTGGTGGTCGGGCTGGCGCTGGAGCGCGGCGTCACGATGATGGTGGCGCTGCTCGCGGTGCTCAAGGCGGGCGCGGCCTATCTGCCGCTCGATCCGGACTATCCGTCCGAGCGTCTCGCGCACATGCTGAACGACAGCGGCGCCAAACTGCTGCTGACACAGGCCACGCTGCATGACCGGTTCGCGCCGGTGCTGGCCCGGAGCGATGCCGAGGCCTGGCTGCTCGACGTGGCGGCCGGCGATGGCCTCGGCCAGACCGATGATCTTTCCGTCGATGGGCATGCGGAGAGCCTCGCCTACGTCATCTACACTTCCGGCTCGACCGGGCTCCCCAAGGGCGTGATGGTGCGCCACGCCGCGGTGACGAACTTCCTGGCGACGATGGCCGAACAGCCGGGCATCGCGGCCGACGACCGCGTGCTGGCGCTGACCTCGTTGTCCTTCGACATCGCCGTGCTGGAGCTGTGGCTGCCGCTGGCCCATGGCGCCCGGATCGTGCTCGCCGACCGCGCCGCGGCCCATGATCCGGCGGCGCTCAAGGCGCTGGTCGCACGGCACGGCGTGACCATGATCCAGGCGACGCCGTCGAGCTGGCGCATGCTGCTCGATCACGATGCGGCCAATACCAGCGAAACCGCTCCATGGCTGCCGAAAGCCTGCCGCCTGCTGAGCGGCGGGGAGGCGCTGGCCTCGGATCTGGCGCGGCGGCTCAGCGCGCTGAGCAGCGAGGTCTGGAACCTGTATGGGCCGACCGAGACCACGGTATGGTCGGCGCGTCACCGCCTCGATGCGACGAATCCGGTGCCGTTGCTCGGCAGCCCGATCGGCAGCACCCGGTTGTACGTGCTCGACGGCGATCTCAACCTTGCGCCGATGGGCGTCACTGGCGAGCTCTTCGTCGGCGGTGACGGACTCGCGCGCGGCTATTGGAAACGCGCGGCGCTGAGTGCCGAGCGCTTCATTCCGGATCCGTTCGGCAGCGACGGTGCGCGGCTGTACCGGACCGGCGACCTCGCGCGCTGGCGAGCCGACGGCGTGCTCGACTATGTCGGCCGCGCCGATCATCAGGTGAAGATCCGCGGACATCGGATCGAGCTCGGCGAGATCGAGGTGCGGCTGCGGGAGCTGCCGGGCGTGCGCGACAGCGTCGTCGTCGCGCAGGAGCTCGGCGGCGGCCGTCAGTTGGTCGGTTATGTCAGCGGCGAGGCCTCGCTCGATGGCAGTGACCTCCGCGCCGCGCTCGCAACGGCGCTGCCGGACTACATGGTGCCGTCGCGCGTGATCGTGCTGCCGGAGCTGCCGCTGACCCCGAACGGCAAGATCGACCGCAAGGCGCTGCCGCGGCCGGACGCGAAGCCGCCGGGGGCGCACAGAGTCGGCCCGCGCAATCCGACCGAGGCGGCGCTCGCGACGATCTGGGCCGAGCTGCTGCACAGGCCGGAGGTCGGCGTCACCGACAACTTCTTCGAGCTCGGCGGCGACTCGCTGGTGGCCGTCCAGCTCGTCGGCCGCATCAAGCGCGATCTTGCGCGGGAGCTGCCGCTGAAACGGTTGTTCGAGCTGACCACGGTCGAGGCCATGGCGTCCGCGCTCGCCGCGGACCCGCCGACGAGCAGGCGCAGCGACGACATCGCCGCCATGTTCGATCTGCTTGAGGAAGTCGAGTTCGCCAATGAATGATCAGTCGGGACTTCAGACCCAGCAGCTCAGCGAGATCGCGCGCCGGTTGGCGCGTCTCGATGCGCCGAAGCAGCGGGCCTTCCTCACGCAGTTGGCGGCCAAGGGCATCGATCTGTCGATTTTGCCGATCGCGCGCCAGCATCTGCAGCGCGCGCCGTTGTCGTTCGCGCAGGCCCGCCTCTGGTTCCTGTGGCGGATGGATCCGGGCGGCTCCGCCTACAACATGCCGGTCGCGATCCGCCTGCGGGGCCGTCTCGATGCCGCTGCGCTTCAGAAGGCGCTCGACGGACTCGTCATGCGCCATGCCGCGCTCCGCACCACGTTCCGGCAGGACGGCGGCGAGCCGGAGCAGATCGTAGGCCAGCCGGCGCCGGTCGCGCTTCGCCGTATCGAGATTGCGGGCGACGATCGCGAGCAGCAGGCGCGCCGGCTGCTGCGTGAGGAAGCGGCACTGCCGTTCGATCTCGAATCCGGACCGCTGCTGCGCGCGGCGCTGCTCGGTCTTGGCGAGCACGAGCATATCCTCTCGGTCACGCTGCACCACATCGTCGCCGATGGCTGGTCGATGCAGGTCCTTACCGAGGAGTTCTGGCAGCTCTATCGCGCTGCCGTCCGCGGCGAAACCGCCTCACTGCCGGCGCTCGAGATCGACTACGCCGATTTCGCCGCCTGGCAGCGACTGTGGCTCGGCGCCGTGGAGGAGGAGCGGCAGCTCCGGTACTGGACCGACCGGCTGCACGACACGGCCATGCTGCAACTGCCGCTCGATCGCCCCCGATCGGCCCAGACCGACCAATCCGGCGATGCCATACGCCTGTCGCTCGGCGCCGAGCTTTCCGATCGTCTGCGCGGGCTCGCCCGACAGCATCACACGACGCTGTTCGTCGTGCTGCTCGCGGCGCTCAAGCTGGTGCTCTATCGCTACGGTGGGCAGGGCGACATCTGCGTCGGCGTTCCGCTCGCCAATCGCGACCGGTCGGAAACGCGGCGGCTGATCGGGCTGCTGGTCAACACCCAGGTGCTGCGCACGCGCATCGACAGCCGGAGCACGATCGCCGACGTCATTCACGCCCTGCGCGAGGCCTCGCTCGAGGCCAGGGATCACCAGGATCTTCCGTTCGAGCGGCTGCTGGACGTGCTGCAGCCGCAGCGCAGCCAGAGCCAGACGCCCCTGTTCCAGGTGCTCTACAACCATCAGCATCGGCGCGAGCCGGCACATGCGCCGGCTGGGTCCGAATTGCAGATCGAGACGATCGCGGCCGAGATCGAGACGGTGAAATTCGACCTCGCTCTCGACAGCGAGGAAGCGCCGTCGGGAGACGTCTCGGCGCTGTTCTCCTTTGCCGCCGCGCTGTTCGACCGGTCGACCATCGCACGGCTCGCGGGGCATTGGCTGACGATCCTGCGGGCAACGGTCGCGGATCCCACGCAGCGGATCGCGGCGCTGGAGCTGTTGTCGGACCGGCAGCGCGACGACGTCAGGCAGTGGAATGCCTGCGCGCCCGCACTCGCGGGGTTCCAGCCGGTGCACCGGATGCTCGCGCGGCACGCAAAGGAGAGGCCGGGCGCGACAGCCCTGGTGTTCGGGGCCGAGACGATCAGCTATCAGGCGCTCGATCGCCGCGCCAATGCCATCGCGCAGCATCTGTTGGCGCTCGGCGTGCGACCCGGCGAGCTCGTCGGGCTCTCGATGCAGCGCTCGCCCGATCTCGTCGCAAGTCTTGTTGCCGTCCTGAAGGCCGGCGCGGCCTATCTGCCGCTCGATCCCGATCATCCGCCGGCGCGGCTCGCCGCCACCGTTCGGGATGCCGGCGCGCGCGTCGTGCTGGTCGATGCGGCGGGACGATCGCAATGGCCGCCGATGCCGGGCATCGCGGTCGTCGATCCCGGCGCGATGGCGGCCGAGACGACGGAGAGCGACCCGGCGGTCGATGTCCATCCCTCGAGCCTCGCCTACGTGATCTATACGTCCGGCTCCACCGGCGTGCCGAAGGGCGTCGCGGTCGCGCATGGACCGTTCGCGATGCATTGCGACGCCACCGCCGGTCTCTACGAGATGGACCGGCAGTCGCGCGAGCTGCACTTCCTCTCCTTCACCTTCGACGGCGCGCATGAGCGGTTGTGGACCGCGCTGAGCTGCGGCGCGACCTTGGTGATGCGTGACGCCGATCTCTGGTCGGCGGAGAAGACGCTTGACGTGATGGGCGCGGAGCGCGTGACCAATGCCGGCTTTCCGCCGGCCTATCTGCAGCAACTCGCCGACTTCGCGGCGTGGCGCGGCGATCCGCCGCCCGTGTCGTTGTATTCGTTCGGCGGCGAGGCCATGCCCAAATCGGGCTTCGACAAGGTCAGGCAGGCGCTGCGGCCGCGCAAGCTGATCAACGGCTATGGTCCGACGGAGACAGTGGTCACGCCGCTGGTCTGGAAGGTCGACGTCGATGCCGAGATCGACTGCGCCTATGCGCCGATCGGCCGCCCGGTCGGCCGGCGCTCGGCCTATGTTCTCGACGGCGATCTCAACATCGTTCCGGTCGGCGTCACCGGCGAGCTTCATATCGGCGGCGAGGGGCTCGCGGCCGGCTATTGGAATCGGCCGGCGTTGACGGCGGAGCGCTTCATCCCCGATCCGTTCGGCGCACCGGGCACGCGGCTGTATCGCACCGGCGATCTGGCGCGCTGGCGCGCCGATGGCGTCATCGACTATGTCGGCCGGTCCGACCACCAGCTCAAGATCCGCGGCTTCCGCATCGAGCCGGGCGAGGTCGAGGCGCGGCTGACGCGGCAGGCGGGTGTTCAGTCGGCGGTGGTGGTGGCACGCGAGATCGGCGGACGCCAGCAGCTCATCGGCTACGCCTGCGGCGAGGATGGCCTCGACGAGACCGGGCTGCGCGCGGCGTTGTCCGAGGAACTGCCGGACTACATGGTTCCGGCGCGCATCGTACTGATGTCGCGGATGCCGCTCACGGCGCATGGCAAGGTCGATCGCGACGCCTTGCCGGCGCCCGAGCAGTTGTCTGCTGAGGCCGACTACGTCGCACCGCAATCCCCGGCTGAACTGGAGCTGGCGGCGATCTGGGCTGAATTGCTCGGCCATTCGCGGGTCGGGCTGACCGACAACTTCTTCGAGCTCGGCGGCGATTCCATCATTTCATTGCAGGTGGTCGGACGTGCGCGCCAGCGCGGGCTTGCCATCGAGCCGCGCGACCTGTTCCGGCATCAGACGCTGCAAGGGCTGGCGCGGGTCGCGCGCCGCGATCGGGCGGCGGTCGTCTCCGCCGAGCCGCTCGCGCGCGATGGCGATCCGGTGCCGCTGTTGCCGATCCAGCGCCGCTTCTTTGCCGAGGACGCCGGCGAACGGCATCACTGGAATCAGGCGTTGATGCTGGTGCCGTCGGCACGGCTCGACTGGCGGGTGTTGGCGCCGGCGGTCGAGGCCGTGGTGGCGCATCACGAGTCCCTGCGACTGCAATTCCTCCAGAGCGACGGCGCGTGGCAGGCGAGATATGGCGCGATGCCGGCGAGCGCCGATCTGCTCTGGATCCGCGCTGTTCAGGATGCGGCGGAGATCACCTCGGTTGCCGCCGCCGCGCAGGCAAGCCTGTCCCTGCAGGGGCCGTTGCTGCGCTTCGTCGGCATGGACGTCGCGGACGGCAGCCAGAGGCTTCTCATCGTCGTGCATCACCTCGTCGTCGACGGCGTATCCTGGCGTGTGCTGCTCGAAGACATCATGTCGGCGCATCGACAGGCGGCGCAGGGCGCGGTTGCGATTGCGTTGCCCCCCAAGAGCCAGTCCATGGCGTCGTGGAGCCGGAGGCTTGAAGACTACGCGGCGAGCGAGGAGCTGGCCGATCAGCTCGACTATTGGAGACAGCGCAGTGCCGCCGGCGGCCTGCCATGCGACGACGATCAAGGTGAGACCGATCGTGTCGCCGATGGCGAAGACGTCGTCGTGTCGTTCGATGCCGACATGACCGGGCAGCTGCTCAAGCAGGCACCCGCTGCCTACAGGACCCAGGTCAATGATCTGCTGTTGGCGGCGCTGGCCCGCGCCGTCAACCGCTGGTGCGGACTCGATGAATGCCTGGTCGAGCTCGAAGGCCATGGCCGTGAGGATCTGTTCGAAGGCCTCGACCTGTCGCGCACGGTCGGCTGGTTCACGACGGCATTTCCGCTTCGCCTCTCCGGTGGCGCGAGCGACGATGCCACGCTCATCAAGTCGATCAAGGAGGAATTACGGGCCATCCCGGCGCGTGGGCTCGGCTATGGCGTGCTGCGCTACTGCGGCAGCCCTGAGCAGCGCGCCGCCCTGGCGGGCGGAGCCGAGCCGCGGATCGTGTTCAACTATCTCGGCCAGTTCGGCGCCGGCCCCGACCCTGCCTTCGCGCTCGCGCCGGAAGGCGCGGGGCCGTCACGCAGCGCCAGCGCGCCGCTCGGGCGCTGGCTCAGCATCAACGGCCAGGTGCTCGACGGCCAGCTGAGGCTGACATTCAGCTTCGGCCGCCGACGCTATCGCCGCGCGACGATCGAGCGGCTGGCCGCGTGCTATTCTGCGGCGCTGCGCGAACTCGTCGCGCATTGCACGAGCGGCGTACATGGCCTCACGCCGTCGGACGTTCCGCTGTCGGGCCTCAGCCAGCCGGAGCTCGACCTGCTCGGAGCCTCGCGCGATTGGCGCGATATCGAGGACATCTATCCGCTGTCGCCGATGCAGCAGGGCATGCTGTTCCACGCGCTGCGCGACGGCGACAGCGGCAACTATGTCAGTCAGATCGCCGTCGACGTCAGCGGCGCCGATGCGGCGCGTTTACGCGCGGCGTGGCAGGCGGTGACCGCGAGACACGCGGTGCTGCGGACCGCGTTCGTGTGGAAAGAATTGTCGGGCGCACCGCAGCAGATCGTCCATCGGCAAGTTCCTGTCCCCTTCGTCGAGGAGGATTGGCGCGACCGTGTGGACTCGATGGATCAGGCCGCGCGTGACGCGGCGCTGGCCGAGGTGGCGGCAGCCGAATGGCGCGCCGGTTTCGACCTGTCTCGGCTGCCGCTGCAGCGGGTCCGTCTCATCGATCTCGGCGGCGGCGTTTTCCGCCTGATCTGGACCCATCATCACATCCTGCTCGACGGCTGGAGCGCAGCAAGGCTCATCGGCGAGATCATGCAGCATGTCGGCGGCGCCTCGCTGGGCGCACCGCGCGGCCGCTATCGCGATTACATTGCCTGGCTGCAGCGACAGGATCGCGAGGCGTCGAGCATGTTCTGGTCGCGCTCGCTCTCGACGCTCGGCGAGCCGAGCCTGCTGGCCGATGCGCTGGGCGGGCCGGCCGCACCTGCCGACGGCCATGCCTCGATCGATCTCGTGATCGATGCGGTTAAGACCGAGCGGCTGCAGGTCGTGGCACGGCGCGAGCGGGTGACGTTGAACACGCTTCTGCAGGGGGCGTGGGGCCAGTTGCTGCGACGCTTGACCGGCCAGGAAGTCGTCTGCTTCGGCGCCACGATCTCCGGCCGGCCGCCCGAGATCGCGGGCGTGGAAGAGGCGGTCGGCCTGTTCATCAACACCGTGCCCGCGCTCGAGGGCGGGAGACCTCAAACGCCGGTCGGCGCGTGGCTGCGCAGCTTGCAGGATCGCAACGTCGACCTGCGCGAGCATGGCTGGATGCCGCTGCACGAGATCCAGCGCCTTGCCGGCCGCGCCGGCCGGCCGCTGTTCGACACCATCTTCGTGTTCGAGAACTATCCGGTCGACGCGGCGCTGCGCGATCAGGCCGGCGGGGGGCCGCGCGCCAGCCGCGCCGAGCAGATCTCGATCACCAACTATGCGCTGACGGTCGCGGTGTTCGTGACCGGCGCCGGCATCCGGCTCGGCTTCCGTTACGATCGCAGCCGGTTCGACCCAGCGCAGATCGAGCGGATACAGGCGGCGTTCGCCTGCCTGCTCGGGCGCATCGCCGACGACAGCAGCCGCCCCGTCGCGGAGCTGCATGGCTTGGATGCCGCCGCTTTGCACCGGGTGCTCGGCTGGAGCTCGGGACCCGCCGCGCCGACGGTGAAAGACGGCTTCGTCGACGTCGTGACGCAGATCGAACAGCAGGTCGCACGGTCGCCTGCGGCCATGGCCGTGATCTCCGATCAGGAGAGGATCAGCTACGCCGAACTGAATGCGCGGGCGAACCGACTGGCGCGACAGATCAGGCAGGCCGGCGTCGCTCTGGATGCCCCGGTCGGCTTGGCGTTCGAGCGCAGCCCCGACCTGGTCGTGGCCGTGTTGGCCGTTCTGAAGGCCGGGGCCGGCTACCTGCCGCTCGATCCGGATTATCCCCACCAGCGGCTCGCGGCGATGCTGGGCGACAGCGGCGCGCGGCTGGTGCTGACGCAGCCGCAGTTGCGTGATCGGCTGATGGAGATCATGGCAGGAGCGGGCGCCGAGTTGATCGCCGTCGACGACAGACGCGCCTCGCAGGACACGGACACCGGCAGCTTGGATCTCCAGAGTCCGACCCACGCCGAGAGCCTCGCTTATGTGATCTACACGTCCGGCTCGACCGGCGTGCCGAAGGGCGTGGCCTGCACGCGTGGCGCGCTGGCAGCGCGGCTCGCCTGGATGCAGCGGGAGTACGGGCTCGATCCCGGCGAAACGCTGTTGCAGAAGACGCCGTTCAGCTTCGACGTCGCGGTGTGGGAAATCCTGTGGCCGTTGACGGTCGGTGCGCGGCTTGCGATCGCGGCGCCGGGGGCCCATCGCGAGCCGAAGCGGCTGGTCGATGCGGTCACTGCGCATGGTGTGACCACGCTGCATTTCGTGCCGCAGATGCTCGCGCAATTCGTGGCTGAGCCGGAGGCTCAGCGATGCGTGACGTTGAAGCGCCTGTTCTCCGGTGGCGAGGCCCTGCCGGTCCTGCTGAAGGACCAAGTCTACGCGGTGTTCCCAGCAATCCGGTTCGACAACCGCTATGGGCCGACCGAAGCGCTGATCAATGCCAGCTTCTGGAACTGCCGCGCGGCGAGCGGGAAGCGCGTGCCGATCGGCTTTCCGATTCCAGGCACGATCCTGCGCATTCTCGACACCGACCTCAATCCGGTCGCCGAGGGCACGACGGGCGAGCTTCATATCGGCGGAGACGGGCTGGCGCGCGGCTATCTCGGGCGCGCGGCGCTGACGGCCGAGCGCTTCATTCCCGATCCGTTCGGACCTCCCGGCGCGCGGCTCTATCGAAGCGGCGATCTGGCGCGCTGGCGCAGCGACGGCGCCATCGACTATGCCGGCCGGGCCGATCACCAGGTAAAGGTTCGCGGCTTCCGCATCGAGCTCGGCGAGATCGAGGCGCGGCTGCTGCAGCAGCCATCGGTCACTGCGGCCGTCGTCATCGCGAGGGAGTTCGGGGCTGGCCGGCAACTGGTCGGCTATGTCTGCGGTGACGGCGCACTCGATGGCGAGGTGCTGCGCGACGCGCTGTCCGCGACGTTGCCGGACTACATGGTGCCGGCGCGGATCGTGGTCCTCGACCGCCTGCCGCTGATGGTGAATGGCAAGGTCGATCGCAACGCGCTGCCGGCGCCGGAGGCGCCCGCTGCAGCGATGCGGATTGCGCCGCGGACGCCGGCCGAGGCTGCGTTGGCAACCATCTGGGCCGAGCTGCTGCGTCAGCCCGATGTCGGCATGACCGACAATTTCTTCGAGCTCGGCGGCGATTCCATCATCTCGCTGCAGATGGTCAGTCGTGCGCGGCGGGCCGGCCTTCTGATCGAGCCACGAGACGTCTTCAAGCATCAGACGCTGGAAGCCCTGGCGCGCGACGCGCGGCAGGTCGTCCGGTTGGAGACGACGGCGGAGCAGAGTCTCGTCTCCGGGCCACTCCCGTTGCTGCCGATTCAGCTCCGTTTCTTCGAGCAGGAGCTGGAGGCGCCCGATCACTGGAACCAGGCCTTGCTGCTGCGGCCGCAGCAGCGGCTCGACTGGGACGTGCTGCGGCGCGCGGCAGTGGCCGTCGTCACTCATCACGATGCGCTGAGACTGCGCTTCGAACGCATCGACGGCATCTGGCGCGCCGAGCACGGGCCGGCGCCGGCGGTCTCCGACCTGTTTCGGTCGTGCGAGCTGGCCGATGGCGAGGCGGTCACCGCGCTCGCCGCTGCGGTCCAGGCGAGCCTTTCGCTCGCGGAGGGACGTCTGGTGCGGATGGTCGGCATCGATCTGCCGGAGGGCGGGCAGCGCTTCCTGATCGTGATTCATCACCTCGTGACCGACGGCGTGTCGTGGCGTGTGCTGCTGGAGGATCTCGCGGCTGCCTATGAGCAGCTCATGCGTAGGCAAGAGGCGACGCTGCCGCCCAAGACGCACGCCTATGCCCAATGGGGCGCAGCGCTGCGCGCGTACGCGGCCTCGGATGTGCCGGCTGCAGAGTGGGATCATTGGTCCGGTCTCCGGCAGACGGAGGACGTGCCGTGCGATTTCGATCATGCGGATCGGGATACGATTGCAGACGCCGACGACGTACCGCTCGCGATCGACGCCGAGCTGACCGCGCGTCTGCTGGGCACGGCGCACGGGGCGTACAGAACCCAGGTCAATGATCTGCTGCTGTCGGCGCTCGCGCGTGCGCTGTGGCTGTGGTCGGGCCGGGAGATCATGGCAATCGAACTCGAGGGTCACGGCCGCGAGGATCTCGGTGGCGGGCTCGACCTGTCGCGAACCATCGGCTGGTTCACGACCGCGTTTCCGGTACGACTGGCGGCTGGATCGCAGCCGCCTGCGGTGCTGATCAAGGCGACCAAGGAGATGCTGCGGTCCGTCCCCAGCCGGGGACTTGGCTACGGCGTCCTGCGCTACCTGGGGTCTGATGCCCATCGCGCGGCGCTGACGACGGGCGTGCAGCCGCGCATCGGGTTCAACTATCTCGGACAGGTCGATGGCAGCGCGGACGAGACGGCGCTGTTCTCGATCGCGCCAGAGAGCGCCGGCCCGTCGCGCGCCGCGTCGAGCCCGTTGCGCCACCATATCGCGATCAACGCGAGGGTGCTCGACGGTCGTCTGGAGCTGTCGTTCGGCTTCAGCGGGAAGCGTCAACGCCGCGAAACGATTGCGAGCTTGGCGAACTGCTTTGAGCCGGCGCTGCGTGAGCTGGTCGATCACTGCACGAGCGGCGTCCATGGCGTGACGCCGTCCGATGTGCCGTTGTCGAAGCTGAGCCAGGCCGAGCTCGATGCGCTGGCGCTGGATTGGCGCGAGGTCGAGGACATCTATCCGTTGTCGCCGATGCAGCAGGGCATGCTGTTTCACGCGTTGCACGACGACGGCACGGGGGTCTACGTCAACCAGGTCGCCGCCGAGATCCGCGGTCTCGACGCCGGCAAGCTGCAAGCCGCGTGGCAGGCGGTCAGCAAACGCCATACCGTGCTTCGCACCGGTTTCCTGTGGCGTGAATTGCCGGGACCACCGCAGCAGGTCGTGCATCGCAATGCCGACGTTCCCTTCGTCGCGGAGGATTGGCGGGAACGTGCGGCGCAGCTCGCTCCGGCCGCTTTGGATGCTGCGCTCATGGCGGCTGCAGACCGCGAGCGCGCCGACGGCTTCGATCTCTCGCGGCCGCCGCTGCAGCGCGTGAGGCTGATCCGGATCGCCGACGACCGGCATTGGCTGATCTGGACTCATCATCACATTCTGATGGACGGCTGGAGCTCGGCCCGATTCATCGCCGAGGTGGTGCAGTACGAGGGGCAGGGGGCGCTGCAAGGACAGCCGCCGCGCTACCGCGACTACATCGCATGGCTGCAGGCGCAGGACCACGGTGCTGCGGCCGAGTTCTGGCGAGCGGCGTTGGCCGGGCTCGACGAGCCGAGCCTGCTGTCGCGGCCTGCGGTCGACGCTCGCGTCGGCCATGGCTCGCTCACCATGGCGGTGGACGCCGATCTCAGCGAGCGGCTGCAACGCTTCGCGACCCGCGAACGGGTCACGCTGAATACGGTGGTGCAGGCGGCATGGGCGCAATTGCTCCGTCGGTTCACCGGCCAGGATACGGTCTGCTTCGGCGTGACGGTGTCGGACCGGCCCGCTGGGCTCGCTGGCGCCGAGGAGATGGTCGGCCTGTTCATCAACACCTTGCCCGTGGTCGATGCCGAGGATCCGCAGCGGCGGGTTGGTGCGTGGCTGCGCGACCTGCAGGATCGCAATCTCGCCTTGCGGGATCATGGCTGGATGCCGCTGGCCGAGATTCAGCGGATCGCGGGCCAGGCAGGGCGTCCGCTGTTCGACAGCATCCTGGTGTTCGAGAACTATCCGGTGGACGAGGCCTTGAAGACCCGAGACGGCCGCGTGAGCGTCAGCCGGACGAGGATCCTCGAAACGAGCAACTACCCGCTGTTCGTAAGCGTCGGTCTCGAAGCAGAGTTGCGGCTGGTATTCAATTTCCGGCAGCAACATTTCGACGAAGCCCAGATTCGGCGGCTGCAGAGGGCGTTCATGCAACTGCTCGCGGCCATCACTGGCGATGCCGAGCAGGCGGTCGGCTGCCTTGCGGCTGATGATCCCGCGGACATCGCGCTGCTGGCGCGGGTCAACGCAACGGCCGGGGCCGTGATAGCGCCGGATGTCGTCGCTCAGTTCGAGGCCCAGGCAGGGCGCGCGCCCGATGCGATTGCGCTCGTGCACAATGAGGAGACGATCAGTTACGGCGCGCTGAATGCGCGCGCGAACCGGCTGGGCCATAGGCTCAGGGAGCACGGCGTCGGTCCCGATGTGGTGGTGGGACTGGCGCTGGAGCGCAGTGTCACGATGATGGTGGCGCTGCTCGCGGTGCTCAAGGCGGGCGGAGCCTATCTGCCGCTCGATCCGGACTATCCGGCCGAGCGTCTCGCGCACATGCTGTCCGACAGCGGCGCGAAGCTGCTGCTGACGCAGGCGACGCTCCACGACCAGCTCGCGCCAGTGCTGGCGGACGGCCACGCCCAGGCCTGGCTGCTGGACGAGGCGGCTGGAGAAGATTCGGTCGACGTCGGCAATCTCGACGTCGCCATCCATCCAGACAACCTGGCTTACGTCATCTACACCTCCGGTTCGACCGGCCTTCCCAAGGGCGTGATGGTGCGCCATGGCGCCGTGACGAATTTCCTGGCGACGATGGCTGAGCAACCGGGCATCGCGCGCGATGACCGCGTGCTCGCTTTGACCTCGCTGTCATTCGACATCGCGGTGCTCGAGCTCTGGCTGCCGCTCATTCATGGCGCCCGGATCGTGCTGGCGGATCGCGCCTCGGCCCATGATCCGGCGAGGTTGAAGGCGATCGTCGCCCATCATGGCGTGACCCTGATCCAGGCCACGCCGTCGAGCTGGCGCATGCTGCTCGATCATGACGATGGTGCGCGCGGCTGGCTGCCTCAAGGCTGCCGCTTGCTGAGCGGCGGCGAGGCGCTGGCGCCCGACCTGGCGCTTCGGCTGCTCGCGCTCGGAGGCGAGGCCTGGAACCTGTTCGGGCCGACCGAAACCACGGTGTGGTCGGCGCGCCATCGGCTCGACGCACGCGATCCCGCACCGGTCCTCGGCGGCCCGATCGGCAGCACCACGCTGCATGTGCTCGACGGCGATCTCAACCCCGCCCCCGTCGGCGTGACAGGCGAGCTCTTCATCGGCGGCGAGGGCCTGGCCCGCGGCTATTGGCGCCGAGCGGCGCTCAGCGCCGAGCGCTTCATTCCCGATCCATTCGGCGATCCCGGTGCGCGGCTGTACCGCACCGGCGATCTGGCGCGGTGGCGCGCCGACGGTTTGCTCGACTATGTCGGCCGTGCCGACCATCAGGTGAAGATCCGCGGCCGCCGCATCGAGCTCGGCGAGATCGAGGCGCGGCTGCGCACGCAGCCCGGCGTGCGCGACAGCGTCGTGGTGGCGCAAGAGCTCGGCGGCGGCCGGCAGCTCGTCGGCTATGTCAGCGGCGACGATGCGCTCGACGGAGCCGAGCTGCGCGCGACTCTCGCGTCAGCGTTGCCGGACTACATGGTGCCGTCGCGCGTGATGGTGCTGCCGCGGCTGCCGCTGACACCGAACGGCAAGATCGATCGCAAGGCGTTGCCGTTGCCCGATACGCGGCTTGGGCAGGGACAGCGCGTCGTGCCACGCAATCCGACCGAGGCCGCACTCGCTGCGATCTGGGCCGAGCTGCTGCACCAGCCGGACGTCGGCGTCACCGACAATTTCTTCGAGCTCGGCGGCGACTCGATCATCTCGCTGCAGATGGTCAGTCGCGCACGCCGGGCTGGTCTCGAGCTGGAGCCGAGAGACGTGTTCCGGCTGCAGACGATCGAGCTGCTCGCGCCGGCCTGCGTGGCGGCGCGGAACGACCAGCCCGCAATCACTCGCGCGCGCGGCGCATTGTCGGGGCTGACGAGCGAGGAGCTCGCGCAGCTTGGTGTCGACTGGGACCGCATCGAGGACGTCTACCCGCTCTCGCCGATGCAGCAGGGCATGCTGTTCCATAGCCTGCGCGATGCCGGAAGTGGCGTCTATGTCAACCAAGTCAGCGTCGAGATCCGCTGGCTGGACGTCGAGCGGCTGCGCACCGCGTGGCAGGAGGTCTCTGCCTGTCATCCGATGCTGCGTACTGGATTTCTGTGGCGCGAGCTGTCCGGCGCACCGCTGCAGGCCGTCCATCGCGCGGCGAGTGTGCCGTTCGCAACGGAAGACTGGCGTGGGCAGGCCGTCGATGAGGCGCGGCTGTCGTCGGCGCTGGCCGCGGAGCGCGGCGCCGAGTTCGATCTCGCGGTGCCGCCACTGCAGCGTGTCCGCTTGTTGCAGCTCGACCACGATCGTCATCGCCTGATCTGGACCTACCATCATATCCTGATGGATGGCTGGAGCTCGGCCCGCTTCATCGGTGAAATCCTGCAGCGCTATGCCGGGCGTGCGCTCGTCTCTCAATCGGCGCACTATCGCGATTATGTTGCCTGGCTGCTGGCCCAGGACGCGCAGGCCGCCGAGCGCTTCTGGCGAGGACAACTCACGGCCTTCGACCAGCCGACGCAACTGGCCGATGCCTTCGGCGCGCGACGCTACGACGCGCACGGACACCGGCGCTGCTACACCCGGCTCGACAAGGATGCGACCGCGGCATTGAAGGCGTTCGCCCGGCACGAGCGCATCACCCTGAACACGCTCATCCAGGGCGTCTGGGCGCTGCTGCTGCAACGCTACACCGGCCAGCAGACCGTTACATTTGGGGTCACCGTCGCCGGCCGTCCGGCTGGTCTCGACGGGGCCGAGCAGATGATCGGCCTGTTCATCAATACGCTGCCCGTGATCGAGACGCCTTCGCCGGCCGCAACGATCGGTGACTGGCTGCGCGCCATGCAGGACCGCAACGCGGCGATGCGCAACTTCGAGCAAACGCCGCTCTACGACATCCAGAGCTGGGCCGGACGTGCCGGCGAGACAATGTTCGACAGCATCATCGTGTTCGAGAACTATCCCGTCGACCGAGGCCTGCTGCAGGGTGACGGCTCGCTTCAATTCGGCGAGCTGCGCAACGTCGACGTCACGAACTATCCGATGGACCTGTCCGTCATGGTCGAGGATACGCTGCAGGTCGAATTCACATATATGCCGAGCCACTTCACGCCGGAACAGGCGGAGCAGGTGAGGGCGCAATTCGAACATCTGCTCGCGGCCATGCTACGAGGTCCGGAAGCCAGGCTTGGCGCGATCGATGCGTCCACCGCTCAGGATGTGCAGCGCGCAGATGCCTGCAATGGCCGGGCGGCGTCTGCCGCGATGCGTCCATTCGTCCACGAGATGATCCGCGATCATGCACAGCGCGATCCGGAACGTGTCGCCCTGACGATCGGCGGCCGGAACCTGTCCTACGGTGAGCTCGATCGTCGCGCCAACCGGATCGCGCTCCACCTCGTCGAGGCCGGGCTCGGGCCCGACCAGCGCGTCGGCGTCGTCGTCGAGCGCAACGAAGCGACGATGGCCGCGCTGCTTGCCGTGCTGAAGGCCGGCGGAGCCTATGTCCCGCTCGATCCCGAGCTGCCGCCGGACCGCATCGCTCATGTGATGCGCGACTCCGGGATGAGGATGCTGCTGTCCGGCGCGCGTGACATCTCCGTTATCGAAGGCGTCCAGGCGATCGATCTGGCCTCGTTCGATTCCGCCAGCGGTCCGAACCATGTGCCGGATCCACGCCTGCATCCGGAGAGTCTCGCTTACGTGATCTACACGTCCGGCTCGACCGGGCGGCCGAAAGGCGTCGCCGTCGCGCATGGACCGCTGGCGATGCATTGCCGAGCGACCGCTGCGCTCTACGAGCTCGACGAGCACGCAAGCGAGCTGCATTTCCTGTCGCTGGCCTTCGACGGCGCGCATGAGCGGTGGCTCACGGTGCTGTCGCAGGGCGCTCGGCTGGTCATGCGCGATGCGGAGCTGTGGACGCCCGAACAGACCGTCGCTGAGCTTCATGCGCAGCGGATCACGCATATCGGCCTGCCGCCGGCCTATCTGCAGCAGGTCGCAGAGTGGGTGGAGCAGGCCGGCAATCCGCCGCCCGTGAGGCTGTATTCGTTCGGCGGCGAGGCGATGCCCAAGGCCGGCTTCGACAAGGTCAGGCGGACGCTGAAGCCGCAGATCCTGATCAACGGCTATGGTCCGACCGAGACCGTCGTGACACCGCTCGTGTGGAAGGTCGACGGCAACACGGCGTGCGACAAGGCCTATGCGCCGATCGGCATTCCCGTCGGCCGCCGCACCGCCTACATCCTCGATGGCTCGCTGAATCTCGTTCCGGCAGGCGCAGCCGGCGAGCTCTACATCGGCGGGTTCGGGCTCGCGCGCGGGTACCACGCCAAGCCAGGCATGACGGCGGAACGCTTCGTGCCGGATCCATTTTCGGCGGACGAGGGCGCACGCCTCTACCGCACCGGCGACCTTGCGCGATGGGATGCGAGCGGCACGATCGAATATCTCGGACGCAGCGACGATCAGGTCAAGGTCAGCGGCTTCCGGATCGAGCTTGGCGAAATCCAATCGGCTCTGCTGAGCGACCTAGCGGTCGCGCAGGCTGCCGTGCTCGCCGTGGTGGGTGCGGGAGGAAATCAGCTCGTGGCCTATGTGGCGCCACGGGCGCCAGGCGACGCCGCCGCGGCTGCGGCCGAGCGGCTGTCTGCAACGCTGACTGCCGCGCTGCGCCGGACTTTGCCGGCCTACATGATTCCATCCCGCATCATCGTGCTCGAGCGTCTGCCGACGCTGTCGAGCGGCAAGGTCGATCGCAAGGCGTTGCCCGCGCCTGATATCGCAGCCGGGCGCGCGTTCATCGCCCCGGAAAGTCCCGCCGAGGTCGCGATGGCGAAGCTGTGGGCGGAGATCCTCGGTGTTGCGCAAGTCGGCGTCACCGACAACTTCTTCGAGCTCGGCGGCAACTCGATCCTGAGCCTCAATGTGATCGCGCGCCTTCGCCGTGCCCCGATCCTCGATGGCGAGATCAAGCTGCGGGATCTTCTCCAGAAGCCGACCATTCGCGCCTTGCTCGGCACGCCCGCAGCATCATCCATGCGGCCGTCGGCGCTGCTGCCCTTGAGTTCGCCGATCGATGGCACGCCGCCGGTGTTCTGTCTTCACGGCGGCTTCGGCACGGTGTTCGACTACGCGCCGCTGGCGCGGCGCCTGGAGGGACGGAGGCAACTGATCGGACTGCAGTGCCGGATGCTGATCGAACCGTCCTTCACCGACGAGTCGCTGGCGGCAATGGCCGTGGACTATGTCGATGAGATCGCGCGGAAGCAAAGCAAGGGACCCTATCATCTGATTGGCTGGTCGCTTGGCGGACTGGTCGCGTGCCTGGTTGCTGCCGAACTTGAGCGGCGCGGCGAGCGGGTCGAGCGCCTGGCGCTGATCGACAGCTTCGTTCCGCATGGTGACGAGCAGCCGTCGCCCGGGCGGCATTGGACCGACGACTTGCTGACGCTGCTGCCGGTCGCGGCGCCGGGCGTGCAGCCTTCAGCCATTGCGTCGCAGGTGACGGCGATTCGTTCCTGCGATGCGCCGGTGACGGACGAGGTGATCCGGCGCCTGGTCGTCGATGCAATCGGCACGGCGCCGCTGCAGCCGCGCGACGGTCTTCTCGGCGTCGACGACATCGTCTCGGCCTTCAGGGTCGGGCGCCACCTCGCGCAACTGGCTCGGGCGGCCGAATGGCCGGCCGATCTCGTTGCAGCGCCCGGCTGCTGGTGGACCTCCGGCCGGCTTCGACAGCGCGATCGGCTCGCGGCGGGACTGCCGCAGGCGGCAGATTTGGGCGTGGTCGGCGACGACCACTTCTCGATCCTTGGCAACGAATCCTTCCTGGCGGCGCTCGGCGTGTGGCTGGAGCCGGACCAGGCGGCGCAGACATCACCGGCTCTGCAGCCGGAACCGGCTGAATGAGGTGACCATGGGCCTTCATCCTGATATCGCGGCACTGCTCGAGATGATCCAGCTCGGAACGGAATCGGGCGCGCGCATTCCGTTTCCGCAACTGACGCCAGCGCAGGCGCGTGCCGATTTCGACGCCTCCTCGCCGCTGCTGGATGTCGATCCGCCGCCGCTCGCCTTCGAGAGGCAGCTTGCGCTGCCGATGCGCGACGCGACGGAGATCGCCGGGCGCCTCTATGCAGCGCGGCCGTTGGACGTCGCCGATCCGATGCCCGTGCTGCTCTACATGCATGGCGGCGGCTTCGTCGTCGGCAGCCTCGACTCGCACCAGCCGTTGTGCCGGGGCCTTGCCGATGACAGCGGCGCGGCAGTGCTGTCGATCGCCTACCGGCTGGCGCCGGAGCACCGGTTTCCGACGGCATTCGAGGACTGCGTCGATGCCCTCGCCTGGATCGGGCGCGAGGGGCCTGCACTTGGCCTCGACCCGCGGCGGGTCGCGATCGGCGGCGACAGTGCGGGGGGCACGCTGGCCGCGGCGCTGGCGATCGCCGCGCGCGACGACCGGGCCTTACCGCAGCCTGTCCTTCAGGTCCTCGCCTATCCCGGGCTCAGCCCGCAGCAGGTCTCGGACTCCTACGAGAAATACGGTTCGGGTTATCTGCTTGAGCGCGAGACCGTGGACTGGTTCTTCGACCACTATCTCCGCCATGACGCCGATCGCCACGACTGGCGATTTGCGCCGCTGGCCGCGTCCGATCTCACGCGCGTCGCGCCCGCGCTGATCGTGCTCCCCGAGTTCGATCCGCTGGCGGACGAGGGAAGGGCCTATGCCGCACGCTTGCGCGCGGCCGGCGCCGCCGTGGATCTGAAGGTCTATCCCGGCATGATCCACGAGTTCCTGCGCATGGGCAACGTGGTTCCGGACGCTTTGCACGCCCGCGCCGACATCGGCGCCAAGCTCGCCGCTGTCTTCGCCACGCGAATGGGAGCCGGCAATCCATGATGACGCCATCCAATCCAGGCGTTGCCAGCGTCGGAAGCCTGCTGCGGCCCTATTGGCTGCTGCTCGCCGCAGCCATTCTGCTCGGTCTCCTCGGCGGCGCCAGCGTTGCGGGCCTGCTCGCCGTGGCGAACCGCGGCCTCTACGCAGGGGCAGGCGACGTCGGTGGCCTCGTCGCCTCGTTCGCGGGTCTCTGCATTCTGATCGTGATCGGGTCGGTCGGCTCTGACATCAGCGCGAATGTCGTCGGCCAGCGGATCGTGGCCTCGTTGCGCAAGTCGCTGGCCGCCAAGATCCTGATGGCGCCGATCGACCAGCTCGAATCCTATCGGTCGCACCGCCTCATCCCGGTCCTGACCAAGGATGTCGACGCCATCAGCGATTTCGCGTTCTTCTTTCCGGCCTTCCTGGTGTCGGGCGTCATCGTCGCCGGCTGCCTGATCTACTTGGCGGTGCTATCGTGGCCGCTGTTCCTGGTCACGGCAGCCTTGATCGCGCTCGGGTCGTTCGTCCATTATCTCGCCCGCAAGCGCGGAATGATGGGCTTCACTCTCGCGCGCCAATACGAAGACGACCTGCAGAAGCATTACCGCGCGATCTCCGAAGGCGCCAAGGAGTTGCGCCTGCATCGCCCGCGCCGGCGCCACGTCCATGTCGATCTGATCGGGCGGACGGTCGACCGGATCGGCAACGTGCAGATCAAGGCCATCAATCTGCTCGTGACGGCGCGTGCGCTCGGGACGGTTCTCCTGTTCCTGGTGATCGGGACCGCTCTGGTGCTGCGTCCACTGCTGTGGCCCGACAGCCCGGCCTCGGTGTCCAGCGGCTTCGTTCTGGTGCTGCTGTTCATGCGCGGACCGATCGACCAGTTGATTGGCATGCTGCCGTCGCTCGGCCGCGCGCAGGTCGCGATGCGCCGGATCGCCGAGCTGTCGGACCGTTTCACCGCCGCAGAGGCGGAACTGCTCGATGATCCGCAGGATCGAACCGCCGACCAGATCGAATCGATCGAACTGCGCGGCGTCTCCTACGCCTTCCCGGCGTCGTCGTCCGAACGCCCCTTCACCATCGGACCGATCGACCTTCGCATTCGCCGCGGCGAGATCGTCTTCATCGTCGGTGAAAACGGCAGCGGCAAGACGACGCTGATCAAGCTGCTGCTTGGACTCTATGTGCCCGACCGCGGCGTGCTGCTGCGCGACGGCAGCCCGGTCGTCAACGAGACCCGCGACGATTATCGGCAGCTCTTCACCACAATATTCTCGGACTATTTCCTGTTCGACACCTTGGCGCAGCAGAGCAGTCAGCGGCCGGAGCTCGCGCAGCGCTATCTCGACCGTCTCGAGCTCGCCCACAAGGTTTCGATCGATGGCGGCGCATTCTCCACCACCGACCTGTCGACGGGCCAGCGCAAGCGGCTCGCCCTGATCAATGCCTGGATCGAGGGACGGCCGGTGCTGGTGTTCGACGAATGGGCGGCCGACCAGGACCCGGCGTTCCGTCAAATCTTCTACACCGAGCTGCTCGCCGACCTCAAACGTCTGGGCAAGACGATCATCGTGATCTCACACGACGATCGCTACTTCCACTGCGCCGATCGGATCGTGCGCCTGCGCGACGGTCGGATTGACGCCAGCGACGCCGCTGAACGCCGCGAGCCGGCACAAAGGCAACGCACGCTCACGACCGTTATGCAGGAGCCCGCTCCGTCGCTTGGAGCATCGAATCCGTGAGCGGCATCTCTGTAGTTAATCTAAAGGCAGCGCTACAGACTTTGTTGTCTTCTTCATGCCGGCCGATCTACATCCTGAGCGGGAGTGGACAGAGATGGCGCCCGTGCAGATCAATGAGAGGGAAGGAGTTCGCATGAGCGCGACTGCGAGCGTTAGGGGTAGTGTCCGGACATTCCCTGTCGCAACCGATGCGACAATGTCGGTCGTTCGCGACGATGACGGGCTCCGGGTGATCGCGGACGGCGCGCCATTGCTGTCGCTTCGGCCGGATGGCGAACTGACGCGTCTGATCGTGCACGACGGGATCGATGATTGGCGCCGGGTGTCGCGCGGAGTGGTGGCAATGGCCGAAGCGGTCTTCGGCTGGGCGCCGTCGCTCGAGAGGCTCGTCATCACGCTTGACGACAACCCGGCAGCAGCATCGGCCTTGGCGAAACACGGCGTTGCGGTCGTGACCGACGGCAGGCTGGCGTTGTATCCGGACATGGTGATGCAGCTTCGCGATAACTGGCTGACGGACGCCGCAAGCCCGGCGTTTCCACTGTCCTACGCGATGACCGACGGCAGGCGCCATCCGCGGCGGCCGCCCAAGCCGGTCGGCACCGTCTACGCCCGCTTCATCCCCTGGCTGTCCGACGTCGTCAGTTTTCGCGTCGTCGACATCGCTCACGATCTCCCGCTGGTCCACCGCTGGCTCAACGATCCGCGGGTGGACTCGTTCTGGAACGAAGCGGGGAACATCGACAAGCACCGACAGTATCTGTCGCGGATCATGTCGGACCCGCACATGGTGCCGCTGATCGGCTCCTTCGGTGATCAGCCGTTCGGCTATTTCGAGCTCTATTGGGCGAAGGAAAATCGCATCGCGCCGTTCTACGATGCGGCGGACTATGATCGCGGCTGGCACGTGATCGTTGGCGAGGACGGCTTCCGGGGCCGCCGCTTCATCACGGCCTGGCTTCCCTCGCTCATGCACTACATGTTCCTCGACGATTGCCGCACCGAGCGTATCGTCGGCGAGCCGGCGGCGGCGCATTCGCAGCAGCTGCGCAACCTGGATCTGGCTGGGTTTGCCCGGCTCAAGAACTTCGATTTCCCACACAAGCGGGCAACCCTGGTCATGTTGCTGCGCGAGCGCTTCTTCGGCGACCGGCTGTGGCAGCCGGCGACCAATGAAGCACCCACAGAAGCCTAGCGCGGACGGAGCATCACCATGTCGTATCATCCTGCCCCTGACTATGATGTCGTCGGCATTGGCTTCGGGCCATCGAACCTCGCACTGGCGATCGCGCTCGACGATTGCGCGAGACAGCAGCGCTTGAAATGCCGGTCCCTTTTCCTGGAGAAGCAGCAGGACTTCAAGTGGCATGGCGGCATGCTGCTGCCCGGCAGCAACATGCAGATATCCTTCCTCAAGGACCTCGTATCGCTTCGCGATCCGACCAGTCCGTTCACCTTCGTCAACTACCTGCACAAATCCGGGCGGCTGCTCGACTTCACCAACTGCAAGACGTTCTATCCGAGCCGGATCGAGTTCAACGACTACCTCCGTTGGGCCGCCGGTCAGTTCAGCGGCATGGTTGCGTATGGAGAGACGGTCGAGGCTGTCGAGCCCGTGCACGCCGGCCAGTCCGTCACCGCGCTTCGCGTGCTCACGCGCATGGTTGACGGGAAAGAACGGTCACGCGTCACGCGGCACCTCGTGGCCGCCGTCGGCGGCGTGCCGCATATCCCGTCGGTATTTCGAGCGGTCGCGATGGATCCGCGGGTCGTGCACACCAGCGGCTATCTCGGCTCGTCGCTCGCGACAGGATCGAACGGCCGGTCGCCGCGGGTGGCGGTCGTCGGCGGCGGGCAAAGTGCGGCTGAAGTCACGCTCGATCTCAGCGAACGGGTTCCCGACGCCCACATCGATCTGGTCTTCCGCGGGCACGCCCTCAAGCCGGCCGATAGCAGCCCGTTCGTGAACGAGATCTTCAACCCGGACTACACCGATTATTTCCATTCGCGGTCCGACAGCCAGCGCGAGAAAATCGTCCGCAGCTTCCGCAATACCAATTATGCGGTGGTCGACCCCGACCTGCTCGATCAGCTCTACCGGATGACGTACCAACAGCGTGTCGCCGGGGCTCGGAAGCTGACGCTCCATCCGCGTAGCGAGATCGTCGCAGCTCATGCCGTCCCGGAGGGGATAGAGCTCGAGTTCGTCAACAAGGACGAGGAGGTCCGCCGCCGGGCAGTGTACGATGCCGTCGTGCTCGCCACCGGCTACGAGCGATCTCCGGTCCCGGCGTGTCTCGATCCGATCAGCCGCTACATCGAGTCGGCGTCGCTCGATCGCGACTATCGTCTGCAGACGAGCCCGGCGTTTTGTCCACAAGTCTATGTCCAAGGCTGTGCCGAAACCTCGCACGGCCTGAGCGACACGCTGCTCTCGGTGCTGCCGATGCGGGCTCAAGAGATCACGAAGTCGCTCGTGTCGACAACGGCGAGAGAGCAGGATGCAGCGGCGTCTCACGACCGGGCGGAGCGCGTGTACTCGTGATGGAAAGTCGAGTGCAGAGCGACGATGAGCGCGCCGCGCGCGGCGTCGTGGAATGAGGCGAAAGGGTATCGTCGCGGCGACCGGGCCGTCCCTGGCGTGTCTCGGTCGAATTGTGATCGGGGGGCGCCGTGCCTGCATTTGCCGGATTGCCGACCTTTCGGGTCGGCCGGCGGGCACGGTGGAGTGCAGGATTGGAAATGGGTGAGCCGCATCTGCCTGAGCGGGTCGTAACCTTGCTGGTATCGAGTGAATACGCGCGGCTCGTCGGCCGGACCATGTCGGAGCGGCTCGACTACATCGTCGACATCGCCTCGCTGCATACGCGTGAAGAGCTGGTGCGGCGGCTGGACCTCGGCCGCGTGGTCGTGCGGCAGGTCGAGAAATGGCTCGCGTTCCACGGGCGCCGCGTTCGGCGCCCGAATGAAAGCATCGATATCGTCATGTGCGGGTTGGAATTCCGGAAGCGGCGCATCCGTCGCTCCCGGGTGACGGTACGATCGCGACGACTGAACGCCAAGACGAATCCGAGGGAGCCGGGCCGAGGCAGTTGAGTTGCTCGGGCTCTGCAGCGGGGCGAGGTCGCCGACCACGCCTACCGGGGCCTGACGGGACCGCGACGCACGCGGAATGCATCACGCCCTTATCGCGTCGCATCATGGAAAATGAGACTCGTCGTCAAGGTCGAGGCCAGGCGGGTTGCACGCGCGCTCGGCTCATCCGGTAGCCTCCGCGGTCGATGGGGACTGACCGTCGCTCGTCAGAGATGACGCGAGGCGCCGGGAAGGTCCGCTGCCAACATGGCCAGAAAAACAGTGGCCGGCACACGCTCGTGTGCCCCGGCAATGGGCGACAAGGGAGGAGTTCGATGCACATGCGAAGTGTAGGTATCGCCGTGTTCACGGCGCTTTTGCTGTCCGGCACGGCATTCGCGCAGGAAAAGATCAAGGTCGGCGTCACGGCGACGCTGGAGGGCACCTATACCGTGCTCGGTGAGGACGGGATGCGCGGACATGTCACCGCGTTGAACGTGCTCGGCAAGAAGGTCGGCGACAAGGAGCTGGAATTCGTCGTCGCGTCGACCGACGCCACGCCGGACTCGGCCGTCCGTGCCGTGCGCAAGCTGATCGAGCAGGACAAGGTACAGATCCTGCTGTCGCCGCTGTCGGGCGACGAGGGCATCGCCGTCAAGAACTTCGCCAAGACGCACCCTGAGCTGACCTTCGTGAACGCGGCGTCCGGTGCGCAGGAGACGACCTATGTCGATCCCGCGCCGAACTTCTTCCGCTTCAACATGGACGGCGCCCAATGGCAGGTCGGCCTCGGCAAATATGCCTACGAGACCAAGGGCTATCGCAAGATCGCGACCGTCGGCGAAGACTATTCCTTCATCTACACCCAGGTGTTCGGCCTGGCGCTGGAGTTCTGCGGCCTGGGCGGCAAGATCACCAGCCGGCAATGGGTCCCGCTCGGCACCAAGGATTTCGCGTCGGTGATTGCGGCGCTGCCCGATGATGTCGATGCGATCTATCTCGGTCTCGGCGGCGCCGATGCCGTCAACTTCCTCAACCAGTATCAGCAGGCCGGCGGCAAGGCGCACCTGATGGGCGGCTCGATCATGATCGACCAGACCATCCTGTCGTCCAAGGGAAATGCCAAGAACGCCCTGATCGGTACGATTGCGGCGTCGGGTCAGGCCGATACCTGGGAGGATCCGCGCTGGCAGAAGTTCGTGAAGGCCTATCAGGACTCGTTCCCGCCGGAGAAGCGCTTCCCGAGCCCGTCGCTGCTTGCCACCAACTACTATGGCTCGACCATGGCGTTGATCCTGGCGCTGCGCGAGGTCAATGGCGATCTGTCGAACAACCAGGCCAAGCTCAAGGCGGCGCTGGCGAAGATCGAGATCGATGCCCCCAACGGCAAGATCAAGCTCGACGCCAACCGCCAGGCCATCGGCACCAACTTCGTCACCGAGGTCGTCGACGACGGCAAGGGCGCGCTGTTCAGCAAGGTGGTGAAGGTGATTCCCGACGTCAACCAGACGCTGGGATATGATGCCGCCACCTTCGCCAAGATCGGCCTGCCGAGCCGCACCGTGCCTGAATGTAAGAAGTACTGACCTTTCTGCAGAGGGCGACGCGGCTCGAGCGGGCTCGGGCCGCGTCGTCGCGTCCCTTGCGTTCTGCCAAGCAATGATCGACGCTGACGAACAATAAGAACCATTTCGGTGAGGAAGTGATGAGTAGGGCGCTCGCCGTCTTTCATGCTCGCTTCGGCCGTGCGACGGTTTATCAGCTCAATCGGCCATTCAATGTGCATGCCCATCGAGAGGGACATCTGATCTTTCACGTTGGCGGCACGCCGGCCGATATTGACGTCTGCGATCAGCATTATCAGATCGGCGAGAACTGGATCGTCGCGGTCAATCCGTGGGAACCGCACAACTTCCTGCCGAACGATGTCGGCAACGGCGCCATCTTCTTCGTGCTCTACGTCAATGCGGAGTGGTTCATGCCGTCGGCCGCGCGCGAGCAGGGCCTGCGGTTTGGTCGTACCTGCTTCCGGCGGACCGCCGCGCTCGACCGCTGCATTCGCCGCGCCGCAGCGTTGGTATGTGGCGCGCCATCGCTCGGTTGCCTCGACGGCGAGCTGCGGCAGCTGATCGACAGTTGCTACGAGGAAAGCTGGCGCGTTTCGGAGCAGATGCCCGAGCGGCCATGCGCGGAAGTGACGGATTTTCGTGTTCGCAAGTGCATCAAGCTGATGTCGGACAGTCCGTGCGCCGAGATCGAGCTCGATCACATCGCCCGCGAATCCGGACTATCGCGGCCGCATTTCTATCGGCTGTTCCGCAGCCAGACCGGAGTGACGCCCAATCTCTATCTGAATACGCTGCTGATGGAGCGGGCGCTCGATGCCGTCGTGGCAACGGAAGCACCGATTGCCGACATCGGCTTCGATCTCGGATTCACCTCCCAGAGCGGCTTCACGCGCTTCTTCGCCGGCAATGTCGGCATGGCGCCGACCGACTATCGCCGCGCTGCAAAGGTGCTGCGCGCCTGACGTGCTGCTGCGCGTCGCGCGAAAAGAGACTGTCGATCAAGTGCGCACTCTCGTCTGCCGCTACACTCTGGGCAACGTGATCCGCAAAAGGATCCGACGAGGGAGGACGAGCGATGGCCGGCAGACCCGGCGATCTTCGGCTGAATGCACCTTTCCGCTGTGACGACGGATCCGTCCCTCTTGTCGTGAGGGCGGGCTGATGAGCCGCTTCATCGAGCGTCACCCGATCTGGTCCCTCATTGTTCTTCTCGCCTTGGCGCTGCTGGCGTGGCTGATCTTCGCCGTCTGGCCGCCGGGGCTCGAGGAGGCGATCGGCCGCAAGAAGGTGTTCCTGAGTGCGGTGTTCAATGGCATCACGCTGGGCGGACTGTATTTCCTGGTCGCGAGCGGGTTCACGTTGATCTTCGGCTTGATGCGAAACGTCAACCTTGCGCACGGCTCGCTCTATCTGCTCGGCGGCTATGTGGGCTACGGCGTGTCCGCCGCGACCGGGTCATGGATCCTCGCCTTCGTCGCCGCCTTCATCCTCGTCGCGGCCATCGGCGTTCTCCTGCAGCTGCTCGTCTTTCGTCGCATGGAGGGCCAGGACCTGCGCCAGACCATGGTGACGATCGGCCTCTCGATCGTGTTCGCCGATCTGATGCTGTGGGCGTTCGGCGGCGACTTCTATCAGATCCAGACGCCAGCCTGGCTGATCGGGCCGGTACAGCTGCCGCTGATGACGGCGATGAAATCGTCGGGCGAGGCTGTGTTCCTGCAGTATCCGCTGGTGCGGCTGGTGATCTTCTGCGGCTCCGTCGTGATCGGCGTCGCGATGTGGCTCGCGCTCAACCGCACCCGCGTCGGCATGATCGTGCGCGCCGGCGTGGATGATCGCGAGATCCTGGCGGCGACCGGTGTGCAGATTCAGCTCGTCTTCGTGCTGGTGTTCGCACTGGGCGCGGGGCTGGCCGGCATTGCCGGCGTGGTCGGCGGAACCTTCCAGTCGATCTCACCCGGCGAGGACACGCGCTTTTTGCTGGCCTCGCTGGTCGTCGTCATCGTCGGCGGCATGGGATCGATCCCGGGAGCCGCGCTCGGCGCGCTGATCATTGGGCTCGCCGAGCAGCTCGGCTCGGTCTACATCCCGACCTATGCGATCGTCGTGACCTTCCTGATCATGGTGCTGGTGCTCGCGCTGCGGCCCCAGGGCCTCCTGGCGAGGCGATGAGATGTCGCTGATCCAGGAGGCACGTGCGCGGGAGAGCATGCTGGCAGGCGGCGCCGCACGGCAGCCGGCCGCATGGTCGGCCACCGAGCAGCCCTGGGCCTGGGCGGTCTCCGCGCTGCTGCTGATCATGCCGCTGATCGCCAACGGCTTCTTCCTGATCGAGATCTTCGGCACGACCCTGATCCTCGGCACCATCGCGTTGAGCCTGATGTTCCTCGCCGGCTATGGCGGCATGGTCAGCCTGATGCAGCTGACGATCGCGGGCTTTGCCGGCTACATGGTCGCCGTGTTCGGCGTCAGCGGCAACGCCAATATCAGCCTCGGATGGCCGTGGTGGTTGGCGACGCCGATGGCCCTGGTGCTCGCGGTGCTGTTCGGCACGCTGGGCGGCGCGCTGGCGGTACGCACCGAGGGCATCTACACCATCATGATCACGCTCGCGATCGGCGCGGCGTTCTATTATTTCACCAATCAGAACTGGGCGATATTCAACGGCCACACCGGCATCAACACGATCGCCACGCCGCATTTTCTCGGCGTCGATTGGCGCATGGACGTCGCGTTCTATTACCTGACGCTGGCGGTGGCCGCACTGGGCTATTTCGCTGTGCTCTATCTGTCGCGCGCGCCGTTCGGCCTGGCGCTGCAGGGTGTGCGCGACAATCCCAGACGCATGGCCGCGCTCGGCTTCAACGTCAATGCACATCGCATCGCCGCCTATGCGTTCGCGGCCCTGATCGCCGGCATGGGTGGCGTGCTGCAGGTCTGGAACTATCGGCAGATCTCGCCCGGATCTGTCGCGGTCGAGCGCTGCATCGACATTCTCATCGTCGCCGTCGTCGGCGGCATTACCCGGCCGGTTGGGCCCTATATCGGCGCCTTCATCTTCGTCATCCTGCGCACCTTCGCGCTCGACTTCCTGGTGAAGGTCGGGCTCGACGGCAACCGGTTCCGGCTGCTGATCGGGCTCGGCTTTCTCGCTATCGTGTTCTGGTCCTCCGACGGCGTCATCGGGCTCTATGAGCGGTGGCGCCGTCGCAGCGGGGCATCGGAGCCGAGGTCGCGCCCCGGAGGTCACGGCCATGGATAGGGTCGCTGACCGGCTCTCGGCGCTCGGCTCGACTGCAGCCCTCGAATTGCGCGGTGTCACGCGGATGTTCGGTGCGCTCGCCGCGCTGACCGACATCACGATCACGGTGCGGCCCGGCGAGCGGCGCGCGGTGCTCGGCTCGAACGGCGCCGGCAAGACCACCCTGTTCAACTGCGTGACCGGCGACTTCCTGCCGACCTCAGGCACGATCCGCTTCTTCGGCGAGGACATCACCGCCTTTCCGCCCTACGAGCGGATCCGCCGCGGGCTGCGCCGCACCTACCAGATCTCGGCGCTGTTCCTCGGCCTGTCGGTGCGCGACAATGTCTATCTGGCATGCCGTGGCGTCTCGCGAGCGCGCTTCTCGATGCTGCGTCCCAGCGCCAATGACGCCCTGATGCAGGCGGCCGAGCGCCTGATCGAGGCCGTGCATCTGACGTCCGTGCGTGATCAACTGGTTTCGGAGCTCGCCCATGGCCAGCAGCGGCAGCTCGAGATCGCGCTGGCGCTGGCCGGCGCGCCCCGATTCATCCTGTTCGACGAGCCGGCGGCGGGTCTGTCGCCGACCGAGCGGCGCGAGCTGGTCGAGATCCTGACGTCGCTGCCGCCGCACATCGGTTACATCATCATCGAGCACGACATGGACGTGGCGCTGCGCGTCGTCGAGAGCGTGACGATGATGCACAACGGCCGCATCTTCAAGGAAGGCGCACCGCAGGAGATCGAATCCGATCCGGAGGTGCAGGAGCTCTATCTCGGAGGCGGCCATGAATGACGTCCGCCGCTCCGCGCCTGCGCTCGAGGTCCGCGGCCTCGACGTGTACTACGGCCATTCGCATGCGCTGCAGGGCGTCGATCTCCGGCTCGACAGCGGCGTCTTCTCGCTGGTCGGCCGCAACGGCATGGGCAAGACGACGCTGTGCAAGGCCATCATGGGCCTGCTGCGGCCGTCCGCCGGCACGGTGCGTCTGCGCGGCAATGATATCACCGGGCTCAATCCGGCGCGCATCGCGCGGCTCGGCGTCGGCTATGTGCCGCAGGGGCGGCGTCTGTGGCGCTCGCTCAGCGTCGACGAGCATCTGCGACTCGCCGCCGGCCTGCGCCGCGGCGCCTGGACCGTCGAGCGCGTCTACGAAACATTTCCGCGGCTCGCCGAGCGCCGCAACAATGGCGGCGGCCAGTTGTCGGGCGGCGAGCAGCAGATGCTGGCGATCTCGCGCGCGCTGCTGACCAATCCGCAGCTCCTGATCATGGATGAGCCGACAGAGGGCTTGGCGCCGGTCATCGTCGCCCAGGTCGAGGAGATGCTGATCCGGCTCAGCCAGGACGGCGACATGGCGGTGCTCGTGATCGAGCAGAACATCGGCGTTGCGACCGCGATCTCGTCCCGCGTCGCGATCATGGTCAATGGCCGCATCAACCGTATCATCGACTCGGCCCGGCTCGCCGCCGACCGCGAACTGCAGCAGCGCCTGCTCGGTGTCGGCCAGCATGCCGGCGACGAGACCGATCTCGGGACGGGCGAAGTTCAGGAGAGGCCCGCCGCACGTGCGGCGGCATCAACGACGCCGAAAGCTGCGCCCGTAAAGGTTTACGTCTCTAATCCCGTGCTGCCGACGCGCTGGTCGCAGCCGGTGCCGATCGCGCAGATCGAGGCCAAGGCGCGCACGCTCTCCACCAGCGTCAGCCGACTTGACGAGGCCGCGCGCCAGGGCCGTGAGCGCGCCGCGCCGATCACGTCAGGTCCGCCCGCGGTGATCGTCGCCGGCACGCTCGACACCAAGGGTGACGAACTGCGCTTCATCCGCGATCTCGTCGCGAGCCACGGGCTGCGCACCCGGCTGGTCGACGTCTCCACCAGCGGACGCCATACGAGCTGCGACGTCTCGGCCCAGGAGATCGCACTCAATCATCCGCGCGGCGGTCCCGCCGTGTTCGGTGCCGATCGCGGCGCATCCGTCACCGCGATGGCGGATGCGTTCGGGCGCTGGCTGCGCCGGCAGGACAATGTCGCAGGTATCATCTCGGCGGGCGGCTCCGGCGGAACGTCGCTGGTCGCGCCGGGCATGCGCGAGCTCCCCGTCGGTGTGCCCAAGCTGATCATCTCCTCTGTCGCATCCGGTGACGTCGGCGCCTATGTCGGGCCGGCCGACATCGCGATGATGTACTCGGTCACCGACGTTCAGGGTCTCAATTCGATTTCGCGCGCGGTGCTGAGCAATGGCGCGCATGCGCTAGCCGGCATGGTGATGGCCCGCGAGCGGCAGTCCGCTGTCGCTGACAGCACCCGACCGCAACGTCCCGCGATCGGCATCACCATGTTCGGCGTGACCACGCCGGCGGTGCAGAAGCTCACGGCCGAGCTGCGCGATGACTACGAGTGCCTCGTCTTCCACGCCACCGGCGTCGGCGGCCGTTCGATGGAGAAGCTGGTCGATTCCGGCATGCTCGCCGGCGTGATCGATCTCACCACGACCGAGGTCTGCGACCTGCTGATGGGCGGTGTGTTTCCGGCAACCGAGGATCGCTTCGGCGCGATCATCCGCAGCCGCGTGCCCTATGTCGGCTCGGTCGGCGCGCTCGACATGGTGAATTTCGGCGCGCCCGAGACCATTCCCGAGCGCTACCGCGGCCGCAAATTCCACGTGCACAATCCGCAGGTCACGCTGATGCGGACGACGGCCGCGGAGAACGCGCAGATGGGGCGCTGGATCGGCGAGCGGCTCAATCGCATGGATGGATCGGTCCGGTTTCTCCTGCCGGAAAAGGGCGTCTCCGCGCTCGATGCGCCCGGGCAGCCGTTCTTCGATCGCGAGGCGGATGAGGCGCTGTTCCGCAGTCTCGAGCAGACCGTACGGCAGACCTCGAGCCGGCGCCTGATCCGCGTGCCGCATCACATCAACGACAATGAGTTCGCAGCAGTGGTCGTCGGCGCCATCCGGCCGATGCTCGGGCGGCTGCCGGCGCGGCGCAGACAGGCGAGGTGATGGTCATGCCGAGATATGAGCGCGCACCGCTGCTGAAGAAGTTTCGCGACATGGTGCGCCGTGGCGTGCCGATCATCGGCGGCGGCGCCGGCACCGGCCTGTCGGCCAAATGCGAGGAGGCCGGCGGCATCGACCTGATCGTGATCTACAATTCCGGCCGTTATCGCATGGCCGGCCGCGGCTCGCTCGCCGGACTGATGGCCTATGGCGACGCCAATGCCATCGTGGTCGAGATGGCGAGCGAGGTGCTGCCGGTGGTGAAGTCGACCCCGGTGCTCGCGGGCGTCAACGGCACCGACCCGTTCCGCGACATGGATGGGTTCCTCGATGAGCTGAAGGCACTCGGCTTCTCCGGTGTGCAGAACTTCCCGACCGTCGGCCTGATCGACGGCACTTTCCGCGCCAATCTCGAGGAGACGGGCATTTCCTACGCGCTGGAGATCGACATGATCGGGCGCGCGCATGACAAGGACCTGCTGACGACGCCTTACGTCTTCAATGAAGCCCAGGCCGCGGGCATGGCGATCGCGGGCGCGGACATCATCGTCTGCCATCTCGGTCTGACAACTGGCGGCTCGATCGGCGCGCAGACCGCGCCCAAGCTCGAAGACTGCCCCGGCCTGATCGACAGCTGGGCCTCGGCTGCGCTCAGCGTCAACCCCGAGATTCTGGTTCTGGCGCATGGCGGCCCGATCGCGGAGCCGTCCGACGCCGACTTCATCATGAAGCACACCAAGAACTGCCATGGCTTCTACGGCGCCTCCTCGATGGAGCGGCTGCCGGTGGAGCGCGCGTTGACGGAACAGGTGCGACATTTCAAGGCGATCAGCGCGCGGCCGCGCCGCGTCTGAGGCGACAACATGAGATCCGGCAGCAGCGGCGCCGAGGCGCCGCATTCGCCGGACGAGAGACTGAGGGAGGAATGAGATGTCCGGGGCTTTGATCGGTGAGCTGATTCTTTGGCTGATCATTGCGATCATCGTCATCGTGGTCGCGGTCTACATCGTCAACTGGCTGTATCACCGCTCCTCGAAGGAGGTGTCCTTCGTCCGCACCGGCTTCCTCGGGGAGCGCGTCGTGATCAATGGCGGCGCCTTCGTGCTGCCCTTCATTCACGACTATACGCCGGTGAACATGAACGTGCTGCCGATGGGTATCACGCGCGCGCGGCAGGACGCCGTCATCACGCGCGACCGCATGCGGGTCGACGTCGAGGCCGACTTCTACGTTCGTGTCCAGCCGACGCGCGAGGCGGTGTCGATCGCGGCGGCGACGCTCGGCCGTCGCACGCTCGAGCCGGAGCGGCTGCATGCGCTGCTGTCCGGCAAGTTCATCTCGGCCATGCGCTCGGTTGCCGCTGAAATGACCATGGAGCAGATGCACGAGCAGCGCGGCGACTACGTGTCCCGTCTCAAGGCGGCCGCGGCCGAGGCGCTGGCCCAGAACGGCCTGGAGCTGGAATCGGTGGCGATCACCGATTTAGACCAGACAGATCTCGAATTCTTCAATCCGTCGAACCGGTTCGATGCCGAGGGCCTCACGCGGCTGATGGAGGACATCGAGAGCAAGCGCAAGCTGCGCAACGATATCGAGCAGGACTCGATGATCAAGATTCGGACCCGCAACCTCGAAGCCGAGCGCGAGGCGCTCGATATCGAGCGCGAGAGCGAGACGGCGCGGCTGGAGCAGGAGCGCGACATCGAGATGCGCCGCGCCCTGCAGCGGACGGAGGTGGCGCGGGAGCGGGCGCTGCGCGAGACCGAGGCCGAGCAGGCACAGATCATGGCGCGCGAGGCGATCGAGAAGGCGCGGATCGCGAACGAACTGACGATTGCCGAGGCCCGAATCGCGGCCGAGCGCGACACGCGGCAGCGCGAGATCGAGCGGACGCGTGCCGTCGAAGAGAGGGAGCTGCTGGCGCGCGAGGACATCGAGAAGGCGCGGATCGCCAACCAGCGCGCGATCGACGCCGCGCGCATCGAATCTGAGCGCGAGGTGCGCCAACGCGATATCGAGCGGACCCGCACCATCGAGCAAGCCGAGATCGCCGCGCGCGAGGCGGTGGAGAAGGCCAGGATTCAGCAGGACCGCGTCGTCTCCGATGCGCGCATCGCCAATGACGAGGAGACACGCCGCCGCGAGATCGAACGCACCCGCGCGATCGAGCAGGCGGAGATCGCCGCGCGCGAGGCGACCGAGAAGGCGCGCATCGCGCAGACCATGATCGTCAATCTGGAGCGCATCAGCTCCGACGAGCGCACCCGCGCCACCGAGATTGCCCAAGTGCGCAACATCCAGGAGGCTGAGATCGAGGCGCAGAAAGCGGTCGAGGCCGCCCGGATCGCGCGCGAGCAGGCATTGTCGGCGGAACGGATCGCCGCCGAGCACGCCACGCGCAGGCTGGAGATCGAGCGCAACCAGGGCATCGAGATCGCCGGCATCGCCGCGCGCGAGGCGACGGAGGCCAGCCGCATCGCGCAGGAGGAGCGGGTGCGTGCGCTGGAGATCGCGCGGATCCGGACCATCGAGGAGGCCGATATCGCCTCGCGCGAGGCGATCGAAGCGGCCCGCATCGCCCAGGAGCTGGCTGTAACAGCCAAGCGGATCCAGTCGGAGAAGGAGACGCGCAGCCTGGAGATCGAGCGCACTGAGGCCGTCGAGGCCGCCGATCTGAAGCGTCGGGAGGCGGTCGAGCGGCGCCGCATCGAGGTCGAGCTGGCGCTGGAGGCCGAGCGCATTGCCTCGTCGCGGACGCGCGAGGTGCTCAACATCGACCACAAGAAGGCGATCGAGCTCGCCGACGAAACCCGTGTCATCGAGCTCGCCGCCAAGCGCGCCGAGCGCATCGATGCGGATCGTCAGGTCAAGGAAGCCGAGATCGTCGCGCGCAAGCAGGTCGAGACCGCCGATGTCTCGCGCGAGCAGGCGCTGGAGGCCGTCCGGTTGGAGCGTCGTCGGGCGATCGAGCAGCTCGAGGTCGCGCGCGTCCAGTCGCTGCAGGAGGCCGAGATCGCGGCCCGTGAGGAGGTCGAACGCGCCCGCATCGCCTCGGATCGTGGTCTCGACGAGGCCCGCATCGGCCGCGAGCGCGAGCTGCGTAAGCTCGAAGTGAACCGCGAGAAGGACGTCGAGACGGCGCTGATGGAGAAGGCCATCGCGCTGTATCAAAAATCGTTGGAGGAATCCGCGGCCAAGGTCGCGGCCGAAGAGGCGCGCTCGCGCGCAACGGAAGCGGCGGAGAAAGTCGTCACCGCGCGCGAGAGCGAGATTGCCCGCCGCCGTAAGACGGTCGAGGTGCTGCTGGCCGAGAAGCAGGCCGAGGAGACGCGGATCGCCGCAGAGGCCGAGCGGGTTCGTGCCGCGGTCGAAGCGGAGGCGCAGAAGCTGCTCAACGAGGCCGAGAACGTCCTGACCGACCAGGCACGCTACTCGCTGTTCCGGCGCAAGCTGCTCGACCGCATCGAGGGCATCGTGCGCGAGAGCGTCAAGCCGATGGAGAAGATCGAGGGCATCCGCATCCTGCAGGTCGACGGCTTGAACGGAAATGGCGGCAACGGCAATGGCGGCCGCAGTGCGACCGACGAGGTGATCGATTCCGCGCTGCGCTACCGCGTCCAGGCGCCGCTGATCGACTCGATCCTCTCCGATATCGGCGTCGAGGGCGGCAGCCTTGCCAAGATGCCGGGCCTGATCCGCGAGGCCAGGGACATGCAGGGCATCCGGAAAGAAACCTCGGCGCGCAAGGAGACAGGCGGCGGCGCCGGATCGGGCGAGGGCAGCCCGTCCGAGCCGCCGACCGATCGCGGTCCGCGCAAGAAGGGTTGATGCGAGATGGCGAGGGTTTACGTCTCCACCGTCGTGAGTGCCCGCAACGATCGGGTGTGGGCGCGCGTCCGCGACTTCAACGGCCTGCCGAACTGGCATCCGGCGATCGCCGAAAGCCGGATCGAGGGCGGCGAGCCCGCCGACAAGATCGGCTGCGTCAGGGATTTCCGGCTTCGCAACGGCGACCGCATTCGCGAGAAGCTGCTCGGCCTGTCGGACTACGACATGTTCTGCACCTACTCGATCCTGGAATCGCCGATGGGCGTATCGAACTACGTCGCGACCCTCAGGCTGACACCGGTCACGGACGGCGACAAGACGTTTCTGGAGTGGACCGCCGAGTTCGACTGCGCGCCGGAGCGCGAGGCTGATCTGGTGGCTTCGATCGGCGGCGGCGTGTTCCAGGGCGGCTTCGATGCGCTCAAGCGCGCGTTCGGGGGCTGACGCCGTGCCGCACGTGGTCAAGAGCACCATCATCGATGCGCCGACCGAGGCCGTGTGGGAGGTGCTGCGCGACTTCAACGGTCATGATCGCTGGCACCCGGCGGTGGCGACCTCTGCGATCGAGCGTTCGCAGACGTCCGACAAGATCGGTTGTGTCAGGCGCTTTCGTCTGAAGGACGGCTCCGAGCTGCGCGAGCAGTTGCTGGCGCTGTCCGATCTCGAGCAGAGCTTCAGCTACTGCCTGCTCGATACGCCGATCCCGATGTTCAACTACGTCGCCCATGTCCGGCTGCTGCCGGTCACCGATGGCGACCGCACCTTCTGGCACTGGGAGAGCCGCTTCACGACGCGGCCCGAGCTGGCCGAGGCGCTGACGCGCATGGTCGCAGAAGACATCTACCAGGCTGGCTTCGAGGCGATCCGATCGCATTTGAAGCAGGCGGCATGAGGACGAGGTGAATCGATGCCGGTCACGGTGAAGACGTTTCAGGCCGCGAGCGAAGCAGCGTCTGCGCTGTCGTCGGACCGCGCGGCGCGCTACCTGGGCGGCGGCACGCTGGTCATGCGCGATCTCAACGAGGGCGACGTCTCGATTGCGACGGTCATCCGCGCCACCGACCGGACCTTGCAGGGCATCGATGCGGCAGGCGCACGCATCAGGATCGGCGCCGGCGTCACCTTCGCCCGCGTGGTGGCCGAACGCGATCTCGCCTTCCTGCATCCGGCGGCGCGCTCGATCGGCGGCCCGGCGGTGCGCAACATGGGGACCGTCGGTGGCAATCTGTTCGCGCCGGCGCCGTTCGGCGACTTCACGGTGGCGCTGCTGGCGCTCGACGGCATCGTCTCGCTGCAGGGCGGCTTCGGCGTCAGGGACATGCCGATCGAGGAGTTCCTGCAATCGCGCGACCGCCAGGCCGGTGCGCTGGTGGTCGGCGTGTCGTGCATCCGGCCTGCGTCGGCGGATGCGTTCCGCTATCGCAAGATCGCCCGCATCAAGCCGAAGGGCGGATCGGTGATCACGCTTGCGGCGCATCTTCCACAGAGTGGCGGCCGCGTGACCGGCGCGCGGATCGCGCTGGGATCGATGGCCCCGACCGCCATCCGCGCCAAGGCGGCCGAGCGCGCGCTCGAAGGGCGGCCGTTCGACGGCGGCGCGATCAGTGCCGCCGCTGCTGCTGCGGCCGAGGGAACGGCACCCACCGACAATTCGCTGGCCAGCGCGTGGTATCGCCGCGAAGTGGTCGGCGTGCATCTGCGGCGGCTGTTGTCGGGACAGGAGAGCTAGAGCATGGCCAAGACCCCACTTCAGTTCCGGCACAATGGTCGCGATGTCGCGCTGTTCGTTGACGGCGGCACCAATCTGCTGGTCGTGCTGCGCGAGATGATCGGCGACCTCACGCCGAAATTCGGTTGCGGCCAGGGCGGCTGCGGCGCCTGCACGGTCCTCATCGATGGCGACGCGCACCTGTCTTGTCTGACGCTCGCCGAAGCCGTCGAGGGCCGCGCGGTCGAGACCCTCGACGGCATCAAGAGCGGTCCGAATTTGCATCCGCTGCAGCGCGCCTTCGCCGAGGGTTTTGCCGCGCAATGCGGCTACTGCACGCCGGGCATGCTGATGGCGGCGAAGGCGCTGCTCGACAAGATCCCGCAGCCAAGCCGCGAGCAGGTGGTGGAGGCGATTTCGGGCAACATCTGCCGGTGTACCGGCTACGAGCCGATCATCAATGCGGTGCTGGCGGCGGCCGCGTCGCTGCGCGCGAGTGCGTGAGGAGAGATCGCCATGCTGGAACTGCGCAAGGACATCTTCGCCGACGAGCGCGACGACAATCTCAACGAGGTCGGCAAGGGCACCCAACGCCAGGACATGCTCGGCCATGTCACGGGGACCTCGACCTATTTCAACGATCACAAGCTGCAGGGCATGCTGCATCTGAAGGTCGTCAGATCCACGCAGCCGCATGCGCGGCTGCGCCGCATCGAGACCAGCGAGGCCGAACGGAGCGAGGGCGTGCGGCGGATCATCCGCGGCAGCGACGTGCCGCGCAATCTCAATACGCTGCTCAGCCTGATCAATTTTGGCAAGGACGATGAGCCGACGCTTGCCGTCGACAAGGTCCGCTACAAGGGGGAGCCGATCGTTGCCGTGGTCGCGGATACGCCGCGCGCGGCGTACGAGGCGGCCGCCAAGGTGCGCGTGGACTACGAGACGTTGCCGGCGGTGTTCGACGTCGAGGAGGCGCTGAAGCCGGGCGCGCCTGTTGTCAACGAGACCTATCCGAAGAATACGTTCACCTATCACGACCGCTACGACCACCAGAAGTTGCGCTTTGGCGACGTCGAGCGCGGCTTTGCCGGCGCCGATCATGTCTTGGAACAGCGCTACCAGATGTCGCCGATCGAGCACGCGCCGGTCGAAACCAACGGCTCGATCGCCGCGCCCGACACCAACGGCCGCTACGTGGTCTATACCTCGACCCAGGCGCTGTTCTTCTCGCTCGACACCTGCGCCAAGATCCTCGATCTGCCGTCGAACACATTCCACTTCATCGGCGGCACGGTCGGCGGCGGCTTCGGCGGCAAGGTCGACACGCTGACCGAGCCGCTCGCCATTCTCGCTGCGATGTTGACGGGGCGCCCGGTGCGCTACGTGCTCGGACGAGAGGAGGAGATGCAGTTCGGGCCGCCCCGCGGTGCCGAGCGCATCTACATCAAGGACGGAGTCATGCGTGACGGCCGCATCGTGGCGCGCCAGATCCGCGGCTATTTCGACTCTGGTGCTTATACGCGGCTGTCGAGCTACGCGGTGGTCAAATGCGCCGCGCACCTGCCGGGGCCCTACACGATCCCGAACGTCCATGGCGACATCTACTGCATCTTCACCAACCGCACGCCGGCCACCGCGATGCGCGGCTTCGGCATCACCGGCATGGACTTCGCGCTCGAATGCCAGATGGACAAGCTCGCGCATCTGATCGGCATGGACCCGATGGAGTTTCGTATCCTCAATGCCTATCGCGACGGCGACATGAAGGCGCATCGCCGCGAGGCCAAGAACACCGCGCTGATCGAATGCGTCCAGGTCGCGGCCGAGAAGGCCAAATGGCCGATCCGCGAGGAGTTCCGGCGCATGTCCTCGCGCAAGGATGGCGGCGGGGCGCGGGCGGCTGTTCCCTCCACGCCACGAGAGCCGGTGAGCGCGCGGCCTGCGCCGGCGCAGCAACGCACCAGCTACGATCGTGGTCTCTCGGCGCCGCCACAGCCCGAGCCGCCACCACCTCCGCCAACGAGCCCGGCGCCTTCGCCGGGGCACGGCGCGACGCGGTTCTCGTCGGTGTTCGGCACGAGGAGGCGCTGACATGACGAGGCACCGCGGCCGCGGCATGGCGGCGATCAACTATCCCATCGGCATGAATCTCGGCGGCGATCCGAGCCAGGCGCTGGTGCATTCCAACCCCAGCGGCAAGTTCACGGTGGCGCTGTCGTCGATCGATCTCGGGCAGGGCATGAAGTCGGTGACGCGGCAGATCTGTGCCGAGACGCTCGGCGTGCCGGTCGAGGACGTCTATGTCGACACCGCCGATTCCGACACCGGCCCGCATTGCATGGGCTCGTTCGCTTCGCGCGGCACCCATCGCGTCGGCAATGCCGTGATGGCGGCGGCCAAGGAGGCGCGTGGCGTCATGATGGAGGCCGCGGCCGAGGAGCTCGAGGTCAACGCCAGCGATCTCGAAACGGATGGTCGCGGCAACATCCACGTCAAGGGCGCGCCGCATCGCTCGATCTCGGTGAAGGACGTCGCCATCGCCGCGCAGTTCCGCCAGGGCAAGACCATCTCCGGCCGTGGCATCTTCCTGGTGCCGCTGTCGGAGGTGGATCCCGAGACTGGCGAAATGTCCCCGGCGACCTGCTACGCGCATGCCTGTCTCGTCGCCGAGGTCGAGGTCGATGACGAGACCGGCGAGGTCGGCGTGGTCAGGATGGACAGCGCCTATGAGCTGGGACGCGCGCTCAATCCCCGCCTCGTCGAGCAGCAACTGGTCGGCGGCGCCTGGATGGGCATGAGCCACGCGCTCTACGAGACGACGGAGCCGTACTACCCGGACCCGAAGCAAGGACCGCGCGACTTCGTGGAATACCTGATGCCGGGACCTGGCGACATCTGTCCGCACGACATCGCCGTGCTGGAGCGGCCGGCGCCCGACGGACCGTTCGGCGGCAAGGGCCCTGGCGAGATGTGCGCCAATCCCGTGCTTCCTGCCATCGCGAATGCGATTTTCAACGCCGTCGGCGTGCGCCTCGACGAACTGCCGATCACGCCAGAGAAAGTGCTGCGCGCGATCAAGGCCCAGGGCGGCGCCCGGCCGCAGACGCGGCGGTGACGCAGCATGGTGGTCCGCAGCAACATCGTCGGCATCGACTCGCCGCAGGCGCTGGAAAAGGCACTGCGCGCGGCGTACTATCTCGCCGATGACGGGCTCTCCACCGCGGCCTATCTCGCGCTCGCGCTGGGCAAGCCATTGCTCTTGGAAGGCGCGCCCGGCGTCGGAAAAACCGAGGCGGCGAAGGCAATCGCCGCGGTGCTCGGCCGCAAGCTGATCCGCCTGCAATGCTACGAAGGTATCGACGCTGCTGCGGCGCTCTACGAGTGGAACTATCCGCGCCAGATGCTCGCGATCCGCCAAGCCGGCGAGGAGAGCATCGACATCTATGGCGAGAGCTTTCTGATCGAGCGGCCGATGCTGGCCTGCCTGCGCGCGCCCGATGCGACCGTGCTGCTGATCGACGAGATCGATCGGGCCGACCAGGAGTTCGAGGCGTTCCTGCTCGAATTTCTCTCCGATTTCCAGATATCGATCCCCGAGCGCGGCACGGTGCGCGCCGCGGAGCGGCCGATCGTGGTGCTGACCTCGAATCGGACCCGTGACCTGCACGAAGCGCTGCGCCGACGCTGTGTCTATCATTGGATCGACTATCCCGATGCGGAGCGCGAGGCGCGCATCGTGATGATGCGGGCCTCCAGTGTTGCCGAAGCGACCGCGCGGGCCGTGGTGGCTGCAGTGGCGAAGCTGCGGCGCGAGCCGCTGAGCAAGGCGCCCGGGATTGCCGAGGCGGTCGATTGGGCGGAGGCGGCGACGCTGCTCAACCAGACCGGCGCGCGCTGGCCCGATGCGTTCAAGCGCGCGATTGGCGTCGCGCTGAAGGATGAGGAGGATCTGTCCTTCATCGCGCCGCGGCTCGACGCGCTGCTCGCGGAGGCGATGACATGAGCGAGCCCCGCCTGCCGCAGGCGACCGAGATCTTCGTGACATTCGCTGCGCTGTTGCGGCGAAACGGCTTCGCAATTGCGCCGGAGCAGACCACCGCCTTCCTCGCTGCGATCGAACTGCTGGGGCCTGTCAGCATCGAGGATATCCGTCGTGCCGGGACGGCGACCCTCGCGCCGCCTCCGGAGCGGCTCGCGACCTACAATCTGCTGTTCGACGTCCATTTTGGTGTCGCCGAGGCAACGGCCTTCAGCGAGAGCGACAGGCAGGACGATGTCGTGCGTCTCCAGGAGGAAGGGGACGGCGCTGTCGGTCCCGATCTCGCCGAGGAGCAGAACGAGTCAGGTCTGGCTGCGACGCGCGTTGAAGCGCTGGTCGCCCGCCGCTTGGCTGCGACGACGGGCGGCCATGCCCTGCAGCGCCTCGCGCGTCAGGCGCGTGCAAAACTGCCGAAACGGCGTGGCCACCGGCGCATGCGCGCGCGGCGCGGCAGCTTCGTGGACCTGCGCCGGACCCTGCGCGAGAGCATAAGGCGCGACGGTGAGGTGCTGTCGCTGCGGCGGCTGAAGCGGCGACCTCGATTGCGACGATTGCTGCTGCTGATCGACGTCTCCGGCTCGATGAAGGCGCGGACCGAGGATAACATGCGGCTCGCCCACGTGCTGGTGCAGGCCGTACCCCAGGCCGAGGTGTTCACGCTTGGCACACGGCTGACACGCGTGACGCGGCCCTTGCGGCTGAAGCGGCGCGAACAGGCGCTGCTCGCTGCCTCGCATCTCGTCAGCGACTGGGACGGTGGCACGCGCATCGGCGAGGCGCTGCAGGCCTTCCTCGCGGTGCCGCGGTTCTCGACCTACGCGCGGGGCGCCGTCGTGCTGGTCATCTCGGATGGGCTCGAGCGTGGTGACCATCATGTGCTCCGTGACGCCGTGTGGAGGCTGTCGCTGCGCGCCTGGCGCCTGAGCTGGCTGACGCCGCTCGCGACGGGGCCCGGCTTCAAGCCGCAGACCGAGGCGTTGCAGGCGATCGCGCCATTCGTCGACGACATCGCAGCCGGCGGGTCGGACGAGACCATCGTCGCGCATGTTCTGTCGCTGGCACAGAGGAGGGCGGCATGACCGGTTATGTCGATGCGCATCACCACATCTGGCGTCAGGCCGATCTGCCCTGGCTGGTCGGGCCGATGCAGCCGCGGATTTTCGGCCCCTATGAGCCGATCAGGCGCGACTACACGATCGAGGAGTATCTCGACGACATCGCCGGCAGCGGCGTCACGCAATCGGTCTACGTCCAGACCAACTGGGCCAAGGACGGCTTCGAGGACGAAGCCGCCTGGGTGCAGCGAACTTCTGAGCAGCACGGCTTTCCGCACGCGATCGTCGCCTATGCCGATCTGAGCGTCGAAGATGCGCGGCCGCAGTTCAACCGGCTGGCGCGCTATCCCCTGCTGCGCGGGGTCCGGATGCAGCTGCACTGGCATGAGAACCCGCTCTATCGTTTCGCTTCGTCCCCAGACCTTTGCAGAGATACCCATATCCGCGCCAACATCGCGCGGCTCGCCGACTACGGCTGGTCCTTCGACCTGCAGGTCTTCGGGCCGCAGATGGCGGGCGCCGCAGCGCTCGCCGAGAGCTGTCCGTCCGTGACCTTCATCCTCCAGCATGCCGGCATGCTGGAGGATCTGTCCACGCGCGGTCGCGATCGATGGCGAGCCGGCATGCAGCGGCTGGCGAGCTGCAGCAATGTCGTCAGCAAGCTCTCGGGCCTCGGCACCTTCATTCGCCGCAACGATCCGGCGCATGTCGCCGACGTGGTGCGGGAGACGGTCGGAATGTTCGGCCCCGAGCGCTGCCTGTTCGGCTCGAACTTTCCGATCGAGAAGCTCTGGACCGACTACCGCGTACTGGTGGGGGCCTATGAGGCTGCCATCCGGGACCTCGACGAGCATGCGCGCGCGCAGGTCATGGGAGGGACGGCGCAGCGCGTCTATCGGCTGGGATGATACCGCCTGCAACGACAACAAAAGCAACAGGGAACGCTCATGGCGCTGGAAATCAAGGTTCTCGACTATGGTGACATCGAATTGGAATCGAGCTTCCTTGTGCTCGGCCGTGATTGCGGCCGCACCCGCCGGGTGCTGACGCTCGGCTTCCTGATCCTGGGCGGGCCGTATCCGGTCGTGGTCGATACCGGCTACCGCTCCAACCAGATCATGGAGACGCTGGGCATGCGCGGGCTGCAGTACCATGAGAACATGATCGAGAACCAATTGGCGCGGCACGGCGTGCGCATGGGCGATGTCCGCTACGTCTGCCACACCCATCTGCACATCGATCACGCCGGGAAGGACGATCTGTTCCCGATGAACACGACGGTCGTGCTCAACCGCCGCGAGCTCGAATACTCGGTTTCCGGGCTGATGCATCCGCAATATCCGGCGCCCGACATCAAGCATCTGATCGACCGGCTGCACACCAAGAGTGCGCTGCGTTTCCTCGACCTCGAGCTCACCGGCCCGGTCGAGCTGATGCCGGGCGTCTATTGCGACGCTGCGAATGCCCATACCGAAGGCTCGATGAACATCCACGTCCACACTGCCGATGGCATCGCTACCATCTGCGGCGACGTCATCTACGACTTCAACGACCAGATCGTGACGCCGTTCAACGAGATTCAGGATGGCGAGCCGCGCACCACCGGCAATCACGGCACGACAAAACGCGCCGAGAAGGCAGCGATCAAGAAGCTGCTGTCGAGTTCGCGCTATCTGCTGCCGGTGCACGATCGTCCCGCCAAGATCGAAGGCGGTGTGGTGGTGGGACGGCTGCACGACCAAGTGCCGGGGCCGCTGGTGCAGTCGCTGCCGCAGCGGCACTGGTTTCCGGCGTGAGCAGCACAAGGTGCCCCCATGACCCACGTGACGTTGCGCACTGAGTTCGAAACTCTGATCGATCCGTATGCGCCGGTGGCGCAGGTCGCGACCGGCTTCGAGTTCACCGAGGGGCCGATCTGGCATCCCGTCGAGCAGTTCCTGCTGTTCTCCGACATGCCGGCTGATGTCCGCCGCCGCTGGGACGCGAAGCGCGGCGTGGTGGAGATGCGGCGGCCGTCGAACAAGTGCAACGGCATGACCTATGATGCCGAGCTCAATCTGATCGTCTGCGAACACGCGACGTCGTCGCTGGTGCGCGAGCGTCCCGACGGCCGCCGCGAGATCCTGGCATCGCATTTCGAGAACCAGGAGCTGAACAGCCCCAACGACGTGTGCGTCCACTCCAGCGGGGCGATCTACTTCTCCGACCCGTGGTATGGCCGCATGCCGGTCTATGGCGTGGAGCGGCCGCGCCAGCTCGGCTTCCAGGGCGTGTACCGGGTGCCGCCGGGCGGCGGTCCGCCGCGGCTGCTGGTTGACCGCCATCTGTTCGACCAGCCCAACGGGCTGTGCTTTTCCCCGGACGAGAAGCTGCTTTACGTCAACGATACGGTGCAGGCGGTGATCCGCGTGTTCGACGTCGGCGGCGATGGTGCGCTGGCGAACGGGCGCGTCTTTGCCAGCGGCATCCGCTCCGAGCTCGAGCCAGGCGTGCCCGACGGCATGAAATGCGACCAGCGCGGCAATGTCTGGGTCACCGCACCCGGCGGCGTCTGGGTCTATGCGCCTACGGGCGAACTGCTCGGCAAGGTGCGCGTGCCGGAGCTCGTCGCCAATCTCGCCTGGGGCGGTCCCGAGTTTCGCACGCTCTATCTCACCGCGACCCATTCGGTCTATGCGATCGCGACCAAGGTCGGTCCGCGCCACGAGCCGTATATGAGCGCGCGAAGTCGAGGGGCGTCAACGGCAGGTCTGGCGATGTCCAGCGCGACGTCCGCGCCATCGGCGCCGCAGCTGGCATCTGGCGACATGCAGCTCGATCCGCGCCGCTGCGCGATGATCATCCAGGATCTGCAGAATGACGTCATCATGGACGGTGGCGCCTTCGCGGATTCCGGCGCGCCCGGTCATGCCAAGCAGCAGCGCGTGGTCGACAATGTCCGGCGGCTCGCCGAGGTCGCGCGTGCGCGCGGCGTCGTCATCATTCATGTCTGGTTCGTGGTCGAGCCGGGCGCGCCCGGCGTGACCTTGAACGCACCGCTGTTCGAGGGGCTGGTCGACAGCAAGGCGATGGTGCGCGGCAGCTGGGGCGCGGCGCCTGTCGCCGGCCTGGAGCCGCGCAGCGGCGACTTCGTGGTCGAGAAGATGCGCATGAGCGCGTGGGAAGGCACGCGGCTCGAGACGATTCTCAAGGCCACCGGGCGCGATGTCCTCATCAATACCGGCGCCTGGACGAACATGTCGGTGGAGCACACCGCGCGCACCGGGGCCGACAAGGGCTATTTCATCGTGGTGCCGGAGGATTGCTGCTCGACCATGAACGCGGACTGGCACAATGCGTCGATCAACTTCGCCATGCAGAATGTTGCTGTCGTGATCACGGCCGACGCGGTGATCAGGGCGCTGGGGTGAGGCATGCCAAAGCTGCTGCATCTCGTCGCCTCGCCGCGGGCAGATTCGGAATCCAGCGCCGGCGCGCGCGCCTTCCTGGACCGCTTCAGGCAGGCGCGGCCGGGTTGGGACGTCGACGAGATGAATCTGTGGCGCGAGAGTCTGCCCGAGTTCGACGGCGAGATCCTGCAGGCGAAATATGCCCGCATGGGCGGCCGCGCCTTCACCGACGGCCAGCGCCGGGCGTTCGCTGTGGCCGAGCGCATGGCGGTGCGGCTCGATCTGGCCGAGCGCGTCGTGATCTCGACGCCGATGTGGAATTTCGGCATTCCCTACAAACTCAAGCACTGGCTCGACATCATCAATCAGCCGGGCCTCACCTTTCGCTTCGATCCGTCGCGTGGCTACCTGCCGCTTCTGAAGGATCGTCCGACGCTGGTGATCCTCGCCAGCGGCGGCGACTTCACCACCGGCATCAGCCGGGGGCGTACCGACCTCGCGACGCCCTATTTGCGCGAGGCGCTGCGCTTCATGGGCCTTCGCGACCTGCACTTCGTGGCGATCGGGCCGACCAGCGGGCCGGCGGCGCACACCGGCGTGGCGCGTGAGCGGGCGCACAGGCGGCTCGTCGAGATGGCCGCGCGATTTTGACGAGGCAGCCGCGCGGCGCGCATCAGGTCCTAGCAGCAAGCGGTGCGGCCTTCGACCGGCGACCGTCGTCCTCTAGCCGCGCTCTCGACTGATTCGGCCGCGAATTCAAGCGACAAGCTCGACTGTCGCTCCGGTCGCGTCGATCAGGTGAACACGTTCGACCTCGGTGCGGGGCAGCAGGGCACGAATCTCAGGCTCCGACATCAGGCTGAAGGCGGTCGAGAGCGCGTCTGCCGCCGTTGCATTGCCGGCGACCGTGGTCACGCTGCGATAGCGCTGCGCACAGCCGCCGTCGTGCGGATCGAACAGATGATTGAAGCGGCCTCGCGGATCGAAGCGGAAGCCATAGGCGCCCGATGTCGATACGGCGCGATCGATGATCGGAAGCAGTGCAGCGGTCCGGTCGGGAATGTCCGGATCGGCGATTGCGATCTCCCAGGGCCGTGCATCTGGCCGTGCGCCGATGGCGCGGGCTTCGCCCATGTCGACCAGGCTGTGCTGCACGCCCTCGCTGCGCAGGAGCTCGACGATCCGGTCCGTGACATAGCCCTGCGCGATGCCATTGAGGGTGAGCGCCATGCCGCGCGGCATGACGATGCGATCGCGGCTGACGCTCAGCCGCTGATGGCCGACCCGCGCCAGCGCCTCTTGCACGGCCGCTTGCGGCGGCCCGTCGGGATTGGCATGCGGGCGCGAAAAATGATCGGCATAGAGCGTCCACAGCGGTTGCACCGTCGGGTCGAAGCGGCCGTCGGTCATCGCGGCGTAGCGCTGCGAGCGTGTGAGGATGTCGACCAGCTCGGGCGCGGGGTCCACCAGCACGCCGGTGCGGTTCAGCGTCACCAGCGCCGATTGCTCCAGATACAGGCTGAACAGGCGCTCGAGCCGCCGGGCTTCGCCGATCGACACCGTGATCAGCCGTTCGGCTTCCTGCCGGTCGCGGTGATGAAGCTTGATCGTGGCGACGGCGCCGAGCAGCGTGCCGCGCCATTCGACCGACCCGCTTGTGCTGTCGGCCGCCTGCGCCCAGGAAGGAGCAACCGCGAGGCCCGCTAATGCGGCGCTGATGCGGATGAAGCGCCGGCGCGAGAGGTGAAGTGTCATCGCTGGACTCCCGTGGTTTGCTTCGAACCCGGCTCGGCCAGACCGGCGTTGTCGTCGGCCGAGCTCAGCACGTAGTCGCGGGGCACCTCGGTGAAGCCGACGATGCGGCCGCCGTGCTCGGCAGCGAACCGCTCGGCCGCGGTCCGATCCGAGAACGGCACCGCCTCGTCGCTGCCCATGCCGCTCCTGACCCGGCTGCCGATCACGAACACCGCCTTGCGCGCCTCGACCCAATTGTCGGCGCCCGGATTGTCCCAGCTCGCGGCTTTGCCCATGTCGGAGACGTAGATCGCCTGGATGTCCTTGGGCTCGTCGGGCAGCATCGTGAAGGCGATGGCGTCACGCGCGGAGGAGAACCACACCGGTTCGATCAGGCTGGCGGCGAAGATCTGTCCCTTGGGGCCAGAATGCTCGAGCAGATTCATGCCGCAATAATGCCCGATCGCCTCCGCCGTCAGCTTGATCGGCGGCGGCGGCGCGGCCGCCTGCCTGTCGTTGCAGGCGGCAAGCGCAAAGGCGGCGATGAGCAAGCCGGCGAAAGCGAGGCGTTTCATAGCTCCCTCCGGGAGAAGGCCAGCGCGGCGCCGGCGAGCGGCACCAACGTCCAAAGCACCAGCGCTGTGAGCAACACCTGCACCGACAGCGTGCTGCTGCCGGCGAGCCCGGCCATGCCGGAGAACAGGCTGACATTGGCGAAGCCGGTCAGGTTGAACAGCCGGTAGGCGTCGGTCGGGTTGAGCAGCAGCAGCGCGCTGAGCACGCCGCTGGAAACGTTGCGGCCCTGATCGATCACGAGAAGGCCGAGCAGCGCCATGTCGTAGATCAGGACGAGCACGAGCCACAGACCGATGCTGACCCCCGCTGCGGTGCCGCGGTCGCGCACCACTGCGCTGACGAGATAGCCGATCGCGACGAACACCGCGCCAAGCAGAACGGAGGAGCCGATCATCGCGGCGAAGGCCGCGAGCCCGTCACTGTCGAAGTGACTGCCGGCGATCAGCAGCGCTACGGCAGCGGCGCCATAGCCGAGGCAGGTCGCGAAGGCGAGCACCGCGAGATGACCGAGGAACTTGCCGAGCAGCACCTGCCAGCGCGCCACGGGATAGCTGAGCAGCAGCAGCATGGTGCCGCGCTCCATGTCTCCGACGATGGCGTCGTGCGAGATCAGAAGCGCGATCAGCGGGATCAGGAAGATCGTCAGGCTCGACAGGCTGACGATGACGACGTCGAGCGCGCGCGCGCCCACGGTGCCGGTCGGTGCGCTGCCGAGAAAGGTCAGCGACAGCGCGAGCCCTGCCAGCAGCAGGGTCGACGCCAGCACCCAGCGGTTGCGGATCGCCTGCTGGATTTCCTTCGCGGCGATGGTGATCACGGCATTCATTGCGAACGCTCCGCGTGGCGCAGGAAATGCGCGTAGAGCTCGTCGAGACTGGGTGGAATGAGCTCGAGATCCTGCACGGCGGTGCCGTCGGCCGTCGCACGGCGCAGCAGAGCGATCTTCTCGTCCGGCGCTGCGTCGATCTCGACGATGTGGCCATTGACCCGACGATAGGAGGTCGCCTCCGGCAGCCAGGAGGGCCGGCCGGATGGCGGCAGCTCAGCGACCTTGACCCGGATCCGGGTCGGCAGTCGCGCGAGGCGGCGCAACTCGTCGAGCGTGCCGTCGGCGACCTTGAGTCCCTTGTTCATGATGATGACACGGCCGGCCCGCTCCTCCAGCTCGGTCAGCGCATGCGATGACAGCAGCACCGTCGTGCCCTCGGCGGCGAGCTTCTGGATCACCTCGTAGAACGTCTGGCGCAGCTCGGGATCGAGACCGGTGGTCGGCTCGTCCAGCAGCAGCACGCGTGGCCGGCCGATCAGCGCCTGTGCCAAGCCGAGGCGCTGGCGCATGCCCTTCGAGTAGGTATTGACGCGGCGTCCGGCAGCGTCGCCCAGCCCGACGACATCGAGCAGCGCCAGCGCGCCCTTCACAGGCTCGCGCTTGAGGCGGGCGTAGAAGCTCTGCGTCTCGCGGCCGGTGAGCGCGGCATCGAAGGCGACGTTCTCCGGCAGATAGCCGAGCCGACGCCGCGAGGAGAACTCGCCCGCGGCCGGGTTTTCGCCGAGCAGCGCGATCGCGCCCTTGGTCGGTCGGATCAGGCCGAGCATCATCTTCATCAGCGTGGTCTTGCCGGCGCCGTTGTGGCCGATCAGGGCCACCATCTCCCCGGCCGCGAGATCGAACGACACGCCCTTGACGGCTTCGACCTTGCCGTAGTGCTTGATCACGTCGGCGATATGGACGGTCGCGCTCATCGGGCGCTGCTCCTAGCGGCAGTGCGGCGCGCCGGCGGTGGCGACATCAGCGGATGGCTGTCGACCACGCCGCCGGGCAGGATCGCCGGGAACTGCGCCTGCGCCCAGCGGATCACCTGCACGGCCGGGCTGTTGATCAGGACCTTGGCGGCCGGCGCGGTCCACAATACGCGGTCGATCAGATCATTCGGCCGATAGGCGGTGTCGGCAATGCCGTCGCCGTTGAGGTCGAAGCCCGGGTTGTCGCTCCAATAATTGCCGCGGCCGTCTTTCGACCAGTCGAGATGGCGGGTGCCGACATACTTGATCTGGCTAGCATTGTTGACGAAGGCATTGCCCCTGATGTCGTTGCCCTCGGAGCCGGCGGTAAAGTGAACGCCGATCTCGCACCCTTCGAACCAGTTGTCGGTGATATGGTTGTTGTTGGTGTTGTAGATGAACACGCATTTCTCGGGACCGGGACGGGCGCCGGCGGTCGGCGTGGCCGTGCTCGCATCGGCCTGCGGCACGCCTTCGTCGGTGCCGCGGTTCTCCGCGGTGGCCCAGCGCTCCGCCGGCTGCAACCCGCCGATCACGCTGTTGCCGGCGATCTGCGAGCCGTTGGCCGCGTTGAACAGCAAGCCGCGGTCGCGGTCGTGATCCGAGACGTTATCCCTCACGACGAGCGCCTTGGAGAACATCATCGCATAGCCGATGATGTTGCGGGTCGAGACGTTTCCGGAGATTTCGCTGTCGTTGGTGTACATGAAGTGGACCGCGAAGCGCAGGTCGCTGAAGCGATTGCCGCTGAAGACGTTGTTGCGGCTGGTGATGGCGAACACGCCATCGCGGCCGTACCGGAATTGGTTGTCGATCACCTTGGCGCCCGGCGCGTTCCAGACCGAGACGCCGTTGCCGGTGACGCCGCCGCGCGTCGCGCGCAGGCCGATGATGCTGTTGTGACGGACCATGGCGTTGGCTGATCCGTGCAGATAGACGCCGAACAGATTGCCCTCGATGCGGTTGTTCTCGATCACTGCGTCGTGCGCGGCCTGCTCGACGAAGATGCCGGAATCCATCTTCTCCAGCGCGCGGCCGGATCCGTCGATGGCGAGGCCGCGAATGACGGTGCCCGGCGCCGCCACGGTGATGACGCTGCCCTCGCCACCACCGCTGATCACGGCGCCCGGAGCCCCAGCCAGCGTCAAGCGGTGGCTGATCCGTAGCGGTCCGCGATAGGTGCCGGTGGCGAGCGCGATCTCGTCGCCGTCGGCGGCGCGGTCGAGCAGGGCCTGCAGGTCGGTGGTGTCAGTTCCGACCTGCAGAGTCGCCGCCTGGGCGCGGAAGGGCAGGCCGGCGACGACGAGCGCCGCCAGCCCCAGAGTCTTGATATGGCGCATGCGCCGCATCGCTCACGCGTTCCGCGGCGAGACCAGCATGCGTCCGCGCATTTCCATGTGCATGGCGTGGCAGAACCATGTGCAGAAATACCAGTACACGCCGGGCTTGTCGGCGATGAACGTCACCGACGAGGTCTGCTGCGGATCGATCTCCATGTTGACGCCGTAGTTGACGATGCAGAAGCCGTGCACCAGATCCTCGACGTCGTCGATGTTGGTGACATAGACCGTCACCTCGTCGCCCTGCTTGACCTCGAACTTTTCGAGCGCGTAGGCGGGCGCGCTGGACCACATGTAGACGCGCACCTTGTTGCCATCGCGGATCACCTTGGCGTCGCTCTCCAGCGTGACGCCGTCGGCTGCGGCCTGCTTGCGGGCGTCGGCGAAGAACGGGTCGTCGCGTTTCCAGATCGAGGTCACGCGGCCCTCGAGCTTGGAGCGGTGCACGATCACGGCGTCATGCGGCTCAGCGAAGCTCGGGCCGTCATGCACCAGCTCCATCTTGTCGCCGGAGATGTCGATCAGCTGGTCGTTCTCCGGCTTGAGCGGGCCGACATTCAGGAAGCGATCCTTGGAGAACTTGTTCAGCGACAGCAGCCATTTGCCGTCGGCTTCCTTGGTCTCGCCCATCGAGGCGTGGTTGTGGCCCGGCTGATAGTGGACGTCGAGCTTCTGGATGATGGGGTTGACCTTCTCGCCCTTGAAGGCGCGCTTGGCGAGATCGAGGCTCCATTTGCAGACCTGGCTGTCAAGGAACAGCGTAGTGTAGGCGTTGCCCCGGCCGTCGAAGGCGGTGTGCAGCGGCCCGAGGCCGAGCTCCGGCTCGGCCACGACGACGTCGCGCGGCTTGATCTTGTCGTCGAACAGGTTGTCGATCAGGCGGACGTCGATCACCGTGACCGTCGGCGCCAGCTTGCCATTGGCGACGACGTGGATGCCATCGGGGGCCGTGTTGAGGCCATGCGGACTGTTGGAGACCGGCACGTAGCGCGTGTAAGGCGATCCTTTGCGGCCGTCGATCACGGGAACGCCGTTCATCTCCTTGAAGTCGCCCTTCTTGACGGCCTCCTCGATGCGCTTGATGTTGAAGATCGTGACCCAGTCCTGTTCGCTTGCCGTCATCTCGGCCAAGGTGACGCCCTTCTCCGAGTTGTAGCAGGTCGAGAACGCATATTTGCCCTGGTAGTCGCAGTCGGTGTTGTCGAGATTGCCGTCGACGATCACCTGCCAGGCGACCTTCATGGTGTCGCCGTCGACGGCCGAGAACATCGACCAGTATTTCGACTTGTCGTCGAGCACCTTGCCGTCGTTCGGCAGCGGCACCTCATATTCGCCGTTGCAGAAAACGTAACCGGTGCGCGGGAACTTCTGCGGACGCATGCCGTGGATGGTGTACTGGTTCGGCAGCTCGATGATCTTGTCGCATTTCATCACGTCGGTGCGAATGCGGGCGAGGCGGGTGTTGGCCTTGTCGTTGATGAAGATGTAGCGGCCGTCATATGTGCCGTTGGTGAACGACATGTGCGGATGGTGGCAGTCGCCGTTCATCCAGATGCCGAGCCGGTCCTTGAGCCGTTCGCGCGTCTCGGGCAGCAGCCCCTCGGTCATGATCTTGCGGCTCTCGTTGGTTTGGCCCCAGCCGGTGGCGCTGCACCGGTTGAAGACCGGAATGCGCATGAGCTCGCGCATCGAGGGCATGCCCACGATCCGCAACTCGCCGGTCTGGCCGCTGGAGAAGAAGACATAGTACTCGTCGAGCTGGCCGGGCGCGACCTCCGCCTTGCCGGCGCCTTGCGCCGGTCGCGACTGTGCGGCGGCCGGCGTGGTCTCGACGCTCTTGCCGAGGCCGATGCTGCCGGCCACGCCGGCCGCGCCGAGCGCGGCGGTGCCGACGATTTGTCGGCGGCTGAGTTTCGTCTGGTCGTCGTCGTGCGCCATCGTCGTCTCCTTATGATGGATGAGTGAGATCGTTGGATTGAGCCGGCGCCGTCGTCGGCCGACCGGCATGGGTGATCACGGTCTTCGGACCGGATTTGGCGGCGCGCATCGACGGCGATGACATCGCCTCGAACTTCTCGCGCTTGAGCCGGACCTGGATCATGTGCGGACAGCGCTGATCGTCGTAGTAGAGCTCCTGGCAATGCATGCAGTAGATGCATTCATTGACATTGATGTGTCCTTCGGGATGGATCGACTGCACCGGACATTCCTTGGCACAGCGCTGGCAGGGCGAGCCGCACTCCTTCCAGCGACGCAGCCATTCGAAGGTGCGGATGCGTCCGGGAATCGCCAGCGCGGCGCCCAGCGGGCAGAGATAGCGGCAGAAGAAGCGTTCGATGAACAGGCCGATGCCGAGCAGCGCCGCGGCATACAGCACGAACGGCCAGCTGCGCGAGAATTTCAGGATGATCGCGGTCTTGAACGGCTCGACCTCCGCGACCTGCTCGGCGAGCGCGACCGAATAGAGCGACAGGCCGAACAGGCCGAGGAAGATGATGTATTTGATCGGCCACAGCCGCTCATGCAGCCCCCAGGGCACCGTGATCTGCGGCACCTTGAGCCATTTTGCCACTGTGTTGGTCAGCTCCTGCAGCGCGCCGAACGGACAGAGCCAGCCGCAGAACGGCCCGCGGCCCCAGAACAGCAGTCCAGCCGCCGTTGCCGCCCACAGGATGAAGATCAAGGGCGCCGCGAGGAAGAACTCCCAATGGAAGCCGGTCAGCAGCGCGTTGACGAAGGTGACGACGTTGACGACCGAAAGCTGGGCGTTGGCGTACCAGCCGAGCCAGACCAGCACGAACAGCAGATAGGCGCGGCGCACCCAGGTGTAGAGCCGGGGACGGCGCACCAGAACGTTCTGGAAGAAGAAGATCCCTGTGAGCGCGGCCAGCGCCAGCGCGGTGATGCCGATGGAGATCGTCTGCGAGCGCCAGATGCGCATCCATAACGGCTCCTCGGTGTCGTCGGCGACCGGTTGCGCCGTGGTCGGGGCGGGACGCGCGGACGTCGCCTTCGCTGCCGACACAGCGGGGCGCGTCTGCTGCTTCAAGTAGGCGTCGGGCACCGTGTAGTCGACATCGAATGTCAGGAACGCCTTGTCGTGGCTGCCTGTGCTTCGTTGCACCAGGAGCTGGAGCTGCCATGGCTCGGTCGGGTCGAGCGTGAATTCGGGCGGCGTGATGAACAGTCCGATCTCGCGCAGGGCAGGGGCGCCGGCGGCGGTCAGCGCACCGAGTCGCATGTGGTTCTTGTCGCGGAACCGTGTGCTTCCGCCCTCCTGCAGCACCTCGATACGGTCGAAGATGCCGCCTCGGACATAAGCGGAGCCCTTGAACGAGTAGACGCCGTCGCCGGCGACGACGATCGCCTGCTGTCCGGGCTGCAATCGCTGCTTGAGTCGCTGATAGCCCTCGTCGCCGAGCAGGCTGCGGCCGATCGTGGGCACGCTGGCCATGGCCACATAGAGATCGATGAAGGTGTCGCCGGCATCGCCGGGCTCCGGATTTTGCGCGGCCGCCTCATTGCCCGACTTGGCGAAAGCGTCGTTGACGTCGCCGATGCTGAGATGCAGGCGCCGCACCGAGCCGTCGCCGAGCAGGCTGCTCCAGTCGCGGATCTCGCTCTTGTCGGGATCGACCGTCTTGGTCTCGCTCGGCTGCGCTGTGGCGGCGCTCGCCGCTGAGCCGGCGCCGATGCGGCCGCTGCGGATCAGGCGCGTGGCGGCGCGCACGATGCTGTCGTGCATCACCAGCACGGTGACCGTGGCACCTGAGACGATGTCGGCCTGCGGCGCATGTTCCGCGCCTTGCGCAATCGGCATCATGTCCTTGCCGAGCAGGCCGTTGAGTGCGGCAACGATGCGTGGCTGGGGAATGCCGATCAGCACGATCGGCTCTTTGTGATCGACCAGCTTCAGCCCGGTGATGACGCCCTTGGGATCGATGCCGACGAGGATGTGGATCGGCTTGCCCGAATAGCCGACGGAATTGGCGAAATCGGAGTTGAGATAGACGTAACCCTTGAGCTGATCGCCGCGATACACCGGCATGATCGGCGGCTCGCCTTGCGGCACGCCGAAACGATCCGCATCCGGGAACAGCTCACCCGGCGTGATCTTCGAGAGGTAGGTTGCGAGATCGCCGGCCGCATGTGCTGCGCGCGGGGCCGCGATCGCGCAGAGCCCGATGAGGATTGCTACCAGGATAGCAGGCATGCGCCACCGATGGGTGGCGACATCACTCGCAACCATGATCACCTCAAGCGGAACGGACGGCCCGCGAAGGGGCCGTATTCCAGTCAGGACTGTTTCGGGGAAGGAAGGATCGTCGCCATTGACAATCCCTGAGCAAATAGAGCCAGGCTAAATTGACTCCTTATCGTGCCGGTTGTCTAGTGGGTCGCAATCCGACGGACGTTGCGCTGGATCAAACAAGCCAGGACAATCAGGCGGACCATCATATGTTGTTGACACGCACGCTCTCGCTCAAGTCGGAACCGGCCGGGAACCTGCATTCGATCGACGAGCTGTTCGCGCTCGCCAATGCGATGGAGCAGGAGGCGGCCGATCGCTACGACGAGCTGTCCGGAGAGATGCAGCGTCAAGGCCGGCTCGATCTGGCCGCTGTCTTCGCGAGGCTGGCCGCGGCCGAGCGCGAGCATGTCGACAGTGTCGCGCAATGGTCGCAAGCGCGAACGGGGCGTGCCCCCGATGCGTCGCTGGTGCGCTGGCAACCACCGGAGACCTTTGAGCCCGGCGTGGCACGCGAAATCCAGGACTCGCGGCTGATGACGCCGTACCGCGCGCTGTCGATGGCGGTGCGCAACGAGGAGCGGGCCTTTGCGTTCTGGTCCTATCTTGCGGCATTTGCCGATGATCCCGAGGTCAAGAGGGCGTCCGAGGCGATGGCGCGAGAGGAACTCGGTCATGTCGCGACGCTGCGCAAGGAGCGGCGCCGTGCCTATCATCTTGAGACCGACGCCAGGCGCGCGGCGTCGGTGGCGTCGGACGCCGGCACGATCGACGCCGGCCGGCTGGAGCGTCGACTCGCCGAGTTGCTCGACGCGATGGCTGTGCGCGCCGCTGGCCGCCCGGCGGATCGCGTGCGCGAGCTTGCGCAGGAAGCCGCGGCAATGGCATCGGAGGTTGCGGACCTGTTGCGCCTGCCGGCTGGGCTCGCGCAAGCCGATGCGGCCGTGCTGGCGGAGGCGCTCGCGGACGCGTATCTGGAGCATGCGGAGCGAGCGACCGAACCGGACCGGCTCGATCTGATGCAGCGGCTGGCGTCGCAGGCGATCGCCCGGCTGGCCTGGCTGCGGTCGCTCGGTTGAGTCCGACTCCAGAACTCCGCGAAAGAGGCGAAAGACAAGGGTCGCCCAGCCAAGCTGGATGACCCGATCATCATGAGGCTCAGTTGCGGGTCGGCGCCGGCACGGCGGTGCGGTTCGCTGGCACCGTGACGGGCTGGAAGGAGAACACGTCGCGACTGCGCGGATCGACGGTCACCTTGAGCCAGCGCACGTCGTTGTTGCCGTTGCCCTGATTGTCGCCGAACGTTTCGACGCGAACGAAGTTCTCAAGCCGCTGGCCGGCACTGTTGAGGAAGGGCTGGTCGATCCGGAAGTAATGGGAATCGCCGTGGACGTAGGCGACCGGCTTGCGGAACGCCTCGACTTCGGTGCGTAAGGCGGTCAGAAAGCTGACGAAGCCATCGGGCTGCCCGTCGGTTTCGGCGAGCGTCCTGGGATCGCGCAGCGGCGCGCGCGTCGGATCGGCCTGGTCCCAGCCCGGGTTGCCCTGGGTGATGAACATCACGGCGGCGGAGTTGCGCCTCTTGGCTTCCGCGAAGGTCTGTTGCATCCACAGAATCACGGCCGCGTTGCGCGCGTTGTATTCGTCCGGATCGGGATTTGTGTCGCAGAGATTGTTGCAGGATCCCTGGATGTTGAGGGTCGCGTAGGTGACCCGGCCAACGGTCCAGCGGCGATTCTCGACGCAGCCGACCCTGGTGCCGTTGGCGCTCAGACACAGCGGATCGGTCTGCACCTCCTGGCGCAGCTTGCGCTGGCCGAGCGAAAACGGCGTCGAGAAGAACACCTTGCGCTCGTAATCGAGCCGGTCGCGCGAGTTGAAGCCGCCATTCGAGGGGCGATCGCAATCGACCCAGTCATTGTCGCCCGGGGTGAACATCGCGGGCGCCTCGAGGCTGTTGAAGAAAGCGAGCGCCTGGGCGTAGAGGCCGGCGTCGCAGGCGGAATTGGAGCCCTGCTTCAGGTCGCCATCGTGCGCCGTAAATTTCAGTCGATGGGCGTTCATGTCGGCGATCAGGTTGGGGACGCCGACGGTGGCCTGCAGCGTGGAGTAGGGCAGGTCGCCCCACAGGCCGATGGCGTAGCTGTCGTCATCGTCGTCGAAGCCATGGTCGTGCGCAAGGCTCGGCGCGGCAGCGGAAAACGCCAGCAAAGACACCGTGACGGACAATGCGAGCAATTCATGAAAGGCAGATTTGAAAGATGATCGAAGTGACATTCTGCAAGATCCCCCAAGACCTCGGTTGCACCGCGCCGCTTCGTTCAAGCGGCGGCGGGACGATGCGGAGGCTCGATAACGGGGGCGTGACGATCGGCTGACAATCCGCTGACGGCGTCACGATGTTGCAATTCGGTGCACCATCAATGTCGTCGCCGCGCACAATGCGCAGATGGCCCGCCGCAACGTGTGCGGCGGGCTGTTCTTGACAGCGGCAGACTCCCGGTCGATCAGCGGTCGTCGCCGTATCCGTGCTCACCGTGGTCGTGATGATGCCAGCCGCCGTCGTGATCGTGATCGCCATCGTTATCGCCGAAGGCGAACAGATTCATCAGGTCGCCGATCGCAGGACGGTTCTTCGGCACATAGCGGTTGTCGTCCCGGTCATGGATCGGATTGGGGAGTCGGTCGCGGCTGACGGCGGAGATCGTGGGCAGCCGCCAGTTGCGCTCGATGAATTTCAGCAGCGAGACGTGATCGTAATAGGTGTGGTCGACATGACCCTTCTTGGCCAGCGGCGAGACCAGGATGAAGGGAATGCGGGTGCCGTCGCCGAGGAAGTCCACCGGCTGGACATAGCCGGAGTCATAGTAGCCACCGCCCTCGTCCGTCGTGATGAAGATCGCGGTCTTGGCCCAGAGCTGCGGGTTGGCCTTGACGCGATTGATCAGGGCCTCGAGGAATTTTTCGTAGAGGTCGGTGGTCGAATCGGCGGGATGCCCGGCGAGCGCCTCGAACGGACGCACGAATGACACTGCGGGCAGCGTGTTGTTCTGCACGTCCTTCACGAAGGCGCCGTAGTTCTGCAGCTTGGCTTCCTCGGCGGGGTTCTTCATGATGTTGTTGAAGCCGGTGAGCGGGTCGCAGATGCCGCAATAGGAGTGGAACAGCAGCGGCACGCCGTCGACGCTCTTGGCGAAGGTGGTGGCATCGTCACCGCGGTCGGCGCTGTAGTATTTCCAGGACACGCCTTTTGCGGTCATCACGTCGGCGATGGTCGGCGCGCTCTGCGGCGGCAGCACGAATTTGTCCGAGCCGAGGGCATTCGGCTTGGCGCTGGTCTGGTTCCAGAACATGCTGTAGTTGTTGACGAGATAATAGTGGTTCGGCGCGCAGTTGTTGCTATAGACGCCGTTCTTGAAAAGCTGCTCGTTGACGGCGGCGACGCCGGGCGCGCTGGGGTCCGAGCAATTGACGTAGGAGCCGCCGCTGTAACCGTCCTGCTTGTAGTAGTTGTTGGTGCCGGGAACCGGATCCGGATTCTCGATCTGGTTGGCGTAGGGCACGGCGGGGGCGCCGTTCAGCGTCTCGGGATTGGTGAAGAACGCGGCGTGGCCGGTCACGAGCGCCTGGAAGTTGGCTCCGGTGCCGCCCATGATCGCCTGATGATAGTTGTCGCTGATCGCATACTCGTCGGCGAGCTGCTTGAAGAACGCTGCGTCACCGGGCTGGGCCTTGCCGGCGGCGTCGGTGAACGGGTTCATATTGTAGAAGCCCATCGAGATGGCGCCTTCCATCGGGTTGAACCCGCCGGCCGGATAGGGCTGACCGTTCGAGCCGGTGCCGATGGTCTGCTCGACCCACACGAATTTGTCGTGCTTGCCGCCGTCGATGTCCTGCCACATCTGGAAGAAGCGGTGCACTGGATCTCCGGTGTAGGCCGCATAGGAGACGTATTTCGAAATCTGGTACGGGCCGTTGGGAAGATTGGCCGGGAAGCGGGTGTCGAGGACGTTCTGCGGCAGGCCGATCCCGTAGGTGGTGTAGGGCTGCGGCAGTGTCGCATAGGCGCCGGTGGACGCGGTCTCGGCAGTGTAGCGAACCTCGTCGCGGCCGATCCGCTGCTCCGCCTTCTTGAAATGCCGGCCCGGCGTGCCGTCTTCGTTGACGATGCCCTTGCTGAGCAGATTGTCGATCGTCTGACCCGCCTTCGGCTTGTAGGTGCCGAACAGATTGTCGAAGGTGTGGTTCTCGCCGACGATGATGATGACGTGCTCGATCGGCGTACTCGTCGCCGGTTCGGCGAAGGCCGGCGCGACGCTGGTCGCGGTGAAGACGGCGGTGGTCGCAAGGGCGAGCGCCTTGGACCGTGTGACTGTTCTGGTCATGAGATCTCCGGACGGAGGAGGGTGGTGGCGCGCGCATGCTGATGGCCGCTTGCCTGCGACGATCTATCGCGGCAACAAATTGCAACGTGGTGTCGGTCTTGCTTCGGTTTTGTGAAATGCGCCGAGCAGCGCGGATACTGGACACGCACGTCACAGCACCAGCTTGGCAGCGCGTGTGCCGCCAGGAGCTTGACTCCATTGCTGTCGGGAGCCAGCGCTCGCCGGGCTATGGACCGGTGATACTGGTCAGAGCTGGCCGGGCACCCAGCTCAGCGCGAGGGCTTGGCCTTGCGCGATCTGGCTGGCCGACATTTTGGATGCGACGGCGTTGCGAAGCCGCAGGAAGTAGCTGCGCTGGGTCGACTTGGCATGTCCGGCAGCAAGGTTCAGCCATTTGTAGGCGAGCACGACGTCCTGTGGAACGCCATGACCCTTGTCGTACATCAGGCCGAGCATCGCTTGGCCGAACGGATTGCCGGCTGCGGCGGCCTGACAATAGAGATCGCTCGCGACCTCGTAGGCCTGCGGGGTTCCAAAGCCGTTTTCATACATGAAGCCGAGCATCGCCTGAGCGCGTGGATCGCCGCGCAGGGCAGGCGGGGTCAGCATGCGCACGGCGCGGACGAAGTCGCCGCGCGCATAGGCGATGCGTGCGGTGCTGACCGAATCGGCGCGAACGGGCGAGGCGAGTGCTCCGAGCAGCAGGATGGCTGCGGTGCAGGCGATGGTGAGGCGCCCCATCGTCGGCCGGATCACTTGGCTGGGGTCAACGGGTGGTGCGGACACGCAAATCATCCGTGATGCTCGCTCCGACTGATCCGCGGAGCTTGGAACGGAGTTCTTCTGCCACCTGATGCGCATCGCTGCCGTCGCGGATGATCTGCGGCCGGATGAAGATGATGAGCTCGGTGCGCGTACCCTTCTTGCCCTGATGCGAGAACGCGTCGCCAAGAACCGGAATCTCGTCGAAGGCCGGAATGCCGTTGCGATTGCCGGTCTGCTGCTCGCTGATCAGGCCCGCCAGCAGCACGGTCTGGCCGTTGGCGACCGAGATGGCGCTCTTGACCTTGCGCTGCGACACCGTCGGCGTGAGACTCGCGGCGGTCTGGGCCGCGACGTTGCTGATCTCCTGCTCGACCTCGAGCCGCACATTGCCGTTGGCGGCGATGCGCGGCACGACGCGCAGGATGATGCCGGTGTTGCGATAGTCGATGGTGTTGACGACAGTATTGCTCGACGACAGTACGGTCGCGCTGCCGGTCGATACCGGCACGACGTCGCCGACCTGCAGGGTGGCGGTCTGGTTGTTGATCACGACCAGCGAGGGATTGGAGAGCACCTTGACGCTGGTGACGGTATGGAGTGCGTCGAGGATCATGTTGGGCGAGGCGTCGTGTCCGATCAGGAAGTTGAAGCCGGGCAGAGCGCGGTTGATCAAGGCCGTCGTCGCCGCGGATGTCGTCGCTGTGGCGACCGACGTGGCTTGCGTATTGGTGATCGATCCTTTGTCGGTCCCGAGGCCGAGCACCTTGCTCGAAAGATAGGCCTGCACGCCGTAGGACAGCTCGTTGGTGAGCGTCACTTCGGCAATCGTGGCGTCGATCCCGACCTGCAGCACCGGCTGGTCGAGCTGCTGCAGCGTGCTGGAGATGATGCGGTAGTTCTCGCGGTCGGCATAGATGAGCAGCGAGTTGTTCACCGTGTCCGGGGTGATCCGGACATTCGGCATGATGGCCTGGCCTCCGCCAGCACCACTGCTGCGTGGCTCCAGCCCGGTCGAGGACGGCGTACTGCTGGAGGACGACGTGCTCGAAGATGACATGCTCGGGAGACCACCGCCCTGGGACCTGCTCGTCGGATTGGCGCTCGAACTCGATGAGCCGGCTGCATTGGTGTTGAAGGACAGCCGGTCCGCGACGGACGTCGTGGTGCCGTCGGACCCCGGCGCGGTCTGGCCGTCGGCGCCGTCGGTGGAGGACGAGCCGGCGCCGCCGAACATGTCGGTGAGCACCTTGGCGAGCTGGCGCGCGTCGCCGTAGCGGACCCGGTAGACGTGGACGCTGGTGCGCCCGGAGTCGGCCTGATCGAGCCGGCGGATCCAGGTTGCCGCGCTCTGCAGCAGCGCTGGCTTGCGCGTCACGACCATGATCGCGTTCAGGCGATTGACGACCTGCAGCTTGACGAGATTCTGGCTCAATCCGTTCTCACCGGAGTCCATGATCTTCTCCAGCTCCGCCATCAAAGGCTCTGGCGCCGAATTGCTGACCGGGAAGATGCCGACGGACTGGCCGCGCATCCAGTCGACGTCGAAGCTCATCACCGTTTCGATCGCGGAGCGTCGCTCGGCTCCTGTGCCCTGGATCAGAAGCAAGTTCCGGGTAGTGTCGGCGCGCACGCTGCCGGCGCGAGTCGCGAAGCTGTCCATAAGCTTGAGGATCGTCTGCGCACCGACATATTGCAGCGGCACGACGGAGACGCCGTAGCCGGGCTCGGCGCGGCCGGCCTCGCCGTCGACGCGTCCGGCGCCGATGGCGTCGCCGAGCGGGGTCAGCTTGTAGCCGCCGCCTTCGCGGACCAGCACCACGCCGGACAGGCGCAGCGCGCTCTCCAGCACAAACAGGATGTCGGATTTCGGCACCGGCCGCGCCGACACCAGGCTGACGCTGCCCTGCACGCGGGGATCGATCGAGTAGCCCGCGCCGAGGATGTCGCCGATCACGACCTTCGCGACCACTGCGATCGGCGTGTTCTCGAAATTGAGGTCATAGCCCTTGCCATCGGCCGCCGGAAGCGGCCTGACCTCGGCGACCTCCTGAACCGTGGTCCCCTGATATGTCCGCGCGCTCGCGCGCTCGACCTCGGGGCGTCCCTGGATCGATGCGACCGGTCCACTGTCGCGCGGCAGGATATCGAGCGAGCGCACCTTGTCGATGACGTCGACATCGGCCGGCGCGCTGGCCTGGGAATTAAGCGTTGCCATGTTGCAGGAGGCGAGCAGCACCGCAATCGCCAGCAGCGAGGCAGGTCTGACAACCGCAGCGGACTGGCTTCGATTGCCGATACGAAACATGGACTTACCGATCTACTCGTGTTGACCGGCCGAAACGCAGCAGCGCCTCGTTTAGACCGCGCAGCCTGCATAGCGGTCCAATATGACACTTATGTATAATTGGCGGCTGCCGCCCGACCTTTGCGCCGCATGTGTGTCGGAAATGTCGGCGCCTCCGGCATTCGTACAGCCGTCATGTTCGCGATCAATAACGAGGGTCACCAGTAGCGGCGTGCCGAGACGTTGGGGCCGGCACGGGCGCCACCCGGATCACGCCATGAGCGGTACACTGTCGACCCAATTTCATGCCTATCTTCGCGAGCGCCATCCCCAGGCGGCGGGCGAAGGCGGAGCTGCGGGCGAAACGCAGATCGCGCTCTGGGACAGGTTCGGCCTGACCGCCGACGTTTTCGCGGAGGAGGTCGCCGGCTTCACGGGACTGCAGCGCGTCGCGCTGCGCGAACTGATGGCGGCACTGCCCGCGGTGAGCGAGTTCTCCGACCGCTTCCTCCGCGAGGTGCTCGGCTATCCATACAAAGATTCTGACGGCGCCGCCGTGTTCGCGATGGCCGATCCGACCGATCAGGCCGTGCGCCGGGCCGCCGAACTGGTACTCGGCCCGCAGACTCTCTTCAAGGTCGCCTCGCACGAGGATATCGCCGTCGTCCTCGACCAGCGGCTTGGCGATTCCGACGACGCCGAGATCTCGCCGGCGCAGGAGATCCGTGACGACGACATCGAAAGTCTGCGCGATCTCGCCAGCGGCGCGCCGGTCGTCCGCGCGGTGAACGATCTGATCGAGAAGGCGGTAGAGATGCGCGCCAGCGACATCCACATCGAGCCGTTCTCGACCGGCCTCGTGGTCAGGCTGCGTGTCGACGGCCTGTTGCGTCCGATCGCGGCGCCGGCCGGCGTGCTGCCGCAGGCAGTGATCTCGCGCATCAAGATCGTCGCCGGTCTGAACATCGCCGAGCGGCGCCTGCCGCAGGACGGCGCGGCGCGCATTCGCGCCGGCCGGGCCGAAATCGACGTCCGCGTCGCGGTCATGCCGACCCAGCACGGGGAATCGGCGGTGCTGCGCATCCTGCCGAAGGATCGCTCCCAGCTGGTTGCGAGCCGCCTCGGCCTCGCGACCCGCGACGACGCTGCACTCCGGCGCCTGATCACGCTGCCGCACGGCATGATCGTGATCACGGGGCCCACCGGCAGCGGCAAGACCACGACCCTGGCGACGATCCTGTCCATGCTCAACACGCCGGAGCGCAAGATCCTCACTGTCGAGGATCCGGTGGAATATGAGATCCCCGGCATCAATCAGTCTCAGATCAAGCCGGCGATCGGGCTGACATTTGCGAGCGCGCTGCGCTCCTTCGTGCGTCAGGATCCCGACGTCATCATGGTCGGCGAAATCAGAGACAGCGAGACGGCGCATGTCGCCGTCCATGCTGCGCTGACCGGCCATCTGGTGCTGACGACGCTGCACACGGAAACCGCCGCGGCGGCGGTGCCGCGCCTGCTCGACCTCGGCGTCGAAGGCTTCTTGTTGCGGTCGACCCTGCGCGCGGTGATCGCGCAGCGGTTGGTGCGCCAGCTCTGCGATCACTGCAAGACGCCGAAGCCGCTCGATGAGGACACCTGTCGCCAGGACCCACGCCTCGGTCATCTTGGCCTCGTCCCCGGCGACATCACCTGGCACCCTAGGGGATGCGAGCGATGCGGCCAGAGCGGCTATCGAGGCCGGGTTGGTGTGTTCGAACTGCTCGAGCTGAGCAGCGGTCTGCGCGAGCTGATCGCGGATCGTGCCGACGGCCTCGCGATCGATCGGCTGGCGATCCGGGAAGGCATGACGACTATGCTCGATGACGGTGTCGCCAAGTGCCGTGCGGGTGTCACGTCGGCCTCCGAGCTGCTTCGTGTCCTCGTGGCGCGGTGAGGTGGATCGTGCCGAGCTATCGCTATCGCGCGTTGACGCAGTCCGGTGAAATCGTCGTGGGATCTCTCGTCGCGCCGTCGCGCAGCGAGGTCGAACGGCGCATCTCGTATCTGCAACTGCTGCCGATCGAAACCGTGGAGGAAAAGAAGGAGCGGACGGGGGCTGCGTCCGGGTTCTCGTTCGGCGCTCCGTCCGCGGCTGAAGTGACCACTTTCACGCGCGACCTGGCCCTGCTGCTCAAGGCCGGCGCGCGGCTCGACGACGCGCTCGACCTGCTGTCCGGCGACTCCGACATCGGCCGCCTCCGTCCCGTGGTGGCGCGGCTGCGCGCGGCGATCATGGCCGGCGAAAGCTTCGCCGACGCGGCGGCTGCCCAGCCGCAGCTGTTCTCGCCGATGTATGTCGCGCTGATGCGCGTCGGCGAAGCGTCGGGAACGCTCGACCACGTGCTGACTGCGCTGGCCGGCGAACGCGAGCGTTCCGAGGCGACGCGACGCAAACTGACCGACGCGATGCAATATCCCGCCTTCGTCTTCCTCGCGGCGATCGGCGTGATGCTGTTCTTTCTCGTGGCCGTGCTGCCGAACTTCTCCGCCGTGCTGCGCGACTTCGGCGGCCGTGCCGATACCGCGCTCGGCTTCTTCATGACGATGTCGGATCTGCTGCGCGCCAATGCAGTTGCGATCACGCTCGGCTGTGCGGCGCTGCTTGCGGCAGGCTGGTGGCTGTTGCGTCAGCCCGCGGTTCGCGCCGGCCTGACCAGTGTGCTGGCGGTGACGCCCGGCATCGGCAGCCTCCTGCTGTTCTATCGGACCAGCCTGTTCTGCCGCAATCTCGGCCTGCTGCTCGGCTGCGGCGTCAATCTGAGCGCCGCCCTGCGCATCCTCGTTGACGTGATGGCGGTGACGTCGTCGCGCGCGCCATGGTCGGCGGCGGCGGATCGCGTCCGTCACGGCGGCAAGCTGTCCCAGGCGCTGTCGGCCGACAACATGCTGCCGCCGATGGCGCTGCGCATGCTGCGGCTCGGCGAGGAGACCGGCCAGTTGCCGACGCTGTCGACTCGGATCGCCGAATTCTACGAAGCCAAGCTGCAGCGGGGACTCGACCGTGTCGTCGGCATCGTCGGTCCCGCCGCCATTCTGCTGATCAGCGTGGTCGTCGGGGGCCTGATCGTCTCGATCATGACGGCCCTGCTTTCGGTGACGCAACTGGTCGGCTGACCGCCATCAAGGAGAACGATATGAGATCAGATACGCAGATCGAGCCGGCCACGAGGGCCGGGCGCGAGCAGGAGCGCGGCTTCACGCTGGTCGAGATGCTGGTCGTGATCACGATCATCGGACTGATCATGGGGCTGATCGGTCCGCGCGTTCTGAACTATCTCAGTGAATCCAAGACCAAGGCGGCGCGGATCCAACTGCAGAGCTTCTCGGCGGCGCTCGATCTGTTCTATCTCGATGCCGGCCGCTACCCCTCGACCTCGGAAGGTCTCGGTGCGCTGGCGCAACGGCCGGCCGGACTGAGCGCCTGGAACGGCCCGTATCTCAAGGGCGGTGCCGTGCCGAAGGATCCGTGGAATACGGCCTATGTCTACCGCGCGCCGGGCGACCACGGCCCGTATGACATCCTGTCCTACGGTGCCGATGGCCAGGAGGGCGGCAGCGGAACGGCGGCGGACATCGTCCTGGGAACGCCGACGCAGACGAGCGCGCGCAGTGAGTGACGACGGCCAGCGCGGCTTCACGCTGCTCGAGATGGTCTGCGTGCTCGCGATCGTCGCGCTGCTGGCGTCCGTCGCGCTGCCTTATCTGCCGCGACAGACGTCGCGGCCTCGGCTGCAGGCCTATGCGCTGCAAGCTGCGGTACTCCTGAAGTCCGATCGTGCCTCGTCGATGCGGACAGGTACGCGCGTCGACACTGAGATCGACACGTCGCGCCGCTTGATCCGCTCCGGTAGCGGCGCGGCTGCGTTGAAGCTGCCCGACGACGTCGCGTTCCTGGCGACGTTGCCGCGCAGCTGCCAGCATCGGCCGGTGCTGGCGACGATCAGCTTCTTTCCTGATGGCCTGTCCTGCGGCGGCGCGATTACCTTGTCGCGCGCCGATCTGAGCCTGGAGATCAGGGTGAACTGGCTGACGGGGAGGATCGACATTGTCTCGCGCGCGCTTGCCAATGGTTGATATAGGCGACCGGAGTGACGCAGGCTTCACGCTGATCGAGGTGCTCGTCGCGCTTGCCATCGTCAGCGTGTCGATCATCGCCATCGGCGCCGTGGTGTCGCGCAACGCGGCCAGTGTTCGCAAGCTCGAACAGCATGTCACCCTGGTCACCGACATGAGGCTGGCATTGGCAACGGTGCTGGCTGATCGCAGCCGGCTGCAGCCGGGCAGGATCGATCAGCGCTCCGGCTCTGGGGCGGTGGTGCTGCAAGTCAGGCCGCTCGGTGGTGATTGGAATGAGCCGGCCGGGCAGACCGGGTGGATTCCGGAGGCAGTGACCTTGCGTGTGAAGACCGGCTCGGGCGCCGTCGCCGATGTGCAGACGGTTCGCCTCGCGCGAGGAGCGCGCTGATGCGCGTCCCACCCGATCGACCGAAACAGCAGGGCTTTGCGCTGATCGAGGCGCTGGGCGCGCTCGCGATTGCCGGAATCGTGTTGTCGGCGCTGGCTGCGGTGACGTCGCAATGGCTGCCGGCATGGAAGCGCGGACTGGATCGCGTGCAGCGCGCCGAGATGGTGGCCGCCGCGCTGCGGCGGGTCGGCGATGATTTCGCTGCCGTGCAGTTTGTTTCGGCCAATCGCGAGCAGAAGGGACCGCTGTTCGTGGGCGACGAGGTCTCGGCGATGTTCGTGCGCGCCGAGTTTGGTCCGAATGCGGGACATGGCCTCGATATCGTGCGCATCGGCGAGGAAGGGGGCAGGGGCGAGCGCGCTCTGCGGCGATCGCGTGCCGCGTTCGAGCCCGTGTCGGTCGGCCAGCCCGTGACCGAGCATTTCAAATTCGTCGATCCCGTGGTGCTGCTGTCGGCGCCGTTCCGGATGTCGTTCGCCTATGCCGACAGGACGATGGCCTGGACGACGGAATGGCGCGATGCGACCAAGCTGCCGTCCGCCGTCCGCATGACGATCTACGACGACAGCCGTGGCGGCGCGGCCGTACTGGTCAGCGCAGTCCGTATTCAGGTCGATGCGCCGGGGGGCGGTTTTGCCGATACGGGAGCGGGCGGCACCGCGAACCAGCCAGCCGTGGCCGAGCCGGCCCAACCGAACAAGAGCGAGCCGGTCGACTGATGCCCGTTCGCTTCTTCAGCAATGGCTCTGCCGACCGGCGCGGCGCGCAGGATGGCTTCATCCTGATCGCTGCGCTGTGGATGCTCGCGGCGCTGGCGGCCCTCGTCGTGGTCGTCTCGCAGCAGCTGGGCAGCTCGGCGCGGTTGCTGCGGCTCGAAGACGAGGCGGTCGAGGCCGATGCGCTGATCTCGGCGGCCATCGAACTGTCGGCCTATCGTCTGCTGCTGTCCAAGGATGAGGAGCGGCCGCGGCAGGGCGGTTTCCGCCTGGCCCTTGCAGGCAACGACATCGCAGTCTCGTTCGTCAACGAAGCGGCGCGGATCGATCTCAACACGGCCTCGAAGGACATGCTCGAAAACCTCTTCGTCACGCTGGGCGTCGACCGGGATGCTGCCAAGGATCATGCCGAGCGGGTGGTCGCGTGGCGCTCCAAGCCGTCCGATGCAGCCAGGGCCCAGGCGGAGGAGGCGCGCTATGCGGCGGCCGGTCTCAAGCGTGTCCCGCGCCTGGCGCCGTTCGCACATGTCGGCGAGCTGTCGCTCGTCCTCGGCATTCCCGCATCGCTCGTCGATCGGGTCCTTCCGCTGGTGACCGTCTTCAACGGCTCTCCCGGAATCGATCCGACGATCGCTGCGCCGGAGGTCGTTGCAGCGTTGCCGGGAATGACGCCGCTGATCTTGAAGGATTTCCTCAACGCAAGGGCGTCGCTGTCACAGGATGCCGATACGCTGGCCCAGACGCTCGGTCCTGTTGCGAAGGATGCCGCCAAGGGCAAGAGCAAGGCCTATCGGCTGCGCATCGTCGTCAGTCCGGCGGGCGGGCTTCGTCATGCGGCGACGGCGGTGATCGTTCCCGGCGAAGGCGAGGAGCCTTATCGGCTGCTGGCGCGCCAGGACGAGGGGCCGCAACCGAGGGGAGCGCTTCAGGCGCGGAGGATGCCATGAAGCTGACCGAAGCGATCGAGCGCGGACTGACGGCATGGACGGCCAGCGTCGCGACAGCGATCGAAGCCGTGGCCGATCGGCAGCTCAGACGTCCGCAGGTCCTGGTCCGCCATGACCGAACAGAAAGCGTCGTCTTGACGATTCAGGCGCGACCGAAGGCGAAGCCGATGCCGGCGCCGGCAAGGGTGAATCCGGCGGCCGGCGCTGCGCAGGCCGGGCTCTCGCCGGAGTGGCTGCGAACGTTGCGCGGCGCCGCGCTGGAAATCCATCTGGCCGCCGAGAGCGTCCTGGTCCGCCCGCTCGACTTTCCGAAGCAGGCCGAGCCGTTTCTCGACGGCATGATCCGGACGCAGATCGGCAGGTTGACGCCGTGGAATCTCGATCAGGTCCTCTACGGTTGCAGCGCCCCGCGCGCAGTCGGGGATCGGATCGCGCTGACGCTCGCGGCGACGCCGCGCGCTCTGGTCCAGCCCTTGCTTGCCTTGGCCGATCAGGTCGGCGCCGCCAGGCTCGTCATCACCGCCGATGTCGACTCAGCCGATGGCGGCCAGATCCAGATCTTCAAGACGTCGCTGCGCTCGTCGCTTGCCGGCGGGCGCGATCTCGGGCGCGTGCTCAAGCTCGGCTGGCTGTCGGTTGCTGCGACCACGGCCGTGCTGCTGATCGCGACGACATTGATCGGCGGATATCTCGATGGCGAGCTCGAAGATGCGCAGGCGCAGGTCACGCGGCTGCGCGCGGCGCTGCGGCCCGCGATGGGCGCCACCGCCGCCGACGGGCTGCTCGCCAAGCGCAAGCAGACCAGTCCCGCCAGCGTCATCGTGCTCGACACGCTGTCGAAGATTCTGCCCGACGGGACGTATGTCGTCGAGATGCATGTCGAGAACGATCGGCTGCAGATCTCCGGCCTGACCCAGGACGCCCCCGCGCTGATCCGGCTGATCGAGCAGTCGCCGCAGTTCAGCCGCGCCACCTTCTATGCGCCGACGACGCGCACCGCCGGGGAAGCGGGCGAGCGTTTCCATATCGAGGCGCGCATCAACGCCTATTTCGGGGACCGGGCATGAACTGGTCGACATCGCTGCGCCGGATCTTCGTGAACTCGCCGGCCGCTTCTGCGATCCTCTATGCGGCGACCATCGTCGCACTGCTCTGGCTTGGTGCTGCAGCGGTCGCCGATCTCGTCGCCAAGCGCGACCAACTCAATGACACCAACGCGCAACTGGCGCAGTTTTCGGGACGCAAACGGCCGGACAGCAGTTCCTCCTCGGACAGCGTGACGGCTCCGGGCGGATCGGTGTTCGTCGAGGGACGAACGGTCACCATCGCGGGCGCGGCGCTGGTGCAGCGCCTCACGGAGGCGATCAGCAAGGCCGGCGGCAGCGTGCTGTCGACCCAGGTCGAGCTACCGGCGGCGCGCGGCAACGAGAACCTGATCAGCGTCGTCGCCAGCTGCGAGCTCGAACAGCCGGCGCTGCAGCAGTTGCTCTATGATCTCGAAGCGGGATTGCCGTTTCTCTTCGTCGATCAGCTGCACGTGCAGCAACCGCTGGCGGCCGCGGCCGGCGGTGTGGGGCGGCTGACGGTGCTGGTCACCGTGTCGGGCCAATGGCAGGGAAAAATGTGATGCGATCGTTCGTCGGTTCAGGTCTCGTCACCGTTGCGACCGTATGCGTGCTTGCAGCTTCGCTCGGCCGTGCCTGGGGTGAGACGGCGGATGGTCTCGAGCCCGCTGCGCCCGCGCAGGCCGCGCCCGGCGCCTCCGACCCGCCGGCCGTTTCCGAGGCGCCCAGCGCGCAAGTCCCGGGGCGCAGGAGTGCCAACCCGCTGTGGGATGTTCCGATCAGTGCTCTCTCGGCGACGCGCGACCGTCCGATCTTCTCGGCCTCGCGCCGGCCGCCACCGGTTGCCGCACCCGTCATGGTCATGCGAGCGCCGCCGCCTCCGCCGCAGCAAGAGCCGGAACGACCAAACCTGCAGCTCGTCGGCACGGTGATCGGCGACGAGGAGAGCTTCGGCATCTTCGTCGATGCCTCGTCGCAGGCGTCGCTGCGCTTGCGGGTCGGCGCCTCGCATGAGGGATGGGTGCTGCAGTCGCTGCGACCGCGTGAGGCCTCGCTGCTGAAGGCGCCGGAGACCGTCACGCTGCAAATGCCGCAGCTCGGCACAGCCGGCAGCGGCGACGTGCAGGCGGGACCGATGACCCCGCCTGCGCCGCCGGGCGGACGCGAGCGGATGGCGCGGCGGGCGCGTTGAGGTCACGGCTTACCGCATTCAGAAGGTCACGAGCAATTCGCTCCCGGTGGCCTGCAGAGCGAGTACGGCAAGCAGGCCGAGGACGAGGAACGGGCCGAACGGCAGCGCCGTTTGGCCTGTCAGCCGGCGGCCCATGATGAAGAGGACGAGCGCTGCGGCGAGTGCCGTCGTCGCGGCGATGAGCAGCAGGATCGGCATATTTGGCAGGCCGGCCCAAAGCGTCGCAGCCATCAGAAACTTGACGTCGCCGAGGCCCAGTCCTTGGCGGCCGCGGGCCATTGCGTAGAGCAGCCGCAGCAGCAGCAGCGCCGAGCCGAGGGCGAGGGCTGCGGCGCAATTCCACAGTGCCTCGGGGAGATCGACAAGCGTCGCCAGTCTTGCGAAGCCGCTGGCGGCGACCAGTGCATTCATCCAGTCCGGCAGCAGCCCGCTGCGCAGATCTGTCCAGATCAGTCCGGCGCAGGTCAGGAGCAGCACGACGATCGTAACGATGTTGATGGCGTCGGTCACGCAGCCCTGGAATTCGCGGGGTCGGATCGCCCGAGCATAGGCCAGCTCAGGCTGCGAGCGATAGTCCCGCCATCATCAGGCCGATTGCGGCGACCCAGCCACCGACTGCGCGCACCGCGATCCCGCGCCAGCTCGATACCGGCTCGGTCTCGGGACGCCTGAAGGTGACCGCCAGCGCCATCACGAGGGTGATGGTGACGTAGCCCGCACTGGCGAGACCGGCGGCGTAGAGGAGGCGGTCGGTCTGCGGCACGAGCTCGCCGGCATTGGCGGCGCCGCGCATCACGCCGAGCACGAATGCAATCACGCTCAGCAGGACCACGGGAATGCGCAAGGCCGCCGCCAGCAGCAGCCCGAGAATCAGAATGGTCGCGGCATCGCCGAGTGGAGACACCGCCGTTGCGCCAGAGCCGGCGGCGAGTGCAAGCCCCGTGCACAAGCCGAGCGGGAACACCACGACGAGCCAGCGTCCGCTCGCCGTACCGAGCGAGCCGGCCAGCAACCCGAGGGCGACCCAGACCACGACGTCCTGCAGCGCGAGCAGCGGGTGCAGGGCGCCGGCGTAGAAGTCGCCGAGCCGGGCCGACACGATATGGGCATCGGCGAGCTGCGCTTGCGTCAGCAGCAGCGCCGATGCGAGCAGGGCGGTCCGGCGGTACGTGCTCATGCCGCGACTCCGAGGCTCGCGACCAGGAAGTAGCCGCCGAGCGCGGCGATGGCTGCTCCGACGCCTTGGATGATGCGCTCGCCGCCGGGCCAGCGCGCGAGCGCGCCGATGGTGATGCCGCAGGCGTGGAGAAGACCGGTCGCGACCACGAAGCCGCAGCCATAGGCCAGGGGATTTGCCGCCGTCGGAAGCTCGACGCCGTGCGCGTGGCCGTGAAAGATGGCGAAGATCGCAACGATGATGGCCGCAACTGCAAACGGGACACGGATGCGGATCGCGACCGCGAGCCCGAGCACCAGCGCCGACAGCGCGATGATGAGCTCCGGGACGGGCAATCCGACCTTGAGGATTCCTAGGATGGCCCCGAACGCCATCACCAGCGGGAAGACGACCGGCAGGATCCAGATCGCCGCGCCGCCGAGCTGCGCGCCCCATATGCCGACTGCAACCATCGCGACCAGATGATCCAGCCCCGTCAAGGGATGCAGCAGGCCGCTGGCCAGCCCGCCGCCGACGCCCGTCTGCTCGTGGGCAAGGCTCGGATTCGCTGTCAGCAGCGAGAGCAGCGCCGCACCCAACACGGCGTGCAGGAGTTTGCGCGCGATCATGTTCGTCCCATTCGTCATCATGCGGCCGCCAGAACCCGCACCAGGCGGCCCAGGAACCAGAACATCGATACCGAGCCGATTGCATAGGCCGGCAGCTCGGCGCCCCAGCGCGGCAGCGCCGCGCCGAGGCGGCGATGTGCCCAGATCAGCGCCAGCACCAGCAGCACGAACAGGACCTGTCCGATCTCGACGCCGACATTGAAGAAGAGCAATGCCGCAGGCAGGATCCGTCGTTCGAGCCCGAGGCCTGCGAGCGCACTGGCGAAGCCGATGCCGTGCACCAGACCGAAGCTGAAAGCGACAGCCCATGGGTAGCGGGCGGTCAGCCCGGTCTCGCCGCGCTGCTGTTTGACGATCTCGACGCCGACAAACACGATGCTGAGCGCGATGCAGGCGTTGAGCGGCCCTTCGGCGACGCCGATCCATCCGAACGCCGTTGCGGCCAGCGAGGCGCTATGGCCGATCGTGAAAGCCGTGATCGTCTTGAGCAGGCGCCAGCCGCCCTGGACGATCCAGATCAGCCCGAGCACGAACAGCAGATGATCGGCGCCGAGCAGGATGTGGTCAATGCCGAGATTGACGTATGTCTTGGCGAGCTCGAGCCAGGTGTCGAGCGTCGGCGCATCGGTGCCCAGCACGGTCACGACCGGATTGGCCGCAGAGATCGTGTAGCTGCGCGTCTCTCCAGCGAGCGACGTCACGCGGATGATGGCGGCCGACATGTCCTCGCCGAGATTGGCGATCGTCATCTGCCCGACGAGGCCCTTGTCGCCGCAATTGAGCTCCGGCAGGCGCAGGTAGCAATGCGGGGGCATCTTGAGATCGATGCGGTTGACGCCATCCTTCGGCAAGGTCGTCCATCGCCCGATATACGCGCCGGGGCGCATCTCGCGAAACTCGAGCACGGCGATCGTCGCCTGATGCGCAGCCGCCGGCCGCCCGGGCAGCAGCGCTGCGAGCGCGAGCACGATGGCGATCAGGGCGCGCGCGCCGGTCACGGCTCGTACCTGATCGTGTAGTTGGCCTTGAGCCGGCTCACCGCCTCCCAGGCCCGTTTCCGTGTCTCTTCGGTGTGCCAGATCTTGGCCGCCTCGGCGCGGATGTCCTCGAGCTTCGCCGGAGCGCCCGGCTTCCGGGCGTCGAGACGAACCACGTGCCACCCGTCCTTCGACTGCAGCAGGGTCCATTCCTGGAGGGGCGCCTTGAGCAGGCCGTCGCTGAAGCCGTCGCCGAAGCCGGCGGCCAGGCTCGGCACCGGTCGGTCGAGAATCGCGCGCGTCTGATCGCGCAGCTCCTCGGATTCGCGCTGCTCGCGAATGTCGTCCAGATAGCGCCGCGCCGTCGCCTCGTCGCTGGGTGGCGTCATGAAGAAGCTGACACGCTCGGGCTCGTCGAACCGGGCATGATTGTCGGCGAACCAGGCGCGCAACTGCTCCTCGCTCGGCTGTGGCACGCGCACCTGATCGAAGATCAGATATTGCAGCTTGAACGCGACACGGTCGCGGATCATCTCGTCGCCGCGGTCGACGCCGAGCGTCTTGCCTTCCCGATAGAGGATTTCGCTGGCGACCCAGGCCTCGACCATCTTCTGCAGCTCGGCCTCGCTCGGGGTCCGCTGCTTGTCCTCGTCGAACGTGTCGATGAAGGACTGGCGCAGGGCCTTGGTCACGGTGATGACCTTCTCGTCCTTCGCCGGCGGGTGGATGATGGCATCGGCCGCGAAGATCAGGCCACCGAGAACGAGGAAGTGCAGGAGTGGCTCCCTGCTGAGCCCGCGCAGGGCGGTCACGGATGATGATCGCGCAGGGGAAGAGCTGTTGCCATCTTGCTGATTGGAGCGTGCAGAGGCGCTCTCGAAGGTCTGCGCCGCATTCGACATGGCAGGGGCTGACATACGTTCTTTACAACTCGGACCGCGCTCGTTGCGCGGCGCGTATATGCAACGGCACACTTGCCGTTGTCACCGGGCAAACGTCAGTGTCACAAAAATTTCGCAACGACGGCCGACCGCGATGTTCGTGGGGAAGACGCCAGCAAAAATAAATCCTTCAACAAACTGTCTCCGAGTTTTGGTTTGGTCGCGCCGCGAATGACGACGGCGCATCGGTCGCGTTGTCATCTCGGTTTGGAGATCGATCGAATTCTTTAGGGGCGACGATAATGGTTCCATCTACCAAGACAATCCTGCTGACAGCGGCCTCGGTCTCGCTGGCCCTGTCACAGAGCGCCGACGCTGGGGAGCGTTGGGGGGAAACGACCAAGAACAATCCGTATGTCGCGGGCGACATGCACAACCACAACACCTGCACCGACGGTTCGGTTGCTGCCGGCTATGCGATCGACCGCTCGGTCGGCAAGGGCACCGCGGCGGCTGGCGGCAACAATTTCGATCTCGACTGGTTCACGCTCGGCAACCACGGCGGTTCGGGCAACCGCGATTGCCGCTTCAGCGATGCGAGCGCCAACATCCCGGGCGACAATACGACGACGTATTGGAGCCAGACGCTCGGGAAGACCATCGACGGCATTACGATCACCAGCCTGAAGGGCACGCCGAACGGCACCGATACCGGCGCCAAGATGTGGCGCTGGCAGTCGATCAAAGAGATCGAGTACCCAACCATCGTCAATCGCACCGCGACCTACAACAAGGTGCTGGTCGAGGGCCTGGAGTGGATCCTGCCCGGTCACGAGCATGGCGACGTCGCCGTGATCGCCGGCCAGAACCCGCGCGGTTACGGCAATGCCGACAAGATGGCCGAGTTCGAATATCGCTTCGACCGCGCCGACACCGACGCCATCGGTCCGGTCGATGCCAGCAACAACCCGGTCTGGGCCGGCAAGGACAATGTCAACAATTCCGGCACGGCCGGTCACCAGAAGGCCGTCGCCGGCATCGCCTGGCTGCAGGCGAACCACCCGCTGCAATCCTATGCTGTGCCGACCCATACCGAGCGGCAGGGACCGTTCAATCCGAACGGCTCGGCCGGCTACAACATCGAGCACTTCCGTGACTTCAACAACGCCGGCCCGACGGTCGCGTTCGGCATCGAAGCCCCGGGTCACATGGCCGAGGGCGGCGTGAACGGCGGCTCGGGCTCCTATGGCTCGGGCGCAGTCGGCGGCGGCACCTACGGCATGCAGGGCGTCTACACCGCCAAGGTCGGCGGGCTGTGGGACGGTCTGCTCGGCGAAGGCCGCAACTTCTTCCTGTTCCAGAGTTCGGACTGGCACAGCCGCGGCGTCTATGGCGCGCGCGATCCCGGCACGACGGCGGACTTCATCCCCGGCGAGTACACCAGGCTGTACGTGCCGAACGAGCGGCGCTTCTCCCAGCAGTCGATCATCGACGGCATGCGCTCGGGTAATTCCTACTCGGTCAACGCCGACATCATCGGCTCCGACATGGAGTTCCGTGCGAAGGGTGAGTGGGACGACGACTGGAAGACGATGGGCGAGACGCTCGTCGTGCGCCCGGGCGAGAAGGTCACGCTCGAGATGGAGATGACCGTTCCGGCCTCCAACAACAGCCCGTACGGCTTCAACAACCCGCTGCTGCTGCCGGTCGGCATCAAGCAGCCGTTGAACAAGCCCTATCTCGACCACGTCGATCTGATTACCGGCGACATCACCGGTCCGATCGCGCCGGGCGCCCCTGGCTATGCGGTGGCCAATGCCAAGGGTGTCGATGGTGCGGCCATCGTCTACAACCCGTCGGCCAAGATCGCGAAGCAGATCCAGGCGACCAAGATGCGGAGCCACAAGCTGCGCGACGGTTCGACCCGCCTCAGCTTCACGACCACCTTCATCGCCGGCCAGACACCGTTCTACATCCGCGCCCGCGGCACCAACATCCCGCCGGCGACTCCGAACGTGTCCGACAGCGCCGGCAATCCGCTGCTCGATGCCAACAACGCCACCGTCAGTTGCACAGATCCGGCATGTCCCTCGCACCTCGGCACGGTCGGCGGCCTTAAGAAGGTGACCAACGACGTGCAGGCCTGGTCGAACGTCTGGTTCTACGCGAACCCGATCTTCGTCCGAACCTACAGCACGCCCAAGCTGCTGGTCGAAAAGAATCAGGAGCTGGCCCGCAAGCTGGCTCACGAGCATCACCACTGGCACGATTGGGACCACTGGGGTCACTGGGGCCACTGGGGTCGCTGGGCGTTCAACCGCGACTGATTGATCGGCACCAATCCGGCGGGACATATCGTCCCGTCGGATCCTGCTCACTCCGAGCGCCAGTTTGCGAACCGGCGCTTCGTCTTTGAAACCTGCCTTTCCCTGGGGTTCGTCGAGGTGATGTCGCGTTTGTCCGCCGTGAGTCTCGCCGTTCTAGTCCTCACGATCGCAGTCGCATCGGCGCATGACGAGGAGCCGACGCAGGAGGTCTGCGACGCCGCAGTGGCGGAGGCCCGCGCACAGGCGGCGACCCTGCCGACGGACGACGTGTCGCGCTATTTCGCCGAGCGGGACATTCAGCAGGCGCTGGTCGAGGCCGGCAATGGCGAGTTCGATGATTGTGTCGAGAAGGCCGAGAGGGCCGTGCTGGAAGTGCGCGACCGGCCTCACAGCCTGAGGCCCGGCGAGCGGCTCAACATTCTCAGTGCCGACGAAATGCCGACGCGCTGACGGGCGCGCACCGCTTCTCCACTCTCGTCATCCGGCTGTCATGCAAGTCGGCAAATTGTCGGTCCCGTTGCGGCGCGTGCAAGGCCTTGAGACATGGACCAGATCGAAGCTCTTTTTCCGATACCGTTGTTGCGTTCGCCTGGGCTCTTGAGCGCCGAGCTCAAGGACGCGGCGGTGGCAGCCATCCGCAATTCGAAGATCGAGAACAACCTGCGATCCGGACAACTGTTCCACACCGAGGTCGCCGATCCCCGCGCCAATAATCTGTTTCAGACCATCGCCGAGCTCGCCGTGCCCAAGCTGATCGATTTCGGCGAGCTGCTGTTCGGCGAGAAGCTGCGCTGGACGGTCAAGGAGATGTGGACGAACATGCTGGAGACCGGCGGCAACCAGACCCTGCACGCCCACGCCAACAGCTTCATCTCCGGCATCTTCTATCTGACGCCGTCTCACCCCGGCAGCCGCACCGTGTTCGTGCGGCCGCCCGGCGGCAGCGACTTCTCGTTCCGCCATCATACGCGCAGCGCCGCGGTCGGCCCGTTCAATGCCGGCAAATACGTGCTGCCGGAGGCGGAGCCCGGCGATCTCGTGCTGTTCCCAAGCTATCTCTACCACGAGGTGCCGCGCAATCAGGGCGACCAACGTATCACGATCGCTTTCAACGCGATTCCTGATCATCTGGATTGCTGGGGCTACCGCGTCAGCTTCGCGTCCTGACGCTCTATCGTTCGAACTCGCGCGACAGCAGGTCGCGCGCTTCGCGTCGCGACGGCGCGGCGGAGTCGATTGCCCGAAGCAGGCGTTCAGCAGCCGCGCGATCCGATGCAAGCAGCGCTTTTGCCATGCTCATCAGCGGCGCATAGGCCGGCTCGAACTCGGCGCTGGCGCGAATGGAATCGAGGAGACCGGGCGCGGCGGCTGCGATGAGCGCTGGCCCGCGCGGTTCGCCGGTCAGCGCCGCGCCGACCTGGATGAATTGGTTGCGAGCCCGCCAATAGGCGCCGAGTCGTTGCTCCCACATTCCGCGTTTCGAGTCTTCCAGCAAATCGGCCGCGTCGGTCTTTGTCTGGCTCAGGACCGTCAGCAGCAATTGCCATGGGGCCGCCGAGAGAGCGTGGACGTTGCTGCGCGCGTCGAACGTGACGAATGGGAAATCGTCGGTGTTGCGCGGTCCCGGACCGGCGAAGCTCGCGAGTGCTTTCGCGCCGGCGACATACTGGCCCAGAAGGTCGATCGGCTGATCGAAGCCGAGAGGTTGAATGATCGGGTGAAGCTTCCGGTCGGAGAACCGTGCGGCGACGAGTTCGGGGGCGATCGGGCTCGGGGCGCCTGATCCGATCAGAGCCAGCATCGGCGTGCGCACGCTGTAATGGTTCAGCCAGGCGGACCCTTGTGGAAAGACTGCGAGAAAGCTCCTGACGATCGCACGCAGCGACGGCGCATCGAGCTGATAGAGCGGCAGCCACTGGCAGAACACGCCCTCGGCCGCCAGTCGCCGCTTGACGGCCGCGAAATGTTCGACCGTGTACAGCGCGCCGCTGCCATCGAGCGCCGGGTGGAACAGGTCGGCCACGATCACGTCGTAGCGTCCGTCATCGGCGATGACGAAGCGCCGGGCATCGGCAACGGAGATCGGCGGCCTTTCCTTCTCGGCCCCGGGGTTGTCGAACCAGGGCAGCAGCGCGACGACTTCGGAAGAGAGTTCGACCGCGCGCACGTCGAGATCCGGCATCTGCGCGGCGCCGAGCACGGTCGCGCCGGTGCCGACACCGAGGAAGAGGGCCTTGCGCGGCGCTGGGTGCAAGAGCAACGGCAGCATGGCCTGGCGGAAATCGGATCGCACCGAACTGGTGCCGCCCATGCGGAAGTGGCCGTTCACCTCGAGATAGCGTGCTCCTGAGGCGTCGTCGACGACGCTCGCGGTCGCCATCGGTCCCTCGCGCACGGCCAGAAGCTTGCCGCCCGGCGGGACCTTAATGAGCAGGGGGGCGGGAAGCCACAACAGCGCGAGTGCAAGCAGAGCGAGCGCCGCCGCCCAGCGCAGCGCAGCGCGTTGGGGCTGCAGCAGCAGAAGATATCCGACGGCAACGAGGACCAATGCTCTCCAAGTGCCGAAAGCGGGAATCAGCAGCTGTGCCGCGACCAGCGGCGCAATGGCTGCGCCGAGGCTGTTGATGCCGACGGCCCAGCCGACCGATCCTCTGACGTCGCGGACATCCTGCATGAGCTGGCCGAACAAGGCGCCCATCGCCATCGCAGGCAACAGGAACAGCGCCAGCGCAATGCCGAGCTCGCCGACGACGCCGAGGCTCGCAGCGCTGTCGGCGAGGCCGCCCAGCAAGGGCGTCACGAGCGCCGTGCCGAGGCAGACGAGCGCGGTGCCGCTGATCAACGCGGTTCTGCCGCGCGCAACCGTGTGCCCCACGCGCTGCCAGATCATGCCGCCCATCGCAGTGCCCAGCAGGTAGGCGGCCAACAGACAGGCGAAGCTATAGACCGTGTCCTGCATCATCTGCGCGGCCAGGCGCACGACCAGCACTTCGAACACGATGCCGAGCAGGCCGGTGACGAACAGGGTTCCTGTCAGGCGGAGGCCGGCGACAGCACGCCTGCGATCGTCGCGCGCGCGAGCGTCGACCTTTGGGGCTCGGTCGAGGCGAAGCGCTGCGAGCGCGCAGGCTGCGTTGACGGCTGCCAGGCAAAGCAGCGTCGCCGACAATCCGAGCGCGGGGATCAGCACGAAGGTGGACAGCAGCGTGCCGGCGACGGCGCCGGCGGTGTTCGCGCCATAGACGCCGGCGCTGACCGGCCGCGTGCCATGCGCCGCGGACATCATGCGTTCCAGCGCGGTCAGCGTCCCGCCCATCGCCACCGTCGCCGGCAACAGCACCAGCGTCGGCAGCAGGAAGCTCGCGCTCCACAACAAGACGGGGGAAGGCGCCGTGCCGAGCAGCGGCGCGAGGGCGCGCGCGCACGCGGGAAGCAGCCAGACCGCACACAGCCCCCACACGCCGATGACCGTTTCGAGGACGGCATACACCCGGTGCGGATTGGCGGCGCGGCGGATCCGGCCATCGAGGACGAAGGCGCCCACCGCCAGCCCGGCAAAAAATCCTGCGATGGCGCCGAGCACGGCCATCATCTCCGTGCCCAGGGCGAGGGCGAGCTGGCGCGTCCAGACGATCTCATAGCCCAGCCCGGCGAGGCCGGATGCTGCAATCAGCAGCTTCAGCGTTCTCAGCTGAGCCATGCTCTGGCGGGCGACGAGATCGACGCCGGAAGACCGGACGCCTTGCTTCTCCGCGACCAGATCATTGTCGCGCGGGTCTGCGTGGCGTGCCTCGGTCAAGATTTGGTACCTGCAATTCCCGTGATCGGTCTTCGGATGCAGCGCGCCGTGCGGGATACTGCTCCGGGCGCGGGATCAAGCTCGGCTGCATGGGCCGCCAAGGTCGAGATCGTTTCCTTGTGTTCGTGTTTCGTGACGGTGGTTTGACAGAAGGCGGGAGCAGCCGTTCGGCGCAGATGGTTGTATCGCATGAGGCCCGTCAGGGAGCGATGACCAGACGCAGCCGCGATCTGCGGAACGTTGTGGTTGAATTCGGTAAACCATCGATCCTCTCCGATCCGGCATTGTTGTGCTGCGCACGAAAAACGGGTCGAAATCGGTGGAAACCGGTGTAAATGCGCGGTGATCGGGTGGCTCTGGTACACTTCCAATGGCTGATGTCTCGAATAAAACAGTGGAATCAACGGCTTGGCGCTTCTCCGTCGCGCCGATGATGGATTGGACCGACCGGCATTGCCGGGTGTTCCATCGGCTGCTGTCGCGCCGGGCGCTGCTCTATACCGAGATGGTCACGACCGGTGCCGTGATACATGGCGACCGCCAGCGGCTGCTCGGCTTCGATCGAAGCGAGCATCCGGTGGCGCTGCAGCTCGGCGGCTCCGATCCCGGCGATCTCGCGACGTCAGCCAAGATCGGCGAGGAGTTCGGCTACGATGAGATCAATCTCAATGTCGGCTGCCCGTCGGACCGGGTGAAGGACGGCCGCTTCGGGGCCTGTTTGATGGCCGAGCCTGCGCTCGTCGCCGCCTGCGTCGCCGCGATGAAGCACGCCGTTCGCATTCCCGTCACGGTGAAGTGCCGCATCGGCATCGACGATCAGGATCCGGAAATCGCACTCGATATGCTGGCGGACGCGGTCGTCGACAGCGGCGCAGACGCGCTGATCGTGCACGCGCGCAAGGCGTGGCTGGACGGCTTGTCGCCGAAGGAGAACCGTGACGTCCCGCCGCTCGACTACGACAGGGTGTACCGGCTGAAGGCGAGGCTGCCGCACGTGCCCGTCATCATCAATGGTGGCATCGGCAGCATCGAAGCTGCGCAAGGTCATCTCGCGCATGTCGATGGCGTGATGCTCGGGCGAGCGGCCTATCAGGAGCCATGGCGGCTGCTCGATGTCGATCCCGTCCTGTTCGGCGAGGTCGCGCCGCATCGAACCATGAAGGGCGTATTGGCGGCGTTCGAGCCGTACATCGCGCGCCAGCTCGGGCAGGGCACGCGGCTGCACGCGATCACGCGGCATCTCGTCGGCGCCTATCACGCGGTGCCCGGCGCACGCGCGTTCCGCCGCCATCTCGCCGAGCGCGGCGTCAAGCCGGGCGCCGGCATCGAGGTGCTGCGCGAGGCGGTCGCGATGGTCGAGGAGCGCCCTGCGGTTGCTGCGCTGGCCTGAGCGGCTCAGGCCAGCGGCGGCAGTTCGACCACGGCCTGTCGCGCGACCGGATTGCAGGCTGCCACGAGGCTCAGCCCCTCAGCTGCGATCGGGAAAGCCGTGCAGCATCAGCCGGTCGGAGCGCACTTCCCAGCGCTCCAGCCGGTCGAGGAAGCTCATGCCGAGCAGGTTGGTCTTCATCTGGCCGTGCGGCACCACCAGCGCCGGAACCGAGCGTTCCACCAGTTTGCCGATCGCGAGCCGGTCCAAGGTCAATCGCGCCGCCTTGGTGTGGCCGCCAGCGGTCTCGACGTCGACGTCGTAGGCGAGCAGTTCGAGCGGCAGGCCTGCGGCCTTGGCGGTCTCGTAGGTCAGAACCACCGATGTGGCGCCGGTGTCGACCACCATCGGCGCGGTGACGCCGTTGATCTTGGCGCGCAACGCGAACTCGCCGCCTCTGGTGCGCTCGATCTCGACCGCGTTGGTCGGAGGACTCGCCTTGGCCCTGAGCGCGCGGCTGCGCAGAACCTCCGACACTGTGTCGCTCGCGAGCGCCGCCTGCTCGGGATCCTTGTAGACGATCACGGCGCCCGCGGTGAGCACCATGGTGACGAAAACGAGCACGACCTTGTTCATGCCGCGCCTCCCGTCGGCACGGAGGCGCTCAGCCGCGCCGACGCGCCAGCGCGGGCAGACCGGCGTCGTGCATGCGGGACGGCAGCCCGTCCATCAGCGCCAGCCGCTCGTCGGTCGACATGCGGCCCCAGCGGGCGATCTCCGGCAGCGTGCGTCCGCAGCCGAAGCAGAGTTTCGTCTTGGGGTCGATCATGCAGACGGCGATGCAGGGCGTATCCTGGCTCATGGCGCGAGTTTGAAAGGTTCTGACACTGTCGTGCAAGTGCAATCATCTCACAGTCCCGTTCCGGCATTCATGATCGGCTTGCGCACCCGGCGCTTCTCCTGAGCGGGGGCGATCGCATGCTCCGGCTGCAATGGCGGTGCCTCGTCCGACAGCGGAGCGAGCGCCGACATCACCCGCTCCGGCGGGAAGGTGACGATCACCTCGGTGCCGATGCGGACCTTCGATTTCAGCGTGAACGTGCCACCATGCATCTCGATCAGATTCTTGGCGATGGGCAAGCCTAATCCCGCGCCCTGTTCGGCCGACTTGATCGAGTTGGAGCCCTGGCCGAACGACGCGAGCACGATCGGAATCTCGTTCTCGGGGATGCCCGAGCCGGTGTCCTTGACGCTGAGATATTGTCCGCCCGAGGCCGTCCAGCCAGCCTTCAGCCAGATGTCGCCACCCTGCGGCGTGAACTTGATGGCGTTGGAGAGCAGGTTGAGCACGACCTGGCGGATCGCGCGCTCGTCGGCCCACAGCCGCGGCATCTTCTGCTCGAACACCTCGTGAATGGTGATGCCGCGGCTCGTTGCGCGCAGCTTCAGCAGATGGTGGCAGTCGGCGATCACGTGCACCAGCGCCACGGCTTCCTCGTTCAGCTCGTAGCGGCCGGCCTCGATGCGCGAGAGATCGAGGATCTCGTTGATGAGGTTGAGCAGGTGGACGCCCGAATTGTGGATGTCGGCCGAATATTCCTTGTAGACCGGCACCGCATGGACGCCGAAGATCTCGCTCTTCATCACCTCGGAAAAGCCGAGGATGGCGTTCAGCGGCGTCCGCAGCTCATGGCTCATCTGCGCAAGGAAGCGCGACTTGGCGACGTTGGCGGCCTCCGCGCGGTAGCGTGCCTCGTCGGAGATCGCCTTGGCCTGCTCGAGTTCGCCGATCAAGGCGTCCTTCTCGGCGCGCGCTTCGAGCGTGGCCAGCGTCGTCGCATGCAGCTGATGGGCGAGCAGCACGAAGTAGCCTTCGGCGGCGACGGCGAACCCGGCGAGCAGGTAGTTGTCGAACGTGCCCGACAGCGCGAGGCTGAGGGTGATGGCGACCGTCATCGGTGCGGTGACGGCGACGGCGGCGACGGGCAGGTTGGCGGCGAGCATGCTCGAGACCGCGATCACCAGCAGCATCAGGAACATCATCAGCGTGCCCGACACCGCCGCGAGCGCCGGATGGATCAGGATCGCCATCCAGCAAACGCCGTAGAGCAGGTCGAGCAGCACGAAGCGCGTGCGCCAGCGCCGCGTCGCCGCCAGCGACGGCTGGTCGGCGAGGAAGTTCGAGCAGTTGCGCACGATCGCGGCATGAATGCAGAGCACGCCGAGCGTCCATGCGCCAGCCGCGATCGTATGCAGCCAGACGCTGAGCATCAGGCCGGTTGCGACCACCAGTAGCACGACGATGTAGGAGGCGGAGATGCGGGTCTGTGCGTATTGGCGCAGCAGCTCGCGATCGAAGGCCGGACGTGTTCCCGACGTCGACGTTAACCGGTCGCGCGCCTCGCGCACCCGCTGCTGCGCGGCCCGGCGCTGGCTTGCTGGTGCAAGCGCCGGCGGATCTGCCGGAAGCTCGACGACCTCAGGCTTTTCAGCGGGTTTACTCATCAAACAACACAAATCCTGCCCGCGAGGTACGGGCTGCTTTCTGCATTGTCTATAACTGGGCCCAAATCCTTAAGACGGATTATAGACAACGAAAAATTTGCGTTAACCGCGCGTTAAATTAACGATTGTGGCGAGGCTCAGCGGAGCTGCATTCGCAGGCGGCGCCAGCCGATCACCACGCCCGTGATGCTGAAGACGAGGCCGATCGCGCAGAGGCCGACGATGAGAACCGTGCGCAGCGCCGCATGGGCGAGCAGGGCCGGAAAGTCGAGCGTGTGCAGCGCCTGATAGAGCCACCGATAGGCGCGTCGGGACGGATCGAGCTTCTCGAGCACCGCGCCGGAGGCGGCGTCGACATGATACCAGGTGTCGCCGCAGATCACGCGATGGACCGGTGCGCCCGGCACATCGGAGACGAACGGATAGTCGTCGCCCGGCTCGACTTCGGTCGAGCGCGCGCAATCGCCGCGCAGGCGCGACACCGCGGTATTGACGTCGGCCGGCTGCAGGAAACGGCCGACGATGCGTGCTGATGCGCCGTCCAGCACCGAAATCTGCTGCTGGCTCGGCGCGCGCCGGATGCGCTGATAGAGGCGGCCGCCGAAGGCGAACCACTCGATCTCGCGGACCTCGCCATGCACCGCCACGAGCGCCGCCGTCGCCAGGCCGGTCCAATCCGGTGCGCCGACGAGAATGGCTTGCTCGGACGGCGTCAGATGGCCGGTCGCAAACAGCCTGCCATGGTCCATCGACAGCCAGCCGCTGACCATCCAGGTCAGCACGAACTGCATGCAGATCAGGCCGGCCCAATGATGCCAGAGGTGCCAGCCGTGGTAGCGCGAGCACAGCCGCGCCTTCCGATATCTCAGCCGCATCGGGCCGAGCAGCGCGCCGCTCACGGCGGCGATGACCGCCGCGAGCGACAGCCACCACACGACGGCGTTCCAGGCCGCCCAGTCCTTGCGCAGGACGGTCGGATAGATCCAATGGACGACGCTGCCGACGTAGTTCCAGGCGCGTTCGGACCGTGTCGTGTCGAGCACGACCTCGCCGGTGATCGAGGACACGTAGAGTTCGGTGCCATTGGGATCGTTGAGCACGATCCGGTGCAGCGGACGATGCACGTCGAAACGGTTCGGCACCGTCCATTGGTCGTAGTGCTCCAGTGAGGCGATGGTGGCGCCATCGGCCTCGAGCCCGCGCCGCCGGGCTGCCGTGCGCGCGATCGACAGCACGAGGTCGGGGGCGCTCACATCGGCCGCGGCCAGCGTGTCTGCACGAATGGCCGCGCTGCGGCCGGCGGCCGAGATGACATAGACCGGACCATCCACGCGCTGCATCAGCCGGATGCGGTCGGGATGATCGATGCCACCTGCGACGAGGGCCTCCGCGGGACCGTGCAGCGACAGGGCGGTGTCGAGCACGGGCAGCGCGGCGAAGCGCTCGCTCTCGGTCTGCGCCGGGAACGGCACGTAGTGCATCACGATCCCGGTCGCGAACCACAGCACGAACAGCGGACCCAGCGGGATGCTCAGCCAGCGGTGCGTGAGGATCAGCGCCCGGATCATGCGGCCATCAGAACTTGAACGAGGCTTCGACCTCGTAGGTGCGGGGCGCGCCGAGGAAGATCTGGTCGGGATAGAACGGATCGCTCCAGGCCGCATAACGTTTGTCGGCAACGTTGCGGACGCGGAAGGCGAGCCGCGTGCTGGTCGCGGTGGCGAACAGCGGCACCCTCGGCAGGTCGACGAACGCGAACAGATCGGCGGTGGTGTAGGCGAGCAGTTTCACCGTGTTGGCATCGGTGCTCCAGCGATCGCCTACGTGGCGCACGGAGAAACCAAGCTCGACCGGCCACCAGCCGGGATTGAGGAAGCGGTAGGAGCCGCCGCCATTGACGATGACGGCGGGAATGTTGGGCGGCGTGTTGCCCGAGAACGAGCCGCCGCCGGCGAGATCATAATCGGCATAGCGGGCGCGGACATAGGTGACGTTGCCCCAGAGCCTGCTCTCCGGCGTCGGCCGCACGGCGGCTGCGACTTCGATGCCCTGAGATTTCACCTTGCCGGCCAGGTTGAGCTGCTGGCCGGCCTGGGCGCTGTAGACGTTGTTGCGTTCGATGTCGAAGGCCGAGAAGGTCCACTCCGCGCGGCCGTTCCACGCGAGCTGCTTGACGCCGGTCTCATAGCTGCGGGTGTCCGAGAGCGTGAGGTTCTGGGTCGGACTCAGCAGGAAGATGCTGTCAGCGGAGATGTCGGTGGCGGTCGCATATTGGCTGTAGAAGGTGGTGCCCGGGAGCACTTCCCAGGTGTAGCCGATGCGGCCGGTGACCGGCTGCCAGCTCTTGGAATAGGGGAAGCCGCTCTTCACGACGCCGTTCTTGTCGATCGAGTTGCGGTCGAGCGAGAGCGGGTTGTAGCGCAGGCCGCCGACCAGGGCGAACGTGTCGGTCAGCTTCAGCCGGTCCTCGAGGTTGAGCGCGACGCTGTCGATGGTGGCTGTCTGCAGTTGCGTCGTCAGGCTGCCAAACACGCCTCGGTCGAACCCGACCAGCGGCACGGTGTCGTGAAAGAAGTTCGCGGCACCCGGCCGCGTGAAGTCGGTGTGGGAGCTCTCGACCGAGCCAACCAGCCGGTTCGCCAGGCCGAAGATGCTGCCGTTCCACGTAACGTCGGTGATGTTGCCGACGATGTTGTGGTTGTGGTGGACGAAGAACCGCTCGCGATCGACGGTGTTGGTGGTCGCGTTGAACGCCGAGACCTCGTTGTTGTACCAGTCGCGGCTGGCGTTGTAGTTGTAGACTTGGCTCCGCAGCCTGACGTCGTTGCTCAGGTCCCATTCGAACCCGCTGCGGACCCACGATTCCTTGATCGTCTTGTGGCCGTCGACCACGTTGTAGTTGGTCGACAGCGTGCGGCCGTCGATCGTGACGGCGCCGAGATCGGTGCCGTTGTAGGCCGACACCTTGGTGCCTGAGACGATGCCGCTGGTCGCGTTGGCGCCGCTGAAGGTGACCGGCACCAGCGGCGTGCCTTCGTAGGGCTTGGCCTTGTAGTCCTTGAACTCGGCGGCAAAGAAGGTCTTGAAGCTGTCGGACAGCCGGTAGTCGAGCTGGCCTGAGACATGGATATTCTTGAACTCGGTGTCGTCGATGAAGCCGACCTCCCTGGTCCGGCTGATGTCGAAGCGATAGTCCAGGCCCTTGACGGTCGTGCTGCCGCCCGAGCCGAAGCCACTGCGGAACGTGCCGCGCTGGTCGAAGCCGACGAAGGCTTCGCTCTCGATCGGGCCGGTGTGCGGGGCCTTGGTCACGAAATTGACGGTGCCGCCGACCGCGCCCTGGCCCGAGATCAGCGAGGAGGGGCCCTTGAGAAACTCGATGCGGTCGAGGTTGAACGTCTCCATCGTCAGCGCGGTGAAGCCGGTCGGGCCGATGTTGATGCCGTTGTAGAGCACGTTGACCTGGTTGCCCTGGAAGCCGCGCATCGCGAAGCCGACATCGTTCGGGGCATCACCCGCGCTGACGCCGGTGGCGCCTTTCACCGCGTCGACGGTCGTGTGGTAGCCCTGCTCACGCAGCGTCTCGGCGCCGACCATCTCGATCGATGCCGGCAGCTCGCCTACGGTGAGGCCGAGCCGGCTCCCGCTCGCGGGCGTCGCATTGCTGTTGAGCGGCGTGGTGGCCGCCGTGTTGGACGAAGGCCGCGTCGGCGCTGCTGCGGGCGTGGGCGCGGCCATGCGCCGGGACGCCGGAGGTGTGGTCCGACGGGCGGCTTGGGTCGAGGAGGGCGCGCGGCCGGCCGCCGGGCGCTGCCGCGGCGAATCGACCGTCACGTCCGGCAGCAGGGTGTCTGCGGCGGCCTGCCTCCCGTCCGGAGGGGAGGTCTGTTGGGCATAAGCCGCCGGCACCGCCGACCAGCCTGCCACCAGCAGCCCCGCAAGCGATATCGAACCCCAGACGTCGCGCACGCTCATTCCGCTCCCCATCGCAGCAGCCGGCTTCCCGGCCATCTGCGCCCCCAGCCAACGTTCATGATCACCACGACGAGAGTTAGCCCAGCCCAACGGATATGTAATGTTATAACATTACATATCCATCTTTCTCTGAGTGGGTGTCTCGATCGGGCAACACATGCGAACGATTAGCGATTGCAAGGGGTATCAGCGAGTCGCAGATGGCGCAATGGCGCCCGTCCGCGGCGGACGTATCCCGCCGCGTGTCTGCGGCAATACATGGGGGAAGGCAGATGAGCCGGGGCCTGCCAAGGTCCCGGATCGGAAATCTGCCGCCGCAGCACACGCGCAGCGGCAGATCGATCAGTCGGAGAGCGGCGGGATCACTTCTCCAGCCGGGCCAGCAGGCTCGACGTGTCCCAGCGCTTGCCGCCGAGCTTCTCGACCTCGGAATAGAACTGGTCGACCAGCGCGGTCACCGGCAGATGGGCGCCGTTGCGGCGCGCTTCGCTGAGGCAGATCGACAGGTCCTTGCGCATCCATTCCACCGCAAAACCAAAGTCGTATTTGCCGTCGTTCATGGTCTTGTAGCGGTTCTCCATCTGCCAGGACTGGGCGGCGCCCTTGGAGATGGTCTCGATGACAGCGGGAACGTCGAGGCCGGACTTCTTCGCGAAATGGATACCCTCGGACAGGCCCTGCACGAGGCCGGCGATGCAGATCTGGTTGACCATCTTGGTCAGCTGGCCGCTGCCGGCCGGTCCCAGCAGCTTGCACATCCGGGCATAGGCCGCGATCACCGGCTCGGCGCCGGCATAGGCGTCGGCGGTGCCGCCGCACATCACCGTCAGCACGCCGTTCTCGGCGCCGGCCTGGCCGCCGGACACTGGCGCGTCGATGAATTTGAAGCCGGCCTTGGTGGCTGCGGCGTCGAGCTCACGTGCCACTTCAGCCGAGGCGGTGGTGTGGTCGACGAACGTCGCGCCCTTCGCCATGCCGGCAAATGCGCCGTCCGGGCCGATCGTGACCGCGCGCAGGTCGTTGTCGTTGCCGACGCAGCACATCACGAAGTCCTGGCCTTCCGCGGCCTGCTTCGGCGTGGGGGCTGCCTTGCCGCCGAACTTGTCGGCCCATTCCTTCGCCTTGGCCGCGGTACGGTTGTAGACCGTGACCTCGTGACCGCCCTTCTTCACGAGATGTCCTGCCATGGGGAAACCCATGACGCCGAGACCGATGAAAGCGACTTTAGCCATATGAGCTACCTTGACCTTGGGGTTCTGCCGACAGCCTTGAGAGGGCCGGGCTGTTCTTGAAAGGAACACATCAGCATCCGGCGCGGGTCGCGGCGGTGCTGGACGCCGCACCATAACGGCTTGAGAGGCGGGGGCAACGGCTTCGTGACGGATGCGAAAGCGGCGCCGCGTGCTAAAGAGGCATCATCATGACGGCTTGCAAAGCCGTCATCGCGCAACGAAATCCAGTCAACCAACGAACCAGCCAGGGGAGTGTCTCGCATGGGCGTCAGCGTCGGCGTGCTCGATCATTTCAACATCCGGACCCGCAACCTCGCCGAGACGGTCCGCTTCTATGAAGACGTGCTCGGGCTGGAGAACGGCGCCCGGCCGAACTTCGCCTTTCCTGGCGCCTGGATGTACAGCGAGGGCCGCCCGGTGGTGCACCTGGTCGACATCTCGCCGACCTCAGAGGCACAGAAGCCGGACTCCGGCGTCGTCCACCACGTCGCCTTCGTCAGCCGCGGCTTCGCCGGCATGAAGGCGCGGCTCGCCGCCAAGGGCATGCCGTTCGAGGCGCGGCAGGTGCCGGGCGGGGAGCTGTGGCAGATCTTCGTGCGCGACCCCAACGGCGTGATGATCGAGCTCAATTACGAGGCAGCGAAGGAGCGGGCCGAGGATGCGCCGGTCGAGACCGCCTCCGACATCGGAACCATGGTGGCGTTTTGAGCCGGTCGGCCTTATGAAGCAGCGCAACGCAGGGCCGGAGCGGTACCGTCGCAGACGACGGAAGATCATGTCCGGCCAACGGGATAGGGCGCGACGATGTGGCGCGTTCTGAACTTCTTCAGGAGACGCGCCGTGAGCGTGACGCAGCAGCAGGTTATCGAGGCACTCAAGCGGGTCCGCTCGCCACGTGGCGTGGCGCTGCCGGACGCCGGCGTGCTGTCGCCGATCACGGCCAATGACGGCAAGGTGTTCTTCTCGATCAATGTCGAGGCCAGCGAGGCCCGCGCCTGGGAAGACACCCGCGCGAAAGCCGAAGCCGCCGTGCGCGCCATACCCGGCGTGACCATGGCGATGATCGCGCTGACCGCGGAGCGCAAGGCGGGCGCTGCCGCCCCGCCGCCGCGACAGGGCGGCGTGCAGCCGGTCGCGGCGCATCGTCCGCATCAGCACCAGCATCCGGCGGACTCGCCGATGTCCCGGCAGGCCGCGATCCCGGGTATCGCGGCCGTCATCGCGGTGGCCTCGGGCAAGGGCGGTGTCGGCAAGTCGACCACCGCGATCAATCTCGCGCTGGGCTTGCGCGATCTCGGCCTCAAGGTCGGGCTGCTCGACGCCGACATCTACGGCCCGTCGGTGCCGCGGCTGACCGGGCTGCAGGAAAAGCCCAAGCTCACCGACGACAAGAAGATGATTCCGCTGTCGCGGTTCGGCCTGTCGATCATGTCCATCGGCTTTCTCGTCGACGAGGACAGCCCGATGATCTGGCGCGGCCCGATGGTGATGTCGGCGATCAACCAGATGCTGCGCGACGTCGCGTGGGGAACGCTCGACGTGCTCGTCGTCGACATGCCGCCGGGCACCGGCGACGCCCAGCTGACCCTGGCGCAGAACGTGCCGCTGAAGGGCGCCGTGATCGTGTCGACGCCGCAGGACCTGTCGCTGATCGACGCCCGCCGCGGGCTTGCGATGTTCCGCAAGGTCAACGTGCCCGTGCTCGGCATCATCGAGAACATGAGCTACTTCCAGTGCCCGGAATGCGGCACCCGGTCCGACATCTTCGGCCATGGCGGCGCGCGCCACGAGGCCGAGCGGCTCGGCGTGCCGTTCCTTGGTGAAATCCCGCTGCACATGGACATCCGCTCGACGTCGGACGCCGGCAACCCGGTGGTCGAGAGCGAGCCGAAGGGTCCGCATGCCGCGATCTACCGGGCCATCGCCGCGTCGGTGCGGGATCAGCTCAAGGACGCGATCGCCGCTGCTTGATGCACTGCAGCGAAGCGTGTGCGACTATTGGACCGTTTGTCATTCCAACGTCGCGTTTTCGCTTAACCGGTTCCGTGCTAAAGCCCGGCCCGGATCGCCTTCGACCGTGTGCGGCCAATCGCATCGGCGGATAAATGATTTTTCAACGGGAAAACGCCCCCAACAAGGAGATGCCTTAATATGAAGCGTCGTGATTTTCTGAAGGTCTCGGCCGCCGGTGCCGCCGCGTCGGCAGCGGTGGCCTCGCCTGCGATCGCGCAGTCGATGCCCGAGATCAAATGGCGGTTGACCTCCAGCTTCCCGAAGTCGCTCGACACGATCTATGGCGGCGCCGAATATATGGCGAAGCAGGTTGCCGAGATGACCGACAACAAGTTCCAGATCCAGGTCTTCCAGGCTGGTGAGCTGGTGCCGGGCCTGCAGGCGCTCGACGCGACCTCCAAGAACACCGTCGAGATGTGCCATACGGTGTCGTATTATTACGTCGGCAAGGACCCGACCTTCGCGATCTTCGCCTCGGTGCCGTTCGGCCTGAACGCCCGGCAGCAGAACTCCTGGCTATATCAGGGCGGCGGCAACGAGCTCGCCAACGAGTTCTTCAAGAAGGCCGCCAACGTCATTGGCTTCCCCTGCGGCAACACCGGCACCCAGATGGGCGGCTGGTTCCGCAAGGAGATCAAGACCGTCGCCGACCTTTCGGGCTTGAAGTTCCGCATCGGTGGCATCGCCGGCCAGGTGCTGCAGAAGCTCGGCGTCGTGCCGCAGCAGCTCGCGGGCGGCGACATCTACCCGTCGCTCGAGAAGGGCACCATCGACGCCGCCGAGTGGGTCGGTCCGTATGACGACGAGAAGCTCGGCTTCCAGAAGGTGGCGAAGTACTACTACTACCCGGGCTTCTGGGAGGGCGGTCCGACCGTCCACGCCTTCGCCAATCTCGACAAGTGGAACGAGCTGCCGAAGCACTATCAGTCGATCCTCGCCAACGCGACGGTCAATGCCAACACCTGGATGGCCGCGCGCTACGACCAGGTGAACCCGGCGGCGCTGAAGCGCCTGGTCGCCGGCGGCACGCAGCTGCGGCCGTTCACCAACGAGGTGCTCGAGGCCTGCCTCAAGGCGACCAACGAGTTGTGGGGCGAGATCTCGGCCAAGAACGCCGACTTCAAGAAGGTCATCGACGCGATGCAGGCCTACCGCTCGGATGAATATCTGTGGTGGCAGGTTGCCGAGTATACCTACGACAGCTTCATGATCCGCTCGCGTACCCGCGGCTGATCGCAAACTTCAGATCGGCGGATCGACGTCAGCCCGGCCTCGCGAGAGGCCGGGCTTTTGCGTTGCGACAACGTTTCGCAATGGCACTCCGACGCACTTTGATCCACACTGGAACTGAAGCCTCACAAAGAAGGCTGCTCAGGAAACGAACACAATGACCCCCAGGGAGGGAAGAACTATGAAGCGGAGAGACTTCATCAAGGTGACCGGGCTTGGCGCCGCTGGCGCGGCCGCGATCGCAGCGCCGGCCATCGCACAATCGATGCCGGAGCTGAAATGGCGCATGCCGACGAGCTGGCCGAAATCGCTCGACACCTTGTATGGCGGCGCCGAGATCATGGCCAAGGTGGTCGGTGAGGCCACCGACAACAAATTCCAGATCCAGCCCTTCGCCGCCGGCGAAATCGTGCCCGGCCTGCAGGTCCTCGACGCCGTGCAGAACGGCACCGTCGAAATCGGCCACACTGCGTCGTACTACTATTTCGGCAAGGACCCGACGTTCACCTTCGGCTCGTCGGTCCCGTTCGGGCCGAACATGCGCATCAACCAGGCCTGGTACATGCTCGGCGGAGGACGTGAGATCCTCAACGAGTTCTACGCGAAGTACAATGTCGTCTCGCTGCTTGCCGGCAACACCGGTTGCCAGATGGGCGGCTGGTTCCGCAAGGAGCTCACCGGCGTCAACGATCTCAAGGGGCTGAAATTCCGCGTCGGGGGCTTTGCCGGCCGCGTGCTGCAGAAGCTCGGCGCGGTGCCGCAGCAGATCGCCGGCGGCGACATCTATCCGGCGTTGGAGAAGGGCACGATCGATGCGGCCGAGTGGGTCGGACCCTACGACGACGAGAAGCTCGGCTTCGTCAAGGTCGCGCCCCACTACTACTATCCGGGCTGGTGGGAGGGCGGACCGATACTGCTTTCCTTCGTCAACCAGGATCGTTGGAATGCGCTGCCCAAGAACTATCAGAAGATCCTCGAGCATGCCGGCCATTATGCCAACAACTGGATGATGGCGAAGTACGACCAGAGCAATCCGGCGGCGCTGCGCCGGCTGCTCGCCGCCGGTGCCAAGCTGCATGCGTTCTCGCCGGAGATCATGCAGGCCTGCCTGAAGGCTGCCCGCGAGCTGCACAACGAGGTCGCGGCCACCAACCCCGACTTCAAGAAGACCTATGAGTCGCTGTCGGCCTTCGCCGGCAATGGCTACTCCTGGTTCCAGGTCGCCGAGATCGGCTACGACGCCTTCATGGCGCGCAATCCGCTGAGCTGAGACCGGCGCCGTATCGCGTCAGGAGCCAGCGACAAAACAAAACCCCGGCGCGTTGCGCCGGGGTTTTTCGTGGGCGGAGCGATCGCGCGTCGCGGCCATCACTGCTTCGGCGGTCCGACATCGATCTGAGGCGGGCCGAAATCGAGCGGCGGCGCGTCGATCTGCGGGATCTCGATCTTGATCGAGTTCGGATCAACGGTGGAGAGCGAGCCCTTGTAGTGCATGACCATCGAGGGGAACAGGATCACCAGCATCACCATGATCAACTGGATCACCACGAACGGCACCGCGCCCCAGTAGATCTGTCCCGTGGTCACCGGCTCCATCCTCTTGCCGGTGACACGGTCGAGATAGGACTCCTTCGGTGCCACTGATCGCAAATAGAACAAGGCAAAGCCGAACGGCGGATGCATGAACGAGGTCTGCATGTTGACGCCGAGGATGACGCCGAACCAGATCAGGTCGATGCCGAGCTTTTCGGCCGCGGGTCCGAGCAGCGGGATGATGATGAAGGCGAGCTCGAAGAAGTCGAGGAAGAACGCCAGCACGAACACGAAGGCGTTGACGAAGATCAGGAAGCCGACCTGACCGCCGGGCAGCGAAGTCAGCAGGTGCTCGACCCAGACATGGCCGTTGACGCCGTAGAAGGTCAGCGAGAACACGCGCGCGCCGACCAGGATGAAGACCACGAAGGCCGACAGCTTGGCGGTGGACTCCACGGCCTGCCGGACCAGGTCGAAGCTCAGTCGCCGCTTGATCGCACCAAGGATGATCGCGCCGGCGGCGCCCATCGCGCCGCCTTCCGTCGGCGTCGCGAGCCCGATGAAGATCGTACCGAGCACCAGGAAGATCAGGAACAGCGGCGGCACCATCACGAAGGTGGTCTGCTGCGCCATGCGGGACAGGAAGCGGTATCCGGTGGTGCGCTCCAGCACCCAGTTCACGACGGCGACGGCGAAGGCGAACACGATGCCGTAGAACATGCTCAGCACGACGAAGTCGGCGCCGTGATATTCCGAGCCGCGCATCATGAACCAGCCGAACACACAGCTCGCCAGAAACAGCACGCCCAGCGATTTCAGGCCGCGGTCGCCTGAGTCCTCCCGAAAGCCGATCGCATCGGCCGGCAGGCCGGGGGCCGATTTCGGGAAGATCATGCTGGTGAGGAAGGCATAGGCTGCATAGATCGCCGACAGCACGAGGCCAGGGATGAAGGCGCCTTCGTACATGTCGCCGACGGACTTGCCGAGCTGGTCGGCCATGACGATCAGGACCAGCGACGGCGGGATGATCTGCGCAAGCGTGCCGGAGGCGGCGATGATGCCCGAGGCAAGCCGGCGGTCGTAGCCGTAGCGCAGCATGATCGGCAGAGAGATCAGGCCCATCGAGATCACCGAGGCGGCGACCACGCCGGTGGTGGCCGCGAGCAGCGCGCCGACGAACACGACCGCATAAGCGAGGCCGCCGCGGATGGTGCCGAACAGCTGTCCGATGGTGTCGAGCAGATCCTCGGCCATGCCGGATCGTTCCAGCACCAGGCCCATGAAGGTGAAGAACGGAATCGCCAGCAGCGTGTCGTTGTTCATCACGCCGTAGACGCGTTCCGGTAGCGCCTGCAGGAAGTCCGGCCGGAATTCGCCGAGCCCGATGCCGACGAGGGCGTAGAACAGGCCGACGGCGCCGAGCGAGAACGCTGCCGGATAGCCGAGCAGCAGCATCACGACCAGCGACCCGAACATGATCGGCGCCATATTGGCGATCAGAAACGCTTCCATTGGATGATCCCCCAGCCCGCCGCTTACTTCTTCTCGATCGCTTCGACGAGGTGCTCGACCTCGGCCTCGATGCCGTGGGGCTTCGAAGCGTGGGGATCCGGGATCAGCCCGCGCATGACCGCGATGCGCTTGATCAGCTCGGACACGCCCTGCGCCAGCAGGAAGGCGAAGCCGAGCATGATGAGGGACTTCGCCGGCCATTGCGGCAGGCCGCCAGCGTTGCTCGATTGCTCGTTGATCTCGATGGAGCGCAGGAAGAAGGGCACGCTGGTGATGATCATCACGATGCAGAGCGGGATGAGGAAGAGCACGTGACCGACGACGTCGATGGTGTCACGCAGCCATTTGGGCATCATGGCGTTGACGATGTCGATGCGGATGTGCTCGTTGTCGAGCAGGGTCCAGGGGGAGCACAGCAGGAAGACGGCTGAGAACAGCACCCATTGCAGCTCGAGCCAGGAATTCGACGAGGTGTCGAGCGTCTTGCGGACGATGGCGTTGATCGTCGAGATGATGACGGCGAGCAGGATCAGCCACGCCAGCCGCTTGCCGGTCCAGGTCGTGAACGCATCGATCCCACGGCTCAATTTCAGCAACGCTTGCAACGCAATCCTCCCCCAAATGTCTTGCGACGTCCCATGGCCCGTTCTGGCTGCGCAGCACATGGCGCAACGGCCTATCCGGCCCGGCAGGCTCAAAAACGGGGGCACCATTTCAGCGCCTCGTGTTGCCGTCAATCGGAAAAATGGGCAAAAATGAGCGTTGCCGCAACATGTTGCAGCAGTGGCGACGCCGCGCCACAGCTGTCGCAGGTCGCCGGGGCCTGGCGATCGCCGGCCGGCGAATGAAGGTCAACGGGCCGAGCGTGAGGGCGGGGGACTCTCGGGTGCGGCCGACGGACCACGTCCGGTGCGCAGCGGTCTTACAGCACCACCACGCCGGAATGCTTGGCCTTGTTTTCGGGTTCGACGTGGATGGTGATCCAGCTGTGCTCGTCGTCCTCGCGCAAGGCTGCCTCGATCCGGTCGCAGATTTCGTGCGCCTGGTTGACCGACATCTCGCCAGGCACCACGAGGTGGAACTCGATGAAGGTCAGCTTGCCGGCATGGCGGGTCCGGACATCATGCGCCTCCAGCGCGCCGCCGGCATGCTGACTGATGATCAGGCGAATGCGCGCCAGCGTGGCGTCCGGGACCGCTTCATCCATCAGCCCGCTGGTGGATTCCTTCAGCACCTGCCATCCCGACCACAGGATGTTCACGGCGACCAGCACGGCCAGTGCCGGATCGAGGATCGGCAGCTGCAACATCACCGCGAGGCCGAGGCCGACCACGACGCCGCCCGAGGACACGACGTCCGTCAGCAGGTGCCGGCCGTCTGCCACCAGCGCCGGCGACCGCAACCGCTTGCCCCGCGTGATCAACAGCCAGCACCAGACCGCATTGATCGCGCTCGCCAGCGCATTCACCGCGAGCCCCTCGACGGGTGCGGAAAACGCCCGCGGATCGAAGAAATTCCCGTAGGCCTCATGGATGATGAGCAGCGCCGCCACGACGATCATGACGCCCTCGATCACCGCGCTGAAATACTCGACCTTGTGGTGACCGAACGGATGGTTGGCATCCGCGGGCTTGGCGGCGATGCGCACCGCGACGAGCGCGACCACGGCGGTGACGACGTTGACGATGCTCTCGACGGCATCGGAGTAGAGCGCGACCGAGCCGGTGATCCAATAGGCGAGATACTTCAGGTCGAGCACGATCGTTCCGACCACGAGGCTGCCGATGGCGAGCTTGAGCGATTGCGAGGCCATGATGTCCTGATCCGATCCCGCGCTGGGGTACCCAACGCTGCGGCGGAACGCAACCAGGGTGGACGCGGTTCGGTGTCGGGAAGGGACTGATAACCCCGGTTTTCTGTGGCCGCCGCGACTGCGTCTATCGGCGGCGCGGCCCCGATCGAAAACTGATCTGTGGACAACAGAAAGTCGCGCCCACGGACATGGGCGCGACCGTGTCGCGGCAAACGCCGATCGCAATGACGCCGCCGACTACTTCTCTTTGATGACCGTGGTGGTGCTGGTCGAGCTGCCGACCGTGCCTTCGTCCTCACAGACCTTGGTCTGGCGGATGCGGTCCTCGGCTTCCACGCGGCTGGTGAACGCCATCGGTCCGATTTGCGTGACGACCTCGCGGTCGGCGGGGCGCGTGGTGGTGATGGTGCAGCGATGGCTCGGTCCCTGCACGATGTAGTATTCGTCAGCGAGCACTGGCGCGACCGATCCGATGATCACTGCGCCGGCAAGAAGAAGGGGTGCTTTCATCGTCGCCTCTCTTTTCAAGAACAGCCAAAAGGGGAGCGGGATTGATGAGGAGTTTTCTGCCTCGTCGTTCGATGCTCCGTGTTTGCAACTCGGCCGGCTGGTCGCAGTTCCGGCGGTTCAAGCGGAGCCTGTATTGACGCGGTGCAGTGTCGGCAGCGATGGACGCGAGATCTCGTCAGGGCGCAGCCACACGCGCGCGGTGGCGCGCTTGCCACGGCCCCAAGCGGTCGCGCCGCGGTTGGCAGGCGAACCGCCGATCATGACCTCGTCTCCGCCTGGTGGCGTCGGCGGTTCAGAGCAGCCTGACGGTCACCTTCGCCTTGCCGGTGTTGTTCGGATAGAATGCATCGTACACCCAGGGCAGCCCGATCACCGCGTCATTGACATAGAGGAACAGCTCACCGCCGCGCTCGGCCTTGAAGCGCGCTTTGTAGGCTTGAGGTGTCGTGTTGGGGGCGGGAACGGGGTCGAGGAAATATTCGTCGACGCCGGTCTCGCCGACCCTGGCGATCAGCCGATACCAGGGACGGAAGAGAACGCGGCGCAGCAGGATGCCTGCGCGGAACGTCCAGCGGGCGTAGCCCCGGACCGTCGAGGTGCGATAGCCCGCGGGGGTGACCGGACGCCCGGCATCCTCCCACGGGTCGGTCATGGTGACGACGATCTCGTAGGAGAAGCCGGGACGGACGCTCAACCCGGTGGGAGCGCAAACCGCATCGGTCGAGAAATCCCTGGCATCCTGCGGAATGCCTTTGTCGACTGCGACGAGCTCGCGGGCAGGGGTGCCATGGCAAAAGGCGCCCATCGAATCCGCGGCGTTGAACAGGAAATGGCTGATCAGCGTGGCTGCGAGCCAGACGGTGCCGATAGCGAGCAAGAACGGGCCGACATGCCGCTTGCCGTTCCTGATGGCAAACTGATAGGCGCGATTGGTCCGGAGCGCGTAGATGGCCCGATGCAGCGGGCCGGACGGCATCGGGGGCGATGCCCGTTCGCGCCAGATCACGCGCATCCGGTCGCCGATGCGGTCGCTGAGGAATGTCCCGAGCGCGGTCAGCATGACAAGGATGATGATCCCGCCGGCGAACCATTCGGGGTTGGCGGCGTACCAGTCCGTCCACCAGTGCAGCGATGTCGGCAGGAACGATTCGATCAGCCTGACTGCTTCGGAGACCATCCTGATGCGCGAGTCGTATTCGTGCGTGCGATCGAGGTCGTGGAACAGCCAGAAGGCCGCGAGGTGCAGCGAGGCCGCCAGGGTTGCGAAATAGGCGAGGCGCCTGAACCACACCAGATTCCACAGCTTCTCCTGGGCCGCGAACCGGGCGGCCGCGCCGGCCGGCGTTTCGAACGTGGTCGGCCCGAGCGGCGTCAGCGTGCCGTCGTAGTGGACGATCATGTAGTTGTCGGGCAGCCCGATGGGCGCATAGGCATTGCAGCCGCTGTCGATGCGGTCGAAGACGCTTTCGTGAATCTTCGGCATCGACACCTGGACGCCCGCCGCCGGGTCGTTGCAGAGCTCCGACACCTTGCGCGGGCCGTATCGATAATAGGACCCGAGCCCGGAGCGCGAGTTGTAGAGGCGTCCGTCCTTGTCCTGCGATGTGACGATCGACTTGATCGCATCCGGATCGGCCTCGGGCTCGGTCTTGAAGATCAAGCCCCGTTTGACGGCCTCGCCGACGAGCCAGGTCAGGGGGACGTAGGAGACGGAATCGTCCGGATAGCCGCCGCCGACATTGGCGTGCATGCCGACGAACCAGACCTGCACCAGCCTCTCGTCATCGATCGTCCTGGCATCCTGCGGCTTGGTCTCGCCCGCCTCGGTCCAGAGCACCGGGTGGAAGGTCGTCCTCTCGTCGTCGAGCGCGAGCGCGTGGCGCGCGCATGTCACCCGCGGACTGAGCACGCGATTGGGAAGCTCGAGCGGCCACACCCAGTTGGAGATGCCCCGCGTCATCTCGTCGATCGGTAGCCCATAGGCTGCGACGGTGTCCCACAGCCCGATGAACTCGATCGCCGGGAGGCTTTTTCGCTCGATGAGGTCGAGAGATTTACGGCCCATGATGCGGTCGATCACCGGCACCAGCACATGATCGCGAATCCAGCGGAGCGGCACTTCGATCCGCCAGATCGAATGGTACCCCTTGGCGCGATAGGCGCGATAGGCCTTCACGGCGCCGTCGTGCAGCTCAGCCTCGGTGTCGGCAACGATCAGCCCCTGATCGAGCATCAGCGCGGCGAGCACCCGCACGGTGAACGCGCCGCGGCTGAAGCCGAACAGATAGATCTTCGAGCCGTTCGCGTGGTCGTAGTTGCGGCAGACGAACTTATAGGCATCCAGGATGTTGCGCTTGAGGCCGAAGCCGAACGCGCCGCCGAGCAGGGCGAGCGGAACGAACGACGATGTGCCGACGCCGTCGTCATACTTGGCCGCCTGGGCGTTGCCCTGCAGGTCGAGCGCCTGGAACATGCGCCAGACGTTGGTTCGCCACACGCTCGAGGCGGCGTTGCCGGTCCCGTCGGACAGGATGATGATCTTGGGACTCGCCATGCAAAGGACCCCGCTCGACATTGAGAGCCGAGGAGCGGAAGGGTAAACTGAAGGAGAGAGAAATCAACCTGAGATGGTGTGAGGCTTTCGGCGGCGTGGCCGGAGGATGCGGAGGGCGCCGCTGCAGCGACGCGGCGACTCGAGGACGAGAAATGCACTGTCCTGCTACCGAAATGCCGCCGTCACCGAAATGCGGTTGCCGTGGCCGTTCGTCGCCCTTCAGGCCGAGTTGATGCGCTCGACGAGATGCGCGCGCGAGGGCGCTGGGTCGAAGCGATCGCCGAAATATTGGGTCTCGTGCGCTACTCCGCCGTCCCGGAATTCCATGACGCTCACCACGTAAGACGGCACGCCATCATAGGTCAGGACCAGTTCGGTCACCCACAGATCGCCGCTCCCGATGATTCGGCGCACTGCGAAGCGCTTCCTGCTGGGCTGCACGAAGCGGCTCTCCTGAATGTTGCGCCGGCCCTGGATGCGTTCGCCCGATTGCGGATAATCCAGCACGGCATCGTCGCGATAGATGTCGTGCTCGGCTTCGAAATCATTCACGTCCGATGCATCCCAATGGTGCTGCAAGGCAGCGCGCTTCGCTCTGTCATCCATGGCAATTCTCCCATTCAGGGGCGCGCCCTCATTGCATAGCGTGCCCCTGGCCACTACGGTCTACAAGCCGGAGAATGGAGCATCCCTCGTCGCCGCCGACGCATCATAGGACGAGGTCCGACGCGTCACTACGCTGATCCAAACGGGCGTGGAGAATATCAGCGCTGGTAGTACAGCCGGTGGAGAAAGTTCTCAGGACAGAGAGCTCCGCGCGCGACGAGGCGCAATCACGCCGGCCGCGTCGCGATCCAGATCACGTGACGGGAGCCGCCGCCGCGGCCGGTGGCGCGGATGTTGATCTCCTCGGCGGCGAAGCCGGCCTTGCGCAGGCGCGGGGCAAAGCGATCGTCGGGGTGGGACGACCACACCGCCAGAACGCCGCCGGGGCGCAGGGCGGTGAAGGCGGTGCGCAAACCCGAGGGGTCATACAGCGCGTCGTTGGATTGCCGCGTCAGTCCCTGCGGACCGTTGTCGACATCGAGCAGGATCGCATCATAGGTGCCGCGCCCTGCGGCGATCAGCTTCACGACGTCGCCCTCGTGGATGTCGACGCGCGGATCGGAAAGGCTTGCGCCGGACAATTCGGCCATCGGCCCGCGCGCCCAGGCGATCACCGCCGGCACCAGCTCGGCGACGGTGACACGGGCCTGCGGACCCAGCACCGTCAGTGCCGCCCGCAAGGTGAAGCCCATGCCGAGGCCGCCGATCAGCAGCCTCGGAGCCGGCTCGGCCTTGATGCGGGCGCAGCTCAGGGTCGCCAGCGCCTCCTCGGATCCGTGCAGCCGGCTGTTCATCAGCTCGTTCGAACCGAGCTTGATCGAAAACTCCTTGCCGCGCTGCATCAGCCGCAGCGGTTCACCGCCGCCGGGCACGTCTGCGGTGTCGATCAGCTTCCAGGGAATCACGGGCGTCTCGCGTCAGTTCGGTTGCGGCATTCCACGCGACGGAGTCGCCACGCTGGAGCCTGCTTACCATGTTGCCCGCATCCCATGCCAAGGGGTAGCCGCCACTCTCGCGACGACCTGCATCGCGTCGTTGCGCGTCATTGCGGTAGGGACACCAGCATCCAGGCGCCCGCGGCACTGCAAGCAATGCCGGCCGCGCGCGCGACCCATCGTCCGACCGGAGTCAGTTTCTCAAACAGCACGAGCAGGGTCAGAATGGCAATCCACATCACGCTCATCACCCCGCCGACGAACAGCAGCGCCATCAGAGCCCAGCAGCAGCCCACGCAATAGCCGCCGTGTCGAAGCCCCAGCAGCACGCAGCCCTGCAGGTCGCCGCGAAAGCCGCCGTGACGCATCAGGAACAGAAGCGGCGACTGGCATTGGGCAAGGCAGGCGCTCTTCAGCGGCGTCCACTGATAGATGCCTGCCGCGATCAGCACGATGGCGCCGAGCAGATGGTTGTCGATCGCCATCCGCGAACCCAGCAGCGCAGTCCGCTCCACACCCCATTGCAGGCCGGTCGCCACGAGCGAAAAGCCGCTCCAGGCGAGCAGATAGCCGGCCGCAAACCAGCCGGTCGCAGCGAACGGCTGGCCCTGCGCTCGGCCCTGCCGACCCACGCGGGCGTACATCAGGATCATGGGCGCGGCCGAAGGCGCCATCATCCCGACCATCATCACCGCCCACATCAGGAACACATAGGCGAACTCGATCGCGCGCCACGGCTCGCCGGCCGGCAACATGATTCCGATGCCGGCCGGGATCATGCGGAAGCCGGTCATGTCCATGCCGCCCATGTCCATGTCGTTGGCAAGCCAGAGAACATAGGCCCACGACAGGGCGACCATGATCGCGATCGCGCCGCCGACGATCCAGCGATCGCGCCGCAGCACGGCTTCCAGGGCGCTGCCGGTCATCTGCAAGGCGGGTTGCCGGCCTTGCGCCACGTCGAATTAGGCCTGGTTGGACCAACTGATCGACGCGTACAGGCCGTTCTTGCCGGAATTGTCCCAACGCATGCCGTGATCGTTGTAGGTGTTGCCCGCCGCGCCGACGGCGAGCGCCATCCTGTCCGGGCTGACGGGATGGCCGATGTTTACCCACATCTCTCCGCTCGGGTGCATGGTCGGCAGCGGATCGACGGACATGTGCAGAATGTCGGCGATGTCGGCGGACCGCGTCTTGCCGTCGATCCGGAAGGTGATGGCGACTTTGCGCACGCCGAGATTGGTGCTGATCAGCGGCGTGAACGCAGCCATCGGGCCGCCGGCAGCTCCGGTGAAGATCGCGGCCATCGCCTCCGTCTGCGGATCGTCGGCGCGCTGATCGACATAGGCGGCGATCGACCAGTCTCCATCCGCCATCACGCCGGGCGCATGCAGCATCACCGCCGCGTTGAGGCCATCGAGCGCGACATCGCCATAGCGGCCGGTTTCGATGTGGAACAGCAATGGTACGTTGCAGAACCCCTCGGTCGGTTGCGCGGTCAGGGGAGGGGCGGCCGACATGAGGCACGGACACAGCAGGCTGCAGCTGCAATTCTCGAAATAGTCACCGGACAGGTGCCATGCGACTGGGTCTGCCATCGCTGTCTCCCGCTAGGCCGAACCGACAAATTGCTTTCGAATGCGCGATCTGCAGCTGAAAGCTACGCCGCATGGGGACGTGCCGCAAGCCGATAAATGATCAGTCTCCGCGTCGTGACTGCGCCTCGGGCCGATCCGCTCATACGGTATGCGTGATCGTCGGCTGAATGGCCGGCCAACAGGCCGGCTCCGATTGCGATTGATCGCAGGGCCCGATGGTTATGGACTCCGACTACCCGCCCGTCACGCTCATGTGCCGGCTGACGCTCGGACGGTTGTGGCGGCGGTCGATGATGAAGTCGTGGCCCTTCGGCTTGAGGCCGATAGCGCGGTCGATCGCGGCGCTGAGATCCTCGTCGCTGGCCGAGGCACGCAGCGGCTTGCGCAGGTCGGAGGCGTCCTCGTGGCCGAGGCAGGTGTGCAGGGTGCCGGTGCAGGTGACGCGGACGCGATTGCAGCTCTCGCAGAAATTATGCGTCATCGGCGTGATGAAGCCGATCGTGCCGCCGGTCTCGGCGACGCGGACGTAGCGGGCCGGGCCGCCGGTGGTCTCGTCGAGGTCGGTCATGGTGTAGGTCTGCGCCAGACGCGCGCGCAGCAGCGACAACGGCAGATACTGGTCGATGCGGCCCTCGCCGATCTCGCCCATCGGCATCACCTCGATCAAGGTCAACGCCATGCCCTTGCCGTGCGCCCAGTCGATCAGCGAGGGGATCTCGTCCTCGTTCATGTTCTTCAGCGCGACGGCGTTGATCTTCACGGCGAGACCTGCGGCGCGCGCCGCCTCGATGCCGGCCAGCACGCGCTCGAGATCGCCCCAGCGGGTGATGGCGCGGAACTTGTCCGGGTCGAGCGTGTCGAGCGAGACGTTGATGCGACGGACGCCGCAATCGGCGAGCTCGGTGGCATATTTGGCGAGCTGCGTCGCGTTGGTCGTCATCGTCAGCTCGTTGAGCGCGCCGCTCTTCAGATGTCGCGACAGCGAGCGGACCAGGCCCATCACGTTGCGCCGGACCAGCGGCTCCCCGCCGGTGAGCCTGAGCTTCTTGACGCCCTTGTGGATGAACGCCGAGCACAGCCGGTCGAGCTCTTCGAGCGTCAGCAGGTCGGCCTTCGGCAGGAAGGTCATGTCCTCGGACATGCAATAGAAGCAGCGCAAGTCGCAGCGGTCGGTCACCGAGACGCGCAGATAGCTGATGCGGCGACCGAACGGGTCGGTCATTGGGCGCGTCAGGGCGGTGTCACTCAACGTCTCTGCGGTCATGGAAAGCCTTGGCTGGTGGCGGCCCAGGTGGCGGCGATGCCACGCGGCGGCCGCGCAAGCGCGGCCGGATGTCGGTCTCACGACAATCTAGTCATGATCGCCGCGCCCCACAATCATCGACGTGGATCTGTCGATGCTGCAATGCAGCTTCGCCTTGGCAAGCGGACGCGCGGGACGACGGTCCGCTATTGGCGTCCCGGCGCGGGGGCGGGGAAGGCGGACCCGGTGGCCGCCGGTGCGTCCGGCGCAGCGGCGGACTTCTGCGGCTTCGGCTTCTTCGGCCGCATGCGCTTGACGGCCTTCGGCGGCGCGCCGGGCATCGGCTGCAGCTCGGCGACGACCGGGCTCGGGTCCATCACCACCGGCGGCGAGGTGTTGAAATCGCCGGAGTTGCGGATCACCTGCACCGGGATGGTCGCGGGCTGGTACTTGTCCATCGTGAAGGTGACGCTGAAGCCCGCATCGGGCGCCGGCACCGAGACGGTGCACGGCGTCTTGCAGCCCGGTCCGAGCGAGGTCTTGGCGTCGGCGCCCGGCGGCACGGAGTCGAGCTGCACCGGAACCTCGGGCGCTGCCATCTTGAAGCTGTCCATGGAGAAGGACGAGCAACCGGCCAAGCCGGCTCCCGCAACCGCAATTGCGATGACACGCCGCATCATGATGTCCGCCCCACAACCCTGCGGCCATCGGCCGCAATCCCAGGGCGACCATAGGAGCGTCAGAACAGCGGCGCAACTGCGGTCAACCCTATTCTCAACAGAACGTTAACGCACCGCAAGGTGCGGATTCAGGTCGACAGGGCAGTGGGTTAGGGTGCGATGCGACAGTGGAATCGCAAGTTGGCTCAGGCGATCCTGAGCGATGGGCTGAGGGCCGCGACGGCGGCTGGCAGCTCGCGCATGTGGTCGATCAGGTGGTCCGGATTGAGCTCCGCGATCGGTACGTCGGTATAGCCGAAGGTGCAGCCGATCACCGGCACGCCGGCGCGGCGGGCGGCGCCGACGTCGGTGCCGGCATCGCCGACCATGATCGCGGCCCCGACCTCGCCGCCGGCCTGCGCGATGGTCTGGCGCAGGATCGCCGGATCCGGCTTGGCGACCCCGAACGTGTCGGCACCGCAGATCGCGGCGAAGCGGGAGGACAGGCCGAGCTGGTCGAGCAGCCGCTTCGACAGCCATTCCAGCTTGTTGGTGCACACCGCGAACTGGCAGCCGCGGCCGGCAAGCTCGTCGAGCGCCGCCTCCAGCCCCTCGAAGGGGCGCGATTCGATGGCGATGTTCTCAGCGTAGAAATCGATGAAATCGGTGGTGAGGCGGCCGATGTCATCGGTGCTGGCGAAGCGACCCTCCGCCTCCAGACCGCGCTCGATCAGCTTGCGGGCGCCGTGGCCGATCATCTTGCGGGCCGAGGCCAGCGGCACCGGCCGCAGACCCTCGCGCTGCAGGACGTGATTGAGCGCGCTGATGAGATCCGGCGCCGTGTCGACCAGGGTGCCGTCGAGATCGAAGACGATGGTGCTGGAGATGGGCATCGGTATCCGCTAGCGGCCGGCTCATGTCCTTGCAAGAGGCCCGCAATGGCATTTTGTCCGATTTCGTGGCCGGCGAGAGCTAGGCCCCGCGTCAAAACATCGCTAGATATGCGCCGGCTTTCGGCCCCCGCCCGTGGGGGCCCTGGGTGCGAAGGGCGGGTTCCTTGGTCGACATGGATGCATTGAAGCGGCAGGCAGCGGCGCGTGCGCTGGAGGAGGTCGAGAGCGGCATGAAGCTCGGTCTCGGCACCGGATCGACTGCCAAGCATTTCGTCGATCTGCTCGGAGAAAAGGTGCGCGCCGGCCTCAAGATCGTGGGCGTGCCGACCTCGGAGGCGACAAGGGCGCAGGCGCAAGCGTGCGGCGTGCCGCTGACCACGCTCGATGAGATCGACCGGCTCGACATCACCATCGACGGCGCAGACGAGATCAATCCGGCGCTCGACCTGATCAAGGGCGGCGGCGGCGCGCTGCTGCGCGAGAAGATCGTCGCCAGCGCTTCGGATCGCATGATCGTGATCGCCGACGACAGTAAATGGGTGGCGCAGCTCGGCCGCTACCCGCTGCCGGTCGAGGTGGTTCCGTTCGGCCTCGCCGCGACTCAGCGCGAGATGAGTGACGCCTTCGCCACGGCCGGCGTGTCCGGGCCGATGAGCCTGCGCAAGTCCGCAGACGGCCACGTTTTCGTCACCGATGGCGGCCACTGGATTATCGACGTCCGCCTTGGGGAGATCATGGATCCCCCGCGCCTGGCGGGTCTTTTGAGCGCAATTCCGGGCGTGGTCGAGCATGGGCTGTTCATCGGCCTCGGCAGCACGGCGATCCTGGCAGGCGCACAGGGAATTCGCGTTATCCAGCGGCCCTGAGCGCGGCACGAGGCTGCGCTCATGGCGGCAACTCACAGGAGACTTGGAATGAAGAGCGTGTTCAGAATCTTGCCGGCCGCCGGAATCGTGCTGGCCTTGGCCTCGGCAAGCCCGGTTGCGGCGCAGGGCCAGGCACCTGCGCTGAAGCCGGCCTCGCCCGCCTGCATGGCCGGCGCGCGCGAGATTCTGGGGATGAAGAACGCGGCTGCGATGTACGCCAATGCCGTCCCCGGCATCGTGCAGCAGACCAAGCAGGCGCTGCTGCAGTCCAATCTCAACTACCAGAAGGACCTCGACGAGGTCGCCGTGGTGGTCGCGCAGACCTACGCCGGCAAGGAGAAGGAGATCGGCGAGAAGATGGCGCAGATCTACTGCAACGAGTTCTCCGACCAGGAGATCGCCAACCTCGTCGCCTTCTACAAGTCTGCCATCGGCCAGAAGCTGCTTGCGGCGGAGCCGAAGGCGATCCAGATGAGCATGCAGGCGATGAACCTGTGGGCGGCGGAATTTTCCGACACTGTCACCGCGCAGTTCCGCGCCGAGATGCGCAAACGCAACAAGCCGATCTGAGGCTTGCGGCCGAAAGGCCAGGTCGGGGGAGAGATGGCTGAATTCGACGTCGACCTGTTCGTGATCGGTGGCGGCTCGGGCGGCGTGCGCGCCGCCCGCATCGCGAGCGGCTATGGCGCCCGCGTGATGGTCGCCGAGGAATATCGCATGGGGGGCACCTGCGTGATCCGCGGCTGTGTCCCTAAGAAGCTGTTCGTGATCGGCTCGCATGTCCGTCAGGAGATCGCCGATGCCGCCGGCTTCGGCTGGACCATCCCGACCGCGACCTTCGACTGGCCGACGCTGATCAGGAACAAGGACAAGGAGATCGCCCGGCTCGAGGCGGCCTACACCAGCAACGTCGAGAAGTCTGGCGCCAGGATCGTCAAGACCCGCGCGGTGCTCGAGGACGCCCACACCGTGCGGCTGATGACCGGCGAGACCGTCCGCGCCAAATACATTCTCATCGCGACCGGCGGCGCGCCCAACCACGGCACGCCGATTCCCGGCATCGAGCACGTCATCTCCTCCAACGAGGCGTTTCATCTCGACGAGCTGCCGCGCCGCATCGTGATCCAGGGCGGCGGCTACATCGCGCTCGAATTCGCCTGCATCTTCGCCAATTTCGGCTCCGACGTGACCGTCGTCTATCGCGGCGACAACATCCTGCGCGGTTTCGACGAGGACGTCCGCAAACATGTCCGCTCCGAGATGGAGAAGGAAGGCATCACCATCCTGACCGGCTGCACGGTCACCAGCGTCGACAGGCACGGCCAGGACTACACCACGCATCTGTCGAACGGCTCCAGCATCGCCTCCGACAAGGTGATGTTCGCGATCGGCCGCCATCCGGCGGTGGCCAATCTCGGCCTGGAGAAGGCCGGGGTCGCCATCAATCCAAGGAACGGCGGCATCGCGGTGGACGCGTTCTCGCAGAGCTCGGTGCCGAGCATCTACGCGATCGGCGACGTCACCCATCGCTTCAACCTGACGCCGGTCGCGATCCGCGAGGGCCACGCTTTTGCCGACACCGTGTTCGGCGGCAAGACCGTGCGCGTCGACCACGCGGACATTCCGACGGCCGTGTTCTGCCAGCCTGAAGTGGGCACCGTCGGTCTCACCGAGACGCAGGCGCGCGAGCTCTACGACCGCGTCGACATCTACAAGACGAATTTCCGCCCGATCAAGGCGACGATGTCCGGCCGCGACACCCGGGTGCTGATCAAGCTCGTCGTCGATGGCGCCAGCGATCGCGTGCTCGGCTGCCACATCGTTGGCGACATGGCCGCCGAAATCACCCAGGCCGTGGCGATCGCCATCAAGATGAAGGCGACCAAGGCCGATTTCGACGCCACCATCGCGTTGCATCCCTCCGCCGCCGAGGAGCTGGTGACGATGCGCACGGTGACCGAGCGCCACGTGCGGCAGGCGGCGGAGTAGGGGCGCCATCTGCTTCTTGGCGCTCGTGCGCGGCCGGCGTCCGTAGCGACTGCGGTGGGCCAGTGCTCACGGTCTGACGACGGTCCACACCGTGGCCGATCGGACTTGCTGCCGTTGGAACCGTTCAGCGGTTGGAGAGCGACCAGCATGTCCCACGATGATTGCCTTGCGACCTATCCGCCGCTCAACACCCTGAAGCCCGTTGCCGAGAACATCTGGATCGTCGACGGGCCCGTGATCCGCTTCGGCATTCCCGGGCTGAAATTTCCGTTTCCCACCCGCATGACCGTGGTGCGCTGCGCTTCCGGCGATCTGTTCGTCCACTCGCCCACGCCATTGACGCCGGCGCTGCGGGCCGAGATCGACCGGGAAGGCCGCGTGCGCGACATCGTCGGTCCGAATCGCATCCACTATTGGTGGATCCCCGACTGGCAGGCGGCCTTTCCCGACGCGGCAATCTATCTGGCGCCGGGCATTCGCGCGCAGGCGAAGGGCCGCATCGAATTCGAGGGCAGGCCGCTGGATCGCAGCGGTGGCTATCCCTGGGATGATGAGATCGCGACCTTGCCTGTCCTCGGCAGCTATATGACGGAGGTCGTGTTCTTCCATCGCCCTTCGCGCACGCTGATCCTGACCGACCTGATGGAGAATTTCGAGCCGGCCAAGATCGGCGCCGGCTTGGCGCGCTACCTGAGTTGGATCGGGGGCGTCGGTCCGCCGCATGGCGGCCTGCCGCGCGAACTCCGGCTGACATTTACCTGGCGGCACCGACGCGAGTTGCGGGCGGCCGTGGAGACCATGCTTGGGTGGCACCCCGAGCGGATCGTGATCGCCCATGGCGCCTGGCACCGGACTGACGGCACCGAGATCCTGCGCGAGGCATTCTGCTGGTTGCTGCGGCCTTGAACCGCCGGCTGGGCTTCACGAGACCGGCCTTCGTGATGCCGTGCTTTTCTCTTCCCGCGACGGACGTATAAGCTCGTGCGATTGAGGTTGGCGCCAGGCATCCCTCGGCCGCGGAGGGGCTGGTGACGATGCGCACGGTGACCGAGCGCCACGTGCGGCAGGCGGCGGAGTAGGTGGACGACCGCGACGCGCGGCCGGGTCAGGGGCCGGCTCGCCGGTAAAGCGCAAGGGCGCCGGCAAGGCTCAGCAGCGCGCCGCCGCAGATGCGATCGAGCCAGAGGGCACCGGAGCGCTTGAGGAAACGCATCGCTTGCGAGCCCGCGCTCGCGTAGGCGAGCATGATCAGGACATCGAGCATCGCGAAGGTGAGGGCCAGCGTGAGATATTGCGGCAGCTGCGGCGCGGACGGCACCACGAACTGCGGCAGGAATGCCGAGAAGAACAGATAGCCCTTTGGATTGGTGATCGCGACGAGGAAGCTTTTCAGAAACAGCGCGTGCGGCTGTCGTGACCCGTCCTTGCCGTCTGCGGACGCCGCAAGGTCGATCGACCCGCTGGACCGCAGCAGCATCAGCCCGAGATAGGCGAGGTAGGCCACGCCGATCCACTTCACGACCGAGAACCAGAATTCTGAAGCGGCCAGCAGCGCGCCCAGACCGACCGCGACGGCGCCGATGAGGATGAAGTCCGAAGCCACCGCGCCGGCGATGCCGGCCCAGGCGCGGCGTACACCGACACGCGAGCCGTTGGTGAGGGCCAGCAGCACCGTCGGACCGGGGGTCGCGATCCCGATGAAGGCGACGATGGCGAAGCTGAAGAGCGTAAGAGCGTTCACGTCAGAATAGCCTCGTTGGCGGAAGACGCGCCAGTAGGGCGCGGTTCGGCCGCGAACGCAAGACGGTCCTTGGAGGCGGCCAGCGATCGTCTTCGCTGACGCACGCTCGACCTGCCGGATCGCCAAGAGGCTTGACTCCCTCCCGGAAAACGCCGCTGGGCGCGATTGCCCGTTCAGCGCTCCACCCGCGAGGCGGTCAACTTCGTCGCGACGTAGGGCAGCGCGAACAGATACAGCCCCGTGCCGAGCAGCACGATGAGCGGAATCAGCGCCAGCAGGCCGACCCACAGCGGGGCTTGCGTCTGCGTCATCGCGGCGATGTTGATGATGACGGCGACCGTGAAGGCGATCGATACCCAGCGATGGACCTGCCGGACGGTGTTGTTCCAGTTCAAGTGCTTCTCCCCTGATGACGTCGTGATGCGCACGCCTCAGCCGAGGCGCGCGACGCTCTGTTCGAGCGCATCGAAGAATTTCGGCCAGCCGTAGCGTGCGCCCTGATAGGCGCGGGTCTGGTCGGCTGCGAAGCCGGTCTGCTCCATGCGCAGGTGCGTGCCCAAGGCGGTCGGCGTCAGCGTCCAGGTCACGACGCTGTCGAGGCCGGCCGCCGCCCAGGTGTAGGACAACGTCTTGTGCGGCTCGATGGTCACGACCTGGCAGTCGACGACGCCCCAGTCGGCCTTCAGCTTGAAGCGATGATCGACCGACGGCGCAAAGTCGTTGGTCATCAGCCACTCCGCGATCAGATGCGGCTGCGTCAGCGCGCGCCAGAGTTTTTCGGGCGGATGCGCGAATTCGCGCTCGACGACGACGGTGCGGGTTTCTGGCGCGGGTGAGCTCATTGATCCATCCTGTTGAGCAGAGTGTCGAGCTGGTCGAACCGGCTCTCCCAGAACGCAGCCATCCGGCTCGTCCAGTCGAGCAGCGGCGCCAGCGCCTTGGGTTGCGCGCGGTAATGCGTCTGGCGGCCTTCGTGACGCTCCCGCACCAGGCCCGCCTGCTTGAGCAGGCCGAGATGCTTCGACACCGCCGGCTGCGATACGCCGGCCTTGGCCGTCAGCGCCCCGACGGTCTGCTCGCCATGCCGGCACAGGCCTTCGAAGATGGCGCGCCGCGTCGGGTCGGCAAGCGTTCGGAACAGCATGTCGGGAGAGCGCGGCATTCGATCCATAACTCATTGGTTATGGATTGACGCATAACCGGTTGGTTATGGATTAGTCAAGCGGAATCCTTCGCCGGTCAGGCGCGATGGCGTAGCGCCTCGCACAGAACCGCGAAGGCGGGTGTGGTCTGCCCGACGAGCTCGCTTTCGATCTTCTCGGACCGCGGCCCGATCCGGTGCAGCAGACGCTCGCCGGCCTCGGTGGGAGCGACCGATCGCGTCGTGCGCGACAGCAGCCGCACGGCGAGCAAACAAGACTCCGCCGCCGAACACGCCTTCGTGACGAGCTCCGGGATCACGGCACAAGGGACGGCCAGGGGACGTCGCGGTGCTACCAGCCTGACAGCAGTTGCTGGAGGTGACGGAGATGCAGGCCAACGAGACCCCGCCGCGGCGCAAGCTGTCGATCACGCCGCAGGCGGCGCTGGCGGCGAGCGTCCTCGCCATCTTTCTGCTCCTGCACGTTGTCGCCGGTGCGATCCTGCGAGGTGCTGCCATGCGGGACGGCACGCAGGCGCAGCCGGTTTCGACGCTCCCATCCCACGATTGAAGCTCGCTCATTTCAACCCTCATCAGCCGGAGATATTCATGCCCGGGCTCGCCTCTTTCTTGTTGCTCAGCGCCGCCGTGTTCTCTGGCGCCTTCGTTTCCGGATTGGCCGGATTTGCCTTCTCGGCCGTGGCCGGCGCGATCCTGCTGCATGGTCTGCAACCGCTGGAGGCGGTGCCGCTGATGATGGCGTGCAGCGTCGGCGTGCAGGCGACGAATCTGTGGGCGTTGCGCAACAGCATCCGGTGGAAGGACAGCCTGGTCCTGATCCTGGGCGGGCTGCTCGGCGTGCCCTTGGCGCTCTGGCTGCTGCACAACGCGGACGCCCGGCTGTTTCAGCAGGTGTTCGGAGCGACGATTGCGATCTACGCCGCCACCATGCTGTTCAAGCCCGGCCTCGGCAGCGTTCGACGCATGAGCAGACATCGCACGGCGATCGTCGGATTCGGCGGCGGTCTGATCGGTGGCCTGACCGCGATGCCCGGAGCACTGCCGACCATCTGGTGCGAGATGCACGGCCTGCCGAAAACCGACCAGCGCGGCCTAGTGCAGCCCTTCATTGCCGTGATGCAGATCGCCTCGCTGGGGATGATGCTGGCCCGGCAGGACCTGTCGTCGAGGGTGATCGTCGATCTCGCGCTGAGCATTCCGGCTCTGCTCGCCGGCACGGCGCTCGGCATCTTCGCCTTCCGCAGGGTCAACGACACCTTGTTCAGGAGGCTCATCCTGAGCATTCTGCTGCTGTCCGGTGTGCTGCTTGTTGTCTGACCCCCGGCCGGCTCAATCGCGCCGGCGCCGACACGCCCTGCGATGAGGGCCGGCGACGGCCGTCACCCGACCCAGCCGGTCGCGATGGCATTCGCCCAGTCGTGCATGCCCTTGCGTCGTGCGAGTGCCGCCATCCGCGCGGGATCGTACGGCACATAGCGGATTGTCAGCGACCACCGTCCAAGCCGTTGCTCCGCGATCGCATAGCAGGCATCGGGCGTCCCGGTCTCGACGTGGTAGCCGTGCGGAGGGCGGCCGCGATAGCCGGGTAGCCCGACGCTGCCGGGATTGACGACGAGCCGGCCATCGCTGAGCCGGACAATGCGCGGAATGTGGCTGTGTCCGCACAGGATCAGCGAGGCATCGATGCCGGCGGCCCGTGCTTCGATACGCGCAAGGGGGCTCTGACGCAGCGTGCCATAGGCGGTGACCTCATCGAGCCAGAACACGGCGTCGTCGTCCGGCGCGGCATGGCACAGGAAGACGTCGTCGTGATAGATCAGCGTCGCCGGCTGCGCCGCCAACCAGCCGACATGCACCTGATCGAGGGCGCGGACGTCGCTGCGCCCCGTGTCTCCCGCACGATAGAGATCGATCATGTGCCGGTCCTGATCGCCCCGGATCGACGGAAAGTCGCGTGCCATCAGCATCTCCGCCGTTCGAACCGGTTCGAGCGGGCCGCTGAGATGATCACCGAGATTGACGACCTCATCGATGCCGAGCGCCGCAATGTCCTTCAGGACCGCGGCCAGCGCGTCGGAATTTCCGTGAATGTCGGCAATGGCCGCAAACCGCATGGGAGCCTCCGTTCAGAGAACGGCCGGCAGGGATTTTCCATGCGGGACCCGTTCGCTTTAGCTGCATTTTGAGACGCGCCCGCAAGCTGATGGTCAAATCGGCGCTTGACGGTGTTGATAGCATGGGCCGTCGGGGGCGAACAACCTGTAGGCAGCAGGCGTGCAGCTCGAGCCGTGTTGCCGCTGATCTCTGAAACGCTATTCTCCGGCGCCGCCCTTGTTGTCGTGCGGTAGCGACCGCAAAGCGGTTTGGAATATCTCGGCTGCTTCGTTGGAGCGGTTCAGCAAGCACTATTCCAGCCCAAAGATTTCTCTTTACGAATATCAGAAATCATGCTCTATTGTGCGTATCCCGCCTCGGTACGGAGGGGCGTAGCGCGCGATCGTCACGACACGCGGGGCGGGGAGCGATGGCCGTGGTTTTGCCGCAGCGTGTCCCTGGATGCGCGGACGAACGGCGAGGCCGCGGACGCGAAGTCGCAGCGTGCTGGCACCCCGACGCTGGTGCTACGTTCGCGACGGCGCTTGCGCGCCGCGCGGGCAATGGTGGCCAACAAGCCCGGCGCACCAGGCAGACTGCGTATAAGCGTGAAGACCATCGCGCAGGGAAGGCCGGGGGCGGATTCAATTGGTCGTCGCAACACTCGATGAGGAGGTTGCGATGGGCATTCGAAAGAAACGGTCAACGCGGGGCAAGCTGGGATCATTGGGGCGCCCACCAGTTGCGGGGCGTGCGGAACAGCAGAAATTTTGGCGTGGGATTGCCGCTGGGTTGAACAGCGAGAATGCTGCGCTGGCTGCTGGATTATCGGATGCTGTCGGCCCCCGATTATTTCGAAAAGCGGGCGGCGTGGCACCGGCAATGTTCCGACCTTCAGCGAAGCCGCTCTCCGGACGGCACCTCTCTTTTTCTGAGCGCGAAGAGATTGCGCTGCTGAATGCGCAGCGCCATTCTGTACGAGAGATAGCGCGGCGTCTCAATCGATCTCCCTCGACCATCTCCCGTGAACTCGATCGCAATGCGGCCACGCACGGCGGCAAGATGGCCTATCGGGCGACGGCCGCCCAGTGGCATGCAGATCGATCGGCCCGGCGTCCTAAGCCGAGCAAGCTTGCAAGCAACGCCGCCTTACGCGCTTATGTTGAAGAGCGGCTTGCAGGGTTTGTCGCACCTCCAGGCGGCGTTCGGCGGAAGGCCGGTCGTGCGGGCTCTAGCCAGGATCAGGGGTGGACGAAAGCGTGGAGTCCCGAGCAGATTGCCCGGCGCTTACCGATCGACTTCCCGGATGACGAGGCGATGCGCATCAGCCACGAAGCCATTTACCAGGCGCTTTTTGTTCAGGGCCGAGGAGCGCTGAAACGCGAGTTGTCGTCCTGTTTGCGAACGGGACGTGCGCTGCGCGTGCCCCGAGCGCGTACGCGGAAGCGCAGCAAAGGCTTCATATCGCCAGAGATCATGATCAGTGAGCGTCCGGCCGAAGTCGCGGATCGAGCTGTGCCGGGACATTGGGAAGGAGATCTGATCGTCGGCTCCGCCAGCTCGGCAATCGGCACGCTGGTCGAACGCAGCACGCGGTTTACAATGCTCCTGCACCTTCCACGGCTGCCGGGGTTTGACGATGGCCCACGTACGAAGGATGGGCCTGCGCTCTCCGGACACGGAGCTGAAGCGGTACGCGATGCGATCACGCGCACCATCGTCACCTTGCCCAAAGAACTCCGCCGCTCGCTAACCTGGGATCAGGGGACCGAAATGGCTCAACACAGTGACCTCAAGATCGATACAGACCTTCAGATCTACTTCTGCGATCCAAGAAGCCCCTGGCAACGTGGCACGAACGAGAACACGAATGGCCTGCTGCGGCAGTACTTCCCGAAAGGTACCGATCTGAGCGTCTACGATGCTGACGAGATCGCCGCCGTGGCCGCAGCGCTCAATTCCCGACCGAGAAAGACGCTAGGATGGAAAACTCCAGCAGAAGCGCTTGACGAGCTGCTGTCACGAATGAAAACACTTGGTGTTGCGACCACCGCTTGAGCCCGCCGGGTGTTCTCGGCTGCACCTGTGGTACCTGCCGCCTGCATTTTTTTCGCAGGCGGGCCGCAGGCGTCAGCCGACGCCTGGCCTTCCCTGCGCCCTCCGACTTGACGAGGGTGAACGAGATGAGCATGACCCGGGCAGTGTCTGTCGCGGGATTGCGATGGTGTGGCTTGTGCGAGAATCCCACCACGCACTCCGCTGTCATCGCCCGGCTTGAACCGGGCGATCCAGTACGCCGCGGCGTCTCGATCCAATCATTGCGATCCCTGGACGACGGGACGTCCGGTCAGCCGGAGGATGACAGCGTGGGCGCTGTCGCGTGCAGCATCGAAATATGTCGCTTGGGTGCGACCATCTCCACCCCGCGGAATATTTTCCACGCTTGCCAAGCTCTATCCAACGGTCCAAAAAATCTCCAACCACCTGGGACGAAACGACAGGAAGCGGAGACGGAGTTGACCATCAAGGGCAAGGCCTACATTGCCGGGATCTATGAGCATCCGACCCGGCATGCACCCGACAAATCCACCGCGCAGCTGCATGCCGAGGTCGCCAAGGGCGCGCTCGAGGATGCGGGTCTCAGCGCGAAGGATGTCGACGGCTATTTCTGCGCCGGCGACGCGCCGGGCGGCGCGTGGCCGATGGTCGACTATCTCGGGCTGAAGGTCCGGCACATCGACTCCACCGAGACCGGCGGCTGCTCCTATCTCATCCATGTTGGCCATGCCGCCGAGGCCATCGCCGCCGGTAAATGCTCGATCGCGCTGATCACCTTGGCCGGCAAGCCGCGCACCGGGCCGATGCCGCCGCGTGCCGCTGGCGCCGAGGCCGATTTCGAGATGGCCTATGGCGCCACCACCCACAACGCCTATGGCATGTGCGCGATGCGCCACATGCACGATTACGGCACCACGTCGGAGCAGCTCGCCTGGATCAAGGTCGCGGCCTCGCATCACGCGCAGTACAATCCGCATGCGATGCTGAAGGAGGTCGTCACGGTCGAGGACGTGATCAACTCGCCGATGATCTCCGATCCGCTGCACCGCATGGATTGCTGCGTCGTCACCGACGGCGGCGGCGCGCTGATCGTGACCACGCCGGAGATCGCCAGGAGTCTGAAGAAGCCGCTGGTGCGTCTCATCGGCCATGGCGAGGCGATGAAGGGGCCGCGCGGCGGCAAGAACCTCGATCTCACTTATTCCGCCGGTGTGTGGTCCGGCCCGCGCGCCTTCGAGGAAGCGGGTGTGACCCCCAAGGACATCAAATACGCCTCGATCTATGACAGCTTCACCATCACCGTGCTGATGCAGCTCGAGGATCTCGGCTTCTGCAAGAAGGGTGAGGGCGGCAAGTTCGTCGCCGACGGCAATCTCATCTCCGGTGTCGGCAAGCTGCCGTTCAACACCGATGGCGGCGGCCTCTGCAGCAACCATCCCGTCAACCGCGGCGGCATGACCAAGGTGATCGAGGCCGTGCGCCAGCTGCGCGGCGAAGCCCATCCCAAGGTGCAGGTGCAAAACTGCGATCTCGCCATCGCCCATGGCACCGGTGGCCTGCTCGGCGTGCGCCACGCCGCCTCGACCTGCATTCTGGAGCGCGTCTGATGTCCGAAGCGAAGAAACTGCCGGCCCCCATCACCAATCCCGAGACCAAGGCGTTCTGGGATGCCGCGGCCGAGGGCAAGTTCATGATCAAGCGCTGCACGGCCTGTGGCGAGGCGCATTATTTTCCGCGCTCGATCTGCCCGTTCTGCTTCTCGGACCAGACGGTGTGGGAGCAGAGCGCGGGCGAGGGGGAAATCTACACGTTCTCGATCATGCGGAAGTCGCCGACCGGCCCTTACGCGATCGGCTACGTCACCTTGAAGGAGGGCCCGTCGCTGCAGACCAATTTCGTCGATTGCGATTTCGACGTGTTGAAGATCGGCCAGAAGGTGAAGGTGGTGTTCAAGCCGACCGACGGCGCCCCGCTGCCGTTCTTCACGCCGGTTTAGGAGAGGGAGCAAAGATGCATCCACGCGTCATTGCGAGGAGCGAAGCGACGAAGCAATCCAGAGTCCTTGCGCAGCTCTGGATTGCTTCGCTCCGCTCGCAATGACGGATGCGGAACGAGCGGTGTGCTCCACGACGAGTGCGTAGGGTGGGCAAAGGTGCAGAGCGCCGTGCCCACCGTTCTACCAAGAAAGGCGGTGGGCACGCTTCGCTTTTCCCACCCTACAAAGAACGAGGTTTGGGGAGGCAACATGCCGATCAACTACGATGAGCTGATGGCGATGAAGGCGATCGCGCAGAACTACGCCTACACCGATCGCGAGGTGATGCTCTACGCCTACGGCATCGGCATGGGGGCCGATCCGATGGATGAGAAGGAGCTTGCCTTCGTCAACGAGGCTACGGCCGAGCCGCGTCCACTGAAGGTGGTGCCGACCTTTGCCTCCGTCGCCGCCTGGGGCGCGGGCCCCGGCGACATGAAGCTGAACCGCGTGCTGGTCGTCGACGGCGAGCGCGACATCACCTTTCACAAGCCGCTGGCGGTGGCGGCGAAGATCACGGCCGACTCCTCCGTGCTCGCGGTGTCCGACAAGGGCAAGGACAAGGGCGCGGTCATCCGCCATCAGACGATCTTGCGCGACGAGGGCGGCGCTCCGCTGGCGACCCTGGTGGCCTCGCGCTTCGCCCGCGGTGATGGCGGCTTCGGCGGTCCCTCGGGCGGCATCCCCGACCCGCATCCGGTGCCGTCGCGTGCACCCGACCGCAGCGTCGAGATCCCGACGCGGCCGGACCAGGCGCTGATCTACCGCCTCTGCGGCGACCGCAATCCGCTGCACTCGGATCCCGAATTCGCGCGCCGCGCGGGCTTCCCGCGGCCGATTCTGCACGGCATGTGCACCTACGGCCTGACCTGCCGCGCCGTGCTGCAGACCTACGCCGACTACGATGCGTCAGCCTTCCGCCAGCACGCCGCGCGATTCTCCTCGCCGGTGTTTCCCGGCGAGACCGTGACGGTCGATCTGTGGAAGGACGGCGACGTGATCTCATTCGAAGCGCGCGTCACCGCGCGCAACGTCACCGTGATCAAGAACGGCAAGACCGTGCTGGGTTGATTATTGCTATGTGAGGCACGTCTGTTAGTTGCCGTCAAGCCCGGCCATGACGGGCAACAAAAGACACGGCGCAGGAGGAGACACCCATGGGACTGCTCGACGGCAAGGTGGCGCTGATCACCGGCGCAGGTGGCGGTCTCGGTGAGGCCTATGCAAAACTATTCGCACGCGAAGGCGCGGCGGTGGTCGTGAACGACCTCGGTGGCCCGCGCGACGGCTCCGGCTCGGACCTGTCGATGGCCGAGCAGGTGGTGGCGGCCATCACCGCTGAAGGCGGCCGCGCCGTCGCCAACGGCGCCGACGTCTCGACCATGGCCGGCGGCCAGTCGGTGTTCGACGATGCCATCCGCCATTTCGGTTGCGCCGACATCCTGGTCAACAATGCCGGCATCCTGCGCGACCAGACCTTCGCCAAGTCGAGCGAGGCCGACTGGGACAAGGTGGTCCAGGTGCACCTCAAGGGCACGTTCTGCTGCACGCTTCCCGTGTTCCGCTGGATGCGCGACAATGGCGGCGGCGTCATCGTCAACACCTCCTCGACCTCGGGCCTGATCGGCAATTTCGGCCAGTCCAATTACGGCGCCGCGAAGGGCGGTATCTGGGGCCTGTCGAACGTGCTGGCGATCGAGGGACGCAAGTACAACATCCGGGTGTGGACCTTGGCGCCGGGCGCACTGACCCGCATGACCGCGGACCTGCCGCGCTACAAGGAAAACCCGGGCGCGGCGCTGACGCCCGAGGGCATCGCGCCAGCCGTGCTCTACATGGTCAGCAGACTCTCGGGGGATCAGACCGGCAAGGTGCTCGGCGTGTCGGGTCCGCGCGGCGTGCGCGAGTTGCGTATGATGGAAATGGACGGCTGGAAACCGCCGTCGTCGGCGTGGAAAGCGGAGGACATCGCCGCCCATGCAGAGGAGATATTCTTTTCGGAGGCCGATATAGCCAAGTCCGCACGGCGGTTTTGATGTATTCAGGTCGTCATTCTGGGCCTGCGCTTGGCGCGTCCGGAATGACGCCAGAGAGATTGGAGACCAGACGAGATGAAGCTCACCGCCGCCGCCAAAGGCACCTTCGCGATCGCGCCGACGCCGTTCCATGATGACGGTCGCATCGACGAGGCCTCGATCGACCGGTTGGTCGATTTCTATGCCGAGGCCGGCTGCGACGGCATCACCGTGCTGGGCATCATGGGCGAGGCGCCGAAACTGGACGCCGCTGAATCCGAGCAGGTTGCAGTGCGCTTTGCCAAGCGGGCCAAGAACCTGCAGATCATCGTCGGTGTCTCCGCGCCGGGTTTTGCCACCATGCGCGCGCTGGCGCGCGCCTCGATGGATGCGGGCGCTGCCGGCGTGATGATCGCGCCGCCGCCGAGCCTGCGCACCGATGATCAGATCACGAGCTATTTCAAGCAGGCCCAGGAGGCCATCGGCGAGGACGTTCCGTGGGTGCTGCAGGACTATCCGCTGACGCTGAGCGTCCAGTTCACGCCGGCCGTCATCCGCAAGATCGTCATGGACAGCCCCTCCTGCGTGATGCTCAAGCACGAGGACTGGCCGGGCCTGGAGAAGATCTCGACGCTGCGCGCGTTCCAGAAGGACGGCTCGCTGCGGCCGCTGTCGATACTGTGCGGCAATGGCGGCCTGTTCCTCGACTTCGAGATGGAGCGCGGCGCCGACGGTGCCATGACCGGCTACGCCTTCCCTGAAATGCTGGTCGACGTGGTCAAGCTGTCGCAGGCGGGCAAGCGCGACGCCGCGCATGACCTGTTCGACGCGCATCTGCCGCTGGTGCGCTACGAGCAGCAGCCGGGGGCAGGGCTGGCCGTGCGCAAATACGTGCTGCAGAAGCGCGGCGCGATCGCCTCCAGCGCGCAGCGCAGGCCGGCCTCCGCGATCACGGCCGCGGCCAGGGCCGAGGTCGACTATCTCTTGTCGCGCGTGGCGCGTTACGACGCGCGTGCCAATCTGCAACCTCGTGCCACCGCCGCGGAGTGACCATGGCTGACGCTGCCGCCGTCCGTCCCGCCTCGACCGTGCTGCTGCTGCGCGACAGCGCAGTCGCACGCGAGATCGAGGTGTTCATGATGGTGCGTCACCATCAGATCGAGTTCAACTCGGGCGCCCTGGTGTTTCCCGGCGGTAGCGTCGACAGAGGCGATCAGGAGATCGCCGGCAGGCCGGAGCTCTATGCCGGCGACGAGGGTCTTGAAGCCGAGGCGCTCGGCTTCCGCATCGCCGGGGTGCGCGAGACCTTCGAGGAGAGCGGCATCCTGCTGGCGCGGCTGCGCCGATCGGACGCGCTGATCGAGGCCGCTGCCGCTCGCGACATCGAGGCGGCGCATCGTCTGGCGCTGTGCGAGGGCAAGATCAGCTTTCTCCAGGTTCTGGAGGCTCACGGTCTGGTGCTGGCGCTCGATGCGCTCGTTCCCTACGCCCATTGGATCACGCCCGAGGGCATGCCGAAGCGCTTCGACACCTGGTTCTTTCTGGCGGCGGCGCCGCCGGACCAACTCGGCGCCCATGACGGCCGAGAATCGACCGATTCCGTCTGGGTCTCGCCGCGCGAGGCGCTGGCCGGCGGCGAGGACGGCCGGTTCAAGCTGCCGTTCCCGACCACGCGCAACCTGATCCGGCTCGGCAAGCAGCCCGCGGTGGCCGACGCCCTGGCGGCGGCGCGGGACATGGACATCGTCACCGTGATGCCGGTCATGACCAAGACCGCCGAGGGCGGTCGCCAGCTGCGCATTCCGCGCGAGGCGGGCTATGATGGGGAGGTGTTCGAGTTCGGTGCGGCCGGTTAACCGCACAGGCTATTTTTCGTCCGGCGGATGATGCGCGGACGAAAATTGTTCTCTATATGTTCATTTGGCCGCCCGGCGGCTCGTATATAGTGCGGTTCCGACCATCGGATCCCATGAGTAGATTACCGGACCTCGACACGGCCTGCAGCAGCCTCCGATCGATGACGATCGGGCGGATGATCTTTGGCAGCTTTTTGCTGCTGCTTGCCGTCATCACCGCGACCAGCATGGCGAGCGTGATCGCCATTCGGCATATCGATTCGACCTTTGCCGAGTTGCAGCGGCTGCAGGGCGTCGGCGATCTCGCCGAGGAGATCGACCAGCGCATGAACGAGCTGCGGCTCGCGGCGCGCGATTTCGTCACCGATCCCGGCTCGCGCTCCGACCGTGCCATGGAGGCGGCGACCGAGCTCAGCGCGCTCCTGAAGAAGACGCGCCTGCAGCTCGCACCGGAGCAGCAGGCGACCATCGACGGCGTTGCCCAGCGGCTCGCCAATTACCGCGAAGGCATCGACCGCATCAGCGCGCTGATCGCGCGGCGTGCCGAGCTGCTGTCGGGTTTGCCGACGGCGCGCGAGAGCTTCGAGGACGCCATCGCCGGCCTGACTGATCGCGCCACGGCGCGGGCCTTGTTCCAGGTGCAGAATCAGGTCGGCGCGGCGCTGCTGGCGCGCGACCCGGCCGGCGCCGAGCAGGCCGCCCGCAGCATGCGCGCAATGCCGATCGAGGACAGCGCGCTTCGTGCGGCCGCCGACCGCTATGCCGAGGCGATCATCGCCATTGCCGGCACCGAGGACGAGATCGCGCGCCTCGACAAGGAGGTGCTGGGCATCGAGGGGCGGCTGATCGGCCGGGTCACCGAGTTGCTGCGCGCCCTGAGCGCAAGCCAGGGCAAGGTGCTGTCGCGCGACTTCGCCCGCACCTTGGCGGAGACGAAATGGCAAAGCATCATCTTCGGCACGGCGGGCGTTCTGATCGGCATCTTCGCTGCGTCCTTCGTGGTCCGGCGCACCGTGCGGCCGCTGGCCTCGATCGCGCGCTCGATCAGGGCGCTGGCGGCGGGCGAAAAGGCGGCGTCGATCCCGCAGACCGACGTTCAGAACGAGATCGGCGACATCGCGCGGGCGGCGGAAGTCTTCCGGCAGACTTTGCAGGATGCCGACGCGGCGCGTGAGGCGGCGGTCCGCGCGCTGGCCGAGCAGCGGCTGGCCGAGGAGAGCTATCGCAAGCTGTTCGAAGCTTCGATCGACGGCATCTATGTGACCACACCGAGTGGTCTCGTGCTCAATGCCAATCCGGCGCTCGCGCGCATCATGGGCTACGAATCCGCGAGCGAGCTGATCCAGAGCGTGAACGACATCGCGGATACGATCTATGTCCATCCCCTGGCGCGCGAACGCTATCAGCGGCTGATGCGGCGCGACGGCATGGTGCGCGAGTTCGAATACCAGGTGCGGCGGCGCACCGGCGAGATCCGCTGGCTTTCCGACAGCGGCACGGTGGTGCGGGATGAGAACGGCGAGGTGGTTCGCTACGAAGGCGTGGTCCGCGACATCACGGATCAGAAGCGCGCCGAGGACGCGATCGCTGAAGGCCGGCGATTGCTGCAGCAGGTCATCGACACGGTGCCGGCGGTGATCAACGTCAAGGATCGCGAGCTGCGCTATGTCCTGATGAACCGCTACATGGCCGGCATCTTCAACGTCGAGCCCGAGGATGCGCTCGGCCGCACCACGGGCGAGCTGATGTCGCGCTACGGCGCGAACAAGACGGACTCGAACGACAAGCGCGTGCTGGCGACGAAGGCCGGCCTCGGGTTCTACGAGGAGGAATACCTCGATTCATGCAACGTCATGCGGCAATGGCTGGTCAACAAGCTGCCGCTTCTCGACGCCGACGGCGAGGTCGACAAGATCGTCACGGTGGCGCTCGACATCGGCGAGCGCAAGAAGAGCGAACTGGAGATGCGCAAGGCCAAGGAGGCCGCCGAGACGGCGCTCCGGAACCTGCGCGACACCCAGGCCTCGCTGATCGAAGCCGAGAAGCTCGCGGCGCTCGGGCGGATGGTCGCCGGCGTTGCCCACGAGGTCAACAACCCCGTCGGCATCAGCCTGACGGTCGCTTCCGCGCTCGAGCGCAAGACCGAGCGCTTCAGCGAGGCGGTCACGCGGGGTGAGCTGCGGCGGTCGAGCCTCAACGAGTTCATCGAGATGAGCCGCAGCGCCGCGGGGCAGCTCGTCGCCAACCTCAATCGCGCGGCCGAACTGATCCAGTCGTTCAAGCAGGTCGCAGCGGACCGCAACTACTCCGATCAGCGCACCTTCGATCTCGCCGATCTCACCGAGCAGGTGGTGATGAGCCTGCGCCCGGGTGTGCGCAGACAGAACCTGACGGTGAACGTGGATTGCCAGCCCGATCTGGTGATGAACAGCTACCCCGGGCCTTACGGGCAGGTCCTGACCAATCTGTTCCTCAATGCGGTCGCGCACGCGTTTCCGGACGGCAGGAGCGGTGTGATCGAAATCAGGGCGCGGGAGTCCGGCCGCGACAATGTCGAGATCGTCTTTTCCGACAATGGCTGCGGCATGTCGCTCGACGTCCGCCGCCGCGCCTTCGATCCTTTCTTCACGACGCGCCGCGACCAGGGCGGCACCGGCCTGGGCCTTCACATCGTCTACAGCATCGTGACCAGCCGGCTCGGCGGCCGGCTCGATCTGGACTCCGAGCCTGGCGCGGGCACGCGCATCCAGATCATTCTGCCGCGGGTCGCACCTCTCGAGCAGGCGGCCGAGTAGGGAGATCTGCGTAAACCCCCGGATTGACTCTCACGAAGCCGAGATCGAATCGAAATCTGGCCCGGTTGATGCATTTCCATCCCGCGCACCCTGGGGTGGTGCAGGAGCCAGATGGAAATGAGCAGATGGATCGGGTCCCGCGGCCATGGGCCGCATCGCGCTGATCGTGCCGACATCAGCAACACGGGTTCGAGGCGGCAGGCGGTCGCGCGATGGAAGCCGCCTGTCCAAGTCAGCAGTGCGGCGCTGTTGATCGCACTCGCCGCGCCACCGTCACTGGCGCGTGATCGCGGCCAGTATGCGAACTCGTCGCCGGAGATCAAGGCATGGTTCGACGGTCTGCGCAGCGGCAAGGGCCCATGCTGCTCTGACGCCGACGGCAGCGCCGTCAGCGATGTCGACTGGGAGAGCAGGGGCGGTCACTACCGCGTCCGTATCGAGGGGGAATGGCTCGATGTTCCCGACGACGCGGTCATCACCGAGCCCAACCGTGTCGGCCGCACCATGGTATGGCCGATGCGCGGCTATCAGGGCCTCCAGATTCGCTGCTTCATGCCGGGCAGCATGACGTAGCCGTGCGGGACGGCGGTCAGACGTATTTCTTGTCGCGCTCCAGGAGCTCGATGGAAATGCCCTGCGGCCCGCGGATGAAGCAGATGCGAACACCGGGGCGGATCGTGGTCGGCTCGGTCGTGAAGGTGACGCCTTTGGCCTTGAGCTCGGCGGCCGCGGCGTCGATGTCCTTCACGGTGAGGCCGAAATGATCGAGGCCCTGGTGCGGCGTCGTAGGCGGCGCGTTGACGCCGTCGCCCGGCTCGACCTTGGCGATGAACACGCTGGCACCGCCGAGCCTGACGTCGATGCGGCCGGGATTGCGGATGATCTCGCCGCCGAGAATGTCGTGAAGCCAGCTGGCGGTGGCTTCCGGGTCCGGGCTGCGGAGATGGATGTGGTCCCACGTGACATTCAACATCGTCGAGATCTTTCGAAGGAGTGAACCGCCCGCGGCGGGGGCGGCGTTTCTTGAGGTGTCGGCAACTGTGCGGATGTCTACCGCTCTGTCAGCGGCCGCGCCAGCCCGGCCGACCGACCGGTATCCGGGCCTGCCCTCCAATTGTCGGCTTTGCATGCAACCCTATCGATGTTTGCCGATTGAAGCTTCCAGATGCCCCCGCCGGGCAGCCGATGGTGCAGACATGAGCGCGGGTCTCTTTCGTTTGCTGGGACGCAAGCCCGATGCCGCGGCGTCGCTGGCCATGCGCCGAAGCGACGGAGCGTCCATCCCTTTGGGAGCCGCCGTGTCGGGGTTGGCGATCTTCGCGCTGGTCATGTTCAGCACGGTCGGGTGGCTGATCATGTCGGTCGAAGAGGAGGAGGTGGCCGACCCCAGCCTCACGCGGGTCGGATCGGCCCCCCCGAGCAGCGGCTACGAAGGAGACGAAGACGGGACTGAGACGTCGCGTCGGCTCTCGCCCGTGGTGCCCAGTCTGGCGGATGCATCCAATCCGCACCCCGATTCGTCCCCCGTGGTCGGCTCCGGCCGGAACGTCATGGACGCGAATGCCAGCCTGTCGCCGACGATGCCGCCTGCGTCATCCCCTGCGCTCGACCCGGCGGCTCTGTCCGGCCTGCGGATCAGTTCCCAGTCCTGGCGGCGCGGCGGTCTTGGATCGAAGGCGCTGGTGACCTTCACGCTACGGAATGCCAACAGTTTCGCAATCAAGGACATCGAAATCACCTGCGCCTTCAGCCGGCGGGACGGTGGTCACGTCACCGACCGCCGACGGATCGTGCCCGGCCAAGTCGGGTCGCGCAGCCGGAAGACCTTCGTGGCGGTCCATGTCGGATTCGTCAACGTTAACGTCAGCGCGGCCAAATGCGCGCTGGTTGCAGCGACGAAAATCTAATTATGTCGCGCTAGTCTCCCGCGGTCTTTGAACCCGAGCGTTCGACGCGGGAACATACTGTCATGATCCTCCGTTAGGTGGATGTCGGCGCAGGTGCCGACGGAGCGGTAAATTATGCCCATTCTGCGTTACTTTATGTTCGTCGGTGGAACTCTGCTGGCGCTGCTCGTCCTGGCGGATGCCGTGCTTCCCAGCGTGCCATTGCCTGCAAGCCTGTCGTCTGCGTCGGATCTTCCCCCGGTGCGCATTCAGTCCACGAGAAAGTGGCCGGAGCGGATCGTGATGGACACCTCGATCGCCACGCCAGCTCCGGTGAAGCTCGCGAAGGCGGAGCAGCCTGCAGCAGAAGTCGCCAAGAGCAGTCCCCGCGACGCCTTCGCGCAGATGAGCGCCGTCGAGGCCAACCCGCAGGTTGCGGCAGTGAAGGCCGCCGAGAAGCCTCGCGCGACGCGGATTGCCGACACAGGCAAGCCGGCTGCAGAGGTGAAGAAGCGAAGGACCGCAAGAGCTCATCCGGGCAGACCGATGATCCTGGTCGCGCAGCAGCCGCGTGTCGGCTCTTTCGATTGGACCTGGTAGTATCGATCGCCCGCAGCCCCTGGTCGATCCAAGCAGTCCCGCTGCAATCGCGCCACGGGGCGGTTGAACTCGCGCGGGCTGTTGCGCCGTTTTTCACGCCGCCACGCTGCCTTGATCTTGCGCAAAGTGCGCTCCTTCCGGAACGCCTAGCGTCTCTGCATGGGACCTGGGAGCGTTTGCCCGGGGACCCAGGAGACGCTGAATGACGACTACCACGCCCACCCTCTCAATCTCGCCGGAGAAGGTCGCCTTCGTCGTGACCAAGATCCACAAGCACGAAATGGAAGCGACCGAACCCGAATTGCTGGCAGATTTGGCAGATGACGACGCGGCGCCCGGTACCGCTGGGCGGGGCCTGAACACGGACAGGTCGGAGCTCGTCAGCTTCATCAGGGGCCTCAATGTCGACGAACAGATCGATCTGGTCACGCTGATGTGGCTGGGCCGGGGCGACGGCTCGCTGGACAATTGGGATGAGCTTCGTGCGCAGGCCGCTCAGGCGCACAACAATCGCACCGCGACGTACCTGATCGAAACTCCGATGCTCGGCGACTATCTGGAGGAGGCTCTCTCGGAGTTCGGCCTTTCCTTGGAAGATTTCGAAGAAGGCATATAGCTGGGGGCAGTTTCTCCCGATGGGCTCGCCAGCACATTCTTCGCTGCAATTCGGATGATGGAGTAATCTCATGGACAAGATGAAGGTCGGAACCGGTGATTGGATCGTCGTGTGCGACGGGCGCAAGGCGCTGATCCTCGAGAACGTCGGTGACAGCATGTTTCCGAACCTGCACACCAAAGAGGTCCGTGAGCAGGAGAACGACCGCACGAGCGCTCAGGGCACCGACGCTCCCGGCTCGGTGCAGCAGTCATTCGGCAATGCTCGGAGTTCAGTGGATCAGACGGATTGGCATGATCAGGCTGAGCGCGCCTTTCTCAAGCAGCTTGCTGATCGCCTGCATCATGCTGTCATTTCAGGCGAAACCAAAGCCGTCACGATGGTGGCGTCGCCGCGCGCGCTCGGGATCATCCGCGCCGACTATTCCGACGCGGTACGAAAGGCGCTGCATGGCGAGGTCCACAAGGATCTGGTCAAGCTTCCGGTCTACGAAATCGAAAAACAACTGCTCGCCTGAGTCGGGCTTTCTCATGCCAATGACTGTCCGGAGACCCTGTTCGCGGTCTCGGTGACCGCGACGGGATCAATGTGTGCTTTCATGCGACGGTGTCGATTCCGGCGCAGCAGGCACCAAGCTTGCGCCCAGGTGCGCAGCTCCTTTTTCGACGATCTCGTAGCCGCAATCATCCAGCCAAGCGATCAGGCGATCGGCCATGGCGTAATCCCAGGTCGGGTAGGAGCGTGCGATGACCTGGCGTGGTGTGAGCTTGCGAGACATTGGTGATCCTTCCCTGATCTCATGGTGCTCGATGAAACGTCGAGCGTTGGTCTTGTCATCTTGAACCCCAGAACGGGATGCGCAGTTCCTGCGCCGCCCGAGCGCTGCCACTTGAGGAGCGCCGATCGTTCACAGCGCCCCGGCGGAAGGGGCTCCATTCATCGAGCGCCGATCAGGTGTGGCCGCGCGTCATCGGTCACGAGAGCCGCGGTGCGCTCCGGCTTCTTCTCCACGATCTCGTAACCGCAATGATCGAGCCATGCGATCAACCGGTCCGCCATGGCATAGTCCCAACTGGGATAGGATCTGGCGATGACTTCGCGGACTGAAAGCTTTCGTGTCATGATGTCGATCTATCGCTCCCTGCATTCGCCACGGCCCGTCCGGCACGCATCCGGACGATCCAAGGCTGGCCGGCAGTTCGTGCCGCCGGCTCCTGATGTTGTTTGGCTCGTCACGTTTCTAAGCGCGCGCGCCCCAACGCCTTGATCAACTGGCGTGGAGAGGTGACTTTTTCGCTTCCGGCTCGCCCAGGCTGCGCAATCATCGCCCAACATGGTGAAAACCTTCTCGCTACATGGTTTCCCATTCCCGTGCACGGATATGGCGCAGTCGTGCGCGTAGTAGGGCTGGAGTGTGGTGGCGGCGCGGTGTTTCGTCACAGGCTGGCGGCGACGATCTCCGACGAAATCTCAGCCCGAGCAGGCGGGGACAGTCGGAGGAACGGTTTGGCACCTTCATGGTTTCCGCTGGGGCGCGGTCGCAGGGGCTCGTCGCCTCAGAGCCAATGGAGCGAAGCGATGAGGCTGATGTTTTGGGTTGTGCTGCTGACCGGCCTTGCGGCAGGGGCGGGCCGGTTGGTCGCCAATGAGTCGTGCGGCCCTGGGTGCCACGTCGCGCCGAATGGCGGCTGCGTCGTGAATGGCTGGGAGGTAGGAGCGCCGGTGTGGAACGAATGCCCTGCGGGCGCTCGGCCAAGGCCGCCGTGCGGAACCGCGTTCAAATGGAGCAAACAGGCGAAGGCCTGTGTCAGCAGGTGAACATACGATGGCTGATCATCGGCGCGGGAGCGTGGATCGGACTGCCGGCTGCCGCGAGCCTTGCCGTGCCTTGTATCAGGAGGCAGACGAAGCTGCTGCCGTTGGCGACACGGGCGAGACGTCCAAAGTGAACAGGCGCTGATCCCCAGCGGTCTCCGAATGCGCCAGCACCTGTTCGAGCAGGGCGATGACCGCGACCGCCCGCGCCCGTTCGTTGGTATCGTCGTAGCTCGTTGTCGCAAGGACGGTCCCGTTGGCTTCGCACATCGCCTTGATCTCAACAATCATCGTTGCATCCCTTGCCGTTCCGGAGGCCTGAGATTGGCGGCAATCATGTTAAATTGGTGCAAAATGGTCCGAATAAACCGCTGGTAGAAAGGCACCGCGAAGCACGGGCCGGCCGATGAGCCGGCGCGCTCAGACCGGGCTCGCATGGATCACGTCGCGCGGTGCGCTCGTGCCGAAGGCTCTCCGTAACCATGTTCGCGAGGGCGCCTCGATGAGCATGTAGGTGACCCAGGCCATCGCCGTCGCAATCGCAACGAACAGACCGAGCCGCAGTGCGAGCTCAAGAGCGCCAGGAGCATCTGACTTTCCGATCATCGCAAGCCGAATGAGAAAGGGATGCAGCAGATAGATCGAATAGCTGCATTCGCCACCAATGATCAGGGCTCTGGACGACAGCCAAGCGGCATGACCGTACCGACTGGCTGCGACGAAGACGATCGAAAATCCCGAGATCTCGATGAGACGTACGGCAAGTTCGATCGCGAACGACCAGCCGGGCAGACGAGGCTGCAGAAACAGCAGCACAGGCGCACAGATGAGGCTCGCCAGCGAAAGCCAGAACAGGAGTCTCACGCAGCGTCGCTCCCGATCACCGACGCCGGCATCCGCGCGGTTCCTGTAGATCATGGCGGCAAGGCAGCCGGCCAGGAACTGAGCGATGTGAAGATAGGGAGAGTAGTAGGTGAGCCACTGCATCCCGTTTTGCGTAAGGCTCGGCGCGGCGGCCCGTAGCAACGCATCGCCGAAGGTGAAGGCGGCCGCGATCGTCAGCGCGAACGTCACGATGTTCGCCAGCGCGATCCAGATGATCGTGGGCAGCCGGACGACGGCTGCAAACAGCAGGCAGACGAATGGAAACAGCAGGTAGAAGAACAGCTCCACGCTGATGGACCAGAGGTGCTGCAGCGACGGCACGACTGCGACCAGCATGGTGCCGTTCTGCACGGGAAACCAGGCTTGCGTCATCGTGAGGATGAAGCCGAGCGACGGGGCCGAGAGACCTCGCGCGATCACGACGTATGCGACGACTGCGAGCGTAATCACGGCGTACATGGGGTAGAGCCGGGCGAAGCGCGCGATGGCAAATTCGCGAAGAGCGCTTCCGAGCGGTTGCGACTGGAAGCGTGCGGCATAGTTGAGCCACAGGACGAATCCGCTCAGCACGAAGAACATTGTCATTCCGATGCTGCTGACTTGTGCGATGAGCTCGGGCAGCAGGCCTTGCGCCAACGACGGGGCGCCATGGCCGACGGCGACCGTTGCGGCCGCGACGAAGCGTAAGCCGGTCAGCGAGCCGATGAAGCGTTGCTCGTTCACTTTGAGGGATGGTCCTGATGCTTGGGAGGCGCTCCGGCTGTTGTAGAAACAGCAGGGCCTGGAGGCAACCCGACGCCGGCCGGAGACGGGGATTGCCGCCCGCTCGAGCGACGATCTGGCGTTCAGGCCAGAGATGACTCTGCACCGTGATCGCTCCGACGTCCGCCGTGGCGGCGTTGCACGTTGCTGTCAACGAACTGAAAAATATAGAAAAATTAGCCTTGGCATCGGCGGCCAACGGTCGAGCGATTTCCCGGCGCGGCAGACGATCGGCGGGAAGGTCGGGCAACAGGCCGACAGAGTTTGAAGAAATCCGGGTAGAGCAGCTCCTGCAGCGGATCGTGCCTGTTGCGAAAAGCCGCCGGGACTCCTCGATCCGCGGGAGGTGACGGCCAGGGCCATGGTCGCACCTGCGTGGGGTGCGGAGCCCCCGTCCGGGCGGGGGCCGGGACCGGATTGCAAATGGACTCGCAAACCGGCGGCGGCTAGTTATTTGTCACCCTCCGGCTGGTCATTTTGCATGACGCTGAGCGCTTGAACGAGGACGGAAGCCGCCTTGCCCGCTGCGCCATCTCAGCTCACCGATCAAACCGTCAACACCCAGCTGACGACGAATTGCAATGCGCAGGTGGCTGCAACGTTCGACACGAATGACAGCACCTGGGTGACCTTCTTTTTCAACGGTACGATCCCGTGCTGGAGAGCGCTGGTGTCGATTGGCGAAGTAGAGGTCGAACTGACCGAGGACATTGCAATTGCAGGCATTGTCCTGCGCAAGGGGCTGACGGTGACCATGCACCCGATGGGTCGCTACTACACGGTCACGATGAGCGGGGAGATTGTCGATTCCGGAAAGGAGAGCAGCTTTACCGGATTCGTGCTCGGCTCGTTCATCCGGTCCGCAGCGATGAAGCGAGCGATGCAGATGCTTCGGAAACAAGTCAGCCGCTGAGCGACGCCCGGCTTCGCCCGAAATGTAAACACCAGAATGTGACCGGGCGTTGGGGGAAGACTGTGATCTGGCCCGATTGACCACCGTCGCGAACCCTGTTACACGCCACAACCTCTGATAGATTTCAATCATTGGTAGCTTAGTCGATTTTCCATTCGTTTCAGCCGCGCCGGCAGTTGCGTACTGCGGGTTTTGATCTGTGTTTTATAAAAGGAGATAGCCATGGCTCATCATGAAGGCGTGCGTTTTTCGGCTCCTGCCGTCGTTACCACTCCCACAAGCCCCAACACCGAGGTCGTCGCGACGCCGACGGGCGATCAAAACAACACGACGCAGCTCGTGTTCGAGTATCAGGGGCGCATTCCGGTCTGGACGCCGGTGGTCTCGCAGGCACAACCTCAAGTCGTTTTGGCGGCTGACATCACGATCGGCGCAACGACTTGGCGCAAGGGCATTACGATCCAGTATGCGGCGCTGGGATCGACCCAGTACACCGTGACCATCATCTCGGGCGAGATCGTGGACGATCGTGGGCTCTACTTGCTCCAGGGCGTGACGCTCGGCATCTTCCCGATCGGTTTGGATGTCAAGGCAGCGCCATCCGCGACCGCACGGACCGAGGAATATCCGCGCGCGGCCTTCACGGCGCTGCCGACGGTGAACACCCCGACCAGCCCGAACAGCAACGTGGTGACGACGCCGAGCGGCGACACCAACAACACGACCTACGTCTCATTCCAGTACCAGGGACGAATTCCGGTCTGGACGCCGATCGTCTCGCAGTCCCAGATCACTGCGGTCCTCGCCGCTGATATCACGATCGGCGCGACGACGTGGAAGGCGGGCATCACGGTGCAATATGCTGCGCTGGGCTCGGCCCAATATACGGTGACCATCATCAAGGGCGACATCATCGACGATCGTGCCCTCTATTCACTGGCGGGCACCTTGCTCGGCATCTTCCCGATCGGGTGATACGAGCATGGACGCGTCCGCGTCAGCGCAGTTCGAGCAGGTCGACTCCTCTGCGATTTACGAGACCAAGGTTGCCGGCTCGGTTGGCTGGGCCGGCTACCTTCTCGGCACGGGCTCGTCTCTGCCACCGTTCATCAATTACGACGACTCGCTGAAGAAGTACGGTGGCAGTTATCTGTTTGCGACACAGCGGCCCGCCGATCTCGATCGGGATCCCGGCGGGTTCGCCGAGCGTGTCCGGGCCTATATCAGCAAGGCGACGCGCAATCGTGCTGTCGTCTGGCTCGCGTCTGCCAACCCGGTCGCGTTCGGCGACTTCGAGCGCTATGGCGTCTCCTTCATCAATCTGCCGCCGGTCTACCAGGTCTCGGGCAACCTGAACCTGTGGTTTGCCAGCAACGCCAAATTCTACATCCTCGATCAGAGCCGGATCGATATCGAGGGTGGGGCGCTGCGCCTGTCGGGCTCGGCGCTGAGCTCACCTCCGTTCATCGGCTTTTCGGGCAAGGGCGACAACCCGCTGGGCATTCGCCTTGCGCCGACCTCCAACAATCGCATCTACGCCTATGTGCCGTTCGGCGGCGCCAACACCGGTTGCGTAACCTTCGATGGGCTGCTCGATTCGAAGCAGGCGTTCGTCAGCCAGGGCTTGGAGCAGGGCATCCGCTACGTCATCAACAACAGCGCGACGACGTCGCTGCAAGCTGCGCAATATGCAGCCATGACGGTGGCGGCGTTGCCGTCGCAGCTTTCGATCGCAGGTGCCTTCGACCTCGGCGATCCGGCCAACCGCGTGATCGGCCGAGAGCAGCTCGAGCAGGGGTATCTGCGTTCGGGGTTCGCCATCAAGGGGGCGCCTGCGCTGACGAGCGAATTCCGCACGACCGGCGGGCGTGTCGTGCAACTGACGCCGGTCGGGGCTAGCAGCACGGACACGGCGCCGGCGCTCGGAGCAGGGGGCTTCGCCTTTGCGACCAGCGCCGCGAAGACGGCCGCGGTCGACACTGGCACGACCTATCTCAGCCTGGCCGGCCACTATGCGCTCGGCGCCGATGGCAGTTCGGCGGGGCAGCTTGCGAAACTGATGGGTGGACTATTCGGATCGGAGGCGCTCAGCTTCAAGGCGTACGACGCCAGCCAGCCCGCAGCGCAGAACGATCGTCTCAACGCCATTCCCTCGAAGCCCGGCTACGCGCCGGTGTTCCCATTCGAGACTGCGGATCTCAACCGTCCCGCGAGCGGTGCCGTTGCGCCGCGCCTGACCGACGTCCACCAGACCTCCTGGGTGACCATCGTCGCCGGGGGCGGGGCCGTCGACTATCTGGCCGAGCCCGAGGGCAGCGCGATCTATAGTACGGCCGCGGCCGGCGCTCCGAATGCGGAGATCCTGCAATCGGCACCGCCATTCATGCCGCTCGCCCAGGGCAGCGACAAGACGTTTCCGTTGGCGCCTTATGGAGCTGCTGCGAGCAGCGGCCTCGATGGCGCGACGCTCGTCCAGTTCGAAAGCCAGATCGTGGCTGCGACCCGCAAGTCGCTGATCTCGAGCTATGGCAGCAAGACGTGGTCGACGCGTGTGCAGGCGGCGCGGGCTCACGCGTTGCGCGGCACGCTGCCGGACGGCCCGAGCACCGATGGGACGACGCCGCAGGGCTTCATCATCGAGCGAGATCCGACGACGGGGGCCTATCTGAAGGTCAGCATGGCGCAGTCGATCGACCGCGACGGCAACACCCTGCCATTCGCGCTATCCGCTCCCTCCCAGGCGATGCAGGACGCCTTGCAGACCAACCAGCTCTTTCTGGTCGCCGTCAATCCGGAGCCGTTCGGCACAGGCGCCCAGTTCGCCAACACCGTCAATATTGCGGGCTGGACCATGACCGCGGCGGTCGGCGCCGGCGCCTCGGCCACCGCCTACCGCAACGTGATGATCATGAAGTTCTGCTCTGGCTCGTTGCTGGAGCGGGTCACGAATGCCAATCGGTGGACGTCCGCGGAGCAGTTCTCTTTGTTGCCCGGCACACCGCCGGTCACCGCTGCGCTGTCCTACACAGGCCTGTCGCAATGGCTACAGGACTACATCGCGGACGCCATCGCACGCTCGAAGGGACCGTCCGGCCCATTCTACGAGAATTTCGCGCGCATCGCCCAAGACCCGAACTGGACCGGCGTCATCGTGCTCGCGGCCGACCTCGGCCAGCGTGACATGCCGCCCGAGATTGCGGGGCTTGCCGCCGGCATCGACTTCACCCGCTTCAACGCCCATCATTTCGGCTTCACCGTCAGCCGCGTCACGGTCGACGGCCGGAGCGGTCGGATCACGATGCCGCAGGGCAATTCGAGCCTGTTCGGCCTGATCGACTACGAAGACCCGCGCTATGCGATGAACATCTCCAACGGCGTTGCGCCTGACGTGCCGGTGGCGGTGCAGATGAGCGGCGAGTTCGATTTTACCGTGCTGCAGCTGCAGTCGTTGTTCGAGAACGCCAGGCTGACGCGGTTCGACAGCCACGTCCAGCTCTCGGTCGCGGCGCTGTTCGGCGCGCCGGTGGCGCGGCTGTACTCGCGCGGCAAGCCGCAGCCTTTCACGGGAATCGTGCTCAAGGGCAGCTATGTCGATCAGGGCGGCCGCGGCGCCTATGTCTTCGAGCAGAACACGACCAACGTGCTGACCAGCCCGTCGAACGTGCTGCCGGCCGTGGCCTTCGACCGGGTGCAGTTCAACACGATTGGCACCCAGGACCAGGGCGCCACGGTGGCGAGCAACTTCCTCGTCTGGGGGCAGCTCGATTTCACGGCGCTTCAGAGCACCATCGGAGAGACGCTCGACCTGCTGTCGTTCGGCAGTCCGCCGGATACGCCCGAGGAAGCGCTCGGGGTCGGGCTCGCCTTCTCCGGCCTCGTCATCGGCATGACCTATCCGCAGGCGACGCCCGGAGCCAAAAGGTTTGGGGTCGCGACCGGCAACCTGGCCTGGAATCTCAACGGCTCGACGATGCGCGACACCAGCCTGTTCCGCGGCTTCGCGCTGCAACTGAAGAGCTTCGTCAACGCGACCGGTGATCAGAAGCCGTCCGATCTCGGCTTCCTGCCGGTGACGTCGCAGCTCAACCTCACCGAACTCGAGGGGCCCTGGTTCGGCGTCGTCTACGACATCACACTCGGCGGTCCGGGGGCGCTCGCCTCTGGCGTCGGCTTCCAGTCGCAGCTGCTCGCGGCATGGTCGCCGGTCACCACCGGATCGGATGCGCAGCATGCGGTCTTCATCGGCATGAGCCTGCCGGGCGCGGCGCCCGGCGCCAGCCTGTTCAGCATCCAGGGCGTCATCAAGGTTGCGGTCGGGGCGATCTCGATCCTGCGCCAGCCGGTGCCGACCGCATCGGGACGCAAGCTGTCGGATGACGGTCCGAAGTGGTTCTACTGCCTGCGGATCGACGATATCGCCATCAAGATATTCGGCATCGCCAAGCTGCCGCCGTCCGCCAACATCCAGTTCTTCCTGTTCGGCGATCCCGACAACACCGGCAGCCTCGGCTGGTACGCCGCCTATGTCGCCGACGACAATCCGGGCTGCGAGCAGTCGCTCGCATTCGCCGCACGCAAGCCCGAGCTTCAGGAGCCGTCATCATGACGCGGATCCTGTTCTGGAATATCGAGAAATTCTCGATCAACAAGATCTTTTCGGCCTCGATCAAGCGGCAACGCGGGCATGGCGGTCTCAACGACATGCAGAGCGCGATCCAGCGCCGCGCGGTGATCAATGCCGTGCTGGCGGCCGTGCAGCCGGACATCATCGTCATCATCGAGGTGAGCTCGGGCGACAATGCGCCCAACGCTCTGGCGAGCCAGACCGGCGGCATCAATGCGCTCGCCATGGTGCAGTTCGGGCTCAACAACCCCGCCACGATGGTGGCGGGCGGATGGAACGCCGTGCCGCCGCTCTACACCGGGGTCGGTGGGCGCTCAGAGACGGTTGGCATTCTCTATCGCCGCACCAACACCGCTGGCACCCTCAACCGCTACTTCACCGGGCCCAACATCTGGACCGGCGGGCATGGCGGCGTGTCGGTGCCGCCGGGCGGCGGCGTCGCCACGCCGTACAATGGCATGGTGGTGCCCCTCGGTGCCGTCAACGTCAATGGAATGCTGGTGCCTCCGGGCCTGGGCGGGGTGCGCCAGATCCCTGCGGGTGCCCAGCACAATGGCGGCCTCAACGAGGACGTCGTCGCGGCGCGGATCGCCTTCACGACCACGCTCGGCGCTCCTGTTGCCTTTGCCGGACTGCGCGAGCCGTTCATGGCGACGTTCACCGAGGCCGATAATCTCGGCGTCGTGCAGCGAGACCTCACCATCTTCGGCATCCATTCCCCGCCGAACAATCCGGCGGCGGCGAACTACATCACCACGCTGTCGACGATCAACGACGTCGTCGGCGCTCTGGGCGTAAACGAGACGCGGGTGATCGGCGGCGATTTCAACGTCAACCTGTTCGCCGTCAATGGTACCGCCTCGGGCCTCTATAATCCGCTCACCGGCGGTCCCGGTGCCTACACGCTGCTCGTCAGTCCGACGGCGGTGGGCGTTCCTGTCAATCTCGACCAGTACAAGGGTTATTTCTCCACCCATATCCGCGGCAAGGACAAGACGGCGGCGTCCAAGTTCCTCTGGTCCAACGGCGGCGGGCCGGGACAGAGCTTCTATCCCGGCTACGGCTATGTCGGCTCGAACTTCGTCGCCGCGCCGTTCTACTCGATCGACAACGTCCTGGTCTGGCCGCACAACGGCATGCACAACTATCAGACCACGATCATGAACACGGTGACCGGCACGCCGATGAACGGGGTCATGGCGCCGCCGGACAATCCTCCCCCCGGTGCGATCGCTTTGGCCAACCAGTTCACCGCGCCGCCGATGGGGTGGCCGGGCGCACCGACGGCGGCGAACTATCCGGGGATCGGCGGTGCCGGAAATCTGACCGGCTGGAGCAACTACGGACGCGTTCGCAACACCAGCGATCACTTCGGCATCTCTGCCGACATCTGAGGGAGCGCCGGCTGATGAGCGCTATCGACAATCTCCGCGCCGCTGTCGAAGCCGCCGCCGGCGACACCGCCTTCGCGCTCGATGCCGCCTTCCTGACGGCGGGCCTCGCCGATCCCGCCGTGAAGGTCCCCGCCGACTACGACGCCTGGCTGAGCCAGGCCTTCTTCCTCAAGGCCGCGGCCGACTTCAAGGTGACGGTGGCAAAATCCGATGTCGGGCCCGTCGAAGGGACGGCGTTCACGGTGCAGTCGGCGACGATCCCGTTCATCGGCGCCGCGACCCCGCTGGCCGCGAAGGCCACGCTTGTGTTCACCGTGGACGGCGACCAACTGATCGTGCAGGCCGAGGCGACGCCGTCGAACTGGACCTGGACCAGCAGCTTCGCCTTCATGGGCGGCTTCCCGTTCAATCAGTTCGGCACCCTGAAGAACGTCAGCTTCGTGTTCTCGACGGCGACCGGCACCTACCCGTATGGTGACTCCGCAGGGCGTGCCGTGAGCGGCGGCGCGGTGCAGAATTTCGTTGCCAAGGTCGCTCTGCCGGATGTCGCCAAGCCGTTCCTGCTGCTGTTTCCAGGCCTCACCGCGCCGACCGGCGATCTGCTGCTGAGCGGCGCGCTCAACATGGACATCTTCAACGGCGAGACCGTGCTGTTCCCGCCGGGGCAGCTGCGGGCCGCGATCCAGGACGGCACGTTCAAGCTCGCGTCGCAGTTCACGGTCAGGGATCCGAGCCTCGCTCTGACCATTCCCGCGCCCGATGGCGCCGATGAGGTCGACGGCGTGCTGGTGCTGGCCGATCCCGCCGATCCGGATGCCGGAGATCAGGCGCCGACGCTCGCGATCTCCTCGCAGTTCGACGTCGGCAGCACCGGCTCCTATCAGCTCGACGTCGAGATCACACCCGGCGCCGATGCCAACTATTCGGTGGCACTTGCCGTCGTCGAAGGCGGCGCGCCGCTGACGCCGGCCACGGTGATCGAGGTGATGGGCGGCAATGGCGGCTATCTCGCCGCGACTCCCGATGTGCTGCAGCAGTTCCTCGCCTTTGTCGGTCTCAACGGCTTCTCGATCGCCGGCACGCTCGGCCGCTCGCCGACGATCACGGCGGTCTCGATCGAGATCGGCAGCTCGAAGGATACGAGCTGGCAAATCCTGCCGCCGACCGGGGTGCTCGACTTCAAGATCACGAGCTTCGCGCTGCAATGGTCGATGGCCTATCCGTTCGACGGCACCAAGCGGCAACAGACCTACGACTTCACGACCGAATTCGTACTGGCGCCGAGCGTCTTCAAGGGGCCCGACGGCGAGGGCGACGGCGTGTTCACCGTCCAGTTCACCTCCGCGAAGCAGTTCTTCGCATCCTTCGCCGGGACCGCGAAGCTGAGCGACTTCCTGACGGCACTGTCCGGCGGTGCCGTCGTGCTCGACGTCGAGAATGTCGGCGATTTCGAACTTGGCGACATCGCGGTCGCGGTCGACTACGGCGCGCAGAGCTTTCAGTTCGACGCCGGCTTCAGCCTCACGCTCAATCTGCTCAAGATCAACAACCAGCCGATCCTTGCCGTGCGAGAGGGGACGGTCTCGATCGCGGCGCAGACTCCGACGCAGACGCCAGACGGGGGCAATGCGACGACGCTGCTGCGGGCGGCGCCGCTGCCGATGCTCCGGACCTCGCGAGGGGGCGCGCTGCAAACCGCCTCGCAGACGCAATGGAAGTCGAGCGTCGGAGGCTTCCTCGATGTCGGCCCGTTGCACACCAAGGTCAGCGTGACCTATGACGGGTTCGAAACGCCGAAGCGGTGGGACCTCGCCGCCTCGCTGGAGGAACCGCTCGAGGTCTCGGACCTGATCAACCAGTTCTTTTCGCCCGGCAGCGCCTACGGTTTCCCGAGCTTCCTGCCCGGCGACCTCATCATCTCCGAATTCGCGATCACCGCGACCATTCCGGCCGAGCAGGGCGAGCTGAAGACGAGCTACGACATCACCGTCGGCTTCAGCTGGACGTTCGCCTTCGGCGATCAGACCGTCGGCATCGATCCGGCGCGGCTCGGCGTCAGCTATGACGGCCAGAAGCCGGCCCAGCAGCAGTTCTCCGGCTTCGCGCAAGGCACCTGGATCTACTCGGCGATCAACCTCAAGCTCACGATGGGCTATGAGTTCAGGACGACGGAGGCGGGCTCCAACAACATTCTGTTCGTCGAGTGGGAGGGTTTTCGAGCGGATTGGGAGAGCGGCAAGGAGCTGGTCACGTTCAGCCTCAAGGGCTGGAGCATCGGCTCGCTGGTGCAGGCGCTGGTGCGTACGCTCGGCAATCCTTACTTCACGCTGGATTCGCCATGGGACCTGCTCAACCAGATCTCGCTCGATGCGCTGCGTGTCAACGTCTCGCTCAAGAGCGGCGAGAGCTTCTCGCAGCGCCTGTCGGCCAGCTACGAGCTGTCGAGCCCGATCAATCTCGGCTTCATCAGCATCACCGCGCTGACCTTCCGTCGCGGCACCGACGGCAAGGTGACGCTCGCCATCGAGGGCTCGAGCCCGCTCGTCGCCGATGATCCGGCATTCAAGAATCTGCTCGATCCCGCCAAGGGGCAGGACGTGCAGAACCTGCCGTCGGTGCCCGGCCGGGGCGAGGAATGGTTCAAGCTGTTCCTGCTGGTGCTTGGGCAGCGCATCGGCATCACCGGCCATTCCAGCTTCAACAGTACCAAGGAAGTGATCTGCGCACTGCAGTCTGTCCCCAGCACGACGGGCAAGATGAATCCGGTCGATCCCAATGCGGACGACGGCGGGACGCCCGGACTGCCCTATTACGACCAGTCCAACAACTGGCTCATTGCCGGGCATCTCGGCCTGATGAAGGTGGCCGGCGCCTGGTCGATCGATGCCATGCTGGTGTTCAATGACCCGAATCTCTACGGCCTGCGGCTGGCACTCGCCGGCGAGAAGATGGGCGGGCTCGCCAACCTCGTCGTCGACATCCTCTACAAGAAGATCACCGACGACATCGGCGTCTACCAGATCGACTTCACCTTCCCGGACATCATCCGCAACCTCAATTTCGGTGCGGTGTCGATCACGCTGCCGCAGCTCGGGATCAAGGTCTACACCAACGGCGATTTCTTCATCGACATCGGCTTCCCGTACAATCTCGATTTCCGCCGCTCCTTCTCGATCTCGGTGATCGTGTACGGCGTGCCGGTGCTGGGCGCGGGCGGCTTCTACATCGGCAAACTGTCTAACGCGACCTCGACCAAGATCCCGAAGACCAACCTCGGCACTTTCGATCCCGTCATCGAGTTCGGCATAGGGCTGCAGCTCGGCCTGGGCTACAATTTCGAGAAGGGGCCTCTGAAGGCGGGCTTTGCGCTCACCGTCTTCGGCATCGTCGAAGGCGTCGTGGCGCCGTGGCATCCATATGACCCCGCGCGCACGCTGGCATCGCGCGCCAGCAGCGGCGCGCTGCAGAGCGACTATTATTTCAAGCTGTCGGGAACGGTCGGCATCATCGGCCTGCTGTATGGCAGCGTCGACTTCGCGATCATTTCAGCCTCGGTCAATGTCAAGATCGTGCTGTCGATCCAGCTCACCTATGAGAGCTATCGCGAGATTCCGGTGGTCGCCAACGCGAGCGTGACGATCAGCCTCAAGGTCAAGATCAATCTCGGCCTGTTCTCGATCTCCATCAGCCTGTCGTTCTCGGCCCAGGTCTCTGCGACCTTCGTGATCGGACAGACCAGCACGGCGCCATGGGAGGTTCAGGGGGCACGCGCCGACGCGCTGCTGATGCAGCGGGCTCACGCGCGCGGACCGGACGCGGCCATGCGGCTGGCGCGCAGCTTGAAGCCGCGACCGAAGCGGCTCGGGCCCGCTAGCGCCCGCCGGATGGGCCTTGCCGCCGCAGATGGCAACAAGCCGAAGCTGTCGCTGATGGCGGGCGCGCAGTACACCGTGCTTGCTCCGGAGGCAGCCACAGACGCAGCCTCGAACCAGGGGGCATTCGTGCTCCTGCTCGCAATGGACGCGCCGGATGCCGCGGCGAGCGCGCCGTCCGCCACCAAGACGTCCTTCGACGTGCTGGCCGAGGTCTACTTCCCCTGGATCATCGACGCACTGGGAAACGAGAGCGGGGATGCGGCCGAGCTCGCCGAGACGCTGGCCATGTCGGTGACGCTCACCCAGCTCGAGGCCTATGTCGCGCGTCTCGCCGACACGGCCGATCCGTTCCTGTCGATCAAGGGCCTGCTGCAGTTCCTGGCCGACGGTTTCACGCTCGACATCTTCAATCCGGCGACGGCGCAATCGTCGGGGCTGAAGACCAAGCTCGATGCCGGTTCGGTGCTGTTTCCGGTGTTCGACGGATTGAAGCTGCAGGTCCCCGGCATGTCCGGTGGCGAGACCGCGCCGATTGCGTTCGAGACCTACACCACGGCCACGCCCGGCTACGCGACCGCGGTCAGCAAGATATTCGCGCAGGTCGCCGCGAACATCGAGGCCCAGAACAAGGAAACGCGCCGGCTTGCCGCGGAGACCGATACGAGCTCGGCGGAGTCGATGGCGGCCCTGGTTTTCGTCGATACCTTCACGCTGATCGCGCGCCAACTGCTCCAGGCCGCGGCCGACGCGCTGCAGAGCTATGCCTATCCGCTGACGCCGACGAGCAGCATCGGTGCCATTCTCGATGAGCTCAACGGGATCGCCGGCAATGCCTTGACGATTGCGGATATCGTACAGCCCAATGTCGACCATGCCTTGGGGGCCGGGCTGTCGCTGCATATCGACGGCCTCGAATATGTGGTGCAGAGCGGGGACACCCTGCAAGGCATCGCCGGCCGCTATTCCGATGCGGCGTTGCCGCCGCGCTGGATCACGACGCCGGACCGCCTGATCGTGGCCAACCGGGCCCGTCACATGCTGCAGGGCGGCGTCGTCCTGCTGCTCACCAACAGCCACGGCCAGGAGCAGATCTGTGTGACGCGGCAGGGCGACAGCTTCGACGACATCGCGCTGCAGCTCGGCGCGATCTCGATCGACGCGCTCGCTGCACAGAGCGTGCTCTACGGCGTCGCCGGCCTGCTGCAGCCGACCTTGCCGCTCGCGATCTGGCCGATCGCCTACAGGACCGCAGGGACCTCCGGCCCGTCATCCGATACCTTGTCGACGGTCGCGAGCCTGTTCCAGACCACTGCGGTTGCAGTGGCGGACGCCAATCGCGGCGTCGCCGGCCTGTTCTCGGTGCAGGCGGAGCGCGGCCTGCTCACGGTCGGCAGTCTTCAGGCCCTGTCGGTCGGCGCGTTGTGGTCGGCCATCGCGGCCACGGGCCAGGTCGGGCAGACCGCCGGCATGGTTTCGCGCTTCCTGGTCTATGGGTTGCGGCTGCCGGTCCGGGATGGACTGACCCTGTCGCCTGCGTTCCTCTATCCGAGGACGCAATCGGGCTACGGCGTCTATCAGCTCACCGGCCAGCAATTCCCGACGCCCAGTTCTGCCACGAGCTACAAGGTCGGCTTCGCACGCGAGACTCAGAGCCACGGCGTCCCGCTCGATTTCATCTTGCTGAACGACACCACCGACCTCAGCATGGACGTCGATCTGAGTCAGGCCTATGCCGCGCTGAACGTCGTCGTCAGCTGGGCCAGGGCGCCGGGCAATTTCGTCCCGAGCCCGACGTTTGCGGCGCTGCCGCTCGCCGAGCGTCAGCCGCGGCCGTTTACCGCCAGCGGCTACGCGCGCTGGTCGAGCGGATCCGTCGCGAGCCTGTTGGCTCTGACGAACCGCAGCGGCGTGGCCGCGGCGGCCGATGCCGGCGCGCAGGTGCAGCCGACGCTATGGAGCCTGCCGCCGGCGCAGACCAATCTGGTCGCCACGCGGGAGCAGTCGATCCGCGCGGTCATGCCGGATCTCCGCTCGACCTTCGCGCTGCTGCCGAAGTTCCAGCCGCAGACCGGGCGCAGCAATCCCGCGACCGGACGCACCGACTATGCGGACCTGGGGCGCTGGGCCTGGTGCACGCGGCTCGATATTGAGATCAAGCGTCTGCCGGACACAACGGCGCTGGCTGCTCAGGGCACCGGCGCAGGCGATCTGCCGAGCGGTCCGGCATCGGCGCCGTCGCTGCCGTTCGTCTATGAGCTCGTCGGACCCAGCTCGGAGGACGCGGTGCGGCTGCAGCGCATCCTGACCGCCATGGATGCGCTGGGCGAAGGCATCGCCTCCGCCGTCTTCCTGCTCTACAACCAGTCCGGACCCGGCGCGCCGATGCTGGTGACGCCTGCGGACGCCGACTTCCTCGCCTTTATCACCCAGACCAACCTGTCGACCGAGACCAATCCTGCGGCGGCGCTGCGCCTGATGCTGAGCGCCGAGGACGCTCCGCCGCGCGGCATTGCCAATTCGCCGGCGCAGTTCATCCGCCTGATGTGGGAGCTCAGCACGGTCCGCAGCGGCGGCTACTATCTCTACTACGAGAACGTCGAAAGCGAGGAAGGCCTGCCGGCGGCCGTCTTCGATTCCTCCGGCTCTGGCATCGTGACAATGGTCGTGACGTTCGCGGCGCAGGGCAGCGAGTCCTTCGGCACCACGCTTCCCGACTTCGTCAACGCCTTCGTGACGACCGACGCTGTCGATCCGCAGAGCGATCTGGTACAGACGGTGTCGCTCGCCTCGACCGCCCAGACGGCACCGGTTGCGGCGGGAGCATCGCTCGATGCGCTCGCGGCGATCTACGGCCCCGGGCCCGGGCGGATCGCCGAGGTCAACGCGACCAAGCCGCTCGCCGCGGGCGCGCTGGTGCCGATCGTGGGCGCGGTGCGCCAACTGACCGACGCGGATCTGGTTCGCGGCACCGGGGCGGCCATCGACGCGCAGGCCACGCTCGACAAGCTCGCCAGACTGTTCTCAGCCGGTGCAGTCCATCCGATCACCGGCCAGGACATCGCCACATTCAATCCACAAGTCGCTGTTGCGCTGGCCGCCGTGTTCTACATCCCGCCGCTGGCCTATCAGGTCAGTTCCTCGGCCGCGCCCGGGATGAGCTTTGCCAGCATGGCCTCCTATTACGGGTTGGATGTCGACCTGATCGCCCGTGGCGCCAGCGCAGCGCCCGGGCTGTTCCCGGTCAATGCCGTGCTCGATCTCGATCCGCAGCTGTTCTCCCTGCGCGACCAGTTGCCACCGCAGAACATCGGGTTCTCGTTGACGCGCGACAATCTCGGCCTGCCGCCGGACGATCCAGCGGCGCCGGACTTTGCCAAGAAGACGATGTATCAGCTCTACACCTCGCTGGCCGCGGGACTCGCGGGCAACGTCTTCTACAAGGCTACTCCGCTGGGCATGCCGTTCGGTCCCCAAGACCATGACGACGATGAGTCCAGCGCGTTCGAGAGCCATGCGCGCTCGGCGCGGACGCGCGGCGACCGCCTGGCGCAGGTCGCGATCGCCGATCTCGACTATCGCCAGTCCATCGGCATTGGGGCGCAGTTCGCGCTGGTCAACGCCGCGCCGGACCCGTCTGATCCGGATCTGCCGCCGAAGGCGGCCAATCCCTATCTCGGCGTCGGCACCATGGCGCAGGTCGCGCTGCAATGGCGCGATATCTTCGGCAACACCACGGTGACACCGTTCGAGGCGCCGCCGCAAGGGTACCGCGGCGCGCTCAACGGGGCTGCGGTGTCGATGCTGTACCGCGATGAGCTGATCGGGCTGGGGTCCTGGATCAATACCAATGCCAGCTACAGCTATGACGCGGCGGGCGGTGCCGCGTTCAAGCTCGCATTATCCCTCAACGCCGCCGCCTATGCCGGACCGGACGGAGCGGCGCGGGCCGCCGACGATCTCTCGCTCTACACCCGAATCTACTATCAGCTGCATCAGGATTATTCCGCCGATGTCGCCGTCCCCGTGCCGGGTGTCTCCGGTAACGCGGTGGCGATGCGGCTGTCGAATTCGCTGATGGCAAAGCCCGATGTGGATCTTGGCGATGCGCAGGCGGACATCATTCGCGGCTATGTGCGCGCGTGCGTGCTGTATCTGAAGCTCGTGACGCGCGGCCAGGCGCCCGCAGCCCCGGCTGTGACCTTGTCGCTTCCGGTCGACGTCAATGCGATCGCCGCCGGCAACATCCTCGAGCTCGATGTCACGCTCACACTCAGCCGCAATCCGCTGCTGGTCGACCCGGCGGTGGCGGCGTTGCAGGGCGGCACCGGCGTGGCCGCGGCGATCCTGCCGCGTGCCGACGGCGACGGCAATGTATCCTACACGGAGTTCAGCAAGATCGTCGAAACGGTCTTCGTCACCGCCGACTGGTATCTCAAGGTCGGGCAGGGCCTGTCCCGCGACGGTGAGGATGCGGCCGACGGCGCTCAGCAGCTCTGGGCCGTCCGCTTCGGCAAGGCGGCCGGGCAGGGCATCCATTTCAAGCTGGGCACGTCACCGAGCTATTTCGCGCCGAAGCCGATCGCCAAGGCGCTTGCCAGCGGCGATGCGACGATCACGCGCTATGACAGCGGCGACACCGACACGCTGCATCTCGACGGTGTCGATCTGAACCAGTGGTTCCAGAGCGCGCTGGATGCCATCGATCAGTTCCTGTCGGCCGACTACGCGCCGCACGCGTTCATCCTCGACCGGATCGACGGGGTGACCGATCCGCTCAAGGACGGTTCGCTGGGAAGCGTGCTGTCGACCAAGGAATCGCTGGCCGATACGATCAGCCTGAAGACGCTACCGGTGCTGTCGACCAGCGCGGGCGATCCTTCAACCGGATTCGCCGCCAGCGAGAAGCTGCGCCAGCAGCTGCTCAATCAGCTTGGCGCAGCCTATCGGGCCGGTGCGGCCGTCGTTTTCGGAGTGACCGAGGTGACCGGCGGAGGCGATAGCAACCCGGCCGGTCCGCCGAACCTCTACGGTCAGCCGGGCGGCAGCATCAAGGGCGCCGCGGACAATCAGAATTTCACGCTGACGCCGACGCGCGTCCCGCTCGGCGAAGTCTACGATCCCGCCAGCAAGACCTGGTACGATCCGCGGCTGGCCTTCGTGTTCGCCACCAAGAACGTCGTCGACCAGGCCTATGTGCCGCTCGAGCTCACGCTCTCGCTCACTCATCTCGAATTCGAGCGGCGTACCGTCCCCGGAATCGACGGCTATGTCGATTCGCGATGGCTCGCCTTCGTCAACGGGCCGTTCAGCTATCCGCTGGGGACGCAGGTCACCAACATTCCCGTGGTCAACCGCGATCTGCCGACGCCGCCGACGGTCTCCGCGCAGCAGGCGCGGCAGCTCACCGGCGAGGGCACGACCGATCCATCGAAGCTGAATGCCTGGGGTTATTCGTTCGACTACCTCTATCAGCAGGCGGCAGCCGACGCAGTGTCCTGCACGATGGAGTTCAACCGGCCGACCGAGCCGACGCTGCGCGGCTCGGCCAGGTTGAGCGGCGAGCCCGACCTGTTCACCGCGCTCGCTCAATTCGTCACCAACTATCCGGCGATCCTGCGCGACCTCAACCAGTATCTGGTCGGCATCGATGGCGCTGAGCCGGATCCGGCAAAACTGGCCGCCGCGCGCAAGGCGACCGCCGCCTTTGCGCTGGAGACCAGGCAGATCGCGGATGCCTATGTGCGGGAGACGGTTGGAGCCGCCAAGCTCGCGACGGCGCCCGCGCATGTGATCGTGAAGTTTCTGTCGACGCTCGACAGCACCAGCGACGGGCACGCGCGCACCAATCTCGTCAACATCACCATCGATGGAACGGCGGCGAGCTGGAATGCGGCGGCCAACACGATCTCGAACGGCACCACCACGCTTCCGGCGCCTGCGATCGCGATTGCACCCGAGCTCTATACGCCCCAGGCCGTGCCTCCGGCAGAGCTGCCCGTCGGCGTGCAGATCGCCTACGTCTATGCGCGTCAGGTCGACGGCAAGACGGTTTATCTTGGCGAAGAGGAGGCACGTGGGTTGCCGGCCCGAACCGTTTCGATCGCTCCGCTCGACGTGCTGCTATACCAGAGCGGCTGGGCGTCGGTGTTCGTGCAGCGCAATCTCGCGCTGTTCCCGCTGGCAGATCTCAAGACCACCAGCACCAACCCGGCGTTCCTGTTCCAGACGCCGGAGGTGCGGTTTGCGTCCACGGTGGTTCCGCAGCTGAACTACACGGCGTTCTCGCTCGACGCGATGTCGGGGGCGACCGGTGACCTCGATGCGCGCCTGACGACGTTCTTCGCGGGGCTCTATGCCGGCGGCAATGGCGGCACCAGCGACGAGGTCGCGATGCAGGGCATGTACAGCTATGAGATCGTGGCCGGCCAGCCGTCGATCCCGCGCGTACGGCTGCCGATCAACCTGCTGACGCCGACCCCGTCAGCGGTCGATCCGGGCGTGAAGCCGCCCTTCGTGGCCCCGTTCGCGCAGATGATCGATACGTGGCGGGCGACGACGAAGCCAACGACGTCGGGCCGTGCCCGCGTCGAGATCGAGCTGAAGGTCTTCGGTGGCGTCGGCGATGCGACGCAGCCGTTGATCCAGGTCGGCCGGCTCACTCACGAGGTCACGACCGCCTGAAGGCCGCCGGTCCCGGCATCGAAACTGCGGCGGTCGTGGGAGATGCTCTCGACATGCCGCCCGCAGCGTCAGAACGTACTGGCTCAAGGGGCAGGAGGTGGGTTGGTTGATGGCTCTGGCGCGCCACGGTCAATGAAGATGGGCACTACTGTTTCGCCGTGGCGCTATGATATCGGAGCAGGCTGCGCAATCCCGCCGTATATTCGGTGACAGACTACGATCTCGCGCGACGCCTCATGGGTGGCTGGTTCGGTTCCCCTTTGATGGCGGCCCTTTCGATCGATGGCAAGATCGACGTGGAGCCCCGGGGCAATCGACGTCGAGCCATTTGAGATGCGCTGCCGTAGGCGGAAGATCGATGGCAGCCGCATGCATCTGAGGATCGACGTGCGCGCCTTGCAGTCGCGTGAATGGCGCAGCGCCAATGCGGCTCATGTGCTCGCTTGGCCTTCCCTGTCCTTCCGCAGAAGCATCGCGCTCAGGCCGATCGCGATCCAGATGGCGTTGAACATCGGAAAGCCGGACAAAGAGAGGGGCACGACGCCCGTCGCGGTGTAATAGGCGCCGACGCCAAGATCAATCGTCTGGATCAGCACCATCAGCGCGATCCAGGGCCGGTGCGCGTTAGGCGTGCGGCTGACCCACAAGAAGCCGACGCCGTACGCGATGAACCGAGCGGCCAGCATGCCGAGCGGATAGAGAAGATCGGCTGCCGGCGCGCTGTGTCCAATCAGCCGGAGAAATTCCGCCGGGACGAAGAGATAGGCCAGCCCGAGAACGATCTGGATCATGCCAACGATCCGTAAGAGAGCTGAAAACATGCTGCATATCCTGTCGACGATGATGTCGTGACAAGACCTATGAGGCGCACTATCTTTTGTGAAGTAGTTACCAAAAGTGAAGTCATGAAATCTGCAGATCTCATTGTCGCCGCACCAGACGATCCCTGTGGTCCGGAATGCCCGGTTCAGCGCACGGTCGAGATTCTGGATGGAAAGTGGACGATGCTCGTCCTGCGTGATCTGCTGTCGGGCAAGAAGCGCTACAGCGAATTGCAGCGAAGCCTCAAAGGGATTTCGCCGCGGCTGTTGACGCTGCGGTTGCGCACGCTCGAACACCAGGGCCTGCTGGTTCGCCGCGTGTTTCCCACCAATCCGCCGACGACCGAATACGAGCTGACCCCACGCGGCGAAAGCCTTCGCGACATTTTCGCCGCGATGGCGCAATTCGGCGCCGCTAGATGATCGCATCCTTCGTCGCGATGCCTGCAGGCATGAGCCGATGCCGTGGGGATTGCCACTTCGTGCGCCACAGTTGGATTACTCGCCGATCACAAGAGGCCCCTTAAGAAGCGGGCGGGATCGCGGCGACGCGCTGGTTCTGATAGCGTCGAAAAAGGTGGCCGCAGGCTATGACGTCGTGCTCTGGCGTAGACTGGCGCGGAGAGATTCGAATTGCAAAGCTAAGATCCTCATACATCGCCAATTTCTTTCATTTCTGAGGTACGAGGGACATATCGAGGGTGAAACCGGACGGTGTCTGCTCTCGCAACTATTTCCCGGTTCAAATCGCTTGCGCGACGATGTCAGCGCTGGTCGAGCCGCCGAGCTCGCACCTAAGCTGGGGTACCTCTGCTGCGGCGAGTTCGATGAGTCTTGCTGATCTCATGCTTTGCGCGGCAGAACGGCCATCTAGTGCAAATTCTAACCGGCGCAATTGGCTGCCACCGGCTTTTCCCGGCACCGGCTCACCCATTTGCGAGCGCGACGACAGGCTTTGGGCGACCGGCTGCAAGGAGCGGCCGCTGGACCAATCGAGAACAGACTGTTCCCGGAGGAGTTAGCTGCCAAAGGGGAGGGGTGGTATGCAAAGGCCCCCTCCTAAACGAGACAGCCCGTCACCAATCTAGAGCACTACGCCGATCCATGAGATCGCGATCACGTGCAGACCGAGCCAGGCCGTTCGGCCGCCGTCATAGTGTGTCGTGGCGCTCGGTGGTCCCGCCGTAACGATCGCTATGGAATAGCCGTTCGCCAGCGACGGGTTTCGATCCTACCTTTCGCCGTTGCCGATCGAAAGGATCGCGATAAACGACAGTGCGGCACCGGCGCCATTCGTCGGCAGGTCTTCGATCGCCTCGATCGAACAGACTGGCCTCGTGGCGAGCATATTGAGGCGACATGTTCGGCGGGATCTTTCTTGGGCAAGTTCACGCGGTGCCCGGCCGGCGGTGAGCACGGAGACTCCTCAAGCTCGACTTTCCGTCCGCGCCTAGACCGCCAAGCTGAACTCGCCCTTTTTCCGACGGCTCACATTGATGTTGCAATCGTCCGCGTAGCGCACGAAGCCGGTTAAGGTTCGTGCGGATCAAAATCGGCCCCAGTGCAACCGCGGCGCTATCATTCATTACTGCAATATGTGGACGGTCTCTGCTCGCAAATGTGGAGTCAGATTTGGAGCGCATAATCAGGAGTTGTGCTATCCGATTTGTCATCTTTATGTTGTGAATAGATTGCAATGTTCGTTGATCGCCAGATACGAATGACGTCTGTTTATGCTTCGGAATGTACAGAGACTGCGGGGACAGGAATGATCCGTATTTCGACTCAGGCTGGCCGGGGCAATGTCGCGCGCGGATCAATAAAAAGAGCTGGGAGGATCGACCCAGGCGCTCTCTTTGGGCCTCATTTGCTACTTTAAGTAGTTGTTGTGCTTCTCTTGCATTTCATCTGCGGCCGGTGGCGCTCTCCCGAGCGGTAATCTCTATCAGGGGTAGAGTTCAGATGCGTCTTCTTGCTTGTCTTCTTGCGCTTTGGTTGCTTCCGGTTAGGGCAGATGCCCGCACCACGGCAACTTCATTTACCTGGTACGTGGCAACAAACGGCTCCGATACGGGGCGTACCGGCCAGGGAGGGTGCGGTAGTGGGACCGAATTTGCGACGCCGTATGGAGCGATCCGATACATCGCAGCCAATATTGACCTGGCAGGTAATCAACCGACGATACAGTTGTGTAATGGTTACTACTCAATCGATAGCACGCAGAACTTCTTCGGTTCGCCGGTTGGAAGCTGGTTGTACATTCTGCAGGGCGATTGCTCCAACGTGCCTGCCACAGAAGTGAACGTAGTCTTGCGCTACACAGGGGCACCTGGTGGAACGTTGATTCAGTCTCGTGACCTCGGCATTGGCGTATTGCAGTGTCTCACCGTGGACACCATCAATCCAGGGACGGATACCGCTTTCTACGCCGCTCAGTTCAGTGTGCTCGATGTCAACAGTGTGCGTGTTGGCGCGTTCAGATACGTCTTTATGGCTGATGCCCTCGGCGCATACAACATCGCACAGTACGGAGCTGTCGGCGCGAGCAATCCGGGAATAACTCTCGGTGGGCAGATCGGCGAACTTGTTTTTACTAATTCCTTTAGCAAGTTTTCAGTGGGCACATTTATCGACATGAATGGCGTCTCGCCCTCCTTGCAGTTCATGGAGCTTCATGGCGGATACGCAAACTTCACGGGTGGATTCCTCAATGTTCCGGGAGGCGGCCGCGGCGGCCTTTGCGACAGCTACGCGGTGCTCGTTATGAACGGCCTGACCCCGCCGGGCGGACTTCCCGCGGGTTCGGCGTCCTGTAGCATCAGGTAGTTGATCTGCCGTTGATCGAGGGCGGAGCTCCTGGCTCATCGACAAATGAAGCGGCGCGCTACCGGCTTATTGCGCGCGCTTTCCCTCCGTATGAAGAGTGCGGTTGATGCGGTACGCTTTCAATCATGGCTCCTCACAAAAGTATCTGACCGGAACAGGAGTCGGGGCGCGCTGTCATTCTTCCATTGAGCGGCGTGATGGAAGAATCAATTTCAGAGTGCGCTTTGATAACTAATCGCTCTGCTGTTGTGGATAAGTTTTGAAGCATATTGATCGTCGGACGCAAATACCTTTTGCTGTGTCCAGTGCTTTACACATGCTGCGGGGGCAGGGATGTTGGCTATTTCGACTCGGGCCTGTCGAGGGGGCTTCGCACGGCGCGGCATAAGAGGGGCTGCAAGTGTCGGTCTTGCCGTTATTTTTTGTGCGTTGAATTCAACTTTAAGTAGTGCAGGTGGGATGTCGCTGCCTGGGAGCTTCTCGGTCAACCAGGGTGGCGCGGCAGCCTATTCGATTCCGATTGCCGTTCCTCCCGGAACGGCTGGCGTCGTGCCCTCGCTCTCGCTCGATTACAGTAGCTCCGGCGCCAACGGCGTCATGGGGGTTGGTTGGTCCCTCGGTGGACTGCCCTCCGTTGGTCGGTGTCCGCGAACCATGGTGCAGGACGGCGTCATCGGGACTGTGAATTTCGACGGCAACGATCGGTTCTGCCTCGATGGCCAGCGGCTTATTCTGGTGAGCGGGTCATATGGCGCTGATGGAGCCGAGTATCGCACCGAGATCGACGTCTACTCGAAAATTGTTTCTCACGGAACGGCTGGTAACGGGCCTGCGTGGTTCGAGGTGCGCACCAAGGCGGGCCAAGTCATGGAGTTTGGTCACACGGCCGATTCTCAGATGTTGGTCGTCGGAAAAGCCATGGCGCGGGCTTGGGGAGTAAACAAGGTCAGCGACACCAAGGGTAACTATTTCTCGGTCACCTACGTAACCAATGCATCGACTGGCCAGTCCGTCCCAAGTTGGATTGTCTATACCGGCAATGCTTCCGCCGGTGTGGCGCCCTATAACTCTGTGGCGTTTGTGTATGCCCAGCGGCCGGACGTCATTCAGCACTATCACGCTGGTTCGCTGGTCCAGACGACCGATCGGCTAACAAACATCAAGACCTTCGCCGGGGCGACGCTGGTCGCTGATTATCGTCTTTCCTATCAACAGAGTCCGACGAGCGGCGTCTCCGAGGTGACATCCATTGCCGCCTGTGGGGGTGACGGATCGTGCCTTCCGGCGTCGACGTTCCAGTGGGCCAGCGGAGGGGGAGACTCTTTTTCGGCGGCGGTGATGGCGGTTCCGAATGGTGCGAATTTTGGCTCGCCATCCTCGACCACCAGCGGTGCCGGCCGAGGCCATGTCTTGCAAGGCGCAATCGGGTTTACGCCGATCTATAGTGACTTCGATGGCGACGGAAGGACTGACTTCCTGATGCTGTATGGCCCGAATCTCTTCGCCTTCCTTAGCAAGGGGGACGGGACCTACACGTTCGTCAATTCGAGTGCGCCGAACGGCTGGAATTTCGGCAACGACCCGTTCTCTAGCTACGCCCTGATTTCTGGCGATTTCAACGGTGACGGCAAGTCCGAATTTGCGATGCTGAGCGGAGGCGTCGTGTACACATTTCTGAGCAATGGGGACGGAACGTTCCGGGGTGTGGCGACGCCGTGTCCTAACGGCTGGAACTTCGGTGCTCCGCCGCAGGCGACCTATACAACGATCGCCGGTGACTTCAATTCCGACGGTAGGTCAGATTTTCTGCTGATGAGCGGCCAGTTCATGTACGAGTTTCTCAGCAACGGAGATGGCACGTTCAGTGGCAACACGATCAACATCGGTCCCACCAATTTTGGAAATCGTCCCTCAGATAACTATACGCCGATCTCAGGTGACTTCAACGGAGATAGGAAAGCCGATTTCATCATGATGGGTGGCGCCTATCTGTACGAGTTTTTCGGCAATGGAGATGGCACGTTCGCGTACAGCGCGCTGCAGATCTCGAACGGCTGGAACTTCGGCAGTCCGCCTGACAACTCTTTCGTGCCCATCAGTGGCGACTTCAATGGTGATGGCAAGACCGACTGGGTGATGCTGCAGGGCACCTATCTCTATCAATTTCAGAGCAAAGGTGATGGGACTTTCAACTATATCACCATTCCAATCCCAAGCTCGGTGGGATGGAATTTCGGAGCGCAACCGGCTGCATTGTTCAGTCCTCTGTCCGGTGATTTCAATGCGGATGGAAAATCGGACTTTGCGTTCATTGGCGGCAACAGTCCCTTCATCTATCAATTCATAAGCAACGGCGATGCGACGTTCAGCTACCATTTGCTTCCGATGCCCAACAATTGGAACTTCGGCGCGCCAGTGACTGCCAGCTACTGGTTGTTTGGCGGTGACTTCAAGGGCGATGGCAAAGCAGGATTTACTCTGCTTGACGCGACGCATGTGTATTCGGTCATGGCCAACGGAGGAGCGGGCGACTATATCGTCGGTTTCACGACCGGTCTGGGCGTGACGACGGCGGTGACGTACAAGCCGATCACGAGCAGTGCGGTCTACACCAAGGACACCACCGCCACCTATCCTTACGTTGATCTGCAGTCTGCCTCATTTGTCGTCTCGCGTGTCGACGTGTCGAACGGGGTGGGCGGGACGTACAGCTCGACGTATGCGTATGCGGGAGCCAAGGCAGACATCACCGGGCGCGGGATGTTGGGTTTCCGCCAGATGACGGTCAATGATCTGCAGACCGGGATATCGGACGTCACGACCTTCCGGCAGGACTTTCCCTATATCGGCATGGTCGCGTCGACGGTGCGGACGCTGGGCAGCCAGACGTTGGGGCAGTCGACCAACACCTACCAGTTCACCAACGCAACCGGCACGACGACGATCAGTCCGTCGAGCGCGCCCTATCGGGTATCGCTAGCGCAGAACGTGGCGAGCGGGTCGGACCTCGACGGTTCGGTGCTGCCGACGGTGACCACCGCGAACCAGTATGACGCCTACGGCAATGCGACGCGGGTCACCGTGTCCACACCTGACGGCTACAGCAAGACGACGGTCAACACCTACAGCAACGATCCGTCGCTCTGGTATCTCGGCCGTCTCACGAGAGCTTCCGTCACGAGCGTCGCGCCATAGCGGCACGGCATCACGAAGGTTCGTGGCGTGGGTTGGCCCACGCCACCGGGGAAACTGTGTCCTGCGTTGCGCCGGTCAGGGGCTGACCGGTCAGTCTCAGCAGCTTCATTCGGCGACTTGGGGGCTTGGCGCCATGACGATCTCGATCAGAACTGTGTTGCCGCAGGTCGCGGCGGTGATTGCTCTGGCGCTGGCGGGGCCAGCCTGGGCCTCGAGCAGCATCACGCGAACCTCGTCGTTCGCTTACGACGCCGCTTCAGGCCTTCTCACCCAAGAGGTGGTGGAGCCGGATACGCCGGCGCTGCGGCTGCAGACCGACTATGTCTATGATGCGTTCGGGCATAAGCAGTCAGTGACCGTGAGTGGCGCCGACATCATCAGCCGCTCGAGCTCAAGCACCTATGACGCGCGGGGAGAGTTCGCGACCTCCAACAGCAACGCGCTGGGGCAGAGCGAGAGCTTCCAATATGACGCACGCTTCGGCCAGCCGACTAGCCACACCGGACCGAACGGGCTGACCACGACCTGGAGCTACGATTCGTTCGGCCGAAAGATCCAGGAGGTGCGGCCCGATGGCACGATCACGCGCTGGCTGTATCAGTTCTGCAGCGGCGTCAACGGCGGCCCAGCCACCTGCCTCTCGGGCGCGAGCTACCTGGTCCAGGAGACATCATATGCCGCCGACGGCACCACGGTAATCGCGCCTCCGGCGACGCTGTTCTATGATTCGCTCGAGCGCGAGATCGGGCGCCAGACCCAGGGCTTTGATGGCAGCGTCATCCAGGCGACGAAATCCTATGACGCGCTCGGGCGGGTGACGCAGACCAGCCGGCCATACTTCCTGAACGGCGGCACGCCGCGCTACACGACCTTCACTTACGATACGTTGGGACGTGCAGTAACGACCACGCAGCCGGACGGCAGCGTGTCGCAGATGGCCTATCACGGCCTGACCACGGTCGAGACTAACCCGCTGGGCCAGACGCGGACGACGACCAAGAACAGCCAGAGCCAGATCGTGTCCGTGACCGACGCGATGGGCAAGACGCTGACCGCCGCCTATGACGCGGTCGGCAACATGGTGCAGACCACCGATCCCGTCGGCAACGTCGTCACTGCGACCTACGACCTGCGCGGCCGCAAGATCGCCAGCGCCGATCCGGATCTCGGTAACTGGAGCTACAGCTACAACACGCTAGGGCAGCTGACGACGCAGACCGACGCCAAGGGGCAGGTCGTCAGCCTGGGCTACGACAAGCTCGGCCGCATGGTGCAGCGGGTCGAGCCGGACATGACCTCGGTCTGGGTCTACGACACCGCCGCCAATGGCGTCGGCAAGCTGGCCTCGACCGGCATCACTTCGGGCTCGGGCAACGGCTTTGTCCGCAGCGTCAGCTATGACAGCCTCGGCCGCCCGTTGCAGGTCGCGACCACGGTCGATGGCGCGACCTATGCGATGGGAGCGACCTATGACGCCAACAGCCGGCTGACCAAGGTCAGCTACCCCTCCGGCTTCACCGCCCGCTATGGCTACAACAGCCTCGGCTTCGCCAACCAGCTCCAGGACGATGCCAGCAGTCAGTCCTACTGGGCGGCCTATGCGATGGATGCCGAAGGGCACATCACCCAGCAGACCGCCGGCAATGGCCTCAGCACCATCAGAGGCTTCGACCCGCTCACGGGCCGCCTGACCAGCATCGCCACCGGCGTCAACAATGCCGTGCAAAACCAGAGTTTCGGCTATGACCGCCTCGGCAATCTGACTTCGCGCAGCGACGCCAACACAAGTGTCAGCGAGACCTTCGCCTATGACGCGCTCAGCCGGCTGACGACCTCGACCACCAATGTCGACACGACGCCGCTGGTCAAGACGTTCTCGTACAGCCCGATCGGCAACATCCTGTCGAAGTCGGATGTCGGCACCTACACCTATCCTGCGGCCGGTCAGCCGCTGCCGCATGCCGTGACCGGCGTCTCCGGCACGATCAGCGCTACGTTCACCTATGACGCCAACGGCAACCAGACCTCCGGCCTCGGCCGCAGCATCGTCTACACCTCCTACAACAAGCCGGCGAGCATCACGCAGGGCGCGCGGACGATCTCCTTCGTCGACGACACCGACCACCAACGCTTCAAGCAGGTGACCCCGGAGGGCACGACGCTCTATATCGCCGCGTTCGGGGTTGCGGCCGAGGTGCAGAACCCCGGTACCGTGACGCAGAAATGGACCGACTATCTTCTGGTCGGCAACGCCAGGGTCGGCATGCGGGTGGCGCAGACGTCGGGCAGTGGCACGACGCTCACCACGCGCTACTTCCACACCGACCATCTCGGCTCGATCTCGGCAATCTCGGATCAGAACGGCCTGCTGGTCGAGCGTCTCAGCTACGACGCCTGGGGCAAGCGCCGCAATATCAACGGCACCGACGACACCACCGGCAGCATCACCAGCCAGACGACGCGGGGCTTCACCGACCACGAGGAGCTGTCGGTCGCCGGCCTGGTCCACATGAACGGCCGCGTCTACGATCCGCTGCTGGCGCGCTTCACCAGTCCCGACACCATGACGGAGAGTCCGTTCAGCACCCAGGGCTGGAACCGCTACTCCTATGTCGGCAACGACCCGCTGACCTTCACGGATCCGTCCGGCCACTGCTTCCTCGGCTGCTTCTGGAACGCGATCGGCAAGGCGGTGAGCGGTGCCTGGAAATCGGTCACGCACTTCTTCCAGACCAACGCCCTCGCCAGGTCGATCCTGCAGATAGGCGCGACAATTCTGCTTAACCTCGCGCTTCCTGGGCTCGGCTTCGCGGGCATGTCGCTTGCCGTCGCCTCTGCCGCTGGCGGTGCCATGATTGCGACTGGGCTGTCCGGAGGCAATCTAGGCCAGGTGCTAAAGGCTGGGCTCATAGCAGGCGTCACAGCTGCCGCGTTCTTCGAAGTCGGCAATCTGACTGGACATCAACCCGATTTTGGCACCGACAAGTACTTCGAAAACGTCGCCGGACATGCGTTGGTCGGCTGTGGGTCATCGGTGGCGTCCGGCGGCGACTGTAAGTCAGGCGCGCTGTCGGGAGCTGTCGGCTCCGCGCTGTCTCCACTGACGACAAAAGTATTTCCGCACGCTGATACCGATTTGGGCCAGCGTTTGGGCGGAACAGTTTTGGAGGCGACCGCAGGGGGGATTGCCTCTGTAGCCGGGGGAGGGAAGTTTGCAAATGGAGCTATTACCTCAGCTTTCGGCTACCTGTTCAACTACCTTGTTCGGGTCGATGGACTTCCAGAGAGGGGCCGCAATGTGCATCCGCTTTTCGACCCGATGATCGCAGAAAAGGTCTCCGGCTTCTTCCGAGACTTGCTCGCTCAGGGGGTTGACATCAAGCTGTCTGACGGGTTCCGGTCCGCTGAGGAACAGGAGGGTTTGACTGGAAACAAGTATGGCGGCGCCAAAGTATGTTGCGGCCTGCACTCGGCTGGGCTTGCTTTCGATGTGAATTGGAACCAGCTAGATGATGCAGATAAGACAACTGCTTTACAGGTCGCCAAGAAAAATGGCCTGAGCTGGGGCGGCTCGTTCAAAAATCCGGCCGATCCCGTTCATTTCTTTATTGATCCGTGGCAGGGCAACCTTCAAAATCGAACGAGCTATATCGCTATACAGCAGTCGCTGTACAATAGGTGGAAGATGGAGGGAACAACTCCATGATCAGGATGCGATGCAGGCAAGTAGGGGTGCGCGTTTATGCCATATGTGCTAAAAATTGCTTCAGCTGTGGCCGTCATTTTGAGTCTAGCCGACCTATCTCAGGCAGCAAGTCGCTCGGTTCAATTGGGCGGATTGAGCATCTACGCAGACCTGACGTATTCCGCGTCGGAAGGTGACTTCAATGGCTTGCAGATTATTGTTGTTCCGTCAGGAGACGGCGAGAAGGTTGTCTGGAGAGAAGCCAGCGGTCGTTTTAATCGACCGATTCTGCTTGAGCTTGTGAAGGACGGGGATGCTTTCAAAGTATCGGTTCCCAGCGACTATGACTTTGCTGGGGAATGGCGGCTTAAGGTGCAGAACGATGTGCTAGTTGGTTCTGGTCCAAAAGGAAGGACCTTCCGGTTAAGACGTGTGCTGGCACCTTAAGATGTTAGACGTTGTGATGAAAGTTCACCTGACTGGTTATTGTTCTCAGGAATTCTGATTGCGGTGACAGTCCACAGAATTAGTTAGTTGGCTTAAAGTTAAAGCGGTTAAGGCGTCTCACGAGGGATGACGATCGTTCGTGCGCCCCGTGTGGCAGGAAAGTGATGGCGGAGCCGGGGGGCGAGCCGGGCTCATGCGGCGCAATTTATGGTTGTGTCTGTCTGACGTCGTTGCAAAGTGTTGCAGCAAAGGGTGTGTATGACTCGGCAGTACATCCAGCATTCATTGTCCCTCGCGACCGAGACCCCTTAGACTGAAGTTGTTAGTCGTTGAGCGGCTGAGCTGCTCGAAGTCGGGGTGATGGCGTTGCGCGGCGGAGTTCGCAGAATTCAGTTGATTGCGCTGCCCGTCGCGCTGGCGCTGTCGGCGTGCCAGACGGTGGAGGAGGGCACGTCGTCGTTCGCCTGGACCACGAATGGTGCGGAGGCTGGATCCGCTGCGCAAGCGCAGGCGGCGATGCGATCGCCGCCGGGGGCACCGCGCGCGAGCAGGATCTCGGGCTCACCGCTGCTTGACGACAACAGAGGCGGGCTGACGACGATGGTCGAGGGCACCGGGCGCTTCGTCGGTGAGCCGCCGACAGGAGCGGTGTCGCGAGACTCGGAGGACGTAACCGACGGCGTGACCATCAACCTCGTCAACGTGCCGGCGCCGCAGGCGGCGAAGACGGTGCTGGGGGACATTCTCGGGGTCAAATACACGGTCGATCCCGGAATCGAGGGGCGGATCACGATCCAGACGCCAAAGCCGGTGGCGCGGGCGGCGGTCATCGACCTGTTCCAGGCGGCGCTGCGGGCCAACAATGCGGCGGTCGTCAACAACAGGGGTATCTATCGCATCGTTGCGGCGGACCAGACCGCGGTCTCGGGCGCGTATCGCACCGACGACGTGCCGGACAGCGGCGAGATGGTCGGCAACGGGCTGCAGGTGGTGCAGCTGAAATATGTTTCGGCGTCCGAGATCCGGCGCGTGGTCGAGCCGATCGCGCCGCGCGGCGGGGTGGTGCGGGTCGACGATGCGCGCAACCTGATCACGCTGTCCGGCAATCGCCAGGAGATCGCGGCGATGATGGATGCGATCGCGCTGTTCGACGTCGACACCATGAAGGGCATGTCGTTCGCGCTGATTCCGGTCAAGACCTCGGCGCCGGACGCCATCGCCACCGAGCTCAGAAGCGTATTCGCGTCCGATCGCGACGGGCCGATGGCCGGCATGGTGCAGTTCGTGCCCAACAAGCGGCTGCGCTCGATCCTGGTGATCTCGCCGCAGGTCCAGTATCTGCGCCGCGCCGAGAGTTGGATCCGCAAGCTCGACGCGCAGGCCCAAGGCAGCGAGAAGCAGCTCTTCACCTACGCGGTGCAGAACCGGCGCGCGCAGGAGCTGGTCGACGTGCTGCAGTCGATGTTTCCGACGGACACGCAGACGACATCGGCGCGGCGCACGGTAGCGCCGAACTATCAGGAGGCGACGGTGCAGTCGCAGCCGTCGTCGTCCAGCGGCGGCTTCTCCGGATCATCGTCATCGGGCTTCACCGGCGGCCTCGGCTCGTCCAGCGGCGGGATGGGGGGATTGCGGACCTCGGCGCCGGCCACGTCCGCGCCCAGCGTCACTCCGGCGGCGGCAGCGGCCGCGCCGTCGGGCCGTGATAGCGATGCCGATGGGCCGCGGTTGCGCATCGTCGCCGACGAGGCCAAGAACGCGATCCTGATTGAGGCAGCGGATGCCGACTACAAGCGCGTGCTGCAGGTGATCGAGCGGCTCGACCAGATGCCGAACCAGGTGCTGATCGAGGCCACGATCGCCGAGGTCACGCTCAACGACGAGCTGCGCTTCGGCGTGCAATGGTACATGCGGAAGCACAGCTCAAAATTCACCCTGACGGAAGCGGCCTCCGGCGCCGTCAGCTCGGTGTTTCCCGGCTTTTCCTACGCGCTGACCGCGGCCAACATCGCCGCCACGATCGACACGCTGAACCAGATCACCAACGTCAACATCGTGTCCTCGCCGTCGTTGACCGTGATGGACAACAGGCCGGCGGTGCTGCAGATCGGTGACCAGGTGCCGATCACGACGCAGTCGGCGACCGGCACGTTGACGCCCGGCGCGCCGATCGTCAATTCCGTGAGCTACAAGGACACCGGCGTGATCCTGTCGATCATCCCGCGCATCAATGAAAGTGGCCGCGTGCTGCTCGACATCGAGCAGGAGGTGTCGAGTGTGGCGCCGACCACGTCGTCGAACATCGATTCGCCGACCATCCGGCAGCGCAAGATCAGGACATCGGTGGTCGTGAACGACAACGACGCGCTGGTGCTGGGCGGGCTGATCCAGGAGGGCCGCACCAGCGGTCGGAGCCAGCTGCCGATCATCGGCGACATCCCGTTCATCGGCAATTTCGCCGGCAGCCGCGACAACGTCATCGGCAAGACCGAGCTGATCATCCTGATCCGGCCGCATGTGATGCGCAGCCTCGACGAGGCGCGCAGCGTGACCGAGGAGTACCGCCACTTCATGGCGATCGAGGGCCCGCATCGCCGTCCGCCGGCGCGGCGCCGCGTCGAGGACACCGGACGCAGGATCCTCGACTGATGCCGCGCTTCCGCTACCGCGCCTACGGCACCGACGGCTCCTTTGCGGAGGGCACGATCGACGCTGTGTCAGCCGCGGCCGCGGATGCCGCGCTATGGGCGCAGGGATTGTCGCCGTTCCAGATGACGGTTGCTGACAGCGGCGGCACGACATGGTGGAATCGCGAGATCACGCTCGGCGGTGGCTCCGACCGCGGCGATCTGCTGGCGTTCACCCGCGAATTCTCGACGCTGTGCGCGGCCGACATCCCGATGGACGATGCCTTGCGCATCGTGCAGACGCAGGCGTCCGCGCAACGGCTGCGCAGCCTGATCGAGGCGCTGCTCGCCGAAATCCTCAACGGCCGGCCGCTGTCGGAGGCAATGCAGGCGCAGCCGCGTGTGTTTCCCGCCGACTATGTCGCGGTCATCAGAGCCGGCGAGTCCGGCGGCCGGTTGGCGCAGGTGCTGACCGAACTCGCCGAGCTGCTGGAGCGGCGGGCGGAGATCCGTGCCCGCGTCCAGTCGGCGCTGATCTATCCGTCGATGCTGATCGTGCTGAGCCTCGTCACGCTGGCAATCATCATCGGCGGCGTGATCCCGTCGATGGCGCCGATCTTCACCCAGAGCGGCAAGCCGGTGCCGCTGACCATCCAGCTGATGCTGGCGCTCAACGAGCACTGGCTCGAGATCGTGGTCGGCGGCCTTGCGGCCGTTGTGCTCCTCGTCGCCGTCGTGGCATTCACCATGGCCGATGCCGGCCGCCGCCGGCGCCTCGACCGGCTCGTGCTGCGGCTGCCGCTGCTCGGCGGCTTCCTGCTGCAGCAGGACACGGCACGCTTTGCGCGCACCCTCGGCACGATGCTGATGGCCGGCGTGCCGCTAATATCCGCCACGAAATCGGCGAGCGACGTCGTCGGCAACCGCCATCTCCGCGCGGGCATGGACCAGGCGATCGAGAAGGTTCAGCAGGGCACGGCGCTGCACCGCGCGCTGCGCACCGAGGTCGTGCTGCCTGCGGTCGCGCTGCAGATGATCGCGGTCGGCGAGGAGGCGGGCAAGCTCGACCGCATGCTGCTGCGCGTCGCGCAGATGCTAGAGAAGCAGCTCCAGACGAATGTCGATCGCTTCATGGCGGCGTTGACGCCGGCAATGACGGTCGGCATCGCGCTCATTATCGGCGCGCTGATCACGCCCGTCATGACGGCCGTCCTCAGCATCAACGATCTGGCCGGCCGATGAGCGCGCTGACGAGCGAGTGGCAGGACGGAACGAGCGCGGGCTTCACGCTGGTCGAGATGCTGGCCGTGCTGGTCATCCTCGCGCTGGCTGCGGTCGCCGCGGTGCCGATGCTGTCGCGCGGTACCGGCACTGTGAGCCTCGACGCCGCGACCGGCGAACTTGCGTCAGCACTGCGCGCCACGCGCGCCGCAGCGATCGTGCAGAACCGGGTGATGACGCTCAGCGTGGATGTCGACCGCCGCACGTTCGGCTCCGAGGTGGTCTCGTCGCGCTCGTTTGCGCCGCAGATCCAGGCGAAGCTGACCTATGCGGCCGCCACGCAATCGGAGCCGGCGGTGGGCGGCTTCCGCTTCTTTCCGGACGGCTCGTCGACCGGCGGCGATCTCAGCCTGGAGCTTGGCGGACGCGAGGTGCGGCTCTGCGTCGGGTGGCTGACGGGGACGGTGCGCACGGCGGCCGCATGTTGAGGGGAGGGAGGCATTGATGCTGAAATGTCAGGCAATGAGTGACGTCATGAGGCGGCGTGTTGTGGCGTGGCGCGGTCTCCGCCAGGCCCGCTCGCGCAGGGGCGCCGAGAGCGAGGCGGGGTTCACCCTGGTCGAAATGCTGGTCGTCATCACGATCATTGGCCTCATCATGGGGTTGGTGGGACCGCGGGTGCTGAGCTATCTCTCCGACTCCAAGCTCAAGACGGCGCGGATCCAGATCCGCAGCCTGTCGTCGGCGCTCGATCTCTATCATCTCGACAATGGCCGCTATCCGACCTCGGCCGAAGGGCTCGGCGCGCTCGTGCAGAAGCCGGCCACCGCGGCCACCTGGAACGGGCCCTATCTCAGTGGCACCTTGGTTCCGAACGATCCGTGGGGGCGGCCCTATGTCTACAAATTCCCAGGGCAGCACGGTGCCTACGACATCGTCTCGCTCGGGCCCGACGGCCGCGAGGACGAGACCTCCGCCAATGCCAATGTGACGAGCTGGCAGCCATGACGTCCATCGGGACAGCGATGACATCAGCGGTTGACGACGGCGAGGCCGGCTTCACTCTGGTGGAGGTCATCGTAGCGCTCGCCATGCTGTCGCTCGGCCTGACCCTGGTGATGAGCCTATTCTCGACTGGGCTTTTGCGAACGGGAATGGCCGAACGTCTGGCAGGGGCTGTGTCGCTGGCGCAATCCATGTTGGCACAGGTCGGCCCCGTGATTCCGCTGCGCACCGAGGCGCTCGCCGGCACGAAGGCGAATGGCTATCAGTGGCGCCTCGAAATGCAGCCCTATCGTCCGGTGCAGGGCGGAGACGTGCGCACAGTCGAACTGTATCAGGTCTCCGTCCAGGTCGGCTGGCTGGAAGGGCAGGACCCGCGCTCTTTCGCGCTCTCGACGCTGCGTCTCGGACCCAGAGCCACCAAGTCCCCGTGAGCCATGCTGATGACGTCGTCGGAAGCCGCAGGACTGGATGATTGTGACGCAGGCTTCACCCTGGTCGAAGTCCTGGTCGCGCTCGCGCTGTTCAGCCTGCTCGCCGTTCTGCTGTTCGACAACGTCAAGTTCGGCCTGCAGGCTTGGCGCAGCGGCAGCGCTCGAGCGGAAGCGTTCCAGCGCGAACTTGCGGCCCAGGATGTTATGCGGCGGCTGATCGGGAATCTCTATCCGATGATGCTCGGAGAAGATGCCGCACAGCGCCGGATCGATTTCGACGGCCAGGCTGAGAGCCTCGAATTTCTCGGCGACGCGCCGGCTGTGGCCGGCGGCGCGGGCCACTTCCGGTTCAAGCTTTTCGCCGACCGCAAGCCGGACCGGGTCGATCTCGTCCTGCAATCACGCCCCGAACTGGCGTTGAAGCAGGACTCCGAGCGGACGCTGCTGGTCTCCAATATCGATCGGGTGGAGTTCAGCTATGCCGGACGAGGGACAGGGGCCGACAACGCGGGCTGGCGCACCAGCTGGCAGGAGCAGACCGACATCCCGGCTCTTATCCGTCTTCGGGTCCTCATGCGTCCCGGCGACGGACAAACCTGGCCTGAGCTCGTGATCGCGCCGCGCGTGCAGGCAGATGTGAGTTGCGTCTATGACGCGCTCACGATGCGCTGTCGCGGGCGGTAGCGGGGAGGATAGCGCCATGCCGGTCATATCCGTTCTCTGGGGACTCATGCTGCTGACGGCGGTGTCGCTGTCGCTATCATGGTCGAGCAGCGTGTCGTACAGTCTGGCTCATAACGGCATCGAGCAGGCCGGTCTGAATGCGCTCGTCGAAGCCGGCGTCAACGCGGCGATCGACGGGCTGCTCGATCCAAAGGCAGAGCGCCGCTGGCGCGCCGACGGCAGGCTTTACAAGCTCGATTTCAACGGGACGCTGATCGGCATCAGGGTTCAGGACGAACTGGGGAGGATCGACCTCAACCAGACCGACGAGGCCATGCTGAACAACCTACTGCAATCCGTAGGGCTGGACGCACAGGTCGCGAGTAGCCTGACCGACAAGATCGTCGATTGGCGGACGACGACCGCGCTGAAGCACCTGAACGGCGCCAAGGACCGGGACTATGCCTCGCGCAGCGCCGCTTATCATCCCCGCAACGGTCCGTTCCAGAGCGTCGATGAGCTGCTGTTGGTCATGGATATGACGCCCGCGATCTTTGCGCGGATTGCGCCTGCGCTCACGGTCTATTCGGGGCGGCAATTTGTCGATCCGCAGCTTGCGCCCCGCGAGGTGCTGCGCGCTTTGCCCAACATGAGCACAGAGAGCGCCGAGGCGACTGTGGCTGCGCGCGAGACCGCCGAAGCCAGATCCGTGCTGTTCGCAGATGATCCCGCGATCGTATTGCGCGGTCGCGCCTTCGCGATAAGGACCGAATTCTCTTACGCCTCGCGCACGGTCTCGGCCGATGTCGCGGTTCGCCTGACGGAGAACCCGCGGCAGCCGTATTGGGTGCTGAGCTGGAAAACGAAATGACGGATGTAGGATGATCGTGACGCTCCAGAGTGGTGCTTCGGCTGAATGTGCTCGCGCGCCGCGCGCTGTGCACCTGCACTCCGTGCATGAAATCGACAGGGCCGAGCTACTGCAACGGTTCGGCGCCTTTCTGCTAGCGGAAAACGTCGTTGACCGCATGAGCCTCGATCGTGCGGTTCGGGCGGCGCAGACGACCGGCGACCGGCTCGACACGGTGCTGACCAAGCTCGGTCTCGTGTCGGAGATGGGCTTGGTTGCAGCGCTCGCGAAGTTCCTGGCTCTTGGTCTGGTACGTCCAGACGAGGTTCCGATCGAGCCTGTCTTGCCAGAGCTGGTCGAAGCGGAGTTCGTGTGGCACAATCGGGTGCTGCCGCTCCAGAGCACAGACGGCCGGCTAATACTTGGCGTGACGGATCCGTTCAACCACGATCCTGTCAGGGCGCTCGCATTCCTGACGGGACTGTCTGTCGATATGCGCCTGTTTACGGCTGCTGATTTCGACCAGGTCTGCGGCGCGCTCTATCCGATCCGTTCGAGCCACGACGCTACGCATGTGGTCGTCGGTGTCGAGGCCAATGAAGCAGACGTTCAGCGGCTGCGTGACCTGGCGAGCGAGGCGCCGATCATCCGTTTGGTGAACCAGATCATTGCCAACGCCGTCGAGGCGCGCGCATCGGACATCCACATCGAGCCGAACGTCGACCAGGTGCTCGTCCGCTATCGGATCGACGGCGTGTTGCGCTCGGCGCAGGTTCTCTCAGCGGATCTTCGCGCGGCGATCACGTCGCGCGTAAAGATCATGTCGAAACTTGACATTGCGGAGCGCCGGCTACCTCAGGACGGACGCATCAAGATCGCGGTTCGCGGCATCGACATCGATTTCCGCGTCTCGACGATACCGACGGCCTTCGGCGAAAGCGTGGTGCTGCGCGTGCTGGACCGCAATCGCGTGAGCCTGGACTTTGCCGAGCTCGGATTCTCAGACGAGCATATCGCCACGCTCCATGCGCTCCTGCAACAACCCAACGGCATCATCCTGGTCACGGGGCCGACCGGCAGCGGCAAGACGACGACTTTGTATACCGCGCTGAAAGCGCTGAACAACAGCGAGCGTAAGATCTTCTCGGTGGAGGATCCGATCGAGTACCAGATGTCTGGTATCAACCAGGTGCAGGTCCAATCGGACATCGGACTGACGTTCCCGCACGCGCTGCGATCGATGCTCCGGCAGGATCCGGACATCATCATGATCGGCGAGATCCGCGATCTCGAAACGGCACGCATCGCCATTCAGGCCTCGCTGACGGGGCATCTCGTCCTTTCGACGCTGCATACCAACAACGCGGCATCCGCGATCACGCGCCTTATCGATATCGGCGTCGAGAACTATCTGCTGGCGTCGACGCTGAAGGGCGTGATCGCGCAACGTCTCGTGCGCAAGCTCTGCCGGTGCTGTTCTTGTGGTCATCCGCAAGTGAGCTATTGGGCCGAGAGCTTCGAACGGTCCGTTACGCAGGTTCGTGCGCTTGGTGAACCAGATATCCGCCAGCCGCAGGGCTGTGCGGATTGCGGCCAAGTCGGATTCTCCGGCCGTTCGACGATCGCAGAGATGCTGGTTGTCGATGACGAATGTCAAAGTCTGATCCTGGCCAAGGCCGCGGATACGGCGATCGAGCGCGCGGCCCGCGAGCGGGGGATGCAGAGCATGTACGAGATGGGCGTTCGAAAGGTCTGGCGCGGCGAAACCACGATCGACGACGTCCTGCGCGCGACCCGTATGGGATGAGGACAGCGAGTGCGGCAATGCTGGAGGGCAGGGACATGGGAACGCTGCTAACGACGGTCCGTGCGGCTGGTCCGCGCGAGCTGGCGCGGTTGGCTGTCAATTGGTGGTGCGGGGAATTCGTCAATCTGCTGCCGCAACGGATGGCGGCCTCGCTGACCTCCGGCGGCAGACCGAGGATCGTGGTCGACGGCTGCGCTTCGGGTGTCACGCTTCGGCTGATCGATCCGGGATCTGGGATCGACGTCTCGGAGACCTCGGATGAAGAAGGGGTGATGGCTGCGATGGAGGCCATCATGAAGCGTTACGGCTTTGACCGGCGCGACGTCGATCTCGGCTTGCGATTGCCTGAACAGGACGTCTTTCGCCGCGACCTCGTGCTCCCGGCCGAAGCCCGCGATTCGATCAATACCATCGTGCCGCAGGATCTGCTGCGCCGGACTCCCTTCAAGGTACAGGACATCTATTCCGACCATGTAGCGGGCGCATCTCCGGACGGCCGCATTGCCGTTCGGCAATGGGTCACCCGACGAGGGCGTGTCCAGCAGGCCGCCGATGAGCTCGGGCTTCCGCTCGAGCAGATCACGTTCGTCGTCTTCGGCGACGATGAAGGGGCACCTTCGATCCGCCTGGCCCACAAGGCTGACGTTCGCAATTCGTACCGGATCGCAATCGCGGCGCTCTGTTGCACGACCATTCTACTCGGGGCGGGCCTCGCGGGCATGACCTATGACCGGCAACAGACTGCGCTGGATCGGTTAGAGACCGATATCGCGATCGCGCGCCGGAACGCAGAGCGCGTCCGTTCGGTGGTCGATCAATTGCGGGAGCGGCAAACAGCGCTGGTGCGGCTTCGCCTGCAGCGGAGCGAGTCGCCGGGGCTGATCGACGTCTGGGACGAAACCACACGGCTTCTGCCAAAACACTCCTGGCTGACCGAGTTGCGGCTTATCGAGGGGGGCGGCTCCCGCAGCGCGACGGTCGCATTGACGGGGTTCTCCGCTGCCGCGCCTAGCCTCGTCAGCATTCTCGACAGGTCGAAATTCTTCATCAACGCCACGCTGACATCACCGGTCGCAATGGATCCAATCGAAGGCCGGGAGCGCTTTTCGCTTCAGGTCAAGATTCGGCTGCCTGACGCAATCAAGGAGGCGACACGATGAAGGTCTCTTTTAAGTTCGATGCTCAGCTCGCACGTCGCAGCCTGTTCGTCCTCGGAAATTTTGCCATGCTGAGCCTTGCGATTTGGGTGATCGTCGTGCCGATCGATAAGATGTTTGCCGAGCGCGAGGGCCGCATTGAGGATCAACGGCTTTTGCTGGGAAGGCTGAGGGCGATCGCGGCGCAGGCATCGGCTGTCGAGGCGCTCTCAGCCGAAACGGAGTTGCAGTTTCAGGGCGGGGAGTTTCTGACGGGCGCCAATGACAACGTGATCTCGGCCGATCTGCAGACGAAGTTGAAGACGATCTTGGGTAGTTCGGGTGCCCAGTCCCGCGCCATCCAATCCTTGCCCAGCCGGACGGTGGATCGGATCAGGTATAGTGGAGTGCGGGTCGATCTTTCGGGGGCGTTGCGATCGGTGATGCACGTGGTCCATGCCGTCGAGAGCGCGAAGCCCTACTTGTTCATATTCAGCGCGACGCTGAAGAGTGGACCCGCCCTGCGGCAGGGTGCGGCCGAAGAGCCGATGCTTCAGGCGCAGCTCGATGTCTATGGTGCGATCCAATGAGGCTACCGGCGAGATGGCGCGTAACTTCGCCGGTCGGAGTGCTGGCGGTTCTGGGCACGATCAATCTGGTGCTCGGAGCGAAATTGGCGATACTGGGATTGGGAGAAGAAACGGTGGGCTCGCAGCGCGTAGCATGGAACGCTGAGCTACCGCGCTCGATGGCGGGCTATGCGGAACGACCGCGCGCGGATGCCTACACAGAGATCGTCGCTCGCCCGGTCTTCTCCAAGTCGCGCGAGCCCTTCGTTCCGCCTCCACCCGCACCGCCTCTCCCTGTCGCTCCCCAGCAGGCAGTGACCGCGGACCCCGGCCTCATTGTTGGTGGTATTATGATAACGACTCGGGAGAGTAAGGCCTACCTGCTGAACAAGGCTGGTGGCGGAGTCGGCTCCTGGGTTGATGAAGAAGGGATGTTCCAGGGCTGGAAGGTGAAAACCATTGATGCGTCAGGTGTCCGGATCGAGCAGGTCGGCCGTGTGATCGAGCTACAGCTCTATCCGCGGAATTGAATAACGATCGAGGCCCCGAGATCGACGGCGGTTAGGTAGCCGCCTGCAGAACAGGATAGATTAGCCTGCTCAATCGGGCCGCCCGTTCTCTTGCGAAGCGATGGCGATCAAAAGGCCCAACTGCGGACATGTGCCCACTCACGCAAAGAGTGGAGGCGTCGGCAACTCGTGCCACGACATAAATCCATCGCAAAAAGCCAAACGGCAGCGACCACGACTATGGCCCCCGCAAGCGAGTTAAGTCCTCCCAAGGCCCACAATCGAATGGTTGTGTCTGACGTTCAAGACGGCTAGAGGATAAGTCACTGTAAAGTGCGCCTCAGGGGGGAATGAACGCACGATGCACAACTCGGACTATTTTGTCCTTTTTCTTGCAGCTCTCGCGGCGATTGCGATCGCACTCAGGCTAACAAGGAGCCTTGAGACACGCCGCGCGATCGTTGCGTTCGGATCAACGGTTATTTACTACGAACTGGACCCGCAAGGGCTGCCAGTCTGTCTCGGTCTCGTCGCTATCAATTGGGGACTGGGGCGGGCGTTCGTTCTGTCGCCAAATCATCGCAAGACGACAATCTTGGTCTTTGGACTGACGCTCAATCTTGGTCTGCTTGCCGCCTACAAATATCTCGGTACGCTCGTCGCCGGGTTGGGCCCGACCTATTCTGTCGAGCTTGGGCTCGGCTTCCCGATCGGACTTTCCTTCATCGTCTTCCGTCTGGTGTCGTATCTCATCGACGCCCACGGTGGCGGCAAGGTCGCGCACTCTCCGGTGGACTTACTGAGCTATGTCTTGTTCTTCCCTGCAATTCTTTGTGGTCCACTGATCCGCTATGACGCGATGACGAGCCAGGATCGGCTTGGCCGCACGACCAGCGTTGACTGGTCCGTCGGCTTGGCGCTGATCGGAGCCGGGATGTTCAAGAACCTCGTGATCTCGCCGGCGGTGGCGCTCGTGGCGGATAAGGTCATGATTCCGTGGCTCGCCAAGCAGCCGATCCCAACCGCCGCCGCCTGGGTCGGCATGATTGCCTATGGATTTCAGGTCTATTTCGACTTCTCGGGCTACAGTGATGCGGCCATCGGTGTCGCACGATTGCTCGGAGTGGAACTGCCGGCTAATTTCCACTCGCCCTTCAAGGCGCGCAGTATGGTGGATTTCTGGCAGCGCTGGCATGTTTCCTTGACTCGTTTCCTGACGATCTACGTCTACAACACAGTCACGCTCGACATGGCGCGCCGGATCGGCGCCAAGGCGAGCGCAGCCAGGCAGTTCGTCTGGCGCATTGCCTACCCCACCACGCTGGTGATGTTTCTGATGGGAATCTGGCATGGCAATCATCTGACATTCGCCATGTTTGGCTTGTATCATGGTGCCTTGCTGGTAGTGAATCACCTTTGGCGGAGCTTTGGCGGGTACTATCGCAAGGTGGCCCTTGCTACCAGTTGGTGGCCTATGGTGGCGTTGGGACTGACCTTCTTGTCGGTTGCAGCGGGGTGGGCGATCTTCCGCGCGAGCAATCCTGGTGGGGCGTTCGCAATGCTAGGTACGCTGCTGGGACGCTCCGAGTGGACCGGCGCCACGCTGCTGACCGGCGCGTGGCCAACCCGGCTGGCGGACCCTGTTCTCTCCACAGGTGGCACGATGCCACTCACGGTCGCCGACCTAGCGATTCTGCTCCTGCTCTTCTTGATCGTCTGGGGGCTGCCGAACAGCAACCAAATCCTGTCCCGTTTCAATCCAGTCCTCGAAGGCGGCGGCTACCCCAAGATCGCTCCTTCGGCTGATGCGCTCAAATTGTCTTTTTCTCCGGTCTGGGCAGTCTCGGTGTCCTGCCTACTCGTCTGGTCGGCCCTGGCGTATCTGAGCAATGATCGCGCCGCGCTGCTCTATTTCCATTTCTGACCCGAGTGAACATTGGCCATGTCCGTCCAACCGATGAGCTCAGCAGAATCAGCCATGCAATTGTCCGTTTCGCCCAACTCGGAAGAGCGGACGGCGGGGGTCCGGGGCCGTCGTTTCGTGGCTTGGGTGGTGGTGTGCGCGCTAATCCAGATCGCGCTGATGGAGTATCTGGGGTGGGCTACACTTGAGGGACGTCCACCCGCGGCCGCTGCTCGCCTGCAGCAGGGCAACATGCCCGTGGTGTTTTTTCCGACCGACGCGCGCAACTGGGCCTCCTTCAAGCTGCAGCGGATCGCCGACGAACAGCCTGAGATCATCGCTATCGGAAATTCGCGCTGCAGTCAGCTGCGGTCGGCGATGTTCATGCCTTACAAGTTCTATAACGCCTGTCTGACAGCCTGGACGGTATCGCAGTTGCGCGACTTCCTCAACAGGATCACCGAGGTCTCGTATCCCCGCGTGGTCATCTTCTCGATGGATTACTTCCAGCTCTCAAACTCCTACCAGAGGATGGAGGGTAAGCGGGCGGGGACGTTCCGCTACGGTGTCGAGGAACATATCGGAGGCATCGGCTCCTTGATTGGGCAGACGATTGATTCCAGCGGTCGCGGTTTAGAAGCAGCATGGGAGTGTCTTGCGGGCCGCTATCCGAAGCATCCGCGGGAGGATCTGACCATGGTTGGAGTCACGGCTGCACGAACCGGCGCCGGCTTTCGTTGGGATGGATCGTTGATCTATCAGCTAGCGCAATATGACGCCGCCAAGCAGGTCATGCTTGATTTCAGAAACGGCTTGGTTAATGCCATTCCTGGCGCTCCCAAAGCCGACGAGGAGCAACTCGCTCAATTGGCGGGAATGGCCGCGGATGCCGAGGCCAAGGGGATCCTGCTGGTCGGAATCCAGTTTCCAATCTTTGCGCCGACAGTCGATTTCCTGGATCACAACGAAGAATACCGACCCTACGCGGGCGCTTGGCGCGATTTCGAGAGCGAGACAATGAAAAGAAGATTCACCGAGATGGGAATCATCCACGTCGATCTGAGCCGTGCGGCCATGTCGAAGGATCCCGAAAATTTCGTCGACACGTCTCATCCATCAGAGGCCGGAATGGTTGCCGCCCTGATCGAGGCGAGCGGCAATGCCGCTTTCAATGCCGCGCTGCCGCGGCTGGATATCACCGGTCTGCGGGGTGACCTCAAGCGTGCCAGCGACTATGTCAATCACTATCATCTCTACAGATCGACTTTCGTGAAGTAATTGCCTTTAGGGCGGAGTGCAGAAATGACGGCTGAGATCTACGAGCGCTTGAACAAGGTTTTCATCGAGACCTTCGGCGATGAGACCATCAGGATCTTCCCCGAGATGACGGCCGACGACCTCGATGAGTGGGATTCCGTGACTCACATCTCGCTGGTGCTGGCGGTCGAGGAAGAGTTTGGCCAACGCCTCAACGCTTCGGAAATCGGCAATCTCGAGAATGTCGCGGCGATGGTGTCGTTGCTCGAGAGGAAGATGGCACGCTAGTTGCTGGCGCAAGTCTGTCTATCATTGGAAGAAGCCGGGATCGAACGGTTTGCGTTTCGAATTGCGGCCGGGCGGCTATGTCTTTTTGAGTGCATTGGCTGAACGCGATTGGGGGCGGGGGTTGTCATCGGCGGCTGTCTGGGTGTCGATGGCGCCACAGTCCGCGACCCCTGCGAGTAAGTGGCGTTCGTTTCTTCTCGACCGGCTGGTCGGAAGCAGGTAATTTGGCAAACGTTAGGGGTGTGCTCGGCCCCATTCTAAGCCGTGCCGAGCACTTTGATACTGCTGATGGACAGGACAGGGGATGGCTCAATTTGCCGGCGGCGCGAGCGCGGTTCTGTGCCTGAGACCGGAGGATATCTTCGTCGGCTTGACGGCGGAGATCGAACAGCTCGTCGAACGCCATCATGTCGACCAGTTTGCCGCGCTTACCGGCGACGTGTCCCCGATCCACATGGACGATGGTGTGGCCAGGGAGCGTGGTTTCGAAGCGCGTGTCGTCCACGGCATGCTGATCGCCGGTTTCGTCTCACGGCTGTTCGGGCTTCGGCTGCCGGGTCTCGACTGCATCCTGCAATCGATCAACCTTCGATGGATTGAGCCGCTCTATATCGGTGACACGATCCGTGTTCAGGCGACGGTTGCGCAATGGTCGAGCGCAGCCGAGGTTTTCGTTGCCAATGTTGATGTCATTCGCCAGCGTACTCAGATGAGCGTTGCCAAGGGCAAGGTCCAAGTTGGATTTACCAGGAGCCGACCATGACGGATTGGGATTTTATATTGATCTGCCAATCGAACGTCGTTGAGTACGACGCGTATTCGGCTCTGCCAATCGATCGGCTGGATCTGTTCCGGTCACTGGTCTACCCACGAATGGTTCGGCACGAGGGCAAGTTCGTTGGCCATCTTGATTTCATCAACGCGATCTCGGGACGCCCGAACTATTTCGAGTCCGACTATCCCGGCCGCCGGCAGTCGCTGAATATCTGGAACCTCCCATCCGCAAGCGGACTGCATGTTGCGAATTACCTACTGTCGTTCGGCATTCGTACCAAGATCATCAACAACATCGACAGCGACTGGGATCTGTTCGAGGAGGCCTATCGGAGCAGCGGCGGCAAGATCCCCGTCGGTATCTCATCGACCTTCTTTCTGACCTTCAAGGAGATCGGGCGCATCTGCAAACGCCTCAAGAAGCTCGATCCCGACATGGAGATCATCGTCGGTGGCGCATTCGCGAATTCCTACATCATCAACGGTTCGCCGGCCGATCTCGCGGAGCCGATGCGCAAGTACGGCATCAAGCACATGTTGCATGCCTTCAATTCGGAGTTCGACCTGAGGGATCTGCTCCTGGCCCGAGGCAAGGGCGGGGGATTTGACGAGGTCAAGAACCTCTGCACCTTAGAACGCGGCAGCTTTTCTGCCGGTCCGGTGCAATGGAACACGCCACTTCTCGACGACTGCCCGGCCTTGTGGGACCAGCTGGACGCGCCGTTCCTGAACCGCACCGTCCAGATCAGGACGGCGTCGGGATGCCCATTCTCCTGCGCCTTCTGCTCCTATCCGACGACGGCTGGTGGCTGGAAGACACTCGCGGGCGACAAGGTCAGGATGCATCTCGACGCGGTGAAGCGCATTGGCGGCATAGACCGGATCATCTTCATCGACGACACCTTCAACGTGCCGCCGCACCGTTTCAAGGCGCTGCTCAAGATATTCCAGGAGTATGATTTCGAGTGGTTTTCGTTCCTGCGTGTGCAGTATGTCGACGAAGAGATCGTACGCGCGATGAAGGACTCGGGATGCAAGGGGGTCTATCTCGGCGTTGAATCCGCCAATGACACCGTGCTCGAAAACATGAACAAGAAGGCGCGGCGCGCCGATTTCCGGCGTGGGATCGAGCTGTTGAACAAATACGATATCAACTCGCTATCCGCCTTCGTACTTGGCTTCCCCGGCGAGACCGATGAGACCATTCGTGACAACATGGACTTCATCGAGAATTGCGGCGTCCAGTTCTACTCGCTGAAGGAATTCTATTACATGGAGCACACCGATATTCACAACAGGCGAGAGGAGTTCGGGCTGACTGGAATGGGCGCCAATTGGAAGCACAACACGATGTCTTCTGAGGACGCCGGTCGCATCAAGCTCGAAATGTTCCAATCGATCAAGAACGCCTGCTTCGTCGATCCCGACACCAGCCTCTGGTACATGGCCTATCTGTACGATCAGGGCTACGACTTCCGCGAGATCAGGCAATTGCAGGAAGGCATCAACACCATCATGAAGAGGCAATTGGCAGGCGACTTTGGCGACAACTACGACGTCATCGCCTCGCTGAAGCGGCTTCATGAGAACCGGTCGCCGGGACGGGTACAGGTGATCAACCGCCCCGAACTCGTCAGCAGCGTCTTCGGGCCGTGAGGACCCGATCGGACGGTGCAGCGGCCTTGGTCGCGGATCCGTTGCGGGAGCGCCGGATCTAAGGGAGCGGCGCCAGATTTGGCGTTGGGATCAACCGGCTTACTGGTCCAATGAATTGCCAAGTTTCGGGGCTTGCCGCGGAAGCGCTACCGCGACATGGCGGCGAACTGGGACATGAGACCAGACGTTTGCGATGAGCGGATCTGAAATGAACAGCACGCGATCGAACGACCGTTTCGCCAGCTTCTGTGCGCAGGCGCGGCGTGGGGATATCCACGAGGCCTTTGCGACCTTGCGAAGCGCCATTGATCCAAATGACAGCTTTGTCACCTTGCGCAAATATCTCAAGGTGTTCGACACGATGGATCGCGACGCGCTCGGCCTGAAGCCGATCAGAATCGCGATTCTATCGAGCGCCACGGTCGACCATGTCTCGGAGATGGTCCGCCTGTGGCTGGCAAGCGAAGGCTTTGCCGCACAGTTCTACATCGCTCCGTTCGATACCATCGTTCCGACCATCCTTGACAAGGATGGCGAGCTGTACGCGTTTGAGCCCGAGATCGTCTGGATCTTCACGACCGGTCGCGATTTGCGGATCGACATGCCACCCGGTAGCGCCGTCGACCTCGTCGAGGACGCGGTGGCCGCTGAGGTAGACATGGTGGAGGGCCTCTGGGCGGAGGTGCGTAAGAATTGCCCGGCCCTTGTCATCCAGAACAACGCTGACACGCCCGCCATCGATATCTTCGGCAATTTCGAGGGATCGGTCGGGTGGAGCCGGCGCTCGGTCATTCGCAAGTTCAACAGCCGGCTCGCCGACCGCGCCTCAGGGGGCGTCGTCATTTTCGATTATGATCACCTGTCGGCACTCTACGGCCAGGCGCGTTGGTTCGAATATCGGCACTGGCATCACTCCAAGCAGCCGATGACGTTTGATGCTATGGGTCTGGTCGGCTTTACTTTTGCGCGGCTGGTTGCGGCGATCAAGGGCCAGGCCAAGAAATGCGTCGTACTAGACCTCGATAATACGTTGTGGGGTGGGGTGATCGGTGACGACGGGCTGGGGGGGATCAAACTTGGCAACGGCGCGACCGGCGAGGCGTTCAGCCAAATTCAGAACTACTTCAAGAGCCTCAAGCAGCGCGGTGTTATCCTCGCCGTCTGTAGCAAGAACGATGTCGCCAATGCCAGAGAGCCGTTCGAGCAGCATCCAGATATGCGCCTGAGACTCGACGACGTCGCGGAGTTCATGGCCAATTGGAGCAACAAGGCTGACAACATCCGCACAATCGCCGAGAACTTGAATATCGGCCTCGATTCGATGGTGTTCGTGGACGATAATCCGGTGGAGCGTGACTTGGTGCGCCAGTATCTGCCGATGGTCACCGTCCCCGAATTGTCGGACGACCCTGCGGAATATGTCGGGCTCGTGCATCGGCAACGCTATTTCGAGACGGTCGCCTATTCGCAGGAGGACGCGGTGCGCACCGACTATTATCGCGCCAACGCGCAACGTCGCGAACTTCAGGGATCGTTCACCGACCAGGCCCAATTCCAGAAGAGCCTGCTGATGGAGGCCGAAGTCGGTTGTGCCGACGGAATGTATCTCGCGCGCTCGACGCAATTGATCAACAAGAGCAACCAATTCCATCTGACCGGCACGCGCTACAGCGAAGCCGAGGTGAGGGCGTTTCAGGCCGACAGCAACTGGACCTGCCGTCATTTCACCCTGCGCGACCGTTTCGGCGACAACGGCCTGATCTCGGTGGTGCTGATGCGGCAAGACGGCCTTGCGCTCGTCATTGATACATGGGTCATGAGCTGCCGCGTGCTGGGCCGGGCGATGGAGGAGTTTATTGCCAACGAGATCGCACGCGTCGCCCTCGCGCGCGGCTGCGAGGTGATCCGCGGGCGTTACGTGCCGAGCAAGAAGAACAAGCTCGTGGCGCAACTCTACCAGCGACTCGGTTTCGAGAAGGTTGGCGATGTGGAGGGCGCGACTGATTGGGTTCGTTCGGCCGATCCGCCAATTTATCTTGAGACAACGATCAAGCGGGTCGCAGATGCGCACCCCGATAGTTGCTTGCAGGCATTGCATTTTGCGCAGAAGCTCGATCAATAGCGGGCTGTGAGGTCGAGACGCCTGAACGATCAATTGTATCCAGGGAAGCACAGGTCTCTGACTCTAGGCGACGAAAGCTCATTCGCGGCTAGCTAAGTGAGCCGCTCAGCGGCCGCTTAGAGCAGCAATTAAGGTGGCTGCTCGTCGCCGCGACAACTATCGCCGAAGGGCTCTGGGAGTTTCGCGGCGTGCTTCCTTTGCCCCGGCGTTACGTTGTCCGGCACGGTACCCTGCTCTTCATGAAGCGGGCTCGATTGAGCCGCGCTTGCCGCTCGGCGGAGCAAGATGCGCTCGACGAGGCTACGAAGAGCCTGGGCGAGCACGGCTCTGTCTTCCGAACGGTTGAACCGTCGGTCAGCTGGGCTGACCTTGCCCCTGGGGCTTAATCCAGTTTGAAGTTCGTTCTGGCCCAACGAGGACCAGAGCATGAAGCGCAGCCGCTTTACGGAAGAGCAGATCATTGGGATTTTGAAGGAGCACGAGGCTGGCGTTCCGGTCGCCGATCTCTGCCGCAAGCATGGCGTGAGCGACGCCAGCATTTACAAGTGGAAGGCCAAGTTCGGCGGAATGGACGTCTCGGAGGCCAAGCGTCTGAAGACGCTGGAGGACGAGAACACGCGGCTCAAGCGGCTGCTGGCGGACGCCATGCTGGACAATGCCGCCCTGAAGGATCTCCTGGGAAAGAAGTGGTGACGCCTGCGGCGAAGCGGAGAGCTGTCGCACATCTCGTGCGCGTTCACGGGATGAGCGAACGGCGGGCGTGTAAAGCCATCGGCTGTTGCCGCATGACGGTCAGATATCGGACGAGCCGGGCCGGTGATGCCGGGCTGCGGGAGCGCATGAGGGCGATCGCCCATGAGCGTCGCCGCTTCGGCTATCGTCGCCTGCACGTCC
>NZ_JBNPTI010000010.1:0-232817 GCF_051167575.1 Bradyrhizobium sp. HKCCYLS3070
GCTTCTAACCATCCTGAATGCCATGATGCGCGACCGAAAACCTTATGCGATCACTCCATCAACATAACAGTTGCCGGGTCGGCGCCGTCAGCCACGCTCCGCGTCGCTGACGGCTTGCCCGGGACGACAGCGGAGGACCGCGCGTCGACTTCCGATAAAAATAATCGTCTTGCTATTTTTCGGAATTCATGATTTAATCCGCCCATCCCGCCTCACTGCGGAGGGGCGTTGCGCGCGATCGTCACGACACGCGAGGCGGGGAGCGGTGGCCGCGAGAGATCGCAGCGTCTTCTCACGAGGACGCGGACGAACGATGTCTTGCGGACGTGAAGTCGCAGCGTCCTGATACCCCGAAGCTGGTGTCACGTTCGTGACGGCGCTCGCGCCGCACGGACCATGGTGGCCAACAAGCCGGCGCACCAGGGAGACTGCGTATAAGCGTGAAGCCCATCGCGCGGGGAATGCCGGGATGTCTCGGCTGAACCTGTGGTTCCTGCCGCCTGCATTTTTTTCGCAGGCGGGCCATGGGTGCGGCCAGCGCCCGGCATTCCCCGCGCCCTCTGCATGCTCGCGAGGGACGAACTGATCGCAGACCTCGGGCATCAGATGCCGCGAGAACGCGCTGACATGTCGTCGCCTGCGGCCGCTGTTTGAACCGTGAATCCGCCTCGCACACCGCTGTCGTCCCGGACAAGCTGCGACGCGCGCCAGCGCGGCGCAGATCCGGCACCCATACGCCGCAGCCGACGTGAGGCGGGAGGTGTCAGCGGCCAGCCTGCCCCAAACTGCTCCCTGGGGTTATGGATCCCGGCGTTCGCCGGGATGACAGTGGAGATTCTGGCGGCGGTCTCGGGCCGCCAACCGCGCCTCGCCATGACGCCCCGCGCACACCTCCCCTAAACCCGCTATGGTGGACGCGAAAACCTCGATTCCACTGGTGCCCCATGCTGCGGATCTCCCGCGACCTCGCCATCAACGAAGACGACATCGAGATCTCGTTCGTCCGCGCCTCCGGCCCCGGCGGCCAGAACGTCAACAAGCTGTCGACCTCGGCGCAGCTGCGCTTCGACACGACCCGGATCACCCTGCCCGAGGACGCCGCCGCACGGCTGGCGCGGCTCGCTGGACAGCGCATGACCAAGAACGGCGTCATCGTCATCCAGGCCGAACGTTTCCGCACCCAGGAGCGCAACAAGGCCGATGCGATCGAGCGTCTCGTCACGCTGTTGAAGGAGGCGATGATCCGGCCGAAGGTGCGGCGCCCGACCAAGCCGACCTTCGGCTCCAAGCAGCGCCGGCTCGAAGGCAAGAAGATCCGCAGCGACGTCAAGGCGGGACGCGGTGGGCGCCGCTTCGACGATTAGTCCGCAACGCTGACATATCCTGCGGCTGGACGAGTCCTGCGCACGCTTTGTTCCGGCCGAAACAGCCCGCTACTACCACGGCGCTCTCGCTGCGACCTAGTCTCATCAAAAATGATGAGAGAGGATCGATGTCGGGACGGCGTACGGCGCAAGAGCTGCTGCTTGTTTTAGGACTAGGATGGTGCGGCGCAGTCCTGAGCACCACGATCGCATCGGCGCAGATGGCCTTGCCGTCGCCCAAGCCTGCCGACGGCGCGACCTTGTTCAAGCAGCAATGCGGCGTCTGCCACACGCTGAGCAGCGCCGAGCCGATGCGCCAGGGGCCGCCGCTCTCGAAGGTCGTCGGCCGCCGCGTCGGCTCCGTCGAAGGCTTCCGCTATTCGGCCGGCTTCGCGAAAGCTGATTTCACCTGGGACGAGACCAAGCTCGATGCTTGGCTGACCAACCCGCAAGAGCTGATCCCCGGCGCCGTGATGGCGTATCGCCAGGCCAAGCCCGACGTGCGCGCCGCGATCATCAACTACCTGAAGGACAATTGAGATGGCCAAACCCGTGCATTCCATGATCCGCGTGCTGGACGAGGCCAAGGCGCTCGACTTCTACAAGCGCGCCTTCGGCCTGGAGATCGCCGACAATCTACGCTTCGACGGCTTCGCGCTGATCTATCTGCGCCATCCGTCGTCGCCGTTCGAGGTCGAGCTCACCGTCAACTACGACCGCAAGGAGCCGTATACGCTCGGTGACGGCTACGGCCATCTTGCTGTCGTGGTCGACGATCTCGATGCCGAGCATGCCCGTTTCGAGCGCGAGAACCTGGCACCAGGCCCGTTGCGCGATTTCAAGCACAATGGTGCGACACTCGCGCGCTTCTTCTTCGTCACCGATCCCGACGGCTACAAGATCGAGGTCATCCAGCGCGGCGGCCGCTTCGGATGAGCCGCTGACCACGAAAATACACCAAACAAAAAACCAACGGAGGATACCCATGAGAGAAGTCGATCGCCGCAACAAATACGACCGCCGCGTCTTTCTCAAGGGCGCGGCCTCGACCGTGCCGGCCGCAGCCGTGGCTTCCGCGACCGGCCTCGGCATTGCCGATGCCTGGGCGGAGGATGCCAAGGCGCTGACGCCGGCCACCCTGAAGACGCTGGTGAAGGTCGCGCGCGACATCTATCCGCACGACTTCCTCGCCGACCGCTACTACATCACCGCGGTCAAGCCGTGGGACGGCAAGGCCGCGGAGGATGCCGCCGTGAAGGCAATGATCAATGACGGCGTCGCCCGGCTCGACCAGGACGCGCGTGACCGCCACAAGGTGCCTTACGCCCAGGTGCCGTGGGAGGCCGACCGCGTCGCGCTGCTCCAGGCCATCGAGCAGACGACCTTCTTCAAGACGCTCCGCGGCGACCTCGTGGTGTCGCTCTACAATCAGAAGGAGCTCTGGCCGAAGTTCGGCTACGAGGGCTCCTCCGCCGAGCATGGCGGCTACATCAACCGTGGCTTCTCCGACATCGACTGGCTGCCGAAAGCCTGACGCCGGCGAACAACAGAAAACACGGAGGAAACCACCATGGCAAAATTCGATCAGAACGATTCGAGCGTCGTCGTCATCATCGGCTCGGGCGCCGGCGGCGGCACGCTCGGCAACGAGCTCGCGCAGAAAGGCATCAAGGTCGTCATTCTCGAAGCCGGCAATCGCTACGAGATTCCCGACTTCATCAACGACGAATGGGAGAGCTTCACCCAGCTCGCCTGGACCGACATGCGCACCACGTCCGGCACCTGGCGGGTGGCAAAGGACTTTGCCAACCTGCCGGCCTGGATCGTGAAGGCGGTCGGCGGCTCGACCGTGCACTGGGCCGGCGCCTCGCTGCGCTTCGATGAGCACGAGTTCAAGGCGCGCACCACCTATGGCGCGCTGCCCGGCGCGAGCCTGTTGGACTGGCCGGTGACGCTCGCCGAAATGGAACCGTGGTACGCCAAGGCCGAGTTCAAGATGGGCGTCACCCGCACCAACGACATTCCGGGCCTACCCGGCAACAACAATTTCAAGGTGCTCGAAGCCGGCGCCCGGAAGATCGGCTACAAGACCGTGCACACCGGCAACATGGCGATCAACTCGCAGCCGCGCGACGGCCGCGGCGCCTGCCAGCAGATCGGCTTCTGCTTCCAGGGCTGCAAGTCCGGTGCGAAATGGTCGACCCTGTACACCGAGATCCCGAAGGGCGAGGCCACCGGCAATCTCGAGGTGCGGCCCAACAGCATGGCGATCAAGATCGAGCATGACGCCTCGGGCAAGGTCACCGGCGTGGTCTATGCCGACGGTCAGGGCAAGATGCAGTTGCAGAAGGCCCGTATCGTCGCCGTCGCCGGCAACTCGATCGAGAGCCCGCGGCTTCTGCTCAACAGCGCCTCGAACATGTTCCCGGATGGACTTGCCAACTCCTCCGGCCAGGTGGGGCGCAACTACATGCGGCACATGACCGGCAGCGTCTATGCGACGTTCGAGAACCCGGTGCACATGTATCGCGGGACCACCATGGCCGGCATCGTCCGCGACGAGGCGGCGTTCAATCCGAAGCGCGGCTTCGTCGGCGGCTACGAGATGGAGACGCTCTCGCTCGGCCTGCCGTTCATGGCCGCGTTCCTCAATCCCGGCGCCTGGGGCCGCAGCTTCACGGCGGCGATGGAGACCTATCCGCGCATGGCCGGCATGTGGCTGGTCGGCGAGGACATGCCGCAGGAGACCAACCGCATCACGCTCGATCCTGTCGCCAAGGACAAGTTCGGCATGCCGGTCGCCTCAGTGCATTTCGACGATCATCCCAACGACGTCGCGATGCGCGCCCACGCCTACAAGCAGGGCTCGGCGATCTACGAGGCGGTCGGCGCCACCGTGACCTACCCGACCACGCCCTACCCCTCGACGCACAATCTCGGCACCAACCGGATGAGCGAGAAGGCCAAGGACGGCGTCGTCAACAAGTTCGGCCAGACCCACGACGTCAAGAACCTGTTCGTCTCCGACGGCAGCCAGTTCACTACGGGAGCGGCATGCAATCCGACACTCACCATCGTGGCGCTGGCGATCCGCCAGGCGGACTACATTGCTGGCGCGATGCAGAAGAAGGAGATTTGATTACGATCGGTATGGTGACGCAAAACTCTTGCGGCGATCTCGGTCAGCGCCTCCCCCGCTTGCGGGGGAGGTCGTATCGCATCGAAGATGCGATACGGGTGGGGGAACGCTGCGGCGGGACTGCCGCTGTGGCGCCCCCACCCCGCCCTCCCCCGCAAGCGGGGGAGGGAGACGCGAGACCGCCCGAGTGGCTACTCGGCCGCGTCCATGATCGCCGCCGCGGTAAATTCCGGCAGCGTCGCAGTCGCCTTTGCCCGATAGATCAGACAGGAGCAGCGCAGCAGCGACGCAAAATTCTTCACCTCGCCGTGATGGTCGAGCACCTCGGCGTACAGCGTGGTCACGAACTTGGCGAGGCCCATGCCTTCCTTGGCGGCGATCTCCTCGAGCGTGTCCCAGAACGCCATTTCGAGCCGGATCGACGTGCTATGGCCGCCGATCCGCAACGAGCGGGTCTGCGACTCATAATCGCGCTGAGGCTGGTGTGCGAACAGATGGCACATGGGCTTCCTCCGGCTGATCGTTATTTTTGCGAAACGATATACTGGCCCCGCCCGCCTCACAATCCCGTTGGAGAAGGTTGCTTTTCTCTGCCGCAGCGCATGAAAAAAGCTATTCTCACCCCACATTTGCAACGTGACCGCCGCAGCGCCGCGCGCCTTCAATATCCAAGCCAGCCAGCTTTCAAGTTCGTTCGCACCATGCCCGTCCGCCAGCTTCCCGAACAGATCGTCAACCGCATCGCCGCCGGCGAGGTGGTTGAGCGGCCGGCGAGCGTCGTCAAGGAGCTGGTCGAGAACGCGATCGATGCCGGCGCGAGCCGCATCGACATCTTCACCGACGGTGGCGGCCGGCGAAAGATCGCGATCACCGACGACGGTGGCGGCATGACGGCGGCCGATCTTGCGCTCGCGGTCGAGCGCCACGCGACATCGAAGCTCGACGACGAGGACCTGCTGCAGATCCGCACCCTCGGGTTCCGCGGCGAGGCGCTGCCCTCGATCGGCTCGGTGGCGCGGCTGTCGATCACGACGCGGCACAGGAGCGAGCCGCATGCCTGGGCGCTCGCGGTCGATTGCGGCGACAAGTCGCCGATCGTGCCGGCCGCGCTGAACCAGGGCACCCGCGTCGAGGTCGCCGATCTCTTCCACGCCACGCCGGCCCGGCTGAAGTTCCTCAAGACCGACCGCACCGAGGCCGAGGCGATCCGCGAGGTGGTGCGGCGGCTGGCGATGGCGCGGCCCGACATCGCCTTCACGCTCGCCGGCGAGGAGCGCGCGCCGGTGACCTGGGCCGCCGCGCTGCCCGGCGCGCCGGGCCAGCTGACGCGGCTCGGCGACATCCTCGGCGCCGACTTCCGCAGCCATGCGATCGCCGTGCGCAGCGAGCGCGATCATGTCGTGGTCGAAGGCTTCGCAGCGGCCCCGGCGCTGACGCGCGCCAATGCGCTTGGGCAGTATCTGTTCGTCAACGGCCGCCCGGTGCGCGACAAGCTGATCCTCGGCGCCGTGCGCGCAGCCTACGCCGACTATCTGCCGCGCGACCGCCATCCTGTCGTGGCGCTGTTCGTCACACTCGATCCGCGCGAGGTCGACGCCAACGTGCATCCGGCCAAGACCGAGGTGCGCTTTCGCAATGCCGGCCTGGTGCGCGCGCTGATCATCCACGCGTTGAAGGAAGGTCTCGCCCGCGAAGGCCGCCGCACCGCGGCCAATGACGGCGGCGCGACCATCGCCGCGTTCCGCCCGGCCTTCGCGCCACCGCGGCCCAACGTCGGTCCGATGAATTGGGACTGGCAGCGCTCGCCGTCGGCGCCGGTGATGCCGCATTTCGGCGGCTCCGTCCCTGCGGCGGCGCCCTCACCAGATCTCGGGTCGTTCGGGCTTGCGGAATCCTCTCAAGCGGCCTTCGACGTCGGCACGCCCCGCGCCGATCTTCGTCTGCACGAGCAGCCGGCCGCGCCCGACCTGCTCGACCGTCCGCTCGGCGCTGCGCGCACCCAGATCCACGACACCTACATCGTGGCGCAGACCCGCGACGGCCTCGTCATCGTCGACCAGCACGCCGCCCATGAGCGCATCGTCTATGAGCGGCTCAAGGCCTCGCTCGCGGCGCATGGTGTGCAGCGGCAGATCCTGCTGATCCCGGACATCGTCGAGCTCGATGAAGCCACCGTCGAGACGCTGCTCGCGCGGACTGATGAGCTTGCCTCATTCGGCCTCGCGATCGAATCGTTCGGTCCCGGCGCGGTCGCGGTGCGCGAGACGCCGTCGCTGCTCGGCAAGATCGATGCGGCGGGGCTGCTGCGCGATCTCGCCGAGCACATGGAGGAATGGGGCGAGGCGCTGCCGCTGGAGCGCCGCCTGATGCACGTCGCCGCTACCATGGCCTGCCACGGCTCGGTGCGCGCCGGCCGCCGCCTCAAGCCGGAAGAGATGAATGCGTTGCTGCGCGAGATGGAGAACACGCCCAACTCCGGCCAGTGCAATCACGGCCGCCCGACCTATGTCGAGCTCAAGCTGGCGGATGTCGAGAAGCTGTTCGGGAGGAGATAGCGCCGACGCCCTCCGCAACGAGCCATTCGCAAGGATCAAGAGCCACGCAAGAACGCGAACTCCGTGTCGTCATAGGCGCGACGCTCGAGCTCTTCGAACCCCTCGGGCGCCTTGAACGCGGCGGCCTTGGACTCTTCCACCACGAGCAGCGCCGATGGCACCAGCCAGCCGCCGTCGCGCAACGAGGCCAACGCCTTCTCGGCCAGACCCTTGCCATAGGGCGGATCGAGAAACACCAGCGAGAACGGCTCGACCGGGCGCGCCGGACCGAGATTGGTGGCATCGCGGCGGTAGACCTTGGTGACACCGCCGAGGCCGAGCGCCTCGACATTGTTGCGCAGCAGCGCCCTTGCCTCGGCGCCGTTGTCGACGAACAGCGTGAACGCCGCGCCGCGCGAGACAGCCTCGATGCCGAGCGCACCGGTGCCGGCAAACAGATCGAGCACGCGTGCGCCCTCGATCGGATCCTCGTAGGCGTGCACGAGGATGTTGAACAGCGCCTCGCGCAGCCGGTCCTGCGTCGGCCGTATGTCGCGCGAGGCGGGCGAGGCGATGTTGCGGCCCTTCAGCCGTCCACCGACGACACGCATCGCACCACCCTACTCGTCCTGCGGCGTGATATCGCGCTTGCCGTGATAGCCGCGCTTCGGCCGCCGCGGCGGCCCGGGAAAGCGCGCCTCGGCCTCGTGGCGCTCGCGTGCCTCTTCGCTGCCTGTGCGCTGGACCAGCACGCGCCGGCCCTTGCGGTCGGCAACCACCTCGCGCTTCGGCTTGGGCTTCGGATCCGGCAACGGCTCGCGATTACCCTTGCCGGCCGGACCGAGATCGGCGCCCGACTGCGCGATGACCTTCTCGCCGAGCTGCTCGCGCAGCACCCGCGTCTTAACCTCCTGCACCTCGCCCTCGGGCAGCTCCAGGAGCTGGAACGGACCGTAGGAGACGCGGATCAGGCGGTTCACCTCGAGGCCGAGATGGGCGAGCACGTTGCGCACCTCGCGGTTCTTCCCTTCGCGGATCGCAACGACCAGCCAGACATTGGCGCCCTGGTCGCGCTCCAGCGTCGCTTCGATCGGGCCGTATTTCACGCCGTCGACCTCGACGCCTGCAGCGAGCTGGTCGAGCTGCGCCTGCGTAATCTCGCCATGGGCGCGGACACGATAGCGGCGTGTCCAGCCGGTGTCCGGCAGTTCGAGCACGCGCGCCAGCCCGCCGTCATTGGTGAGCAGCAGCAGCCCCTCGGTATTGAAATCGAGCCGGCCGATCGAGATCAGGCGCGGCAGCCCTTCCGGCAGATTGTCGAACACGGTCGGGCGCCCCTCGGGGTCGCTGTGCGTCGTCATCAGCCCGCGCGGCTTGTGGTACAAAAACAGCCGTGTGCGCTCACGCTCCGGCAACGGCGCGCCGTCGACCTGGATCACGTCGTTCTCGGTGACGTCGAGCGCCGGCGAGTTGATGATGCGGCCGTTCACGGTGACGCGGCCCTGCGTCACCATCTCCTCGGCATCACGGCGCGAGGCGAGGCCAGCACGCGCCAGCACCTTGGCGATGCGCTCGCCAGCCTTGCCGGGCTTCGGCGCCTCGTCGGGCACGACGCGCTTGGTGCGCTTGTCGGTCTCGGGCTTGCGCTCGCGATACGGACCGCGGCCGCCGAACGCCGGGCGCTTGGCGAAGACCCGGCTCTCGTCCTCATTGTCGCGGCGCGGCCGGTCGGCGAAATCACCACCCCGACCTTCGCCACGCGGATGCTCCTGCCACTCGCTGCGGCCTTCGGGGCGTTGACGCGGGCGATCGAACTTGCGGTCGTCGCCGCGATCGCGCGGCCGGTCGAATTTCGGACGGTCGGATGTGGGCCGGTCGAACTTGGAACGGTCCCCGCGCGGCCGATCGGAGGCAGAACGGTCGAACTTCGGACGATCGAATTTGGGGCGATCCTCGCGTGGGCGATCGGACTTGGGACGGTCGAACTTGGGACGGTCGAAGCTGCGCGCACCATCGCGGGGCGGGCGGGCGCTGCGCTCCGGACGATCGCCGCCCTCACGCTTCTGCCAGGGCTTGGACTCGCCGCGGGCCGGACGGTCGCCGAATTCCTTGCGCGGACCGCGCGGGCCGGCGCCGAATTTGCGCTCGCCGCGATCACCGTCGGCGCCGCGGGAAAATGTCTTCTCGCCCCCAAACTTCCGCTCCGGCCGATCGCCACGCGGCGGCCGGTCACCGAAGCTGCGCTCGGCGCGCGGACGGTCGCCGCGATCGCGGGCGCCCCCGCTGCGCGGCGTATAGGGGCGCTTCTCACCGTCACGCTCGCGTGGCGCGTAGGGCTTGCGTTCGCCGAACTTGCGCTCGGAGGATCGCGCCGCCGGACGGGCCTCGTCGCGATCGGTGCGCGGCGTGTAGGGACGCTTGCCGCCGCCACCCGCGTCGCGGTCGAATTTCGGCCGGTCGCCGCGCGGCTGGAAGGCGCGCTTCTCGCCGTCCTCGCCCCGCGGCGGACGCGCGGCAAACGGACGGTCGCCGCGCGGACGCTCATCGCGGTTGAAGCGCGGCTTTTCGCCAAAGGATTTGCGCGGCGCATCGCCGTCGTCGCGGCGGCGCGGCGCACGGCCCTCGTCGAACGAGCGCTTGCCCTTGGCCCCCGCCGCCTTGTCGCCGAAGCCGCGTTTGCCGAACTTCTTCTCCGGGCCGCGCGCGGCGCCCGAGCGTCCCTTCGCCCCTTCGGACCGCCCCCGCGGGGCGGCGCCGCGGCGGCCGCGGGAATCGTTGTCTTTGTCGGTGTCGCGGGGCATGAAGGTCTCACTTTGAGGTGCGGGACATCGCGTGGTACGCGCGCTCTGAGCAGCGCCTGTCACGCGGGAAATCGAGGTCCGGTTTTGCTGAAGGGCGATGCAGTACCAGACTTATCCGGGCATTACGAGCCATGAACGCTCCTTCTTTCATGGATCTGGCGCTGAAAGCGGCCGAATCGGCCGCAATTTCCGGTGAGGTGCCGATCGGCTGCGTCGTGGTGCGGGACAATGTGGTCATCGCCACCGCCGCCAACCGTACGCTGACCGACCGCGACCCCACCGCCCATGCCGAGGTCCTGGCGCTGCGCCAGGCCGCGCAGGCGATCGGCAGCGAGCGGCTGGTCGATTGCGACCTCTACGTCACGCTGGAACCGTGCACGATGTGCGCCGGCGCCATCTCCTTCGCCCGCATCCGCCGGCTGTATTATGGGGCCGCCGATCCCAAGGGCGGCGCCGTCGAATCCGGCGTCCGCTTCTTCGCCTCACCGACCTGTCACCACGCGCCGGAGGTCTATTCGGCCGTCGGCGAGCAGCAGGCGTCCCAGATGCTGAAGGAGTTCTTCAAGGCGCGGCGCTGACGAGACCTCGCCCCGGCCGCATCATTCGCGAAAGCGGATGTGGATGGGAAGGCCGCTGACCCCGCTCATGAACGGCGACTCGACCCGGCGCACCCGTCCGGCGAGCGCGATATGCGACGTACGACGGAGCAGCTCCGCGAACATCGCGCGCATCTGCATCCGCGCCAGCTGCAGCCCCATGCAGACATGCGGGCCGCGGCCGAAGGCGATATGCGGATTCGGACTGCGATCGATCCGGAACGTGCCGGCGTCGTCGAACATGGCTTCGTCGCGGTTGCCGGAATGGAAGAACAAGGCCAGCGCCTCGCCCTCGCGAATGACCTGGCCGGCGACCTCGGTGTCGCCGACTGCCGTCCGCATGAAATGGCGCACCGGCGTGGTCCAGCGCAGCATCTCCTCGATCGCCGGATCGAGCAGCTCCGGCTCGGCGCGCAACCGCTCGAGCTGGCCCGGGTCCGCGAGCAGCGCCTCGAGCCCGCCGGCCAAAGCGAGCGAGGTGGTGTCGTGGCCGGCCGTAACCAGCAGGATGAAATAGGAGATCAGCTCGTAATGCGGCATTGCGGCGCCATGCGGCGCGCTCTCCGCGATGAGGCTGGCGAGATCGTCGCGCGGGCTGGCGCGGCGGTCGGCGACCACGGCTTCGAAGTAGTCGCGCAGCGCCAGCATGGCCATGCGCATGGTGTCGCCGGGCGCCTCGGCAAAACGCCGCTGCGGATCCTCGGCGGCCACGAACGCCTGGGCGAGCCGGGCAAGCCGTGCGTCATCGGCTTCGGGCGTGCCCAGCATGCGACCGATGACGCGGAAGGTGAAAGGCAGCGCGACGTCGCGTGCGAAATCGCAAGCATCACCACGCGCAGCAACCCGGTCGAGGATCTCGGCGGCCCATTGCGTCAGCCAGCTCTCCATCGCGCGCAGAGCCGGCGGCGCGAAGGCGCCCTGGATGACCGCGCGATAGGCAGCGTGATCCGGGGCATCCATCTCGGTGAGGCTGCGGACGGCCTGCGGCTTGCCGGTGACCCGCTGCAGCACGGCCTCCGAGGCTTCGCTGGCAAGATAGGTGCGGGGTCCCGCAGCGAAATCCCTGCTCCGCGTCTCGATCGCGACGATGTCGGCGTAGCGCGTGACGGCCCAGAACGGACGCACGCCCGGGCGCTCGACCCAGTGCAGCGGCGCATGCTGGCGCAGCAGTGCGCAGGCCCGTTCAAGCCGCAAGGGGCTGGCGTGACCTTTCGAGGAGATCAGCACATCCACCGCGCGCGCGATCGCGGCAGCGTGTCCACCGGGCTTGGATGAGAGCAACGGAGCTGCGGACATCAGTGCGACGGATCGCCGTCCGAGACGGCCGCCTCGGGTCTGCGGCGCACCAGCAGGGTGAACTCCTTCATGCCGTAACCGCCGATGACCTCGACCGGCGCGGCAAACTCGCGCTCACAATGGGCCACCCAGATCTCGGGCGTGGTCCGGTACAGCCGCGCCGTCGCGGCATCGGAGGCCTCGTCGTCATCGTCACCGTGGGCCCGCATGAAGTTGACGCCGAAGCCGCGGCGGCTGGTGGCGAACATCTGCCGCAACAGGCCCTTGATGTAACTCTCCCAGGCCTGGCGCGGATAGCCGACATTGACGTTCATGATGCCGGACGCGACCGAGTAGTCGGCGATGCGCGGGCTCTCCGCGGCAACGACGAAACGCCGCTGCGGGCCAGCAAAGCGCCGACGGGCGCGGCTGATCATGGCGCGCGACAGATCGATGCCGAGATAGTCGATCTCGCAGGTCGGATAGCGCGCAGCCAGAAAGGGCACCAGCGCGCCATAGCCACAGCCGATGTCGTTGAGGCTGAACGGCGCCGACGCATCGCACAGCTTCATCAGCTGCACGAAGCGCAGGCCCTGCGTCGCCTCGCATGACCAGTCGACGCCCCGCGGCGTCGCGCCATGACGCGCGACGCATGCGGTGTAGTAGGCATCGACGTCGGAGCAAATGGCCTGAATAGAAGGAGCCTTTTGTCCGGCGCCGTCGCCTGCGGTCAGGCTCATTTCTTGCCGCGCTTCTGAACACGCCTAGTGCGAGCAACTTCCGCCAGATTCTGACGCGCCTCTCGTCCGGGAGTGGTCGGGATCGAAACGATCACATGCGTTTCGAGCGAGAACACGACCGGACGGCCTTGCGTAACCGTCACCCGAGGATCGTCCGCTGCCGAATGGCAGACAATCGAAACAGGAAGCGGCTTCTCGGATTCCAGGTCGTCCTTGAACGCCCGGATGACACGGTCGTGACCATTCACACCATCTAGATCGGAGGGATAGGTCCTGAGGTGTTCCAAGAAACGGTACCACCGGCGACGCTCAGTCCAATCCTGCGGCACGATCCCCAGCAAAGCGAACGATTGCTGCAAGCCATGCTGCAATGAAAAAACTCCAAACTCGCGCTGCAGCTCGACCATTTCCGGCAAAGCTTCAGCCTCGAAACGCCTATTCAACTGCACGAGAATATCGAGCGTCGTACTGTCTTTAATCATCATCCCCATGTGCCCAGCCTCCTAATAATGCTTCATGGAAAGCGGGCATACTGCACGGGTCATCTAGTACCTTCAAGGGAGGATCGGCACGCTATCAACATGGGTTTGTAGACCTCGGCACCCGAGACTTCCAGCAGGCGCTCGGCGTCGAGCAGCGATCCGACAGCTTCTGCGTCGTTCCGAAAATCGGAGTCGGACGAACTGATCAAACATCGCAGCAGCACCGCGTGGAGTTCACCGATCCTATCCGTCCTGCGTCGGGCGATGACGCTGGCTTCCTCAGCAACGTCGAGTGCACCACGGAGGTCTCCTGCGCGATAAAGGACGTCAGCCAGATCGCTCATCATGCGCGCTTCGAACTCGAGGCCTGCCCTGGCGCGCCTCGAGTACTCGATCGCTTCCCTGAGATCATACGCGGCGTGAGTGAAATCGCCTGCAGCCGCCCGAGCAAGACCAGCCCCTGCCAACGCCTGCACCCGAATGTACGGCATGCCCGACGCTTCAGCGATCTGAAGCAGCTCGGCCGAGTGCAGAGCCGCGGCCTCAGCACGACCTTGCCATCGAGCAAATTCAACAGCGGCAAAGTGCGGGATAAAACGGACCACCGGAGCCAACTGTTCGGGAGGGGTATTCAACAATTCGAAAAGCTGAATTTCGAGCTCAGCGAAACAGCCGAGCTGGACCAGGATTCGCGTCCTGAGGCACTTGATCCAATATTCAACATCGAATCCCAGGATCTGATTTGGCGTCAGCCCCAGAGTCACACTACTGTCAAAACCACCTTGGTTAGCGATCGTCGCGTGCGCCGTGTTCGCCGCTGCTAGCGCGTCTCGTGCTCTCCCCGACAGCAGAAGCGCCTGCGCCAGCATGGCGTTGACGGTCGCATAGCGGCCGACATCGCCCTCCTCCGAGGTCAGCTTGACCGCATTCTGCACGAGGTTGACGTAGTCGTCGGCTGCGCCGGTCGAGGCGAGGACGCGGCCGTAAGCGCCGAGCAGGATCGGCTCGTGCATCTTATCCGAGGAGCGCGCATAGCGCAGCGCCTCCTCGGCGAAAGGCCTCACCTCCTCGGCTGAGATGCCCTCCCGCCATCCGCAATTGAGGATCTGGCCGCTGGCAAGCGCCCTGAGGCGATCGACGTGCTCGGATGGCGGCACCGTCTGCAGCATGGAGCGGATCTTTTTCCAAAGCCGCAGTGCCTCGGCCGTATTGGTGCGGCCGATCCAGCGCGCCGCGCGCTGCAGATGCTCGACGGCCTGCATGGTCTGGCCGGCGAATTCGTAATGCGAGGCGATCAGGGCGGCGAACTCGTCCTGCGTGCCCCAATCCAGCGCCTCGATCGCCTTGGCCACGGCCACGTGCACACTGCTCAGGCGCGAGCGCAGCTGCATGGCATAGGCCACCTCCTGGATCAGCGGATGGCGGAAGGCGAGCACGCCCATGTCGAACGGCGGCAGATCATAGAGAAGGTCGGCATGCCTCAGTTGTGCGAGCGCGTCGAACAGGTCCGCCTCGCTGAGCCCGACGACCGGCTTGAGCACGGCGAGCGCGACCGAGCGGCCGATCACAGCCGCTGTTTCCAGGACGCTCTTGGCGGTCTCGCTCAGACGGTCGATGCGGGCCGCTACCACGGCATGCACCGTCGGCGGCAGCGGAATCGGGCCGATCCCGCCCTTCAGCCGATAGGCGCCGCGCTCACCCTCGAACCCGCCGCTCTCGGAGACCGCGCTCGCCAGCTCCTCGAGGAAGAAGGGATTGCCCTGCGCGCGCTCGATGATGTCGCCGACCAGCGCCTCGAGCGATGCGTCGTCGCCGAAGACGCCGCGCAGCAGTTTGCGCGCCTCGGCGGATGCGAGCGGCACGATGTACAGCTCGTGAAACGGAGCCCGCTGCATGAAGGACGCGGCAAAACCAGGCCTGTAGTTCACGACCAGCAGCGTCTTGGTGCCGATCGAGGCCTCCGCGAGCGCCTCGACGAACTCCTCGCTGGCCTCGTCGAGCCAATGCAGGTCCTCGATCATGATCACCACGGCGCCATCCGCCGGCGCCGAGCGGAACAACGTCTTGAACACGTTGAGGAGACGCGTCTTGAACACGCCCGGATCGAGCCGAAGCGCAGGACGAGACGGATCGGCAAGGCTCATGAAGTCCAGCAGCAGCACCAGCGCCGTATCGGGAATGCCGAGGGCCTCGAGTCTGTCGACCACGCGCTGTCGCGACACCTCGACGGGCTCCTTCGCCCGGATGCCGAAGAAGTCGCGCAACAATTCGAGCACCGGCTGGAACGGGGTGGCGCGGCCATGTGCCAGCACGCGCGCCTCGTAGACGCGAATGCCCTGGCGGCGACAGTGCTCGGCGAACTCGAAGCACAGCCGGCTCTTGCCGATGCCGGCCTCGCCGACGATGCCGACCACAGCGCCACGCGCCGCCAGGACGTCGTCGAGCTCGCGTTCGAGCACCGCAAGCTGAGCGTTGCGCCCGATCAGCGGCAACAGGCGTTGGCCGCTGCGGAAGACGTCGCTCGCCGGCGCGTTCAGGCGGCCGATCAGCTTGTAGATCGACACCGGCGAGGCAATGCCGCGCAGCGTGCGGGTGCCGAGCGGCTCGGCTTCGACGAACTGCCTGGCGCCGGTGTAGGTCTCCTTGCTGATGAGGATGGTCCCTGGCTCGGCCATGTGCTCCAGACGATTGGCCAGATGCACGTTGGCGCCGGCCGCATCGTAGGTCTGGTACATGCTGTTCTCGACGACCTGGACGATCACCTCGCCGGTGTGCAGTCCGACGCGGACCTGCAGATGCGGATCCGCCAGGCGGGCGATCGAGTCCTGCATCGCGAGCGCGCCGAGACAGCCGCGCACGGCGTGATCCTCGTGCGGCACCGGCGCGCCGAACAGGGCCATGACGCCGTCGCCCTGTGTCTTGTTGACGACGCCGTCATAGCGGTGGACGGCCTCTTTCATGAGGTTGAGGACCGGATCGAGCCGTTGCATCGCGAGTTCGGGATCGCCGAGACTATCGATCAGCTGGGTCGAGTCACGAATGTCGGCAAACAGGATGGTGAGTCGCTTGCGCTCACCGCCCTTGCTGCTCAGGGTCCGTAGCACCCGCTGGGCGTTCTGATCCGGCTGAGCCAGCCGGCCCGGCAACGGCGCGCCGCATTGGCCGCAGAAGCGATTCGACGGGCTGTTGGTCTGGTTGCACGCCTCACATCTGAGGCTGAGCGGCTCGCCGCACCGGTCGCACGAGGCTCTCCCGGGCTGATTCTGCCTGCCGCACCGCGCGCATTCCATGGCCCCTCCGTTCCACGGCGGAACTGATTCATCCCATCACGGCATGAGTCTATGGAACTGCCACAATTCTCGCGGGAAAAATAGCCTTGCGGGGCCGAGTGCGGCGATCACGATGCTCAGCCCCGGCCGCTTTCCTGCGCCACCGCCTGCCAGGCAATGTCGCGCCGGCAGAAGCCGTCAGCCCATTTGATGCGGTCGACGGCCTGATAGGCCCGCGCCTGAGCCTCGGCGACGCTCTTTCCCGACGCGCAGACATTGAGGACGCGCCCACCATTGGCGAGAATGGCGCCGTCCTTCGCCACCGTGCCGGCGTGGAAGATCTCCACGCCCTCGATCCTCGCGGCATCGTCGAGTCCCTCGATGACACCACCCTTCGCGTAGTCGCCGGGATAGCCCTTCGCGGCCATGACCACGGTGACGGCGGCGTCGGGAAACCAGCGCAGGTCGAAATTCTTCAACTGCCCATCGCAGGCGGCCAGCATGGCGGGCACGAGATCCGACATCATCCGCAGCATCAGCACCTGACATTCCGGATCGCCGAAGCGCACGTTGTATTCGAACAGCTTCGGCCCCTGAGCCGTCAGCATCAGGCCGGCATAGAGAATGCCCTTGAAGGGTGTGCCCCGGGCGCTCATCCCGGCAATGGTCGGCTGAATGATCTGATTCATGATCTCGTCATGAATCTCCTGCGTCACGAACGGCGTCGGCGAATACGCTCCCATGCCGCCGGTGTTCGGTCCCTGGTCGTGATCGAACACCCGCTTGTGGTCCTGGGCAGACGCCAGCGGTATCGCGGTCTCACCGTCGCACAGCGCGAAGAACGACACCTCCCGCCCTTCGAGAAACTCCTCGATGACGACCTCGGCGCCAGCGACGCCAAAGCCGCCCTCGAACATCATCTTGATGGCGTCCTCGGCCTCGGCAACCGTCTTGGCCACGACGACACCCTTGCCGGCCGCGAGCCCGTCCGCCTTGACGACGATCGGCGCCCCGTGCTCGCGGACATAAGCGAGCGCCTCGGGGGCATTGTCGAAGCGGCAGTAGGCGCCGGTCGGGATGTCGTATTCGGCGCAGAGATCCTTGGTGTATCCCTTGGAGCCCTCGAGCTTGGCGGCGAGCCTGGATGGGCCGAACGCCTTGATGCCGGCAGCCTCGAGATCATCGACGATGCCGGCGGCGAGCGGCGTCTCGGGGCCGACCACCACCAGATCCACCTTGTTCGCCCGGCAGAAGGCGATCACCGCCGCATGATCGGCGACGTCGAGCGCGACACATTCGGCCTCCTTGGCGATCCCGGCATTGCCGGGCGCGCACCACAGCTTGGTGAGCAGCGGCGAGCCGGCAATCTTCCAGGCGAGCGCGTGCTCGCGGCCGCCGGAACCAAGGAGCAGAATGTTCATCGTCGATGCCGTCGCAGAGGGGTGGGCCAATTTGGACGCCCCAATTGCCCGGCCCTCGCAACGGAGTCAAATCATGGCTCCGGCGGCTTCGCGGCAGCGCCGGCAATGATGCCCTGCAGGTTCGCGACATAGCGGGCGAAGGCCGCACGGCCGGCCGCGGTCGCCGTGACCGTGGTCTGCGGCTTCTTGCCGACGAAGGCCTTGTCCACGGCGACGTAGCCGGCCCGCGCCAGCGTGTCGATATGCGCGCCGAGATTGCCGTCGGTGGCGCCGGTCAGCTTCTTCAGCCGGACGAATTCCAGCCCGGCCACGGCAGGCAGGGCATTCAGCGCCGCCATGATCTTCAGCCGCAGCGGTTGGTGGATGATCTCGTCGAGCTCCGCCAAACCGTCAGCTCCGCCGCATCCACAAGCCGCCGAGAACCAGGCCACCGCCATTGACGAACGCCATCCACAACGGGAAAGCCTTGCCGATGAAGAGGTAGCCGACCAGGGTCAACGCGGTGACGCAAAGGCCGAACACCGTGAACGCCGCGCCGAACCACAAGCCGGCGAGGCCGTAGAACAGCATGAAATAGATCGGCCAGAATGCGCCCATCTCGCGCGGTCCGAAATGGCCGATCGCTTCGACGAAGAAGCCGAACGCAAAGAACATGACGAAGGCGAGCAGCGCCCGGAGATCGAAGCTGCGTACGCCGGAACGCGCCTTCTCCGTCGCGCCCAACCCCAGCGACCCGGCCAGACCGAGGACATAGACCGATAGCCAGGCCTTGTCGGCGTAGTTGGGCGCGAGATAGGTCACGAGATTGCCGGCGAAGACGAGAACGCCCCAGAGGATCATCAGCAGGCTCGACAGCCGATAGATCTGCGACTGCCGCACGCGCTTCGTCACATCCTCGATGTCGCTGAGCGCCCGCGCGGCTTCCAGGCTGTCGATCATGCGGTTTGGACCTCTAGTGCGTCGCCACGTCCTCGGCGATCGCGCTCACCGCCTGCGGCGCCGACACGATCTCCATGTGATTGACGCCAGCGATCAGCTTCACGTCAACGCCCGGCACGACGGCGTGCGCCGCATCTGCATATTTGTCGGCGAGCATCAGCTCGTCATCGGCGCCGGCGATGACGGTCACCGGGTGCTTCGCCGCAGTGAAATCGGCCTTGTAGCCACGGGTCGCGAAATTGCGGAACAGCCGGTAGCTGTAGGTCGGCGCCAGGAATTTCTCCGAGTTCGGCCTGACAGCAAAGGCCAGCACAGGCAGTGCCTCGCAACACGGCATGCCGATGCGCCTGAGCACGCCGAGCGCCAGGATGCGCGGAATGTCGGGACCGGCCCAGCCGCCCGAATTCTCCCGGTTGGTCGGCGCGTCGTAACCCAGATAGGGCGCGAGCAGCACGGTGCGCGTGAACAGATCCTGGATCGGGGCGCTCGCCGCGCGCAGCGCGAAGCCGCCGCCAGCCGAATGGCCGAGCAACACGATCGGTTGGGCCGGAATCGACCTCCTGACCTCGGCGACGAGGTCGGCGAGATCGTCTTCGAGCTGTCCGAGATGGCCGATGTCGCCGCGGGTGCCGGAGCCGCCATGGCCGCGAATGTCGGGCGCGAAGGTATCGATGCCGCGCGCCGCCAACGCATCGGCAAGGGCATGCACGGCGACGCTGGAGCCGGAGGAGCCGTGGACCACGATCGCGACCTTGCCGACAGCCGTTCCGCGCGCCGGGTAGTGGCGATAGGCGAGCTCGGTGCCATCGCGGGCACTGAAGCGCTGCAGGCCGGGCATGGTGCTGCGGTCGACCTGGCCGGCGGTCTCCGAGATCGACTTGAGCTCGGGCGGGCGCACCAGTGGCGTCGCGATCATCGCAGCCAGGGCCAAAGCGAGCATGCCCAGGAGGCAGAGCCCCCATCCTAGGACCCGAAACAGGAACTTCGCGCCGCGTCGCACGCTCTCCTCCAGCCCTTCTGCATTTTACAGAGTACTCTATACTACAGAGCTATCGAAAAGGCAACGGCTTGATTGGCGGCGGACGCGGAAAGCCCCTACCTTGGCTGCTGCTCCCCGAACCGAATCAAACAGCGATGCCGCCTGCGGAAGCCTTGCCCAACGCGCCCGAATTCACCGTCACCGAGCTGTCCTCGGCGCTGAAGCGCACGGTCGAGGACCAGTTCGGCCACGTCCGGGTGCGCGGCGAGATCACCGGCTTTCGCGGGCCGCATTCCTCGGGGCATTGCTATTTCGCGCTCAAGGACGAGAGCGCCAAGATCGAGGCGGTGATCTGGAAGGGCGTGCATGGCCGCATGCGCTTCAAGCCCCAGGAGGGGCTCGAGGTGATCGCCACCGGCAAGCTCACCACCTATCCGAACTCGTCGAAATACCAGATCGTCATCGAGGCGCTGGAGCCGGCCGGGATCGGCGCGCTGATGGCGCTGATGGAGGAGCGCAAGCGGAAGCTCGGGGCCGAAGGACTGTTCGATCCCGCACGCAAGCAACTGCTGCCATGGCTGCCCGAGGTGATCGGCGTCGTCACCTCGCCGACCGGGGCCGTCATTCGTGACATCCTGCACCGGCTCGAGGACCGCTTTCCTCGCCGCGTGCTGGTCTGGCCCGTGAAGGTGCAGGGCGAAGGCTCGGCCGAGCAGGTTGCCGCCGCGATCCGCGGCTTCAACGATTTGCCGCAGGATGGCCCGATCCCGCGGCCCGACGTGCTGATCGTCGCGCGCGGCGGCGGCTCGCTGGAGGACCTGTGGTCGTTCAACGAGGAGATCGTGGTCCGCGCCGCGGCCGAGAGCATGATCCCGCTGATCTCGGCGGTCGGCCACGAGACCGACGTGACCTTGATCGATTTCGCCGCCGACAAACGTGCGCCAACGCCGACCGCAGCCGCGGAAATGGCGGTGCCGGTGCGCAGCGAGCTGATGCAGGAGGTCGCAAGCCTCGCGCGCCGTGTCGGCGTCTGCTGGCAGCGCAGCCAGGAGAGCCGCCGCAACGAGCTGCGCGCCGCCGCGCGCGCCCTGCCCGGCCCTAGCGATCTGCTCGCCATTCCCAGGCAGCGGCTGGATTCGGCGGCCGCCAACCTGCCACGCGCGCTGAAGACCAACACGCATGTTCACTTTCGCCAATTCGCGGCGGCGAGCGCCAAGCTCACTCTGCGCGTGCTGCACGCGCAGATCGCGCAATCACGCCATCGGCTCGTCGCGTCGTCCGAGCGGCTGTCGCTGTCGTCGCGCGGCCAGCTGCACCGGCGGCGCGAGCGATTCGAGGCGCTCGACGCCCGCTTCAAGGCCTCGCGCCAGGCCTATGCCCAGGCCAAGCGCCAGGCCATCGGTCGCGAGCGCGACCGGACCGAACGTCTTGCCGAGCGGGCCCGGCGCGCGTTGCTGACCCAGCTTCAGCGCCTGTCGGCCCGCGTCGGCCAGAACGAGAAGCTCCTCACCGCGCTGTCCTATCGCAGCGTGCTGGCCCGTGGATTTGCCCTGGTGCGTGACGAGGCCGGCCACCCGCTGCACCATGCCGCGAGCATCGGTCCGGGCGATGCGCTCTCGATCGAATTTGCGGACGGCAAGGTCGCGGCCACGGCGGGCGCGGACCGCCCACTTCCGCCGGCAGCGCCGTCATCGCCGAAACCTGCGCGCGAGGCCAAGCCTCCGGCACCGAAGCGCACGCCCGATCCCGCCGACCAAGGCAGCCTCTTCTGAGTGGCCTTCAGCGCGCCAGCCAATCGGCCACGAGCTTCTGCGCATCGGCGCGCGCCTCGGGATCCGAGCCGACATGGCCGCGCTCGGGCGCCCCGGCGTCGGATCCCGCGACCTGATGCAGCGGCAGGTTCACACGATCGAAATCGTGATAGGCGCCGGGATAGATGACGATGCGGGTCAGCGCGCTGCGGCCGCGCGCGCCATCGATCATCTGCCGGCACGCGGGCGGCGAATAGACGTCGTCCAGGCCGCCGATCAGCACCAATGTCGGGACGCGCGTGCTCCAGCCGAGGCCGGACGAGGCGCGGCAATCCGGATAGAACGCCACCGCCGAGCGAAAATCCGGCGAGACATGCTCGGGCAATTGCGGGCGCACCGCCCACAACAGCGCGCTCGCGCCGGCCGCCCAGCCGACCAGGCTGACCCGGTCGGGCATCGCCCAGGCTTGCTCGGCCAACCATTTCTGCGCGATCACGATGTCGGCGACACGCTCGCGCCGGCCGCTGATACGACGCTCCTTGACGCGGCATTGCGGGCCCAACCCGCGCGAGCCGTAGCTGTCCGGCAGCAGGACGGCCTTGCCGTCCCTGACGAGTTCCTCGGCCCAGTCGCGATAGCGCGGCAGCACCGGCTCCGAGCGGCCGGAAAGCCCGCCGCAGCCGTGGAGCGCGACGACGACCGGAAATGGGCCGGCCCCCTTCGGCCGGTAGAGCTGGGCGTGCAGCACATAGCTTCCCGAGGGGATCTCGACCGCGACGGGCGCTGGCAACGGCTCTGCCAAGGCTGGAAACGCCGTGGCGCAGAGCAGTGAGACGACGATGGCGACGAGGGAGCGCATCAAACCAGCCGGGCGGGACAAGCGGCGGATATCGCAATCTAGCTAGCACGGAGTTTCGAGCAGAAGCATCACAAATCAGTGGGTTTGCGCGGGGGGACAGCGTCCCCCATCTATGCTAGGAAATCATCGAAATTCGGCCTGTCGTGTGCGCGCGGCGCCCGCGTAGGGGGACTTCACGTCAAGGAATTGGAGATCGCGGACGTGCTCAACAAGTTTGGTCCCTCGGGCCAGGGCGAGGCGCAGGTGCAGTATCTGGATGGCGATTTCCGGGTGATCTCACCGGGAAGCTATGTGCGCTGCGCGGTCACCGATGTGCGGATTCCGCTGGACGAGCTGAAGTATTGGAGTGTCGATCTGCAGGAAGCCTACGCCCTGCCGAGCGCCGTGCTGCAGCGGCATTATCCGGGCGCGTTGAAGGCCAACGGCTGATCTTTGCGCTTCGCTGACAGCCGTTGCACAACCAGCGCGCGCAACGCGGCGAGATCGTCGAACTGCAGTGTGACCGGGAATGCCATGACATCGGGCGCGGCCTCGTGGCCGCGGAACCGCACGAGATCCTTTTCCGTGGTCACCAGGGCAAATCCATCACGCCTGGCTTCGTTGGCGAGGGCCACGACGTCGCCCGCCGTGAACGGGTGGTGATCCGGAAAGGCACGCTCGCGCCTGACGTCGAGACCAGCGCCGCGAAGGGTGCGGAAGAAGCGGGCGGGGTCGCCGATCCCGGCAAACGCCAGCAACGGCCTGCCCCGCAGCGCCGCAACGATCTGCGGATCTGGCTGCAACGCGGCTGAAAACACCGGCTTGCCGGCCGCCAACACATGTGAGGCGACCGCCTCGCTGGCTCGGCCGCTGCCGATCACGACCAATGCGTCGGTGCGCGCCAGTTGCGGCGGCAGCGGCGCGCGCAATGGTCCGGCGGGAAACACCTCGGCATTGCCGAGGCCGCGCGCGCCGTCGATCACGATCAGCGCGAGATCCTTCGTGATCGACGGATTCTGGAAGCCATCGTCCATCAGGATGACGGTGGCGCCTTGCGCCTTGACGAGACCGATGCCGTCGGCGCGATTGCGCGCCACGACGACCGGCACCCGCGCGGCCATCATCAGCGGCTCGTCGCCGACATCGGCAGCCTCATGGACCGCAGGATCGACGACGACGGGACCGCCCAGCCGGCCGCCATAGCCACGGCTCAGCACCACCGGCCGCTCGCCGAGGTCACGCAGAATATCCGTCAGCGCCAGCACGGTCGGCGTCTTGCCGGCTCCGCCGACGTGGAAATTACCGACGCAGATCACCGGCAGGCCGGCATCGACGCCGCCTTGCGCCATCCGACGTGCGGCAACGGCGCCGTAGAGTGTCGAGAGCGGAGACAGCAGACGCGATTGCCAGGAGGCCGGCCGATGCCAGAAGGCCGGCTCACGCATCGCCGGCGGCCCCCATCTCGAGCCTGACCTGCAACAGATACGGCTCGAGCGCTGACAGCGTCCGCTCCAGCGCGCCACCGAGCTGATCGACCACCCGCGTTCCTGCCGCAACCAGGCTGTTGCCGGCTGCGGGATCAGCGAGCAGTTGCCGGAGTTGGCGGATCAGCGCCTCCTGATCGTGGGCGAGCCTGGCTCCCCCGGCTTTGTCCAGCGACTCATAGACGTCGGTGAAGTTGAACACGTGCGGCCCGTGCACGATGGCCGCACCCAGCTTGACGGCCTCGATCGGATTCTGGCCGCCATGCTCGACCAGCGAGCCGCCCATGAACACGACCGGCGCCAGCCGGTAGAACAGGCCGAGCTCACCCATCGTGTCGGCGACGTAGATGTCGGTGCCGGCGAGCGGCTGGTCCTCCCGCGACCGCAAGGCGCCCCGCAGGCCGGCACTTGCGACGAGCTCGGCGACCGCCGGGCCACGATGCGGATGGCGCGGCACGATCACGGTGAGCAGCGACGGATAGGACACCGACAAGGCCCTGTGGGCCGCAATCAGGATCTCGTCCTCGCCGGGATGCGTGGAGGCGGCGACGACGACCGGACGGCCGCGCGTCATCGCCGTGAGCCGATCGAGCTTCGCCGGATCGGCGGGCGGCGCCGGCACGTCGAGCTTGAGATTGCCGGTGGTGATGACGTTGCGCGCGCCGAGCGCGGCGAACCGGTCGGCATCCGCCTGCGACTGCGTCAGGAAGAGATCAAAGCGTCCGAGCAAGGCGGAGATGGTGCCGGACATGCGGCGCCAGCGCGGGAACGAGCGCGGCGACATGCGGCCGTTGATCACCACCATCGGCACCCGCCGCGAGGCGCCAGCGAGGATGAGATTCGGCCAGAGGTCCGACTCGATGAACAGCCCGAGCGAGGGACGCCAATGATCGAGAAACCGCTCCACGAAGCGCGGCGTGTCATAGGGCACGTATTGGTGGATCACGTCGGGCGGGAAGCGCTTGGCCACGATGGCGGCCGACGTCACGGTGCCGGACGTGATGAGGATGCGGATGTTGAGCTCACGCAGCCGCTCGATCAGCGCCGCCGCCGCCAGCACCTCGCCGACGCTGGCACCGTGAATCCAGACCAGCGGACCCAGCGGGCGCGTGTCATGGCTCAGGCCGCGCCGCTCGTCGGTCCGCTCGGGATCCTCCTTGCCATGCTTGAGCCGCTGTCTGATCAGTGCCGGCGCAAGCGGCACCGCCGCCGAGGACAACCCGCGGTAGACACGCAGGGCCATCGGCAGGGGGCTAGGCACTCGATGCTCCCGACGCGACCGGCCGAGGACAGGCCTCGGGACGGCCGACGATCTCATAGGCGCGGCGCATGCATTCGTTCAGCGTCGCCTCGAGGTCGAGACGTGCCTCTTCCATCATCGCGGCGTCGGCATCGCGCGGCACGTTGATTTCCTTGATTCCCACCAATGCGCCGCGGCCGAATGGCAAATTGATGGTGGTGCTGTCCCAGTTCTTCAGGCGGATGAAGCGGCTCGTGACCATTGCGAACGGCATGATCGGACGTCCTGATTCGCGCGCGAGCATGATGATGCCGAGACCCGCAATCCGCGCCCGCTTCGGCACATCGGCGGTCGATGCAACATTATAGTTGTCTTCGAGCGCCCGCACCATCTCCTTGAACGCCCCCACCCCGCCTTTCCGGTGGAAGGAGGAGCCATGATCGCCGGAGCCGCGGATGGTTCCGATGCCGAGCCGCTCGGCGGCGATCGCGTTGAACTCGCCGTCGCGATGCCGGGAGATCAGCACCTTGGCGCGATAGCTCGGCTTGTTCTTGATGAAGGGGGTCAGCAGATGCTGGCCGTGCCAGAACGCGAAGATCGCCGGCATCTGCGGCTCGACGATGTCGTAGACCTCCGGCGGCTCATAGGTGAAGCGGTTGGTCAGCCACACCAGCCGCAGGTACTCGGCCGCGAGGAACCCGACGGCACGCTGGAACCAGCCGCTACGCAGCGTATTACGGATCAGATGTTTCAAGTCGCGAGCTTTGCGTCTTACTTCGCATCCTGACCGGGATCGAGCAGCCGGTGCAGGTGAACGATGAAATAGCGCATGTGGGCGTTGTCGACCGTCATCTGCGCCTTGGCTCGCCAGGCGGCGTGGGCCGCCGCGTAGTTCGGATAGACGCCGACGATATCGACCTTGTCGAGATCCTTGAATTCGTTCTTGTCGAGATTGATGAGCTCGCCGCCGATCACGAGGTGAAGGAGCTGCTGCGAGGCGCTATCTGTCATCGGTATCGTTTCCTAGTCAACGCCTTGCAGGCGACGTGGAGGGTGCGATCCAGGGCGTTCAGTCCGGCGGTAACCTGCGATACTGCGCGACGATGTCGGCATGTCGGTCGCGGCCCGCTGCCACCAGCACCCCGTGCACCACCTCCGGACGATTATAGAGGATCGCCTCGCCGGACAACGCGGTCATTTTACCCCCCGCTTCCTGCACGATCAAATGAGCCGCCGCAAGATCCCAATCGCGGCTTTGCCCGCCTGCAAAAGCGGCATCGAGCCCGCCATGCGCGACACGGCAAAGGCGCAGCGCCAATGATCCGATTCGCGGATGGAGTTCAATTCGCGCCGAATCCGGAGCCAGCCGCTCAACCAACGGTTTTGGACCGGCCACGCGCGAGAATTCGAGCTCTCGTCCGGGCGCCACCCGAACCGGCTGTTCGTTCAACGTGGTGCCACTACCGCGGGCGGCGAAGAAGAACTCCTCGCTGACCGGGACATGCACGGCGGCGAGTATCGGCGCACCGTGCTCGATCAGCGCAACGCTCACGCACCAGTCGTTGCGGCCGCCGAGATAGGACCGCGTGCCGTCGATCGGATCGACGATCCAGACCCGCGACCGGCCGAGTCTTTCCCGATCATCCGCGCTCTCCTCGGACAGCCAACCGTAATCTGGCGTTGCGGATCGCAGCCTGCGTTCGAGCAGTGCATTGACCGCCATGTCGGCTTCGGAGACGGGCGACGACGCCCCCTTGGTCCATTTGCGCAGCTCCGTTCCGAACATCGAACGTGCGAGCTCGCCGGCTTCGCGGACCGCCTCCTTCAGGAGCCTGGCGTCTGCCGCGAGGCTGGTCTCGTTCGGTTTCTCGATCTCATCGTCCGCCAAGCGTCAATCCTTCGATGCGCACCGTCGGCGCATTGACGCCATAGCGGAATTCCAGATCGCTGGCGGGCGTCATCGACTTGAAGATCTCGAACAGATGCCCGGCGATCGTCACCTCGCTCACGGCATAGCCGATCTCGCCATTCTCGATCCAGAAGCCGGACGCGCCGCGGCTGTAGTCCCCGGTGACGCCGTTGACGCCCGAGCCGATCAGGTCGGTGACGTAGAAGCCCTGCTTGATGTCCGAGATCAGCTCCTTGGCTGTCACGACGCCGGCTTCGAGATGCAGATTGAACGGACCGGGCGAAGGCGACGACGACACGCCGCGATGGGCGTGGCCGGTCGTCACCATGCCGAGCTCGCGCGCGGTGCCCGAGTCCAGCAGCCACGTCGTCAGCACGCCATCGTCAACCAGCGCCGTCTGCTTCACCTTCACGCCCTCGGCGTCGAACGGTTGCGACCGCAGTCCGCGCTTGCGCAGCGGATCATCGATGATGCGGATGCCCTTGGCGAAGAGCTGCGCGCCGAGCTTGTCCTTGAGGAAGCTGGTCTTGCGCGCGATCGAGGCGCCGTTGATGGCGCCGACCAGATGTCCGACCAGCGAGCCGGACACGCGGGGATCGAACACCACCGGCACCTGGCACGTCGCAACCTTGCGCGGATTGGCGCGCGCCACCGCGCGTTCGCCAGCGCTGCGCCCGACGGCCGCGGGCGCCAGCAGGTCGGCGCCGTGCGGAGCCGCCGTGTAGTCGTAGTCGCGCTCCATCCCGGTGCCTTCGCCGGAAATGGCGGTCGTCGAGATGCTCTGGCTCGAACGCAGATAGGCGCCGTGAAAACCGTCGCTCGTGACCAGCACCATGCCGCCGATGCCGGTCGAGGCCGACGCACCACCGGACTTCGTCACGCCCTTCACGCCGAGCGCGGCGGCCTCCGCCTCCTGGGCACGGCGTTCCAGCTCTGCGGTCGAGGGAATCTGCGGATCGAGCAGGTCGAGCTCGGGAATATCGCGCGCCAGCAGCGCCGGATCGGCGAGGCCGACATATTGGTCGTCAGGCGCCACCCGCGCCATCGCCACGGCCCGCTCGGCCAGCCGCGCCACGCCGTCGCCGCTGACGTCGTTGGTCGACACCACGGCCTGGCGCTTGCCGACGAGAACGCGCAGGCCGACATCGTCGCCTTCCGAGCGCTCGGATTCCTCGACGCGCCCGTCACGGACCTCGACGCCCTGCGAGATGCCGCGCACCGCGATGGCGTCGGCGGCATCGGCGCCGGCCTTCCTCGCGGCTTCCACCAGCCGCTCGGCGAGCGTTCGCAGGGCGGACTGGTCGAGCAGATCTGATTGGGCTGATGTCGACGATGAGGCTGGGGAAGAGGTCACGAACACGATCCGATCGATGTCAGGTGGGCGGCGAAGACGGCTCAATCCAAACGAAATGTGGCCTGTTCACGCCGACTTCAAGCAGGACGGCAGACGGCACATCGGATTGTCGGCAAATCGGCAAGGTCTCGTCAATCATGCGGGGCAAGCGCTTGTCAATCATGACGGTGAGAGGATCATGCGTGAGATCTGATTAACCAGGCTTGTTAAGCCGATACGGGCGATCCGCGTGGCAAGGTCACACGCATCGACCGGGAGCATAATCCCGGCGGGGAGACCAAGCCGTGAGGCGTCAAACAGCAACAGGCGGAAGCAATTCCGCTGGGTCGGGCCGCGTCCTGCGGCTCGACCCTCTTTCCCTGCCCGTCTCGTACAGCGCGCACGATACCCGTGCCGATGGCGGGATCCGGCAGATCGAATTGCACCGGGAGCGCGTGGTCCTGCGGCGTGCCGTCAGCGGCATGCGCATGGCCCTGAACCTCCGCGTCAGCGACTTCCTCGGCATCGGCGTGCGCGAAATCGACGCCACGCAGGTGATGCTGGTGCTCGTCCACCGCGACCCCTCCCTGACCATCCCGCTCTGCGTCAGCGACGACCAGAACGAGATCGTTGCTGCGTGGGCGATGTGGAGCGAGACGTTCGCGCTGCCGCAGTTGCAGGACGCGCGCCGCGAGGCGACGCCGCGCCGCCGTCGCCGCAACGCGATCCGCTCGCGCCGCCCGCGCTTCCTGATGCGCCGCCGTGTCGGCTACCAGCTCAATCCGGCCTCGGTCCATCGCGGCGAGCGCGAGATCATCGCGCGCAACTGATCAGGTTGCGCGTAGCACGGCATCGACCAGCAGCCCTGCGAACAGCAGCAGCCCAGCATCGCGGTTCGACTTGAACACCCGCAGGCACAGCGCCGGATCGGCGATATCCAGACGCCATATCTGCCAGCCGAGATGCGCGGCAAAACCCGCGAGTCCGAGCCACGCCGCGACATGCACATGGGCAGTCGCGAAGGCGGCCCCTATCAGCATCACGGCCAAACTGTAGAAGACGACCAGCGCCAGATGTGTCCGCTCGGCAAACAGGCGCGCGGTCGACTTGATGCCGATCAGCGCGTCATCCTCAGCGTCCTGATGTGCGTAGATCGTGTCATAGGCGATCACCCACGAGATCGACCCGGCGTAGAGCAGCAGCGCGGTTGCATCGATGCGGCCGAACGCAACCGCAAATCCCATCAGCGCGCCCCACGAGAAGGCGAGACCCAGCACGACCTGCGGCCACCAGGTGACACGCTTCATGAACGGATAGATCGCGACGATCAGCAACGAGGCGATGCCGGTGGCGATTGCGAACCGGTTGAACTGTAGCAGTACCACCAAGCCGATCAGGGCCTGCGCCACCAGGAAGGCGAGCGCCTGCTTCACGCCGACCTGCCCGGCCGGAATCGGTCGCGAACGAGTGCGCTCCACCTTGGCGTCGAGATCGCGGTCGGTGATGTCGTTCCAGGTGCAGCCGGCGCCACGCATGACGAACGCGCCGACGAAATAGAGCCCGATCCACGCCGGCAGCATGGACAGATCCCCGCCGATCCCGGCCGCCAGAGCGGCCGACCACCAGCACGGCATCAGCAGCAGCCAGGATCCGATCGGGCGATCGAAGCGGGCGAGCCGCAGGTAAGGCCGGCTCCACACTGGCGCCAGCGTGTCGACCCAGTTGCCGGTCGCGTCAGCAACGCGGACGGCGGTCGTGCTCATCGGGTGAGAACGTTGCCAGTCATGGTGTCGAAGGCGGAACCGCCCTTCTTCGTCGTGTTGGCCTCAGGCAGCGCAGCCGACGAGCCCAGCACGTCGCTCAGGCTCGGAGCCGCGGGCCTTCCGGCCCCCGACTGCATCTGCGCCGCCACGGCACAGACCTTCTTTTCCAGCGCGTCGGTGTTCTTGTGACCGGCCTTCAGCTGATCGGAGATCTGCTGGGGAATGCCGCAGCTCGCCGCATGCGCCTCGACATATTTGATCATCTTCACTTCGGCCTTGCCGAAATTGGCGATCAGCTTGCAGGCCTCGTCAGGCGAGGCCTTGCGGTCGCTCGCGGCCTTGATCAGCTTGCCGCGACGCTCGGCTTCCTCGCGCAGCGGCATGAACTCCTTCATGCAGCTCTCCGGCGGGCCACCCTGCGGCGCGGCTCCCATCGGGGCCGGCTGGAAGCCGCCACCGCCACCGCCGCCGAACGCCGAGGCGCCTGGACTGGGGAACGGACTTGCCGGGGCAGCAGCCCGGGTCGGCGCCGCACCGTTGATGGGTGGAAACGGCGAATTGCTGGTCTGGGCCTGGCCAGGCATCGGCGCGGGAAACGAGCTCTGCGCGAAGACCTGCCCTGTGGAGAGCACCAGGGCGGCAACGGCGAGCGGCATGAAAGACTGGCGGACGATCAAGGCTGGTTCTCCGGCAAGACCAAGAATCCTCAACACTTCCGGATGAAAGCACGATCCGATCCGGGGCTTTTACGATTCTCGCCCGTCCAGCACAACCGCGGATTTGATCACATCCGCGGCGCAGAGACGCAGCCGGGTTCCAACCGGCGCGGAGGCCCAAAACGAGGCCCTTCCCGAACGTCGGAGCCCAAAAATCCGTTCACTCCGCGCCCTCGCCCACCTGGTCAAGCCGGAGTCGCCAGTTCAGCGGCCGGCGGGACGGTTCACGTCGCCGTGCACACCTTGCGCATCACGGCCAGGGTGTTTTCGTGATTCGCCTTCAGCTGATCGGTGATCTTGGCGGGGATTCCACATAGCGAGGCATGCGCGACGGCGTAGTCGATCATCTTGGTCTGGGCGAGCTCGTAGTCATGCACCAGCTGACAGGCCTCGCCGGGCGCAAAGCGCCGCTCAGTCGCCGCCTTGAGCAGCTTGGCCCGGCGGGCGGTCTCGTCCCGCAGCGGGGTAAACTCCTTCAGGCAGGTCTCGGGCGGGCGGAAGCCAGCCACGCCGGCACCGCCCGGAACCGCGGGGGCCGCCCGTTGCGGCGGCGCGGCGACCGCCTTGTCATCGGCCCGGGACGGCGCGGCGACCATCACCGCGATGATCGCGACCAGCGCCCAGATCGCAAGCGCCGAAGTCGAATGTCTCAAGATCAAGGCCGTTCTCCGCATCGAGGCTTACGGAATCGTCGGATGTCCGTCCCGGGGGACGACCGGCGGGATCGAAACGGTAAAATCTGTCGACAGCACGGCCGAAAGGCGCCATCGCCGATATCCGATACAACACCACGTGACGGCCCTTCCGGCTTTGCGGCTGGCGCGTGGGTCCGGTAAGCAACGTCCATCATCGGCTCCGCTTCGCTCCATGCCCGCATACGACTTCAACGCCCCGCGCCTGTTCGTCGACGCGCCCCTGCAGGAGGGAGGCTCGGTCGCGCTCGACCGCAACCAGGGAAATTATCTCGGCAACGTCCTGCGCCTTGGCGCCGGCGATCACGTGCTGGCCTTCAACGGCCGCGACGGCGAATGGCTGGCCGTGATCGAGGGCCGCAAGCGGCCGGATGGCCTGACGATCCAGGAGCAGAGCCGGCCGCAGGATCAGCTGCCGGACATCGCCTACGTCTTCGCACCGCTCAAGCACGCGCGGCTGGACTACATGGTGCAGAAGGCGGTCGAGATGGGCGCCGCGCGGCTGGAGCCGGTGATCACCCGTCGCACCCAGGTGTCGCGCGTGAATAGCGAGCGCATGCGCGCCAACGTGGTCGAGGCCGCCGAACAATGCGGCATCCTCAGCCTCGCCGACGTCAAGGACCCGGTGCCGCTGGAGCGCTTCCTCGCGCAGCGGCAACCCGAGCGGCTGCTGGTGTTCTGCGACGAGGCGGCCGAACTGGCCGATCCGCTGCAGGCCCTGCGCGGCGGCCAGAATGCGGCCGGCATCGACCTGCTGATCGGACCGGAGGGCGGTTTCGCCGACGATGAACGGACGCTGCTGCTGCGCCAGCCGCATGCGATCAGGCTGGCCCTGGGCCCGCGCATCCTGCGCGCGGATACGGCCGGCGTCGCCGCCCTCGCCGTGATTCAGGCGACGCTCGGAGACTGGGCCGGAGCCCGCGGTTAAGGCATCCGACCAATTGTGGCGCGCCGCGGCCATTCCCAGTCGAAACCGTCAAACGGCCATGCTAAGGGGCAGCCGCCGCTTCCAGCGGGCGCCCAAGCCACTTTGGAACTCGAATCGACATGACCGGACCCGCTCCGACCGGACCCGCCGCGTGGGCGGACACGCTGCTGCAATCCTTCGCCCAGGCCGGCTATGAGCGGGCCGAGCCGGCGATCCTGCAGCCGGCCGAGCCGTTCCTCGACCTCTCCGGGGAGGACATCCGCAAGAGCCTCTATCTGACCAGCGACGCCGCTGGCGAAGAGCTGTGCCTGCGCCCCGACCTGACCATTCCCGTCGCCCGTGACTACCTCGCCTCGGCCCGCGCCGGGCAGCCGGCCGGCTTCAGCTACCTTGGTCCAGTATTTCGCTACCGCGAGGGCCGCCCGAGCGAGTTCCTGCAGGCCGGGATCGAATCGTTCGGCCGCCAGGACCGGCCCGCTGCCGATGCCGAGATGCTGGCGCTGGCGATCGAGGCGACCGCCGCCGCCGGCCTTGCCGCGGTGGATATCCGCACCGGCGACGTCGCGCTGTTCACGGCCTTGATCGACGCCCTCGATCTCTATCCGGTCTGGCGGCGGCGGCTGATCAAGGACTTCAACCGCAAGCGCACCCTGGCGCAGGACCTCGAGCGGCTGGCGATCGCCTCGGTGGCGCCGCGCAACGAGTATGAGGGCGTGCTCGCCGCTCTGGCCGGCTCCGACCGCAAGGCGGCGCTCGCTTTGGTCACCGACCTGATGTCGATTGCCGGCGCAACCGCCGTCGGCGGCCGCACGGTGGCGGAGATCGCCGACCGCTTCCTCGAGCAGTCCACCCTCAAGAGCGGGGCGCTGCCGCGTGACGCGCTGGACCGCATCAAGCGCTTCCTGGCCATCAGCGGCAGCCCGACCGAAGCCGTCCAGCAGCTTCGCGCCCTCGCCGCCGATGCCAAGCTCGACATCTCGGCCGCGATCGACGCGCTGGAGGCCCGCGCGGGCTTCATGGCCCAGCGCGGCATCGACATCGCCAAGGTGCGCTTCGCCACGTCGTTCGGCCGCGGCCTCGACTACTACACCGGTTTCGAGTTCGAGCTGCATCATCCTGACAATGGCGACGAGCCGCTGGTCGCCGGCGGCCGTTATGACGGCCTGCTGAGCCAGCTCGGCGCCGCCGAGTCGATTCCGGCCGTCGGCTTCTCGATCTGGATCGAGCGCCTGGCCCAGAGCAGCGCCGTGGGCAAGTCCCCGGTCGGGAGAGCATCATGAGCGGCCCCCTCGTCCTCGCCGTTCCCTCCAAGGGACGTCTGCAGGAGAATGCCGAAGCCTTCTTCGGCCGCGCCGGGCTGAACCTGTCCAAGCCCGGCGGCGCGCGCGACTATCGCGGCACCATCGCAGGTCTCGACAATGTCGAGATCGCCTATCTCTCTGCGAGTGAGATCGCCTCGCAACTGGCGCGCGGCAGCGTGCATCTCGGCGTCACCGGCGAGGATCTCGTGCGCGAGAGCATCACCGATGCCGACAAGCGCGTGCTGCTGATCGACACGCTCGGCTTCGGCGGCGCCAACGTCGTCGTCGCGGTGCCGCAGGCCTGGATCGACGTCCGGACCATGGCCGATCTCGACGACGTCACCACCGGTTTTCGTGCCCAGCACAATCGCCGGATGCGCGTCGCCACCAAGTACATCAACCTGACGCGCAGCTTCTTCGCCGCCCACGGCATCGTCGATTACCGCATCGTCGAGAGCGCCGGCGCCACCGAGGGCGCGCCCGCGGTCGGCACCGCCGAGCTGATCGTCGACATCACCAGCACCGGCTCGACGCTCGCCGCCAACGGGCTGAAGGTGCTGGACGACGGCGTGATCCTGCGCAGCCAGGCCAACCTGGTCGCCTCGCGCGACGCCGACTGGTCGGAGGGTCCGCGCGAGAGCGCCCGGATCATTCTCGACCACATCCATGCCCGCGCCCGCGCCAGCAAATACCGCGAGGTCCGCACCCGCTTCAAAGGGTGCGACGCAGCAATGCTGACCGAGGCGCACAACCGCTTCGGCGTCGTGGCGCCGTTCGGCGGCCCGACCTCGTCCGGCATGCTCACCCTGCACTGCCCGCCGGCGCAGATCTACGCGCTCGGCAGCTTTCTGCGCGCGCATGGTGCCGAGACCGTCTCGGTCGCCTCGCTCGACTACGTGCTCGACCGCGAGAATCCGCTGTTTGCCCGCCTCGAGGCCTTCCTGCGATCATAAATCGCCGTTCATCGTAGCGACAGGTGAGCGCGACTACCATATGTTGGTAGGAGAACGAGGACTCTGAGCGATGCTGGGAACTGACGTGTCCGACCTGACCACGACCGCGGCCGACGCCGCGTCGCAGGGACTGTCGATCGTTATCCCCGTCTATAACGAGGGCGCGGGACTGACGGCGCTGCACGAGCGGCTGAATAATCTCGCACGCACCCTGCGTCAGCGCTTCGGTCTCGCCTGTGAGCTCGTTTATGTCGACGATGGCAGCCGCGACAACACGCTCGCGATTGCCCGCACCCTGCAGGCCGATGCGCTCGATGTGCAGGTCGTGTCGCTGTCGCGCAATTTCGGCAAGGAGGCCGCGCTGATGGCCGGCCTCGATCATGCCCGGCGCGGCGCGGTGCTGTTCATGGACGGCGACGGCCAGCATCCGCCGGCCCTGGTCGAGCAACTCGTCACGCACTGGATCAAGGACGGCTACGACGTCGTCTATACCGCCAAGGCGCATCGCGACAACGAGCCGTTCCTGCGCCGGGTCGCCGTTCACGGCTTCTACGCGCTCATCAACTGGGGGGCGCGGCAGAAGATTCCGGAGGATGCCGGCGACTTCCGCCTGCTCTCGCCGCGCGCGGTGGCCGCGCTACGGCAGCTGCCCGAGCGCAACCGCTTCTTCAAGGGCCTGGCGAGCTGGATCGGCTTCCGTCAGATCCGCGTCGACTATGAGCCAGCGGCCCGCGCCCATGGCGTCACAACCTTCAACCTGACCGGCCTGCTAGGCCTGTCGATCGAAGGTCTCACCTCGTTCTCGGTCGCGCCCTTGCGCTTCGCCAGTCTGCTCGGAATCCTGCTGGCCTCGGCCGCGTTCCTGTTCGGCCTCTCGATCCTCTGGGAGACCTTCACAACCGGCAAATCGGTGCCTGGCTATCCCTCGCTGATGGTCGGCCTGATGACGATCGGCGGCGTGCAGCTGATCATGATCGGCATCATGGGCGAGTATATCGGCAAGATCCTGTCCGAGCTGAAGGCGCGTCCGATCTACTTCGTCGCCGAGCACAGCGAGAAGCGTGCAGCGCTCGATGCGCGGAGCGACGGCGCCGAGAGGAACGCCGCCGAATGAGCGCCACGCCGCACCGGCGCATCTGGCTGTGCGCCGATGACTATGGCATCAGCCCCGGGGTCAACAGCGCCATCCGCGACCTGATCGCGCGCGGTCGGCTGAACGCCACCTCGGTGATGACCGTGGGCGCCGCGATCGGGCGCGACGAGGTGACGGAGTTGACCAAGGTCGCGTCCGACAGCCCGCGCTGCGCCATCGGCCTGCATGTCACGCTGACCGCGCCGTTCCGGCCCCTCACAATGCACTTCCGCCCGTCGGAGGGCGGCATGTTCCTGCCCTTTCCCAAGCTGCTGCGCGCCGGAATGTCCCGCCGGCTCGATCCCGAGCTGATCCGCGCCGAGGTGCTGGTCCAGCTTGCGGCGTTCGGCGAGCTGTTCGGCCGCGCCCCGGATTTCGTCGACGGCCATCAGCATGCCCAGCTCTATCCGCAGGTGCGCGAGGGCTTCCTCGCCGCGGTCAAGGAAGCCGCGCCGGCGGCCTGGGTGCGTCAGGGGGGGCGGAACGTGCCGCTGATGCAGCGGCTGACGGCACCGAAGGCGCTGCTGCTGGACGTCCTGAGCGCACAATTCCGCCGTCATGCCAAGCGGGCCGAGATCGCCTTCAATCCTGCCTTCGCCGGCGCCTACGACTTCAGCAAGACCTCGGATTTCGCCACGTTGATGGACGGCTTCCTGGACGAGCTGCCCGAGGACGGGCTGGTGATGTGCCACCCCGGCTTCGTCGACGACGTCCTGATCGAGCTCGATCCTTTGACCGTCCAGCGCGAGCACGAGCACGCCTATCTCGCCGGCGAGCATTTTCCAGCGCTGCTCGACCGCCGGCGGATGACGCTGGCCTGAACGGATCTTGCGGGTCTGCGACGAACAAAAGGCCGCCCGGCTGCGTTCCTCCTGTAGTGCGGGCAACATCGAGGTCCAAAACGCTGCGCAAGCCCGAGAGACGCTGTGTCGCATACGGAAATTTAATCCGCGCCCCGGCTGGCCGGGCCACAAAGTCCCCCTAAATCTTGGCCGCGCTTGGCCGGAACAAGGCAAGCGGCAGGAGAACGACATGACACCGCAAGAACGCCAACTCATCGACGATCTGTTCGACCGGCTTGCCAAGTTGGAGAGTGCACCGCGTGATCCGGAGGCCGCCGCCGCCATCGCCCAGGCGCTGCAGCGGGCTCCCAATGCCGTCTACGCGCTGGTGCAGACGGTGCTGGTGCAGGACGAAGCCTTGAAGCGCGCCAATGCCCGCATCGAGGAGCTGCAGCACGCCCAGGCCCCGCAGCAGGCCCAGTCCGGCGGCTTCCTCGATTCGATGCGCGACAGCATCTTCGGCTCGGGCAGCCGCGGTTCGGTCCCCAACGTGCCGCCGCCGTCGCAGAGCCGACCGGTCTGGAACAGCGGTCAGGCGATGCCCCCGGGCTACCAGGGCCAGCCCGGCTATCCCGGTCAGCCCGGCCCTTACGATCAGGGCGGCTTCGGCCAGCCGCGTGGCGGCATGTTCGGCGGTGGAGGCGGCTCGTTCCTCGGCACGGCGGCGGCCGCTGCGGCGGGCATGGTCGGCGGCTCGCTGCTGCTCGGCGGCATCCGCTCGATGATGGGCGGCGGGTCGCATCAGGCGTTCGGTGACACCACGATCATCGAGGAGCGCGGCGGTGGTGCCGGCCCGTGGAGCGGCGACCAGTCCAGCGGCTCGCTGGCGCGCGACGCCGGTCTCGACGACATCGGCCGCTCGGGCGGCGACGGCGGGCGTGCCGGCCTGTTCGACCAGGCGAACTATGACGACAGCGGCAATGACAACGACGCGGCCGACTTCGATGCCGATGACGGCTATGGCGACGACGACGGTGGCAGCGACTACGCTTGATGCTCCCGGGTCGCAGCGAACTGAAGAATGCGAAAGGCCGCCCCCACGGGCGGCCTTTTTCAGTTGCGGATGTCGTGCAGCGGCGGTCGTCAGAGCACGATGACCCGAGCCCCGACGTTCACGCGGCCATAGAGGTCGATGACATCCTCGTTGCGCATCCGGATACAGCCTGACGAAACGTTGGTGCCGATCGTCCATGGCTCGTTCGAACCGTGGATCCGATACAGCGACGAGCCGAGATACATCGCGCGTGCGCCGAGCGGGTTCTGCGGTCCGCCCTCCATGTGCCGCGGCAGGTCGGGCCGGCGCGCGAGCATTTCCGGCGGCGGCGTCCAGTCCGGCCATTCGCGCTTGGCCGAGATCGTCTTCACGCCCGACCAGGTGAAGCCGGGGCGGCCGACGCCGATGCCATAGCGGAGCGCCCTGCCCTCGCCCTGAACCAGATAGAGGAACTTGTTCGGCGTATCGATGACGATCGTGCCCGGCCGTTCTTTGCCGTCGTAGTCAACGATCTGTTTCTCGTATTTCGGATCGAGCGGCCGCTGCGTCTGCTCATAGGCCTCCTCATCCGGTACTCCCTGCTGCGGGACCATGCCCGGCGCCAGCCGCTGCGGCTCGTAGTAGGACGGCTGCTGCTGGTACATCGGCTGTCCCGGCCGAGGCATGCCGCGGCCGCCTTGCGGATCGCCGAACAGGAATTCGATGAAGCCACCACCCATGCGCGAGCGTTCGACATAAGCGGCGCGCACCGGCGCGGACTGCTGCGGCGGCCCGCTGTAAATCACGGTCGGCTGCTGAAATCCCTGGGCCGCAGCCCGATCCAGACCTGAATGGAATGCGCATGCGCCGGCCAGCAGCGCTATGGAGAATGATTTGAACATCGACGTACTCTGTACTGTTTCGTCTGGAGACTGTTCGTCGCGCGAGGCGGCAACGCCGCCGCGTATCGTCAATAAAGAGCAAAACCCGATCGCTTTGGTAAACGCGGGAGGCGCCGGGATTCACCATCGCTGCATACGTCGGCGGTTTTGATCGCTAGCGTTTATTTTGCGTGAAGGCCGGCGGAGCATGGTTAATAGTTGACGCACGATGCACGCCAGCGTTGCCCAACGGCGGTTCCTGGCGTGAACGCGATGTTAAATAGCCTCTGCGTAGAACTGATCCGAGCAAAAGGTCAGGGATACTATCATGGCTGTTCGCAAGCGTTTCCGTATCGAAGAAGCAATCGTCGGCCATATGCCGGAGCCTGAATTCGTGGGCGGCGAGATCGGCCCCAACCACAAGGAAATCATGGACGAGCTGCGCGCGATCCGCTCCCAGATGGCCAATGCGATCCGAAGCGGCGGCAGCAACACGGCGAACGCCGCCATCGAAGAGTCCGCCGCACGCGAGGTCGCCGAAGCGCGCGCGCTGCTCGAGACCTATCGCGCCCAGATCGAGCAGTGCGAAAAGCTCAAGGTCGAGCTCGACCTGATCCACGACGCGATCAACCGCACCAAGGGCGAGATCGCGACCCTCCATGCCAAGAGCTTCAACGGCGAGGAGATGGCCAAGGTCAACGGCGAGCTCGGCGCGGTCGTCGGCGGCACCGAGCAGGCGACGCAGCAGATCCTGGAAGCCGCGGAGGCGATCGACCAGGCCGCCAGCGCGCTGTCCAAGGTGGACTCGGCCGACCAGCAGAAGATCCTGAGCGAAGAGATCCAGGAGCGCGTGGTCTCGATCTTCGAGGCCTGCAACTTCCAGGACCTGACCGGCCAGCGCATCAACAAGGTCATGACCACGATGAAGTTCATCGAGCACCACATCGTGGTGATGATGGACATCTGGGGCGGCGTCGACGCCATCAAGGCGCATACGCCGCCGATCGTCGACCACCGCGAGGGCGACGCCCGGCTGCTGAACGGCCCGAAGGCGGAAGGCGACGTCGGCCACGCTTCGCAGGACGACATCGACGCGATGTTCAACTGACCTCGGCCAGTCCCAGCGACCGCTCCAGGCAACGTCACCATACAGGAACGCCGGCGCTATCGCCGGCGTTTTTCGTTCGACTCTCGACCTTTGCGGGATGTTCGCCCGGATCTCAGGCGCGCGGTCCGCAGCGGACGTAGACCATCGTCTGGTAACGGGTCGCCGCATCCTTGTCGACGAAGCGGGTGATCAGCACACGGCCGTCGAAGGAGACGACCTCGCGGTCCTGCTCGCCGCCGGGCGGTCCGGCCGGGCCGATGTAGTTCTTGCCGCTGGCCGATCCCTTCAAGCGCAGTTCCTGGGGAGTCGCCTGGTCGGCCAGGTGCATCACGACACCACCGGACGTGCCTGCCCCGATGACGTAGGGCTGTTTGCACTGCGCCAAAGCCATCTTTTCGGTGCGCGGGCGGTCATTCGGGTTGTTGTAGGCGGCAAGCCCCCATTTGCCCACGAGATCCTCGGCGCGAATCGTGGCCGGCACCTCGGGCTCGACCGGCGCCTCGGTCTGCTGCATGGGGGTCGACGGCGACAGGCTGAAGCCCGTGCACGCTCCCAGAAGCATCGTGAGCGCCGACGCGATCGCGAGATTGGCAACCGGCCGCGCGCACCGTGAACTCGTCATGGCATCCCCTTAGGAACAAGATCATGGCTGCCCCGTCCGGCAACCAAGCGCAAAACGCTCGTCAGAGCAATGACGTCGGATGACGACGCCGCTCCACTAACATGTCTGGCCCGGGACAACATCCCCTAACAGCCTCAAGAACGGCTTAACGGCTGGCCGTTGCTTGACAGGAACAGCCGCAAGCCATATTTCCCCGAGCGGTCTTTAGCACTCGGAGGGCGGGATTGCTAAGGCTGCGAGCCAGTTGGCGCCAAGTGGGCGTTCAATGTGGCCGCATTCAGATTTCCTCCGACAGCAACACTTATCCAAGCACCCCAAAAGGGATCCGTCATGGCCAAATCGAAGTTTCGTCCCCTGCACGACCGCGTCGTGGTTAAGCGCATCGACGCCGAAGAGAAGACCAAGGGCGGCATCATCATTCCCGACAGCGCCAAGGAAAAGCCCTCGCAGGGCGAAGTCGTCGCCGTCGGCCCGGGCGGCCGCGACGAGAGCGGCAAGCTGATCCCGATCGACGTCAAGGTCGGCGACCGCGTGCTGTTCGGCAAGTGGTCCGGCACCGAGGTCAAGCTGGACGGCGAGGAACTCCTGATCATGAAGGAGTCCGACATCATGGGCGTCGTCGCCTGATCCCGACCTGTCGGGGGCGGCGATCAGCCGCCCCGGGCGAAAATGCTCTGCAACCTCGTTCCGGCGACAGACGGGCGATCACGCCCCTCGCCGTCGAGGTCTACTCCAGGAGAATTCTGAAATGGCAGCCAAGGACGTCAAATTCGCCGGCGACGCACGCGACCGCATGCTGCGCGGCGTCGACATTCTCGCCAACGCCGTCAAGGTGACGCTCGGCCCGAAGGGCCGCAATGTCGTCATCGAGAAGAGCTTCGGCGCTCCGCGCATCACCAAGGACGGCGTCACCGTCGCCAAGGAGATCGAGCTGGAGGACAAGTTCGAGAACATGGGCGCGCAGATGCTGCGCGAGGTCGCCTCCAAGACCAACGACACCGCCGGTGACGGCACCACCACCGCGACCGTGCTGGCCCAGGCCATCGTGCGCGAGGGCGCCAAGGCGGTTGCCGCCGGCATGAACCCGATGGACCTCAAGCGCGGCATCGACATCGCGGTGGCCGCCGTGATCAAGGACATCGAGAAGCGCGCCAAGCCGGTCGCCTCGTCCTCCGAGGTCGCCCAGGTCGGCACCATCTCCGCCAACGGCGACGCCGCGATCGGCAAGATGATCGCCCAGGCGATGCAGAAGGTCGGCAACGAGGGCGTCATCACGGTCGAGGAGAACAAGTCGCTCGATACCGAGGTCGACATCGTCGAAGGCATGAAGTTCGACCGGGGCTATCTCTCGCCCTACTTCGTCACCAATGCCGAGAAGATGACCGCCGAGCTGGACGACGTCTACGTGCTCCTGCACGAGAAGAAGCTGTCGGGCCTGCAGGCCATGCTGCCGGTGCTCGAAGCCGTGGTGCAGTCGGGCCGCCCGCTGCTGATCATCGCCGAGGACGTCGAGGGCGAAGCGCTGGCGACGCTGGTCGTCAACCGCCTGCGCGGCGGACTCAAGGTCGCCGCCGTCAAGGCGCCGGGCTTCGGTGATCGCCGCAAGGCCATGCTCGAGGACATCGCGATCCTGACCGGTGGTCAGCTGATCTCGGAAGATCTCGGCATGAAGCTCGAGAACGTCACGATCAAGATGCTCGGCCGCGCCAAGAAGGTCGTGATCGACAAGGAGAACACCACGATCGTCAACGGCGCCGGCAAGAAGGCCGACATCGAGTCGCGCGTCGGCCAGATCAAGGCGCAGATCGAGGAGACCACCTCGGACTACGACCGTGAGAAGCTGCAGGAGCGTCTGGCCAAGCTCGCCGGCGGCGTCGCGGTGATCCGCGTCGGCGGCGCGACCGAGATCGAGGTCAAGGAGAAGAAGGACCGCGTCGAGGACGCCCTCAACGCGACCCGCGCTGCGGTGCAGGAAGGCATCGTCCCTGGTGGCGGCGTGGCGCTGCTGCGCGCCAAGAAGGCCGTCGGCCGCATCACCAACGCCAATTCGGACGTCCAGGCCGGCATCAACATCGTGCTGAAGGCGCTCGAGGCTCCGATTCGCCAGATCTCCGAGAACGCCGGCGTCGAAGGCTCGATCGTGGTCGGCAAGATCCTGGACGAGAAGTCCGAGACGTTCGGCTTCGACGCGCAGACCGAGGATTATGTCGATATGGTCGCCAAGGGCATCATCGACCCGGCCAAGGTGGTCCGCACCGCGCTGCAGGACGCCTCGTCGGTCGCAGGCCTCCTGGTCACCACCGAGGCCATGGTCGCCGAGCTGCCGAAGGATGCTGCTCCGGCGATGCCGGCCGGCGGCGGCATGGGTGGCATGGGCGGCATGGGCTTCTGAGCCCTGCTTTCGACATCTCACATTCAGGAAGGCCGCCTCCGGGCGGCCTTCTTTTTGGCCGAGTGTCCGCACCGGGGGTGCAGCGACCGCAAATCGGCGCTACAGCTTAAGGCCGATTCTGCCCCCACAAGGATTTTCAGATGCACGCGATTTTGCTTGCGCTGGCCGTGATTGCAGCGGCCGCGCCGGAACTCGGTTGGGCCCAGAGCAAGAGCGGGACCAAGGCCCCCGCCAACGAGACTCGGTATTTCACCGCGATCGACGGCCTGATGGACGGCAATGCCGACGTGATCCTGAAGGAGACGCGCCAGGGCAAAACCGTCACCGCCGCCACGCTCGACGTCTGCTATCCCGTCGCAAAGAATTCGGATCGCAAGGACCGCTTCGTGGTCAGCCTCACCGTCAATGGCCAGACCTTGACCGGTGCGACCCAGAGCAACGGCGCCAAGGAGCCGGTCACGGTGAAGCTGAATCGCAAGCCGACCGGCGACACGTTCGAGTTCCGCGGACAGATCGCGATCGGCAAGACCGTCACCGAGGTGGCGTCGACCGACAATTCCGACGTCAGCGAGAAGGAGTTCCAGGAGAGCCAGTCGAGCGACGACGGCATCAGCGCCCAGCCGAAGGACTTCACTGACGTCTCGCCCGAGGCGATCTCGGTCCGGCTCAAGCTAGACGCGGTGACCGACTTCCTCAAGAGCCTGAAGGGCGAGAACGTCGAAGTTTCGCTGTCGAGCCTCATCGTGAGCTGCGACGCACTGCGCGCGGGCGAGCAGACCATCAGCATGACCGTCGACCCCGAACGAGCCGGCGCGCTGATCGCGAAGGCGCGGACCATGAACGGCGTCGTCACTGCCGGCTGGACCGCCGGCACGGTCGAGATGGACCGCACCATCCGCTTTGCGGCGGCCGACTGGCGCGACGGTGACAAGATCAACAAGGACAAGCTGGCGGGCGCCATCTCCGACGTGCTGGCCAAGACCTACAATGCCAAGCCGACGAGTGCGGCGTGGAATCCGGTCAGCGGCAAGCTGAAGCTGACGTTGAAGCGGCCGAGCCAGCTGATGCCGGCGCTCGAGCTGACCGACGTCATCGAGGTCACCGGCCTCGTCTCGGCGGACAAGCCGGGCGGCGCCGACGCGCTGATGCTCTGGATCAGCAGCCCGACGACGACCACCATCGATGAGGCCTCGAGCGCCAAGCTGATCCTGTCGGACGAATCCTCGGGCGACGAGGAAGGCGACACGCGGGATGATGGCGGCGCCATCGACGAGCTGGCGAAGGCCTTCAAGGCCAAGCGCTGGGATGCGGACAACTCGGTCTGGAAGTAAGGCGAGCCATGACGGCATGGCGCCGCGATCTCAGATGCCACCCTCCCCTGGAGGGGGAGGGTCGATCGCGCGCGAAGCGGGCGAGCGGGGTGACGCCGCGGGCACCGGTGCACGTGGAGAGATCACCCCACCCCGCCTCCCATTCGCTGCGCTCATGAGAGGCGACCCTCCCCCTCCAGGGGAGGGTGACCGCGGGGCAGACCTCAAGGGTGCACACTGCGGAAGCGCGAGCGTGCGCAAGGCTGTTTGCTCAAATCATGATGCGGAAAGTGGAACGCATCATGCTCGAGCTTGAGCCCTCGACAGTCCCCACCAGGACTTTGGAAACGGCCGTCTCGGCTCAATTGGTGTTGAGCCGGAAGCGCAGCGTCTTCGGTCCGATGAAGATGATCAGGTCGCCCTGACGCTTCCAGTTCGTCACCGCGCTCAGCGCCGCGATCAGTTCGTCGTCGGCCTGCGCGCGCGCCGCCGGGCAGTTGCGGTCCTCGATCTTGCCGGCGATGAACACGATGGTGTTGCCGGCGACCGAGAACTGCCCCTTGCCGCCCTTGCACCACAGCTCGAGCACAGCATCACCGTTGTCGCCGATGTCGAGATCCGGCACCCGCTTCGAGCCCGGCTGCGGCAGCGCATCCAGCGTCATCTCCATGCCGAAGGGAAATTCCTCCGCCGAGGCGGCGGCAAGGGGCACGGCCGACATCAACAGGGCCGCAGCCAGTTTGGCGCAAGCTCGCTTCACTACTCGCATCGTTCCTCTCGACACATCATCACGTGCAGGGCTCGCCTCTTAAGCGATCGGCCCGGCGACCGCCAGCACGGCTCCCGCACAAATGTGTTCCAAACATAGCAAGCCCCGCGCCGCAGCTACGGCGCGGGGCGTTTGTCGCTGCCGGTGTTGCTACTTCAGCACCATCGCCGTGAACGGATAGACATAGGCCTGCAAGGTGACGAACAGGCCGACCAGACAGGCCAGCACGATCGAATGCAGGAAGACGTAGCGCAGGATCGAGCTCTCGTGGCCGTACCAGTTGGTGGCGGTCGAGGCGACGACGATCGACTGCGCATCGATCATCTTGCCCATGACACCGCCGGAGGAGTTGGCGGCCGCCATCAGGACAGGGGACAGGCCGAGCTGCTCGGAGGTGATCTTCTGCAGGTTTCCGAACAGCACGTTCGAGGCCGTATCCGATCCCGTCAGCGCCACGCCCAACCAGCCGAGCAAGGTGCCGAAGAACGGATAGAGCACGCCTGTCGCGGCGAAGGCCAAGCCGAGCGTGGCATCGACGCCGGACAGCCGGGTCAGCGTGCCGATCGCGAGCATCGCCGAGATCGTGATCAGCGAGATCGCGCAGAGACGGATGGTGCGGCCGTATTCCGCGATCAGTCTGCCCGGTCCGACACCCATCAGGAAGCCGGAGATGATCGCGGCGATCAGCATGCCGGTGCCGGTGAAGGTCAGGTAGGTGAACGAGAACACCGCGCCTTCCGGCGTCGGCTTCGCAGCCACCGGCGGCATCTTGTTGATCAGCTTGTCGAGCTCGGGCACCGGATAGTTCCAGGTGAAGATCGAGTTCGCCCAGGCCTTGAAGGCGCCGTTGCCCCAGATCAGCATGATGACGCAGACGATGATCCAGGGCAGCAGCGCGCCCCAGAGCTCGGCTTGCGTCAGCGGCGTGCGGTCCAGCGGCTTCGCCGCCGTCATCGTGGCGGCCGATTCGTCACGCCCGCGCAGCGCCGGCGACAGCCACAGCTGCTTGGGCTGCCAGACCTTCAGGAACAGGATCAGCGCGCCCATCGAGATCAGCGAGGCGCCGATGTCGACGATCCACGGATTGATGTAGTTCGAGATCAGGAATTGCGGCACCGCGAAGGAGACGCCGGTGACCAGGATCGCCGGCCAGATGTCCTTCATGCCCTTCCAGCCCGCGAACGCCCAGATCACCCAGAACGGCACGATCAGCGAGAACACCGGCAGCTGCCGGCCGACCATCGCGCCGAGGATGTAAGGGTCGAGACCGGTGACCGAGGCGAGGCCCTGGATCGGCGTGCCCAGCGCGCCATAGGCGACCGGGGCGGTGTTGGCGATCAGCGACAGGCCGGAGGCCGCGAGCGGCGAGAAGCCGAGACCGATCAGCACGGCACCGGTGATCGCCACCGGGGTGCCGAAGCCGGACGCGCCTTCGAAGAACGCGCCGAAGGAGAAGGCGACCAGCAACAGTTGCAGCCGCCGGTCCTCCGTGACGCCGCCGATGGCGCGCTTCAGAAGCTCGAACCGTCCGGTGGAAACCGTGACCTGGTAGAGGAAGATGACGTTCAGGACGATCCAGCCGATCGGAAAGAACCCGGTGATGACGCCCAGAAACGTCGCGCGCAGCGACATGTTGGCCGGCATCGTAAAGACGAAGATCGTGATCAGGTTGGTCAGGATCACGGCGATGATCGCCGCGATGTGTGCCTTGACCTTGCCGCTGGCGATCAGCACCAGCAGCGTCACCACCGGGACGGCGGCGGCCAGCGTCGACAGCGCCGGGCTCCCCAACGGGTCGTAGATTTGATTCCACATCGTGACTTCTCCCCCCACGTTCTTGTTGTTGGACCTGAGGCCGGCGGGACGGATCAGGTCTGCTCGCCCAGGCCCCCAAGCCTGGCAAAGGTCGGAAAAGCAGATCACAAAACCGGCAACGCCCAACTCTGCTCAAATTCTCGCGAAATCTGGCGGCGGTCGCAGTCCCTCTCCCCTGCCCCATGCTACGGTTTGTCACACGCGACCGACAAGCCGGCCGCCACCCGCCAGATTACGACTTTAGTCTAGGCAGGCGGTGCCAACGACGATTTTCTCGTTTTTCGTCAGCCTGTTAAGACATTTTCTCAGGAGCAGCCCCTCTGTGAACAATCTGCGCTCGACCGTCGCCACCGTCTGGCGGATCGCCATTCCCTACTTCCGCTCCGAGGACAAGGTCGCCGGCCGCATCCTCCTCGCCGCCGTCATTGCGATCGAACTGTCGCTCGTTGCGATCCAGGTGCTGGTGAACCAGTGGCAGAACAGGTTCTTCAACGCGCTGCAGCAGTATGATTGGAACAGCTTCATCTGGGAAATCGGCGTGTTCGCCGTACTGGCGACCATCTTCATCATCCTGGCCGTCTACCAGCTCTATCTCAATCAATGGCTGCAGATCCGCTGGCGGCGGTGGATGACCGACGTCTACCTGCGCCGCTGGCTGGACAACGCCACGCACTATCGCATGCAGCTCAAGGGCGACATCGCCGACAACCCGGACCAGCGCATTGCCGACGACGTGCAGCTGTTCGTCGACAAGACGCTGAACATCACCATCGGCCTGCTCAGCTCGATCGTCTCGCTCGCATCGTTCATGGTGGTGCTTTGGGGGCTGTCGACCGATGCCCCGCTGCAGCTGTTCGGCACCGACATCGCGATCCCCGGCTACCTGGTCTGGATCGCGCTGATCTATGCGATCTTCGGGACCATCCTGACGCATTGGATCGGCTCGCCGCTCGTCAATCTCAACTTCGAGCAGCAGCGCTACGAGGCCGACTTCCGCTTCAACCTGGTGCGGGTGCGCGAAAGCTCCGAGCAGATCGCGCTGCTGCGCGGCGAAGGCGCCGAGCAAGGTCAGCTCGGAACCCGCTTCGGCCGGGTCGTGCAGAACTGGTACCAGATCATGAGCCGGACCAAGCGGCTGACGGCCTTCACGGCGGGCTATTCGCAGGCGGCGGTGATCTTTCCCTATGTGCTCGTTGCGCCTGCCTACTTCGCCAAGTCGATCCAGATGGGCGGCATCATGCAGACGGCGTCCGCGTTCTCGACGGTGCAGGGCGCGCTGTCGTTCTTCGTGACGACTTACCGGACGCTTGCCGACTGGCGCTCGACCGTCGCCCGCCTCGACGGCTTCGACATGTCCATCGAGAGCGCGCACAAGCTCTCGGGCGAGCCGCAGACGATCGATGTCGTCGACCATGCCGGCGACAGCATCGATCTCGCCCAGCTGCTGCTGAAGCTGCCCAATGGCCTGCCGCTGGTCGCGGCCGACGGCTTCAGCATCGGCAACAACGAGCGCACGCTGCTGACCGGCCCCTCCGGCGCCGGCAAGTCGACGCTGTTCCGCGCCATCGCCGGCGTCTGGCCGTTCGGCAGCGGCGCCATCAGCGTGCCCTCGCATGCCAAGCTGATGATGCTGCCGCAGCGGCCCTACTTCCCGATCGGCGCGCTCAAGGCGGCGATCGTCTATCCCGCGGCGGCGGACGCTTTCAGCGTCGAGCAGGTCAGGGAGGCGCTGGTGGCCGTCGGTCTGCCGCAACTGGCGGACCGCCTGGACGAGGACTCGCACTGGAACCGGATGCTGTCGCTCGGCGAGCAGCAGCGGCTCGGAATTGCCCGCGCGCTGCTGCATGCGCCCCAATATCTCTTCCTCGATGAGGCCACGGCCTCGCTCGACGAGCCGAGCGAAGCCAGGCTCTATCGGGTCATCGCCGAACGGCTGCCGCAGACCACCGTCGTCTCGATCGGCCACCGCTCGACCCTGCACGAGTTCCATGATCGGAAGGTCGAGCTGATTCGGGATGGCGACCGGTTCTCGCTGCGGCCGGCCGGACAGGCGGCCGAAGCGACCGCGGATGGAGGCAGCTGACGCGAGCGCCGCTGCGCCAGCAAAAGCAGAAGGGCGGCAGATTGCTCCGCCGCCCTTCGTGATAAGTTCGATCCGCCTTGCGGTGATTACTTCAGGTTGGTCATCGCCGTCAGGTCGACCGAGAGCTTGGCGATGCCGGTGGCGCCGCACCACTTCGAGCCCAGGCCACCCGGGTTGATCGGGGTGACGTTGGTGGTGCCGCTGGCGGTGAAGTCGCCGGTGAAGGCGTTGCAATTGCCCTTCGACAGGTTGGTGTCGGAGTAGCGCAGATCCAGCGTGAACACCTTGTAGGTGAAGCCGACGCCGAGGTTCCAGGTGTTGTAGTCGGCGTACTTGATGCCGTTCGGGAAGGCCGCGGTGCCGTAGAAGCTGTCGGTGGTGCCGAACCACTGGCGGCCGAACTCACCCGACACATACATGCCGACGCCGCTGGAGCCGAAGGTGGTGCTGGGCGCGGTCCACTTGCCGGTGACCGAGGTATAGTTGCCCCAGGCGCCGGAGTTCAGGAAGCTCGGGGTGTAGAATTCGGTGACGCCGAACGTCCAGTTGTCGTTCACCGTGTAGTTCATCTTGCCGTAGACTTCGAAGAAGCTGACGTCCTTCTTCATGGTGTTGAAGTTCGTCAAGGTGTTGGCCTGACACTCGGCGCTCAGGGCGCGGCCGGCGAAGTCCGTCGTGGCGCCACCGCCGTAATAGCAGGTCCCGCCCGGATACAGATAGCCCCAGACGCCGATGTCGAAGGCGAAGGCGCCGAAGGTCGGGCGGACACCGCCGTAGATGTCGATCTCGGCAGCAGCGCGGTTCGGGAAGGAAATGCTCTCGCCGGCGACGCCGACGTAGAACTGCAGGTCCTTGTTGACGTTGAAGCGCGGCTCGAAATAGGCGGCCACCGACGGCTTGTGGTTCGACTGGGTGACGCCACGGAACACGTAGTCGTTCATGATCGCCGCGCCGAACGCGATATCCCAGGGATCGAACGTGACCGGAGGCGGAGCCTTATAGGCCTTGACCGCCATGTCCGCCGCCGAAGCCGATCCCGAAACCATTGCCAGCGCCGTTGCCAGCAAAGCCCACTTCTTCATGACGATCCCCATTACCTATTTCGAAAAGCCTGCCCCACCTTGGCCCCCCAGGGCGCAAACAAGACCGGCTGCGTCATCCAGACACAATTTGTGCCAGGGTCTCGCCGCACGTGAAGCAAAAAAGCGCGGCATCTGCCGCCTTTTTGGGCGTTTTGACAATTCTACGGCAGGTAGTCAGCGCGTGTTGCATTTGAACAACAAATCTCCGTGTCCAAACGCGCGCCAGGACGCACATTCGGTTGTGCCGACGCGCTGGAATCGTGGTGTCCCAAGCAAAACGACACGGCGTAACGAGGTCGGATTCGCCCGGCCGTAGATCTGCGGGGCGACGGCTCCGACGAACAGATCCATCGGCAATTAGGACAGCCGACGCAGACGACAGAAGCCAGACGACAGGCGCCGGCAACAAACGAGAAGGCCGCAGCGTTGCCGCCGCGGCCTCCCGATGTGAATTCGTCTGGTGGTGAGAACGATCCGGACCGGAAAGATCAGTTTCCGGAGGCGGTCCCCTCGCCGTCTTCGTGCTCCTCGGGTGCCGCGCTCGGCATCGCCCAGCTGGTCTCGGCAGCCGATTCGGTCTCGTTCACTGCCGGGGTCTCGACCAGCGGAGCCATCTTGGGAGCCCGCTTCTTGGCGGCCTTCTTCTTCGGCGCGGCAGGAGCCTTTGCGGCCGACGTCTTGGCCTTCTTGGCGGGAGCCTTCTTCGCAGCAGCCTTCTTGGCAGGCGCCTTGGCCGCCTTCTTCGCCGCGGCCTTCACGGTCTTCTTCGCCTTCTTGGCGGGCGCCTTGGCAGCCTTCTTGGCGGCCTTTTTCGCGGACTTCGGTGCAGACTTCTTCGCAGCCTTCTTGGCGGACTTCTTCGTCGCCTTCTTCGCTGACTTGGCCTGCGCCATCAGCTTCTTCTTTTCTTTCTTGTCCTTCTTCGCCTTCTTGTCCTTCGCCATCAGAAACCCTCCAGTTGCCGCCGTTCGATCAGCTCGTCCGGCGGGACGGGCCGGCAGTCAGCACGCGCCCATCCGTCAAATCATTCCTGGCCGCGGACCGCCCGTCGCCCAGTCGAGAAGCTCAACGGTGTGCACGACGGGGACAGAGGTGCCGCTGGCAATCTGCATCATGCAGCCGATATTGCCCGCCGCGATCACATTCGGCTTGACGGTCGCGATGTTGGCGACCTTGCGATCGCGCAGCTTCATCGCGATGTCAGGCTGGAGAATGTTGTAGGTCCCCGCCGAACCGCAACACAAATGACTCTCCGGTATATCTTTCACCACGAATCCGGACTTGGAAAGCAATTCTTTCGGAATGCTCGTGATTTTCTGCCCATGTTGCAGTGAGCAGGCCGAGTGATAGGCGACGACGATGTCGTCGCGCCGAGAGGCGGAGGCCAGTTCGAGACCGGCGAGATACTCGGTGATGTCCTTCGCCATCGCCGACACGGCGGCCGCGGCCGCCGCATATTGCGGGTCTTCGCGCAGCATGTGTCCGTAGTCCTTGATGACGGTGCCGCAGCCCGAGGTCGTCACCAGGATGGCGTCGAGACCGCCGCGTTTCATCTCCGCGGTCCACGCGTCGACATTGGCGCGCGCCCGCGCCAGCGCGTCGGCATCCTGCCCCATGTGGTGGGTCAGCGCACCGCAGCATTGCTCGTCCCTGACCAGCACGACCTCGACGCCGTGCCGCGTCAGGACGCTGATCGCGGCCTGGTTGATGCGCGGCGCCAGCGCCGCTTGCGCACAGCCCTGCAGCAGCGCCACGCGGCCGCGCCGCGCGCCCTGCGCGGCAAACACGCTGCCGCCCGCCGGCCCTGGCGGCGGCAGCGCCACGGCCGGCGCCAGGTCGAGCATCGCCCTGACGCGCCGCAGCAGGCCCGGCGCAGGTGTTCGCGTCGCGGAGGACGCCGGCAGCAGCGCCTTCAACGGCCGGCCGAGCCGCGCCAGGGTCATCGCCAGCCGAAACTCGCGCGGCCGCGGCAGCACATAGGCGAGCACGGCGCGGAGCCACCGGTCGGTCAGCGGGCGCTGGTAGCGCTGCTCGATTCGCACCCGCGCCTGATCGACCAGATGCATGTAGTGGACGCCCGACGGGCAGGTCGTCATGCAGGACAGGCACGACAGGCAGCGGTCGATGTGCTTGACCACGTCGGCGGTCGGTGCCTGATCCTTCTCGAGCATCTGCTTGATCAGGTAGATGCGCCCGCGCGGGCTGTCGAGCTCGTCGCCGAGCAGCACGTAGGTCGGGCAGGTCGCGGTGCAGAAGCCGCAATGCACGCAGGCGCGCAGGATCTTGTCGGCGACCGCGATGTCGGGATCGGCGAGCTGCGCCAAGGTGAACTCGGTCTTCATGGCGCAACGCTCCGCCGGATACGGCCGCGGTTGAGAATGGTCTTGGGATCGAAGGAGACGCGAACCCGCTCCTCCAGCGCGGCGACACCCGGCGGCTGCGGGTGGAAGACGTCGACCGCCAGACGCATCTCGTCCCACGCGCGCAGCAGGGTGGCGTGACCGCCGACGGCCTCCACCTGCTTGCGCACCAGCCCCGCGGACGCATCGGGCTGCGGCGGCAGCGCGGCCCAGATCAGCCCCCCGCCCCAGTCATAGATCACCTCGCCGCCGGTCTGGCGCGTCAAGGCCTGCCCGATGGCGCCGCCCGACACCGGCGGGCAGACGATCCGCCAGACCGTCCAGGCCCCGAGCGGCCCGTTGGCGGCGAACGGCAGCACGTCGCGGACGGCGCTCCAGACATCGGCGGAGGCGTCGTCCGCGATGATCTCGGCCGCACCGAAGGTCGCGAGCTGCCGGGCAAGCGACGCCGCCCGATGCGCGGCGGACGCCGTGATGCCCTCCAGCCTGATCACCGTGACCGCCTCGCGCGGCGAGCCGGTCGGGCTCAGGCCTTCGACCTCCGGCCGCAAGGTCGAGGCCGGCAGATGCGCGGCTCCGGACACATCGAACGGCGAGCCGAGAGCGGCCGTCATGGCCCGGTTGGCCTTGAGGTCGTCGAGCCCGCGCAGCACCAGGCTGCGCTCCGACTCCGGCCGCGGCATCACCTTCAGGGTCGCCTCGGTCATGACCGCGAGCGTGCCCCAGGAGCCCGCCAGCAGCTTGCAGAGATCGTAGCCGGTGACGTTCTTGACCACCTTGCCGCCGGTCTTGAAGCTCTCGCCGAACCCGGAGACGGCATGCGCCCCGAGCAGATGGTCGCGCACCCCGCCGGCGCGGATGCGCCGCGGACCGGCCAGCCCCGCCGCGATCATGCCGCCCAGCGTGCCTCGGCCCGTCGTCCCGAGCAGCGGACCCGTATCCATCGGCTCGAACGCGAATTGCTGGCTCTTCGAATCGATCAGCGACAAGAGGTCGGCGAGCGGCGCCCCGGCCTGCGCGGTGATGATCAGCTCGTTCGGCTCGTAGGCGACGACCGCGCTCAGGGCCGACAGATCGAGCACGGCATTGGTCGCCGTGATCTGGCCGATCTGGCGCTTCGAGCCGTGGCCGATGACATCGAGCGGCTGCTCGCTCGCGATCGCGGCGCGAACCACCTCCTCCACGTCGGCTGCGTTGCGTACTTTCAGGGCGTCCACCACTGCTCGCCTTGCTCGTTGATGATGACCGGCGGCCCCGCGCAACGCGCGGCCACCGGCGTTGCAGCCCTTCTAAAGCGTTGCGGGCCGGACACAAGGGCGGCCACGACGGAACGTTCACGCGCGATCTGCATGGCCCCGCCGTCGTGCTCTGCGGCATCGAGGCCTCGCTGCCCTGCAGGACCATCGCATATGACGCCGTCAGAGTCCGGCCGAGCTGTTTCAACGTCGTCATGGCCGGGCTTGTCCCGGCCTGCGCGGCCGAAGCCGCTTCGACGCGGCGAAGGCCCGGCCATCCACGTCGTCGAACCCGGAGAAGGAAAGACGTCGATGCCGGGCCTTCGCCCCGCGAGGCGCCGGGCCGCGCAGGTGGAACAAGCCCGGGCATCGCGTACTCCCCAGCCCGTAGGGCGGGTTAGCGAAGCGTAACCCGCCGCCTTCCGAGACACATGGCGGATGACGCCTTCGGCTAATGCGCCCTACGCCCTCATGTGCACATCCATCCTTCGTCCGCCATCGAAGGATCAGATGCAGGAACTGCGGTATCGTTGCCCTTGCAGCACTTCAACGAAAGGACCGATCACAATGACCGGATATGCCATCTCAACGAAAACCGTGAACGAGGCCGTCAGCGGCGGCGGCCTGCTGGTGGTGGCGCAATGGGAGGCCAGGGACGGCGAAGCCGACCGCGTCGCCGAGATCCTGTCGCGCTTCCTGCCCGAGGCGCAGCGCGAGCCCGGCGCAAAACTGTTCCTGATCTCCCGCGCCAAGGACAACCCGGCGCAGTTCCTGTTCTACGAGCTGTTCCGCGACGAAGCCGCGTTCAAGGCCCACCAGGAGAGCGATCACTTCAAGACCTACATCGCCGGCCAGGCCCTGCCGCTGCTCGCGCGGCGCGAGCGGATGCAGTACGCGCTGATTTAGGTCGCGAGCCTATCAAGACCGAGATTGGTGAACAGCGGCCTGTCCGTTTCTTGCGAGGTAGCGGGCAGACCGGCGTTAGAGGGCGCTATTCAGCGCGGAGGGCGCGCCACAATAAGTGCGTTGCAATTGCACTACACATCGCCCGAGACATCGAAGACAATGACGGCGATGCGCTTGCGCATATCCGTTGGCACAAGGTCCTCCAACATCTGCTTCATCTCGCCGGCAGATTGCGGCCGGGCCTTCCCACCGGGCGGCGCCGGGATGGTGTGCGGCTTTCGCTTGTCGCCGAACCAGAACACGCCGTAGATGCCAAACCCCTTGGCTTCGGGATCGGGCGTATAGAAGCGCTCCAGTTGACCTTGAATGGCTGTCCAGACCTCGCCGTGATAATCGCGCTTGAGCTCGACAAGGATCTTCACCGATGGAACGGCCACCACGATGTCGGCCCGCTTATCGGCAACCATATGCCCTTCCGGCTCGACCATGATGCCAAGCGGCTGAAACGATGACCGCATCAAATCGATGAGGTGATCCCGGCATGCTTCTTCGGGCCTAGGCTCTTCCGGGCGTGAATAAGAGTCGATATTCCAAAACCCTTTGTAAGTATCGGTGTTCGCGCGTGCGATGCGATGGCTGAGATCGAGGAGATGAGTGACCAAAAGCGCATGCAGGTCAGCCGCGGTGGCCGGACGTCCATTCTCCAGGGCGGCGATGGTCTGCCGCCAATCCGGCCGGTCGTATTCCACGTCTCGCCTTCGCTGCCGTTGATTGGCGAGCGCGTGGAGGATCGAAGCACGGTATGAGGCAAGCGCGGTATGGGTGCTCAACCTCTCCAAGGCCTCGGTCGCGGCCTTGCTCGGTACGGCGGAGATCATGTTGACCAGCGTACGAATCCACTCCGATGCGTCCCAGGCGTTCGTGTCGCCCCACCCGCCGCCTGTGGGATGCGGGGTGTCCGGGTAAGCGCTGGCACTCAATACCACCAGAAATTCGGCGATCGGCACCGGCAACGGCTGCGAAGGTTGCCCCATGCGCACAAAGCCCGCCTTGTTGCGAAGATCGAAAATGAACTGTTTGCGCACACTCACACGTTGCGTAACGGCGCTTTCAAACTCAGCCGGCGCAAGGACGTAGGCGGTCGCGAGCCACAGGTCCCGCTGCCGCTCGCTCAATGTTGTCCCGGCCAGCACGGTTCGCGCCAAGGTCAATAGACGGTCGTGCGCCGCCGGCAGTTTGGCAGCGGCAGTCAGCATATCGTCGAGACGGTAGGGATCGGCGTTCGGGTAATCGGCTAGCAGTGCAAGCGTGAGATCGGCGCGGTAGGGCTCGAATGGCGCTTCGGTCAGAAGTTCGTGGAGGCCCGAGACGAACTGATCATTCCGCGACAAGCGGAGGCGCGCGACCGAAAGATAGGCATCGCGGATCAGTTCCGGCCGAGCCTCGATGAGCGCGTTGCGCCATGGCTGGCTCCACCACTGCTGACTGCCATCATGGTATTCCATCACGGGGTTAGTAATATCGAACGCAAGCATGCCTCTGAGAAAATCATTGGAGAGCCCGGAGAGACCTTGTCCTGTTGCACAGCGTTCAGTCAGGCCCGCCGTCAGGGCGTACCACCAATCATAGTGCTGGTGTTCGGCAGTAAGTGACATGACGGCGTCAGATGTCGGTACGTCTTCGCGGGAGACGGACGCAGCCAGACCTTCAAGAGCGGCGACGACGCGCTCTTCGCCGAGCCAGGCCGTAAGACGGTCTCGCGGCGATAATTCTTCATCACAGTCGTTGTACAAGCCAAAATAAATCTGAGCAATGTGTGCAAGCCAGCCGAGGTGGCTTCCGCTTCGGATGCTCTCGATCTCCTGATCGAATTCCTCCCGCTGACGATCGCGTGCGGTGCCGTCGTCAGGAGCGTGCTTTGGGAGCCGCCGGAGATAATTGTCCGGAAGCTTTGTCTCAAGGGTTTTGGATCGAACGTCCTTGAGACGCGCATCGCCATCGGCCAGCGACCAAAGCACCAGGAAAACCTCGTCGGCGCGCGGATGCGTCGCATGGAGGCAGAGAGCGATGGCAAATTCAAAGAGCAGGAGCTGGCGATCGCTGCTGACCGCGGCGGCATTCAGTTCGGCCAGCACTAGTTCAAGGATCGCATCGGTATCGAGTTCGAAGAGGATAGCTTCGCGGAATTGAAAAAAGGCGGGCCAGCGTTGCTCATCGAAGGGCACCGTGCGGAAAAAATGTCGCGCGATATCCGCGAGCCGCTCCCGTCGGTGCTGTATTGCGGCGCGCAATCCGCGGGCGCGCCCTTCACCGCCCTTGAAGAGGGCGCGCTTGCGCAACCATCCCAGCGCCTGTTCGGGATCGTACGTGCCGGGCGCTTCCCACGCGCGCACAAGAAGGTGGGCATAGAGCGAACCGACTTCCCAGTGGGGACGATCCAACCCGATGCGATCGGGGTCCGGCACGACAACGCCGTCAAGCACCTGCGGCAGATCGGACAAAGGCAGGTGATCGCGCAGTGCCCAGAGCGCGCCCGACCCGACCATGTCGCCAGTTTCGAAGCAGTCGTTGATGAGAGCTACGGCGTCCGTTGCATCGTAGGGATCACCGTAAAGCGCAATCACCGCTTCAGCTCGGAGACGAATAGCGTTCAAATTTTTGCCGAGCTGCGGATACAAGGTGCGCAATGCGGCTCGACCCGGCTCGCCCAGGCGCCCCAGCGCGGCGAGCGCATGCGCGCGTTCGGCATAAGGAGAAGCCTCTCGCGCCACGACCGCGGCGAGGTCCGGCAGCATGTCGGGTAAGGGCGGTCCCATTGCAAGCGCATCTACAACGACCGAGCGAACGCCGAAGCCCGAAGCGGGATTGCTCAATATGGTGCGGAACTCCGGCACCATATCTTGTCTTGCGAGGCCACCGATCGGTTTGGCCTGCCAATTCCCCGAACGAAACCAGGGATTCTCGGTGGAGAGACGATCAAGAGCTCTAACAAGGCAGGCGCACGCGGAGGGCGACAACGAAGCGGCATCGCCATAGGTCAGCACGCCGTAAGGGTCAGCGTCGATTAATTCATTTGCGCGTTCGGGAAGATGAACAGCGAGCCAGGCATGAAGGCCGCGCAGCTCTGCGGCCGGGTGCCCGTCGACGCCCATGAGCGCCGTCACCCGGTTAAATGGAAGACCCTGGCGAATGCGTACGGCAAGAAATTCGGCAGCAAGAAATTCGGCGGTGGTGCGGTGCGCGTAATCGACGGTTTCGCTTTCAGGTCCGGCGTCGAATATCCGGCGTCCGAGTGCTGCTAGCACGCGTTCGGGCGGGAAAAACGTCACCGACCGATACCCCGGAATATCTTCTGTGCCTTCCTGATCGGTAAGGCTCACGGCCTCGACGTCGCTGATTAGCCGAGCTGCGCAGACCGCACCCGCAGCCGGACGCAAATCGGCGACGGAGAAGGACCCGGTGCCCGAACGCGCGCGTTCCTTATCGAACTCTTGCAGCATGAGTTGCGTCGATAACTCGAACAACTGCTTGCGCGTCGAGGGCCAGCTTCCGGTCTGAACTGCGCGCCACAGCATGATGAGGTTTTGCGGGTTCTCAAGAAAATCGTCGAGGCCACGTTCGGTTGCGTCATCGAGAAACGCAGCGGCAGCAACTGCATCGACACTTTGCCCAGCAAGAACGGCGATCTGTTCGGCGCGCGACAGGCTTTGCAGCAAGAGAACCGGCGTGTCGCCGTGCTGTTCGAAGTAAGGCTGGAACCCGGCAAGGTCGCTCTCGCCCAACCAATCGGCGACGCGGCAAGAAATCCGCACCTTCGCGGGACTGACCGCAAAGAGCTTTTCGACGAGCGCATCGACCGTGTCGCGGTCGGTGCGCCCCGCGCGTTTCTCGTCAAGACCATCGATAAAGAGAGCCTGCCCCCGAAGCCGATCGGCCGGCACGGTGAGAAAGGCGCGCGCCTTAATAAAGTGCGCGCCTTCGCGCTTGGCCGCCTGGTCGAAGACGTGCGTTTTGCCGGCGCCGGGATCGCCCAGGAGAACGAGGTTGGGCCTATCGGCAAAGTCCTCGAAGGGCCGGGCCGCAGCTTCCTGTGGTTGATCCGGCTTGAGATTGAGTTGGCGAACGGTGCGGTTCATGACGGCAATGGACCGGGAAATTGAAGTTAGTCGCGGGTAGACCGACTCGCCGAAGCGGTGCGCTGGAGACTACCATGTTTGAGCCCTACAACTGGGCACCCACGTGAGGAAAATTATCTCGCAAGCATTTCAAGGTGCTGCTGCAGCAAGATTCACCCGATTGACGAAAATCTCCTCTTTCGCTTTTACAGAAATCATGTATAACTCCACCCATCCTGCCCCTCCGAGAGGGACGTACGCGCGGTCGTCACGATACGTGGGGTGGGGATGCGGTGGCCGTGTCGGGTCGCAGCGTGGCTTTGGCCGTGCCGACGAACGATGTCGACGCGGACGTGAAATCGTGTGGGCCTGGCCTCCCGGTGCTGAGGCCAATCCTGTCATGCCCCTTGCGGGGCTGACAGGCGACGGGGACAAGAACGCCGATCCCCGGGGCGAGCACGTATAAGCGTTAAGACCGCCGCGCAGGGAATGCCGGATGCTCGGCTGAACCTGTGGTACCTGCCGCCTGCATTTTTTTCGCAGGCGGGCCATGGGTGAGGCCTTCACCCGGCATTCCCTGCGCCCTCTCGATGGTTTTGGAGGGCGGTGTCGATGGCATCACTTGGGCGGAGGACGTCGCGGGAATGTGGACGTGTGCCTGCGGACGGAGGTGGATGCGATGAGGTCAGCTCTCTCCACGTCATTCCGGGGCATCGCGCAGCGATGAGCCCGGAATCCATAACCACGAGCGGGCGTTGTCGGAGCGAGATGGAGCGAACCGCGCGCCCCCCCCCCACAGCGGCCTGTGGTTATGGATTCCGGGCTCGCCCTGCGGGCGCCCCGGAATGACGCGGGGAGAGAGGTTCGCGTCAGATCCAGCAGACGTAGTTGATCGGGCAGACATCGGATGACGCCGCCCTGCTCTCCCGTCCGCGCCTCAGAATCTCGGCAGATCGGGAAACGCCAGCTTGCCGCCGTGGACGTGCATGCGGCCGAGCTCGGCGCAGCGGTGCAAGGTCGGAAACACCTTGCCGGGATTGAGCAGGCCCTGGCTGTCAAAGGCGCACTTCACCCGCTGCTGCTGGTTGAGGTCGATCTCGGTGAACATCTCCGGCATCAGGTCGCGCTTCTCGATGCCGACGCCGTGCTCGCCGGTCAGGACGCCGCCGAGCTCGACGCAGCAGCGCAGGATGTCGGCGCCGAAGGCTTCCGCGCGCTCCATCTCGCCCGGCTTGTTGGCGTCGTAGAGGATCAGCGGATGCAGATTGCCGTCGCCGGCATGGAACACGTTGGCGCAGCCGAGCTGGTACTTCTCCGAGAGCTCGCGGATGCGCGCCAGCGCCTTCGGCAGCGCGCCGCGCGGGATGGTGCCGTCCATGCAGAGATAGTCCGGCGAGATGCGCCCCACGGCGGGGAACGCCGCCTTGCGGCCGGCCCAGAACAGGTTGCGCTCGGCCTCCGAGGTGGAGATGCGACAGGTGGTCGAGCCGCAGCCGTTCGCGATCGCCTCGACGCGGCCGATCAGCTCGTCGACCTCGACGCCGGGGCCGTCGAGCTCGATGATCAAGAGCGCCTCGACGTCGAGCGGATAGCCGGCATGGACGAAGGCCTCGGCGGCATGAATGGCCGGCTTGTCCATCATCTCCATGCCGCCGGGAATGATGCCGGCGCCGATGATGCGGGCGACGCATTCGCCGGCGGCCTCGACCTCGGCGAAGCCGACCATCAGCGCGCGCGCCGTCTCCGGCTTCTGCAGGATGCGCACGGTGACCTCGGTGACCACGCCGAGCAGGCCCTCCGAGCCGGTGATCAGGCCCATCAGGTCGTAGCCGGCGTTCTCGGCGCACTTTCCTCCGATGCGCAGGACCTCGCCGGTCATCAGCACGAACTCGCAGCCGAGCACGTTGTTGGTGGTCATGCCGTATTTCAGGCAGTGCACGCCGCCGGAATTCTCCGCGACATTGCCGCCGATCGAGCAGGCGATCTGCGACGACGGGTCCGGCGCATAGTAGAAGCCGGCATGCGCCACCGCCTGGCTGATGGCGAGGTTGGTGACCCCTGGCTCGGTGACGACGACGCGGTTGTCGAAATCGATGTCGCGGATGCGCTTGAACTTGCCGAGCCCGAGCAGCACGCCGTCGGCCAGCGGCAGCGCGCCGCCGGACAGCGAGGTGCCCGAGCCGCGGGGAACCACCTTGATGCCCTGCCCGTGGCAATATTTCAGGACCTGCGAGACCTGCGCGGTGGTCTCCGGCAGCACCACGACCATCGGCGGCTGGCGGTAGGCCATCAACCCGTCGGACTCGTAGGGCAGCATCTCGGCGGCGCTGTCGATGACGCCTTCGCCCGGCACGATCGCACGCAGTGCAGCAACGATCTCGTCGCGGCGCGCCAGCACCGCCCGATCAGCTTCCGGCATCATGATCGCCATCGCGTTCCTCCGGCCCTCGATTTGTGCTGGCATATCAATCACAACGGAAACGGTTTGGATAGGCAGCGGATCCGCATCGAAGTTTGCGGCAGAGCAACAAGCTCCGCCATTATGCTGATTTGCCTCAGTGCTTCCCCGCTTGTGCGTCGCCTGAGGCCATGCCACAACCTGCGCGCAAACTCGTCTCGTAACCCACAGAGCCTGATCCATGAAGAAAATGACTTTGAGCGCGCTCGTCGTCCTCGCCTCGTCGTCGCTGGCATCTGCCGCGCTGGCGCAGGATGCCGCCGCCGGCAAGACGTCCTTCAACAAGTGCCTGCCCTGCCACGCGATCGGCGAGGGCGCGAAGAACAAGGTCGGCCCGGAACTCAACGGCCTCGACGGCCGCAAGTCGGGCAGCGCGCCGGACTACAACTATTCGGAAGCCAACAAGAACTCGGGCATCACCTGGAACGAGGCGGTTTTCAAGGAATACATCAAGGACCCGAAGGCCAAGATCCCCGGCACCAAGATGACCTTCGCCGGCATCAAGAACGAGACCGAGATCAACAACCTCTGGGCCTATGTCTCGTCGTTCGACAAGGACGGCAAGCAGAAGCAGTAAGCGGCCGCCGGCCGACACGTCACCTCGACTGCAAAGCCCCGGCGGACCGCCGGGGCTTTTTCACATCACGGCGCCAGGGCGGCGGCCGGGGTCACCGCGGCGACGATCCGGTCGACCTCGCCGGCCACCAGCTCCGGCACCGCGTTCTGGACCATGTGCCCGAGGTCGGGCAGCACGATCAGGCGGCTCTGTGGCACGACCCGCGCGAGCGGGCGGGAATGGATGTCGGTATAGACCGTCCGGTCGGCCCCGCCCGCCACGATCGTGACCGGGACCTTGATCTCGCCATAGCGCGGCGCCTGCTCGATCACCGCCTGCTTCAGGGTGACGAGATCGCGGGCATTGGCCATGAACTCGCGCGGGCGCAGCAGCAGCGGCGTCGCGGTCCGGTCGACGAAATCGTCCGGCATCGCCTGCGGCGCGAACACGCCGCGGGCGCCGGGCGCCATCAGCGCCAGGCCGAGCGGCAGCGTGATCGTGTGCGCCAGCAACGGCCCGACCACCGGCGTCGTGACGGCCTCGTTGTAGCGCCCGACCCCGCCCCGCCAGGGATAGGCGACCGGCGCCAGCATCACGAGGCCCGCAACCCGGTCGGGGAAGTCGAGCGCCATGCGCAGGCCGAGCGCGCCGCTCCAGGAATGCACCACCAGGACGACCTGGCCGACGCCGAGCCGCGCCAGCACCTCGTCCAGCATCCGGGCCTGGGCCGCGGGCGTGGAATCCTCAGGCCGCGCGCGCGGGCTCCAGCCGTGGCCGGGACGGTCGACCAGCAGCACCCGGTGGCGCTGCGCCAGGAGATCACCCAGCGGACGGCGCATGGCTTCGAGGTTCGAGCTCGCCCCATGGAGCAGCAGGAGCGGCGGTCCAGACGCGTTGCGCGGCCCGATATCCACAAGATTGATGGTCGCACCGGCCACCGGGATCGCCTGCCCCTGCTGCGGATAGCGCTTTTCGACGATCGCGATACCGGCCCGCGTGGCCAGCGCGAGCCCACCGAGGACCACAGCAATAGTGATTGAAATCATTGATATTTTTCTACGTGTCACGCTGACAGATACGGAGCAGAACGAAGGCGGTTGCGCGGGAAAGCGCGCAATTCCACGTCCCGTCAAGCCAATCCTGTCATCATGGCGTCGTCGGCCATTTTATAACCATGGTCGGGACATTTCCTCGCAATCGGCTGATGGCCGTGAATTACTTGCGGTCAGATCATTGCGTCGTTTGAACACGATGACCGGCCCTGCGTTTTGTTTGGTGTTTTGGGAGGGGGTTACCGATGAGTTTTCGTTCGAGCGAGGCTGCGATCGACGAGATCGTCGCAAGTTGCAATGGCGATCTCCGCGGCGCGCTGAAGGCCCTGCTGCTGGTCAACGAGCATCTCGAGGCCGAGATCGCGCAGCTGTATGCCGCAGCCGCGCAGTACGGCATGCCGGACCGCCGCAGCACCGCATTTCACTGAGTCGGCTGACCGGGCCGGATTGCGCCGATCAGTCCTCGGACGTGATGTCCTTGTTCGGGCACGCGTTGATCGTCGATCGCGCCAGCTTGGCGTCGTCTTTCGACTTGAACGGCCCGGACGCGAACCAGATGTCGCCCATGGTGGGGGTGACGATCGGATTGCTGGTCACGATCTCGCAGCGATTGGTGGCGCGGTTGCCGACCACCCAGAACAGATCCGGATCCTCGGCCCAGGCGGCCGTCGCCGTCATTCCGATGAGCGCTGCCGTCAGCACTGCACGCCTCATTGCGCCACCTCCTCGCCGGATGTCCTCCGATCAACGGCAGGTGGGATGGCGCAGATCGGCCGGCAAGGACGGCCGTCCTGACATGGTTAATCGACCGCCAAGGCTAGATGTCGCGGCCTTCGACCTTCTCGGTCAGCGTCTTGACCAGCTCCGGCACCTTGTCCAGGTGCGGATTGACCTCGAGCGCCTTGCGGAACGCGTCCAGGGCCCGCTTCTCCTCGCCGAGGTCCTGCATAATCATGCCGAGGCCCGCGAGCGCGCCGAAGTGCCGCGGCTCACGCAGCAGGACCTGCTGGATGTCGGCAAGCGAGCGACCGTAATCGTTCTGGAGGTAATAGATCGTCGCGCGACGGTTCCAGGCCTCGACGTAGTCCGGCCGGAGCTTGATGACCGAATCGAGCAGCTTGAGCGCAACCTCGTTCTGCTTCGCGTCCATCGCCGCCTTGGACCGCGCCATCAGCAGGGCGACGGTGTCACTGGGGGTCTGCAGCCAGATCGCCCAGATGCGGGCCTCGACATGCTTGGCGCTGATCTCGTCGGGCGCCGCCTTCAGGGCGCCGAACAGGAAATCCAGGCCCTTGGTCTTGTCGGCGCCGACCTTGGGCAGCTTGGCCGGAGCCTCGGGCGGCTTTGGCTTGACGCCGGCCCGCGGCTCCCCCTGCGCAAAGGCAAGGTGCGGTACCGAAATGACGACAACGGCGAGAAGAATCGCCCGCAAGGATCGCTTGGCCATGCCCCAAGTCTAAACGCAGTCGGCGCGTCCTGCAAAGCAGCACGCGCCTCAAAGACCTGTGAGAAGGCCCCTCTTCTCGAGGGGAGATCTACGGGATCAGCCCTGGCGAGCCTTGAAGCGGCGCTGGACCTTGTTGATCACGTAGACGCGGCCCTTGCGGCGGACCAGACGGTTGGCGCGATGGCGGCCACGCAGCGACTTCAGCGAGTTACGGACCTTCATGGGACATCCTGATACGTTGAAAGGCCGTGTTGGACAGGCCGGAAGTGGCAAATACAAAGGGAGTTCCGCAAGCGACCAAGTCGCCCGGATTGGCCGGTTTCTAACCACCAGCCCGCCGGATGTCAATCATGGCGGGCCCCGGCTTCAACAGAACCGGCCGGCGACGGGCCCCTCGATCCAACTTGGCGATTGCCAAATTTGTTATATCCTATAATCAATTTTCCAAAGCCAAGAACCAACCGCCGGGAACGCCCATGCCCAAGCTCGCTCTGCCCAAGATCGACGATGTCGTCGCCATCGACATCCACACCCATGCCGAGGAGCCCTGCGGCATGCATGCGGATGACGGCTACGACGATTTCCAGGCCCAGATGGCCGACTACTTCAAGTCGCCGCACAAGCACCCGCCGACGGTGCCGGAGACGGCGGCCTATTACCGCTCCAAGAACATCGCCGCCGTGATCTTCCCGGTCGACGCCGAGCGCGAGACCGGCTTCCGCCGCTACAACAATTACGAGATGCTCGAGGTCGCCTCCGACCATCTCGATGTGCTGATCCCCTTCGTCAGCATCGATCCGCACAAGGGCAAGCTCGGCGTCCGCGAGGCGCGCAAGCTGATCGAGGAGTATGGCGTCCGCGGCTTCAAGTTCCACCCGACCATGCAGGGCTTCTACGCCAACGACCGGCTGGCCTATCCGCTGTATGAGGCGATCAACGACGGCGGCGCGATCGCGCTGTTCCACACCGGCCAGACCGGCGTCGGCTCGGGCATGCCGGGCGGCATGGGGATGCGGCTGAAGTACTCGAACCCGATGTACATGGATGACGTCGCGGCCGACTTCCCCGACCTCAAGATCATTCTCGCCCACCCCTCCTTCCCCTGGCAGGAGGAGGCGCTGTCGGTCGCGACCCACAAGCCGAACGTGTACATCGACCTCTCCGGCTGGTCGCCAAAGTACTTCCCGCCGATCCTGGTGCGCTACATCAACTCGATCCTGCAGGACAAGATGCTGTTCGGCTCCGACTGGCCGGTGATCACGCCCGACCGCTGGCTCGCCGATTTCGCCAAGCTCGACATCCGCGAGGAGATCCGGCCGAAGGTGCTGAAGGCCAACGCGCGCAGGCTGCTCGGGATCTGAGGCCGTCCGACGGCTCGTATCGTCGAGGATCGTGCTATCGTCCGCAGGCGCGGTGGCCGTCGGCCATCGCGCCTGCCTCTCTCGATGAGGTGAGCGCCGTGCCCTTCAAAGCCGTGGTCTTCGATGCCTATGGCACGCTGTACGACATCCAGTCAGTAGCGGCGGTCACCGAGCAGGCTTTTCCCGGCCACGGCGACATCATCACCCAGATCTGGCGCATCAAGCAGCTCGAATACACCTGGCTGCGCTCGCTGATGCAGCGCTACGAGGATTTTTCGGTCGTTACCCGCGAGTCGCTGCTCTATACGCTGCGCGTTCTCGGCCTGCAGGCGGATGCGATCACACGCGATCGCATCATCGCCAAATATCTCGATCTCGATCCCTACCCTGATGCACGTGCCGCGCTCGCCGCGATGAAGGACCGCCGGCTCGCGATCCTCTCCAACGGCAGCCCAGCGATGCTCGACGGCCTTGTGAAAGCCAGCGCCTTCGACACGCTGCTCGATGCCGTCATCAGCGTCGATGCCCACAAGATCTTCAAGCCGAGCTCGCAAGCCTATGCGCTGATCGAGGAGACACTCGGGCTTGCGCCCGACGAGGTGCTGTTCGTGTCCTCCAATCCCTGGGACGTCTGCGGCGCCAAGGCCTTCGGTCTCAACGTTGCCTGGATCGAGCGCGTCACTCCCGAAGCCATGGCGGCCGCCTGCATCAAGACCGATCTCGTGTCCCCGCTCACGATGTTCAAGGCGCTGCGGACCCAGATGGACGAGTTGGGTTTTGCGCCCGATCATCGTATTGCTGCGCTTTCCGAATTGCCTGAGATCGTCAACACGCATGAGCCTTGAATCCGTCCGCGCCTTCTTCGCCGAAAAAGCCCCCGACATCGACGTTCTCGTCTCCAGCCAGAGCTCCGCAACCGTGGCGCTCGCGGCGGAAGCCTATGGCGTGGAGCCGGCCCGCATCGCCAAGACGCTGTCGTTGCGCGTCGGCGAGCGCGTCATCCTGATCGTCGCCGCGGGCCACGCGCGCATGGACAACAAGAAGGTGAAGGCGCTGTTCGGCGGCAAGCCGAAGATGCTCGGCCTCGACGAGGTCGCCGACATCACCGGACACGAGGTCGGCGGCGTCTGCCCGTTCGGCTTGAAGTCGCCGCTACCGGTGTATTGCGACGTCTCGCTGAAGGCCTTCGACATCGTGGTGCCCGCCGCGGGCTCGACCCACAGCGCGGTGAAGATCACGCCGGATCGCTTGGCCGAGCTGACGGGAGCCGCATGGGTCGATGTGTGCGAGGTGCAGTCCTGATCGGCTGGGATCGGCGGCCGCGATCATCGCTTCTTCCCCTTCGCGAGTTCCTTCACCAGAAACTCCGTCAGCACCTCGACCCGCGCGGGGCGCGGGCCGCCGGGCGGCATCACCAGATGCATTGCGCCTTCGGGCTGGCTCCAGCCCTTCAGCACCACCTCGACCTCGCCTGACGCGATCGCGTCGCCAACGATGAAATCCGGCAGGTCCGCGATGCCGAGCCCGGCGAGCACCGCCGGCAACAGCGCTTCGCCATTGTTGACGCGCAGCTGTCCCGCCGGCCGTACGCTGGCCTGCTCGCCGGCCGCATTGGTGTAGTGCCAGACGCCGGCGGTGGAGAGATAGGCGTAGCCGAAGCATTTGTGCTCGGCGAGATGCATCGGATGCGTCGGCCGTCCGTGGCGCTTCAGATAGGACGGCGCCGCCACCGTGTAGCGCGGCATGGGGCAAAGGCGGCGCGCGACCAGCGACGAGTCCGGAAGCCGCGCGATCCGCAGCGCGAGGTCGAACCCTTCGCCGATCAGATCGACGGTGGCGTCGCTCATGTGGAGGTCGATCGAGACCTCCGGATATTGCTCTAGGAACGCCGGCAGCAGCGGCGCGATCTTCTTGACGCCGAACGTCATCGGCACCGCGAAGCGCACCAGGCCGCGCGGCGTCAGCGACTGCGCGAGCGCCTCAGTCTCGGCAGCCTCGCCATCGGCGAGCAGCTGCGCGGCACGCTCGGACAGGCGCTGGCCGGCGTCCGTCAGCGCCAAGCGCCGCGAGGTGCGGTTGAACAGCCGCGTGCCCAGACGCTCCTCGAGCCGGCTCACCGCCTTGGAGACGGAGGCCTTGGAGAGGCTCAGCTCCTGCGCGGCGCCGGCGAAGGAGCGCAGCTCGACGACCTTGGCGAAGATCGCCATCGCCTCGAAATCCGGAAGTCGCGCCATCGCCCTCAAATCTCGTTTTTGGAAACAATAGGTTTCAATAGTTTCTATTTCTATACCCCGGTCGCTCCCTTATTCCAATGCCCAACAGCACGGCGGCCCCGGCCGGCCGTTTCAACCACAGGAGCAGACCCATGATCGAATTGAAGCCCTTTGCGGCGCTGGGCGGCGCCGACCACGGCTGGCTAAAGGCAAAGCACCATTTCTCGTTCGCGAGCTATTACGACCCCAGCAACATGGGCCACGGCGCCCTGCGCGTCTGGAACGATGACGAGATCGCGCCGAACACCGGCTTCCCGGCGCATCCGCACCGGAACATGGAGATCATCACCTATGTCCGCGAGGGGGCGATCACCCATCAGGACAGCCTCGGCAACAAGGGCCGCACCGAGGCCGGCGACGTCCAGGTGATGAGTGCGGGCAGCGGCATCCGCCACTCCGAGTACAATCTGGAGCCGACCACGACGCGGATCTTCCAGATCTGGATCGAGCCGACCACCGATGGCGGCCAACCGACCTGGGGCGCCAAGCCGTTCCCGAAGTCCGACCGTTCCGGCAAGCTTGTCACACTGGCGAGCGGCTTCGCAGATGACGGCGACGCGTTGCCGATCCGTGCCAAGGCGCGCGTACTCGGCACCACGCTGAAGGCCGGCGAGACCGCCGAGTACAGCGCCGACAAGGCCCGCCACATCTATCTGGTGCCCGCAGCCGGCAGCGTCGAAGTGAACGGCGTCCGAGTCAACGCCCGTGACGGCGCCGCCATCCGCGACGAGGCCACGCTCAAGATCACCGCGCTCGAAGATTCCGAGCTGGTGCTCGTCGACGCCGCCTGACCTCTCACGCGATCCCGGCCGGGCATCCGGCCGGGACGCTCTCCCCGATCATCCTCGTCCCCACGGAGACTGCCATGACCAAGGTTCTCGTTCTCTACTACTCCGCATACGGCCACATCGAAGCGATGGCCAACGCGGTGGCCGAAGGCGCCCGCGAGACCGGCGCCACCGTCGACGTCAAGCGCGTGCCCGAACTGGTGCCGGCCGACGTCGCCAAGGCCTCCTACTACAAGCTCGACCAGACTGCCCCGATCGCCAAGGTCGAGGAGCTCGCCGATTACGACGCGATCATCGTCGGCACCGGCACCCGCTTCGGCCGCATGGCCTCGCAGATGGCCAACTTCCTCGATCAGGCCGGCGGCCTGTGGGCCAAGGGCGCGCTCCACGGCAAGGTCGGCGGCGCCTTCACCTCGACCGCGACCCAGCACGGCGGCCAGGAGGTCACGCTGTTCTCGATCATCACCAACCTCTTGCATTTCGGCATGACCATCGTCGGCCTCAACTACGGCTTCGCCGGCCAGATGAAGCTCGACGAGGTGACCGGCGGCTCGCCCTATGGCGCCACCACCATCACCGGCGGTGACGGCAGCCGGCAGCCGAGCGCGAACGAGCTGGCGGGGGCGCGCTATCAGGGCCGCGTCATCGCCGAGACCGCAAAGAAGCTGCATGGCTGATGCGACTGGGGCGGCACTTCCGTAAACGAAGTGCCGCCCCATCTCGCAAAAGTCGGAAGGATGCCAAGGAGTCTGCAATGCCCGCCATGCTCGAACTGGTGACGCTGGCCCGGTTGGCCCGCCATCCCCTGCAGATGATAGCGCGCCGCTGGTACTGCAAGAGCCTCTACCGCGCCAGCCGCGGCCAGCGCCGCTGCCCGGAATGCACGGCCGCTACAGCGGCTTGATCTGCACCTTCCTGAACTTCACGACGCCCGAGCCGTACTGCAGGGCGATCGGTCCCGCCGCGTGCTTGCTGTCGTCGACATCGGCGGTCTTCTCGCCGTTGAGGATCACGGTCAGCCGCGTGCCCTTGGCGGTGATCTCATAGGTATTCCACTTGCCGCCGGCCTTCGGCATCGGATCGACCTTGGACACGTCGACGATCGCGCCGGTGCCGTATTTCGGATCGGGCCGCTTGTCGAAGATGTTGACCTCGTAGCAGATGTTGGAGTCGATCTTCGCCGACTGGTCGCAGCGGATGAAGATGCCGCTGTTGGCGGCGTCATCGACCCAGAACTCGGCCTTGATCTGGAAGTCCTTGTAGCTCTCCTTGGTCACCAGATACGATGGATCCTTGCCATCGAGCTTGTCGGCCGACAGCGCGCCGTCCTTCATCTCCCAATTGGCCTTGCCGACCTCGGTGAAGTCGGCCTTGGTCGTGGAGTCGACCAGGGTCACCCAGCCGTCATCGGCCAATGCCGCTCCCGTCATGCCTGCGCCCGCAATCAATAGTCCGGCCGCGAGCCCTCTCAAGCGATACCGCATCGAAACTCCTCCCTGATTTCTGTTTCGTTCGTCGCCACGATAGCAAAGCGCCGGACAATGCAAACGGGTTTCGATGCTGCACCTGCTCTATCGTCTCCTCCAACTACACCGCCGTGGCGCGCGCAAAATCGACATAGATCTCGCGCAGCCGCGCCGCCACCGGTCCCGGCTTGCCGTCGCCGACGGGCTTGCCGTCGATCGTGACCACCGGCTGCACGAACGAGCTCGCGCTGGTGATGAAGGCTTCCTTCGCCGCGAGCGCCTCCTCCACCGTGAACAGCCGCTCCTCGACCTTGAGCTGGCGCTCCTCGGCGAGCTTCACCACGGCCTTGCGGGTGCAGCCCGGCAGGATCGCGTTCGAGTTCGGCCGCGTCACGATGACGTCGTCCTTGGTCAGGATGAAGGCCGAGGACGAGCCGCCCTCGGTGACATGACCGTCCTCGACCATCCACGCCTCGCCGGCCCCGGCCGCGGCGGCCGCCTGCTTCGCGAGCACCTGCGCCAGCAGCGCCACGCTCTTGATGTCGCGGCGCGCCCAGCGGATGTCGGGCACGGTGATGACGCCAATTCCCGTCTTCGCCGAGGGCGCATTGATGATGTCCTTGGCGGTGACGAACATCACCAAGGTCGGCTTGACGTCGCCCTTGGGAAACGGGAAGTCGCGGCCCTTGTCGGCGCCGCGCGTCACCTGCAGATAGACCATACCCTGGTCGAGCCGGTTGCGTGCGACCAGCTCCTTCTGCAACTCCTCGATCCGCGCCACGCTCTCCGGCAGCGCCAGCCCGATCTCGCCGACCGAGCGCTCCAGGCGGGCAAGATGCGGGGCACTGTCGACCAGCTTGCCATCGAGCACCGCCGCCACTTCGTAGATGCCGTCGGCAAACAGGAAGCCGCGATCGAGGACCGAGACCTTGGCCTCGGACAGGGGCACGAAGGCGCCGTTGACGTAAGCGATCGGGTCCAAGGATGTGTCTCCATTCTCATCTGCGCACGCAAAGCCATCTGCGTACACCAATTGTTACTCTCGCCGTCATTCGGGGGCGATGCGCAGCATCGAACCCGGAATCTCGAGATTCCGGGTTCGCCCTGCGGGCGCCCCGGAATTACTCACCGGACTAATGCGACAGGATTTTCGACAGGAACTGCTGCGCGCGCTCGCTGCGCGGCTGGCCGAAGAACTCCTCCTTCTTGGCGTCCTCGACGATCTCGCCGCGGTCCATGAAGATGACGCGGTGGGCGACCTTCCTGGCGAAGCCCATCTCGTGGGTCACGACCATCATGGTCATGCCCTCGCGGGCGAGATCAACCATGACATCGAGCACCTCGCTGATCATCTCCGGATCGAGCGCCGAAGTCGGCTCGTCGAACAGCATCGCGATCGGATCCATGGCGAGCGCACGTGCGATCGCCACGCGCTGCTGCTGGCCGCCGGAGAGCTGCGCCGGAAACTTCTGCGCCTGCTCCTTGAGACCGACGCGATCCAGGAGCTTCATGCCCTTCGCGGTCGCTTCCTCATGGCCACGACCCAGCACCTTCTGCTGGGCGAGGCAGAGGTTGTCGATGATCTTGAGATGCGGAAACAGCTCGAAGTGCTGGAACACCATGCCGACCCGCGAGCGCAGCTTCGGCAGGTTGGTCTTGGAATCATTGACCTTGAGGCCGTCGATCGTGATCACGCCGTCTTGGAACGGCTCCAGCGCGTTGACGCATTTGATCAGGGTCGACTTGCCGGAGCCGGAGGGGCCGCAGACCACCACCACCTCGCCCTTGGCGACCGAGGTCGTGCAGTCCTTCAGCACCTGGAAGCTCGGGCTGTACCATTTGTTGACGTGGCTGATTTCGATCATGGGAGCCGACTATCTGATGATGGAGATGCGCGACTGCAGGCGGCGGACGCCGTAGGACGCGACACAGGAGATGGTGAAGTAGACCAGGGCCGCGAACAGGTACATCTCGACCAGGCGGCCGTCGCGCTGGGCGACTTTCGAAGCAGCGCCGAGGAAGTCCGGAATCGAGAGCACGTAGACCAGCGACGTGTCCTGGAACAGCACGATGGTCTGGGTCAGCAGCACCGGCAGCATGTTGCGGAACGCCTGCGGCAACACGACGTAGCGCATGGTCTGCGCATAGGTCAGGCCGAGCGCCGAGGCCGCGGCCGGCTGGCCGCGCGAGATCGACTGGATGCCGGCGCGCATGATCTCGGAGAAATAGGCCGCCTCGAACAGGATGAAGGTGATCAGGGAGGACGCGAACGCGCCGACCTTGATCGGCCGCGACGAGCCGGTGATCCACTGCCCGATATAGGGCACCAAGAAGTAGAACCAGAAGATCACCAGAACCAGCGGCAGCGAGCGCATGAAGTCGACATAGAGCCCGGCGATAAAGCCCATCACCCGATAGCCGGACAGCCGCATCAGCGCGATCAGGGTGCCGAACACAAGACCGCCCGTCGCCGACAGCGCCGTCAAGGTCAGCGTGAAGGTCATGCCGTCGATGAAAAGATAGCTCAGCGAGCGGCGGATGACGTCGAAATCGAAATTGGCCAGCATCTCATTTGCCCGTGATGTAGCCAGGGACCGCCACCGCGCGCTCCAGGAGCCGCATGCCGATCACGACGATGACGTTGATGACGAGATACATCAAGGTGGCGGCGCTGAAGGCCTCGAACACCTGGAACGAGAATTCCTGCATGGCGCGCGCAGCGCCCGTCAGTTCGATCAGACCGATCGTGATTGCGACGGCGCTGTTCTTGACCGTGTTGAGAAATTCGGACGTCAGCGGCGGCAGGATGATGCGGAAAGCCATCGGCAGCAGCACGTAGCGGTAGGCCTGCAAGGTGGTGAGGCCGAGCGCGGTCGCCGCCAGCTTCTGGCCGCGCGGCAGCGAGCCGATGCCGGCCGCCAATTGCACGGCGACACGCGCCGACATGAACAGGCCGATGCCGATGGCCGCCGTATAGAATGGCGCATTGGGCATCTGCTTCAGCCACAGGCCGATCGTGGGCGGCAACAGCTCCGGCAGCACGAAGAACCACAGGAACAGCTGCACCAAAAGCGGCATGTTGCGGAAGAACTCGACATAGGCGAAGGCGATCCAGGTCGCCAGCTTGGACGGCAAGCTGCGCAGGATGCCGACGATCGTGCCGCAGATCAGCGCGATCACCCAGGCCGACAGCGAGGTCACGATGGTGACCTTCAGCCCCGCCAGCAGCATGTCGAAATAGGTGCCGGCCCCGGTCGGGTTCGGCTCCAGGAAGATGTGCCAGTTCCAGGTGTAGTTCACGGGGACATCCTGAGAGGGAATTAGCTCGCAAGTCGCATTACACAGTCTTTGCCAAAAACTCGCTGCGCTCCCTCCCCCCTTGCGGGGGAGGGTCGGGGTGGGGGGTCCACACGGGCAGTCTTTCCTGAGACCCCCACCCCCGACCCCTCCCCGCAAGGGGGAGGGGGGCGCATCGAATTCGGCGCGAGAGCTGCGGCCTCACGTTACGGCTTGTACGAATCCGGATCCGGCGAGTCCGACGGCTTGGCGAACTCGGCCTTCAGTTCGGCCGACAGCGGGGTGTTGAGGTTCAGGCCCTTCGGCGGGATCTTCTGCATGAACCATTTGTCATACAGCTTGGCGCCCTCGCCGCTGGTGTAGATCTTGGCGGTCGCCGCATCGACCACCTTCTTGAACTGCGGATCGTCCTTGCGCAGCATGATGCCGTAGGGCTCGGGCTTCGAGAACGCGTCCTTGGAGACGACATAGGCGGCCGGATCCTTGGAGCCGGCGACGAGGCTCGCCAGAAGAATGTCGTCCATCACGAAGGCGACGGCGCGATCGGTCTCCACCATCAGGAAGGCCTCGGCATGATCCTTGGCCGGAATAATGTTGATGCCGAGGTTGCGCGCGGCATTGGCCTCGGTCAACTGCTTGATGTTGGTGGTGCCGGCGGTCGACACGACCGATTTCCCCTTCAGATCGTCGATCGAGTTGATCTTGCTCGCCTTCTTCGAGACGTAGCGGCTCGCCGTCAGGAAGTGGGTGTTGGTGAAGGAGATCTGCTTCTGGCGCTCGGCATTGTTGGTGGTCGAGCCGCATTCCAGATCGATGGTGCCGTTGGCGAGCAGCGGGATGCGGGTCGACGACGTCACCGGGTTGAGCTTCACATCGAGCTTGTCGAGCTTGAGCTCCTTCTTCACGGCATCGACGATGCCCATGCAGATGTCGATGGCAAAGCCGATCGGCTTCTGATTGTCGTCGAGATAGGAGAACGGGATCGAGGAGTCGCGGACGCCGAGCGTAATGGTGCCGGTCTCCTTGATGTTCTTCAGGGTCCCCGTCAGGTCCTCGGCCTGCACCTGGCCGGCGCAGAGCGCGGCGGCGACGGCAAGACCGAATAGGCGAAGCTGCTTCATAACTGATCTCCTCAATCCGGCTGATCGCCGGATGCTTGCATAAACCACAGCGAACTCAAAATGGCCCCCGCCCCCGGACGATCTCCGGCCGGACGAGCGCGGGCACCATAGACCGCCCCGCGGCGGGACGTCCTCGGACGATTGCGACAAATTGCCTGTCCCGCGTCCCCTTCGACAAGACGTCCGGGCTGAAACGGCAGCGCCGAACGTTGGGATGGTAAACTACGAGGGGCTCGCAGGCCCCGCGACCAGACGAAAGTTGCAGGCGGGTTCCCGCACGCGGCAATGCAACCGCACGGCACACGGACCTCATGGTTCGAGACGCGCCGCGCCCACCTTCCGTCTTCCTGGCCGGCGCGCGCTCCTCACCAGACGCCAGGCGATGTGTGCTCATGCCTCCTTCTCGGCTCACAGCGGCTTCCGCAATTCACCAAGATCCCAGAACAGCCCGGCCATCAGGCCGAGCGCCTCGTCCGTGACATCCAGCAGGATGTGCTCATCCGGCGCGTGCTGCGAGCAGCCCGGGTAGGAATGCGGCACCCACATGGTCGGCATCTTCAACACGTCGGCAAACACGTCATTGGGCAGCGAGCCGCCGAAGTTCGGCAGCACCGCGGGCGCCTTGCCGGTGCTCATCTTGATGGACTCCGCGGCCCATTTGATCCAGGGGCTGTCGATGTCGGCGCGCGAGGCCGCGAAGCCTTGCGTCATGCTGACCTCGACCATCGGGAAGCCGTGCGCGACGAGATGGCTCCTCACGTCCTCCACGATGCTGTCGACCTTGGTGCCGACCACGAAGCGCAGCTGCAGCACGGCGCGGGCGCGGCCGGGGATCGCATTCGCCGGCTTGTCGATATTGCCGGAGGAGATCGCGAGCACCTCGAGCGTATTCCAGGCATAGAGCCGCTCCGCCGGCGTCAGCCCCTCCTCGCCCCAATGGTCCGACAGCGCCGGCTCGTCGGCGGTCGGCTCCACCTTCACGTCGGCGAGGATGGCGCGGATGGCATTGGTGAGGCGCGGCGGCTTCAAGGTATCGAGCTTGATACGGCCATGGCCGTCGACCAGCGTGGAAATGGCATTGGCAAGGATGGTCGCGGGATTGGCGAGCACGCCGCCCCAATTGCCGGAATGGTTGCCGCCCTCGCGCAGGTTGACGTCGAGATGCAACCGGATGCCGCCACGGCAGCCGAGAAAGATGGTGGGGCGTGCGGTCGATAGCCGCGGGCCGTCCGAGCCGATGAAGACGTCGGCCTTCAAGGCGTCGCGATGCAGATCGGCCACCCTGGCGAGATCGGGCGAGCCGATCTCCTCGCCCATCTCCATGATGAACTTGGCATTGAAGCCGAGCTTGCCGCCGCGGGCCTCGCGCACCGCGCGCAGCGCCGCCATGTTGATGCTGTGCTGGCCCTTGTTGTCGGCGGTGCCGCGGCCATAGAGACGATTGCCCGCTGGCGTCACCGCCCAGGGATCGCGGCCGTCGCGCCATTCGCCGGCCATGCCGTCGACGGTGTCGCCGTGGCCATAGCTGAGCATCGTCGGGGCGCTGTCGCTCTCGTGGTAGGTCGCGATCAGGAACGGCGACTTGCCGCTCGGCGAGGGCACGATCTCGGAGGAAAAGCCGAGCGCAGCAAAGGACGGCGTCAGCTCGTTGGTCAGATACGCCGCGAGGTCGTCCTTGCGCTCGGGATTGAGGCTCTCGGTGCGATAGGCGACCCGGCGGCCGAGCTCGACCAAGAAGTCACCGCTCGTCAGGCTCTGACGGGCACGGGCGATTGCATCAATCCTGGTCATGGCGCTTTTCCAGTCACAACGAAGGCGGCGTCATATCGGGATCGCGCGACGAGCGGAAGGGGCTGGGTTTGAATTCAGTGGGCAAGCGCACGCGTCTCGGATTTTGGAACTGCATGCCCGGGACCTGCCCCGACCGGCTGCATTGTCCCGACCTACGCGCTCTCGTTCTCGCGGTGCGGTCGCGCACCCGAGCTATTGGCGTGAACACCCTCGAAAGACGGAGGGCGCGGGGAATGCCGGGTGAAGGCCTCACCCATGGCCCGCCTGCAGAAAGAAAAGCAGGCGGCAGTCACCACAGGTTCAGCCGAGCATCCGGCATTCCCCGCGCGACGGTTTTCACGTGTATAGCGTGCTCTCCCCGGTGTCCGGCTTGATAGCCACCGTCATCGGCGGGATCATCACCCGCGACTTGGCACCAGCGTCGGGGTGCTAGGACCACACGCCTTTGCGTCCGCCAGATGCCGTTCGTCGGCGCGGGCTTCCCCACGCTGCGGCATGCCGACAGCCGTCGCCCCCACCTCGCGTGTCGTGACGATCGCGATGCGCCCCTCCGTATGAGGCGGGATTTCGGAAATAAAGCATATCTTCGGGTATTCGTAAAGCGATTTCTTTAGCGGCTGCTCATGAAGTCGTCATTCCGGGGCATCCGAGTGCGGGGTGGCGCAGCCGCCCTGCAACTCGGATGAGCCCGGAATCCATAACCACAAGCTATTGTGAGGAGAAACGGATGGTCATGACCAGTTCGCGTCACAACATCCGCCTGTGGCTATGGATTCCGGGCTCACGCGGGTCGTAGACCCGCGTGCCCCGGAATGACGACTGTGGTCGTGGATGGACCGCCCCTCTGAGCTTGACGCCTGCTCAGTTCACCGCGTTGCTCACCATCACCTCGATCAGCTTCGCGCCCGGCCGCCGGAAGGCCTCCGATAACACCGACTTCAGCTCGCGCGGATCACTGACACGCAGCGACTCACAGCCGAGCGACTTGGCCAATCCCGCAAAATCCACCTGCGGATCGACAAAATCCATGCCGATATAGTTGTCGTCACCGTGGAACGACAGCAGCCGCTGCTTGATGATGCGGTAGCCGCCATTGTTGACGATGACGACCGACAGCGGCAGCTTGTGATGCGCCGCGGTCCACAGCGCCTGGATCGAATACATCGCGCTGCCGTCACCGGAGTAGCAGACCACGGGGCGATCGGGATTGGCGAGGCTGACGCCGACCGAGGCCGGCAGGCCCCAGCCGATGCCCCCCGAGGCGAGCGCGTGATAGTTGTAGCGGTCGCGATACGGCCACAGCGCCGTCATGTAGCGCGCCGAGGTCAGGCCCTCGTCGACCATGATGCCGTGCTCCGGCATGGCCTCGGCGACCTGCAGCGCCAGGTAGTCCGGATCGATCGGCGTCCGCTCGCGCGCCGCTTCGATCTGCGCGGCCAGCTTGCGCCGCCGCGCGCTCCAGTTCTTCGAGGACAATTCGGCCACGCGCTCCTGCGCACGCGCCTGCAGGGCCGCGCCGCCGAGCTCGCGCAAGAGCGGCGTGAGCTGAAGCAGCGTCTCGCGAACGTCGGCCTTCAGCGCGATCTCGGCACCGAAATTCTTTCCCAGCTCCCAATCGACGAGGCCGATCTGCACGATCGGCAAGCCCTCGGGCAGCGGCTCGATCTCGCTGTGCACGGACATCCGCAAGGGATCGGCGCCGAGCACGATGAGAAGATCGTGTGGCGCGAGCAGGTCGCGGACCTGCTGCTGCGCGCGCGACAATGAGCCGATGTAGCAGGGATGCTCGGACAGAAAATGCGCGCCATAGGGCGCGGACTGCTGATGCACGGGAGCGCCGATCGCCGACGCGAACTCGGCCGCCTCCCGCAGCGCATCGCTCTTGACGACCTCGTCGCCGGTGATGACCACCGGCCGCTGCGCCTTGAGAATGCGCTGCGCCAGCCCCTGCAAAGCGTCCGCGGCCGGCAACACGCGCGCATCGACCCGGGTGGAACGGCCGAGCTCGATGCCGGCTTCGGCATTGAGGATATCGCCGGGCAGCGAGATGAAGACGGGACCGGTCGGCGGCGTGGTCGCCACCTTGGCGGCGCGCCTGATGATGCGCGGCAGGTCCTCCAGCCTCGTCGCCTCGACCGCCCATTTCACCAGCGGCTCGGCCATCCGCACCAGCGGGCCGTAGAGCAATGGCTCCATCAGGCCGTGGCCCTGCTCCTGCTGGCCGGCGGTGAGGATCATCGGCGTCCCGGTGAACTGCGCATTGTAGAGCGCGCCCATGGCGTTGCCGAGACCCGGCGCGACGTGGACGTTGCAGGCGACGAGGCGTCCCGAGGCGCGACTGAAGCCGTCGGCGATCGCCACCACCAGGCTCTCCTGCATCGCCATGACGTAGGTGAGATCGGGATGATCCTTCAGCGCATGCATGATCGGTAATTCGGTGGTGCCGGGATTGCCGAACAGATGAGTGATGCCCTCGTCCTTGAGCAGCGTGAGGAAGGCCGAGCGTCCGGTGATGCGGTTCTTCATTCAGGTTTCCTCCGAGCAACGCGGCCTCAGTATGCGGGCGAGCTCTCTCTCCGTCATTGCGAGCGAAGCGAAGCAATCCAGGGCGGCGTACGCGACTCTGGATTGCTTCGTCGCTGCGCTCCTCGCAATGACGGTGGAGAGAGCGCGGACTACACCTTCGCCATCTCCTGATACACCGGATAGTCCGTGTAGCCCTTCTCCTCGCCGCCGTAGAAGGTCGGGCGGTGATAGGGCGTCAGCGGCCAGCCGTGCTGCAGCCGGGCGGGCAGGTCCGGGTTGGAGATGAAGGTGCGGCCGAAGGCGATGGCGTCGGCGAGGCCGGCCCGGATCGCGGCGTCGGCCGGCTCGCCCGTGAAGCCGCCGGCGCCGATCAGGACGCCCTTCCACACCGGCCGGAACAGAGCGATGGCCGACGGCACGTTCTGCCAGTTGACGTCGGCGCGGCCGGCGCCGGAGGAGCGCGGCTCGATCAGATGCAGATAGGCGATGCCGAGCTTGTTGAGCGCCTCGATCGCGTAGGTATAGAGCGGCATCGGCTCGGCCTCGCCGGAGCCATTGGCGATGCCATAGGGCGACAGCCGCACGCCGACCTTGTCGGCGCCGCAGGCGGCGATCACGGCCTCGGTCACCTCGAGCAGGAAGCGGCAGCGGTTCGCGATTGCGCCGCCGTAGCGGTCGGTGCGCTGGTTGCTGCGGGTCTGCAGGAACTGCTCGATCAGGTAACCGTTCGCACCGTGCACCTCGACGCCGTCGAAGCCGGCGGCCATCGCATTGCGCGCGGCTTGGCCATAGGCGGCGACAAGCGCGGGGATCTCGTCGGTGTCGAGCGCACGCGGCGTCTCGTAAGCTGCGCCTTTGCCCTCCGCCGTCATCGCCTTGAGATCGTCGCCGATCGCGATCGCCGACGGCGCCACCGGCAGCACGCCGCCGGGCTGGAACGAGGAGTGCGAGACGCGGCCGACGTGCCAGAGCTGCAGGAAGATGAATCCGCCCTTGGCATGCACGGCGTCGACGACCTGCTTCCAGCCGGCGATCTGCACCGCGCTGTAGATGCCCGGCACGTTCGGGCTGCCGGTGCCGGTCGGCAGCACCGGCGAGGCCTCGGCGATGATCAGGCCGCCCGGCGTCGCGCGCTGCGCATAATACTCGACGTTGAGCGGCCGCGGCGCGAGCGTCTCCCTTGCGGCGCGCATGCGGGTCAACGGCGCCATCACGACGCGGTGCTTGAGGCGATAAGGACCGATCGTGAGTGGTGAAAACAGCGCAGGCAGCATTTCGTCCCCAGATGTCGTTGCGATTGTCGATTTGGATCATCTTGTTCGCAAAACATGATGGTGGCAATGTCCGCCCCACGTCAGTACGAGCAGACCCTCCATGCCGAAAGCGAACGCCCTGCCCTCGCTCAGCCTGCGCATCGATCTCGATGACGGCGGCCGGATCGGGCCGGGCAAGATCGCGCTGCTGGAGAACATCGCGCGACACGGCTCGATCTCTGCGGCCGGGCGCGCGATGGACATGTCCTACAAGCGGGCCTGGGACCTCGTCGACGAGATCAACCGGGTGTGCCGGCAGCCGGCGGTGGCGCGCCAGACCGGCGGCCGCAATGGCGGTGGCGCGGCGCTGACGGCGTTCGGCACGCAGTTGGTCGAACGTTACCGGCGCATCGAGCGTGACGCAGCTGACGCCGTGAGGAAGGATCTCGCCGCGCTGCGCAGCGACATCGAGAAGCCAAGGAAGACCCGCGGGGCCAGGGCCGCGTCGTAAGCCGGTTCCAGCCGACGCGATGCATCCGCGACCGGACTGATGCGCCTCGCGTTGCAGCCGCAAAAAACCGTCTTGCCGTCAGCCGGATGATCTTGCGGCCGCGCCAAGACGTCATACACCAGCATCTCGTCGTCATGCCGGAGAACCTGCCGTGTCTCACCCTGCCTTGTCCGCCGACCACACCGCCGTCGTCACCGGAGGCGCCTCCGGCATCGGGCTCGCCGCCGCCACGCGCTTCGCAGAGCGCGGCATGAACGTCTGCATCGCCGATGTCGACGAGGCCCGGCTGCGCGACGCCGCCGCCAGGCTTGCGGCTGCGGCCAAGCGTGGCGAGGCTGCGGTCATGACCGCCACGGTCGATGTGAGCCACCGGGACAGCGTGGTCGCGCTCGAAACGGCGGTGCGGCAGCGCTTCGGCGCGATCGACGTGCTGATGAACAATGCCGGCATCCAGCCGGGCAGCAAGATGCTTGCCGACGACAATTGGCAGCGCATCCTCGACGTCAATCTGTGGGGCATCATCCACGGCGCGCAGGTGTTCGCAGCCAACATGATCGCGCAGAGCAAGCCGGCGCTGATCATCAATACCGGCTCCAAGCAGGGCATCACCACGCCGCCCGGCGATCCCGCCTACAACGTCTCGAAGGCCGGCGTGAAGGCGTTCACCGAGGCGCTGCAGCACGAGCTGCGCAACACGCCCGGCTGCCAGGTGACGGCGCATCTGTTCATTCCGGGCTTCGTGTTCACGCCGCTGACGGCGAATGGCCGCGTCGAGAAGCCGGCCGCCGCCTGGACGCCGGAGCAGACGGTCGACTTCATGCTGGAGCGCGTCGCGGCCGGCGACTTCTACGTGCTGTGCCCTGACAACGACGTGCCGCGCGCGCTGGACGAGCGGCGCATCCTGTGGGCGGCCGGCGACATCGTCGAGAACCGGCCGCCGCTGTCGCGCTGGCATGCCGACTACGCCGACGCATTCGCCGCGTTCGTAAAGAAATCGCCATGATCCGGCCACATCGGAGCGGCGGCGCGTAGCTGCTCCCGGTCTCATCACAAGTTCCCGGACGCGTCGGATCGTCGCAAGGCGGTCCGCGTGCGCTCGGAACGTCTACCATCGACCGAATCGCTACGGTCGAACGCTCTTGCAACTCACTGATTTGCCGCGGGCGCGACATCGTCGCTGAGAGCCGGCTCCCGAAGCGCGCCTCGACCGTCAAGCGGTGAGATGTCGCAGCTCTGCGGGAGCACCACCCGTACGCCGCACGACAATCTGACGCAGACGCATTCCACAATCCCTGCGCGAAGCAGCCACGAAGCAGGCAGCAGATGGCCCTCATCATCCGCACCCGCGTCAGCCGCGCCGCATTGCTTCGGCTCATCCGCAGTGGTGCGCAGCTTTGGGGAGTACGTCGGACATGTCGCGCCATCACCGTCACCATCACGACAGTCACCACGGTCACCATCATCACAGCGACCACCACCACCACCATCATCATCACGATCATCACTGCCAGCCGGCTCCTGCGCCGATGCCTCCGATGCCTCCGACGCCGCCCACACCCACGCCGCCGACGCCCGCGCTCGGCTTTGCCGATCTCGGCGTCGTCTTCAACGACGCGACGCGCTTTCTCGAAGGCGGGCTGTGGCGCAACGTGGTCGAGGAAGGCGGCCAGGGGCTTGGCAGCGTCTACAACTACACCGGCGATCTCACCGTGATTCAGGATGGTCTGAAGGCGATGGTTGCCGCCGGCCAGTTCACCGGGCAGACGCTCACCAACATCAACAAGATCCTCGCCGACATCACGGTCGCGCAGGATGCCGCGATGGCTTCGGTGACCGGCGGCGGCGCGTTCGGCAGCATCGCCGCCGCGGAGACCGCGCTGCGCAACGCGCACCTCGACATCCTCAACGTCGTCAACAACGATCCGAACCTTGCGGGCAATGCGACCAACGCCGACGGCGTCACCGGCTTCCTGCAGGCGCCGGCGCTGCTGCCCGAAGGCGTGACGGCCGCAACCGCCGCCAAGGGCACGCTGGCCGAGCTCGGCCTGATCTTCAACGACGCCGCCAACCGGCTGATCGGCGGCGTGAACGAAAGCAACGTCGACGTCATCCAGGACGATGTCGACGCGCTGATCGCCGGCCTCAATGCGCTGGTCGCCGCCAATCCGCTGCAGTTCGGAGGCCTGACCGGCGTGCACGCGCTCGCCATCATCGACCAGCTCGCGCTCGTCAACACCCACATCAACGGCGCGGCCGGCAATGTCGACATCGGCCGCGCGCTGAACGACGACTTCCTCGACATCATCGACATCGTCGCCGGCGACACCAATCTCGCCAACATGGCGCAGCAGAACGGCCTGAACGGCTGGAGCGGCTTCGGCGGCTTCCTCAACCCGACGCCGGCCTATCAGGACAACCAGGCACAGACCGATTTCTGGGCCATGTTCATCGCCCAGTCGAACGCGCTCGGCAAGGCTGCGATCGCGGCCGTCAATTCCGGCGACGCCGCCGCGATGGCGCAGGTCACCGCCGACCTGATGACCTTCAAGAAGGACGTCACCGATTTCGACGCGGCGCAGGGCGGCATCTTCCAGGCCCGCTTCGACAACGAGCTGCTCGGCGACCAGAGCACGCTCGGCGCCGAGATCGCCAAGATCCTGGAGGGTTTCCAGGCCGGCAACAAGGCGCTGGTCGCCGCGGCCGCCGACCAGATGCACCAGAACGCAGCCGATGTCGGCGGCAACAACATCCCGGTCAATGGCGGCGCCTACAATGTCGACGGCACCACGATCGGCCAGGTGCTGGCGACCACCGGCGGCGGCAACAGTGCCGACGCCGCCGCGCTGCTGGCCGCGGTCACCAGCGCGCCCGCCTCGAACGTGATCATGCTTCCCAGCGCCGCGCCGGCAGCACAGGCCAGCGCCGCTCCGCCAACCCTGGTCATGGACGGTCCGATGATGGAGGGGCCGATGATGGAGATGTCACAGCATCAGCATCATCACATGTGGGCGTGATCACCTGTCGCTCGGGCGCCTGCACCAGCAGGCGCCTGACGAGCGCGAGCGCGGTTTCCGTGGCCGGATCGGCCGAGATCACGGAGACCGCGAGCACGATGAGGTCGACCGGCTGGTGCGACAGCACGATCACATGCGTCGCATGCCGCGCATCCATCAGCGCCACCATGCGCTCGACGGCGGGGTCGGTGGCCGCCCGCCGCCACGGCGCATCGGCCCGGCGCAGCACGCGGCTTGACGCGAGAAAGTCGCGCAGGAGCGGCGGATCATAGGCGGTCAGCTCAACCTCGCGACAGCGGCGTGCGCTTTCGAAGACCGGCTGGCGCGTGAGCTCGGCGATCAGTTCGTCGCGCGTCGCCGCGATCGACGCCCCGATCGAGTCGAGCACGCCCGGCTCGCGGGCTTGCAGCATCGCGCGCAAGGCATCGCCGATCAGCCCGATCGTGAGCACGCCGGCCACCGCGACCGCGCAGAAACGCATCAGTTGCGCCGCATCGACGTCCGGCGACAGCGCGGCCGCGGCAGCGCCGAGCAGGGCGGCGCCGAGGATCCGCAACAATGTCAGCAGCCCGCCCTGACGCTGCGTCTCCGCGCTGGCGCCGGCGATCAGGATCGCGGTCACCGCCAGCAGCGCGCCCAATGCACCGAGCCGCACCGGCATGCTCGGCGCCAGCACGCGGAAATCGGTGATGATGAAGGGGATGACCATGATGGCGCCGGAGGCGACGCGATCGATGGCGCGGTTCTCCCAGGCCAGCAGGCTCGCGCGGTCGCGGCGAAGCAGCAGCCAGGCGCAGGTCGCAAAGCCTGCGAGCTGAAAGGCTGACAGCACGACCGTGTGGTGGCTTTCGAACTCGACCGGACCGAGCGCGCCGGCGAGCGCGAGCACCACGCCGCCGGCCAGCGCGATCGCCTTGAGCGCGCGATGCGCGTGTCGGCGCAGCAGACCTTCCGTCACCACCAGCGCGCCGAGCGGGATCAGCGCCGCCGGAATCAGCGAGATGCGGTCGAGAAAAGCACTGTCCATCCACCATGCGATGCCGCGCAACAGGAACAGCGAGGCGACCAGCGCGAGCAGAGCGACGAGCCGCGCCGTCAGCGGTCCATGGGAATCGCGCCGGTGCAGCATCGCCGCGGCAACCGCGAGACCGATCGCGCCGCAGAGATTGACGACGGAGTCGGCAACGATGCCGGCCGTCATGGCGTGGGCTCGCCGGTCGGCAGGCGCGGACGCAGCGTGCCGAACGTCCTGGTGTCGTCGAGCCAATGCGCCAGCGGCAGGATCATCCGCTGCAGCGCCAGCACGGCCGAGGTCGCCAGCAGCGCCGGCAGCGAGCCGGAGGGGATCTCGCGCAGCAGATAGCGCCGGGCGGCAGCGAGATCGATGCGCCCGAGCTGCAGCAGGTCGTCGCCCCTGGTGTAGTCCAGCTCGCGCGCGCAGAAGCCGTTGTAGACGGCGTCGCGATGTTTCGGCGCATCGTCATACGTCTTCTTCAGCGCATCCGAGCCGCCGGTATAGGCGTTGGTGATGACGAAGCGCTGTTCGTCGAACCCGGCTTCGCCGCCGACGCCGAACACCGCGCGATGCGCCCGCATGATGCCGCGCGCGAGTTGAAGATGCGCAAAGCTCTGTCGGGCCTGCGGCAGCGGCGACGGATAGACGTCGGAAAAGGTCTCGCAGACCATGCCGGCCACCGCCGGCACCTGCGTGACGTTGGAGATCCATTTCGGCCGCAGCCCGTCGCGGACGAACAGCAGCAGCGTCGTGAGGCCGTAGAGCACGCCGGACAGGCCTTTGCCACGCGCTTCCGGATCGACCATGACCAATCCGAGATGGATCACCTGCTGGCTGTCGCCATCGCGCTCGACCTGCATCACCGCAAGCGCATTGAAGGCGATCGGCCGGCCGCCCGCCTCCTCCGACACCACGGTGATGATGGCGCGCGCGAGCGGCTCGCGCGCTCCGGAGAAGATGCCGTAGGTGAGCTCGCCGGCGGGCAGCGTCTTGCCGGCAATGGTGCGGAGATCGGCCACGAGCGCCGCCAGCGCCGCATCGTCCAGGGTCGTGCCCGGGCTCTCGACGATGCGCGTGCGCAACTCCGCATGGGTGCGTAGCGACAGGTCCATCGCCTCCTGGCCGAGCGCGGTCAGCCAGAAGCCGATGCTGCGTCGGATACGCCCCACTGCTGCGACGATGTTCATGCCTCAACCTAGCACGGCGTGATCAGAAGCGGCGCAGCCGGGATCGCGGCCGCCCTCGCCGCCTTATGCCCTGGTGCTGTTAATTCACGATAACGACGCGGGACGGAGCGTGAGCGAGGGTAAATGCAGGTTGAACGACGTGAGCGGCGGACGCCTTCGCGCCCACCGCCTGCCGGCGCTGTCTCGCCGAAGTCGGAGCTTGCCCCGCAAACTTCCCCTCGCCCCGATTGCATCTTCGATGCAATCCGGCCTCTCCCCGCATCCGCCTTCGCTCGTCGAGCTACGGTGGACAAGAGCGGGGAGAGGCGAAGAGAGCGAGACGACTGCGGCCGCCCTAAGCTGCCTTCGAAACCTCCATCAGCAGGCGCTCGGCGCGAGCGTCCTCGATGCGGTTGACGAGCTTGCCGCTCTCGTGGCGGTCGCGCAGCGTCTTGGTGAGGGTGACGCAGGTCTGCACCAGCATGACGATGCCCATCGTCAGATAGCCCTTCATCCAGAGATCGATCGGCATGAAGAAGACGCCGAGAGCGACGAGGAAGGCGGAGGCGGCGAACGAGGCGTAGGAGAAGGTGATGAAGGCGCTGCTGTGCGGCTGGGTGTTCTGGTTCATGGTCGGCTCCTATGATGACGTGGTTGTTGATGCGTTCGATCGGTCGTGACGAAAATCAGTTCGCCGGTGCGGCGCGGCCGGCCTTCAGCCGCGCCAGCACGTCGTCGGCAGTGGTCTTGATGCGTGGGCCAAAGCCCTGCTCGGCGAGCTTCTCGGCCGTGGTGATCGGCCCCGTCGCGGCATCGAGCTCCATGAGCGCCTCGTCGGCGGCCTGCGCCTCGATCTGCCGCTCCCGCAGCCGTTTCAGCGTCGCTTCGGCCTCGGGCAGCGTGCACTCGTAAGGACGCGCCGCCTCGATGCCGCCGCGGCGCAGATTGCGCACGGCCTCGGAGGCGCGCGCAATCCGCCGGCCGCGATCGAGCTCGGCAATGCGCGCCTCGGCGTTGGCGACATGTTTCTTCAGCCTGGTGATCTCGGTCGCGAACAGCGCCCGCGCCGTCCGCGCCGCGTCACGCTCGGCCTCGAGGCCGGCGATCGCCTGCGCCGCCTCGCGGGCCAGATCCTCGCGGCCGCCGTCGAGCGCTGCGGTGGCGCGCACCTCGAGATCGGTGATCCGCGCCAAGGTCGCCTCGAGCCGCTTGCCCTCCTGCTGGTCCTGCGCAATGGCCAGCGCCAGCGCGCGCTTGCTGCGATCGACGGCGGCGGCGGCGTCACGCAGCTGCTGATCCAGGATCACCAGCGCGGTCCGGTCCTGCAGCTCCTCCTCCGCGACGGCCACGGTGCCCCGAAACAGCGTGAGAACGGTCTTGAACATTGTGAACTCCCTGTTATGAGCATCGCTCATGACGTTTCTTCTAGCGCAATCATGAGCGGCGCTCAAGAATTATTTTGAGCATCGCTCAATATTTTGGTTAACAATGTCCAAGACACTGGAAAGACGTGCGAAACAGCGCGAAGCCTTGATCGAGGCCGCCGAGCGGATGATCCGGACGCGGGGTCTCGCGGGTCTGAAGACGCGCGATCTCGCCCAGGAGATCGGCGTCGCCAATGGCGCGGTCTACAATCTCGTCGCCGACGTCGACGAACTGGTGCTGATGGTCGGATCACGCACCTTGGCGCGGCTCGACGCCGACCTGTCCGCAGCCGAGAGCGCGGGCCCTCCCGGCCCCGAGGCTGCGCTGGTGCGCATCGCGATCGCCTATTGCGACTTCGCCGCCCACAATCTCGAGCTCTGGCGCGCGCTGTTCGAGCACCGCATGCCGCCCGAGAAGCCGCTGCCCGACTGGGCGATCGCCGACCAGATGCACCTGTTCCGTCACATCCACCAGCCACTGGCGGCGTTGTTTCCACGGCGCTCTTTCGACGACATCAGCGTCACCGCGCGCAGCCTGTTCTCGGCCGTCCACGGCATGGTCGCGCTCGGCTTGGAGCAGAAGCTGATCGCTGTGCCGCTCGCGGCCTTGCGCGCGCAGATCGCGACCATGGTGAAGGCGATGGTGACGGGACTGGTGGCGGAGGAGACGACCGGCCGGTGACGCGGAGCTCGGCGTCGGGCGCAGCGTCATCGGATGCTGATGCCAACAACCAGTCCGACTGCTTCACGGCACTTCTCTCCTGCTTGCTGTCAGAGCCAATTTGCTGCCATGGCGGCGCGGCTCCCTCCTTGTTCAGCTGGAATTGACGGCGAGAACAAACAACCGCCCCATTGCTTCGCAGTATCATGCCGACGTTCGGACTTGTTCCAGACAACATGTCTGGAACTGCCGTTCCACCGACGCTCGACGACGAGTGTTAGTTCGTGTGACATGTGCAGATCTCGGCGCATGGCCACGCTCATCCGGCCGGCAGAACCTGCAGCGTATGCCGCGCGATCCAGAAAAAACTCCAACGAGTCCATGACGCGCGAGCCAAGGGGAAAATCGTGAGACATCTGCGTGCGCCCAATGACGACCGCGATCCGCCATTCCCGTCCGGCTACGACGACGGCCGGCGTCCGCTGTATGAACAACCGTGGCGCGACGAGCACGATCGGCCTACCCCTGCTGAATTCGCGTCCCGTTACGGCGTGCAGGAGGTTCCTCCGCCGCCACGGGAACGGCGTCTCCTCGGCGCGTTGAGCGTGATGGGGCTCGTGGCTGTTGCCGCGGGCGTGGCCGGCTTTGCAGCGACGAGACTTCCGACGCGGTGGACCGCTGCGCTCTCCGCCAAGAGCAGCGCGGCGGCGATAACGACGGCAACAGTCCCATCGCCGCCGGTCCAAGCCGCGCAGACCGTTGCGCCAGTCCAGGATACTCTCCGGACCGGAGCGCTCGCGAGCGCCGCTCCGGCGGTCGCGCCGGACCAGAACGTGCCGCTGAGGGAGGACGACCGTGTGCCGAAGTTCGACACGCGAGTGGCCAATGCCGCGTCGGCGCAGCCGACCAGCACGCGCGCCCCGGTCCAGGGCGTGACCGATACCGAAATCAGCTTCGGAATGGCGGCGCCGTTTTCAGGGCCGGCCAGGGAGATGGGCCGTCAACTCAAGCTCGGCATCGACCTCGCATTCGCTCAGGTCAACGAGGAAGGCGGTGTGCATGGCCGGCAGCTCAAGCTCTACACGGCCGACGATGCCTATGAGCCGACGCGGACGCTGAACGCGATGAAGGAGCTTTACGAGCAGCACAAGGTGTTCGGATTCGTCGAGAACTACGGCAGTCCGACGGCCCTGATCTCGGTGCCGTACGCGCTCGAGCATCATGCGCTGTATTTCGGCGCCTTCACCGGGGCTCCTTCGCTTCGCCGCGATCCGCCGGACCGCTACGTCTTCAACTACCGCGCCGGCTACGCCGAGGAAGCCCATGCGCTCGTGAACTATCTCGTCAAGATCCGCAAGCTGCGTCCGCAGGAGATCGGAGTTCTCACCCAGCAGGATGCCTATGGCGACGCGGGGTGGGAGGGCGTCAGCAGGGCGATGCACGGGCTGCGCGGCGGCGCGGGCGACGCCTTCCGCATGAGCTACAGCCGCAACACCGTCAATGTCGACGAGGCCATCGCGCAACTGCGCCGGCAGAAGCATGCGATCAAGGCGGTGGTGCTGGTCGCCACCTTTCGCGCCGCGGCCAAGTTCATCGAGAAGACCCGCGATCTCTATCCGGACATGACCTACGCGACGATCTCCGGCGTCGGCAGCACCGGCCTCGCCAGTGAGCTGATGGTGCTCGGCCCGCGCTATGCGGACGGCGTCATCTGCACCCAGGTCACGCCGGCGGTCGACGGCTACGCGTCCGTCACCCTGAACTACAAGAAGGCGCTCGACAGATATTTTCCGGGAGAGCCGGCGGATTACTCGTCCCTGGAAGCCTATCTCACGGCCAACATCCTGATCGAAGGGCTGCGCCGCGCCGGTCCCGCGGTGGACACGGAAACGCTGGTCGATGTCCTCGAATCGATGCAGAATTACGAGCTGGGCGTCGGATCGAAGGTGAGCTTCGGCCCCTCCGACCACCAGGCGCTGCACAAGGTCTGGGGCACGCAGCTCGACAAGACCGGCCAGTATCATGCGATTGATCTCGAATAGGCGGAATGGCTGAACTGGCCTGAGGCCGCGCTCTGCGCAGCGTGCCTGAGCGGGTTGCATTCATCGGCGGTTTCGGCCATATCGGTCGCATGATCAAGACTGGGACCTTGCACGCGAACACGTGGTGGCGCTCCATCTAGGAGCGGCACGGCCTCGTCATTCATTCGCCCGTCGCCGCCGTTCATCGGCCTGCGACGCGGTTCTTGTCATCAACAGCATCGAAGAGTTCGATCGAGCGGCGGTTCTCACTCCTGGAGAACCACGATGCCACTCTCAATGCCAGAACGTCCCGTCATCCTGACCGGCGACAGAACCACCGGCCCGCTGCACCTCGGCCACTATGTCGGCTCGCTGCAAAACCGCATCGCGCTGCAATCGACGCATCGGCAATTCCTGCTGCTGGCCGATGCCCAGGCGCTCACGGACCACGCCCACGATCCGGCCAAGGTGAGCCGGAACGTCCTGGAGATCGCGACCAACTATCTCGCCGTCGGCATCGATCCGGAGATGACGACCATCTGCCTGCAATCGCACCTGCCGGCGCTGGCCGATCTCACGCTGCTCTACATGAACTTCGTCACGGTGGCGCGGCTCGAGCGCAACCCGACCATCAAGGACGAGATCCAGGCGCGCGGCTTCGGCCGCGATATTCCGGCCGGCTTCCTGTGCTATCCCGTTGCGCAGGCCGCCGACATCACCGCCTTCAAGGCGACCATCGTGCCGGTCGGAGACGACCAGGCGCCGCTGATCGAGCAGACCAACGAGATCGTCCGCCGCATCAACCGCCAGGCGGGCACGGAAGTGCTCCCCGAGGCACGCGCACTGATCCCGAGCGTCGGACGCCTGCCTGGCGTGGACGGCAAGGCCAAGATGAGCAAATCACAGGGCAACACGATTCCGCTCTCCGCCACCGCGGACCAGATTCGCGATGCCGTCCGCCGCATGTTCACCGATCCCGGCCACGTCAGGGCCGCCGATCCGGGCCGCGTCGAAGGCAATGTCGTCTTCACCTATCTCGACGCGTTCGACGACGATCCTGCGGCGGTCGCGGACCTGAAGGCGCGCTACGTCCGCGGCGGCCTCGGCGACAGCGTCGTGAAGCAGCGACTTGATGACGTGCTGCAGGCCGTGGTCGCGCCGATCCGCGACCGGCGGGCGGCGTTTGCGCGTGATCCCGGCCACGTTCTCGAGATCGTCAGGCGCGGCACCCAACTGGCGCGCACCGTCACCGATGCGACCTTGCGTGACGTCCGCGAGGCCCTGGGCCTGTTCGCGCTGCATGAGCGGTGCGATGCTAATGCTTGATAACATGAATTAACTAATTCTCGCTCCGCTGCGTTACTGGAACACGAAGCGGCTGTGCGTGTCCCGTTGAAATAGACGCCGCGCTGTCAAGCGTCCGCGAAAGGCGCTATGCTGTGTTAGCGCCTGCCCAACCGTGATGCCGAGATCCGGCTTCGAAGTATCCAGCACTCGCGTTTCACCCGGGAGAACACATGGCGAAGCGACCCATCGTAAAGCCGCAGACGGCCGCAAAGCCGCCGCCAAGGAAGCAGGCTTTCGATCCGGCGGTGTTCCTCAAGACCGAAGGCCCAGGCCGGACGATCGGGAAATACCGAAAGGACCAGCAGATCTTTTCCCAGGGCGGCCCCGCCGATGTGCTGTTCTATATCATCACCGGCACGGTCAAGATCGTCGTCCATTCCGAGCAGGGCAAGGAGGCGGTCATCGCGCTGCTCGGGCAGGACGACTTTTTCGGCGAAGGCTGCCTGGCCGGCCAGTCTCATCGGCTGTCGGCGGCGTCGGCCATCACGGACAGCGAAATCCTGCGGATCACCAAATCGGCCGCGCTGAGCGCCCTGCGTGAGCAGCCGGCGTTCTCCGAGATCTTCGTTTCGCACATTCTCGCCCGCACGATCCGCGTCGAGGCCGATCTCATCGATCAGCTGTTCAATTCGAGCGAAAAGCGCCTTGCGCGGGCGCTACTGCTGCTGGCCAATTTCGGCAATGACGGCAAGCCGCAGCGGGTCATCGCGAAGGTCAGCCAGGAGATGCTGGCCGACATGATCGGCACCACCCGCTCGCGCGTCAGTCACTTCATGAACAAGTTCCGCAAGCTGGGCTTCATCGACTACAACGGCCACCTCGAGATCAACAGCTCCCTGCTGAACGTCGTCCTGCACGATCAGCCGCATATCGCAGGCGACAAGTCGGTCGGAGGCAAAGGTCCGCTGAAGAGCTTGTGACCGGGCATCGCGAGATCGAGCTGGGGCCGCCCTGCTCGGCTCGATCCACGCCACCATCACATCATTGCCACCATCATATCACTGCAGCTGACTGCGCACCGCCGTCGTAGGCGGCTGGAGAAACGCATCGAACCGCTGCTTGACGATGGCGTAGCATTCGCACGAGGCTTTCTCGAGGCCGGGCCGGTTGAGCACCTGGATGGTGCCGCGACGATAGCTGATCAGGCCGGCCGCCTGCATGGATTGCGCGGCAAGCGTCACCGACTTGCGATTGGCCCCGAGAATCTGCGACAGGAACTCGTGCGTATACGGAAGCACCGCCCCTTCGGCCCGGTCGTGCATCATCAGCAGCCATCGGCAGATGCGCTCTTCCGTCGAATGCATCGCATTGCAGGCCACCGTCTGCTGAACCTGGGACAGCAGCGTCTCCGAGTAGCTGACGAGAAGATTGCGCACATGTTCGCTGGAATCGAACTCGTGCTGCAGCAGCTCGATCGGACACCGGACGGTATGCCCTTCGAGTTGAACGATGCAGCGGTTGAAGGAGGCCCGGCTGTACATGGCGGCGAAGAGGCCGAAGGCGCCCTCGCGACCGATATTGGCCGTCTCGATGGCGTCGCCGTTCTCCAGCACGGTCAACAGCGACAACACCGATCCTCTCGGGAAATAGGCATGCCGGAGATGGCCGCCCGCCTCGCAGACCACGGCGCCGAGCTTGAAATCAACCGGCTCGAGGTGCGGCTCGATCCGGCCGCGGCTGTCCGGCGCCAGGGCATCGAGCAGCTGATTGCTCCGCAGATCGCGATCGGTTTGCGCCTTGATCATTCCAAAACTGATAAGCCACGATGAGGGACGGAGGCCACGGCGCAGAGGCGGCTGTCCGCGCCGTCGCCCCCGTTTCTTGGGCGCTCTCGACCGGCAAGTCTGAGCAAAATTGCTCACGAGCTCCCGCACGCAAGGCTCCCCCGCCGCGCCGCAACAACGGCCCTGCTCGCTCATCACGCATCCGGCGATTTCACTGACTCGGATCGTCCGATTCCGCGCCGGGATTTCCGGCGGCCCGATCGGTCCAGAAGGCGGCCATCCGCAGGCAATGCGCCTGCAGGTCCGGATCGACGGCATCGCGCGCAAGTTGCGTGAAATCCGCCGCCAGACGCAGGCATTCACGGATGAAATTGAGGTCGTTGACGGATTCGGACAGGACACACCCCTTCGACGGGATCCATCTGTCACACGCCCCACGGCTCGCTGTCGGTGGGCCACACCACCGAGCGGCCCAAAAGAATGGCCGCCGAATGAGCGGATCTGGCCGGCGCGCCAACCCGGCCTGCCGCCCGGCTCAAGGCTGGCCGATCGCGCATATGGCGGTTTCCGTGAGGATGGTGCCGCCCACCCTCTGACGGGCTGCAAGAGCGCGCGTCGCGCCGCGGCGCCGGTGCCCGCTCTCCGTGGAAGGTCCTCTGGATGAGCGCGCGGGCACGGCAAGCGTCAGGTGCAACTGCCAAGCGCCCCCTCGACGCGAGCCGGGGCGCCTTTCGCCTCGATCCGGCTCGCGACGAATTGCGCTGCGGCAAACTGGACCATGTCCGCTTTTGCTCAGACTCCGGCCGGTGAACGGCAACACAATAGCCCTACAATATCAAATCGTAAGGAAGAGAGCCGCGGGGAATTTGTAGTCGGGGTGCGTTCTGTTTTGGAGAATCCGCGTGTTGGGACATCAGAGCCAAGATACCGCTTTTCCGATCCTTCTCGAGCGCGCGGGCGTCCGGAATGACATGCGCAGCTACAGGCTCATCCAACAATCTGCGCTCGCCGAATTCAGTCGTGCTGCATTGCAGACCCGCGACATCCACGTCGCTCTTCAGCGCGCCGCCGCGCTCGGTGCCAAGGGCCTCAATGCACCGTTCGCGATGGTGATGGAATTCGTGGCGGACGGAAAGAGACAGCTGGTCCGCGCGGGGTACGGATGGCCGAGCTCGGTCGAACAATCATCGTTCGTCGTGGACAGTACCTCGCCTGCCGGACGCGCCTTCCAGACGGGTCAAGCCATCATCACCGGTCGCGCCCCCCCCGGATGGTCGCTTCGAGATACCGGGGCTTCCAGTAGACCGCGGCATCAAGACGTCGATCAGCGTCCGGATCGAACGCGGCGGACGAGGCGGCGGCTATTTCGGCGTGCTCCAGGTCGACAGTCCGGCCCCCCGCCGCTTCGACGAGGCGGACGCTGCCTTCCTCACCGAATTCGCCGACATCGTCGGGATTGCAATCGAGCGCCTGCATGAGGAGACGCGGCTCCGGGACGCCTTGGACCATCAAGCCATGCTGACGCGCGAAATGGGTCACCGCGTCAAGAACAGCCTGTCTTCCGTCGTGGCCATGCTCCGGGTGCAGGCATTCGGGACGGATTCCGTTGAGGCCAAGCTTGCCCTCGGCGAGGCCGGATCGCGCGTAGCAGCCATTGCCCAGGTTCATGATCATCTCTCGCGGGCATCACAGATCGGCTTCATCGACGTCGACGTCTTCCTCATAGACTTCTGCAAGAGGCTGCAACGCGTCGCGGGAGCGCATATCCTGAACTGCGATGCCCATCCGATACGGCTGTCGGCCGATCACGCCGTGCCTCTCGGTCTCCTGCTCAATGAGTTGGTCAGCAACGCCGTGAAACATGCCTATCCTGGCCAGGACGGACCGATCGACATCTCCGCCCGCGACATCGACGGTTGCCTGCAGCTCAGCGTGTCCGATCAGGGCGTCGGTCTGCCCGATGGTTTCGACATCGATCAACCGCGCACAAGCCTGGGGTTCCGGATGATCAAGGGGATGGTCCAGCAGCTTCGCGGCCGTCTCACCCTCAGCGCCAACCAGCCGACTGGCACGCGTGTCCTGTTCGAACTGCCGATCCTCCCCCGCAATGAAGCGGTTGTCCCGGCAGCCCTCGTCACCACAGAGCGCCCGGTGCTGGAGAAGGCCCGGTGATCCCTTGCGCGATCATCCCAACGGCCACCGCGGCCGATGCGATCCGCTGCTGACAAGGCTGGCCGCTTGCTCGAACGGCGCCTCTTGTCAGAGCACCTCGTCCACGCTTCGCTGATGGCGACCAGCGCGCGACGCGCTCCATGGTGAGACCACCTGCGCCGGCGCGGCGGCATTTACCGGGCGGAAACCGTTGCTGTCGTTGAATGCGAGCATGGCACAGTTGCGCATGGAAGTTCGCGATTCGGCCGGCACCATCCTGCCGGGCTATGGCGACGCATTCTTCGACCTCAGGCTCCCCGGCGATCACCGCCGCGTGGCGCAGACCCTGCTCCGGATCATTCGCGGCGACGACTTCCGCTCACCGGTCCACAGCGTCCACTTCTTCCGGGGCGCTTCCGAGATCGGCTGCTGGTCGGTCGACGACGAGCGCGCGGAGATGAGCTTCGCGGACGAGTTCGCCCACACGCCGCCGGCCGCGGCGTAACAGCTTCCCCGACGAGCCCCCGGCACGCGGCATCGGCCTCATGCGATCCGGGGGTGCGCGGTCTGGTGCCAGGTCCAGGCCGAGCGGATGATCGTGCCGAGATCGGACCGATGCGCCGCGAAGCCGAGCTCCTGCTGGGCAAGATGGGGATCTGCGACCAGGACCGGAGGATCGCCGGCGCGGCGCGCGCGCACCACCAGCGGGACCCGTTCGCCGGTCTCCCTGCCGATTGCATCGACGATCTCGCGCACCGAATGGCCGCGGCCGGTCCCGAGATTGTAGGTGCCACCCGAACCGGTCTGCAGCAGACGCTCCATCGCCGCGATGTGGGCTGCCGCGAGATCGTCGACGTGAACGTAATCGCGCACGGCGGTCCCGTCGGGTGTGTCATAGTCGGTGCCGAAGATCGCAAAGTCCGGCACGTGGCCGAGGATCGCCATCAGCGCGCGCGGGATCAGGTGCGTCTCAGGATCGCGCAACTCACCGATCAGGCCTGACGCGTCGGCGCCGCCGGCGTTGAAGTAGCGCAGCACGATGGCCGACAGGCCGTAGGCTGCCTGATAGTCCGCCAGGATCTGCTCGATCATGTATTTCGAGCGGCCGTATGGATTCAGGGCCGATCCCGCGGCGCTCTCGGGAATCGTATCCCGCCCGGCGTCGCCATAGACCGCGCCGGTCGAGGAGAACACCAGCCGCGCGCAGCCGGCCTCGCGCATGCCCTGCAGCAGGCCCAAGGTGCCGACGACGTTGTTCAGATAATATTTGTGCGGATCGGCGACGGATTCGCCGATCGTGCTCGGCCCGGCCAAGTGCATCACCGCGTCGACCGCGTGGGCGCGGATGGTGTCAGCCACCCTGGCGCTGTCGGCAATGTCGCCGACCACCAGCGGTCCCCATCGCACGAAGCGGCGATGGCCGGTGGACAGATTGTCGTAGCAGATCGGCACGTAGCCGGCCCCGGCGACAGCCTTGCAGCAATGAGCCCCGATGTAGCCGGCGCCGCCGGCAACCAGGATCGCTCCCTTGTGACCCATGCATGAAAGCCTTCTGATCAGCAAACGGCTGGACCCAAGTCGCGGATGAGAAATGTGACCCAGCGAGGCGACCGCTGCAACCGGGCAGCGCGCGCCGGCCGGCGTCACCGACAACCGCTGGGCGGCAGGCCGCTCCGTGCTCTTAACGCGCTCGCACCCAGCCGGTCGTCCAAATTGCGGTCAAGTGACGCCGAATAGCTGATGTCACGCGATGACGGCACGACATCTAGCCGTGAACAGACCTCGTACCGGGCTGCGCCGCTGATTCGGACGCGGTTCGTTCAAGTCACGTTCTGAACGTTAACGTGAGCGCGCGCGACGTCGCATTCTGGGACATCAGGCGCGGGCTGGTCGCGGCAGCGAATCCGGCGCCGATGTCGTTGGCGCGATCCCGGCGCGGCGATCGCGGGCTGTGCCTGTGCTCAACCTGCTGGCCTGTTAGCTGGTTCATCACGGTCCGATCGCCCGCGGGTTCCGTTCGGCGCGCAGATGTCCATGCCCCGCGACGCATGGCTCACGACCCAGAGTCCAGGTGGCACGCGGCGCAGAATGGGATACGAGTCGTCGGACTGATCAGCGTCGGCCGATGCAGGAGGCGTCCCTTGAGTGAAACACCGAGCAACGTCGACGCGGCGGCGCGCGCTGCATCGACGCCGCCCGCCGCGGCGCCCGGGCTCTGGGCGCGTCTCGGCATTCCACTGCTTGCGGTGATCGCAGCGCTCGCCTTCGTGGCGCTCGCGACCACGCGCTGGAACGCCTGGACCGGCAACGCAACGACCCAATCGACCAACGATGCCTATGTGCGCGCCGACCTGACGCAGCTCTCGAGCCGCGTGGCCGGCGAGGTGACGAAGGTTGCGGTCAGCGATTTCCAGCAGGTCAAGGCCGGCGACCTGCTGGTCCAGATCGATCCGGCCGACTACGAGGCACAGGTGTCGCAGGCCGAGGCCAATGTCGAAGCGGCGCAGGCGGCGCTCGACAACCTCAGCAACCAGGTCGAGCTGCAATACGCGACCATCGCCCAGGCCGAAGCGCAGCAGGTCTCGGCCGGCGCGGCCGAGGTGCAGGCCAGGCAGGAGGAAGAGCGCCAGCAGTCGCTGTCACAGAGCGAGGCAGGTACCAAGCAGCGGCTGGAACAGGCCACCGCCGCCTATGCCAAGGCACAGGCGGACGTGCGCGCGAGCCGCGCGGTGATCGCCGCGCAGCGTCATCAGCTCGAGGTGCTCACCGGCACCAAGAAGCAGCGCGGCGCCGATCTCGCCGGCGCCAAGGCCGCGCTCGCCGCCGCGCGGCTCAAGCTCGGCTACACCAGGATCACCGCGCCATTCGACGGCGTCGTCGGACAGCGCCAGGTGCAGGTCGGCGACTACGTCAATATCGGCAGCAGCCTGATCGCGGTGGTGCCGCTGCCGCATGTCTTCGTCATCGCCAACTACAAGGAAACGCAGCTCACCCATGTCGCCCCCGGCCAGCCGGTCGAGATCACCGTGGATTCGTTCCCGGGCCAGAGGCTGCATGGCCGCGTCGAGCGGATCGCGCCGGCCTCCGGCTCGCAATTCGCGCTGCTGCCGCCCGACAATGCCACCGGCAACTTCACCAAGGTCGTGCAGCGCATTCCGGTCCGCATCGCCCTCGACGGCGACCAGCCGCTGCTCGCGCGGCTGCTGCCGGGCATGTCGGTCGTGACCCACATCCGCACCACCGGCCAGGCCGATGGCGCCAAGTGAGACCGATCGCGGACCGCTGTCGCGCGGCGGCCAGGCGGCGCATCCGCTGTTTGCCGTCGGCGCCGTCCTGCTCGGCTCGTTCCTGGCGAATTTCGACAGCCGGCTGACCTCGGTCGGCCTGCCCGATCTGCGCGGCGCGTTCTCGCTCGGTTTTGACGAGGGCGCCTGGCTGTCCACCGCGGCGATCGGCTCGCAGATCGTCATCGCGCCGGCCGTGGCGTGGCTCGCGACCGTGTTCGGTCTGCGCCGTGTGCTGGGTATTCCCAGCCTGATCTATGCGGTGCTGTCCCTGATCATTCCGTTCGTGCGCGACTATCCGACCTTGATCGCGCTCGCGATCCTGCACGGCATGCTGCTCGGCACCTTCGTGCCGGCCACGCTCATGATCATCTTCCGCAACCTGCCGATCCGCTGGTGGCTGCCGGCGATCTCGATCTATGCGATCCGGGTCGGCTTCGCGCTGGATACCTCGACCTCGCTGGTCGGCTTCTATGTCGAGCATCTCGGCTGGCAGTGGCTGTACTGGCAGGGCGTCGTGCTGGCGCCGCTGATGGCGCTGATGGTCTATCTCGGCACCCCGGCCGAGCCCGTCAACCGCGCGCTGCTCGAGAACGCCGACTGGGGCGGGATGCTGCTGCTCGGCAGCGCCGTGGCGATGATCTATGCCGGTCTCGACCAGGGCAACCGACTCGACTGGCTGCAATCGGGCACGGTGATGGCGCTGCTGTGCGGCGGCGCCGCGCTGTTCGTCCTGTTCCTCGTCAACGAGGCGCTCGCCCCGCAGCCATGGGCGCATTTCAACGTGCTGTTCTCGCGCAACATCGGGCTGTCGCTGGTCGTGATCCTGCTCTACACGCTGACCAGCCTCTCGAATGCGTCGCTGGTGCCGAACTTCCTCGTCACCATCACGCAGTTGCGGCCGGAGCAGAGCGGCTCGCTGCTGTTGTTCTACGGCGCGCTGCCGATGGTCGTGCTGGTGCCGCTGTCGATCGTCCTGCTTCGCCATCTCGATCCCCGCATCGTCGTCGTGCTCGGTCTCAGTGCCTTCGCGGCGGCCAATCTGCTCGGCACTCAGATCACCCATGCCTGGGCGCGCGAGGATTTCATCGTCATCGTCGTGCTGCAGTCGATCGGACAGGCCCTGACCTTGCTTCCGATCATCATCGTCGCGCTGTCGAATTCCGATCCGGCGCGGGCGACGTCCTTTGCGGCCTATATCCAGGTGATGCGGCTCGGCGGCGCCGAAATCGGCGTCGCCCTGATGGGAACGTGGCTGCGGGTGCGCGAGCAGGTGCATTCGGCCTATCTCGGCCTCAACATCCAGAGCGGCGATCTCGACGTCGCGCGCGCGCTGCAACGACTGACCGGCTATTTCGCCGCGCATGGCGGCGGCCAGGCCAAGGCCCGCGCCGTCGGGACCTTGGCCGCGCAGGTGCAGCGCGAGGCCAACGTGCTCGCTTATCTCGATGCGTTCTGGCTGTGCTTCTGGCTCGCGATCGCCGCGCTCCTGCTGGTCGCCCTGATCACGCGCGCGCCTTCGGGCCCGTTCTCGCCAGCACCGATCGGTCTGAGGGCGGCGTGGATGCGACGGTTCGGAACGTCGACGACGTGAGCGGGCCCGCCCGCAGCATGCGGGGTCGTCGCCTTCTCTCCAACAACGCCGGCGCGCCTCTGCGTCTTTAACCTTCTGACGAAAGCCGAGCCGCACGATCAGAATCGCCAGCGCTGCATGTTGCGCGCCATCTCCGAGAGCTACGACATCTAGCCGTGAACAGATCTCAAACCGTGATTCGCAAGCGATTCGGACGCGGTTCGTTCCAGCCGCGTTCCGAACGTTAACGGCGGTGCGATGATCGTCGCATTCTGGGACATCATGCTCGCGATGATTGCGGCAACTCGTCGAGCGGCCATTTCGGACGCTTGATCTTCTTGTAGGGCAACGTCGTGACGTCGCGCGCGACCACGCCGGGCGCATCGACCATGATGATGTCGGCCGCGATCGGCGCAAATGCCGCGCGGAAATGCTGGGCGGATTTCACCACGACGAGCTTGCGCGCGGCAGGATCGCAGCCGAGCTGCGTGAAGAAGTCGGTGCCGAACGCCTGGCAGCGGAACGTGGTGATCACGACCTCGACGCCATTGCTCCCGATCAACGCGCAATCGCCGAGCTTGGCGGGCGTGCCGGCAAGGCCCGTCATCACCATATTCTCCTTCAGCGCCTTGATCTCCCAGGTCGCATCGACGGGATCACCCGACAGCGGCCCGATCTTGCCGCCGATCCGCAGCGGCAGCTTGGCGCCGACGCCGGCATCGAAGGCGATGCGCACCGCGATCGGATCCCAGAGCGGACCGAGGCAGGCATTGCCGATGTTGCGGTCGAGCAGCCGGCGCAGGATGAACGTGGAATCGCCGGGCGCACCGCCGCCGGGATTGTCGCTGGCATCGCCGAGCACGATGGTGCCGTCCTTCGCCAAGGCCTGGTCGAGCGCAGCATCGACGCCGGGCATGCGTTCGGTCACCGCCTCGCGCATGCCGATCAGCTCGTCCGCGAGCTTGCGCGCCAGCGCCTGCGCCTTGGCGCCATCGGGATCGACGGCGGCATCGCTATAGACCAGCACCTTGGTGCCCATGGACGGCGTGTCGCCCCAGCCGAAGCCGTGAACGATCGAGGCCGAGACGATGCCGTCCTTGCCTTCCAGCGCGGTGACGCGGTCGACGAAGCTGCGCACCGGCTCGCGCGTGGTGTGCAGGGTCACGATCATGTCGGTGTCGACCAGGGCCTTCTGCAGCTTCAGCCGCTTCTCGGCGAGCTCGGTGCAATGTTTCACCAGATCCTGGGCCCGCTCGAGAATGTCGGTGTGCGGATATTCCTTCCAGCAGATCAGAAGATCGGCGCTTCTGACCATCAGCTCGCTCATGTGAACGTGGGGGTCGAGCGTCGCACCGATGACCACATCGGGTCCGACGATGTCGCGGATGCGCGCGAGCAGCTCGCCCTCGCAATCATCATAGCCGTCGGCGATCATCGCGCCGTGCAGGCCGATCAACGCCATGTCGACCGGCAGCGCGGCTTCGAGGTCGGCGAGGATCTGGTCGCGCAGGGTTTCGAACGCGGCGCGGGTGACGAGCCCGTTCGGCACCGCTGCGGCGACCAGCCCCTCGATCAAGGTCCAACCTTTCGATGGCCCGACCTGCCGCGCCGCCCATAGTGGCCCGCCATGCATCTGCATCTTGTCCGGATGCGTTCCGGCCGGGAAGTAGGCGCGCTCGTGGAAGGTCGCGAGCCCCGTCGGCATCGGCGCAAAAGTGTTGGTCTCGGTGGCAAGGGCGGCGGAGAAGACACGCATGGAGGAATTGCTCTTGGTTCGCGCGATGACAATGAGGCGGCCGCAGGGGATCGCATCGCGCCCACGAGCACAAGACTTTGCGACGGCAGAGCACCCGTCGCTCAGCGCATGATGTCGATCAGTTCGCCGCCGCCGGCGCCCTCACCGACTGATCCTCGATCGCCTTGATCGCGACGACGGCGACCTGGGATAATGCCTCGCGGTCGGCGCCTGACGACGCCATCACGCTCATGCCGGTGATCACGGCGGAAACATAGCGCGCGAGCGCAGCGGGGTCGGCGGCTTCAGCCAGATCGCCTTCGCGCTTGGCGCGCTCGAAACGGTGCCGGAGCTGCTCCTCGGTCTGCGCGCGGCGGGCCGCGAGCTCGAACGGCACGTTGGAAGAGCCGGAGCCGCAGGCGAGACCGCCCTGCACCAGCAGGCAGCCGGGCGGATTGGAAGGATCGGTCTGTTTCTCGGCGACGCCCATCAGCATCCGCGCGGTGACCTCGTGGGCGGTCGGCGCGCTCAGCACCTCGTCCATCCAGGCCTCCCGTCGCGCCGTGTAGCGGTCGAGCGCGGCCCTGAGCAGGGCCTCCTTGCTGCCGAACGCGGCATAGAGGCTGGGCGGGTTGATGCCCATGGCGTCGGTGAGCTGGGCGATGGTGGCGCCCTCATAGCCATGGCGCCAAAACACCTCCATCGCCTGGTCCAACGCGGTGTCGCGATCGAAAGTCCGGGGCCGTCCGATGCCCATCTGCAAAACTCCTGTTCCGTCTCCGCCCCGTCTGATTCTTATCTAGTTGTTCTTGAACGCGATTTCTTTGATCTGGCGCAGTCCGCCGAAAGTCGGGCTACTATTTTCGTAGTATCCGTTACATAAGTCTCTTGCGAACGGGTTGCCAGCGCCACATTTGTAGCGAGCACTACAAATCTGGAGCGCGCCAATGCCTTCGTCCGAAATTCGTTCTTCCGGCCGCCTGAAGCGGTGGCTGAGCACCGTCGCCGCCGCCGGCTTGGTGATTGCCGCCGGCTCCTACGCCGGCTCCCAATATTTCCACTTCAGTTCCGCGCCGAATGCGGCCCGCGCTGCGGCCCCCGAACAGGCCGTCCCCGTTACGGTTGCCGTCGTCGAGCCGCGCCAGGCGAGCCTGTGGGACGAGTTCTCCGGCCGGCTTGAAGCCGTCGAGCGGGTCGAGATCCGGCCGCGGGTGGCCGGTGCCATTCTCGGCACCAATTTCACCGAGGGCTCGCTGGTCAAGGCTGGCGACGTCCTGTTCAAGATCGACCCGGCGCCCTACGCCGCCGAGGTCGACCGGGCGCAGGCGCAACTGGAAGCGGCGCGCGCCCGCGCCGCCTTCGCCGCCAACGAACTGGAGCGCGGCGCGCAGCTGGTTGGCAATTCCATCGTGACCAAGCGCGATTACGACCAGCGCGACAACGGCAATCGCGAAGCCATCGCCAACGTCAAGGCCGCCGAAGCGACCTTGCAGACAGCCAAGCTCAATCTCGACTACACGCAGGTGCGCGCGCCGGTCGACGGCCGGGTCGGCCGGATCGAGGTCACGGTCGGCAACCTCGTCGCCGCCGGGTCGGCCTCGCCGGTGCTGACCTCGCTGGTGTCCGTCAACCCGATCTATGCGAGCTTCGACGCCACCGAAGAGCTGGTGTTGCGCGCATTGTCGGCGATTGCCGACGGCTCGGGCAAACGCGGCAATCTCGACCGCATCCCGGTCGAGATGACGACCTCGGGCGGCATCACGGCATCCGGCCATATCCAGTTGATCGACAATCAGGTCAACGGGCAGAGCGGCACGATCCGCGTCCGCGCCGTGTTCAAGAACGAGGACGGCCGGCTGATCCCCGGCCAGTTCGCGCGCGTGCGCATGGGCCAGCCGCAGCAGCAATCGCTGGTGCTGCTCGACGAGCGCGCCATCGGCACCGACCAGGACAAGAAATTCGTGATGGTGGTCGGCGACGACGAGCGCGCTGTCTATCGCCCGGTCAGCCTCGGCGGCAGCGTCGATGGCCTGCGCATCATCTCCGCCGGCCTCAAGCCCGGCGAGCGCGTGGTCGTCAACGGCCTCCAGCGGGTGCGGCCAGGTGCGTTGTTGAAGACGCAGGTGGCCGCGATGGGCGCACGCGATGGGGCGGCCACTGACAACAAGCGACTGGCGCAGCGCTGATCATGATCGACAATGGCGGTCACCACACACGCGATGCCCACCCTCCCCTGGAGGGGGAGGGTCGACGCGCGCACAGCGCGCGGCGGGGTGGGGTGACGGTCTCAGTTGGTGAAAACCTGCTCGCACCTCCTCAGCCATCCGTGCGTCGCGGGTTCGTCTCAGTCGAGCACCGCACGCGCGGAGGGGCCGCCACCCCACCCCGTCTCGCATGTCGCTACGCTCATGCGAGCCGACCCTCCCCCTCCAGGGGAGGGTGGGCACCGCGCCAGCCCTTAGACCAAGTCAGATAACGACGACCGACCTCTCCCGACCACGGGGCCTCCCATGAACCTCTCCAAATTCTTCATCGATCGGCCGATCTTCGCAGGCGTGCTGTCGACGCTGATCTTCCTCGGCGGCTTGATCGCGCTGTTCTCCATGCCGATCTCCGAATACCCCGACGTCGTGCCGCCCTCCGTGGTGGTGCGTGCGACCTATCCCGGCGCCAATCCGAAGGTGATCGCCGAGACGGTGGCGACGCCGATCGAGGAGCAGATCAACGGCGTCGAGAACATGCTCTATATGAGCAGCCAGGCGACCACCGACGGCGCGATGACGCTCACGGTCACCTTCAAGCTCGGCACCGATCCGGACAAGGCCACGCAGCTGGTGCAGAACCGGGTGCAGCAGGCCGAGCCGCGGCTGCCCGCCGTGGTGCGCCAGCTCGGGGTGATCACCAAGAAGAGCTCGCCCGACCTCACCATGGTCGTGCATCTGATCTCGCCCAACGGCCGCTATGACACCACCTATTTGCGCAACTACGCGGTGCTCAACGTCAAGGACCGGCTGGCGCGCATCGACGGCGTCGGCGACGTCCAGCTGTTCGGCGCCGGCGACTATTCGATGCGGGTCTGGGTCGATCCGCAGAAGGCGGCCGAGCACGGTCTCTCCGCTAGCGACATCGTCAAGGCGATCCAGGCGCAGAACGTCGAGGCCGCTGCCGGCGTGGTCGGCGCCTCGCCGAGCGTGAAGGGGCTGGACCTGCAGCTCTCGGTCAATGCCGAGGGCCGGCTGTCGAACGAGGACCAGTTCGCCGACATCGTGGTGAAGACCGGCGCTCACGGCGAGATCACGCGGCTGCGCGACGTCGCCCGCATCGAGCTCGGCGCCTCCGAATACGGCCTGCGCTCGCTGCTCGACAACAAGCAGGCGGTGGCGATTCCGATCTTCCAGGCGCCGGGCTCCAACGCGCTGCAGATCTCCGACAACGTCCGCGCCACCATGGCGGAGATCGCGAAGACGATGCCGGAGGGCGTCGAGTATCACATCGTCTACGACCCGACCCAGTTCGTGCGCTCCTCGATCGAGGCCGTCGTGCACACGCTGTTCGAGGCGATCGTGCTGGTCGTGATCGTGGTGATCCTGTTCCTGCAGACCTGGCGCGCCTCGATCATCCCGCTGCTGGCGGTGCCCGTCTCCATCGTCGGCACCTTCGCCGTGATGCATCTGTTCGGCTTCTCGATCAACGCGCTCAGCCTGTTCGGCCTGGTGCTCGCGATCGGCATCGTCGTCGACGACGCCATCGTCGTGGTCGAGAATGTCGAGCGCAACATCGAGAGCGGGCTGTCGCCGCGTGACGCCACCTACCAAGCGATGCGCGAGGTGTCGGGGCCGATCATCGCGATCGCGCTGGTGCTGGTCGCCGTGTTCGTGCCGCTCGCCTTCATCTCCGGCCTCACGGGCCAGTTCTACAAGCAGTTCGCGCTGACGATCGCGATCTCCACCGTGATCTCGGCGGTGAACTCGCTGACCTTGTCGCCGGCCCTGTCGGCGCTGCTGCTCAAGGGCCACCACGAGCCGAAGGATCGCCTCACCCGCATCCTCGACCAGAGTCTCGGCTGGTTCTTCCGCGGCTTCAACCGCGCCTTCGTCCGCGCCTCCAACAATTACAGCGGCAGCGTGTCCAAGGTGATCACCGGCAAGGCCGCGGTGATGATCCTCTATGTCCTGCTGGTCGGCGCCACCGCCGTGCTGTTCAAGCAGGTGCCGGGCGGCTTCGTGCCGGGCCAGGACAAGCAGTATCTGGTCGGCTTCGCGCGGCTGCCGGACGGCGCCACGCTCGACCGCTCCGAGGAGGTGATCCGCAAGATGAGCGACATCGCGCTGACGCAGCCCGGGATCGAGAGCTCGGTCGCCTTCCCCGGCCTGTCGATCTCCGGCTTCACCAACTCCTCCAATGCCGGCATCGTGTTCTCGACCTTGAAGCCGTTCGACGAGCGTAAGGATCCATCGCTGTCCGGCGGCGCGCTGGCGATGGAGCTCAACAAGAAATATGCGGGCATCCAGGACGCCTTCATCGCGATGTTCCCGCCGCCACCGGTCAACGGCTTGGGCACCATCGGCGGCTTCAAGCTGCAGATCGAGGACCGCGCCGGCCTCGGCTACGAGGCTCTGAACGACGTCACCAAGGCGTTCATGGCCGGCCTGCAGAAGTCGCCGGAGATCGCCGGCGTGTTCTCGAGCTTCCAGGTCAACGTCCCGCAACTGTTCGCCGACATCGACCGCACCAAGGCGTTGCAGCTCGGCGTCCCCGTGACGGAGGTGTTCAACACCCTGCAGATCTACCTCGGCTCCTACTACGTGAACGACTTCAACAAGTTCGGCCGCACCTATTCGGTGCGCGTGCAGGCCGACGCGCCGTTCCGCGCCCGTGCCGACGATATCCGCCAGCTCAAGGTGCGCTCCGCCTCCGGCGACATGGTGCCGCTGTCGGCGCTGCTCAACGTGCGACAGAGCGCAGGTCCCGAACGCGCCATCCGCTACAACGGCTTCCTGTCGTCGGATATCAACGCGGCAGCGGCGCCCGGCTTCTCCTCCGGCCAGGCGCAGGCGGCCGCCGAGCGGGTCGCGGCCGAGGTGCTGCCGCCCGGCTTCGCCTTCGAATGGACCGACCTGACCTACCAGGAGTTCATCGCCGGCAACTCCGGCCTGTGGGTGTTTCCGCTCGCGATCCTGCTGGTGTTCCTGGTGCTGGCCGCGCTGTATGAGAGCCTGACCCTGCCGCTGGCGATCCTGATGATCGTGCCGATGGCCCTGCTGGCGGCGATGTTCGGTGTCTACCTCTCGAAGGGCGACAACAACATCTTCACCCAGATCGGCCTGATCGTGCTCGTCGGCCTCTCCGCCAAGAACGCGATCCTGATCGTCGAATTCGCGCGCGAGCTCGAATTCGCCGGGCGGACGCCGTTGCGCGCCGCGATCGAGGCCAGCCGCCTGCGGCTGCGGCCGATCCTGATGACGTCGATGGCGTTCATCATGGGCGTGCTGCCGCTGGTGCTCTCGACCGGCGCCGGCTCGGAGATGCGGCGCGCGATGGGCGTCGCGGTGTTCTCCGGCATGATCGGCGTCACCGTGTTCGGCCTGTTCCTGACGCCCGTGTTCTACGTGCTGCTGCGGACGCTGACCGGCATGAAGCCCCTCACCCAGCATGGCGGCCACGGCACCGTGGCGGCTCAACCCGCGGAGTAAACAAGAATGTGAACGCGCGTGATGTCGAGCGCCCGGAAACGCGATCGTCTCTTGATTCGTAGAGACAAATGGCAGTCGGCGTCCCGATCACGCTCCATGGATGATCCGATTCACGATCAATTCTGCAGGACTGTGAAACGGATCACAGACCAGCGCAGCGAGATGGAGGACGCCAACTCCAGCACGTTGCGCCGACCCGGCGGCCTGTCCCGCACCAGGCCGCCGGGTCATTTGACCACACGGAGTTGCAACATGGATTTTTTGAATCATCTTGTCGCCGCCAGGCTGATGAAGACGGCAGAGGGTTTTGAACGCATCGGCGCCCACGGTGCATCGCGGCGGCTGCCGGCTCCGACCCGTGCGCGGGCGACGAGCACACCGGCGCTCGGTCTCGTCGTCGACAATTCGGCGGGGAGCGAACCGGTGCCGGCGCTTGCCTGCCCGGACGATCAAGGCTGCAGCGCCGGATTGTAGGACCGCAACGCTCCAAACACGTCCCCGGGGGCGTGACCCCCGCCGGACCAGACCATGCGCCGGCAGCGGACGATCTCAACACGCCCTGCCGCAACGCGGCCGGCGCGGCACCTAGCGCCAAAATGGCATCATCTCACGATCAAAACTCGCGCTTGCCACGGCTGGGAACAGCCGATAGCTTTTTTGAACCTTTCAAAGCGCGACGGATCATCGAGCATGTTTTCACGGCGGACCAGCCCCACGGGTGTGAAGGTGTCGAACGGGACGCCACGCGCGGCCCTCACCGTCTCGAAGACGGTGCTGGTGGCGGCGGCAGCCATGCTGAGCGTCGCCGCGGCGGCGCAGGCGCGCGATCTCACGGTGGTGTCGTGGGGTGGCAACTATCAGGACGCGCAGCGCAAGATCTACTTCCAGCCGTTCGCCGCCAAGCTCGGCGCCACCGTGCTCGACGAGAGCTGGGACGGCGGCTATGGCGTGCTGCAGGCCAAGGTGAAGGCCGGGGTGCCGAACTGGGATGCGGTGCAGGTCGAGGCCGAGGAGCTCGAGCTCGGCTGCAGCGACGGCATCTATGAGAAGATCGACTGGAGCAAGATCGGCGACAAGAAAGGCTTCATCCCGGCCGGCGTGAGCGATTGCGGCGTCGGCGCCATCGTGTGGTCGACGGGCATGTCCTATGACGGCGACAAGATCAAGGATGGGCCAAAGACCTGGGCGGACTTCTGGGACACGGCGAAGTTTCCGGGCAAGCGCGGCCTGCGCAAGGGCGCCAAATACACGCTCGAATTCGCGCTGATGGCCGACGGCGTGCCAGCCAGCGACGTCTACAAGGTGCTGAAGACCAAGGAGGGCGTCGAGCGCGCCTTCAAGAAGCTCGACGCGCTCAAGGCCGACATCGTGTGGTGGGAGGCCGGCGCGCAGCCGCTGCAGCTCCTGTCATCCGGCCAGGTCGCGATGACCTCGGTCTATAACGGCCGCATCAGCGCCATCAACCGCACCGAGGGCAAGCATTTCGGCTTCGTGTTTCCGGGCAGCATCTACGCTGTCGACAGCTGGGTGGTGCTGAAGGGCTCGCCAAACAAGGACGCCGCGATGAACTTCATCGCGTTTGCGAGCCAGGCCGAGAACCAGGCCAAGCTGCCGGAATACATCGCCTATGGCCTGCCGAACATCGCCGCCGCCAAGCTGGTGCCGGAAAAATTCGCCGCCGAGCTGCCGACCACGCCGGACAATCTGAAGCAGGCGATCGCGCTCGACGTCGGCTTCTGGACCGACAATTCGGAAGAGCTGTCGAAGCGCTTCAACGCCTGGCTCGCGCGCTGAGGCTCGCCGCTTCAGCAAACCGGGCGCGCGATGATCGTCGTCGCGACGCGCGCCTGCCCTCCTCGTGCATGAGTCCCGGCGAGGTCCGCGCCGAAAGCCTCCGTCATGGATACCCCCTTCATCTCGTTCCGGCATGTGGTCAAGCGCTTCGCTGCGCTGACCGTGGTCGACGATCTCGATCTCGATATCGCGCGCGGTGAGTTCGTCGCCCTGCTCGGGCCCTCCGGCTCCGGCAAGACCACGCTCCTGATGATGCTCGCAGGCTTCGAGCAGCCGACCAGCGGCACGATCGAGGTCGGCGGCGCCAGGGTCGACGGGCTGCCGCCGCACAAGCGCAACATGGGCGTGGTGTTCCAGAACTACGCGCTGTTCCCGCATATGAGCGTGCGCGACAACATCGCCTTTCCGCTCAAGATGCGCGGCACGTCCAAGCCCGAGATCGCGCAGCGCGTCGCCCGCGTGCTCGACATGGTCAAGCTGTCGGCCATGGCCGAGCGCAAACCGGCGCAGCTCTCCGGCGGCCAGCAGCAGCGCGTCGCACTCGCCCGCGCCCTGGTGTTCGAGCCGCAGGTGGTGCTGATGGACGAGCCGCTCGGTGCGCTCGACAAGAAGCTGCGCGAGCAGATGCAACTCGATATCCGCGACCTGCACCGCCGGCTCGGCCTCACCATCGTCTTCGTCACCCACGACCAGGACGAGGCGCTGACGATGTCCGACCGCATCGCCGTGTTCAACCACGGCAGGATCGAGCAGATCGGCACGCCGCGCGAGATCTACGAGCTGCCGCGCACGTCATTCGTCGCCGAGTTCATCGGCGAGACCAACCTGCTGGCGTGCAAGCTCGACGAGCACGCGGGCGAGGTGATGCGGCTGACGACGGACTCGGGCCTCACGCTGTCGGCGCATGCCGGCGCCGCCCGCATCGATGGCGGCAAGGTGCAGGTTTCGATCCGTCCCGAGGCCATCCGGATCAACGATCATGCAGCGGCGACCGCGAACCGCCTGACCGCGCGCATCCTCGATGCGGTTTATTTCGGCGATCACGTGCGTCTGGTCGCCACGGCCGGCGCGCAGCGGCTGATCATCAAGGGCGATCGTGCTGGTCAGGCCGCGGAGGTCGGCAGCGAGGTCGCGCTGTCGTTCACGGCGTCGGATGTCTGGGTGGTGGGATCATGCGACCAGACTTCCGCCAACGGTTGACGGCATTTCTGCTGCTGGCGCCGCTTCTGGCGTTCATGCTGTCGTTCTTCGTCGTGCCGCTGGTGACGATGATGAAGTCGGCTGTATCCGATCCAGTCGCGACCGAGTCCCTGCCCCGCACCCACAAGGCGCTGGCGCGCTGGGACCGCACGAGCGTGCCTCCTGCAACCGCACAGGCCGCGTTCATCGACGACATCCGCAAGCTGACCAATGACGAGCAGTTCGGCGATCTCGTTCGCCGCCTCAACAGCGCGCAGTCCGGATTCCGCAGCCTGCTCGGCAAGACCCGCCGCGCGCTCGACGGCACCGACGCGGTCGACCTCGCCGCAATCGACTCGCGCTGGAGCGAGACCTCCTATTGGACGACCATCGCCGAGGCCGTCGCCTCGCCCTGGACCGACAAGAACCTGCTCGCCGCCGTCGACCTCGAGCGCAACGCAGCCGGCAATATCGCTGCGATGCCGGAGGGCGCCTCGGCCAACCGCCTGATCATGATCCGGACCTTCGTGACCTCGGCGCTGGTGACGCTGGCCTGCATCCTCATCGGCCTGCCGTTCGCGATGGTGGCCGCCTCGGTCGACGGCTGGCGCCGGCAGATCCTGCTCGGCGCGGTGCTGCTGCCGCTGTGGACCTCCCTCCTGGTACGCACCGCGGCCTGGTATGTCGTGCTGCAGGACAACGGCCTGATCAACGCCACCTTGAAGGGGCTCGGCCTGACGTCAGCGCCGGTGCCGCTGATGTTCAACCGGCTCGGCGTCGTCATCGCCATGACACATGTGCTGCTGCCGTTCATGGTGCTGCCGATCTTCAGCGTGCTGATCGCGATCCCGCGCAATCTGATGCCGGCGGCGGCCTCGCTCGGCGCGCATCCGCTGCGCGCCTTCGTCCACGTCCTGCTGCCGCTGTCGATGCGCGGCGTCGTCTCCGGCGCCCTGCTCGTGTTCATGGCCGCGCTCGGCTACTACATCACGCCGGCGCTGATCGGCGGCGCCAACGATCAGATGATCAGCTCGGTGATCGCCTACTACGCCACGGGAGCCGCAAACTGGGGCATGGCCGGCGCGCTCGGCCTCGTCCTGCTCGCGATGACGATCCTGCTCTACGCCGCCTACATCCGGCTGACCTCGACCGAGGAGCAGCGCGCATGAAATGGCTGCCGCTCGTCAAGCTGCTGTTCGCGATCGCCGTCATCGTGTTCCTGCTCGGGCCGTTGATCGCGGTGCTGCCGCTATCGCTGACCGACAGCGTGTTCCTGAACTATCCCATTCCCGGCTATTCGACGCGCTGGTTTCGCGAGCTGGTCACCGCCGACTCCTGGCGGCTGTCGATCGTCAACAGCCTGCTGATCGGCGCGGGGACCACAGCCCTTGCAACGTTGCTCGGCACGCTCGCCGCGCTCGGCCTGCGCGGCAAGCCCGCCTCGCTGCTGTTCGCGACGCTTCGCACCGTGTTCCTGCTGCCGATGGTCGTGCCGGCGGTGGTGCTCGGCGTCGGCATGCAGCTGATGTTCTCGCGCTACGGGCTCACCAACACCTATCTCGGCGTCATCATCGCGCACACCGTCGTCGCCGTGCCGTTCGTGCTGGTCAACGTCTCCTCGGCCTTGCAGGGCGTCGATATCCAGCTCGAGCGGGCCGCCGCGAGTCTCGGCGCCTCGCCTGCCGTGGTGCTACGCTCGGTGACGTTTCCCATCGCGCTGCCCGGCATCATCTCCGGCGCATTGTTCGCTTTCGCGACGTCGCTGGACGAGGTGGTGCTGACGCTGTTCGTCGCCGGTCCCAACCAGCGCACCCTGGCGCGGCAGATGTTCGCCACCATCCGCGAGAACATCAGCCCGGCGATCGTCTCGGCGGCGGCCGTGTTCATCGTCGGGACGATCGTGCTGTCGCTGGCGATGCTCGCGCTCCGGCGGCGGATGGCGTGAGGGAAGGCACCGGTCCGTAGGGCGGATGAGCGCAGCGTAATCCGCCGCCCCGTGCGCGAACAGCCGCTATGCGCACAACAGCCGGAATGGCGGATTACGCTGCGCTCATCCGCCCTACGGCTGCCCTACCCCGCCTTCACGTATTTCCGCCAATTGTGCGCTTCCTTGAACCCGAGCACCTCGCGCGTCTTGCGGTTCGACAGCGGCGCCTCGTCGTCACCCATCTCGCGGGTCACCGGCACATTCGGACAATAGCGGCGCAGCAGCTCGCGCGTCGGCATCGTTGCGGTGACGGTGTCGTTGACCGCGTTGAAGACCTGGAAGCCGAGCCCGTCCTTCTGGATCGCCAGATGCACGATCTCGCCGAGGTCGCGGGCGTCGATATAGGACCAGGCATTGCGCTTGCGCGACGGCGGGTCGGCGAGGAAGCGCGGGAACATGTCGTACTCATGCGGCTCGATGACGTTGCCGATGCGCAAGCAGTAGATGTCGATGCCATAGCGCATCGCAAAGGCGCGCGCGGTCTTCTCGTTCACGACCTTGGACAACCCGTAGGAATCCATCGGGTCGGTGTCGTAGTCCTCATCGAGCGGAAAGCTCCTGAAGTCCTTGTCGCCTTCCGCAAAGCAGACGCCATAGGTGGTCTCGCTGGAGGCGATGATGATCTTGCGCACGCCGAGCTTCGCTGCGGCCTCGATGACGTTGTAGGTGCTGATCGTATTCACGCGAAAGGTCTCATTGTCGGGCTCGATCAGCACCCGCGGGATCGCGGCGAAATGCACCACCGCATCCGGCGCCCGTGGCGGCCGGCCGGCGTTGAAGCCGCCGAAGCCATGATGCGTGGTCAGCGCGTTGAAGGCCTGGCCGCTGTCCGTCAGATCCGCGATCAGGGTGTTGATCCCGGGGTGATCGAACGGCTTGAGATCGACGTTGAGGAGCGCGTAGCCCTTGTTCTGCAGATGCGGCAGTACATGCCTGCCCGCCTTGCCTGTTCCCCCGGTGAACACCACGCGCTTGGCTGTCATTGAGCTCGTCATCCCCTGTGAGTGCGTGATCGCTTCTAGCAGTTTCCAGCGAAGCTGCTCCACAAGGAACTTGCAGCCTGCCGCGCGGGACGCGGCCTGCTTTCAATGCCGCGTGGAAGCCTATTGCCGCACTGCGTTGATAGCTCCGCCTCCCGGCGGGTGACATCAGGCCAACCGCCCCGGCCCAGCCTGCGCGCATTTCTGTCGATCCGAAAATCGCGTCCCATCGCGACACGGCAGTCTCTGGATGCGTCGTCGGCACATCACCCGATCGCGATGCAAACGACGATCATTCGCAAAATTTTTTCGGCGCTGAGTAGCCAAGTTTCCCATTTTCGGATAGGTAATATAGTGCGGTCACAATGTATTGGGACGGCAGGTTCGTCCCTGAAGGGATATTGTTATGAGATTGTCGTCGAGTGTCGTCGTGTCCTCGGCTGCCGCCGTGCTGGCAACCGTCCTGCTGTGCGGTCCTGCCGCATCGCAAATCACACCAGGCTCCGCCCCCTCGCTTCCGGGCGTAACGGTCGACGCACCGAAGCAGGCGACAAAGCTCCAGAGGTCGAAGACCACGGCCGACACCGGGATCTCGCGCCGCACGCGGTCGACGGCGTCGTCGACGGCGCGCGCGCCGTCAGTTGCGCCGGACTCCGTGGAAGCCAGGATCGCCAAGCTGGAGAGAGCCGCCAGCAGCTGCAACGGCGGCTGCGAGACCAGCTTCAAGTCGGGCAATGCGCCTTGGGTCGGATGCAGCTTGTCCGGTCAGGAATTTTCGCATTTCGATACGACCTGCTCCGACACCCTCAGGTACAAGCACTACGCGGACTGTGCGGAGACCAAGGCGTTCCTGGGCTGGGATCGCAACAAGGTCTGGCTGCATTGCAGCAGCCTGCTGGCCGGCGGCAAGTTTCAGGTCGCCGAGATCAAGCGGTTGAAGCGCGCCCAGTAGTTTGATGGCTTCACCTCTCGGCCTCATCTGAGGTCAGCTCCTGTGAGGTGACGTCTGGCGGCCTGCGCTTGCGGCAGGCCGCATTGTTTGCAGGCCGGCTGGCATGTCGGCCTGTGAAGGCCCGTAGGCCGAGGAGTCGAGCACGCGCATGCGGCGAAGCGCCCGCCCAAGGGCGGCGCTTTCACGCGAAGATTTTTTCACGCGAGGACGATGGAAAGCCGGTCCATGAGCCCTGCTGCAACGATCCGGCGCCTGCGGGCCGACGATGCGGCATGCTTCAAGGCCCTTCGTCTGGAGGCGCTGACGATCAGCCCGGAATCGATGGGCAGCACCTTCGAGCTGGAGAACGGGCTTGGCGTCGAATGGTTCGCCAGGCGGCTCGAGGACACCCACACCCTCGGCGCCTTTCGAGACGGCGAGCTTGTCGGCACGCTGGGCTTCGTCGTCCAGCAGGGGCCGAAGCACGCCCATAAGGGCCGGCTGTTCGGCATGTACGTTAAGCCAGCCTTTCGACGGAGCGGGCTCGCGCGCCTGTTGGCGAATGACATCCTGGATGTCGCGCGCGAGCAGGTCGAGATCGTTCAGCTGATCGTCGTCCAGGACAATGTGCCGGCGCGACGGCTCTACGAAAGCATCGGCTTCGTGGAATTTGGCCTGGAGCTGAAAGCCGCGAAGGACGGCGGCCGATACTACGACGAGGCGCACATGGCGCTCGACTTCAGTCGTGCGGCTGACAGCACCTGACAACCGAGCTGCTGGGATCGATCGGTTCTCCCATTCAAGGCGATGGCGGCATGGGCCGCAGTCACGAGCTGATGAGATGCGCGCAGCACAGGGGAGCCCGACATCACGATCACCTTCGGACGCCACCGGCCGCTGATCCAGACCCCCTGGGACGAAGCGGCCGTTCGGGTCGCGATCGACGACATTGCAGCCGACACGATCGCCCAGTTCGATCCCGACAATTTCTGGCCGGCCCATCCCAGCGACGACGGGACGGCAGACGGTGACCCCAGCTTCTACAAGGGCGCGGCGGGGGTGATCTGGGGGGCTGGACTACTTGCTCCGTATCGGTGCGACAGGCCGTGCGAAGGACTTCCGCCCCGTGCTGTCGAGGCTAATGGAGCGGACGGTCATCGATCACGCAGCCAACTCGCCTGCCGACTACGAGAAACACGGCTCGCTGCTCCGTGGCGAGGTGGGGGCCGCCCTTCTCGCCATGCGGCTCACGCCACTGTCGAGCCTCGCCGACCTCATTCATTGGCACGCCGAGAAGAACGACGAACTGCCGATCCGGGCAGCTGATGAATTCGTTCCTTTGCACTTGCTCGCTTCGAGACGCCTGACGGCGGGGCTGCCGGCAGAGATTGCGACGCGTTTTGATATTGCTTTGGCTGTTGGCAAGGCGCAATCTGATGACACTGGATGGCCGACTTTTCGTTGGCCTCACGATTTCACCAAAACATTCTTTTCTGGCCCCTTCAATCTCATTCGAAAAGGGAGAATTGTCGTGAGACTTGCGATTTTTGTTGTCGTGGCCCTGTTGGGATCTTCGGGCGCGGCTTTCAGTGAGGCGAGCGATTGCAATATCGAAGCTTTCAAGGCGATGCGCATCGAGGATTCTTCCCTTGCAGTCATGCTCGCCCAACTCAAGTTGATCAATGAGGCGAACTATGAAGAGGCAAAGAAGTCTGCCTCCGCAATCATCCCCGAATATTTCGCTGGAGATTTCAAGAGCTTCGCGGCAAAGCGCGCCAGCATGTACCAAGAGACGCGGTTCAACTATAGCGTTGACGAAGCGAAGCATCTGGTGACGTCTGGCGTCGATGAAAATGGCCTTGCCGCCTACACGGCCTGCCTTCAGTCGAGATCGCCCCTGATCGCTGTGGTGACCAAGAGCCCCAGCCAGCAGATCGTCAGCTTACGAATCCGCTTCGAGCCTAAGAGCGCGATCCCGAACCCCAATCCCCTCATCATTCAGGTCATTGGCGGAGAGTCGTTTGGCGTTGTCGGCGACCAGAAAGACAAGATCGTCGAGGCTAGCGTCGGTCCCGGAGAGCGGATCTACGTCTTCAAGCGAGTACCAAACTCGGAATTTGTCGCCGTCGTACAGATGCCGTCGCTCAGTCTCGCTGCAAATGATGTTTCGTTACCTCCACCACCGGTCTTGAAGGAGATCGTGCAGACAAAAAGCATATCGGTCAATGGCGGACCTATGCATCTCGATCATCCTACAGGCGCGCCGGTCGGCAAATCAGCAGGCCCGGTGCAAACATGCGCTGCGGCGGACGCAGGTTGGGAGCTGATACCCGATACCGCTGCTCTTTCCTTTTCCGAAACACGTCCGGGGTGCTTTACCGGAAAGAGCGCGGTCGCCGACGAAAGCAAGGTCTGCTTCAACGTGACGCTCAGCATCAACGCGGGTGACTCCTGCGACGTCAATTGGACCGTCTCCACCAAACAGCGTCGCACCGTGAAGGTGTTTCAATAAGCGTGCGGCTCCGGATCTCGCAAGAAGGCGGTTGGATGGCGATCAAGCACTGAGCGACCGTCCCACCGTCGGCCTGGCGCTTGGCACGGCGCTCATTGCCGCGGCAGGAGCGACCGTCCTACGCCACTGCGATGTCCAGCATTTGCCGCCGATCGGCGGTTTCGTCGTCCTGCTCGGGCTTGCCGCCGCCGCGCCTTAGGAGACCGGGCGGCCTTCGTCCAGCCGGGACTTTCGCGTCCAATGCCGGTCAGCATCTGTGCCGAGATGAACCTTCTGCCTGCTGCCTTGACCTACTCAAGGGCGGGAGGAGATCGAGGTCGCAATGACGGCTCTGACCAAGGCATTTCATAAGGCATTTTCCGAAGCATCCGACAGTACGAAACACGAACTGCTCAAACAGTTCCTTCTGCTCTGTGCCGCCATATTGCTGGTGTCGGCGATGGCGCTGACCTACGGGACGGATCTGAGCCACGGCTTTTTCTGATCGGTCTTTTCTTGCTCCGCGTCGGTGAACGGCGGCCGGTGATCGGCATACCCATGTTTGCCGCGGGCATGAGCGGAACGCCCGGCCTATCGCGCCTCGACGAGCGCCGCGAGCTTCGCGAGCGCCATCCGCCAGCCGGCCTCGTTGTCGGCGGGCGATACGCCACGGGGCAGTCCATCATGCGTGGCAAGGAGTTTGGTCCCGCCATCCGCATCGGCGAGCGTGATCGTGATGGTCATCTCGCCGCGTAGCGCAGGATCCGTGGTCTCGAACTCGTCCACTTCGACAACCTGCTCATTCGGGACGAGCTTCACAAAGCGACCGCGATACGTATCCGTGTGCGCCGTCGTCTTGCCGGTCCCGGTCGGCACGTCATAGGTAAGCGAAATCCGCAACGCGCCGCCTTCACGGGCGTCGAACGCATGCACGTCGCAGGTCATCCCGTCCGGCACCTTCCATTTTGCGATCGCGCGCGGATCGAGCAGCGCTCGATAGACCGCCGGCCGAGGCGCGGCGATGTAGCACCGTATCGAAAGGGTCTCGCGCATGTTCATTCCCCGCGGACCTTGGGCATCGTCTCGAGCCATCATCCGATAGGACCGATGGTGTACCGACGGCAGGCTTTTGGATAGGCTGGTTGCCAATCATGCGCCCCGCGGCCTGCCTGCTTGACGCGACCGACGGACAGCACCCGAGAGCCCGACACGATGATCACCCTGGGACGACATCGGCCGCTGGTCCAGACTCCCTGGGACGAAGCGATTGCCCTGGCCGCGATCGAAGACATCGCGGCCGATGCGATCGCCCAATTCGATCCCGATCATTTCTGGCCGGCCCACCCCAGCGACGACGGGACCGCCGACGGCGATCCCAGCTTCTACAAGGGCGCCGCGGGTGTGATCTGGGCCCTCGACTACCTGCATCGTGTCGGCGCAACCCGAGCGACCAAGGATTTCCGCCCCGTGCTGTCCAGGCTGATGGAGCGGACGGTCATCGACCACGCAGCCAATTCGCCTGCCGACTACGAGAAACATGGCTCGCTGCTCCGTGGCGAGATGGGGGCCGCCCTGCTCGCCATGCGGCTCACGCCACTGTCGAGCCTCGCCGACCTCATTCATTGGCACGCCGAGAAGAACAACGAGCTGCCGATCCGGGAGCTGATGTGGGGCCTGCCGGGGTCGATGGTCGCGGCGGTCCACATGGCGGGGATGACCGGGGAAGCGCGCTGGCGCCGCCTGTTCGAGGGGCAGGCGGCACGGCTGTTGGCCGAGCTGGAGGACACACCGCAGGGCCCGCTCTGGACCCAGGATCTATATGGCGCCAAGGACCGCTTTCTCGGACCCGTTCATGGCTTTGCCGGCAACGTCATCCCGCTGTTGCTCGGATGGGACTGGCTGACGGCGGCCCAGCGGGCTCATGTGGCCGCCTTCGTCCCGAAGGCGCTCGCGGCCAACGCATGGCGCTATGACATCGGAACCACATGGGGACCGCGAAGCAAGCGTGAGAAGCGGCTGTTCCTCTGTCAGCACTGTCATGGTGCCCCGGGCATGGTCACGACCTTTGCCGACGCGCCGTTCGCGACGCCGGACTTCGACGCGCTGCTGCTGGACGGCGGACGCTTCACCTGGGCCGCCGGACCACTGACCAAGGGCTCGAACCTCTGCCACGGCACCGGCGGAAACGGCTACGCCTTCCTCAAGCTCTATCGCCGCACCCACGACCCGGTCTGGCTCGACCGCGCGCGCCAGTTCGCGATGACCGCCATCGTGCAGGTTCGCGGCGGCCAGATGGTCGCCGGCCGCGGACGCTATTCGTTATGGACCGGCGACGTCGGCCTCGCCGCCTACCTCTGGGATTGCATCACCGGAGAGCCACGGTTTCCGACGATCGACGTGTTCTGAAGCAAGTTGGGGACTGCTATCAATGTCTGTTTCGAGCAAGGAAGAGACAAGCACGATATCATGATGTAGGTCTTCCTGATGTTCAGCTTTCGTGTGAACGAGACCTTCGCCCTTGAAAGTCGCCGGTTGTTTGTTCTGGCTGGCGAGATGGCAGGTGGGCAGATTCAGGCCGGCATGATCGTCAGCGTGCCGCTAAACTCTTCGCTATCTATCTCTGCCCCCATTCACAGCATCGAATTTGCCCGTAGAACCGGTGGGCGAGACGATGTCTGCCTCTGCATTGCCTATGAAGACTCTGATGAACTCGAAATATGGAAGGGACTTGATCTCAAAAACGAGATGGTAAAAGTCGTACCTGCGGCACACTCCGTCTAACCCTCTTGCTGGAGGTCGTTCGCATGACAACGGCGACCTTCCAATAGAGTGCGCCAAGTGCTTTCGTCCGGTTCAGATCGGGGAGCCGGTCTTGTCGGCATTGGCGCGCGGTCGTCTCTTTGCCCCTCATCCGCATCCAGATCGCCTACGCCAGAAAAACTCGTTTTGACTGCGGCCTCAAACACATGTCTCTGTCCAGTCTCCCGAGCATGAAGATTCTTGTTTCTTTTTTCCAGAATTCATGCTTCTATCTCCCCGTCCCGTCTCACAAGAGGGGCGCTTCGCGGTCGTCACGAACGTCGAGGCGGGATGCGGTGGGCGTGTCGATGTTGCAGCGTGGCTGAGCCGCGCCGACGAACGACGTCGATGCGCACGGTCAAGTCGCGTGGTCCTGGCATCCCGATGCTGATGCCCAGCGCAATGTGCGCAAGCACGTTGTGCGATACGGTGGCCAGAAAGCCCGGCGCACCGGGGAGATCGCGAAGCAGCCGTCAAAACCATCGCGCGGGGAATGCCGGGTGTTCTCGGCTGAACCTGTGGTGACTGCCGCCTGCTTTTTTTCTGCAGGCGGGCCACGGGTGCGGCCAGCGCCCGGCATTCCCCGTGCCCTCTTCGACGAAGAGGGTGGTCGATCAGAACAGCTCGGACGCAAAGCGCGCCGCGAGACAGCGAAGCCATGTCTGAAAATCCAGACCGCAGCATCCACCGACACAGCCGTCCGACGATCAGCAGGCCGCCGATGAAGCGCCCGGGCATCCCACCCTTGTCTGGGCAAGCCCCGCGATGTGGATGGCCGGGCCTTTGCCGCGCCGAAGCGGCCGCGCAAGCGGGACGAGCCCGGCCAGGACGACGCGGCGACAGAAGGACAGACGCATGAATTCACGACTATGGTCGCCCTGCCCTGGGGCTGGCGGACCCGCGACGCGAGCCACGGCTGATCCTTGGCTTCGACGTCAGAGGATCTTCAATGATCGTGGGATCGAACTAGGCTGGGTCACCGGCCGGATCGGCCGATGGTGGGCACGACAGGGATCGAACCTGTGACCCCTACCATGTCAAGGTAGTGCTCTCCCGCTGAGCTACGTGCCCTAATCCAATATCCGTTCGGGTGGGCGTCCCTATATCGGCTCCCACGCAGGCAGGCAAGGACGCAAAATGCCGAAATTGGGAATAATCCGCCAGTTCCGGAGGTGTGTCCCTGGCGGCTCAGGCCGCCAGCATCTTGTTGACCTCGCTGACGAGTTCGCGCAGGTGCACCGGCTTGGACAGCACCTTGGCATTCTTGGGCGCCTCCGAATCGGAGTTCAAGGCGACCGCGGCGAAGCCGGTGATGAACATGATCTTGATGTCCGGGTCGAGCTCGGAGGCGCGGCGCGCCAGCTCGATGCCGTCCATCTCCGGCATCACGATGTCGGTCAAGAGCATCTCGAACGGCTCCTCGCGCAGCCGCTGGTAAGCCGACATGCCGTTGTCGTGGGGCGAGACCTGGAACCCGGCATTTTCCAATGCCTTGACCAGGAAGCGGCGCATGTCGTTGTCGTCTTCGGCGAGCAGGATTTTGTGCATGGCGAGGGGTTGTCTGGTCCGGGTGAGAGGCGGAGCGTTGCCGCCACTAAGCCTGACGGGCGGTAAATTTCGGGTGAAAGATTGCGCCTTTTGATCCGACATCGGCAAGGCATTTTGAGGGCTGAAGGTGCGGTCTTCGACCGAAGCAGCACGCCAGCTCAGAGTTGTTCCAAACGCGAGATGAACTTTTTCATTGCTTTTCGCTTGGCAGACCGGCTCGGATTATCGAAGATGCGCGTTGGCAAGAGCAGTGCCTGCGTTGTCCAGAACGAATCGGCCGGAGGATACCGGCGCATCAACGGACGTGACATCGACGCACGTGACCAAGGGGACGGCGCCCAGAGATGACGGACTTTGATGGCGAATTGCCGCCGTTCGAGATCATGGAGCCGACCGAATGGCGCGCGCCCATCATCTTCAATTCCCCTCACTCCGGATCGGCCTACCCCGACGATTTCCTAAGGGCGTCGCGAATCGATCTGCCGGCGCTGCGGCGCTCCGAAGATTCGTTCATGGACGAATTGATCGCCGATCTCCTGTTGCGCGGCTTTCCGGTCGTTCGCGTGCATTTCCCGCGCTGCTATGTCGACGTCAATCGCGAGCCCTATGAGCTCGATCCGCGGATGTTCACCGGGCGGCTGCCGAGCTTTGCCAACACCCGCTCGATGCGGGTGGCCGGCGGCCTCGGCACGATCCCGCGCGTGGTCGGCGACGGCCAGGAGATCTATCGCGACCGGCTGAGCGTCGACGAGGCGCTGCACCGGATCGAGACGCTGTACAAGCCGTATCACCGCGCGCTGCGCCGGCTGATCAACCGCGTGCACCAGCAGTTCGGCACCGTGGTGCTGGTCGACTGCCATTCGATGCCGTCGGTCGGCGTCTCGCGCGACGAGCCGCGCCGGCCCGACATGGTGATCGGCGACCGCTACGGCACGAGCTGCGCGTCGCTGCTGCCGGACCTGGTCGAGGACGTGCTCGGCCGGCTCGGCTATTCGGTCGGCCGCAACAAGCCCTATGCCGGCGGCTTCATCACCGAGCATTACGGCAATCCGGCCACGGGCTTGCATGCGATCCAGATCGAGCTCAACCGCGCGATCTACATGGACGAGCGCCGCAGGGAGCGCGGACCGCGCTTCGCCCAGGTCGCCTCCGATCTCGCCGTGCTCGCCGAGGTGCTGGCGACGGTGCCGCTCGGCGACCTCGGGCCGTTCCAGGCGGCGGCGGAATAGAGGACTGCGCGTTCGGTCCGAGCGATTTCGGCCGGTGGCGTCGGCGCAAAAAAAGGGCCGCTTGAATGACAAGCGGCCCAAGTCTAGGGAGGAAACGCCCAAGGAGGGCAGCGATAACGCGAAGCGCTACCGCACCGCAACAATATGCAATCGCGCTGCACAAAGCGCAAGAGTTTTTCCGCCTTTCTCCATGCAAAAAAACATAGGCCGGGTTGCGTTCAGCGCGAAACAGCCCTTCTTTTCATCATAGAAGTCAATGGCTTGATTGGAGAATCCAAACGATCGGAGAGGGACGCCGGTTTCGCTTTCACTTTCACATCAGGGGCCCACGACGGCTCAACCGCGCCCGGCCAGCGCGGCCGGACACCAAACGGTATCCATGATGCCACGCTGGTGTTCCATATCCGGATGCGCCCCCGACCGCTTTGAGCTAGGCATAACCGGGCTTAGAGCCACCCGATTCCCTCACCCAAGGACGCGTTGTGACGGTCATTGATTTCTCCGCCTTCATCGGTCGTCTGGCGACCGCGTCGGGCGAAACCATCCTGCCGTTCTTCCGGACCTCGCTGCTGGTCGACAACAAGAGCAGCCGGCACGATTTCGATCCGGTGACCGAGGCCGACCGGGCCGCCGAGGCCGTGATGCGCCGCCTGATCAAGGCGAACTTTCCTCAGCACGGCATCGTCGGCGAGGAGTTCGGCAATGAGCGCGAGGACGCCGACTACGTCTGGGTGCTCGATCCGATCGACGGCACCAAATCCTTCATTGCCGGTTTCCCGACCTGGGGCACGCTGATCGCGTTGCTGCACAAGGGCACGCCGGTGTTCGGCATGATGCACCAGCCCTTCATTGGCGAGCGCTTCGCCGGCGACAACGGCTCCGCCAACTACAAGAACGGCGGCGGCGAGCGCCGGCTCTCGGTCCGGCGCTGCGAGCGTCTCGGGGATGCGGTGTGCTATACGACGAGCCCGCTGCTGATGAACGAGGCCGATCGCGCCACCTTTGGCCGGGTCGAGGCCGAGACGCGGCTGTCGCGCTATGGCGGTGACTGCTACTCCTATTGCATGCTGGCCGCCGGCCATCTCGATCTCGTCATCGAGACCGAGCTCAAGCCCTATGACATCGCCGCCCTGATCCCGATCATCAACGGCGCCGGTGGCATCGTCACCGACTGGGAAGGCGGCCCGGCGCAGAACGGCGGCCGGATCGTCGCCGCCGGCGACAAGCGCGTCCACGAAGCGGCGCTGAAGCGGCTGGCAGCGGGCTGAGCCCGCCTCCACCGGCTTGGCTCCCCGCCTCTCGCGCGGAACGGAGACATCCGGCCGGTCGTCGGGCGCCTCACGCGGCGGCCCGGCGCAAATGCTCGACGAGCAGTTTCGCCGGACGCGGCAGCGCCTTGAAGCTGCGGGCGCAGATCACGAGCCGCCGATCGGCCCAGGCGTCGCGCAGCGCGACGAGGCTGATCGGCATCGACCGCGCGCAACGCCGCGCCGCCGCTTCCGGCACCACGGCAATGCCGATCCCGGCCGCCACCATCTGGCAGATCGCGTCGAAATCGCGCAGCCTGGCCCGCACGTGCTGGCGGATGCCGAGCCGCGCGGCGTGCCGGCCGATATGGACGTTGAGCGCCGTCCCCTGCGTGAGGCCGATGAAATCCTCCCCCGCAGTCTCGCTGAAGTCGATCTGTCGGCGCGCTGCGAGCGGGCTGCGCCGTCCGGCCACCAGGATCAGCCGGTCCTCGCCGAAGGCGAAGCGCTCGATCGTCTCGGGCAGCGCGTGCTCCGCCGCAAAGCCGAGATCCGCTCTGCCGGACACGATCGCCTCGGCGATCTCGGTGCTCTCGCGCTCCTCGACATCGACGTTGATGTCGGGATGCTCGCGCAGGAAGGCCGCCAGCGCCTTCGGCAGATGCTCGGCGAGGCCGACCGTGTTGGCGAGCAGCTGCACGTTGGCGCGACGGCCGGATGCGAAGCCCGAGAGCTCGCCCTGCATGGCCTCGACATTGGCCATGATGATGCGGGCGTGATCGAGCAGGCTCTCGCCCGCCGCGGTCAGCTCCACGCCGCGCCGGCCGCGCTTGAACAGCTCGACGCCAAACGCGTCCTCCAGACCCTTGATCCGCGCGCTCGCCGAGGCCAGCGCCAGATGCGCCCGGTCGGCGCCGCCGGTGATGCTGCGGGCCTCGGCCACGGCAATGAACAGCCTGAGATCGACCAGATCGAAACGCATGGTCATCCTGCCTCAGCCTTGGACGAAGGCTTGCTCCGTAACCTCCACATTGTGTCGTCGGCGCAGTCTGGTCAATGTGCCGACCATGATCGACCCCATCCTCATCTTCATCGCCTTCGCGCTCACTTTGGCCGGCTTCGTCAAGGGCGCGCTCGGCCTCGGCCTGCCGACCATCTCGGTCGGACTGCTCGCGGTCGCCATGCCGCCGGGCCGGGCGCTCGCCATCGTCATCGTACCGGCCGTGATCACCAACATCTGGCAGACCTTCGCCGGCCCCTATCTGCGTGATATCGCCAGGCGCCTGTGGCCGCTGATGCTGGGGACCGCGATCGGCATCTGCCTCAACGCCGGCGCGCTCAGCCATGCCCCGACCCGCTGGGGCAACGTCGCGCTCGGCGTCTTACTGATGCTCTATGCCCTGCTCGGTCTCACCAAGCTCGCCTTCAAGGTCGCGCCGCCGCACGAGAAATGGGTCGGCGGCATCGTCGGCCTCGTCACCGGGCTGATCTCGGCCGCCACCGGCGTGCAGGTCGTGCCCTCGGTACCGTACATGCAGGCGATCGGGCTCGAGAAGGACGAGCTGGTCCAGGCCCTCGGCGTGTTCTTCACGGTCGCCACGGTCACGCTGGCCTTCAACTTGACGAGCTCCGGCCTGCTCAGCACGGCCACCGCCCTGCCCGGCGCGGTCGCGATGGCCTGCGCCTTTGTCGGCATGTTCGCGGGCCAAGCGGCGCGATCCCGACTGCCGGCCGAGGCGTTCCGCCGTGTGTTCCTGATCGCCATGATCCTGCTCGGCCTGTATCTCGCCGGCACGGCGGTCGTCGAGCTGCTCCGGTAAGTCAGCGCGCCTCGAGCATCGCGATCCGGACGCCGAGATAGATCAGCAGCCCGCCGATCGTGCGGTTGAGCCAGAGCAGCGCGGCGGACGAGTCGCGCACGCGGCGCGCTGCACGGGCCGCGACGACGGCGACGCCGAGACACCAGATCGTGCTGTTGACGATGAAGATCGTGCCGAGCAGCAGGAAGGCGATCGCCTTGTGCGGCGCCTCGGCTGCGACGAATTGCGGCAGGAAGGCGAGGAAGAACATCGCGACCTTCGGATTGAGGATGTTGGTGAGCGCGCCCTGCCAGAACGCTTGGCGCAGCGTCACCACCGGCTTCGACGTCGCATCACTCGCCCTGGCGGCGTCCGGCCGCCGCGCCAGAAGCTGCGTGATGCCGAGATAGACCAGATAGGCCGCACCGGCCCATTTCACCGTCGCGAAGGCCGTCGCGGAGGCCGTGAGCAGCGCCGACAGCCCGATCGCACTTCCGAACACGTGAACCAGGCAGCCCGTGCTGATGCCGAAGGCGGCAGCGGCCCCGCCGCGCCAGCCCATCTGCGCGCTGCGGCCAACGATGTAGGCGGTGTCGGGACCCGGCGTGATGTTGAGCAGCAGCCCGGAGACGAGAAACAAAGGCAGATCGTGAATGCCGAGCATGATTGAACATTTCCTAACAATAACGGTCTAACCATACCTGGCCTCGGCATTGCCGTCTCGCGCCGCAGAGGCCGGCGCGGGGCCGCATGGCGAGGTGCCGCGATGGGTTCTGGAAAAGCGTTGGATTTGGCCGCCTCGGCCGTGGTATGCGCGAGGCGGGAGCACGATGTGATGGAAAGACGCCTCGCTGCCATCCTTTGCGCCGACGTCGCCGGCTATTCACGCATGATGGGGATTGACGAGGACGGCACGCACGCCGCCTTCAAGGCTCATCGCGGCGCCATCCATCCGATCATCCTCAACCACGCCGGCCGCATCGTCAAACACACCGGCGACGGCTTTCTGCTGGAATTCGCCAACGCCGCCAGCGCCATCCAGTTCGGGATCGAGATGCAGTCCCTGATGGCGGAGCGCAACGCCGATCTGCCGTCCGACCGCAACATGCGCTTCCGGCTGGGAATCCATCAGGGTGAGTTTACGGTCGATGACGGCGAGGCCTTCGGCGACGGCATCAATGTCGCCGTCAATCTGGAATCGATCGCCGTCCCGGGCGGTGTTGCCGTCTCGGCCAAGGCTTATGAGGAGGCCGGCCTGCAACTCCCCGTCAAGCTGACCAGCGCCGGAAGCTTTCAGTTCAAGAACCTGCGGGAGCCGGTGCAGGCGTGGACATGGGAGCCGGGTAGCGAGGCGGCGATCCGGGCCGGGACGAGCGTCACCGGCCTGCCGCCGCAATATCGCACCGCGATCGTCGGCGTGCTGCCATTCGTCAACCTCTCCGACGACGCCGACGCCTATCTCGCCGACGGGCTCGCGGACGACCTGATCCATGCGCTGTCGCTGCAATCGTTCTTTCGTGTCCTGAGCCGCACCTCGACGTTTCGCTTCAGGGACCGCGGCCTCAATCCCCGCCTGGTCGCACGCGAGATCGACGCGACCTACCTGATTCAGGGAACGGTGCGGCGCTCTCGTCACAAGCTCCGCGTGACGGCGGAGCTGATCGCGCCCGAGACCGGCGCTCAATTGTGGACCGGTCGCTATGACGGCGATGTCGGTGATCTCTTCGCGATGCAGGACGAGATCACCACCAGCCTATGCGCGGCGCTGATGCCGGAGATCTATCGTGTCGAAGCCTCGATTCCAGTCCGCGCGCCGGCGACCGACCCGACCGGATGGGACCGCTTCCTGCGCGGTCTGTCGCACTACTACCGACCGACCAAGGCCGACTACGAGATCTCCATCTCGCTGTTTCGGCAAGCCATTGCGCTCGATCCCACGCTCGGTCTCGCGCACGCTTATCTCGCGACCATTCTGATGCAGGGCATCAATTTCGGCTGGATCAAGGGCTCGCGCGAGCTCTGGCAGGAGGCGAAGAATCTGGCCTTGGACAGCGTGCGGCTCGACGGGCGCTCCTCGTTCGCCTATGCGATCCTGGCCTTCGTGCAGGCCATGCAGGGCGACCATGACGACGGCATGAAGGCGGCGCGCAAGGCGACCGAGCTCAATGCCTACGACATGGGCGCACGCGGCGTGCTCGGGCTCTGCCATATGGTCAACGGCGAGCATCAGCAGGCGATCGATCTGTTCTCGATCGCGGCCCAGCGCGGCAACAGCGATCCGCGCTACCAATGGCCGGCGCTGAATGCCTACAGCCACTACCTGCTCGGCCGCTATGAGGCGGCGTTGTCCTGGGCCCGCGAGGAGCTGTTTCTCTACCCGAACCATCTGCAGGCGCTGACGATCCGCGCGGCGACCCTGGCGCAGCTTGGTGCGATCGACCAGGCGGGCGACGCCGTCGACGTGCTGCACGCGCAATACCCCTGGCTCACGCTCGACCGCCACATCAAGAACATCCGATGGAAACGCCGGGACGACATCGACCACTACCGCGACGGACTGATCAAGGCCGGGCTGACCTGAGCCAATCGGGTCCAATGTCGCCGGCCCGCCACATGGCCTACACATTGCTTCCGCAAATTGATTGGATTCGACCGCTGTTGCCGTGGTATCGCCCTGAGTAGGAGCAAAGACGGAATGGAGAGACGGCTGGCCGCGATTGTCTGTGCCGATGTGGTCGGTTACTCGCGGATGATGGGCGCCGACGAGGCGGGAACCCATGCCGCGTTCAAGGCCCATCGCGGCGCCATCCACCCGATCATCCTCAATCACGGCGGCCGCATCGTGAAATACACAGGGGACGGGTTTCTCCTGGAATTTCCGAGCGTCGTTGGCGCCATCGCGGCCTCGGTCGAGGTGCAGAAGCTGATGGCCGAGCGCAATGCTCATTTGCCGGCCGACCGGGTGATGCAGTTTCGCCTCGGCCTCAACATGGGCGACGTCATCTTCGATGAGGACGAGGTGTTCGGCGACGGCGTCAACACCGCGGTGCGGCTTGAAGCCGCAGCACCGCCCGGCGGAATTGCCGTCTCCCACAAGGCCTACCAGGAAGCCAGCAAGCACCTCACGGTCACCTTCGTCGACCGCGGGCCGTTCCGCTTCAAGAACATCGAAGACACCATCAACGTCTGGACCTGGGATCCGTCCTCGCCGGAGAAGAGCCGCGAGCAGCGGTCCGCCACGACCCTGCCGGCGCAATACCGCACCGCCATCGTCGGCGTGCTGCCATTCGCCAATCTCAGCGGCGAGACCGACGAATACTTCTCGGACGGCCTGGCCGAAGACCTCATCCATGCGCTGTCGCTGCAGTCGTTCTTCCGGGTGCTCAGCCGCAACTCCACCTTCGCCTTCAAGCATGCCGGCATGAGCGCCCGCCTGATCGCGCGCGAGATCGATGCGACCTATCTCATCCAGGGCTCGGTGCGGCGCTCCGGCGACAAGATCAGGGTCACCGCCGAGCTGGTCGCGCCGGAGAACGGCGAGCAGCTGTGGGCCGGCCGCTACGACCGCGACATCGGCGACCTGTTCGCAGTGCAGGATGACATCACCGCCAACCTCTGCACCGCGCTGATCCCCGAGATCTATCGCGCGGAGGCGGCGGTGCCGGTGCGGTCCAAGACCACGGACCTCACGGCGTGGGATCGCTTCCTGCGCGGGCTGTCGCACTACTACCAGCCGACCAAGGCCGACTACGAGAGCTCGATCGCGCTGTTCCGCGAGGCGATCAGGATCGACCCAGGTCTTGCGATCGCCCACACCTATCTCGGCACCATCCTGCTGCAGGGCATCCATTTCGGCTGGATCAGGAACTCACGGGAGCTGTGGGACGAGGCAATGGCGCTGGCCGAGGCCGGCGTCCGGCTCGATTCCCGCTCGTCCTTCTCCTATTCGCTGCTGGCCTATGTCCATGCCATGCAGGGCCGGGTCGAGGCCGGGATGGAGGCGGCGCGCAAGTCGCTGCAGCTCAATCCCTATGACATGGGCGCGCGCGGCGTGCTCGGCGTCTGCCATCTCGTCGCCGGCGAGCACCGCCAGGCGATCGAGCTGTTCTCGGTGGCGGCCCAGCGCGGCAACAGCGATCCGCGCTATCAATGGTCGGTGCTGAGCGCGTTCAGCCATTACATGCTCGGCCAGTACGACGCCTCGCTGTCCTGGGCGCGAGAGTCGCACTATCAGAACCCGAACCATCTGCAGTGCCTCGCCATCCGCGCCGCCGCGCTGGCGCAGCTCGGACGCTCGGTCGAAGCGGGCGAGGCCGTCGCGGCACTTTTGAGCCAGCATCCGTGGATGACGATCGAGCGCCTCCTGAGCAACATCCGCTGGCGCAATCCCGCCGACATCGCGCATTATCGCGACGGCCTCACCAAGGCCGGCATCCCGTTGACCAAGCTCACCCTGGTGGACACCAAGGCCAAGTTCGCGGGCGAATAGCGCGATCGCGACTTGAGGTTGACACTTGGGCGGGTTGCGCCAATCATTCACGATTGCATTGTAGCGTTCAGACGGCGGCCGATCCGCCCGTTCCTCGGCGCAATTCGGCGTCGCCCTCGTTTGTTTGCGTGATTTCGTTTTCATCACTCAGGTGCTTTCCAAGGATGTTCTTCGATGCAAGAAGACAGCGCCCGCGCCCGTGACGCCCTGCCCGGACAGCTTCCGGTCTCGTCCGACAACCCGTGTCCCTTCCTGCGCGCGCTCGTCGCCGGCGGCTTCGTCGACGGCCACAGCGTCCCCTTGAAGACCATCGGCGACCGGGTCGAGGCGGCGAGCGGCGAGACCGGCTTCAAGAAGCGGCTCGTCGGCATCGAGACCTTTGGCGTTGCGCTGATCGCGAACGGCCTGTCGCCGCTGCGGCTGCTGAAGAGCCTGTGGTCCGGCGCCGATCTCGACCAGTTGCGCAACGGCCCGCTCGACAAACATGGCGGCGGATCGCGCATTCTCGACGCCGAGGCCAAGGTTCATCCCGAGGAGATCGACCGGTTCGCGAGCTTCGGCAGCGACTATCCCGATCCCAACGGGGGCACCGAGCGCGGCCTCAACGAGGCGCAGATCCAGACTTTCATGAAGGCCAATCTGACGCGCGACGGCGACCGAGCGCGCTGGTACTTCCCCATTCTGATGCAGGGCGAATGGCCGGTGCTGCTCAACATCCTCGGCAAGGGCGAGGGCGACGGCCGCTATCTCTCCGTTGCCGAGGTCCGCACGCTGTTCGTCGACCGCCGCCTGCCGCAGCGTATCGCCGCGCGGCTGATGGCCAAGCCCAAGCCCGCGAACATCGTCTGGCGTATCGGCAAGGCGCTCGTGGGCACGGCAGTGCTGGCCGGCGCCGCCGTGTTACTCGCCTGGGTGGCCGCGCCCGACGCCGTCAGCGACAAGCTCGGCAAGGTTCTGCCGAAGAAGGTCGCGGCGTTGATCCCGCCCGCTTTGCCCGAGACCGAGCCGACCAGGGCGGCCTATTGGCTCGATCAGGGCTGGACCACGCAGGACCGGCACTGGTTTCACCACGTGACGCAGGGCACCGCGACCTTCCCGATTCCCTACGCCTGGTTCATGGCGATGGAGCAGCCTTATCTGGCGCCGTTCGGCACGCCCGGCCTGATCTCCGACAGCGCCTATCTCGAACGTTTCGGCTTCATCCCGAGCCCGAAGAGCGTCGACGGCGACCCAAGCGTCCTCCGGCCGTTCGGCTACGCCGCGACGGCTGCCAAGACCGAGCCCGCAGCGCCACTGCCCGCCGGCCTCAAGCCGACCCCGGCCGGCAACGAAGGCGGCCTGCCGGTCGGCTTTGCCCGGCTAACCGGCGCGACCGATCCCGCCACCGGCGCCGCGCAGTCCGACAAGATCGGCCTGACCTGCGCGGCCTGTCACTCCGGCAGCATCCACTACAAGGGTGTGAGCGTACGCTTCGACGGCGGCCCCGGCATGGTCGACCTGCGCAAGCTTGAAGAGGCCATGGGCTTTGCGATGATCTTCACGCAATACGTGCCCGGCCGCTTCACGCGCTTTGCCGATCGCGTGCTCGGACCGAATGCGTCCGACGCCGATCGCGCGAGCCTGAAGAAGGGCCTGAAGGCCGCGATCGATTTCGCGCTCAACATGCAGGCCAACAACTACAAGACCACGATCGAAGCCAAGGGCCAGACCGAGACGGAGGAAGGCTTCGGCCGGCTCGACGCGCTGAACCGCATCGGCAACCAGGTATTCTACCTCGACATGGCCTCGAGCGGTCTGCCCAACATGCTCGACAACCAGGAGGCCATCGACGCGCCGGTGTCCTACCCTCCGATCTGGACCGTGCCGTGGTTCTCCTGGGCGCAATATGACGGATCGATCGCGCAGCCCCTGATCCGCAATGCCGGCGAGGCGCTCGGCGTCTCCGCACAGATCAACTTCTCACCGAAGACCGCGAGCGACAGACTGTGGCGCTCGTCGATGGCGATCGATAACCTGCTCTACATCGAGAACATGCTGCGCGGTCCCGATCCGTTCGCGACCACGACGCCCGCGTTCGGCGGGCTGACCTCGCCGAAATGGCCGGAGAAGCTGTTCGCCGGCGACGACGCCTGGAAGATCGATCCGGCCCGCGTCGAACGCGGCCGTAAGCTCTATGCGGCTGTCTGTGTCGAGTGCCATCTCGGCCCGGTCGCCGACACCGTGTTCGACAAGACCTATCCGGACAAGAGCTTCTGGAAGATCAAGCCGGCCGATGACTGGGAGAGCAAGGGCTGGAACGCCAAGGGCCCGATCCTCGACCTCGTGCAGAAGCCCGTCGAGGCGATGCAGACCGACCCCGGACAGGCGAGCATTCTCGCCAACCGCAAGGTCAACGTGGCAGGCTTCCTCGAGGTCGATCCGGCCAAGGACCTGAAGGGCTGCAACCTGCCGCAGGGCTCGACCACGGAGATGCCCTATGCGCTGGCGCTGATGGCCGTCGTGCAGAAGGCCAGCGACAAATGGATGGAGGACCGCAAGATCTCCGAGGCGGAGCGGGCCGCATTGTGGGGCGATCGCAGGAACTGCCCCAACCCGGCCGGCAAGAGCTATCGCGCCCGCCCGCTCAACGGCGTGTGGGCGACCGCACCCTATCTGCACAACGGCTCGGTGCCGTCGCTGTACTGGCTGCTGACGCCGGCTGCCGAGCGGCCGACATCGTTCTGCCAGGGCGCGCGCGACTATGACCCGAAGCCGGTCGGCTTCGCCGTGCCGAAGGGCGGCGAGAGCACGTGCAAGGTCGGACAGACGCTGTTCGTGACCAGCGATTCCAGCGGCAAGCCGATCAAGGGCAACAGCACGCTCGGCCATTCCTTCGAAGGGCCGACGAAGCCCAACAAGGATTATCCGAACGGCATCATCGGCGGTGCCTTCTCGGAGGACGAGCGCTGGGACCTGATCGAGTACCTGAAGACGCTGTGAGGTCACGCGACGGTGCGGCCTGCTGATCATGGGGCGCACCGCCGGCTTCACGCCGCGGTCCAGACGCCCGGACGCACGCAACGCCGGATCGCTCCCTGCTCTCCGAGGGAATGCAGGATCACCCAGCCGTTGACGACGAGATCGCGCACGCCCTGGTGACGCTGCAGGACCTCGTCCATGGCGCTCTCCGGCGCGGCGATGAAGACGTTGAGCCTGATGGGTTCGTGGATGAAGCGCGTGCCGTCATGCACCGACTGCCAGGGCAGCCCGACACGCAAGTCGCCGGCGTTGCCCTCGAGCACGCCGAGCTGGCCGACGATGTTGTGCAACACCTTGTTGCCGCTGCCGAAGGCAGCGTTGTTCACGGTCGAGCCGTAATATTGCAGGTTGATCCAGCTCGCGACCACCATCGGCGCCGTCATGATCAGCTCGAGGGTGCGATAGCCGTCGTCACGGGCGGCCTCGTAGGAGTGCAGGAAGGCGCGGCCGCCGAGGTCGAGGCCGCGGGTGAAGGCGCGCGGCGCGGCGATGAAGGCGGCGTTGCCGGCGAGCCCCCATTCGGGCCGCACCTGCGACCAGTCGCGGCTCCGGGCGATCACCGCGTCATCGATGTCGGATACGTCCTTGATGCCGAGCAGCGCGCTGCGCTCCTGCCGCGCCAGCCGTGCAGCGTCCGCGAGCCGTGCCTTCAGCTGGGACAGATCCTGCGCGAGCACGGCCGGAACGTCGTCCTCGTCGAACAAGGTCACGGCATCGGTCGTGGTGTCGTGCAGCGCTCCGATGAACCAGCAATCGGCGGGGATGTCGATGCCCTTGGCGCGCAGACCTTCTCGCACACGCCAGTCGTTGAGAACGGCGGCGGCGACCCGCGCATTGGCCTCGCCGGTATGGCCCCCGCAGGCGCCGCAATCCAACCCCGACGCGTGCGGATTGTTGACGGTGGTGCTGCCGTGACCGGCCAGCAGCACGAGCCGCGCGAACGGCCCGGTCAGCGACATCGCCTTGAGCACCGCCTCGGCCATCGCGACGCGCTGCGGATCGGTGAAGCCGGTGGCCCGCCCGCCGAGCTCGCCCGGTGTCAGCCGCGGCTGGACGCGGGCCGCGATCTCGGGATCGAGACCATCAACGACGGGTGACGGCACGGGACGCGTGACACCTGCGCTGTCGGTTGCGATCTTGGCGGCGAAGCCGAGGCCGGCGGTCTCGACGAAGGAGAACGACGAGACGGCCGAGACCTTGAACGACTTCCAGGCCTTGGCCGCCCGCCGCCGCAGCAGCCGCAGACCCAGCACCTCGGCCGCCTCGACGTCATCGGCATGCTTGACGGCCTCGCAAACGACAAAGGCGGGCTTGAGCAGCACCGGGCATTGCGCGCCGCCCCTGGTATGGCCGATCGGGACGTATTCGATCGGGAAGCCGAAGAATCCGGCGAAGCCGATCGTCTCGGCTTCCGGATAAGCGGTCTCCAGCGCGCGCCGGAAGATCTCCGAGCGCACGTCGATGCAGAACGCGGCCTGCAACGCCGGCCGCGCCGGCAGCCGCGGGATCGCCGCCTCTGCGCCATGCGCGGCAAGCTGCCCGACCAGCCGCGCCCGGAAGGCGATCTCATAGGCCTCGTGCAGCACGAGATCGATCGCAAGCTCCGGCGTCTCGTCGAGCCGCTGATCGGCCGGCAGCTTCGCCGCTTCCGCCATGGCCTCCGCCCAGGCCGCCTTGAAGGCGTCGTCGGTGCGCGCCTGATAGAGCGCGTAGCCCCAGGCGAGCCGGATCGCCAGCAGCTCCAGCAGCGTCTCGTCGCGCCGACCGTCGAGCTGCGCGTTCCAACCGATGTAGCGGGCATAGGCCGACCAGCCGCCGAGATCGAACAGTGCCCGCACCAGATAGTCCTCGACTGCCCGCGCGGGGATGCCGAGCCGGTCGACGATCAGACCGATCGCCTGCACCGGATCGGCCGGCAGCTCCGCGATCGCCTTGCGGAAGCCGGTGAGCCCCATCACCTCGGGATTGCGGTCATAGGCCGCGATCGTCCGCCACGCGGCATAGGGCTTCAGCTTGCGCACCGGGCTGGGCCAGCTCGCCTGGCCTTCGTCGAAATAGGTGGCGCAAAACGCCGAGATCTCGTCGATCATGAAGGCGACCAGCGAGACGTAGCGATCGCCCTCGGCGAGCCGGTCGAGCACCTCGGCGACCGTCGCCACGACGGCGGGCGGCGACGACAGCCCGGCCTCGGCGCGCGCCTTCTGCTTGAGCGCGTCGACATCGAGCCCGGTCGAGGGATGCAGCGCGAGCGCCTGCGCCAGCGCTTCATCGTCGATCCGGCCGTCGTCGAGCGCCTGCCGGTAGTAGCCGCGCGGCATCAGCATCCGCGTCCGCACCACGCGCTCGAACGTCGCGGCGGTCGCGGCGAAGCTCTGCGAGGTAAAGCCGAGGAACGGATTGACGGCGACGAAGTGCTTCAGCGGCCACAACGGCGCGACCCGCTGGCAGGCGCTGTCGATGCGGGCCATCAGCCCGGCATCGGCGGTGGTGTCGATCGGGTCGGTCATGGACATGGCAAGGGCAGCCTGGGTCATCTTCATCTCCGGCTCACGGCTTGGACGGAAGGTGCGAGCTCGCGCTTCGCGGCCAAACCGTCAGCACGAGGCGGTTGGCGAGCGTGTTGAGATAGAGGCCGTTGCGCAGGTGGACGTAGGCCGCGATCCAGAACGGCGCGTCGGCGCGGCGCATCATCTGGTTCTGGAACACGGTCACCGCCGCGAACGAGACCACCACGGCCGCCGCGATCAGCATCGGCACGACACCATCGACCGGCCGCGATGCGGGAATGCTGCCGCCGACCAGCCAGGCCGTGCCGGCCTGCAGCGCGAAGTAGACGATCGCGACGCCCGCTGCGGTCACCGCGGCGCGGGCGATGACGAAGGCGTTCGGCCGCTCGTCGATCGCGTTGGCCATCAGGTGCACCAGCCCCATCAGCAGCACCGAGCCGAGCGCGATCTGCGCCGGGTTGCTGCGGAGCGTCATGCCGAAGGCGAGCCCCGTGAGCAGCGCGAGGCCGATTACCGCGACCAAGGCCAGGATCAGTCGTGCCGCGTGCGGCTGGCCGCCGGGGCTCGGCGTCCATGACGCGCGGGCGAGATCGATGATGCTGCCCGACGACAGGAAGGCGTGCGCCTTGTAGAGCGAATGCGCCACGATGTGCAGCAGCGCCGCGGAGAAGGCGCCGAGCCCGCATTGCAGCAGCATGAAGCCCATCTGCGCCACCGTCGAATAAGCGAGCTGAACCTTGACCGAGGTCTGCGTCAGCATCACCAGCGAGCCGAACAGCGCGGTGGCGCCACCGACGACCGCGAGGACGTCGAGCGCGGGCGTGGCCAGCAGCAGCACGTCGCTGAGCCTGAGCACCAGGAAGCCACCGGCATTGATGATGCCGGCATGCAGCAGGGCCGACACCGGGGTCGGCGTCTCCATCACCTCGATAAGCCAGCCATGCAGCGGCAGCTGCGCGGATTTCAGCATCGCGGTCGCGACGATCAGCAGCGCGGCGATCGTGACAATCGCCGATCCCGCCCCTTCTCCGCCGCGGGCCTGCGCAGCGAGGCTGGCGAGCTCCAGCGTGCCGAAGCGGAGGTAGAGAAGCAGCGCCGCGACCGCGAGGAAGGCATCGCCGAGCCGGCTCGCCACGAACTTCTTGCGCGAGGCGCGGACCGCGGCCGGACGGGTGTCGTAGAACAGCAGCAGCTTGCCGAGCGCCAGGCTGGTGCCGATCCAGGCCGCCAGCAGCAGCACCAGGTTTCCGGAGATCAGCAAGGTCAGCACCGCGGCCAGGGTGAGCAGCAGCCAGCGCGTGAACCTGACCTGGCCGGGATCGCCGTCGAGATAGTTGCGGCTGTAGCGCACGACGACGAAGCCGATGAAGCTGACCAGCATGATGAGGATGGCGCCGAGCGTATCGAGCTGCAGCGACAGCCCTAGGCCGTAGCCGCCGAGCAGTGGCGTCCGCCCTGCCCCCATGACCGCTGCGCCGAGGCTCGCGAGAGTGGCAAGGGCGAATGCGAGCGCGGCGGTCGCGATCGCGTTACGTGCGACGGTTCTGGCGCTGCCGCCGGTGCCGGCGAGCGCGACGACCGCGAGCGTGAGCGGCGCAAGCGCCGCAAGACAGGGAAGGAGCTGGTTCATGGCGGCCCGGTCGTTTGATCACAGGGGACGATCTCTCCCTCTTGCTTTACGGGCTGCAGTTCATTCCTAAAATTTCAATCATTGAACCTGATCGTTATAAAATATAGAATGATTGCGTGCCGCATCTGAATTACCACCACCTGCGCTACTTCTGGATCATCGCCAGCGAAGGCAGCATGAGCCGCGCCGCGCAGCGCCTCAACGTCTCGCCCTCCTCGCTGTCGGTGCAGGTGAAGGCGCTGGAGGAGCAGCTCGGGCAGAAGCTGTTCGAGCGCATTGGACGCACCCTGCAGCTCACCGAGGCCGGGCGCATCGCGCTCGACTATGCCGGCAGCGTGTTCAAGTCCGGCCATGAGCTGATCGAGACCTTGTCGGGCCTGCGGCCGGGACGGCAGCTGCTGCGGGTCGGCGCCGCGGCGAACCTGTCGCGCAACTTCCAGATCGCGTTCCTGAAGCCCTTGATCGGGCGCGGCGACGTCGAGCTGATCATCCACACCGGTCAGTTCAGCGACCTGTTGGAACAGCTCGACGCCCACAAGCTCGATCTCGTGCTCGCCAACCATCCGGCGGCGCCAGACATGCGCAGCAATTTCGACAACACGCTGATCGATGAGCAGCGCGTCAGCCTCGTTAGCCGCAAGCCGGCCAAGCCCGCGCGATTCCGATTCCCGCAGGATCTGGCAACGACGCCGGTGATCCTGCCCGGCCGAGGCAGCGCGCTGCGCTCGGCTTTCGATGCGCTGGTCGGATCCAGCGGGATCCGTCCGGTCATCGCCGCCGAGGTCGACGACATGGCGATGCTGCGCCTGATGGCCCGCGAGAGCGGCACCGTCACGTTGGTGCCGTCGATCGTCGTGATCGACGAACTGCGTACCGGCGTGCTGGTTGAACGCGCCCGCCTGAGCGCGCTGAAGGAGCAGTTCTTCGCCGTGAGCCAGCAGCGCCGCTATCCCAATCCGCTCGTCGCCGAGCTGATCGGATCACGCGACAGGAAGAGCGGTTCACGGCCTGAATGACCTGTCCGTGGCACTTTGTCTTGAAATAGGTTGCAGGCAGCCCGCAAGACATCGGGACGGACCGGTCTTGCGGACCAACTCCCAGTTCGTTCCGAACTGGGGCAAGGTCAGCAGTCGTGAGCCGTCCGATCAGAACATCGCGGGCGGACTGACATTCACCCCGTGCTGGACCAGCACGAGAGAAGCGACCACGCCCGTCAATGAGAACATGGTCACCAGACCAAATCCGGAATTGAGCGCATGGGGACCAACCAGCTTCCGCACAATCATCATCATCAATGTCTCCTCCTGAATGTCGTTAGTGGACTTAACTAGAGGGACGGTGCGTTACCGGGGCGTTTCCAAATTTGGAGAGATCGGCGCGTGGTGAATGCATCCTTGAATGCACAGCATGCCCGGCATGAAGGCCGCTTAACACTGACGGCGGATTTGCAGTTGCATCGAGACGGGGGAAGCGCCGACGCTCGAAGAAGTTGAATCTTCGTATTAGCTCGCCCTGAACGGAGCACGATGTCGACGACAAGGATGGACGACGGCCGCACGCGAGGCACGGTGGTTCGTGTCGCGCTGAGCGATCGCATCTATACGCGGCGCGAGCAATTCGACGCTTCCCGTTTCCCAGCGGAAGTACATCGTCACCCCGAATGAAGTGGCCGCAGCCGTCAGGCGACCCTCGGTCATTCGGCTGGCGACATCCGGCTCGGAACGGATCGCGAAGACGTTCGCGGTCTGCGTCCTGATATGATCCTACTTCGCCTCATTCATCGCCGTCGCTGCGAGCAGCGCCGCCTCGATCGTGTCCCGGGTCTTGTCGAGATGCGCCATCATGAGCGTCACCGCGCGCTCGGTGTCGCGCGCCAGCGCCGCCTCCATCAGTTCGCGATGCTCACGCGCGGCATCGCGGTTGCCGCGATCGGTCTTGCGGGCGAGATCGAGATAACGCTCGTTGTGCGCAAACAGGAGATCGCGCACCCGCATCATCCAGGCGCTGCCACAGGCCTGGGCCAACGCGGCATGGAAATCGGCATGCGCCAGCATCCAGGCCGGCGAGAAGCTGCCGTCATGGGCCGCGATCGGCGTCGCGGCCAGACGGTGATGCGCGGCAACGACCGCGGACTCCCAGGCGAGATCACCGTTGGCGATGGCGCGGCGCAGGCACTTGGTCTCGATCTCGACGCGCATGTCGGTCAGATCGCGCAGATCGGCCACCGAGACCGGCGCCACGCGGAAGCCGCGCTGCGGCGTCGCCGTCACCAGCCCTTCCGCCGTGAGCCGCGCCAGCGCCTCGCGGATCGCCCCGGTGCTGACCGAGAAGGCTGATCCGAGCTCGCTGATCTTCAGCTTCTCCTCCGGACGATAGAGGCCGGCGAGCAGGCTGGCACGCAACTGCTCGTAGACGGTCTGGGTGGCGCTGCCGGACATCGACTCACTCTCGCGGGACAATCAATTCACACTAGCAAAGCCTAAAAGTATATTTTCATCAAAAAATATATTTTAATTGCACGGCCTCCGCCATGCCCCTATGCTCATCGCCAAAACGCCGCCGGCAGCGCGGCCATCAGGGAGGTATCCATGCGAAGCCCCATCGCAGCGGCAGGATTGTTGGTCGCCGCGTCCGTCCTCGCCGTACCCGCTCGGGCGGAGGATCAGCCGGGCGTCACCGCCAGCGAGATCCGCATTGGACAGACCATGCCCTACAGCGGGCCGGTGTCCGCCTTCGGCATCCTCGGCAAGGGCGAGGTGGCCTATTTCAAGATGATCAACGACCGCGGCGGCATCAACGGTCGCAAGGTCAACCTGATCTCGCTGGACGACAGCTACGTGCCGCCCAAGACCGTGGAGCAGACGCGACGTCTGGTCGAGAGCGACGAGGTGTCGTTCATCTTCTCGACCATGGGCACCGCGCACAACACCGCGATCGCCAAGTATCTCCAGGGCAAGAAGGTGCCGCAGCTGTTCGTGGCCTCGGGCGCCTCGAAGTTCGGCGACCCTGCGCAATTTCCGCTGGCCTTGATGGGCGTGATGGCGCCGTTCCGCAACGAAGCGCGGATGTATGCGCGCTACGCGCTGCAGACGAAGCCGGATTCGACCTTTGCCATTCTCGCGCAGAACGACGATTTCGGCCGCGACTATCTCGCCGGGCTGAAGGACGTGCTCGGCGAGCGCTTCGACAGCACGGTGACCGTCGCAAGCTACGAGTCGACCGAGCCGACCATCGACTCGCAGATCGTGAAGCTGAAATCGACCGGCGCCGATGCGCTGATCATCGCCGCGACGCCGAAATTCGCCGCGCAGGCGATCCGCAAGACCCATGAGATCAACTGGCGCCCGCTGACGTTCCTGACCAACGTCTCGGTGTGGATGTCATCGGTCATGGAGCCGGCGGGCCTCGAGGCCGGCACCGGAATCATCTCGACGGCCTACGTCAAGGATCCGTTGGATCCCGCCTGGGCCAACGATGCCGGCGTCAAGGGCTGGCGCGACTATATGGCGAAATACGTGCCCGACGGCGACATCCGCGATTCCAACTACGTCAACGGCTACAACAACGGCATGGTGCTGGAGCACGTGCTGAAGGCGGCCGGCAACGATCTGTCGCGCGAGAACATTTTGCGGCAGGCGCTGTCGATCAAGGATCTCGAACTGCCGATGCTGCTGCCGGGCATCAAGGTCAACACGTCAGAGACCGACCACCTCCCGGTCGAGCAGGTGCAGTTCATGCGTTTCACCGGCAAGCAGTGGGAGCGGTTCGGCGAGGTGCTGTCGACCAAGTAGCAGCGGCTGCTCCGGTGGATCGTCGGCGCGGCTCCGCGCTGACGACAGGCGCATGCATGGGCTGGCACGGTATTGGAGGACGGCGCCTCTCTCTCGCCACGTAAACAAAATCGCAACAGTCGCCTGCGATGTTTCGTCGCAGGTCAACCGAATTCGCAATCGGCGTCCGCATACATCCACATGTGGTCCCGCGCGCGACGGCGTGACCATCTGCTCACGGCCGGGGGAGCGGGCGGAGGGCGGGCTCGTGCCCGGTTCTCACCGCAGGTCTCCTTGAAGCAGTCGCGGAGACGATCGCCGCGGGGAACCGCCAACAAGGAAAAGAATACAGGTCCTCACCGCCCCAACGGGATCTTTTGAGGAAGAGCATGACGGATATCAGCCGACCAGCGAGCCGGGCGATCGCCGCCATCGCGCGCTTCTCCCGCGACAGCAAGGCCAATATCGCGGTCACATTCGCGCTGGCGCTGTTGCCGATTCTCACGGCGATCGGATGCGCGACCGACTACTCCATGGCCATGCGCATGAAGATCAGGCTCCAGTCTGCGGCCGATGCCGCGAGCATCGCCTCGATCTCGGTCAACTCGGCAGGCTATACAGCGGCGATGGCGATGACGTCGGACGGAACCGTTACCGCCGGGGTCTCGGAGGCGGACAACATCTTCAAGGGCAACGCCTCTACCTTTCAAGGCTACACATTGACGTCCGAGACCAGCACCGTCACCAAGAGCGGGTCCACACTGACGTCGCAGGTGCAATTCACCGCCAACGTGCCGGCCACGTTCCTGACGGTGATCGGCTATCAGAATCTGACGGTCAGCGGCCAATCGTCCTCCTCCGTCACGTTGCCACTCTATCTCGACTTCTATTTGACGCTGGACGTCTCGGGCTCGATGGGCCTCCCGTCGACATCGTCCGAAGCACAGCGCATGCAGGCCATCAGCCCGGACAACTACAGGCAATACCCCACGGGATGCACGCTGGCGTGCCATTTTTCGCCGCAGAATAGCGCTTGCACCGATTCAGGGACCCAGGGATATCCCACGAACAATTATTGCCTGGGCTATGCGATCTCGCGCGTCAGCCAGAGCGGTTACAAGAACCTGCTGACCACCAACAAGAACTACCCCATGGGCGTTCAACTGCCGTCGTCGATCGTGTCCGGCCTGCCGAACTCACTGTACAAGAACCTGGCGACCGTTGCGAACTGCCCGACCGATGGGACGGATGCATGCATCCAGCTGCGGCTGGATGCCGTGGGCTATGCCGTGAACCAGCTGTTTGTCACGGCGAACAACACCAAGAAGGTCAACAACCAGTTCCGGATCGGCCTCTACCCCTTCATCCGATATCTCTATTCCTACTTTCCGCTCACCAGCAGCATCAACGGCTCGACGACGGATTCGACCACCATCAACTATGCGGCGGCCAACCTTGCGACGCTGCTCGACACCAACACCAACGCATCTCTCGGCTCGGGCGGAACGCATATCGACACGGCCCTGTCCAGCGTCAACAACCTGATCGTCAATGTCGGGAACGGCAGCGCCTCGACCAATACCCTGCCCTACGTGTTCCTGGTCACCGACGGCGCGCAAGACCCGCAAGTGAAGGGCGTGCCCAATGGCTCATGGTCCGGCAGCAATCATGCCACCGTGATCGATCCGAACACCTCCTGCACACCGCTGAAGAACCGCGGCATCATCATCTCAGTTCTCTACATTCCCTATCAGGTGATCAATCCGGTGAACGCATCCTTCGCCGGTGACGAAGACGACTATGCCAACAGCAACATTCCTTCGATTCCGCCGAGCCTGAAGGCCTGCGCCTCGCCGGGATTCTTCTATACGGCGAACACGCCCGCCGACATCACGTCGGCGCTGAACGCGATGTTCAATCATGCGGTGTCCGAGGCGCATCTGACGAGATAGAGCAGAGACAAGCCCAGGCTCGGCCGTTGGACTTTCGGCGCCGAAGGCGTAGACCTCTACCGTCGACCACGAAAGAGCCGCGGCGCCCATGTCCGAGACTGATCCGCTCACGCTGAAATTTCGCTGTCCGAAGGAGCTGGAAGGCCTCATTCCGCAGCCGGTGCCGGCGCCGATGGGCGTTCCCGACTGGGTCAAGACGATGCCGGCCACCGCGTTCAGCGCGCTCAACCAGGCCGAGGAGCAGACCGTCAAGCGTTGCCCGCCCTTCATCGACGCGATGACGACGGGCTTCCTCATTCCGCTGGTCTGTGACCTCACGGTCGAGGATGGCGGGATCAGTTGGGACAACGAGCTGCCGCCGGGCGGTGCGATCGATTTTCCGCGCTCGCCGATCAGCTTCCACGACGTCGCGCAGGTCACGGGCTCGCCGCTGTTCGAGGCCGACCGCTTCCTGCTCAAGTTTCACAATCTCTGGACGATCGAGGCGCCGGAGGGCTGGGCATTGCTGTTCACGCATCCCGTCAACCGCTTCGACCTGCCCTTCACCACCGTGACCGGCCTCGTCGACAGCGACCGCTTTCACGATAGCTTCGTGCATTTTCCGGCGCATTGGCACGACACGTCGTTCCGCGGCGTGCTGCCAAAGGGTACGCCGGTCGCGCAATGCATTCCGGTGAAGCGGCAGGCCTGGACGATGCAGATCTCGGCCTTCACCGAAGAGGAAATCGCGGAGATTCACGAGGTGCGCGAGGCGCTGAAGCGCGAGACCGGCGTCTATCGCAAGCGGTTCAGGGCTTGAGGGCGGCCGCGCCGTCGACCTGAAGGAACTTCGCCGCATCGCTCGGCCGGAAAAAGAAGCGGCCATGCGAGCTGACGACCATCGTATAGGCCGCGCGGCTCAACAGATGCGGCCGGCCGCGCACCACCGTGCGCAGCGCCGCCTCGGCCCCGGCGCGGTCGCCCATCTCCATCAGGCACATCGCGAGGTTGGCGCGGGTCTGGGTGTCCTCGGGCCGCAGGCCGAGCGCATGGCGGTAGGTGCCTGCGGCCTCGGCATAGTCGCCGTCGAGGAACTGCACCCAGGCGAGCTCGATCAGGATGTCGGGCCGTCCCGGCGCGGCCTCGCGCGCCGCCAACAGGTGCGTGCGGGCACGAACGCGGTCATTGGCCTGGAGAGAGAGGCGTCCGAGATCGAGCTGGAGGTCGACGCTGTCGGGTGACAGCGTCAGCGCCTCCTCGATCACGGCGATGGCGTCACCGAGCTGTCCCGACTTGGCAAGCCGCCCCGCCAGCTCCTGGAACGCCGGCAGAAAAGGTGGCCGCCGCGCCGCGGTCTTGCGCAGCTGCGCGATGCCGTCGGCGGCGCGTCTGGATTCGCACAAGGCAGCGCCGAGCAGTGTCTCGAGTTCCGGATCGCTGCCGCGCAACGCCGCCTTCTCGAGCGGCGCGATCGCTTCGTTCGCGCGCTGCTGGCCGAGCAGCGCATGGGCCTGGACGAGCAGCGCGGCGCGGTCGGTCCTGGCCGTGCGCAGGATCGAGGCGGCGATCTGCTCGGCGCGCGCGAACTGCCGCGCGCGCAGCGCGTGGACCGCTTCCTGCAGCGCCTGCGCCTGCTGATTTTTCCGCCGTTCACTCACGTCTGCAGCCAAGCTCCGAGGAAGAGGTCGAGTCTAGCTAGCTCGCCGTCCCCGGGAGTGTCCAGCAGCACACTCACCCGAACAGCGGCGTGCCCGGCACGAAGGCATCGAACGCGGCCCAGAACTGCGAGCGGTAGCGGTCCTGCTCCTGCAGGATCTCGTGCTTGGCACCGGCGATGACGAGATGCGAGCCGGCGCGCAGATGATAGGCGAACTCCTCGATCGCAGCCGTCGACACCACGGTGTCGCTGGAGGCCGCCAGCATCAGGATCGGCTGGCGGATCTGGGAGGGATAGGTCATGCCGCGGAAGGTCATCATCGCCGAGAACGCCGCGTCGGCCCAGGCGACCGTGGGCGAGGCGATGCCGAGCGTCGGATCCTCCTCGAGGATCGCGGCGTTGCGGGCATAGCGGACCGGATCGGAGGTCAGAGGATTGTTGACGAACGGCGCCAGCCCGCTGATCTCGTCGTTGCCGCCCGGCACGTAGCGGCCGCCCTGTCCGGCGATGCGCATCGCCCGCAGCAACAGCCGCGCCGGCAGCGCGGTGCGGCTGTCCGGAAGGTCGATCATCGGCGCCGACAGCACGACGCGATCGAACCAGCGCTTGCCGGCATGCGCGAGCCGCAGCAGCACCGTGCCGCCCATCGAATGCGCCAGCGCGAAATAAGGCGGCGGACAATCCGGCAGCACGACTTGCGTGACGAAGGTCTCCACGTCGGTCTCGTAGTCGGAGAACGAGCGCACATAGCCCTTGCGGGAATCGCGCAGGCGCCGCGACGAATGGCCCTGGCCGCGCCAGTCGATGATGGCGACCGCAAAGCCGCGATCGCGCAGATCGCGCACCGTCTCGAAATACTTCTCGATCATCTCGCTGCGGCCGGTGAACACGCACACCGTGCCCTTGCGCCCGGCCGGCGGCGCCCAGCGCGCAAAGCGCAGCTCGGCGCCATCAGGGGTCTTGATGGTGCCGGCAGTGACGTTTTCGGGAACGGGATTGGCGGGAATCGAGACGAGCGTCATGAGGCGCCCATCGAATAGGTGAAAGGCAGCGGGAATCAAGGGGTGGAACGGCAAAAAGAGCAGGTCTTGGGCGCCCTTGAAGGTCGAAACGTCCGGCCCATATCGAGATCGTGCAGGCCGCGTCAGGCTGCACGACAGCCCGGCCCGATGGCGGGCGGGTTAGCCAACAGTCGCTCAATGGAGGACTTTGACCATGCGTACCTACGACCTCACCCCCTTCTATCGTTCCACCGTCGGTTTCGACCGTCTGTTCTCGCTGCTCGACCAGGCCACCGCCGAGCCCACCCCCGGCTATCCGCCCTACAACATCGAGCGCACCGGTGAGAACGCTTACCGCATCACCGTCGCCGTCTCCGGCTTTGGCAAGGATGAGCTCTCCCTCGTCGCGAAGGAAAACACGCTGACGATCAAGGGCGAGAAGGCCGCCAACGAGAACGGCAAAAAGGCCGAGGTGCTGTATCGCGGCATCGCCGCCCGGGCCTTCGAGCGCTCGTTCCAGCTCGCTGACCACGTGGTGGTGAAGAACGCCAGCCTCGAAAACGGCCTGCTCCACGTCGACCTCGTACGCGAGATTCCGGAAGCGAAGAAGCCCCGCTCGATTCCGATCTCGACCGGCGCGCAGGCCGCCGAGCAGCCGGTGATCGAAGGCTCGGCCGAGAAGGCCGCCGCGTAATCGGCATACTCTCCAGGAATGCAGACGCCCCGGGAAACCGGGGCGTTTTTTTGTGTGGGGTTGGCCTCACACCCCCTCGACGCTCGCGCTGGCCGCTCCGCGACGCACTGTCATGCCCGCGAAGGCGGGCATGCAGTCTGCCGAGACGGTCGTGATCAGCCGAGATGCCGGTGGTGACTCGATTGCCCGGTCAAGCCGGGCGACGCCAGTTGTGGGTGTGGCGAGGGCGCCGATGGCCGACGCCCCATCCCGTTGCCTTCAATCCAGCCCCTGGACCGGCGGCATCTTTGCCGTCGGCAGGATCTGCGGCGCCGGCTTGGCCGCAGGCGCGGCGACGGAGCCGGTCGTCGGCGGCGCCGCCGCTGCCGACTGGACGGGCTTGGCATCTGCAGGCGTCGCCTCCGGTGCCTTGGCCTCGGCGGGCCTGCTCTCACCGGCCTTCGGCTCGTCGGCCTTGGCGACCGGCTTCGTTTCGGCCGGCTTCACCTCAGCGGGCCTCGCCTCGGCCGGCTTGATGTCCGCGGGGCCGGGCGCGACCGGCTTGACCGCCTCGGCCGGCTTCGGATTGAGCGCGGCGGTCTGCGGCGCCGGAGCACTCGGCCGTGCGGCAGGCGTCGGCACCTTCGGCTGGACCGGCACCGCGGTGGCAACGCGCGGCGCAGCCGGCATCGGCGGCACCAGGCGCGGATCGGCCCGGATCACGCTCGGCGGCGGCAGGCGGTCGAGGCCGCCGCGCGGGCTCGGCTCATAGCGCATCCGCTCGTACTCCTCGCCCCATTGGAACGCCGGCACGAAGCGGATGATGCGGCCGGAGCGAGCATCGACCACGAGCTTGCCGTCCTCGCCCTGGCGATCGAGCACCGCCACGACCCAGACATTGCCGCGCTGGCGCGGTGCGCCGAGCGGCGAGAAACCGTTGTCGCGCAGAATCGCATAGACCTCATGCACCGGCAGGAACGCCGGTGCATAGCCATACTCCTGCTGGTAACCGTCCTGACGGTAGACCGGCGCCGGCGGCACATAGCGCTCGTCGCGGTAGCCGTAGTCAGGGCCCGGCCGATAGCCGTAACGCGGCGGCGGTGCGGGCACGACGGCCGGCGGCGGCAGGTCCGAATAAGGCGTATCGAAATCGGAGACCACCGTGTAGGGCGCACGGACGCCCTGCGGCGGCAACGGCTCGGCCTGCGCGGCAAACGGCGCGATCAACGCGGCCGAGACGACTCCAACTAGCAACTTCATGGCTCAAAGCTCCTGCATGCCCCCGCACGTGAAGCTGTTCGCTTCTTCTCAAGTGCCGCGGAAGTTCTGCCGTGATTCCGGCGGTCCTGGGTCGGCGAGAGGGCGGGATCGGGGCGTTAGGTTTCAAAATCGAGCGCGGCGCGTGATCGCCGGCCCGGCCGGATCGATCGGTCAGTGGCAGAAGCGGAAGATTTGCCGGGGAATGAGCGTGTGCGGCGCCCGGACCTCAGGACTCCGCAGTGCTTGTGTGATAGGTTAAAGTTTGGCATCTTGCGGTTTAGGACAGAAATGCTGTCTAAAATTTCGTTGCAAAGGTGACCGAGACTTTGCAATGATGTTACGGCGCCTGAGGGCGTTGCGACATGAACAGGCCGCGGTCGTCCAGCGGGGACATGGTCCCCCGGACACTGGCCTGAATTCTGCAAATGCGGCTCGCTGAGAAGGACGAGCGTTGGCTCCGGAGAGGGGCCCGCGCAGCGCCCGGGGTGCGCCGGACGGACTGTACCGGACTGTGGTGAAGGCCCTGACCAATAATTTATGGGGACGGATATGAGCGGATCGAAGGTCGAGCACGGAATTTTGGGCGGCGCGGTGCTGGCTGTGGATTCGCATGAGAAACCGGCCGAAATCACCCGCGAGCTGCATACGTGGCGTCCTGAAGCCGAAGGTCTGTACGACCCGAGCCAGGAGAAGGATTCCTGCGGCGTCGGCTTCATCGCCAACATCAAGGGCCAGAAGTCGCATCAGATCGTCGCGGACGCGCTCAGCATCCTCTGCAATCTGGAGCACCGCGGCGCCGTCGGCGCCGACCCGCGCTTCGGCGACGGCGCCGGCATCCTGGTGCAGATCCCGCACGCCTTCTTCTCGCGCAAGGCGAAGGAGCTCGGCTTCACGCTGCCGGCTCCGGGAGAATACGCCATCGGCGCGCTGTTCATGCCGCGCGACGAAGCGTGGCGGAACGTCATCAAGAGCATCATCGCCGACCAGATCGAGGACGAAGGCCTGGTGCTGCTCGGCTGGCGCGACGTGCCGACCGACAACTCCTCGCTGGGGGTGACCGTCAAGCCGACCGAGCCGCGCAGCATGCAGGTGTTCATCGGCCGCAACGGCGCCGCCAAGACCGAGGACGAGTTCGAGCGCAAGCTCTACATCCTCCGCAAGTCGATCTCGCAGGCGATCTATCAGCGCCGCGACCGCGGCATGTCGGGCTATTACCCCTGCTCGATGTCGTGCCGGACCGTGATCTACAAGGGCATGTTCCTGGCCGACCAGCTCGGCAAGTACTACGCCGACCTGCACGAGCCGGACTTCGAGAGCGCGCTGGCGCTGGTGCATCAGCGCTTCTCGACCAACACCTTCCCGACCTGGTCGCTGGCTCACCCGTACCGGATGATCGCGCATAATGGCGAGATCAACACGCTGCGCGGCAACGTCAACTGGATGGCGGCGCGCCAGGCGTCCGTGTCTTCCGAGCTGTTCGGCAAGGACATCAGCCGGCTCTGGCCGATCTCCTATGAAGGCCAGTCCGACACCGCCTGCTTCGACAACGCGCTCGAATTCCTGGTGCAGGGCGGCTACTCGCTGCCGCACGCGGTCATGATGATGATCCCGGAAGCCTGGGCCGGCAATCCGTTGATGAGCGAGGAGCGCCGCTCGTTCTACGAATATCACGCCGCGCTGATGGAGCCGTGGGACGGCCCGGCCGCGATCGCCTTCACCGACGGCCGCCAGATCGGCGCCACGCTCGACCGCAACGGCCTGCGGCCGGCGCGCTATCTCGTCACCAAGGACGACCGCATCGTGATGGCGTCCGAGATGGGCGTCTTGAAGATTCCGGAGGAGCAGATCGTCACCAAATGGCGGCTGCAGCCGGGCAAGATGCTGCTCGTCGATCTCGAGGAGGGGCGCCTGATCCCGGACGACGAGATCAAGGCGCAGCTCGCCGCCAGCCATCCCTACACCGAGTGGCTCGCGCGCACACAGATCCAGGTCGAGAAGCTGCCGGACGCGCCGACCATGGGCGCGCGCACCAACCTGCCGCTCTTGGACCGGCAGCAGGCGTTCGGCTACAGCCAGGAAGACATCGCGATCCTGATGACGCCGATGGCGGCGACCGGCGAGGAGGCCACGGGCTCGATGGGCAACGACACGCCGATCTCGGCGCTGTCGGACAAGCCGAAGCTGCTTTTCACCTACTTCAAGCAGAACTTCGCCCAGGTCACCAACCCGCCGATCGACCCGATCCGCGAGGAGCTGGTGATGAGCCTGGTCTCGATCATCGGTCCGCGGCCGAACCTGTTCGACCTCGAAGGCGTCGCTTCGACCAAGCGGCTCGAGGTGCATCAGCCGATCCTGACCGATGCGGACCTCGAGAAGATCCGCTCGATCTCGCAAGTGTCCGACAGCCACTTCGTCTCGCGCACGCTCGACACCACCTTCGATGCGAGCCTGGGCGCGGCCGGCTTCGAGCAGGTGCTCGACGATCTCTGCGGCCGCGCCGAAGCCGCGGTGCGCGAGGGCGTCAACATCATCATCCTGTCCGACCGCATGGTCTCGGCCGACCGGATTCCGATCCCGTCGCTGCTCGCCTGCGCCGCCGTGCATCATCACCTGATCCGCACCGGCCTGCGCACGTCGGTCGGTCTCGTGGTGGAGTCGGGCGAGCCGCGCGAGGTGCATCACTTCGCCTGTCTGGCCGGCTACGGCGCAGAGGCGATCAATCCTTATCTCGCCTTCGAGACCATCATCGCGCTCAAGGACAAGCTGCCGGGCGCGCTGAGCGACTACGAGGTCGTCAAGCGCTACATCAAGTCGATCGGCAAGGGCTTGCTCAAGGTCATGTCCAAGATGGGCATCTCGACCTACCAGTCCTATTGCGGCGCGCAGATCTTCGACGCGGTCGGCCTGAAGGCCGAGTTCGTGCAGAAGTTCTTCTACGGCACCCACACCCGTATCGAAGGCGTCGGTCTGGCCGAGATCGCCGAGGAGACCACGCGCCGTCACCGCGACGCGTTCGGCGACGCGCTGGTCTACAAGACCGCGCTCGACGTCGGCGGCGAATACGCCTTCCGCACCCGTGGCGAGGACCATGCCTGGACCGCGGAATCGGTCGCGACGCTGCAGCATGCCGTGCGCGGCAATTCCAGGGAGCGCTACCAGGCGTTCGCCAGGCTGCTCAACGAGCAGTCCGAGCGGCTTCTGACCCTGCGCGGTCTGTTCCGGATCAAGTCGGCCGAGGACGACAAGCGCAAGCCGGTCCCGCTCGACGAGGTCGAGCCGGCGAAGGAGATCGTCAAGCGCTTCGCCACGGGTGCGATGTCGTTCGGCTCGATCTCGCGCGAGGCGCACACCACGCTCGCGATCGCCATGAACCGGATCGGCGGCAAGTCGAACACCGGCGAGGGCGGCGAGGAAGCCGACCGTTTCAAGCCGATGCCGAACGGCGATTCCATGCGCTCGGCGATCAAGCAGGTCGCCTCGGGCCGGTTCGGCGTGACGACGGAATATCTCGTCAACTCCGACATGATGCAGATCAAGATGGCGCAGGGTGCCAAGCCCGGCGAAGGCGGCCAGTTGCCCGGCCACAAGGTCGACGCCACCATCGCCAAGGTGCGTCACTCGACGCCGGGTGTCGGCCTGATCTCGCCGCCGCCGCACCACGACATCTACTCGATCGAGGATCTCGCGCAGCTGATCTACGACCTGAAGAACGTCAATCCCGACGGCCAGGTCTCGGTCAAGCTCGTCTCCGAAGTCGGCGTCGGCACGGTTGCCGCCGGCGTTGCCAAGGCGCGCGCCGACCATGTCACGATCGCGGGCTTCGAGGGCGGCACCGGTGCCTCTCCCCTCACCTCGATCAAGCATGCGGGCTCGCCGTGGGAGATCGGCCTTGCCGAAACGCACCAGACGCTGGTGCGCGAGCGGCTGCGCAGCCGCATCGTGGTCCAGGTCGACGGCGGCTTCCGCACCGGTCGTGACGTCGTCATCGGCGCCCTGCTCGGCGCCGACGAATTCGGCTTCGCCACCGCCCCCTTGATCGCCGCCGGCTGCATCATGATGCGCAAGTGCCATCTCAACACCTGCCCGGTCGGCGTCGCCACCCAGGACCCGGTGCTGCGCAAGCGCTTCACCGGCCAGCCCGAGCACGTGATCAACTTCTTCTTCTTCGTCGCCGAGGAAGTCCGCGAGATCATGGCGAGCCTCGGCTACCGCTCGTTCAACGAGATGGTCGGCCAGACCCAGATGCTCGACCAGTCCCGCCTGGTGGCGCATTGGAAAGCCAAGGGCCTCGACTTCTCCAAGCTGTTCGTCAAGCAGAAGGAGGCGCCGGGCCAGAAGATCCATCACGCCGAGGCGCAGGACCATCACCTCGAGGCCGTGCTCGACCGCAAGCTGATCGAGCAGGCCAAGCCCGCGCTCGACCGTGGCGCGCCGGTCAAGATCGAGGCCGAGATCAACAACACCGACCGTTCGGCGGGCGCGATGCTCTCGGGCGCGGTGGCCAAGATCTACGGCCATGCCGGCCTGCCGCAGGACACGATCCATGTCAGCCTGAAGGGCACCGCCGGCCAGGCCTTCGGCGCCTGGCTCGCCCAAGGCGTCACCTTCGAGCTCGAAGGCGAAGGCAACGACTACGTCGGCAAGGGGCTGTCGGGCGGCCGCATCATCGTCAAGCCGCCGCGCAACTCCGGCATCGTGCCGGAGGAATCGATCATCGTCGGCAACACCGTGATGTACGGCGCGATCTCCGGCGAGTGCTTCTTCCGCGGCATCGCCGGCGAGCGCTTCGCGGTCCGCAACTCCGGCGCGGTCGCCGTGGTCGAGGGCGCGGGCGATCATTGCTGCGAATACATGACCGGCGGCATCGTCGTCGTGCTCGGCAAGACCGGGCGCAACTTCGCGGCCGGCATGTCGGGCGGCGTCGCCTATGTGCTCGATGAGGCCGGCGACTTCGACAAGCATTGCAACATGGCGATGGTCGAGCTCGAGCCGGTGCTGTCGGAGGAGATGATCGCCGAGGACACCTATCACCAGATGGGCGACCTCGAGGCGCATGGCCGTGTCGACGTGTTCAAGAACCTGCTGGCGTCCGACGTCGAGCGCCTGCACGTCCTGATCTCGCGTCACGCCAAGGCCACCGGCTCCAAGCGCGCCGCCGACATCCTGGCGAACTGGAAGGACTCCGCGCCGAAGTTCCGCAAGGTGATGCCGGTCGAATACCGCCGTGCCCTGAAGGAGCTCGCCGCCAACGCCGACGCCGAGCCCAAGATCGCGATCGGGGCCTGAGGCGCAGGCCACAACCAAGGCGTCATTGCGAGCGCAGCGACTTGTCCGCCGAAGCCCCTTGGGGCGTAGGCGGAAGCAATCCAGGGCCCAGGAGAAAGTCTGGATTGCTTCGTCGCTGACACTCCTCGCAATGACGGAGCGAATGAGAGACGGCGTCATTCCGGGGCGCGCGAAGCGCGAACCCGGGATCTCGCCCCACAACTTCGAGATTCCGGGGCCGGCGCTAACGCGCCGTCCCGGAATGACGGAAACGATGACAAGGGACGTCGTAGGTCATGGGCAAGGTCACAGGTTTTCTCGAAATCGAGCGGCACGATCGCAAGTACGCGCCGGTTGCCGAGCGTCTGAAGAACTTCAACGAGTTCGTGGTGCCGCTCTCCGAGAAGGAGCTGCGCGACCAGGCGGCGCGCTGCATGAATTGCGGCATTCCCTATTGCCACGGCACCGGCTCGGCCGCGCCGGGCACCACCGGCTGCCCGGTCAACAACCAGATCCCGGACTGGAACGACCTCGTCTACAACGGCAATTGGGAAGAGGCGTCGCGAAATCTGCACTCGACCAACAACTTCCCCGAGTTCACGGGCCGCATCTGCCCGGCCCCGTGCGAGGCGTCGTGCACGCTGAACATCGACGACAATCCGGTGACCATCAAGACGATCGAATGCGCCATCGTCGACAAGGCCTGGGAGAACGGCTGGCTGAAGCCGGAGCCCGCCGCTGTGAAAACCGGCAAGAAGATTGCGGTCGTCGGCGCCGGCCCCGCGGGCATGGCCTGCGCCCAGCAACTGGCGCGCGCCGGTCACGACGTCCATGTCTTTGAGAAGCACGCCAAGGCCGGCGGCCTGCTGCGCTATGGCATTCCCGACTTCAAGATGGAGAAGGGCATCATCGACCGCCGCATCACCCAGATGGAAGGCGAAGGCGTTACCTTCCACTATGGCGTCAATGTCGGCGGCAAGGACGGCCTCGATGCGACGTCGCTGCTGAAGGATTACGACGCGGTGGCGCTGACCGGCGGTGCGGAAGCCCCGCGCGACCTGCCGATTCCCGGCCGCGATCTCACCGGTATCCATTACGCGATGGACTTCCTGCCGCAGCAGAACCGCCGAGTCGGCAACGAGCCCGTGAACGCGACCGACATCCTGGCCGGCGGCAAGCATGTCGTCGTGATCGGCGGCGGCGACACCGGCAGCGACTGCATCGGCACCTCGCTGCGCCAGGGCGCGCTGTCGGTGACCCAGCTCGAGATCATGCCGGCACCGCCGGAGCGTGAGAACAAGGCGCTGACCTGGCCGAACTGGCCGCTGAAGATGCGGACGTCGTCGAGCCAGGCCGAAGGCGCGGCGCGCGAGTTCGCGGTGCTGACCCAGAAGTTCGAAGGCGAGAACGGCGCGGTCAAGAAGCTGCATTGCGTCCGCGTCGACGCGCAGTTCAAGCCGATTCCCGGCACCGAGTTCGTGCTCGCGGCCGATCTGGTGCTGCTGGCGATGGGCTTCGTCCATCCGGTGCATGAGGGCCTGCTCAAGAGCCTCGGCGTCGATCTCGACCCGCGCGGCAACGTCAAGGCCAACCTGACGGACTACCAGACCTCGCTGCCGAAGGTCTTCTCCGCCGGCGACATGCGCCGCGGCCAGTCCCTGGTGGTGTGGGCGATCCGCGAGGGCCGCCTGTGCGCCCAGGCCGTCGACAAGTTCCTGATGGGCAAGACCGAGCTGCCGCGCTGAGCCGTGGCGTGAACACCCTGTTTCGCTAACTGGACGGGCTTGCACCGACTGTTGGGTCAAGATCGCGTCCAGTCAGCAGAACGTGAAACAAAAAAGGGGTGGGGGCTTCCTCGACATGAATCTCCGCACGGCCTGAAGTGGCAGGTCAGGTCGACGGTCCATGATCGATCGGATGAGCGTCGAAGCGTCAGGGTCGACGTGTCACCGTGAAGCCCCCACCCGTCCTGGCCATCGGGCCAGCTCGGATGAGCCGCGCCTCGCGCGGCTCCGGTGTCAGGCGGGATGAGGCCGCGTGCAGCGACAGCGGCCCGGCTCGGCAGCAGGCGTGCCTTCGAGGATTGCGCGCACCGCGAGCATCACGATGTCAGCCATGTGGACGGTCCCCACTGTTCGACGGCAGGACGCCGCGAGCCCCCTTGGTTCCCGCAACCTAAAGCTGCGACTCTTAAGATAAGCACAATGGCCGCGGCGGCATTCCATTCAAATGCAGTTCGCGCGTGATCATGTCCGCGCTGATCACGCGAATACGCGTTTTGACTCGCGCCATCGGAGAGTGATCAGGCCTTGGTCCTTGCCCAGATGTCTTCGACCGGCACCGGCGGCGTCACCCGGAAGATCTCGTCGATGACGCGGCCGAGTTCGGCAGCGCTCTCGATCACACGCTCCTCGACGACTTCGCCATCGCGCGCCTGCCGCTGATAGCGGCGGGTGACCAGCTTGTGACGTATGCCGGGCTCGACACGCTCCATCATCAGCGTATGCGTGGCCGGCACGTTCGGGCTGGTCGAGGTGTACCAGCTGCCGAGCACATAATCGGCATGGATCTGCGGCGCGAGGTCGAACGCATACATCATGCGCCAGCCCGTCGGCTGCTTCGCGCTGACCGTATAGAGCCCGTCCCACGTGCCGACGCGGAACGTTCCCATCGGCGTCTGCTGCTCGGGTCCGAGCTCGAGACGAATGGGCGCATCCATCATGCAGATGCCGAAGCCGACATCGACGAGATACGGGCGGCCATCGACCTCGACCAGCAGCATCATGTGCTGGCGCGGCCCGAGCGGATCGGTCGGCGCCGAGCGCCAGCGCACCCGGCCGGCCAGGCCGGTGGTCTTGAATCCGATCGCCTCAAGCACCGCCTGGAACAGCACGTTCTGCTCGAAGCAGTAGCCGCCGCGGCGGCCGAGCACGAGCTTCTGTTGCACGGACCGCAGGTCGACATGGACGGGACGGCCCATCAGCGGATCGAGCGCCTCGAACGGCAGCGCGTCGACATGCGCGGCCTGCAGCGCTGCGAGCGTCGACAGGTCGGGCGCGAGCGGCCCGCGATAGTCGATGCGGGCGAGATAGGAATCCAGCTGAAGCTCACCGGCCATCGCAACGCTTTCCCGTCAGCTCTCGATGCGCTTCCAGATCACATCGACGGGCACCGGCAGCGTGAGCCCGAACACCTCCTCGATGACGCTGCGCAGCGTCTCGGGCGTCTCGATGATCTGTTCGCTCCTCACCTCGCCATCGCGCGCTTCGATGACCAGGCGGCGATTGACCAGCTTGTAGCGCGCCTCACGCGTCAACCGCTCCAGGATCAGCATCGAGGTGAACGGCGTCAACGGGCTGGTCGAGGTGAACCAGTTGCCGAGCACATAGTCGGCATGAATCTGCGGCACCAGATCAAACACATACATCGTGCGCCAGCCGGCCGGCTGCTTCGCCGCGAGCCAATACAGCCCATCAGACAGCGTCAGACGGAACGTACCCATCGCGGTCGGCTGCTCGATGTCGGCAACCATCTGCAGCGGCGTATCGAGCAGGCAGGAGCCGAAACCGACATCGGCGAGATGAGGCCCCTCCGGCAGGTCCACCTTCAGCATCATGTGCGTGCGCGGCGTCAGCGGCGCATCGGCATCGAGCCGCCACCGCACCCGCGCCGAGAGCGGCGTCACCGCAAAGCCGATCGCCTCCAGCGCCGCTTTCAGCAGCGCATTCTGTTCGAAGCAATAGCCGCCGCGGCGGCCGTCGACGATCTTGGCCTGGACCGAGGCGAGATCGATGTTCACGGGCCGGCCGAGCAGCGGATCGATGCCTTCGAAGGCGATCGCATCGACATGGGCGGCCTGCAATCCGGCCAGCGTCTCGAGCGTCGGCGCCAGCGGCCCGCGATAGCCGATGCGCACGAGATATTTATCCAGATCGAATGCGCCCGGCATCGGCTCTGCTCCCTGTCTCGGACGAGCCCATAGCACGACGCCGCCGTGCCCGGCCAGAACGGGACCGCGCACGTGCCCAAGCTCGGCTCATCCCGTCTGCCGGCTCCAGCGCTCGGCAAAGCGATGCAGCGGCAGGAAGGTCTCCAACAGCTCGCGCCCCAATGGCGTCAGCTCGTAGCCGCTGTCGCCCAGCACGATGAAGCCCGCCTCGCGCAGCTCGTCCAGCCGCGCCTGCAACACGGTCGGCGAGGCCTCGTCGCAGGCCGCGCGCAGCGCCCGGGAGGTCAGGGCGTCGTCGCGCAGCTCCCAGACGATGCGCAGGCACCAGCGCCGGCCCAACAGATCGAGCAGCGCCATGACCGGCCGGCCCGAGCGCGAGCCGCGCACCCGGCGCGGTTGAACGTCTTTCGGCACGAAAACTCTCCAACAGCTTGCCAAGCGCTACGGAAAGCGTAGCATACTGCTACAGTAAATGTAGCACCGCACAGGAGGAACCGCCATGCCTCGGATCGCCCCGCTGCAGCCGCCCTACCCGGCCGACATCCAGGCGCAATTCGACCAGATCATGCGCGGGGCGCCGCCCTTGATGCTGTTCCGGGTGATGGCCGGCCATGCGCGCGCCTGGACCAAATTTCGCGGCGGCAGCCTGCTCGACCGCGGCCCGCTGTCCCTGCGTCAGCGCGAGATCGTCATCGATCGGACCTGCGCGCTGAATGCGTGCGAGTACGAATGGGGCGTGCACGTCCGCATCTTCGGCTCAGACGCCGGCCTGACGGCGCAACAGATCGACGCCACCGTGAATGCACCGGCCGAAGCGGCGTGCTGGTCGGCCCCCGAACAGGCCCTGATCGCTGCGGTCGATGCCTTGCACCAACGGTCGACCTTGAGCGACGACGAATTCGCCCGCCTCCGCCTGCATCATGATGAGGATCAGGTGCTGGAAATCATCCTGCTGTGCGGCTTCTATCGCACCGTGTCGTATGTCGCGAACGCACTGCAGCTGCCGCTGGAGGCCGATGCGGCACGATTCAACGCAGGCTGACCGGTCTTCCCAAGCGCGCGGCAGCCGGGCGCCCGCAAACGACGCTTCGAGCTAGGCCACCCCGGCCCGCAACAGATCGTGCATGTGCAGGATGCCGACCGGCCTGGCGCCGTCGGTGACGATCAGCGTGGTGATCTTGGCGGAGTTCAGGATCTCCAGCGCCTCGGAGGCCAGCGCCTCGCGGCGCACGGTGCGCGGGTTCGCCGTCATGATCTCCTCGACCGATGCGGACAACAGATCGGCGCGCATCTTCCGGCGGAGGTCGCCGTCGGTGATGATGCCGGCGACGTGACCACGAGCATCGACGATGACCACGCAGCCGAGCCCCTTGGCCGACATCTCGGCCAGCGCATCCGGCATGCCGGTGCCGAGCGGCTTCAGCGGCACCGCGTCGCCCGAGCGCATCAGGTCCGAGATGTGCTTGAGCATGGCGCCGAGCTTGCCGCCCGGATGGAAATTGGCGAATTCCAGCGCGGTGAAGCCGCGGCCTTCGAGCAGCGCGATCGCGAGCGCATCGCCGATCGCGGCCTGCATCAGGGTCGAGGTGGTCGGCGCCAGATTGTGCGGGCAGGCCTCGCGCGCCTTCGGCAGCTCCAGCACGATGCGCGCCGCCTGCCCCAGCGACGATTGCGCATTGGAGGTGACCGCGATCAGCGGGATGGCGAAGCGCTTGGTATAGTTGACCAGCGTCTTCATCTCCGGCTGCTCGCCGGACCACGACAGCGCGATGACGACGTCGTCCGAGGTGATCATGCCGAGATCGCCATGGCCGGCCTCGGCGGAATGCACGAAGAACGCGGGCGTGCCGGTCGAGGCGAGCGTGGCGGCCATCTTGCGGGCGACGTGGCCGGACTTGCCGAGACCGGTGAGGATCGCCCGGCCCTTCGCCTGGCGGATCAGTTCGACGGCGGCGGCGAAGGCCGCTCCCAGAGGTCCCGACAGCGCCGCGGAGATCGCGGCAATGCCGTTGCTGCCGGCATCGAGCGTGCGCAGTGCCGACTGGATATCTGCGTTGGCGGGAGCGGTGTCGGGCAACGGCTTCGATCTCGGCATGCGGACTTCCAAGGCTGAACAGTCAGGCGCCGCTCTTTAGCATGGGTAAGGCAGCAAGGCGCCATCAACAGCCCATTAACCATATTTGTTTTTACTCCCTTAACGACGCGGTTTGCCGGGCGGCGCGGGTGTCCCGACGACGCAATTGATTTTGTTGGAGTATTTTCATCGTGGGGTGGAGGCCTGACAGCGGCCGCGCGAGGCGCGCGCGAAGGCGCGCGGTGTGGCGCGGCGCCTCCGCCGCATGCCTGCTGCTCGGCGCGCTCGGCCCCGATGCGGCGCACTCGCAGACCATCGACGTGTTCCGGCCGGTGCGCGACGGCTTCCTGGCTCCGCAGGACTCCCCGTTGCGGCGGACCGTGGTCAGCGGCCTGACCGATGCCGTCCCGACGCCAGGGCTGCCCGCGACGCCTGCGCCGACCAGCTCGGCCGCACGACGAAATCTGGTCCCCCTGCCCGGTGTACCCGCGGCCAGCGGCGCATCCGATGTCGGCTATGATTCGCTGAATCGCACCCGCAAGAAGCCGAGATACTATCCCGCCCAGGCGCGGCCCAAGCCGGCGCCGGGCCCCGGCACGCGGCCGTCCGGCGAGCTCACCGGCCAGTTGCGCCCGACCCTGCCGCCCTCGGCCTCCGCCAACCGGCAGCCGCTCCCGCCTGCCATGGCCGGCACCGTGCCCGGCCAGCCGCCGCGCAAGCGCCTCAGAATCGACGACGACCCGTTCGGCGCGGTCGGCGACTACGCCGGGCCGTTCCTGATCAAGGGCGCGGTGGAGCTCTCGGCCGGCTATGACAGCAACCCGGCCCGCCTCGCCAAGCCGCGCGGCATGCCGGCCTGGGTGATCGCGCCGGAATTCCTGGCGGTGTCGAACTGGGAGCGTCACGCCCTCGTCGCCGACCTGCGGGGCTCCTTCACCGGCTATGGCAGCACCCTGCCGGCTATCATGGATGGCGGCATCAATTCGGCGCCGACCACGCTCGACCGCCCCGACTTCACCGGCCATGTCGACGGCCGCCTCGACGTCAGCCGCGACACCTCGGTCGGCGCCCAGCTCCGGCTGCGTGCCGCGACCGACAATCCCGGCAGTCCCAGCGTGCAAGCTGGATTGGCGCGCTATCCGGTCTACACCACGCTCGGCACCACCGTCGGCATCGACCAGCGCTTCAACCGGCTGCAGGTCTCGGCCGGCGCCACCGCCGATCGCACCAGCTATCAGCAGAGCAAGCTGACCGACGGCACGATGACGTCGAACGACGACCGCAACTACAACCAGTTCGGCGGCATCGGCCGGGTGTCCTACGAGGTCATGCCCGGCCTGAAGCCGTTCGCCGAGATCCTGGGCGACAGCCGCGTGCACGACCAGCGGGTCGATCGTTCGGGCTATCAGCGCGACTCCTCGGGCGGCTATGCCAAGGCCGGCACCTCGTTCGAGTTCACCCGGCTCCTGACCGGCGAGGTCTCGATGGGCTATGCCACGCGCAGCTATGTCGACCCGCGGCTCAACCGGCTGCAGGGCTTCCTCACCACGGCCTCGCTGGTGTGGTCGGCGACGCCGCTGACCACCGCGCGGTTTCTCTCCGACACGCAGCTCGCAGAAACGACGGTGGCCGGCGCCTCCGGCGTGCTGGTGCGCACCTACACGGTGCAGGTCGACCACGATTTCCGCCGCTGGCTGACCGGCATCGGCAAGTTCAGCTTCGGCACGCTCGACTATCAGGGCTACGGCCGCAGCGACCGCACCTATTCGGCCGAAGGCAACCTCGTCTACAAGATGTCGCGGAACGTCTGGGTCAAGGGCACGCTGCGCTACGACAAGCTGGATTCGAACATCACCGGCGCCGGTTCTTCCGGCACGGTGGTGATGCTCGGCGTGAGGCTGCAGAATTGAACCCAGCTCTCGCCCCGTCATTGCGAGGAGCGCAGCGACGAAGCAATCCAGGGTTTTGGAAACGACTCTGGATTGCTTCGCTGCGCTCGCAATGACGCGGTGGGGCTGTCGCTCAAAGCGGTCAACTCGCCCGCAGGACTACGCGGCGGCCACCGTGAGCTGCGCGCCGTTCGCCTGCACGATGCGGACGCGGCTGCCGGCCGGCGTGTCCGGGCCCGCCACGCGCCACACCGTGTCGTCGATACGCACGGTGCCGTTGCCACCGACGATCGGCTTCTCCAGGGTGAACTCGCGACCGACCAGGGCCGCCGAGCGGCGGTTGAGGAACGGATTGTCCTGCGACGGCGCCGCGCTCGCCCGCGCGAGGCGCCGCCACAGCGGCACGGCGGCGAGCGCGAACAGCGCGAACAGCAGGATCTGCAGTTGCCATCCCGGCGCTAACGCAAACGACAGCAGCCCGACCAGCAGCGCCGCGAGGCCCAGCCAGAACAGGAAGATGCCCGGCGCGAGCAGCTCCAACGCCATCAGGATGATGCCGAAGATCAGCCAGTTCCAGGTGCCGAGCGTCACGAACATGTCGCTCATCAGTGTCCTCCCCTGCGTCAAGCCTGCGGCGGCGTCGGCGGTTTCGGCGCCGTCCCCGCTGACGGCACCGAGCCGCCGCGGCGCGCGGCTGCCACGGCCGAAGCCGCGCTCTCGCCGAACGTCGCCTTGGCAATCTCGCCGATGCCGGCGAGCGAGGCCAGCATGCCCGTCGCCTCCAGCGGCAGCATGATCACCTTCTGGTTCGGCGAGTCGGCGAGCTGGCCGAACGCCTTGATGTACTTGTCGGCGATGAAGTAGTTGAGCGCGGCGACGTCGCCCTTGGAGATCGCGTCCGACACCATCTGCGTCGCCTTGGCCTCGGCCTCCGCGGCGCGCTCGCGCGCCTGGGCATCGAGAAAGGCCGATTCGCGGCGGCCCTCGGCCTGCAGGATCTGGCTCTGCTTGGCGCCTTCCGCGCGCAGGATCTCCGACTGCCGCTGGCCCTCGGCCTGCAGGATGTCGGCGCGCTTGACGCGCTCGGCCTTCATCTGCCGGCCCATCGCCTCGACCAGATCGGCCGGCGGCACGATGTCCTTGATCTCGATGCGGTTGACCTTGAGGCCCCATGGCGACACCGCGGCGTCGACGACGCGCAGCAGCCGCTCGTTGATCTCGTCGCGATGCGACAGCACCTGGTCGAGATCCATCGCGCCCATCACCGAGCGGATGTTGGTCATGGTCAGCGTGACGATCGCCTGGTTGAGGTTCGACACCTCGTAGCTCGCCTTGGCGGCGTCGAACACCTGGTAGAAGGCGACGCCGTCGACCGTCACGGTGGCGTTGTCCTTGGTGATGACCTCCTGCTCGGGGATGTCGATCACCTGCTCCATCATGTTGATCTTGCGCCCGATGCGATCGAAGAAGGGCACGATGATGTTGAGGCCCGGCGACAAGGTGCGGGTGTATTTGCCGAACCGTTCGACGGTCCAGTCGAACCCCTGTGGCACGGTCTTCACGCCGGAATACAGCGTGAAGATGACCAGCAGCACCAGCGCTATGGCGAAAATGTCGAAACCGCTCATGGATCCTCCAAGGGAGGAGACGATCGTCCCCTCACCAGCCTCTGCAGCCATCACAATCTAGGGATTACTGCATGATTTGGTCGGGGGTCCGCTAGGCGCGGTTCAGGAAAGTATTTTCTACGGGCGGACGGCCGTCCGCCTTGCGCCGGCGGGCGGCTCACCTAGCGGGCCGGCAATACCGCCGACGGCTCAGAGCCAGCCTTTTACAACCAGCCCTGCAGCTCGCGCAGCACGAGCTGCCGCAGCACCTCCATGCCGGGCGCGCTGTCGTTCAGGCACGGCACGGCGGAGAACTCCTCGCCGCCATTGTGCTTGAAGATCTCGCAGTTCTCGCCGGAGATCTCCTCCAGCGTCTCCAGGCAGTCGGCGGCAAAGCCGGGCATCACCACGGCGATGCGCTTGACGCCGTCCTTGGCGAGCTTCTCGATGGTCTTGTCGGTATAGGGCTGCAGCCACTCCGAGAAGCCGAAGCGCGACTGGAAGGTCAGCAGCAGCTTGGTGTCGTCCATGCCGAGCCGCTTGCGCAGGAGCTCCGTGGTGGCGACGCACTGCTCGCGATAGGGATCGCCCTTGTCGACATATTCCTTGGGCATGCCGTGGAACGAGGCCACGATCAGCTCGGGCTTGTACGCCAGCGTCTTCAGATGATCCTCGATCGAGACGGCCAGCGCCTCGATGTAGAAGTCGTCGGTGTAATAAGGCGGCGTCACCCGCAGCGTCGGCTGCGCGCGCAGCTCGGTCAGCACGCGGAACGCCTCGTCGCACACGGTCGCCGAGGTCGCGGCTGAATATTGCGGATAGAGCGGCACCACCAGGATGCGGTCGCAGCCCTGGGCCATGAGACCATCGACGCCAGCCTTGATCGACGGATTGCCGTAGCGCATCGCCCAGTCGACGATGACGTGGCTGCGGTCGGCCAGGCTCGCGGCCAGCTTCTCGCTCTGCGCGCGGGTGATCGTCTTCAGTGGCGATTCGTTCTTCTCGGTGTTCCAGATCGACTGGTAGTCTTTCGCCTTCTTGCGCGGCCGGACATTGAGGATGATCCCGTTGAGGATGATCTTCCACAACAGGCCCTGGTCCTCGATGACGCGGCGGTCGGACAGGAACTCCTTCAGATACACCCGCACGCCGGCGGCGTCCGCCGTATCCGGCGTCCCGAGATTGACCAGCAGCACGCCGACGCGGGACGTGCTCGCGGCCGGCAACGGCCTGACGTCGACAGGCCTGGCATTGTCCAGAGAGATGGCGGCGGTCATGATGCCCGTGACTGCTGAAGGGCGTGGCTTGGCGGCTTGTTTCGACATTGTCAAGATAAGGGCCATTTCACTGTTGTCATCGGGCTGGAGGAGCCATGACGATTGCCGAATTGTGCATTTTCGCCAGCGTAATGCTCTATCTCTTAACGATCGTGCCGGCGAAATGGATCAGCGTCGACGGTGGCGGGCGCTATGACAACGCCCGGCCGCGAGATCCCGCCTTCTACGCCGGCGGCATCCGCGAGCGGGCGCTGGGCGCCCATCAGAACGGCATCGAGGCGTTCCCGTTCTTTGCCGCGGCGGTGCTGCTGGCCGAGTTCCGCGGCGCGCCGCAGAACCTGATCAACGAGCTGTCGGTGCTGTTCGTGATCGTGCGCACCGCCTATGTGCTGACCTACGTGGGCAACCGGCCGTCGCTGCGCTCGATCCTGTGGGCGATCGGGTTCCTGATCACCGTCGCGATCTTCTTCCTGCCCCTGCTGCGCCAATACCTGCCGGTTTGAGTGGGCCCAGTTTCCGGGCGTGAGAAGCGTCACATCTCCATGCCCATCCGGATGCTAACCAAAACGGCCATGTGGCCTCCGTCTGTACGCCATTCGTTTCTCCTTTGATCCGGTCTGCTGCGGCCAGTTGATTGGATTTGACGGCGAAATTCCCTATAGGCGGAGTGAATTGGACTGCCGCAGCGGCACTGTGAGGCCGCCAGAGGGATCGTGATGACTTTGACCAGCTCGGCCCCCGCGCGCGCGCCGCGCGACCCGGGAAATTACCAGACCGCCCTGCAATCGACGATGCGGGCGGCCGCGGACTGGCTGATCGCCAACCAGAAGCCCGACGGTCATTGGGTCGGCCGCGCCGAATCCAACGCCTGCATGGAGGCGCAATGGTGCCTGGCGCTGTGGTTCATGGGGCTCGAGGAGCATCCGCTGCGCAAGCGCCTGGGCCAGTCGCTGCTCGACAGCCAGCGCCCGGACGGCGCCTGGCAGGTCTATTTCGGCGCCCCCAATGGCGACATCAACGCGACCGTCGAGGCCTATGCCGCGCTGCGCTCGCTCGGCTTCCGCGACGACGAGCCGCCGGTGCGGCGCGCCCGCGAATGGATCGAAGCCAAGGGGGGCCTGCGCAACATTCGCGTGTTCACGCGCTATTGGCTGGCGCTGATCGGCGAATGGCCGTGGGAGAAGACCCCCAACATCCCGCCCGAGGTGATCTGGTTTCCGCTCTGGTTTCCGTTCTCGATCTACAATTTTGCGCAATGGGCACGCGCAACCCTGATGCCGATCGCGGTGCTGTCGGCGCGGCGGCCGAGCCGGCCGCTGCCGCCCGAGAACCGGCTGGACGCGCTGTTTCCACATGGGCGCAACGCGTTCGATTATGACCTGCCGGTCAAGGCCAATGCCGGCGGCTGGGACAGGTTCTTCCGCGGCGCCGACAAGGTGCTGCATGCCCTGCAGAACCTCGGCAACAAGCTCAATCTCGGCCTGTTCCGCCCGGCGGCGACCAGCCGCGTGCTGGAATGGATGATCCGCCACCAGGATTTCGACGGCGCCTGGGGCGGCATCCAGCCGCCCTGGATCTACGGCCTGATGGCGCTCTACGCCGAGGGCTATCCGCTCAATCATCCCGTTCTCGCCAAGGGCCTCGATGCCCTGAACGATCCCGGCTGGCGAGTCGATGTCGGCGACGCCACCTACATCCAGGCGACCAACAGTCCAGTGTGGGACACGATCCTGACGCTGCTCGCCTTCGACGATGCCGGCGTGCTCGGCGATTACCCCGAGGCCGTCGACAAGGCGGTCGACTGGGTGCTCGACCGCCAGGTCCGCGTGCCCGGCGACTGGTCGATGAAGCTGCCGCACGTCAAGCCCGGCGGCTGGGCGTTCGAATACGCCAACAACTATTATCCCGACACGGACGACACCGCCGTGGCGTTGATCGCGCTGGCGCCGCTGCGGCATGATCCGAAGTGGCAGGCCAAGGGCATCGACGAGGCCATTCAGCTCGGCGTCGACTGGCTGATCGGCATGCAGAGCCAGGGCGGCGGCTGGGGCGCGTTCGACAAGGACAACAACCAGCAGATCCTGACCAAGATTCCGTTCTGCGACTACGGCGAGGCGCTCGATCCGCCGTCGGTCGACGTCACCGCCCACATCGTCGAGGCGTTCGGCAAGCTCGGCATCTCGCGCAATCATCCGGCCATGGTGCGCGCGCTCGACTACATCCGACGGGAGCAGGAGCCGAGCGGCCCGTGGTTCGGCCGCTGGGGTGTCAACTACGTCTACGGCACCGGCGCGGTGCTGCCGGCGCTGGCCGCGATCGGCGAGGACATGACGCAACCCTATATCGGCCGCGCCTGCGACTGGCTCGTCGCGCATCAGCAGCCGGACGGCGGCTGGGGCGAGAGCTGCGCCTCCTACATGGATGTCAGCGCGGTCGGCCGCGGCACCACCACGGCGTCACAGACGGCGTGGGCGCTGATGGCCCTGCTCGCCGCCAACCGTCCGCAGGACAAGGAGGCGATCGAGCGCGGCTGCATGTGGCTGGTCGAGCGCCAGTCGGCCGGCACCTGGGACGAGCCGGAATTCACCGGCACCGGCTTCCCCGGCTATGGCGTCGGCCAGACCATCAAGCTGACCGATCCCTCTTTGCAGGAGCGGCTGATGCAGGGCCCGGAGCTGTCCCGCGCCTTCATGCTCCGCTACGGCATGTACCGCCACTACTTCCCGCTGATGGCCTTGGGCCGCGCGCTGCGGCCGCAGGGGCACTAACAACTCATCGCCTCCGCGCGTGCCCGTGAATGCGCCCTCCCCCCTTGTGGGCGAGGGCATGTAGGACAGCGCGCTGCAGGGACTGGCCGCGGCATAGGGTAAACATAGGGGACGGAAGCGAACAGCTCAGCCGCGCCCGCTCAGAAGCAGGTCGTGCGTTCCGCCGCGATGTAGCCCAGCAACAAGCCCGCGCCGAACAGCAGCACCAGACCGGCGGCGCCGAATTCCAGGCCGCGCATGATCAGGGCGCCGCCGCCCTCGCGGCCGGCGCTGAGCCGGCGGGCGACGTCCTTGGCGGCGACGGCGAGCACCGCGATGGTCGCGACGGTCACCGCCGTGCCCATGCCCATCACGAAGGTCGCGGCGACGCCGGCCCAGAACATGCCCTGGGCCAAGGCGAACACCAGCACGAGGATTGCGCCCGAGCACGGGCGGATGCCGGCGGCGAAGATCGCCTGAAAGCCGCGCTGCCAGCCGCCGGGACCGGCGAGCTCGCTCGGCGCGGGCCCGTGGGAATGGCCGCAACCGCAATCATCGCCGTGAACGTGATCGTGGTGGACGTGATCGTGAGCGGCGGAACCATGCGCCGCCGCAGCATGGGCGTGCGCATGATCGTGGTGATGATGATCGTGGCCGTGGTGGTCGTGACCATGATGGTCATGACCGTGATGATCATGATGAGGCGCGCGATGCTGGTGATCATGCGCATGGCTATGATCATGGGTCGACGGCGCCACCGCGGCCGCGGGCGCACCGGCCAGCGCCAATGCCGGCGCCGCCGGCTGCCAGGTGCGCAGGAACGCCGCGCCCTTGACCCAGACCAGGCGCGCGCCGAGCAGCGCGATCAGCCCGTAGCTCGCGATCTCCACCACCTTCTCGGCGCTGCACATCGTGGCCGCGGTGGCATTGAGCACCACGGCGCCGATGCCGACGATGACGACCGCGACCAGCGCCTGCATCAGGCCCGAGGCGAACGACAGCACGATGCCGCGCTTCGCCGTCTCCTGGTTGGCGACGAGATAGGACGCGATCACCGCCTTGCCGTGGCCGGGGCCCGCAGCATGAAAGATGCCGTAGGCGAACGAGATCGCCAGCAGCCACCACACCGCCGAGCCATCTTGCTTGGCCGAGCGGATCGCCCCCGACATCTGCCGGTAGAACTCCGACTGCTTGGCGAGCAGCCAGCCGACGATGCCGCCGACCTGCGGCTCCGCCGGCGCGCCGAATGGCGATTTGGCGAACAGCGCATGCGAGGCGGCGTCGCCGGCCAAGAGCGCGGAAACGAGCGCGGCGACGATCGCGGCGCAGGTGAGGAGCGGTCGGGCAGAGCTGGGGCGAGGCGTCATGGACATTCCACTGAGATCTTGTTGGCGAAATTCATTCCGAAATTGGCGTTCGCCCCGCCGCTCAGGAATGTCTGTTCGTTCATGGTCTGCGCGACGGAGCCGCCGTCGCTCGGTCTCACCAGGCCGAACTTGCAGCCCGAGGGAGCGCTGACCAGCGTGACGGGATCCTTCTCCGCCATCTGGAAATCGATGAAATAGCTGGGATCGTAGACCTCGACTTGGAGCTGCTTCGTCTTCACCGGCGCCTTCAGCGGCAGGGTGAAGTGCAGGGTCAGCTTGGTGTCCTTGTATTCGAGGTAATAGTCGACGGGGTCCTCGAGCTTCTGCTTGCGCCCGTCGGCCTTGAGGAAGGTGAAGTAGGCATATTCCTTCAGCGACTCGGCGTTGGTCTGCGCCAGCGGCGCCAGCTCCTCGCGGGTGTAGACGCCCTTCTGCTTGGTCTCGAGCCCCTGCAGCGCATAGGTCGCGAACATGTCGTCGAAGGTCCAGGCGTGCCGCACGCCGGTCACCGAGCCATCGGCCGCATAGAGCAGCTGGCTGGTCGCGGTGACCCAGACATGCGGATGGGCGCTCGCCACGCTCGCGCCGAGCACGAGCGTCAGCGCAGCGAGGACGAACCGGACCAGCGCCATCCCCTTCATCTCAAGCCGCCTTGGCAACGTCGAGCAGGCCGCGCCGGCGCAACAGCGCGTCGGGCTCGGGCTCGCGGCCGCGGAACGCGATGTAGGCCGCTTCCGGATCGACCGAGCCGCCCGACGCATAGACGTTGTCGTGAAGCCGCTTGGCGACCGCGGGGTCGAAGATGTTGCCGGCTTCCTCGAAGGCGCCGAAGGCATCCGCATCCATCACCTCCGACCACATGTAGCTGTAATAGCCCGCCGCATAATGGTCTCCCGAGAAGATGTGGCCGAATTGGGTCGGCCGGTGGCGCAGCGCGATCTCCGGCGGCATGCCGATCTTCTCCATCTCGGCCTTTTCGAAAGCGCGGACATCCTTGGAGGCCGCCGCCGGCTGGGTGTGGAACTCGAGATCGATCAGCGCCGAGGAGACGAACTCGACGGTGGCAAAGCCCTGGTTGAAGCGGCGCGCGGCCAGGAAGCGGTCGAGCAGGTCTTGCGGCAGCGGCTCGCCCGTCTGGTAGTGGCGCGCGAAGGTCTGCAGCACCTCGGGACGCTCCTGCCAGTGCTCGTAGAGCTGCGACGGCAGCTCGACGAAGTCGGTGAACACCGCAGTGCCCGACAGCGACGGATAGGTCACGTTGGACAGGATGCCGTGCAGGCCGTGGCCGAACTCGTGGAACAGCGTGCGGGCATCGTCCGGCGACAGCAGCGACGGCTGTCCGTCGGCCCCCTTGGCGAAGTTGCAGACGTTGATGATCAAGGGCGCGGTATCGCCGTCGAGCTTCTGCTGGTCGCGCAGCGAGGTCATCCAGGCGCCGGAGCGCTTCGACGAGCGGGCAAAGTAGTCGCCATAGAACAGCGCCTTGTGGCGGCCTTGCGCGTCCTTGATCTCCCAGACCCGGACGTCTGGATGCCAGACCGGGATGTCCTTGCGTTCGGCGAAGGTGATGCCGAACAGCCGGGTCGCGCAATCGAAGGCGGCCGCGATCATGTTGTCGAGCGAGAGATACGGCTTGATCGCGGCGTCGTCGAAGTTCGCCTTCGCCTGGCGCAGCTTCTCGGCGTAATAGCGCCAGTCCCAGGCCGCGAGCTTGAAGTTGCCGCCCTCTGCCGTGATCATCTCCTGCAGTTGATCGCGGTCGGCCAGCGCCTTGGCGCGCGCCGGCTTCCAGACGCGCTCCAGCAGCCCGCGCACGGCCTCCGGCGTCTTCGCCATGGAATCCTCGAGGCGATAGGCGGCGAAGTTGGGAAAGCCCATGATCCTGGCGGCCTGCTCGCGCAGGGACAGGATCTCGCCGATGACGGCGTTGTTGTCGTTGGAATTGCCATTGTCGCCCCGCGCGGTGAAGGCCTTGAACACCTTCTCGCGCAGGTCGCGCCTGCCTGAGCTCTGCAGGAACGGCTCGACCGACGAGCGCGACAGGGTCACGATCGCCTTGCCGGGCATGCCGCGCTCATCCGCCGCAGCCTTGGCGGCAGCCACGAAGCTCTCGGACAGGCCGGCGCGGTCGTCCTCGCCGAGCTCGAGGTACCAGTCCTGCTCGTCGCCGAGCACGTGGTGGCTGAAGGTGGTGCCGAGCTGGGCGAGCTTCTCGTTGATCTCGGCCATCCGCACCTTGTCGTCGTCGGACAGGCCGGCGCCGGCACGGCGGAAGCGGGTGTAGGTGCGCTCCAGCAGCCGCTGCTCCTCACCGGTGAGCTTGAGGTCCTTGCGGTTGTCGTAGAGCAGCGCGATGCGGCCAAACAGCACGGCATTCATCATGATCGGGTTCCAGTGCCGCGCCATCCGCAGCGACACGTCCTTGTCGATCTCCAGAATCGCCGGGTTCGAATGCGCCGACACCAGATCGTAGAAGACAGCCGCGACCTTCGACAGCAGCTTGCCCGAGCGCTCCAGCGCCGTGATGGTGTTGGCGAAGTCCGGCTCGGCCGGATCATGGGTAATCGCGGTGATTTCGGCGGCGTGGTCGGCGAAAGCGCGCTCGAAGGCCGGCAGGAAGTGCTCGGGTTTGATCGCGTCGAAGGGCGGTGTCTGGTGCGGGGTCTCCCAGGCCACGAGCAGCGGATTGGTCTGGGCGTCGATCACAGCGGTGGTGTCTGACATCGGCTGGGGTCCGTCCTCTCCCGGAAGTTCGATGCGCCCCTCATATCATGGAGCTGGCTCTTTTTGGGTCATTTCCCCTTGAAGGGCCGGGCCTTTTCGGAGAGATTGCGGCCCGCAACAGGACCCTGGACCATGAACGCAGAGACCACCTCCAAAGCCGGCCGCCAGATCGCCTGGCCGACCGTGATCACCGTCATCTCGGCGGCGATCCTGATCGGTGCCGAAGTGTTCGGTGCGGCCTTCGCCGGCGGCTGGGCGCTCGCGATTCTGTTCGGGCTCGGCGACGGCGGCGCGCACATCGTTCAGGCCGTGCTGTTCGCGATCGGCGTGTTCGTGATGATCGGCTTCATCCGCGGCGCGCAGCGCATCGAGCCGTTCACCAGGCGCGCGTGAACAGCGTAAAAACACTGTCCTGCAAGCGTGAGCGCGTTACGAAAGTTTAAGCTCGCTTAACGTTCGTTCAGAGATCAGCGCAGCATGTGTGTCGCGTAAGCACAGATTAGGGAAATCTTTCCCGGCGCCCAAAAATTCCTTGCGAACGAAATTCAAAACGCTTATTTCCGCTTCTGCCCAATTTCGCACGTGCCTGTGGTCGTGTGTCAGTCGGTAGGTATCCGGACAAGAGGCCGGACAGCCGCCAAGGGATGAGGAACCGAGGGGCCCTCGGATCGTTGCGATCAAGATCACCATGATCGAGATCGTCATGCTCCAGAGCCCAGCATCTCTCTCAAGAGATGCCGCTGAAGGTCACCTCGTCTTTTGCAACCGTGACTGGCAGCCGGAGGCGAACCGGCGCACCCCGCTCTCAACGGGGGACGCGACTTAAAGCAACGACGGATCGGGCTTTTTTGGTCTCTACCGGCAGTCCAAAGCCGGCGCGGGCTACTGAAAAGGCTTGTCCTTCATTGCCAGGTGTGCGGGCGGGAAATTCCCAACCAATCCACGGCAGCACAATTCGGCTACGGGTTCGAGGTTTTGTCGCCTTTCCATCGGGCGGCAACGCCAAGGCACCCGTGTCGGGATCATTTTGAACGGGTCTCCGTCGCTGGGGCCGTTTGGAGGGTGCTATGACCGAACGTATCCGGGAATTCCTGCGCAACCGCCGCGAGGAAGGTCTGGACCACGAGCCCTGTCTCGTCGTCGACCTCGAGATCGTGCGCGACAACTACATGAGCTTCGCTCGCGCGCTGCCGGACAGCCGCGTGTTCTATGCGGTCAAGGCCAACCCGGCGCCGGAAGTGCTGTCGCTGCTCGCCTCGCTCGGCTCGTCCTTCGACACGGCGACGGTCGCCGAGATCGAGATGGCGCTGGCCGCCGGCGCGACGCCGGACCGCATCTCCTATGGCAACACGATCAAGAAGGAGCGGGACATCGCGCGCGCCTATGCGCTCGGCATCCGCCTGTTCGCGGTCGACTGCGCCGCCGAGGTCGAGAAGATCGCGCGCGCAGCGCCCGGCGCCAAGGTGTTCTGCCGCATCCTGTACGATTGCGCCGGCGCCGAATGGCCCCTGTCGCGCAAGTTCGGCTGCGATCCGGAGATGGCTGTGGAAGTGCTGGACCTGGCCAAGCGGCTGGGCCTGGAGCCGTGCGGCATCTCGTTCCATGTCGGCTCGCAGCAGCGCAAGGTGAAGGCGTGGGACCGCGCGCTGGCGATGGCCTCGACGGTGTTCCGCGACTGCGCCGAGCGCGGCATCAACCTGACCATGGTCAACATGGGCGGGGGCTTCCCGACCAAGTACCTCAAGGACGTGCCGCCGGTCGTGCAGTACGGCCGCTCGATCTTCCGCGCGCTGCGCAAGCATTTCGGCAACCAGATCCCCGAGACGATCATCGAGCCGGGCCGCGGCATGGTCGGCAATGCCGGGATCATCGAGTCGGAAGTGGTGCTGATCTCGAAGAAGAGCGACGAGGACGAGCTGCGCTGGGTCTATCTCGACATCGGCAAGTTCGGCGGCCTCGCCGAGACGATGGACGAGTCGATCCGCTACGCGATCCGCACCCCGCATGAGGGCGCGGAGATGACCCCGTGCGTGCTCGCCGGCCCGACCTGCGATTCGGCCGACGTGATGTACGAGAAGCTGCCGTATCCGCTGCCGGTGACGCTCTCGATCGGCGACAAGGTGCTGATCGAGGGGACCGGGGCCTATACGTCGACCTACGCGTCGGTGGCCTTCAACGGCATCCCCCCACTGAAGACCTATCACATCTGACCTGGCTGCCCTCGCCACCCGAGCGCGGGTGAGACCGGCAAGAGGCTCGGGTGGGGCGTTCCCCCACCCCGACCCTCCCCCGCAAGCGGGGGAGGGAGCGATAGACCGTCACCTTCAACCTGACATCACGTGTTTGCGCGCGGGCGAAGGCTTGCCGCGCAGGCCGAGGACTGACGTGCCATGACCGCTTTTCGCATCCCTTCGACTGCGCCCTCTCGGACTGCCGCTCCGTTCGTGATCCGCAGCGAACGGGCCTCCGACGTCGCAGCGCGCGAGACGCTGCTCGACCTGTGCTTTGGCGAGAATCGCCATGAGCGCACCTGCCAGCGCCTGCGCGACGGACGCGCGCCCGCCGCGGGCCTCGCTTTGTCGGCGGTGCGCGGCGGCGCGCTGGTAGGAACGCTGCGGTTGTGGCACGTCAGCGCCGGCGGACGCGACGCGCTGATGCTGGGGCCGCTGGCGGTCGCGGCCGAGGCGCGCCGTCTCGGCGTTGGCGCTGCACTGATGAATGCCGCGCTGATGATCGCGGCGTCGCGCGGCCATGGCGCCGTGATCCTGCTCGGCGATGCGCCCTATTACGCCCGCTTCGGCTTCTCGGTCGCGCAGACCGCCGCGCTGGAGCTGCCCGGCGCGTTCGCGCGCGAGCGCCTGCTCGGGCTCGAGCTGGTCGAAGGCGCGCTGGACGGCGCGTCGGGCATGATCGTCGCGACCGGCGCTGCCGAACGCAAGGCCCGCCGCTCGCGTCGCGAGCGGCCGCTGCGATGCGCAGCGTGAAGGCCAGGGCGACGGCGCCGCAGCGGCGGACACTGCTGCCGACGCTCCTGCTGATCCTGCTCGGGATCATGATCGTCCGCGACATCGTGGTCAGGCGCTGGTCCAGCACGCCGCCCGCCGGACCTGACGTCACCCGCCCGCGTTAGGCATGCCGGCAGGCCGCATCCTGCCCGCCCCGCCAGGGGTTGCGCAGGTGCAGCAAAAGCTCTTTAACCCCCGAAAATCCCCCCACGAGGTCCGCCATGTCCCGCCGCCTGATCTCTACCGGATCACCGTTCGAGAAGACCGCCGGCTACAGCCGCGCCGTCATCGATGGCGACTTCGCCTTCGTCGCCGGCACCACCGGCTATGACTACACCACCATGACGATGCCGGCCGATGTCACGAGCCAGTCACGCAACTGCTTCAAGACCATCGCCGCTGCCCTGCAGGAGGGCGGCTTCGAGATGGCCGATATCGTCCGCGCGACCTACTACCTGACCGACGTCAACGACGCCGATGCCCATTTTGCGGTCTGCGGCGAAGTCCTCGGCGACATCCGCCCCGCCGCAACGCTGCTGGTCGTCGCGGCGCTGCTCAAGCCGGAGATGAAGGTGGAAATCGAAGTCACCGCCAAGCGCCGCAGCCGCTAACGCGGCGCGGCATCCGAGGGCGGCGCGCCGCCTGAATCCATCCATCCCACGCACCTTTCGCGGAGAACCATTCATGAGCTCGCAGATCCACGCGAAGATCACCGGCCCCATCGTGATGATCGGCTTCGGCTCGATCGGCAAGGGCACCCTGCCCCTGATCGAACGCCATTTCGACTACGACAAGAGCCGCTTCGTCATCATCGATCCGCATGACGACGGCGCGCTGGCGAAGAAGCACGGCGTCCGCTTCATCCAGCAGGGCGTGACCCGCGACAATTACCGCGAGCTGCTGGTGCCGCTGCTCACCGAAGGCGGCGGCCAGGGCTTCTGCGTGAACCTGTCGGTCGACACCTCCTCGGTCGACCTCATGACGATGTGCCGCGAGATCGGCGCGCTCTACATCGACACCGTCGTCGAGCCGTGGGCCGGCTTCTATTTCGACAAGCAGATGGGGGTCGAGCAGCGCTCCAACTACGCGCTGCGCGAGACGCTGCTCGCCGCCCGCCGCAAGAGCCCCGGCGGCACCACCGCCGTCTCGACCTGCGGCGCCAATCCCGGCATGGTGTCCTGGTTCGTCAAGCAGGCGCTGCTCGACATCGCCAAGGACACCAAGACCGAGATCGTCGAGCCGAAGAGCCGCGAGGGCTGGGCGCAGCTGATGCAGAAGCTCGGCGTCAAGGGCGTCCACATCGCGGAGCGTGACACGCAGCGCTCCAGGAATCCGAAGCCGATGGACGTGTTCGTCAACACCTGGTCGGTCGAGGGCTTCGTCTCGGAGGGTATGCAGCCGGCCGAGCTCGGCTGGGGCACGCACGAGACATGGATGCCGGAGAACGGCCGCCGCCACAGCGAAGGCTGCGGTGCCGCGATCTATCTGCTGCAGCCGGGCGCCAACACCCGCGTGCGCTCGTGGTGTCCGACGCCGGGCGCGCAATACGGCTTCCTGGTGACCCACAACGAGTCGATCTCGATCGCCGACTACTACACCGTGCGCGACGGCGACAAGGTGGTGTACCGCCCGACCTGCCACTACGCCTATCACCCGGCCAATGACGCGGTGCTGTCGCTGCACGAGATCTTCGGCGCCACCGGCAAGATGCAGGGGAAGTGGCACATCCTCGACGAGAACGAGATCGTCGACGGCATCGACGAGCTCGGCGTGCTGCTCTACGGCCACGGCAAGAACGCCTATTGGTACGGCTCGCAGCTCTCGATCGAGGAGACCCGCCGCATCGCGCCGTACCAGAACGCGACCGGCATGCAGGTGTCATCCGCCGTGCTCGCCGGCATGGTGTGGGCGCTGGAAAACCCGACCGCCGGCATCGTCGAGGCCGACGAGATGGACTTCCGCCGCTGCCTCGAGATCCAGTCGCCCTATCTCGGCCCGGTGAAGGGCTACTACACGGATTGGACCCCGCTGAACGACCGCCCGGGGCTTTTCCCGGAGGATATCGACACGTCCGATCCGTGGCAGTTCCGGAACATCCTGGTGCGATGACTGGCTGGGCCGCACTCTCTCCTCCGTCATGGCCGGGCTTGACCCGGCCATCCACGAAGCCGCGCAGTTGAACGACGTGGATGCCCGGGACAAGCCCGGGCATGACGACGTGGAAGCAGCACGCGAACTCTCTCGCGCTCTGCCGTTGCTACAGCGAGCTACTTCCGCTCCATCGTCGGCGCGATCTTCTCGGCCGGGGCCGGCGGCAGCGCCGGCTTGGCGCCTTCCTTTTGAGCTTCCACGTCAGGGCGCGCGGGCTCTGGCGCCGGCGTCGTCGGGCGCGTGCCGCCGGGCTTGGACTCGGCCGGGGTCGCTGACGGTTCAGGCGAGGCCGAGGGCGTCGCCTGCGCAACCTGGTCGAGGTGATTGGCCTTGATCTCGGTCAGCGAGACCACGGCCACGAGCACGCCGAGGACGAACAGGCCCGCCGCCAGCAGCATGTCCCGGCGCAACGTCTGTTTACTGTTGATCGAGGCCATGGCTTGTCATCCGCATCCTATGTGTGCGGAACAACGGTCACGCGCCTGCGAGGTTCCATCGGGGTCTGCGCCCCAGTGCCTCATCAGAGCCGCAGCAGCCCGGCCTCGCCGCTTTCATCGGAGAAAGCGAGCCACGTTCCCGCAGCATTCCAGCCCAGCGCCACGATCGGCGGCGTCTCGTTCCGCCGCACCAGGATCTCGGCGCCGTCCTGCATCCGCACCATCAGCACGGTGCCGTCCTCGTAGCCGCAGGCCAGGATGTCCTGCTTGGGATGGCAGGCGACCGCGGTGACCTTGGCCTTCATCGGCGCCAGCATCGCCGGCTCCTTGCCCATCGGGCCGTCCTTGCCGACGAACGGCCAGAGGATGACCATGTCGGCACCCGAGGTCGCCAGGAAACGGCCGCCGCTGCCCCAGGACATCGACTTCACCCGCGAGGGGTAGCCGGTCATCCGCATGTGCCTGCTATCAGCGAGCCGCCAGCCATGCAGCGCCGGCTCGTGCATCGCGGTGACCAGGAACTTGTTGTCCGGGCTGAAGGTGACGGCGTGATGCGAGCCGGCCCAGCCTAAAAATTCCGGCTCGCCCGCCATGTTGGGAAACCACAAGGTGGCGCCGTTGTAGTGCGCGATCGCAAGCCGCAGGCCCTTCGGCGCGAACGCAAGTCCGCCCGCGGTCGAGGGCACCTCGAGCGACTTCTCCTCGCCCTTGGGCTGACGCACGAACGCGGTCTTGCCCACCGACCAGGCGATCGCACCATCCGGATGAAGCGCGACGTTGTCGATCCAGCGCCGCTTCGGATCGGTCACGAGCACGCTGACGCTGCCCGCCTTGTCGAGCGACGAGACCTTGCCGTCATCGCCGCCGATCAGGATGCGCGATCCGTCCGACACCGCCGACAGGATGCCGCCGCCGGTGACATCCACCTTGCTGATCTCGCCGTCGCCGTCGACGACAGCGACACTCTCCTCGGTGCCGACGAAGGCGGCGCGATCGCCGAGATAGTGCACGGCCGTGACGGCCATGCCGAGCGAGACCGGCTTCACCTTGTCGGTGACGGAGACGATCGATGCGGCCTCGCCGCCCTGGTCGAACGACGTCATCAGGTCACGATGCAGCGTTCGAAGCCTTCGCGGATGGCGTCTTCCGGCAGCTCGCGGCCGATGAAGACGACGCGGCTCTGGCGCGCCTCGTCGGGCTTCCACTTCCGCTGATGATCGCCTTCGAGCATCATGTGCACGCCCTGGAAGACGTAGCGGTCGTCATCGTCCTGGAACGACAGGATGCCCTTGGAGCGCAGGATCTTGCCGCCCTCGGTCTGCACCAGGTTCTGCAGCCACGGCATGAATTTCGACGGATCGAGCGGCTTGTCGGAGCGCAGCGACAGCGACTGCATCTCCTCGTCGTGATAGTGCTTCAGGCCGTGATCGTGATGATGATGGTGATCATGGCCGTGGTCGTGATCATGGTGGTGATGATCGTGATCGTCGCCCGCTTCGAGGAATTGCGGCTCGATCTCGAGAATGCGGTCGAGATCGAACGCGCCGCGCTCCAGCACATCCGCGATCGCGATCTGGCAGCGCTCGGTGCGATGCAGCTTTGCGTAGGGGTTGATGGCGCGGATGCGCGCCTCGACCTCGGCGAGCTCCGGCTTGGTGACGAGGTCTGTCTTGTTGAGCACGATGACGTCGGCAAACGCGATCTGGTTCTTCGCCTCCGGCGCATCCTTGAGCCGGTCCGAGAGCCACTTCGCGTCGGCCACCGTCACGACCGCGTCGAGCCGCGCGTTCTTCTGCACGTCCTCGTCGACGAAGAAGGTCTGCGCCACCGGCGCCGGATCGGCGAGCCCCGTGGTCTCGACGATGATCGCGTCGAACTTGCCCTTGCGGCGCATCAGGCCGGAGATGATGCGCACGAGATCGCCGCGCACGGTGCAGCAGATGCAGCCATTGTTCATCTCGAACACTTCCTCGTCGGCGCCGACGATGAGGTCGTTGTCGATGCCGATCTCGCCGAATTCGTTGACGATGACGGCGTACTTCTTGCCGTGGTCTTCCGAGAGGATGCGGTTCAGAAGCGTGGTCTTGCCGGCCCCGAGATAGCCGGTCAGGACCGTCACTGGTGTCTTGCTCGCGTCGGACATGCTCACTCCGAAAACCTCAGATCGCGTCGAAAATGGCTCAAAAGCGCACTACCGCGAGGGCTCGAGAACCCTAACGGACCAGCGCGCTCGTCAGAGCCCTTATATTGTGCCGGACCATGGCAATGTAAGTGGGAACGGGGCCCTTTTCCTCGCTCAGGGCATCGGAATACAGCGTGCCGCCGATCTTCGCGCCGGTCTCGGCGGCGATCCGGCCGACCAGCCGGTCGTCGTTGAAATTCTCCAGGAAGACGGCCGGAATCCCCGCTTTTTTCACTTGGCGGATGATCTCGGCGACGTCGCGGGCCGACGGCTCGGTCTCGGTGGAGACGCCGAGCGGGGCGATGAAGGCGACGCCATAGGCATCGGCGAAATAACCGAAGGCGTCATGGGTCGAGATCACCTTGCGCCGCTCGACCGGGATCTTGTCGATCTCGGCGCGGACCTCGCGGTCGAGTGCATCGAGCTCGCCGAGATAGCGCTCCGCATTGGCCTTGAAGACCTCCGCGTCTGCGGGGGCGGCCGCGACCAGCGCATCGCGGATGTTCTTCACATAGACCTTGGCATTGCCGACCGACTGCCAGGCATGCGGATCGGCATCCGAGCCGCGCTTGCGTGGGGTAATGCCCTGAGTGGCGACGACGATCGGCGCCTTGCTGCCGGAGGCCTGCTGCAGCCGCGGCAGCCAGCCCTCCAGCCCGAGGCCGTTGACGATCAGGAGCTGCGCGGCGCCGACATCCTTCGCATCGTGCGGCGTCGGCGTGTAGACGTGCACGTCGCTGTCCGGCCCGACCAGCGAGGCGACATTGACCTTGTCGCCGCCGACCTGGCGGACGAAGTCAGCGAGGATCGAGAAGCTGGTGACGACGTTCAGCCGGGTCTCGGCCGATGCGGGGACAATCAGAACAAGGCCAAACAACAGGCTCAGCGCGGACAACAGGCGTTTCATGGGCATCGACTTCAGGCTTCGAGGTGGCGTCCCGGAAACAGTTGCGGAAGCACGCCGCCCACGCGTCCGAACAGCACCGAGGCGAGATAGAGCAAGGACGCGACCAGGATGATCGCAGGCCCCGAGGGAATGCGGGTCTGGAACGACAGCACCAGCCCGACATAGCCGGAGACGATCGCAGAGGCGACCGCGATGCAGATCATCGGCGTGACGTCGCGCGACCAGAACCGGGCGATCCCCGCCGGCAGGATCATCAGGCCGACCGCAAGCAAGGTGCCGAGCGCCTGGAAGCCGTTGACGAGGTTGACGACGATCAGGGCGAGGAAGATCAGATGCGCCGGCGCACCGGCGCGGCTCACGGTGCGCAGGAACAAGGGATCGACGCTCTCGACGACCAGCGGGCGGTAGATCACGGCGAGCACGACGAGCGTGATGGTGGCGTTGGTCGCGACCATCAGCAAGGTCGGGTCGTCCATCGCCAGGATGTTGCCGAACAGCACGTGCAAGAGATCGACGTTGGTGCCCTTGACCGAGACGATGGTGACGCCGATCGCCAGTGACGCCAGATAGAAGGTCGCGAGCGACGCGTCCTCCTTCAACCCGGTCGAGCGCGAGACGAGGCCCGATAGCAGCGCCACGGCAAAGCCGGCGATCAGGCCGCCGGTCGTCATCGCAAACAAATTGAGACCCGACAGCAGGAAACCGATCGCCGCGCCGGGAAGAATCGCATGTGCCATGGCGTCGCCGACCAGGCTCATGCGCCTGAGCATCAGGAAGACGCCGATCGGTCCGGAGCCGAGCGACAGCGCGATGACCGCGGCGAGCGCGCGGCGCATGAACTCGAAATCCGAGAATGGAGCGAACAGCACCTCGCGCAGCATCATGCCGCCTTGGAGGCTTGCGCCGGCACGCAGGGCGCGGCGGCATCGTCGAACGCCTCGCACATCCGACGCGCCTGCGACAGATTGTCGGCGGTCAGCACCTCCGCCGTCGGTCCCCAGGCCACGGCCTCGCGCGCCAGCAGCAGGGTCTGCGGGAAATGCGCGCGCACCATGTCCATGTCGTGCAGCGCCGCCAGCACGGTGCGCCGCTCGCCATGCCAGTGCTCGATCAGTTGCAGAAGGTCGGCCGAGGTCTTCGTGTCCATCGCATTGAACGGCTCGTCGAGCACGATCACGCGGGCATCCTGCAGCAGCACGCGCGCGAACAGCATGCGCTGCATCTGGCCGCCCGAGAGCGTGCCAATGCCGCGACCCTCGAAGCCGGTGAGGCCGACGGCCGCGATCGCCTGCGCGATCTTCTCGCGCGCGGCCGCGCCGATGCCGCCGAACATGCCGGTGCTGCGCCACAGTCCGGTGCTGACGAAATCGAACACCGAGATCGGGAAGGAGCGGTCGATATCGGCGATCTGCGGCAGATAGGCGATTTCGCGCGGCTTCAGGCCGGCCGCGGCGATGGTGCCGGCGAGCGGCTTCAACAGCCCGACGATGCCGCGAAACAGCGTCGACTTGCCGGCGCCGTTGGGGCCGACCACGGCGAGCAGCGCCCCTGTCGCGACCTCACCGGTAAGGTGATGCACGGCGGGGTGGCGGTCGTAGCCCAGGGTCACGTCGCGGAATTGCAGCTGGGCCATGACCGTCATCACCGCATCGCCAGCCAGACGATCAGCCAGAGCACCGCGCTCGCCGCGAGCGCCGCGCCGAGCCGCGTCGTCACCGGCATGCGCAGGATCGACCACGGCGCGGGCTGCGCCGGATGCGGCGCCGCGGGACCGTGGCTGTGGGCATGGCCGTGACCATGCCCGTGCGCGTGCGCATGCGAATGGCCGTGGCTATCGAGGGCAGACTGCGTCATTTCGTCATGATGTTACATTATAACATCACCGCTGTCCACCGCAGGCGGGGCGTTTGTGGCATCGGAGGTCGTGGTTCTCACCCCGTCATTGCGAGCGCAGCGAAGCAATCCAGGCTGCCCAAGCGGAGGGATTCTGGATTGCTTCGCTGCGCTCGCAATGACGGCGGAGACAGACCGCCTCCCGTCAACCAGCGCGTCAGCTGAAATACCGCACCAGCGCCAGGCCGGCGAACAGGCCGGCGATCGAGATCCCCACCGACCCCAGCACGTAGACCGCAGCCAGTCCCAACGCGCCCCGCTCATACAGCAGCGCGGTGTCGAGCGAAAACGCCGAGAACGTGGTGTAGCCGCCAAGAATGCCGGTCATCAGGAACAGCCGCCAATGCTGGGGCGCGCCGCCCTTGAAGGCGAGATACCCGGCGATCAGACCCATCACGGTGGAGCCGGTGATGTTGATGATGAAGGTGCCGTACGGGAAGTCCGTCCCGAATGCCTTGGCGCTGGCCATGTTGATCGCGTGCCGTAGCGAGGCGCCGCAGCCGCCGCCAAAGAAGACGAGAAAGAATCCGATCAGTTGATTCACGGGACCTTACCTGCAGACCGCATCGAGAGACGGAATGCCCTGCCCTCGTCGCGAATGGAGCAAAACTCTTGCCGCAAGGGCGCCGCTCTTGCAAGGATCGCCCTCGTCAAAAGCCTTGCCATGAAAAAGGGCGGCGAGCCGAAGCCGCCGCCCTGGTCACTTGCTTGCGTCAGCGATCAGATCGCCTTGCCGTAGAGCTCGTCGACGTAATCCCAGTTGATCAGGTTCTCGACGAACGCCTTCAGATAGTCGGGACGGCGGTTGCGATAGTCGATGTAGTAGGAGTGCTCCCAGACGTCGCAGCCGAGGATCGGGGTCGCGCCGTGCACCAGCGGGTTCTCGCCGTTCGGGGTCTTGGAGATTTCGAGCTTGCCGTTCTTGACCGAGAGCCAGCACCAGCCAGAGCCGAACTGGCCGACGCCGGCGGCCGCGAAGTCGGCCTTGAACTTCTCGAAGCCGCCGAGATCCTCGTCGATCTTCTTCTCGAGCCGGCCGGGCAGCTTGGAGCCGCCGCCGTTCGGCTTCATCCAGGACCAGAAATGGATGTGGTTGAAATGCTGGCCGGCATTGTTGAACACGGCGGGGTTCTTGCCGAACGAGCCCTTGACGATCTCCTCGAGGGACTTGCCTTCGAATTCGGTCCCCTTGATCGCATTGTTGCCGTTGGTCACATAGGCCTGGTGATGCTTGTCGTGGTGGTACTCGAGCGTCTCCTTGGACATGTAGGGGCCGAGGGCTTCGTAGGCGTAGGGCAGAGGGGGGAGCGTAAAGGTCATGGGATCGGTTCCGCAACTTGTGAGAAGACGGGATTTAACGGGACCTCCTTATAGAAGGTTCCGACGCCGTAAAACACCGTGATTCTGGAAAAAGCGAGCCGATTTGATGAGCATCGAGATCGAGGTCCTGAATGGAGACACGTCCTGGCCGCTGGCGAAGCCGCTGTATGACGCGATCTGGCCGCCCGAGGTGGTCGCGAGCCTACCCTGGGCAGGTATCACTTTTGCGCATGCCGATCTGCGCGTGCTGGTGCAAGACGAGAGCGGCGACCTGCTCTGCCACGTCGGCATCTATCGCCGCCTGGTGAAATGGAACGGGCAGAACGTCAACATCGGCGGCATCGGCGGCGTTTTGACGCGCGCGGACGTGCGCAATCGTGGCCTGGCCACCGTGGGACTCAACGCCGCGATCCAGACCCTGCGGCACGAAGACTCGATCAACTACGCCGTGCTGTTCTGCGCGCCGGATCGCATCGCCTTCTACGGCGCAAGGGGCTTCATCCCGTTCGACGGCGACGTCTACGCCGAGCAGCCCGACCAGGGCCGCATCCGCTTCGACACGCTGTCTGCGCTCGTGCACGACGTCAAGCGCACTGCGCCGACCCGCGGCACCATCGACCTCTGCGGATTGCCGTGGTGAGGCCGCTCTCCCCTGTCGTCCCGGACAAGCGCGCGGTACGCGCGCGCAGATCCGGGACGACCTACCCCCAGGCAGACGTTTGAGGCACGCTGGTCATGGCACTTTGCCCATGATGTCCGCTGCGGAGGATGGGTCCCCGCTCGAGGCCGGGACGACAGCGGAGCACATGGCCCGTATTCCGAAAAAAATAATTCGCTTGCGTTTTTCAAGAAATCATGCTTGTATCCCGGCATCCCGCCTCACCGCAGAGGGGCGTAGCGCGCGATCGTCACGACACGCGAGGTGGGGATGCGATGGCCGCGTTGCTGCCGCAGCATGCTTATCGGCGTGCGGACGAACGGTAGCACGCGGACGTGAAGTCGCAGCGTCCTGACACCCCGAAGCTGGTGTCAACCTGGCGCAATGCTCACGCATGGCGCTGGGGATGGTGGCCAACAAGCCCGGCGCACCAGGGAGACTGCGTATAAGCGTGAAGACCGTCGCGCAGGGAATGCCGGTTGAATCGGCTTTGCCTGTGGTACCTGCCGCCTGCATTCTTTTCGCAGGCGGGCCATGGGTGAGGCCTTCACCCGGCATTCCCTGCGCCCTCTGCATTTCGAGAGGGACGAACTGATCGCAGACCTCGGGCGCGATGCGCCGCGAGACTGCAAAGCCATGTCCATCGCTGTTTGAACCGTGAAACCGCCTCACCCGCCGTCGTCGTCCCGGACAAGCCGTGACGCGCGCCAGCGCGGCATGGCGCCGATCCAGGACCCATACGCGGCGGCGACGCGAGATGCGAAAAGCCAATCGCCGGCGCGTCTCGAACCGCTCCCTGGGGGTATGGATTCCGGCTCAAGGGCCGGGACGACAGCCGAGTTTGTTGCCGCAATCAAAACCATTTCCCGGCACATGCATGAGACAACCGAACAAGGAATTGAGACGGCTCGGCAGCCATGCACCTGATCGTGATGATCCCGCTTTGGACAACCGCTCCTCTGCGATTGCAACTGCGCCGTTTGCTGTTATGGAAACGCGGCTTCAACGGGGGGTAAGATGATTTGGAAATTGCGTTTGGCTGGTCTTGCGCTGGCGACCGTCGTGATGGCGCAGCCCGCTTTGGCCGCCGATGATCCGACCGGCACCTGGCTGACCCAGGCGGGCGACGCCAGGATCAAGGTCGCCAAATGCGGCGCCAATCTCTGCGGCACCGTCGTGTGGCTGAAGGAGCCGATGGACACCGACACCGGCAAGCCGGCCGTCGACAACAAGAATCCCAATCGCGCGCTGGCCAACCGCCCGATCATCGGCCTGCAATTGTTCGAAGGCGTTCACTCGGAGGGGCCGAACAAATGGTCCGGCAAGATCTACAACGCCGATGACGGCCAGAGCTACACCAGCCACATCTCCGTCTCCGGCCCGGATACGCTGAAGGTGGAAGGCTGCGTCGGATCGCTGTGCGGCGGCGAGACCTGGACCCGCGCGCGCTGATCACTCTCAGGCGACCGCGGCCTTCAGCGCGGTCGCAGCCGATGCGTAGCCGCCTCGCGCGCCGTCGATGAAGTGGACGTGATCCGGCCGGATCGCGGACGGCGTGAAGCAGGTCATCATCGCGGCATCTTGCCGATGCAGCCCGTAGCGGACGATGCCGCGCGAAGCCGCCGCGCCGAGCCGGCGCTCCAGCTCCTGCGCGAGCTCGTCGGTGCAGTCGAGGATCATGCGCAGCGCATCGTCATATTTGCGGAAGTCGGAATTCTCGACCACCTGCTGCTTGTAGAGATCCGGCACGAAGCCGCCGATGCTGATGTTGAACCGCATCACGGCATAGACGAACAGCGTACGTCCGAGCACGCGGGCCCAGCGCGACAACAGCGGTCCGCGCGCGGCGCGGACCTCGTAGCCAAATCCCTGCGGCGGCCATCGCAACGCCGGCGCGCCGGCCGGCACCGGCCGCCCGGCATCGGGGCTGCGCTCGGTGAGGGTGATGATCTCCTCGATCACCTTGCGATAGGCCTGCGCATCAGCGCCGGGAGCCGGCAGCACCAGCACCGACAGGATGACCCCGCGCGCCGCCGGAATCTCCTCGAAGCGGCACGAGAGTCCGGACAGATCGGGCTGCGCACCGGACGGCGCCGGGGGAATCGCGAACTCGCCCCGCTTCATCGCGGCCTCGGCCCAGCCCACTCCGCCGCCCGCGAACATCGCATAGGACAGATTGGCCGACGGACCGTAGCGCGCCACGCGGACATCGAGCCCCTGCGCGCGGATCGCCGTCACGGGCACCAGCGCGACGCGCATCGCGAGAGCGAGATCCTCCCTGACCCAGGTCGCGGTGGCGGCAAGGGCTTCGCGCGCGGCCGCTTCGTCATCCGGGCTGACGGCGAAGCTGGCGCCGTCACCGCCGAACACGAACGGGAATTCGCGCCCCTCCAAGGCATTGGTGACCGCGGCGATGACCGCCGCCCCGGCCATGTTGACCGCCTTGTAGCGCCTGTCGGCGATCGCCTTGGTCGACTCGACGATGTCGGCCGTGCCGATCAGCCAGTCGTCCGGCACCGGCTGGTAGAGCTGCGGCTCCATCAGGCGCGCGAAGCCGCGAAACACCGGGATCGAGGCATAGTAGTCCGCAGCACTGGTCTTCGACATCGAGAGGCATCCATCCGGGGTGCGCGTCCAATGAGGAGCTACGTTCCTTCCTGTCAAGCGGGTTCAGGCAGCGATATTCGGCAACGGACGTGTCGCCAGGCTTGCGCCGCGTTATCGTTCTGTCGGGCTCGACGTGCTAGCCTTTCACCATCATGGCCGACTCCTCCCCCGTTCCACAACTCGCCGCCCGCGCGCTCCAGATCGCGGACCGCATCAATACCGCCGGCTTCGAAGGCCAGGTGCTGTCGGCGACGCCGCTTGCGGTCCGCATCGGCGAGACGGGAGTTGCCGTGGTCTTCCGCTACGGCGTCGTCGTCTTCATCGGCCTGTCGGTGGCCGAGGAGATCAACTTCCTCGACCGGCTGAGCGCGCGGCTGTTCGGCCCGATCGCGCCCCACGAGGAAGAGACGGCCAAGGTCCAGGTCGCGCGCGAATCCGACGAGCCGATCCCGGTCGGCGGCCCGGTCCTGGTCAAGGAATTGTCGCTGGAGCGACTGCTCATCGTCGCCGATGCGCTGGCGAAGAGCGTCGTGCTCGGCCGCAGCGAGCGCGAGATCGCCAACGTGTTCGACACCATCGAGCCGTTCGCGCGCGAGCTGGCGATGCTGGGACGAACATCGAAGAGCCGGGTGGCGATGCTCAAGCTGCTCGGCGAGGCGCTGCTGGTGCAGCACCGCGTCTCCGGCCGCGTGGCCGTCGGCGAAAAGCCGGACGTGTTGTGGGACCGGCCAGATCTGGAGCGGCTCTATGCGCGGCTCGAGGACGAGTATGAGCTGAAAGAGCGCGAGGACACCCTCAACCGCAAGCTCGCGGTGATCGCCGAGACGGCGACCACGCTCGCCGACATCATCGACACCAAGCGCTCGCTGCGGCTCGAGGTCATCGTCGTCATCCTGATCGCCTGCGAGATCGTGCTCGGCTTCTATGAGATCTTCGCCCGCGGCGGGCACTGACGATGGAGCTGCCGCACGCCTGACGACTGACGGCGCTGCATTCAGCGATGGTTCAGGCGCGACATGGAACTTTCGCATGGGCGCGATGAGCGATGCAGGGGATATCGAACCATGACGTGGGTGGGGAGCTTGCCACGGCCGCCGGCGGCCGGCAGCCACGAGGTGTGGCGAGCGCCCCGCCGCCGGTGCGGCGATGCTGGTCGGGCAATGCCGTCACACCAGCGCCCTGACGTTCCAGGTCGCATGACGGACCCCGGCGAGCTTCGCCAGCTCGGACACGACGCGGTCGAGATCGACCGTATCGACCGCGAGCGGCACCAGCGTCGCGACGATCTCGACGATGTCCTCGGAGCGATAGACGACCTCGGTCTCCCGCACCGGGTATTTGGCCGCCTCCAGCCGCTCGTCGAGCGCCTCGCGCAGCTCGGCGGCGCGCAGCCCGTCGGTGGTCAGGACGATCTCGTAGTGCGCCTCCGACGTCTGCGCATTGAGCGGGATGCGATCGATCGCGTTGACCAGCGGCCGCAGCAGCGTGTTGCCGGCCAGCACGAACACGGTCAGCGCCACCGATTGCGCGATCAGGTCGGCGCCGGCGCAGGCGCCGACCGCGGCGGACGCCCACAGCGTCGCCGCGGTGTTGAGCCCGCGGACGTTCATGCCCTCCTTCATGATCGTGCCGGCGCCGAGGAAGCCGATGCCCGACACCACATAGGCGATGATCCGCACCGCGCCGTCGGCGCCGGTCAGGCGGTTGCCGAGATCGACGAAGGCGGCCGCGCCGACGGCGACCAGCACGTTGGTGCGCAGGCCGGCGCTGCGCTGCCGGTATTGCCGCTCGGCGCCGATCAGCGTCCCCAGCACGAAAGCTGCGAACAGGCTGACGAGCGTGTCGAGGAAATCATAGACTTGGAAAGTGTGGAGGAATCGCATGGGCTTGCTGACTGTCTGCAGTATTAAGCTCCGTGGCCTGCCTGGCAGCAGCGACACGCGTGGCATCCGGCGGCGGAACCGCCGCGAGAGGCCGCTTTCTTAGGACGTCCTTGATCGAAATCAAATCCCAGTCCCTCCCGCATACTTTAGGCTGATATGATCAACAGGCAGATGACGTCCGGCAAACACATGACGCCATTCTCCGACGTCCGCAGGGATCACAGCCCGGCCGTCCGGCTGGGACATGATGCGGTGAGTGCGGTGAAGCTGTCCCAGGAGCTCACCGCCGAGATCGACGCCTGGGCGGAGGCTCACCAGATGACACGCTCCGACGCCATCGGCCAGTTGCTCACGATCGGCCTGCATGCATCGCGGCCGGCAGCAGCCGGGCAGCCCACGTCGCGGGATCCCGTCGCCATCGAGCAGAATGCGATCCGGCTGATCGATCGGATGCTCGATCCGAGTCTGTCGGCCGAGGAGCGCCAGCGGCGGATCCGCCGCCTGATCGAAGGTCCTGCGGAATTCGCCAACGAACGGATCGACCTGCCGCGGCATCCGGGCTGACGCGAACGGTTCAGGCGGCCGAGCGCGCCACCACGGCCTCATAGATGTCGTCCTCCTGCGCCGTGTGCATGCGCACCAGCGTCTCGATCGCCTCGATCACCCGTTGCGCATCGCGGATCAGATAGCGGTCCACATGCTCGGACGGCAGATCCTCGACCAGCCGGCCGAGCAGGCGCGCCAGATGCAGGATCTCGCGATGCGCCCGGCTCATCGCCGACAGGCCATGGCTCTCCTGCAGGAGCCGCGCGAGCTTCGGATAGACCGATCCTTCGTCGTCGCGCTCATGCGCCACGACCTTGTCCTGCACCAAGCCGTTTGCCTCCATGATCAGCGCCACGGCGCCGTCCGGCGAGGCTTCGTCGAGCGCATCGACGATCGAGCGCAGGCGGTCGAGGCCGCGCAGCAGCGCCTGGTGATCATGCCTGAGCCCTCGGCCGTCTTCGGCCGTGATCCGGCCGGCCTTGCCGCGCCTGGCCGGGAACAGAGCGCGGAGCGCGTTCAGGATGACGGCGACGTCGATGGCCTCCTGGACCAGGGCCGCAGGCACCGGCTGCAGCAGGCCGAAGGCCGCTGCGCCCATCGCCACGAACGACAGGCCCATGCCGACGAAGATGCTCTCCAGGGCGATGCGTCGGGCGCGCTGCGCGATCACGATCGCCTCGCCGACGCGATCGAGCCGATCGGCGAGAATAACCACGTCGGCGGCTTCCGACGAGGCGCTGGCACCACGGGCGCCGAGCGCGATGCCGACGTCGGCAGAGGCCAGCGCCGGGGCATCGTTGATGCCGTCGCCGACCATGATGGTGGGATGCAGCCGCTGCTCGCTCTTGACCGCCTCCACCTTGTCGGAGGGGACACGGTCCGCCAGCACGGCGTCGAGGTCGAGCGCCGCGCCGATCGCCTGGGCGGCCGCGGCGCGATCCCCGGTCACCATGACCATGCGCGCGATGCCGGCCTCGCGCAGCCAGCGGATCGCCCGCGGCGTATCCGCGCGCAACTCGTCGGCCAGCAGCAGCGCCCCGATCGGGCGCCCCTCGACGGCAACGAAGACGATCAGGGCCGAACGCCACGACGCCCGGCGGATCGCGCGCGCCGCCCAAGCCGGCGGCGTGCGGCTGCCGAGCACGAGGTCGCGCGAGCCGGCCATCACAGGGCGGCCATCGATCAGACCTTCGAGGCCCGAGCCCATGGTTTCCCTGACCTGTTCGGGCACCTTCAGCTTCAGCCCGCGGGCCTGGCCGGCCTGAACGATCGCGTGCGCCACCACGTGGTGCGAGGCCTGCTCGAGCGATGCGCAGAGCAGCAGGACCGCATCGGCGTCCTCGCCCGGTGCGGCGTCGACCGAGAGCAGCCGCGCGCCGCCGACGGTCAGCGTGCCCGTCTTGTCGAACAGCACGGTATGGGCACGCGCGAGCGCCTCGAGCTTGCCGCCGCCTTTGACCAGAATGCCGCTTCGGGCCGCCTGCGCCACGCCCGCAATGAAAGCGACGGGTGCGGCGAGAATCAGCGGGCACGGCGTTGCCGCCACCAGCACGGCAAGACTCCGGATCAGATCGCCCGAGGCCAAATAGGCGGCCCCCGCAATAGCGAGGCTTACGGGCAGGAAGATCAGCGCGTAGCGGTCGGCAAGCCGCACGAACGGCGCTTTCGCGGTCTGGGCCGTCGTCACCAGCTTGACGATGCCGGCATAGGTGCTTTCGCCCGCGGTCGCCGTGACCGCCATTTCGAACGTGTCGCCGGCGTTCACCGATCCCGACAGGATCGCCATCCCGCGCGTCTTCATCACCGGGATGGGCTCGCCCGTGAGCGCCGACTCGTCGACGACGGCGATGGTTGTTTCGACCATGCCGTCGACCGGGACGATCTCGCCGGCGCGGACCATCAGGCGATCACCGACCGCGACGCTGGCGATCGGAACGTTGTCGATCTCGTCGCCACGGCGGCGATGCGCCTCACGCGGCGCGCGATCGACCAACGCGCGCAGATCGTGCTCGGCGCGGGCGACGGCAATGTCCTCCAGCACGTTGCCTCCGGAATACATCAGCGCCACGACAGCGCCGGCCAGCGGCTCGCCGAGGATGATCGCCGCGCTCATCGACACCAGCGCGATCGCGTCGACGCCGATGCGGCCGGCCAGGAAATCGCGGACGATCGAGACGATCAGCCCCAGGATGACAGGAACGGTCGAGGCCGTGAACGCGATCCCGGCAAGATCGGGGCGACCGAGCACATGCGCGAGGCCGCCCGCGGCGAGGCCCGCGATTGCGATCACGACGAGGGTCCACCGCAGAATGCGCTCGAACATGGATACCGGTTCCGGATTGCGCCGGCACTATCGCTGCTGCCGCGCGTCGGACGCTTGAGCGAAATCAACGGCGAGAGCGACCGATCGCCGCAAATGGCCTCAGGCGGTATTGCCTGCGTCGACCGTCAGCACGGTACCGGTGACATTGCGCCCGCCGTCGCTGAGCAGGAATTCAACCATCGCGGCCACGTCATCCGTTTCCGGCAGCCGCCGCAACGCGCTGCGGCCGGCGATGCGTCGCTGCTGCTCCTCGTCCATGCTCTGCGTCAGCTCGGTGGCGATGAAGCCCGGCGCGATCGCGTTCACGGTGATGCCGACCTTGCCGACCTCGCGCGCCAGCGAGCGCGTGAAGCCGTTGGCGGCCGCCTTGGTCGCTCCGTAGACGGACAGGCCCTTGTAGCCGGTAGAGGCGATGATCGAGGAGATGTTGATCACCCGGCCTTCGCCCGCGGCCATCATGTGACGAACGACGTATTTCGTCAGGATCATCGGCGCCAGCACGTTCAGCCGCACCAGTGCCTCGATCTCCGAATTATGCATGGTCGCGAGCAGGCCCTCGGTGCCGAGACCGGCATTGTTGACGAGACCATAGAGCGGACCGAACTCGTCGCGCACCGACTTCACGAAGGCCGGTAGTTCATCAACGATGCTGAGGTCGCAGGCGCGGAAATGAATGCCGGCGCTGCTGGCGCTGAACTCGGCCATCGCGGCGCGCAGCTCGTCGCTCTCCCGGCGGGCCACCGCGATGACGTCATAGCCCGCTCCCGCGAGCCTGCGCGCGATGGCGAGCCCGATGCCACGGCTGCCGCCGGTGACGAGAACATTATGCATCGGCGCGCGCCAGCTTGCCGGCCGGAGTGACGTCGAGCGCTGGCACGACGCGGATCATCGCCGGCACCTTGTGGGCCGCGAGACGCGCGCGACACGCGGCCAGGATCTCATTGCGGACCGTCTCACTCCGTACCGGATCGGCATCCGCCGTCAGCACGACCTCGGCGACGACGATGCCCCCGGTGATCGGGCTGCGCCGCGACTTGGCGCGCGACATCCGCACCTCGGGATGGCCATTGATCACGGCTTCGATCTCTTCGGGATGGACCTTGAGCCCGCCGACATTGATGATGCCGTTGCGGCGTCCGACGAAGTAGTAGCGATCGCCGCGCAGCTCGACCATGTCACCGGTGTCGACATAGCCATCCGTGTCGGTCAGGGCGGCGGCAGAGCGTCCGACATAGGCGTGCGCGGCACGCTTGGAGCGGATGCGCAGCGAGCCGTCGACGACCTTCATGTCGACGGCCCCGCGGCCCTCGCCGAGCAGCGTCGCAGGAAAACCCTCCAGCCCATCATTGACCGCGAAGCCGACGCCGGCCTCCGTCGAGGCGTAGGCATGACCGATCGAAGCGTCGGGAAATGCCTGCTTCAATCCGTCGAGCACGGCCTGGTCGGCGATCTCGCCGGAGAGACGCACATAGCGCGGCGCAAAGCCTTCGACCGATCCGCTCATCAGCAGCTTGCGCCAATGCGACGGCGTTCCGGACATGTGAGTGACGCCGCGCGCGTTGAGACGCGCGATCTGGTCCGCGAGCCCCTCGCCGGGATCCGACAGCACCATCGAGCCGCCGCCGACGATGGCGCGCAGGAAGATCTGCAGGCCGCCATAGCGGCGGATGTCGTAGAAGGTCGCCCACACCGGCATGGCTTCGCCAGGACCCGGACGGTCGCCGATGATCGCGCCGCACAGGCCATCCAGAGTATGCCCGACAATCTTCGGCACGCCCGACGTGCCTGATGTCAGCATCAGCCATTCGGTGGCGCACACCGTCTGCACGACCACGGCAGAAGGCCGCGGCAGGGCGACCTCGATCACGAGATCGACGCCGCAAGCGCCGAAACGCTGGACCTCATCGGTCACGATGACGTCGATTTCAGCATCGGCGATGATGCTGGCGAGATGCTCGCCCTTGAGATCCGGCGGACACAACAGGATGCGTCGTGCGACGCCGTCGATCTCGATCAGCGCGAGGCCGGCGAGGAGCTGGCCGGAGGTCGCCAGCAGCACCGAACGTCCGTTGAGCTCTGCGGCGCGGCCGCCGAGGCAGCTTCCGCGCGACAGCTCGGCGAGCGATATGACGTGACGCGGATCGGAGATCGTCCGTTCGGTCAGCGCCGCCCCGAGATGGTCGCGAAGGGCGAAGATCTCACGCGGGGACATTCTCATAGGCCCCGATGAAGTCGCCTATCGTGTTGGGGAACGTCACATCCTCGGACAGGGTGAACGGATCGACGCCGAGATCGTCCTCGAGACGGGCGACCAGGATGGCGAAAGCGAGCGAGTCGAAGCCGGTCTCGTGCAACGTCAGCTCGTCGGTCAGCGGCGGCAGCTTGACCTTCTGCTCGTCCGCAATCTGCTTGATCGCTGCAATGATTCTTAACCGTACCGACATGGGCCAATCCGCTCACTGTTCAAACGATGAAACCGACCATAGGACGAGAAGGTGAAGGAAGCCGGACTTGCCAGCCATCTTTCGGGACCGTTGGTAAATACCCATCATGGCCTATGATTAAAATCATCTACAAACGAACCTCGCCGGCGAGGATCCGCGCATGGAGATCCCGATCGAGCAGGCAATAGGCACCCGTCCCGGCGTCGCGCACGTAGAGCGGCTCATGCACGATCGACGGATCGAAGCCGTCGCGCATCAGCGCCTGCTTCTTCTGCTTGAATGTTTCGGTCGACTGCAGCGACGACGTGATGCGGAGCGCCACCGGCCGAGCATAGGGCGGCAATCGGCGGGCAAGTTCTAGAGAGAGGCGATCGAGATCGAAGCTGTCGCCGACGACGAGCGCAGCCATGCCGGCGCGTCCGTCCCTGCCGGGCACGACGACACCATAGGTCGATGCTTCCAACACGCCGGGACATTGCAGGATCGCCTCGTTCACCTCGCTGGTCGCGACGTTCTCGCCCTTCCAGCGGAAGGTGTCGCCGAGACGATCGACGAAATAGAAGAAGCCCTGGTCGTCCTGGCGCATCAGGTCACCGGTGCGGAACCAGGCATCGCCCTTGGCGAAGACGTCGCGCAGGATCTTCTTCTCGGTCTCGCCCGTATCGGTATAGCCTTCGAAGCGGCCGCCTCCCTGGTCCGCCGTACCGATGCGGCCAATGGCCTCGCCGATCTCGCCGCGCGCGCAGACCAGGCACCGCCCGTCGGGTCCGCGCAAGGGTGCGCGCTGGTCGGCATCCAGCTTGATGATTTCGGCGGGAAAGCGATGCGCAAGCAGCGACGGCACGCGCCCGATCGATCCCACCCTGCCCTCGACATTGTAGAGTGAGAAGTTGCCTTCGGTCGCGGCATAGAATTCCAGCACCTGGGGGATGGCGAAGCGCGCCTGGAACGCCTCCCAGACGTCGCCGCGCATTCCGTTGCCGCAGGCGAGCCGCAGCCGATGGGCGCGGTCGAAATCGGATGGCGCGGCGGCCAGCAGATAGCGGCAGAGCTCGCCGATATATTGCACCAGCGTGCAATCGTGACGGACGATGTCGCGCCAGAAATTGCTCGCCGAGAATTTCTCCGCGAGCACCGCCGCACCGCCGGCGCGCAGCATGCTACAGGGCGCGACGATGCCGCCGACGGAATGATAGACCGGCAGACAGTCATAGAGGCGATCGTCGGGACCTGCGCCGGTGAGGCCGGCAAACCAGCCGCCCCAGTTCATGATGCGGCGATGGCTGATACTGGCGGCCTTGGGCAGGCCCGTCGTGCCGGAGGTGTAGATCAGCAGCGCGCGGTCGTTAATCGTCACGGCGCGGCGCTCAGTCGCGTCGAGCGCGTGCGTATCCATCGCGGCGATCGCGACGTCGAGATCGCCGCCGCCGGCAATCCAGACACGCGGCCCGCCCGCGATCAACGGCGCAACCTCCGTATAGGCTTCATGGAAGTCCTTGGAGACGATCACATGGACTGGCCGAGCCACATTGATGCAATGCGCAAGCGACGGGCCGATGAGATTGGCATTGATGAGCGCAACCACACCGCCGACGCGACTGATCCCGAGCCAGGCGGCCAGGTAGTCGGGCCGGCTCGGCATCATCAAAGCGATCGTGTGGCCAGGCCCGATGCCATTGGCCAGCGCCCAGCGGGCGTATCGGTTGATGCGCCCAGACAGGGCGGAATAGCTCAGCGTCTCGCGATCGGAGATCAGCGCCGGCCGTTCGGGCTGCTTCGCGGCCCAGTCGTCCACCACGTCGGCGAACAGCCGCGCCGGCTCTGCCTCGATGCGCGAGGTCAGCTCGATCGCCTTCAGCCAGATTTTCGCCGCCGACGGCTTCCGAGGGGCCGTGCTGAGTTCCACAGATCGATCCGACTGCCCGGAGTTCATGAACGCCCTCACCCCAATTCGGCGTGCTTATAGGCCGGGTGGCCTGACCGGCCGTTAAGCGGGAGGGTTAACCGGCCGAGAGTGCGTCGCTGTTGATGCGAATGCGATCCTTTACGAAGTTCTCGGAAATGCCGGTTATCCTACCGCTCCCAGAACATGCCAACGCGAAGGCCGGCATGCCCAAGGACACGATGACACGACGCGCATTGCTGCGCTGCGCCGCCTGGAGCAGCGTTGCAGCCGTGACCTCGACCACGGCGTTCGCCGGAGTTGATGCGCCCTATCCGGCTCAGCCCGTCACCTGGGTCATTCCGTTTGCCCCGGGCGGAGCCACCGGCCGGCTGTCGCTCCTGATCTGCGATCGGCTGACCCGCCGACTGGGCCAGCCCTTCGTGCTCGATCACCGGCCGGGTGCGGGCGGCGCGACCGCCACCAAGAGCGTCGCGAGCGCCGCGCCGGACGGCTACACGATCCTTGCGACCTCGACCGCCAACGTCATTACGGCCTCGACCGACCGCTCGCCCGGCGCCGAGGGCGATCTCATCCCCGTCGCCGGCATGGCGCGCATGCCGCTGCTGCTGCTGGTCAGCCGGCAGCTGCCGGTCGAGACGCTGCCCGAATTCCTGGCCTATGCCAAGGCCAACCCGGGCAAGCTCAGCGTCGGCTCCGCCGGTCCTGGCACCGTCCAGCTGCTGTCGGCCGAGCTGTTCCGGACGCTCGGCGGCATCACCTGGTCCGTCGTGCATTATCGTGGCTCGGGGCCGGCCCTGACCGACCTCGCCTCCGGCCATATCCACGCGATGTTCGACAACGCCGCTTCCGCCGCCGACCTCCTGCGCACCGGCAAGGTCCGGGCGCTGGCCGTCACGACGCGCGAGCATGCCGCCGCCTTCCCCGATCTGCCGCCGGTCGCCGACGTGCTGCCGGCGTTCGAAACCTCCGGCTTCTATGGCGTCGCGGTGCCGCACGGCACGCCGAAAGCCATCGTCGAGCTGCTCAACCGCGAGATCAACGCCGCGCTGGCCGATCCCGACATCAGCAGGCAGTTCGCCGAGGTCGGCGCCACGCCGCTCACCGGCGACGTCGGCGTCTATGCCGCGACCTACCGCGCCGAGATCATGCACTGGCGCAAGCTGGTCCCGCAGGTGAGCGCGAAGAACTGACCTCCGCGCCCGGCGACCCGCCTGCCTCAGGCCCCCGCGACGCCCAGCAGCACCAGCCGGTTGAGACGGGCCGCGAAGGCGGCCGGATCCTCCGGCAGTTCGCCGTCGAGGATCTGCGCCTGCTCGAGCAGCAGGAACGACAGATCGTCGACCTTGGCCTTGTCGGCGGCGGCCTTGGCGACCGCGACGACCAGCGGATGGCGCAGATTGATCTCGAGGATCGGCTTGGTGCGCGCCCCGCGCGCCTGCTGCGACAGGATGCGCTCCAGCTCGCGATCCGGACCATGGCTGCCGGCCACCAGGCACGACGCGCTGGTGGTAAGCCGGGTCGAGACCTTCACGTCGGTGACGTGGTCGCCGAGACTTGCCTTGATCAGCGCGATCGTATTGGCCTCGTCGGCCGCCGGCTGTGCCTCGTCCTCGGGCTTCGGCTCGGTCACCGGGATCGGGTCGAAGTTGATGTCGCCCTGGCTCAGCGACTTCAGCGGCTTGCCGTCGAACTCCAGCCGTGCCGAGGTCCAGAACGCATCGACCGGATCGGTGAGCAGCAGCACCTCGACGCCGCGCGCCTTGGCGGCCTCGAGCCGCGGATTGGACTTCAGCCGCTCGATGCTGTCACCAACCAGGAAATAGATCTCGGTCTGGTTCTCCTTGAGACCTTCGACATATTGCTTCAGCGAGCGCCGCTCGCCCGATGTCGTGGTGAAGCGCGACAGCGCCAGCAGCTTGTCGCGGCGCTCGAAATCCTCGTACAGGCCTTCCTTGATCACGGCGCCGAACGAATCCCAGATCTTATCGAAGTTTTCGGCATCCTTGTCGGCGAGCTGCTCCAGCTCGCCGATCACGCGCGTGGTCACGGCCTTGCGGATCTGCGCCAGCTGCGGATTGTTCTGCAGCATCTCGCGCGACAAATTGAGCGGCAGGTCCTCGCTGTCGATCACGCCGCGGATGAAGCGCAGATAGGCCGGCATCAGGTCGGCGTCATCGGTGATGAAGACGCGGCGGACATAGAGCTTGACCTTGCCCTTGCGCGCCGGCTCGAACAGGTCGAACGGCTTGGTCGACGGCGCGAACAGCAGCACCGCGTAGGAATAGCGGCCCTCGGCCCGGTAGTGCAGCGTCATCGCCGGCTCGTCGAACGCGTGCGCAATCGACTTGTAGGCCTTGCTGTAGTCGTCGGACGTCAGCTCGGACTTCGAGCGCTGCCACAGCGCGCTGGCGGAGTTGATCTGGCGCGGCTCGCCCTCCTCCGGCACCAGCATGATCGGAAACTGGATGTTGTCGGAATAGGCGGTGACAATGCGCTCGATCTCATAGGTTTCGAGATATTTCTTGGCGTCGTCCTTGAGGTGCAGCACGATCTCGGTGCCGCGCGTCACCCGCTTGGCATCCTCCTCGGACGCGGGCGCCACCTCGAAGCCCGCGCCGCCCGACGAGGTCCAGGTCCAGACCTCGCTGCCGCCGGCACGGCGGCTGATCACGACGATGCGGTCGGCGACCATGAAGGCCGAGTAGAAGCCGACGCCGAACTGGCCGATCAGGCCGGTGCCGTCCTTGGCCTCGGCCAACTTCTGCACGAACGCCTTGGTGCCGGAGCGGGCGATGGTGCCGAGATGGTCGATCAGTTCCTGGCGCTCCATGCCGATGCCGCTGTCGGCGATGGTCAGCGTATCAGCGGCCTTGTTCGGGATGATGCGGATCTGCGGCGCCTCGCCGTCGCCGATCAGATCGGGTCTGGCGATCGCCTCGTAACGCAGCTTGTCACAGGCGTCCGAGGCGTTCGAAATCAGCTCGCGCAGGAAAATATCGGTCTCGGAATAGACCGAATGCACCATCAGATGGAGCAGCTCGGAGACTTCGGCCTGGAAGGAATGGCTAACGGTGGCGGTGTCGGTCATCGTCGTACGTTGGCCCATGCTATCAGGGGTGGAGAGAGACCGTCGATATAGCGCGGCGGCGGCACCGATCAAGCCTTTCGGCCGGGGGGATCATCGAGCGATCGTTCGGCGGCCGCGAGCAGCTTGTCGATGACCGTGTCGAGGGTCGCGATCTCGGCGGCCGAAAGCACGCTGAGCAGATCGGCCTCGCGCGCCAGCGCATGAGGCACGATCCTGCGGTACAGCGCCCGCCCGGCGGCCGTCAGCGCCACGATCCGCTCGCGGCCGTCCTCCGGATCGCGGCTGCGGCTGACGATCCCGCGTGCCTCCAGGCTCTGCATGGCGCGGCTGACGTTCATCTTGTCGAGCGTCGTCAGCCGGCCGATCTCCTTGGTCGGCAGCCGCGGCTGCTCGCCGAGCGCCGCGAGGATCCGCCATTCCTGGCGCGACAGCGCGAAGCGGTCGGCATAGACCTCCGCCACCGCCAGCGACACCTGTTCGGCGAGCCGGGCCAGCCGGTAGGGAAAATAGCGCTGCAATCTGAGCTCGCGCTCCGTGGCCGCCTCGCCCTGCTTGCGGTCGCGCATGTCGGTGGCCGGCTTCGTCATTGCGTCTCGGTCCTCGTCCTTCCAGCCCCTGGCGACCTCGATCCGATCCCGGTCGGGTTGATCTGGATCAATGCCGCACAATCGTATCATTCGTTACTATCCTGGCAACAACGGGAGGACAATCATGCAGATCGAGAAGATCCATCACGTCGCCTATCGCTGCGTCGACGCCAAGGCCACGGTCGAGTTCTACAAGAAGGTCCTCAACATGGACCTGCTCGGCGCCATCGCCGAGGACAAGGTGCCCTCGACCAAGGCGCCCGATCCGTACATGCACATCTTCCTGGATGCGGGAAACGGCAACATCCTCGCCTTCTTCGAGCTGCCGAACTCGCCGCCGATGGGGCGCGATCCGAACACCCCGGAATGGACCCAGCACATCGCCTTCCAGGTCAAGGACATGGAGGAGCTGGAAGAAGCCAAGGCGCGCGCCGAGGCCGCCGGCCTCGACGTCGTCGGGATCACCGACCACACCATCTTCAAGTCGATCTATTTCCATGATCCGAGCGGCCATCGGCTGGAGATCGCGGCCTGGACTGCAACGCCCGAGCAGATCGCGCGGATGAAGTCGGTCGCCCACGCCATGGTCGACGAATGGGCGACCACCAAGAAGCCGCCGCGGCACACCGCCTGGATGCACGAGAAGGAATTCGCAGGCAGCGACTGAGCGATTGCTCGTCCCGACAGTCCCGACCGCAACGCGCCAGGCGAGGCAGCCATGAGCAACTATGTCTATCCGCGATTTCCCTATGTCTGCTCGGCGGAGCAGCGCAGCGGCGAGACCCGCCGCCATCCGATCGTCGTGATCGGCGCCGGGCCGATCGGCCTGACAGCGGCGCTCGATCTCGCCGCCCGCGGCCAGCCCGTGGTCGTGCTCGACGACAACGATACCGTCAGCATCGGCTCCCGCGCCGTGTGCTACGCCAAGCGCCCGCTCGAGATCTTGGATCGGCTCGGCTGCGCCGCGCCGATGGTGGAAAAGGGCGTGAGCTGGAACATCGGCAAGGTGTTCTTCCGCGACCAGCTCTCTTATCAATTCGATTTGCTGCCCGAGCCCGACCATCGCTGGCCGGCAATGATCAACCTGCAACAATACTATCTCGAGGAGATTCTGGTCGATGCCTGCAACAGGACTCCGCTGATCGATCTGCGCTGGAAGCATCGGCTCGTCAGCCTCAAGCAGACCGACGACTTCGCGCAGCTCGCGGTGGAGACGCCGGACGGCATCTTCACCATGGAGGCGCAGTGGGTGATCGCCTGCGACGGCGCCAATTCCGATACGCGGCGCATGGTCGGCGCCGAGTTCACGGGTCAGTTCTTTCAGGACCGCTTCCTGATCGCCGACGTCAGGATGAAGGCGGAGTATCCGACCGAGCGCTGGTTCTGGTTCGATCCGCCGTTTCATCCGGGACAGTCGGTGCTGCTGCATCGCCAGTCCGACAACATCTGGCGCATCGACTTCCAGCTCGGCTGGGACGCCAATCCGGACGAGGAGAAGAAGCCCGAGCGCGTGATCCCACGCATCCGGGCCATGCTCGGCGAGAGCACCGAATTTGAGCTCGAATGGGTGTCGATCTATCAGTTCGCCTGCCGCCGGATCGACAATTTCCGTCACGGCCGCGTCCTCTTCGCGGGCGACGCGGCGCACCAGGTGTCGCCGTTCGGCGCCCGCGGCGCCAACACCGGCGTGCAGGACATCGACAACCTCGCCTGGAAGCTGGCAATGGTGCTGCGCGGCGAGGCGCCGGAGAGCCTGATCGACAGCTATCACGAGGAGCGCGCCTTTGCCGCCGACGACAACATCCTGAACTCGACGCGCGCGACCGACTTCATCACGCCGAAGACGCAAGCCAGTCGTCTTTACCGCGACGCCGTGCTCGACCTCGCACAGAACCACAGCTTTGCGCGGCCGCTGGTCAACAGCGGCCGGCTGTCGACGCCGACGCCCTATGTCGCGTCGTCGTTGAATACGCCTGACGGCGGCAACGTCCCCGGCGCGATGACGCCTGGCACCAATGCCGCCGATGCACCGGTGACGATCGCGGGCGAGCCCGGCTGGTTGCTGAACTGTCTCGGCTCCAGCTTCACCGTGGTCACGTTCGACCCCGCCGTGACGGCCGAGCAGCTCACCATCGACGGCATCACGGCGCAGGTGATCGTCGTCGGTCGCGACATCGCCGATGCCACGGGCCTGCTCGCGGCACGATACGGCGCCTCGCCCGGCACGACCTATCTGTTCCGTCCCGATCAATATGTCACCGCCCGCTGGCCGCAGTTCGACGGGGACGCGATCACGGACGCGGTCCGGCGCGCCTGCGGCAGGCGCGGCGCGGTCCAGCAGGAGCTTGCAGCATGAGCCTGACCCTCACCCCGAACATCAGCGATCCCGACGACTTCTATGCCGAGCTGATCGGCGGCCAGCGCGACCTCGGCGAGGACGAGGCGCTGCGCATGAACGCCAGGCTGGTGCTGCTGCTCGCCAACCATATCGGTGACCGGGCGATCCTGAGCGAGGCGATCCGGCTGGCAAGGTCGCCCGCCGGCTGACGCAGGCCGCAACACGTCACATCGGCAGCCGGCTTTGATCCGGATCAAAGCCGTTTCTCCGCATTTTGCGGCAGACAGAGAGACCAGCCGGCGAGTCGTGCGCCGGCGCAGAGTCCGCTCGCTTGCGCACATTGCGGCTCCCGATCCGATCCCGGTCGGTTTCATTGTGACAACATCATAATGTCACGCCACCTTCACCGAGGCCCTCTACGTCTTCGCCTCGTTCCACAACGGCACGGGGATTCGCATGTCGCGCTACTACAAGACGCTGCAGACGCAGCGCTTCGACGACTATCGCTACTATCATCAGAGCCGGATCAATCAGACGCTGCACCTGGTCAGCGCCGTGATCTTCCTCGTGTGCTATGCGCTCCTGTTCAAGGATCCGGCGATGGCCGGCCTGGTCGGCTGGCTCGCGATGCTGACGCGGCAGACCGGGCACTTCTTCTTCGAACCGAACGGCTATGACCACGTCAACGGCGTCAGCAACGACTACAAGGAAGCGGTCAAGGTCGGCTACAATCAGACCCGCAAGATCGTGCTGCTGACGGTGTGGGGCCTGGTGCCGGTGGCGCTGTTCGCGTTTCCGACGCTGTTCGGCCTGTTCGCCGAGCCGACCGGCCGGATGGACTTCGTCCGCCACGTCGGCCTGCTCTGGCTCGCGGTCGGCATCGGCGGCGGCCTGTTTCGCGTCATCCAGCTGTTTGCAATGCAGGATGTCTCGACGGGCCTGATCTGGGCCTTCAAGGTGCTGACCGACCCGTTCCACAACATCGCGCTGTATTGGAAGTCGCCGCTGGCGCTGCTGCGCGGCGAGCTGATCGATCCGACCATCAAGGACGCCTCGCATTGGGGCGCCGCCGAGGACGAGGCCGAAGAAGCTGCGCATCTCACCTGATCGCGAGTTCCCGCCGCCGGCCGGTCCCGCGGCGGGAGTCCTTGAGCAGACGGGCTGCAACAACATGGAACAACTCTCCTGCTGCGCCGTTGCGGCCTCAGTGCTGGCGGCCTTCAGGAGCTCCCCATGTGTGACTACAGCCTCCATACTGTTGCTTCCCGCGATGCCAAAACTGCCGACGTGCTGGTCTCCTGTCGATTTCCCGGCACGGAGACCCGCGGCTTCTGCACCAAGGACGACCCGTTGACCGCCGTCTGCCTGCGGCCGGGCACGGAGCTCGCCTTCGAAGACGATGTCCGCATCAAGGGCTTCTTCTTCCGGCGCAAGGTCGGCGCCCATCTCGCCCGCTTCCGGCAGGTCGACACCAACAAGCCGACCGAACATCACGATGCGCTCGAATTCTCCAATGGCCGAATCGTCAAGGTCACCGACCTCGCCACCGGCCAGCGCGCCCGCGTGCTGCAGATGCCGGCCGATCCGGCCGCCAAGCGCACGACCGTACCGCTCACGATCGAGCTGCGGGCGACGCAGCTCTGAAAACGTCGACATGGCCGGCGTCAGCGCCGCGGCGGCGCTGGCGTCGGGCATGACCAGCTGAAGACAATGCGCGTCGTCGGAGGCTGCGGGCCCGCCCCCTGATGACATCCTGAACATGTGATCTTGCATGCGTGTTCGCGATCCCGCGGCACGATCGGTGCCCGAGTGATGCGGCAGTCGTCCCTCTGAAAATGAGAGGGCGCGGGGAAGGCCGGGTGCTGACCGCGGCCCATGGCCCGCCTGCAACAAGAAAGCAGGCGGCAGTCACCACAGGTCGGGCCTGACAACCGGCCTCCCCCGCGCGATCGGTTTTAACGGTGTCCTTCGCGCTCTCCCTGGGGATCGGCGTTCTTGCCCCCATCGCCCGCCCCGAGCCGTCACAGCATCGAAAGCGAACTTGACCTCAGCGTCGAGAGGCCAGGACCACACGACTTCGCCGTCCGCGCCGAACTGCGCTCGTCTGGCGCAGCCGTCACGTCCATCGCAGCCCACCTCCACGTTCGTGACGACGCGTACGTCCCTCTGCACGAGGCGGGATGGGGAGAGAAAAACATGATTTCGGAAAAATAGCAAGAGCAATTTCGCAAAATCCGCAGATCACGCGGCGGCGGCGGTGCGCTCCCCTCCCCCTTGCGGGGAGGGGTTGGGGGTGGGGGTCCGCGGGCGCGGAGTTTCGTTCGGGCTGGTCAGCCCAACAGCGGCCAATCGATCCGAGCTATCGAGACACCGCCCGTGGGGACCCCCACCCCCGACCCCTCCCCGCAAGGGGGAGGGGAGACGCGAGAGCGGCACTCGCGGCGCAGAATGCTGGAAGCTGACCGCAACCGACGTCGGACAATCTCGTCGCCGTTCAATCCGGCAAATTCGTAAACTTCGGCCGCCAGACGCCCAGGATGACGTTCACGGTGGCGACGCCGAGCGTGACCCAGATGGCGCCCTGCTCGGTGCCGAAGTTGGGCGCAAGCGTCGCCGGATCGATCTGGCCGGCGACGGCGCGCGCGGCCTCCTCGGCGGCTTCCTGCATCGGTCCCTGCACGGCGGCAAAGCCCCATTCGAAGACGAGGATGCCGGAAGCGAGCTTGGCGAGCGCCCAGCCGGCGCTGTGCAGCGCGCGGTTGATCGCGATCGCCAGCAGGCCGGCGACCAGGGTCAGGCCGAGCGAGGGGAAGAACACGTAGCGCACGATGGCGCCCATCGCCGCGCGCATCTCGGCATAGTGCGCAAGCGACACCGACGGCTGCGGGATGAGGCCGAGCAGCACGACGAGGCAGGCCATCGCGCCCATCATGCCGATCGCGCCCATCGTGTGCAGAAACTTCATCAACCGTCGCATGGCATTCCCCCGGCGTCGTGAAGATGAGATCTGGTCCGGCAGGGATTGCGGCCCCAGCCAAGTCAGGCCGCGCTGCATGCGCAGGCTGCCGTCACCATTCATCCCTACGATCAGGATCGGCGACCGGATCATGCATCGGGACGGGAGCCTGTCTACCAGTGCCGCGTACCCGGCCCGCCCTTGAACGGTCCGACGACACGAGAGGTGATCCAGCCGCCGTAGAAATCGCCCTGTTGCGCGGCAACGCGCTCGTCGCCGACGAAGCAGGCCTCGACCCGCGAGGCATAGAACGCCAGATGGCCCGCGATCGGTGCGAATGGCGCCGTCGGCTGCTCGTAGCTCCAGGCGGCCTGCTCGGACACGCGGCCGCCGACCTCCAGCGTCCAGTAGCCGGCGACGCCCTTGAACTCGCAGAACGACCGGCCGGGCGCGCGCCGCAGCCACTGCATCGCGACATGCTGCGGCGGGATGTAGTAGACCGGAGGATGGCTGGTCTCGAGCACGCGATGGCCATCCTGCGTGTCGGCGATGGTGACGCCGGCAAATGCGACGCGCAGCCGCGCCGTGCAGCGCTCCAGCCGCGGCGGCCGCGGATAGTCCCACACCGATTCCTGGCCCGGCCCCGGCACGATGCGTTGCATGTCGCTTCTCCGTTGTGGCGCCACCGACCGCGCCTAGCGCCCGGCCAGCGCAAGGCAACGGCCGAACGGCGACAAGGGATCACCGGAGACGGATGGGGAGCGGCGGCCGTCGTTCCGGCTTCACGAAGGTGAGGCCGCCGGCGGAGCGGGCTGAGGCTCCTGCACAGCGGTGGTGCCGGTGCCCTGCCCGATGCGGAACAGTTGGATGTAGCTGCCGAGATAGAGCGGCGTGAGTCCGGCGACCGGCTGCTCAGGGACTGGCGGGTCGAGCAGCAGGACAGCATCGAAGTTCGACCGCCAGCCGGCCAGATAGCGCGCGAGCGGCAACACGTCGGCGGGCGGCGTGTCAGGTTGCAGCCAGCGCCACGCGGCGGGCTCGGCCAGCGGCTGCGCAAGACGAGCGAAAGAGGGACGGACCGTGATGGGCTGCTGGTTCGGATGGGCGAACATCAGCGGCCAGAACGCCCGCCGCTCGATCACGAGCAGCGCCGCCATATGGGAATCGACGTAGCGGAATCCGGGCAGGATCCGCTCGCGCCGGCTGGAGACGGGCTGCTCGTGGCCATGCGCGGCGATGACGCGCGCGCCGGGCTGCACATGCGCGATCGCCGCGCGCAGTTCGGCGAGGTCCACTCTGTGATCGATCCATGCCGATGCGATATCCGCGGTCCGAATCAACATCAGCCCCGAGAGGACGATGCCGACGAGCACCGCCTTCCTGCCGGACACGACCGGCTGCAAGCCGGCGAACAGCAGCAGGCCGCACATCGCGGCAAAGCGCATGTCGATCAACGTTCCTCCCAGCGCCGTCCACGGCGCGGCGACGAAGGCGACGAACAGCGCCGCCAGCGCCAGCGGAACGCCCGGCGCGACGACGAGCTGGCGCCGGACGAGGACCAACACAGACATCACCACGACCGTCGTGATGATCGTCAGCTCGGCGCTGGTTGTCAGGAACGGCGTCATGATGCGCCACAGCTTCGGCGGTCCGTCCCAGTCGCCGAGTTGCAATCCACCCTCGCCCAGCGGACAGAGCCCATAGAGCAGCACGGCCGGGCTGAGCGTGACTCCGAGCGCACAGGCAGCGACAGCGAACTCCCGCGCCAGGACCGGCGACCGGCGCAGCCGCCACAGCCGGTCGGCCTCTCCGGCGCCGATCAGGACCGCGAAGAACAGCAGGCCGAAGATGTGGCAGAGGAAGGCGGCCGCCGCGGCGATGGCGCCCCAGGCGATCGCGGGCAGCCAGCCGCCCCGACGGCGCAGCGCCACCCAGCCGGCGGCGCCGCCGAGGGCCAGGCCGAGCGAGAGCTGGAAATTCATGAAGCCGAGCAGGAAGACGCCGTCATAGGCGACGATGCCGGCCGCCAGCGGCCACAACGACAGCCGGCCGAACACCGCGCGGTGATAGGTGACGACGCCGACGAGCGGCGCGAACAGGCTGAGCGCGAGCAGGATGCGGCCGCCGACATGAACGTCGGTGACGCGCAGCAGCGCGACGCCGATCACGTCCATGCCGAGATTGGGCAGGATGCGCCAATTCGGCGCGTATATCTGCGACAGCACGGGATCGTCGGGATGCGCCAGCACGAACAGCCGCGCGAGGTGGTTGGGATAGTCGAGCACCGGCGGGACATCGACCAGCAGGAACGGCACCGCGAGCACGATGGCGAGCACCAGCGCCAACAGAATCCAGCGCCAGGACAGGTCGCCGGCGCTGGAGGCGGACACCGGATGATGGGGAGCTGATCGGAGGTCTGAATGCACGAGGAGCCCGGCCGGCACGATGGCGCCGGTCGCCGACGAGCACGATGGCAAATGCATTGAGGTACCCCATTCCGCCCGGGATACTTCGATACCATCCGACCAAAGACTGCAAGATGCCCTGAAACAACCTTCTGGTTGTGCCTAATGCCCCGTTACTTTACGGGGATTCCGCAAAGCCGGCGGCTCAAGCGATCGCCTGAAGATAACGCCGCACCGAGCGATCGAACGCCGCCTTCGCATCGTCGGCGATGTTCTTCTGCCACCAGGCGCCGTAGATGCGATCGAAGGCCAGCGGCGCGACCGCATCGGCGATGCGGCGCACGGCGGCCGCGCCGAGCGGGATGTAGTTCGGATAGGAATACATGAAGCTGACGTGGCGGCGATCCATCGCCACCATCGCGATGTCACCGGTCAACAGCGCGCCCTTGCCACCGGCACCTTTGCGCCAATGCAGGATGGTGGCGCCGGCAAAATGCCCGCCGGTCCGCAGCAGCACGACGTCATCCGAGATGGCGAGGCGATCGCCCGTCCATGGCACGATCGCCGGATGCGGCCGGGTGACGAAGGCGCGGTCGTCGCCATGGAGATAGACCGGCGCGTTGCCGAACGCGGCGCTCCAATCAGCGACCGCGCCATAATAGTGCGGATGCGATACCGCGATGGCCTTCAGGCCGCCGAGCGAGCGCACGTGGGCAATGGCTGCCTCTGTCGCCAGGGGAATGCAGTCCCACATCACGCAGCCATCCGGCCCGGGAACGAGCAGCGCGCGCTGGCCGATCGCAAAGCTGGGATCCAGAGCGAGCCCGCTCAGGCCGTCATCGTCGCGCCAAACGACCTGATGCCGTTCGGCGAGGTCGTCGCGGCTGAGGAAGCTTTGTCCCTTCCAGTTCACATATTGCCGCTCGTCCTCGCAGACGGCGCAATGGCCGGGCGGCGCTGCCGTATCGGGAAACTGCGCGCCGCATTGAAAGCAGGTCCAGAGAGGCATGGATCACCGGTCGTCGAGATGGGATTGCGAAGGATAGCACGCGGACCATCCCGGAACACCGTCGCGCGCGGCTTTGCGATTGCCTAGTGTCGCCGGACCGCACGACAGGAGTTCTCGACATGCCGACCACGCTGCGCCGCGCCTACGTTCACCGCCTGCCGATGCGGAGCCCGGACGATGTCGGCGCGCTCGAGACCGGAATCGCGCAAGGCGCGATCGATCCCGCCGGCATCGTCGCCATTCTCGGCAAGACCGAAGGCAATGGCTGCGTCAACGACTTCACCCGCGCCTTCGCCGTGCGCTCGCTGGAGGCGCTGCTCGGCCGCTATCTCGCAGCCGACGCCGTGCGGCAGATCGCGATGGTGATGTCGGGCGGCACCGAGGGCGCGCTGTCGCCGCACATGATCGTGTTCGAGGCACGCGACGGGGGTGACGCCGCGGCGCCGCGCGCTTTCCCGGCATCGCTGGCGCTGGGGCGCGCGCGCACGCCGGCGCTGCCGGGCGAGCATCTCGGCCGCATGCCGCAGGTCGAGCTCGTGGCCGCCGGCGTGCGCGCGGCAATGACCGACGCCGGCATCAGCGATCCCGCCGACGTCCATTATGTGCAGGTGAAATGTCCGCTGCTGACGATGGAGCGCATCGAGGCGGTCGAGGCCCGGGGACAGCGCACCGCCGTGCGCGATACGCTGAAATCGATGGGCTTCTCGCGCGGCGCCTCGGCGCTGGGTGTCGCGATCGCGCTCGGCGAGCTCGCCGCCGCCGATCTCTCCGACGCGACGATCTGCGCCGACGTCTCGCGCTACAGCGGGCGCGCGGCCACCTCGGGCGGCGTCGAGCTGCTCGACCACGAGATCATGGTGGCCGGCATGTCGGCCACCTGGAGCGGGCCGCTCGCGATCGATCATGCCGTCATGGGCGATGCCATCGACATCGAGCCGGCCCGGCAGGCGCTCGCCCGGCTCGGCCTCAACGTGCCGGGCCAGGTCGCGGCGGCCGATCGCAGCCGCATCGCCGCGGTGCTCGCCAAGGCGGAGGCGGCGCAGAGCGGCCGGCTGCGCGGCCAGCGGCATACCATGCTGGATGACAGCGACGTCTCCTCCACCCGCCATGCCCGCGCCTTCGTCGGCGGCGCGCTGGCCGGGCTGTTCGGCTTCACCGACCTGTTCGTCTCGGGCGGCGCCGAGCATCAGGGTCCCGACGGCGGCGGGCCGGTCGCGATCATCGCCGAGCGCCGCTGATCTCACGGTCGAGACCGCTGCAGATGCCGGCCCCCGGCATGAAGGTCTACGCTCGGAACCTCACCAACCGCTCCATTCCGACACCTGCCACCGCGGCAACGTCCCGTTCACCCAGATCGCTCCGGGCGCCGCGTTCTACCTGATCACCACGGCGAAGTTCCGAGCCGCACACGCGCCCCGATCAGGCAACAGATTTGCCAGATTCCCGCCGCATCTCGCGACGCGGCGGGGAGCAGCTCGAACCGAAGATCGACCGAAGTGATCGTCAAGCGAACGATCCACCTCGCGAGACGACGTGAAAGACCACCAATTCTCTCATCAGCAATTGAATGACGGAGATCGGTTCAACCAGGAGGTTTCAACTGTTGCTACGGGGCAACTGTCTGCGAACAACTCTCATTCTCAGAAATGGATGGAAACTTTTCGCATTCCGGCCACCGGCGGAACCAGCTTTGGGCCGCTTTCCCCCGCTTCTTGACTTGCATTCGCAACAAGCACGCGCCGGTTGCGGGCGTTCAAGCGAACCCAAGTCAAAGTTTTGCGTAACGAATGGGGTGGTCGAGTATGGGTAAGGCAATCTTTCCAAGGAGCTTGCGAGGGGCAAGCGGACACGAGTGGGATCCATCTCCCGAGATTTCCGGTGTGAAAGTCTCGGCAGTCGCGAGCCTGATCGCGGTTGCCTCGTTCTCCGGTGCCGAAGCCCAACAGGCGCCGCTGCCGTCCGTCACCGTCGAAGCCCCGGTGGCGCGCCCCAAGCCGGCCGCCTCGCGCCCGACCGCGGACCAGGTCCGCGCCCGCGACGCGATGCGCCGCGCCGCCCGCCAGCAACAACAACAACAGGCCGCGGCGCCGAAGAGCAATCTGCCGCCCGACCGCAACCCCTATTCCAGCCCCGCCTCCGACTACAAGGGCGAGCGGCTGCAGGCCTCCGGCAAGTTTCCGGAGAAGCTGCTCAACACGCCGAAGACCGTCACCGTCCTGAGCAAGGAGATCCTGGCGGACAAGAACTCCACCAGCCTCAAATCCGCGGTGCTCTCCACCGCCGGCGTGACGCTCGGCACCGGCGAAGGCGGCAACGCGTTCGGCGACCGCTTCTTCATCCGCGGCTTCGACGCCCGCAACGACGTCTTCATCGACGGCGTGCGTGACGCCGGCGTCTCCGTGCGCGAGAACTTCTTCACCGAGCAGGTCGAGATCCTGCGCGGCCCGGCGTCGTCCTTCGCCGGCCGCGGCACCACCGGCGGCGCGATCAACATCGTGACCAAGCAGGCCACGACCGAGAACAGCTTCTACAACATGGACACCACGCTCGGCACCGACAGGACCAAGCGCGTGGTGATCGACGTCAACCAGAAGATCACGCCGACCTTCGCTGCCCGCGTCGGCGGCCTGTTCCAGGATGCCGGCGTGGCCGGCCGCGACTACGTCACCGACAACCGCAACGGCGGCTTCATCGCCACCAAGTGGACGCCGCTGGACACCGTGACCCTGTCCGCCAACTACATCCACAACGAGGCGACCGGCCGTCCGGACTTCGGCGTTCCCTACTATCGGCCGAGCACGCTCACCGCCGGCGCGCCATTCCCCGAGGTCGGCTCGCCGCGCAACGCCTGGTATGGCTTCGTCAACCGCGACTTCTCGCGTGTCGGACAGGACATCGGTACGTTCAATGCCGAGGTGAAGGTCACTCCAGACCTGACTATCTCCGACAAGATCCGGGTGTCGCGCTCGACCCTGAACTACATCGGCACGCTGCCGGAAGGCCCGACGCTCACCAACCCGCTGTCGAATTCGACGATCCGGGCCAATCCGCAGAGCCGCTTCCAGCAGACCGACGTGCTCGCCAACCAGCTCGAGGCGACCTACAAGTTCGATACCGGCAACTTCAGGCACACCGTGCTCGCGGGGCTCGAAGTCTCGCAGGAAAAGGCGCGCATCAACAGCTACACCGGGTTGACATCCGAGCAGCAGGGCCTGGCGTTCGCGGGCAGCGGCTCGCTCTCGGGCGTGAGCGTGTTCAACCCGCAGTTCACCAACCTACCGTTCGGCATTCCGTCGCTGGGACAATTCCCGACGAACGTGAAGATCGACTCGGCGAGCGTCTACGCGCTCGACAGCGTCAACTACCGCGATCTCGTCATCCTCAACGGCGGCGTGCGCTACGACAAATACGACGTCCGGGTCGACGGCTTCGGCACCGTCAACGGCGTCGCCAACACGCCGGGTTCGACGGCGGCCTCCAGCGGCATGCCGAACTTCAACGTCGGCATGACCTTGAAGCCGGTGCCCTACGCCAGCTTCTATGCGGCCTACGCCACCTCGTCGAATCCGGTCGGCGCGGAGTTCGACGGCCTCAGCCCGCAATATGGCGGCCTGTCGGCGGTCACCAATGGCGGCGCCAACCAGATCTTCGGGCCCGAGAAGAACACCTCGATCGAGATCGGCACCAAGTGGGAGCTGCTCGACGGTCGCCTGCTGGTCACCGGAGCGCTGTTCCAGACCGAGAAGGAGAACGCCCGCGAGTCACGCAACATCACCAGCGCCGCGCAGGCCACCGCGGACTGCCCGTATCCGGCAGGCACCATCGGCTCCGTGCCGTGTCTCTCGGCCGGTGCCGCCTACCGCATCCGCGGCATCGACCTGCAGGCGGGCGGCAAGCTGACCGACAAATGGAGCATCTTCGGCGGCATCGTGCTGATGCAGTCCGAGGTGACGAAGTCGAACATCCCGCCAGCCAACACCGCGCTGTTCACCAGCAATGTCGGGCTGCAGCTCGCCAACACCGCGCACCAGTCGTTCAGCCTGCTGACGAAGTACCAGATCAACGACACCTGGGAGATCGGCGGCCAGGCGGTTTACCGCTCGAAGATCTTCGGCGGCACCTGGCTGGCGGCGAACCAGGGCACGGAGCTGCCGAGCTACTGGCGCTTCGATGCGTTCGCGGAAGCCAAGCTCGACAAGAACTGGACGGCGAAGCTGTTTGTTGCCAACATCTTCGACAAGCTCTACTACGACGCTCTCTATCAGAGTGCCACCCCGTTCGTGCTCGTCGGTCCGGGACGAAGCGCGTCGATCGTCCTGTCCGGGCGGTTCTGATCGCACACCCAAACCTGGGCATACATCAAGTGATGAGTTCATGCTGATCTGTGTCCCCGGAGTTTTGAGCAAAGACGATGTGGCGGACTTCCGCCACATCATGGACGACAGCGACTGGGAGGACGGTCGCTCGACGGCCGGCGCCCAGTCGGCCATGGTCAAGCGCAACGAGCAGTTGCCGCCCGACAGCGAGGTGGCGCGCAAGCTCGGCCACCGCATCATTTCGGCGATGACCGCCAATCCGCGCTTTCTCGCCGCCGCCATCCCGCAGCAGATCTTCCCGCCGCTGTTCAACCGCTACAGCGCGGAGTCGGGCCACCATTTCGGCATCCACGTCGACAACGCGGTCCGCGGCGACAAGCTCACCGGCCTGCGCATTCGCACCGACCTTTCGGTCACGCTGTTTCTGTCCGAGCCGGAGGATTACGACGGCGGCGAGCTGGTGATCGAGGATCTGTACGGCTCGCACGAGGTCAAGCTGCCGGCCGGCGACCTCGTGCTGTATCCCGCCTCGAGCCTGCACATGGTCACCCCGGTGACGCGCGGCGTCCGCGTCGCCTCGTTCTTCTGGCTGCAGAGCATGATCCGCGATCCCCTCGCGCGCAGCATGATCTTCGATCTCGACACGACGATCCAGGGATTGTCGCAGCGGATGGGACGCGACGATCCGGAGATGGTGCGGCTGACCGGCCTCTATCACAACCTGATCCGCTACTGGGCCGAGAACTAGACGACCGTTTTCAACGTTCCAGCCCTATTGATGCAGATATGTAGACCCTCACTGTCATCGTCCGCGAACGCGGACGATCTGGTACGCCGTGACATCTCGGTTCATCATCATCGCGGATTGCTGGATGCACTGCCTTCGCGGAGCATGACAGCGGTCGAGATGGCAAGCGATAGACCCGGCATCGACCGCTGTTTCCAAGGAAACGTGCGTCTCAATATCCGCCTTCGGTCGCCATGCTCACGTTGAGTTCGATCGTCTACGAGCCGGGTTGCACACATGCAGCCCGGCTCATTCGTTCGGACGATGACCGCATCGCTGCGGAGCCGTTCTCAGCCTTCGCGATGGACCACCGTCCAATCTCACAAGCGGCCGGCTGTCCTTCCTTGAGCTGTCACACGTCCTTGACTGCCGGCAGACCGCCGCTTGCGAGCAGCACGATCTTTCTACGCCGGCAAGCGTGTGCGATTCGCGAACTTCAGCCACCGCTCGCGGCTTGACCAGATCGCGCGGGGCCCGTTTTTCAAACAAACCTGATTCCACCGCCCCCTGATTCGGATCTCGACGCTTTCGAGCCGTTTCCGGCGGCATCACGTCTCGAAGAACGCGCGTGATGCCCTCGCGCCCACCGAACGGGACCATCACGCCGGCGCCGACTAATTAGAATTGATGGAAGACCGAACGGCGGCATTTGCGTGACAGGCAGCCGCGTTGGCGGAACCGTGCACGGCTCGTCGCGCCCCAGGTCAGGACTTTCAGGGAGTTATGACGCGATGGGCAGCATCGCGAGCTCTTACGCAGATCAAACGATTCGATTTTTCATCTGGCATCGCACTCACCGGAGTGACTGCCGACATTGATGTTCCCGCTTTGAGTCAACGCGCCGTCTCAAAACAGCCGGGTTACGACTAGAAGCATTACAGAGAAGATAACTACCAAGGGGTACGCAGCAACATGTTCAGGATCGTTCTTCATGTAGGAGCGGTGATCGCAGCCGTTTCGGCCGGCGCCATGGCGCATGCCGAGCAGCCGGCCACGTCGCCGAGACCTGGCCAGGCTGCCACCGCCCCGCAGACCACAGCACCGAGTCCGACGACTCCGACCGGCGCGAAATCCGTTCAGGCTCCGACGACGGCGGCCGCCACGCAGGCGCCTGCAGCTGCGCCCGCCAACGCCGCCGCGGCCAGTGCGCCGGCTCCCGTCGCGCACGCAGCTCAAGCTCAGGGCGCGGCTCCGAAGCCGATGACCGTCGGACAGGCGCAGACAGCCCCCGCCGTTGCCCAGCCCGCGCCCACGGCAGCGGCTCCGACGACCAACGGCGTCGCGACGACGGCCGCGCCTTCGCCGGCTCCGGGCGCGACCACGCCGCAAGCTGGTGCAACGAACCAGGCACCGGCCGCCACAACGAACGACACCCAGCCGTCGAGCGCGACCGAAGCCGTCACGGACACGGCAGCGGGCGACAAGGCGAAGGACCAGGCAGAGAAGCCGGCCCAGGGCGCGGCACAAGGCGGTGCGCAAGCGGCATCACACGTGCCGCATGATCTGTCGCCATGGTCGATGTTCCTGGCCGCCGACATTCTCGTGAAGTCGGTCATGATGGGGCTCGCGCTCGCCTCGCTTGCGACCTGGACCGTCTTCATCGCCAAGACCATCGAGTTCTCCATCCTGCGCCGGAAGCTGAGCGGCGCGCTGCGCAAGGTCGACGACGTACGCTGGCTGTCGGAAGCCAAGCTCGCGCTGGGATCACGCCAGAACGTGCTGACGGCTCTGATCGACGCCGCCATGCACGAGATCAGAATGTCGTCCGAACTGCCGTCTCACGGCGTCAACGAGCGCGCCGCGTCGAGCTTCTCCGAGATCGTACGTGCCGAGGGCAGGCGTTGCCGGACCGGCATGGGCCTGCTCGCCACGATCGGCTCGATCTCGCCCTTCGTCGGCCTGTTCGGCACGGTCTGGGGCATCATGAACAGCTTCATCGGCATCTCGAAGTCGCAGACCACGAACCTCGCCGTCGTCGCGCCCGGCATCGCCGAAGCGCTTCTCGCAACCGCCATCGGCCTCGTCGCCGCGATCCCGGCCGTGATCATCTACAATCACTTCACACGGGTGACGAAGGGCTACATGGAGCTCGTGAACCGGTCCTCCGGCGCCACCGCCCGGATGTTGTCGCGCGATCTGGATCGCGGCCAGAGCCACCACAGCAGCCATCACGGCGAGCGCTTCGAGCCCATCCACGTCCACTCTGCGCCTCCGATGGCGCTGGCGGCGGAGTAGCTCCATGGCCGTCTCTCTCTCGGAAGGCGATGGCGACGATGATCTCGGCGAGACGAGCGACATCAACGTCACGCCCTTCATCGACGTGATCCTGGTGCTGCTGATCATCTTCATGGTGGCGGCACCGCTGTCGACGGTCGACGTGCCGGTCGATCTCCCGACATCGACGGCCACGCCGCAGAAGAAGCCGGACAAGCCGATCTATGTCAGCATCAAGCCGGATCTGACGCTGTTCGTCGGCGAGGAGCCGGTGAAACGGGCGAGCCTGGTGAGCACGCTCGAGCACATCCCCGAGGCGGCGAAGGACAAGTTCATCTTCCTGCGCGCCGACCGGGGCGTGGCGTATGGAGAGCTGATGGACGTGATGGAGCTGCTGCGGACCGGCGGCTATCCGAAGATCAAGCTCGTGACTGTCGAAGGCGTCTCACAGGCCGCCGCCCAGGCTGCACATTGAAACCAGTGAAACGACGGAACTGAAGAATGGTCGAACACAAGTATCAGGGAGCGTCGCGCCGCTTGTGGATCTCAGCCGCGATCGGCGCCCTCATGCTGCACGGTGGCGGCGCCGCGCTCGCGGTCGTCCATCTCAGCGGCAATGACGCGGACGGCGGTCTCGGCGCGGCCGGCGCCGAATTCGCGCTCGAGATCGCCTCGCCCCAGGTCGAGGACAACGATCTTCCGCCGGGTCCCGACAGCGACGCGGCCGAAGCTGCGCCGGAGCAGATGCAGCAGACCGCCGAAGTCAAGGAGTCCGACGCCGTCAAGGACAAGCCGACCGAGACAGAGGAGGAGGCCGATCGGGTCGTCACGCAGAACGATCCCAAGAAGCCGGAGAAGGAGGAACAGCAGCAGGCAACCCAGCAGGCCGAGGCGTCGGTCGCATCTGCTGCGCAGGAAGAATCGGCCCGCAAGGCGCTGGACGAGGCCGCGCCGCCGGCCGAGACGGCCAAGGCCCCCAATCCGGGAATGGGCAAGGACAAGCAGAAGCTGACCAACGATTGGGGCCGAAAGATCAGCGCCTATTTCGAGCTGCACAAGCGCTATCCGGAAGGCAAGAAGCACAATGGCACGGTCAAGGTGGCGCTCGTGCTGAGCCGGGCCGGCAAGGTGGTGTCTGCGTCCGTCATGCAGTCGTCCGGCGACTCGATGTTCGACGATGCCGCGCTGGCGATGATCCGCCGCTCCGACCCTGTGCCTGCGCCGCCGTCCGGACTGACGGACGATCAGTTCAGCTTCAGCCTCGACGTGAACTTCAACCAGAAGAAGTAGACCGTGCGTCGTTCGACGCGTGTATCTTGAAGACTTGGCAGCGTTCGCAATGGCGCGAGCGCTGCTTTTTGCGTCTGCTGGGCCTAGGTCGCGCGGACGAAGGAACGCGAGACCTTTCCGTATCCGGCCGGAATCCCCGCGAGACGACCTTTTCCAAAGTCCCCTCTCATATTCCTACGGAGATGGGTATCCCTCGCTGTCATCGTCCGAAGGCGGACGATCCAGTACGCCGTGACGTTTCGGTTCGGCATCTGCCGCCACGGAAGTACTGGATGCCCCGCTTTCGCGAGGCACGACAGCGTTGGAGACTGCGGGGGGCTCAGCCCACCACGCATGCCGATTGGATGGAAACGTTCGTCTAGTACTGTACCCGCGCGCCGACCTGCACCACGGTCGCCGACAGATTGTTTTCGCGGAAGTTGGAGCGCGTCTCCTCGCGCCGGACGCTGGCCCTGAGCTGCAGCAGGCGTGAGAACTTGTAGAGCATGCCGAGCTCGACCAGATAGCGGTTGTCGACCCGCGTCGTGCCGGTGAACGCGTCCTCGCCATAGCCGGCGAGGAACGTGCCGACGAGCCAGGGCTCGAACTGATGCTCGATGCCGACGGTGACGTCGCGCTTGAGCACGCCGGAAATGCCGGGCTCGGTGATCTCCACCACCTGCGACTTGGCCCCCAGCGCGATCGCCGTCTCCTTGGCGAACTGCCATGTCAGATTGGCGTCGGCAATGAAGCCGTTGACCGGCTTGAGCATCGGATCCTGATAGCGGCGCGTCAGATAGCCGACGGCGACGTCGCCTGTCAGCTTGTCGGCGTAGTTGAAGGTCACGCCGGCCTCGACCGCCGTCCCGGTGGAGTCGCGGCGGAAGCCTTCGGCATCGACCGCGATGTCGTGAACGCGGCGATCGACGGCGACGTCGACGAAGGGACGGATCTCCGGCGTCAGATTGTAGGTGATGCGGCTCTGCGAGCCGTATTGGACGAAGTTGCGATCGGCATTGCTGACGATCTGGCCGTCGACGAGCGGCGCGTTCTGGAACGCGACGCGGTCGATGGCGGCCTTGGTCGAGACCTCGACCTCCTCGAACCGCTTGGTGACGCCCGCCGAGCCGCCGACGGTGGAGGCGAGCGGAATCCTGGCGAACCGGCCGGCGAAGCGCGGCGTGCCGGGATCATCGGCATCGACGGCAACGTGGCCCTCGCCGTTGAGCGCAAACGTATCGGTGATGTCGTAGCGCCCATTCACCTTGGCGTCGACGGTAGGCCTGCTGAGCTGCCGGAGCTTCGCATAGTCGATGTAGCCGACGCGCACATCGGCGTTGAGCAGATGCCGCTCGAACTGAGAGCGCACGAGCAGGACCGGCGCAACGCTGACGAAGGCCGAGCCCTTGCCTTGCGGCACACGGCCGGGATTGCTGTCGAAGCCTGAGGACATTTCGAACGCAGGCTTCAGGATGAAGTTTCCCACCGTGATGCCCTTGGGCTCATAGGGGTCTTCCGCCATCATCGGCGGCTGCGGCTGCTCCTGCGGCTTCTGCCCCTTGTTCACCGGCGGCAGCCGCATCTTGGGCTTGTCCGCCAGAACGGGCGGAATCGGCTGCGCATCCTGTCGCGGAATCGGCGGCAGGTTGCGCGGCAGCACGCCACGCGTCGCCGGCGGCGGACTGACGGCGAACGCCAGCGCGTCCAGGCAGCGATTGGGCACGTTCGTGACCGACAGCCGGCCCGGCGTCGACAGGCAGCCGCCGACCAGGAGACCGGCGGACGGTGCACCGAAAAAGCCGTTTCGAACCGGAGCCAGACGCGGCGCCGGCTCGCGGCGCGCGGCCTGCGGGAGCGCGCCCGCGCCCGCATCGATCGGAGACCGCGGCCGCGGCGGTGGAGCCTCGTCCACCTGCGTGGCCGCCTTCGGCTCCGGCTCGACCCCGCCCGGCGAAACGATCACCTGCGGAATGACCAGCGGTCCATTGCTGTTCGCCGGCCTCACCGGCTGGCGGCGGCGATTGGGTACGACCACCACCGGTCCGGCGTCGGTGGTCGCCGGATCTGCATAGGCCCTGACCTGGCTCCCCGGCGTGACGGTCTGACCGTAGGACGGCGCGACTCCGAACAGCGTCACGAGCAGCACGGTGATCGCAACCGTCTCCTCCTGGCACCGTGAGACGTCGCGACCGATGCCACGTCTGGAAGCGACCGTCTCTCGTGCTGCCCGTTCCAAAGAGCCTCGTCTCCGTCGAGTTCGGCAACCCGCGAAGCGCGGCGCCCGCGGCGTGACGCATCCCGGCATCACGGCGTCGAAGGTCGGATCACTCGATGATCAGCGCGCCCTTGTTGCCCTGATGGAAGTCGTCGAAGAATTCGTAGCGTCCCGGCTTCTGCGCCTTGACCTTCACGACGCCTTCCATGTTGGGCTTGATCACCGTCTCGAACTCCAGGGGCTCGCTCTCGAACTCGACCGGCGCGCCATCCAGATTCTTGACCTTGAACACGATCGGCGTGTTGGCCGGCGCCTTCATCTCCGCCGGCTGAAACTTGTTGTCCTTGACCGATATCTCGATGGTCGTCTCAGCCGCCCCTGCCGGCAGCGCGAACGCCGCGATCAACACGGCGGCTCCTGCTGCCTGTACCTTCCCAAAGAGATTCATGCTGTATGTCCCTGTCCCGAATTCACCCGAATGTGCCGAACGTCTTCCCGCGCTCGCCTGTTTCGACGAGTCTTCGACACTTCATAGAACGACTATAAAGTCCCGAATGCGGCAATTTGCCGTGTCGAAATTTGACAACATCTGTGTGTGCGACAAAGCGCGCGAATTTATTAGTTGTACGGCGTCAAGTCGCCGCGCAGACGCGTGGGCTCGAGCATCGCCGATGCGCGTCGCCGAATGACAACGACGAAAATCAGCGGTCACTGCGGTCGGTAGCAGCACAATCGCCTTAGTTCGCATCTGTGCTGATATGAGACACGACAGGTCATGCAGCGCCGTCGCGCGCCGCGAACCACACGAGACTCACGATCGACCGCCTACGCTGCGCACAGCACATGCATGATCCTCATGCGCCCGCTCATCGAGACGAGTGCGAGCGAGATGCACGAAGGGACACGCTCGTGCTGGTCTCACGCGGCATGGACCGCAATATGCGTGTGCGTCCATCCAGCTCGAGCCGTGCGCGGACAAGCCTTGCGCGCACTAGAAATGAAATCAGGCGCGGGCCTGCACGCACATATCGCCGGCGAGCGCACACGACCGATGCCCGCCGTCTCACCTGCCGACCCCCAGCCGCCTGTCGTGAATGCTGAGGGATCGCGGCATACGCGCAGGCTTCGCGGCGCCGGGGGCCGGATTCACGCGCAGGGGCGGCAGATCGGGTACAACGGATACGTGCTCCTCGTCCGCCATCGGCTCGGGCTCCGGGCTCTGGCGTGCGACGCTGCGCGCCACCGCAGGCGCGGCGCGCATGATGCCAGGCACGCGCTTGCGTCCCGTCACCATCGCGCGCATCAAATTCTCCCGCTGCAGCACGCTCATCCACACCGTGCCGAGCACATGCACGGCGATCAGGGCGATGATGGCATTGGACGACAGCGCATGCGCCTGCTCGATCCAGCCGACGCCGAAGAACCGGATCGAGACCTGCATGACGCCGCTGATGGTCGAGACGATCAGAAGCGCAAGCATCACGACCAGCATCGCGGCCCCTGCCGGGTTCAGGCCCAGATAGCGTCCCGTCTCTCCGCGCAACATGCCCACGATGTACTGAGGCGCCGCCCGCAGCTTGAGGCTGATCCGCGCAAACAGCGAATGACGGCTGCCGATCAGTCCCCAGATCAGCCTGAAGGCGAGAAGACCGATGACGGCATAGCCCGCCAGGCGATGCAGGCGATCGAACGTGTTGGGCGTGACGCAGGCGACGAGCACGAAGGCCGCGAGCGACCAGTGCCAGACGCGCAGCGGAAAATCCCAGACCGCTACGGTCCCCGAACCCGAGTTCGCCGGCGTCTCGGAGAAGACGCTCCGCTGTGCCTGGCCTGCGTCACGCATGACCATCAGATCACTTCGCCTTGGTGTGCTTCAGCGCGAGGTCTTCGGGGCTGTAGAACAGCTCATAGAGCTTACCGCCCTTGACGCCGTAGACCTCGTAGCAGGTGCCCTCGATCTTGGTCTGTCGAACCTCGTAGCCCGCGGCCTTCGCCTTTGCCTCGGCCTCGGCGGTGGTCTTCCACGACGCCTTGTCGAGCTTGGTGCAATCCTTGTAGCCGTCGGCGAGCGCTGCGGAGCCCGACGCCAGACCCGCCGCCAAGACCACGCCCATCAGCTTGATGACCTTCATAATCAAATCCCTCCTCGAAGACTGCGCCATCGGCGCCAACAGCGCTCGATGCGCAGGCTACAAAGGGGAGGAGATTTCAACGAAACTTGGACATCATCATCCGCGGCGGATGGCCTCGATCACGCAGGCGCGGCTCGAAACGTTCCGCATCCGGCCGCAATGTCGCTGAGATGCGAACTCACATGCGGTCCCGTCAGGATTGAACCGTGTCGGCAGGCCGCTGATCTTTTCAGGACTCGACAACGCGCGCGGTTCCCCGCGCATTGCAACTGATATTGATTCGCAAGGATGTAGCAGCATCATCGCGAGGCGCATGCGCTTTGCTCCCGCACAAGGCGTGGACGGCGCTGTGTGCGGGACCACACTCCTGCCCGATTGCCGCTGTGACCATGGTGAGGCGAGAAAGGAACCGACAGCTACAAGGCTGCGACCTTAAGCCTCAGAAATTTTTTTTTGAGCGTCGCCATCGTTCGCACGACCGGATCGAGATCGATGGTGGATGATGACGATGCGGCTGCTTGCGCACGCATCGTCCGGCCGTCAAACGCACATCCGTGCGGACAGCGGCGCAGCCATCCTGATCCTGGGCGCGGGCGATGCCCTTGCCGACACTGACTGCCGACCAGGATGGCGAGTCGTTGCAGGAAAACGACGTGTCGGATGCCTCGGCAACGACGTCCCCGCTTGCGTCGGGATCTGCCATGGACGCGCGCCAGGACGAGCGGCCATTGCCGGGTGAGCTGCGCTTGCGCCGCCCAGTGCGGCGCATGCCTCGCGAGCCCTGGCGCGGATTTCGACATGCATCATTCCATCGCTGCGGCAGGGGCAGGACGATGGTGGATCGTCCTTGCCGCCATCAAGCGACAAGCGCCGCCCTCAGCGATGGATCCGCGAGGAGCGAGCGAGCTTGCGTCCCACGGTCGCGCGCAAGGCGACGCGCATCACGCGCCCGGCCGTCGGGAATGGAAGGCTCGTCACTTCGTTCCGGAGAAGACGCGGCTGATGAAGTCGGAGCTCTCGGGCGACTTCGTCATCTCCGGCGACGGCTCGGGCTGGGCCGGCGGCTCGGTTGGTACGGATCGGATCTGCGGTCGGCTTCGGACGGTGACGCTGCGCGTCGCGCGCGCCTCCTGCTCGCCTCCGTTCGGCTTGCTCACCGTGATCATGATCTTCTCGGAGATCAAGGGCGGATCGAAGTTGAGATGCCTGGTGTCGCCCAGCACGAGCTGCAGCGTGTGCTTGCCGGGCGACAATTCGATCCGCGCCTCCGTCTCCCCCGCTGCGTAATGAACGTGTTTCTTGTCGCGCGGAATCTCCTCGCCGGCCTGCATCGTCTCGTCGACGTCGACCAGAAGATGATGATGGCCACTGCCGGCGAAATCGTCGCCCGCATGGGTAACGCCCATGTTGCGCAGTCCGAAGCGAGCGATGAAGGGCCCGGTCACCGTCTCCCCGTCCGCAGGAGAGATGAAATAGACGCGGGCATCCTTCGCAGCCTTCGTTCCCTTGGCCGGCGCCAATGACGGCGCGAGCACGAGCGATGCGGTCAGGATGAGGCAGAGTCGCGCAGACCTCGGCAGCATGCAAATCCCCTATGGTGAGAGCGCGATGCGGAAACCCAGGGTCGGATGCCGGATGCGGCCGTCATAGCGGTCGCGGCTGCCGGCCCGCGCATCGGCGGCGCCGTTCTTCCACGATCCCGAGCGGATGACACGGGCATAGCTGCCTTCCTCGAGCCAGGCCGATCCATCCGCCGGCGCGCCCTTGTAGTTCTTGTGCCAGCTGTCGGCGACCCACTGGCCGACGCCGCCGCCCATGTCGAACAGGCCGTAAGGATTGGCCTGGACGCTGCCGATCTTCGGCGGCTGGTCGGTCTCGGCGTCGCCCGTGCCGTTGCAGCCCTTGCAACTGGCCATGCCGGGGCGCATGCGATCGCCCCACCAATAGCGGGTGCGCTGGCCGCCGCGCGCGGCATATTCCCACTCGGCCTCGGTCGGCAGCCGGAACGACTTGCCGGTCGCCTTCGACAGCCAGGCGAGATAGGCCTGCGTGTCGTCGTAGCTCAGGTTGGTGACCGGACGATCATCCGCACCGGCCGCGATGTCGGCGCAGCTTGCCGCGGCGACACACTGCTTCCACTCGCCGATCGTCACGGGATGCTTGCCGAGCGAGAACGGTCGCACGCTGACCTGATGCGCCGGCTGCTCGGACTCGTCGTCGCCGCCCATCGCAAAACTGCCACCGGCGATCGCAACCAGCTCAGGCAAGCGTAGCTTCGGCCCGGCTTCCGGCGCCGGCGCGGGCCGCGGAATGGCTGCCGTGTCGGATGATCGCGCCAGCGTCGCCTCGAGTGCCGGAGCATCCTGGCGCGGCGCGATGAAGGCGCTGGACGGCGATCGCGCGGCGTCCTGGCGCGCGCCGGCGGCTTCCAGCAGGATCCGGCGCGGCGGAGGCAGCGGCGCGGCGGACTGCGCCTCCTGCTGCGAGCTCGACGATCCGGCCGACCCAGGCGGCGCCTGAATCAGCAGCCTGATCTCGCGTAACGGCAACAGCACGCCGCCGAGGAAGACGATGCCGAGGACCACGACGCCGAGCGCTCCGCGGATCAGCTTCTTGCGCGCACCTGCCGCCGGTGCGAACACGGCCTTCAGCCGGCCGCCCTCACCCGCCTCCTCCTGATCACCGTCGCTGCCGTCGTCCCATCTGTCTGGAAGGGACGCCGCCGGCGCGGGTGACGGGCGCACCGGAGAGACTGGTGCAGGTTCTCGTCGAGCCGCACTCTCCGGCTCTGCGATCTCCCATTCGGCATCGAGCGACTGCTCGAGCGCGCCGCACATCATCAGCAACAGCCCGCCTTCGCTCTTGCCGGTCCAGCGCTCCTGCACCTCGGGACACTCGACCTGATCCTCGACGCGCAGGAAGCTTGGCGGACGCATCGGGCTGAGCGAGACCTGCACCGTGCGGCCGCAGCGCCGGCAGGCCACCGCGCGGGAATCCTCCGGCAGCGCATCCTCGGCGAGCTTGGGAGCCCGCAGCCATTGCAACGCTGAACTCTCGCTCATGCTGTCCTCGCTCGTGATGCCCGCCAACCCCGTCACTGACCCCAGCTGGCGAACACGTCCTTGAACACGCGGTCGCCGTCGGATCCCTTCTCGATCGACAGCAGCGCCCGGTTGCCGCCCTCGTAGACGATCGGAATGTCGAACCACTGCTTGCCCTTGAGAAGCATCAGGTTGCGCTTGGTATCGACCTCGTTGGCCGACAGCGCGACCATGAAGTATTTCGGTGTCACCCGGGCGGTCTGGGTCACCAGCGCCGTCCCGCGCTCGGCCTCCTCGCCCTTCAGGCCGATGCCCCTCAGGCTGGTCAGGCCGCTGACCGACTGATCCGGCCAGTCGAACTTGAGCTCCATGATGTGACTCGCCGGCATCTCCATGTCGGCGTTCCGCCGCAGCGAGATCGTGGCCTTGGTGCCGTTCTCGATCTCGATCTCACCCTTGATCGCCGGCGCCGTATCGAGTCGCGGCCCCTTGGTCTGCTCGATCGACCAGGTGACCTTGCCAGGATAACGCTTGCCCTTCGGATCCTGCGGATCCTCATGATAGAGGAACGCCTGCGCCGGCGTGCTGACCGGCACGCTCATGCCGACCGTGGCATGCTCCTCTGCCGCGGCGACAACCACCGGCTTGGCCTCAACCACCGGCTTGGCCTCGGGCGTGATCCGCTCTGCACTGACCTTATGGGCGCCCGGTTCGCTCGGCAGAGCCGACGCTGCCGTCGCGCCGCTCAGGGACAGCTGGATCCATTCCGACGCGCGCTCCCAGGACACTGCCGCACCGACGACTGCCAGCAATCCGGCCGCGGCAAACGCCATCACCCGCCGGCTCGGCCGGCGGCGGTGCGGTGCCGCGGCGTTCTCCGTCGCCTTGAACGCCATCGCGACGAGGGAGGGATGAATCTTGATCTCGGTCGCCGGCGCTGCAGAAGTCGCAGCAGAGGCTGTAGCCGCAGCAGCGGCAGCGGGCTCAGTGGTGGCAGAAGCCGCTGCCGCAGCGGGTGTCGCAACGACGGCAGGCTTCACGGGCTCTGCCGGCGCGGCGCCCGTGGACTCCGCCTCGATCTCCGCCGTAACCACCTTTTTTTCGGCGGGGCGCTGCGGCACCGCAGCCCGATCGGCGACGATGACCGGCGCTTCAGCGACGGCGGCCGCGCTCGGCTGGGTCGGCTCGACCGTGGCTGGCTGCGCGACGGTCGGCAGCGCAGGCGGAGCCGGAGTCACAACCGGCGTCACGATGTCCGCGGCCGGATCGCGCGGCGGACGCCGGCGCAGCACGCGAATCTCCGGCGAGGGCTTGGGCGCAGCCGCGCGGCTCTCGGCACGCTGCGCTATAGCGGGCGCGCCCGGCTTGCCGGCGGCAGCCGTGACGATGTCCGTCCCCGAGCGGCGAGCCATCGAGAGATATTTCGCGACGGTGGCGATCTCCTCTTCGAGCGAGTGCGTCGTGAAGACCTGCCGTGGCTGCGGCCGCTGCTTCGGCGCGGGCGCTGCCGCGCGGGCCGGCCGCGGCAGGTCGGCGGCTGGTGCATCGGCCGGTCTGGACGTATCGGCGGGCAGCAGCGCAGCTGTGACCGAGGCTGTCTCGACGCCGGCAGGGCGCGCGCGCAGCTCGATCATGCGATCGGGAAACAGGATCGCGGCGAGATCGCGCAGCGAGGCACCCGGCATCAGCAGCCGCCGCAGCGCTGGTGGAACGCGGCGCAGCGTGTTCGTCTCGGTGCGTTTGACAACAGGATCGTTGCGGCCGGCTTCGACCAAGGCTCCGTCGTCGTGACGCTCGTCGCTGATCAGAACCTTGCGGGCCCGCAGCATCGCCGTCAGTTCGCGCAGATCGGAGCGCGAGGCGTGGTCGACGACCAGAAGATCGAAGGTGCCGATCCGGGCCGGCAGCAACTCGGCGACACGCCAGGCCGGCATCACGTGACAGGGAATCTCCTCGAGCCAGCCGTCGAGAGACCTGCGCGCAGCAAGCCGAAGTCGGCGTGCGGTCGGACCGGAGCAGGCCGACGCCATCTTCTGCATCGAGTCCCTGAACCGCTTCACCGCTTGCCTGACGGCGACGCCCGCATTCTGCGCGATGCCCAGCGACATGCGGGCGCCGATCACCGCTTCGAACAAGGCCAGCGACCGCGTCTCCAGCCGCGCGCGCTGAGCCGCAAGGTCATGCAGCAGCTGCCGCTCCTCCGGACTTTCGATCCGCATCAGCACGGCCCAATTCCAGGCCGCCACCCATTCCGCGAGCGTCGCCGCATCCTTCGCCTCGCCCGCGCCCGGCGCGGACCGCAGCCGCTGCGCCAGACTCGGCGCGCCCGCCGCAGTCGCCATCCGGCAGGCGGTCCTGACGAGTTCGTAGTCCGGGCTGGCCTCGCGGATCTTCTCCATGGTCGCGAGAATGCCTGTCCACCGCGTTTCGAGCTCCTGCGGCTCCGTCTCGGCGTCACCGACCCGCGACAGCACGTCATCCTGAACGGAGACGGCGAGTTCTCCCGCCCGGGCGAACAATTCGCCGAGGCGAGCGAGTTCGATCAGCGGTCCCGATACGCGCGTCATGACGGTCCGAATCGCCGCGCCGAACGCGGCCAGCCGCTGTGCATCGGCCAGCATCGCCCTGACGTCACCGTCCGGCATGGACAGCTTGGAGCAGGCATCGGCCACGTTGCGGACGGCGAGCGCGGCCGTCACGATGGCGGCCTCGACGCTCTTGACGATGTGCTCGAGGTCATCGAACGCCCGCGCCGATTCCAATGGAAGCGCGGGTGCATCGATCTGCGTTGCGATCGACGTCCAGCGCGCGCGCAATGCATGCAGGTCGTGACGCCACAGCAGGAAGCGCCCGACATATTGCCAATCCGCCGGCTTCGACGGCTCGGCCCCCTCCACCGTGATGGCCTCGACGGCGGCCTTCAGCGCGCGGCGCGAAGGCGAGAACCGCGCGAACGGCTTCTCGCCGGCCGCAAGCCGCTCGACCACGCGGATCGCGTCCCTCCTGGTGAACGCCTCGGCCGGCGCCTGCACCTGGCGCCTCGTGAATTCGGCGCTTCGGGACAGCTGGAACGACGCATCACGCGCCCACCCCACGACCTTGTCGAGACCCGCGGGAGCGTCGGCCTTGGCGGTGCCGAGCGGCGACAGCCGTGCAAGCCAGGTCTCCTCGGCGATGGCGCGATGGCCAGCCACCAGCGCATCGAGATCGGCCGCCAGACGGTTGGTTGCGTCGAGCCCGAAGGTCGCGATGGCGTCGAGCGCGAGATCCTCGTCGCGGCCAGCGTCCGACGTCAGCCCTGCCTGGTGCTGCAGCTCCGCGTGCAGACGCAGGATAGCGGCGGTGTCGGGAAGCGCCGCGAGCTCCGGCAACTCGACATCGATGTGCTTGAGATCAGCGGCAAGCCGCAGCCGCGCCTCGCGTGCCTTGTCGATCGCCGTCACGAGCGAGTCGGTGGCCGCGAGCAGGTGCTTCGGCCGGTCGGTGAACCAGGCATGCGCGTCCTGCTCGCCGATCAGCGCCTTGAACAGATCGAACGGCAGCTCCGGCAAGCCGCCGGCGAGCCGCAGATTGCGCCGGACGATCTCGGCGATCTCGTCGTCGAGCGATGCGATCTGCGTGCGCTTCGAGATGATGTCGCGTTCGAGCCGGCCGATCTGACCGACCTGATCGCGCAGATTTGGCGTATCCAGGATCGATTGCAGCCGGCCCGCCAGGGCTTCGGCCTTCCTGAGCACGTCCTTGTCGGAGCCGGTCGAGCTGACGGTCAGCTCGCGAATGGCCGGCGGCAGCTTCTGATGCAGCAGCGAAAGTGCAGCCTCGTCCCTGGACACGACGAGGACGCGCGAGCCGAGCGCGAGGTGATGGCAGACGACGTTGACGAGCGCCGTAATCCGATCGTCGCGTTCGACAGACTGGACCATCAGGCCATCCGACCGCGACAGTTCGCGTACGACCTCGACATCCTCCGCGACAGCGGGCAGCGGGAAGAACAGATCGCCCTGCTCGACCGCAGCAGGCTTGGGCGCAGGCGCAAGGTCGATCGGGCCGCCGACGATGCCGGACAGGTGCCGGCGCGCATTGGCGTGGCCACGTCCATCCGGCTGCGAGAGCAGCGCGCTCACGGCTCCCGACAGGCAGCACTCACTCTGCGGCGCATGCTCGATCGCGTTCTTGAGACGGTCGATGTCGCGCAGGGCGAGGCTCTCCGGCCGCCGCCGCGCGGATATGACCCAGCGTCCCGACGTGAGCGCGGCCTCCGAGGCCTCCATGGCCGGCGCATCGTCCGAAGACGCGAATTTGCGCGACGTCTTGTAACCGGATTGCGCGCCTGCGGCGCTCAGGATCTGATCGAGGCCGATCGGCGTGAACGGCGACAGCTCTGCGCGCTGCTCGAGCGCCTCGACCAGGCGATCCGGCTTGTCGCGCACAGCAAGCGCCACGTCCGGCGCCACGGCATCGAGCGCCCTCAAATTGACGGTTGCGCCGACGAAGCGCGGCCGGACCCTGACCTCGGCATCCGGACGCGCAATGATCTCGATCTCGACCGCGCGCTCGAACAGCGGCAACTCGAATTCGCGCCCGCCCTGCCGCCACGATGACAGCGCGATGCCCCACATGACCTCGATCGCCTGATCGTCGCGGGCCGTGGCCGCCATGTCGCGCAGCCGCTGATGGATCGCCATGGTCCGGCGGCGCATGCGCTCGGTGTCGGCCCAGGCGGTCCATGGCCCGCTGATATAGCGCTCGATCCGCTGCACGAGGTCAGGACGCTGCTCCAGACGCAGCCGTCCGGTCCAGGCGCCCAGCGCCGGGGCGGGCGAAAAATCCTCGGGCCGTGCGTGGCGGGCGAAGGTGAGGCGGTTCTTCTCGATCTCATCGACCGTCACCACGATGCTCTCGTACGGCGATGGACGACGGTCGGGCTCGGACGACGGCTCGACCCAGATCTTGAGATCGTAGTCGATGGCGGGGGGCTGCGTCGCAGCAAGCGCCTCGACGGCGAGCCACACCGGGCCGTCAACATCGAAGGTATTGAGCACCACGCCCGGCAGACCCGCCAGCTCCTCCTGGTCGAGCGCGAAGCCATGATCGTCGGCGAATGGATGATCCGGCTGCCGCTCCGCCGGGGAGCCCTCGGCCCGAATGATCTCGGTCAGACTGCCGAGCACGTCCTGCAACGGCTCGACCACCGATCCCGTGCCGAGCGCTTCGCTCGTCGAGAACGCCCAGGCGTCGGTCGGCGACTGCGGCTCCAGGGCCGCCGCGCCGATAGCACCAAGCAGCCGCATGCCGTGATCGGCTGCACTGCTCTGCGCCTTGCGATCGCCCGCGCCGGCCTCGTTGGGCCGCACATTCACCAGCTGGCTCATCGCACAGATCCTTCTCTGAAGTCGGCCGCGACGTCGGCGGGAGCTCGGCGAGAGGCTGACCGACAAGGATGGCCCTGCGCGTGATCGCGGTGCGCCGGGCGATCGAAGGGTGGGTTCAGAGTGGACAAGCTTGCCTCGCTGCAACGTCGACGGAACTCCCGACTCGTTGCGGAGGGGTATGGCGAAGTGAGGTCACATCAATGACCCGACAGGTAGATGAATGTGACGATTCTCGCCCCTGTCGGGGAATCGGGAAAAAATCCCGGGTCATTCGATGAGGAAAATCGTGCCTAACAAGTTTGTTAGTCTGGGCTTTTTGTGTAGCGCGGCGCGCGTGGCCGGCAACAAGCTTGGGTTGCGGACGAATACGCTGGAATGTGTCTAAGAATACTTCTAACGCTCAAGAAGAAATATCCCGACGCATGCCGAACGCCCGATCTCCACGCCGCAGCGCGGCTGCGGTCCATGTTCGGCCACGAACCCGCCGCGCATGCGGCTCGCTTGCAAGGCAGGCGCCACAAGCATTGGCGACTGCGTGCATTGCGCTGCGCGCTCCCCTCCGCAAGTACCGGGCTCGCATCCGACGGAAACGGCGCTGGCAAGCGATAGCCGGACAGAGCCCGGGGAGTTGCCGGATCCGACGCGACCGTCCTGCAGCGAGCGCTGCTTGAAACACCCTCGAAGCTGAAGTAGCTGTTGTTGTAGAGACATCAACGTCATCCAGACGTTTCCCCGATCGATGGGGCTGGGACTGCATGGTGAGGCAACGGACGAGAGCTGCGGCCGCATGCGGTGCCGTGCTGTTCACGGTGGTTTCCCTGTCGTCGCGCGCGCAGACGCAGTCTGACGGCGCGGCAGGCCGGGAGCCGGCAACGGTCAGGCTTTCCGCAACGCAACAGGAGCAGATCGGACTCCAGACCGCCGTCCTGGCGGCGGAATCCCATCCCGAACAGTTTCGCGCTTACGGCACGGTGCTGGACGTCGCCAGGCTGACCGACCTGACCAACAACTACGCCAATGCCCAGGCGCAGCTGCAGACGGCACAAGCGAAACTCGACGTCGCAAGACTCGCATTCGAGCGCGCCCGCGACCTCGTGCAGTCGGCGGCGATGCCGCGGAAGGATGCGGAGGCGGCGGAGGGCACGTTCCGGACCGATCAAGCCAGCCTGGCTGCCGCCGAATCGCAAGTGAAGACCCTGATGGCGACGGCGCGGCAGGAATGGGGCGCGGTCATCGGAAAGGGCATCATCGAGCGTTCGCCGCAGGTCGTGCAACTGATCGAACGCGAGCAGCTGCTGGTGCAGGTCACGCTGCCGCCCGGCGTGACTCTGGCCGGGCCGCCGCGCGGCGCGCTGGCGCAGGCGCCGACCCGCAGCGCCAACATCGATCTGCGCTATTTGTCGGCTGCGCCGCGAACCGATCCGCGCATCCAGGGCGTGAGCTATTACTTCGTCGCCGCCGGCGACAGCGGGCTGCTGCCGGGGATGAACACCACCGCCTACGTGCCCTCGGGCAAGTCGTTCGACGGCGTCTTCATCGAGGACACCGCGATCGTGCAATGGCAGGGCCGCTCGTGGGTCTATTTGCGCGCCGGTCCCGAGATCTTCAAGCGCCACCCGATCCGCACCGACCAGCCAGTGTCCGACGACGACTATGTCGTGCAGGACATTCCGTCGGGCTCCGAGATCGTTCTGCGCGGCGCGCAGGTGCTGTTGTCGGAGGAGGCCAAGAGCGAGTTGCGCGGCGGCGGTGACGATGATTGACGGCGTTCGCGGCGCCGCGACCGGCCCCCAGGCGGCGCTGATCTCGTTTGCCATCCGCTTCCGCGGCATCGTGCTGGGGGTGGCCTGCACCATTCTCGGCTACGGCATCTTCTCGCTAGGCAGCGCCAATTACGCGGTGTTTCCCGAATTCGCGCCGCCGCAGGTCTCGATCCAGACCGAGGCCCCCGGGCTCAGTCCGGAACAGGTCGAGGTGCTGGTCACGCAGCCGATCGAAATCGCGATCAACGGTCTCGCCGGCGTCGAGAGCATGAGGTCGTCGTCGATCCAGGGCCTGTCCGTCATTTCGGTTATCTTCCAGCCCGGCACCGAGGTCTTCCGGGCGCGGCAATTGGTGACCGAGCGACTCGCGGTCGTCGCCGGCAGCCTGCCACAGGGCGTGCGGGCGCCATCGATGACACCGCTGGTGCCGGCGGCCGGCACCGTGCTGGCGATCGGGCTGACCTCCGAGCAGCGCTCGCTGATGGATGTGCGCACGATCGCCGATTGGACCGTGAGCCGGCGGCTGCTGGCCGTCGCGGGCGTGGCGCAGGTCACGACCTATGGCCGGGACATCCGGTCGCTGCAGGTGCAGGTGCGATCCGACGACCTTGTCCGCTTCGGCGTCGGTATGAACGACGTCGTCGCCGCCGCGCGCAAGGCCACCGGCGTGCGCGGTGCCGGCTTCGTCGACACCGCCAATCAACGGGTCATCCTGCAGACGCAGGGCCAGTCGCTCACACCCGAGCAGCTGGCGCGCACGGTCCTGCTGCACCAGGGCGGCGCCAGCGTGGTGCTCGGCGACGTCGCGACGGTCGTGAACGCGCCGGAGCCGCCGATCGGGGGCGCGCTGATCAACGGCCGGCCCGGCATCATGATGATGATCAGCCAGCAATTCGGCGCCAACACGCGCACCGTCGCGGCGCGCGTCGAGGCCGCGCTGCGGGAGCTGCGGCCGGCGCTCGACAGCGAGAAGGTCAGGCTGCACGCCGATCTGTTCCGTCCGGCGACCTTCATCGATGCGGCGACGCAGAACGTGCTGTTCGCCCTGCTGATCGGCGGCGCCCTGGTCATCATCGTGCTGTTCGTGTTCCTCTATGACTGGCGCACCTCCGTCATCAGTTGCACCGCGATCCCGCTGTCGCTGTTATCGGCCGTGCTGGCGCTGCAATGGATGGGACAGAGCCTGGACACGATGACCCTTGGCGGCCTCGCCATCGCGATCGGCGAGGTCGTCGATGATGCCGTCATCGGCGTCGAGAACGTGGTGCGCCGGCTGCGTGAGAACCGAGGCCTGCCGTCGCCGCGCAGCGAAGCGCGCGTCATCTACGATGCCATGCTCGAGGTGCGCGGCGCGGTCGCCTATGCGACCTTCGCCGTGCTCCTGGTGTTCGTGCCGATACTCGCGCTGCCGGGCCTCGCCGGCCGGCTGTTCGGACCGCTCGGCATCGCCTACATCCTCGCCGTGGTGGCCTCGCTGATCGTCGCGCTGACGGTCACACCGGCGCTGTCGATGCTGCTGCTGGCCGGCCGGAAGCCGCGCGAGGAACGCGAGCCGCCGCTGGTGCGCTGGTCGCGCGGCTCCTACGAGATGCTGTTGCGGCGGCTCGGCCGCTTTCCCAAATCCGTCATGTTGACGGCCGTGCTGGTGACCGCCGGCGGCGCAAGCCTGGTTCCGTTCTTCGGCGGCACCTTCCTGCCCGACCTGAAGGAAGGTCACCTGATCCTCCACGTCTCGACGCTGCCGGGCACCTCGCTCGACGAATCGCTGCGGCTGGGCACGCTGATCGCCGGAGCCCTGCAGGGCGTGCCGGAGGTCCGCAGCGTGGCGCAGCATGCCGGCCGCGCCGAAGCCGGCGTCGATACCGCGGGCACGCATTCGAGCGAGATCGAGGTCGACCTGAAGCCGGGCCTGTCCGGCGAACAGCAGGAGCTGGCGCAACAGCGTATCCGCGCCGCGCTCGCCAACTTCGCCGGCATCAACCTGTCGATCAAGACCTACCTGACCGAGCGCATCGAGGAGACCCTGTCCGGCTTCAACGCCGCCGTGGTCATCAACGTGTTCGGCCCCGATCTCGACGATCTCGAGCGCGCGGCGCGCGACATCGCGCGCGAACTCGGCGAGGTCCGGGGCGCGATCGACATCCAGCAGCAGTCGCCGCCGGGCATGCCGCAGGTCAACGTGACCCTGCGCCCGACCGATCTGCAATCCTGGGGCCTGGATGCGGTCGAGGTGCTGGAGCTGATCCGCACCGCCTATCAGGGCGACGTGGTCGGCCAGGCCTATGAAGGCAACGTGGTCTTCAACGTCATCGTCAAGCTCGATCCCGATGCGACGGCACGCCCGACCGAGATCGGCAACATGCCGATCCGCACGCCGAGCGGCGCCTACATCCTCCTGAAGCAGGTCGCGGACGTCTACGGCACCGCAGGGCGCTACGTCGTGCTTCATCGCAATGGGCAGCGCGTCCAGACCGTGACCGCCAACGTGGCCGAGCGCGATCTCGAATCCTTCGTCGCCGCGGCCAAGCGGAAGATCGCCAAGGAGGTCAAGCTGCCGCCGGGCGCGCATGTCGAGTTCACCGGCGCGGCCGAGGCGCAGGCCAAGTCGCGCCGCGACCTCTTGGTGAACTCGCTGCTGGCGACGATCGGCATCGTGCTGCTGCTGTCCTTCGTCACCGGGCACTGGCGCAACCTGGTGCTGGTGCTGATCAACCTGCCGTTCGCCTTCGTCGGCGGCGTCATCGCGGTGGCATTGACCGGCGGCGTGCTGTCGCTGGGCTCGATGGTCGGCTTCGTGACGCTGTTCGGGATCGCGCTGCGCAACTCGATCCTGATGATCTCGCATTACGAGCATCTGGTCGTCGCCGAAGGCCGCGCCTGGACTCTGGAGACCGCGATCGCCGGGGCCGCCGACCGCCTGGTGCCGATCCTGATGACCTCGCTGGTGACCGGCCTCGGCCTGCTGCCGCTCGCCCTCGGCGCCGGCGAGCCGGGCCGCGAGATCGAGGGGCCGATGGCCGTGGTCATCCTCGGCGGTCTCCTGACCTCGATGGCGCTCAACCTGCTGGTGCTGCCGACGCTGGCGCTGCGCTTCGGACGGTTCGCGCGCGGCGTGCACGCCTGCGGAGATGTCGCGGCAAGATGATCTTGGGCGTTAGACGTCCGCGACGTTCGCCGCACGTGGCTGCTCGACGCTTCACCGTGCGAGCCGGATGAAGACGATTGACTTCCGACCCGTGTTGACGAGCTTGCCACTGGTCAACTGCAGACCTTCGCGACCGAATGACCGGCGTCCGCATTCAGCCGATTCCGTTGAAAAAGTCGGCAGTAGTTTCGTCGTGAACGCCATCTGTTTCGAGGACGAATTGGCGCGTTGTGGTTCACGCGGGCGTCAGCGCGGGCATCGGGATCAGCTTGGCCATCTTACGAAGGTTCTGAGCGGCTGCAGCGAGGGTGAACTCGTC
>NZ_JBNPTI010000011.1:0-220000 GCF_051167575.1 Bradyrhizobium sp. HKCCYLS3070
CGTGCGCCGTTCGGCCCTCTTAGTCGCAGCCGATCTAGCTTGAGGATGCGCTTGAGATGCGCGAACAGCATCTCAATCTTCTTGCGGAGCCGGCGTGAAGTGCGGCCTTCCCATGAGCTTGCGATCTCGCGTGCCATGTCGCGAGCGCCCTCGTAGATCGAGCGCGGCACTTTTCGAGCCGGGGTGTTGGGGCAACACCTGCTTCTTAGAGAGCATGCTTGACAATCGCGCTTGCTCGCACGGTAGAGGACCGTCGTGTCGTTGTTCACCAGCGTCCCTGTAGTGGTGAGGGGTTTGCCAGCGGGACAGCGATAGACGTCCCTGGTATGGTCGTAGGTGAAGGCCTCACGCGAGAAGGTCCCGTCGGTGCGGGCCGACTTGTCGAAAACGGTCACGTGCGGCTCGATCCCGTGCTCGTAGACCAGCCACCCGAGCATCTCAGCGGAGCCATAGGCTCTGTCGCCGAGAAGCCGGCTTGGATAAAGATCGAACCTTTCGATTGAACGCTCAATCATGCGCTTGGCGGCCAATACTTCTGCCTGGCGGATCGCCGTGGTCGCTTCGACATCGACGATGATCGCATTCTCGACGTCGACCAGATAGTTCGTCGAGTAGGCGAAGAAGGCTTGGCCGCCGTGCGCTCCCGTCCAGCGCGCCGCCGGGTCGGAGGGCGATATAAACTTGGGCGTGACCTCCGTCGCGGCACCGAACGCGGCATCATCAAGAACGGCAAGATACTCGTCGATCGCTCGACCCGCAGCCTCCGGCGGAAGCCTCTTATCGCCTTCGATTCCCTTCTGCCGATTGGCATCCGCCTTGATCAGGCTCGCGTCGACTGCGAACCCTTCGCCGCCGATCAGGCGCTCCCGGATGCAGCGGCGCAAGACGGTCTCGAACACGCGACGGAAGAGATCGCTCTCACGGAAGCGGCCGTGCCTGTTCTTCGAGAACGTCGAGTGATCGGGGACGCCTCCATCTAGACCCAGCCGGCAAAACCAGCGGTATGCCAGATTGAGATGGACTTCATCGCAGAGGCGCCGTTCCGATCGGATGCCGAAGCAATAGCCGATCAAGAGCATCCTGATCATCAGCTCCGGATCGATCGAGGGCCGCCCGATGTTGCTGTAGAACGGCGCCAGCTCCCGCCGTAAGTCCTCAAGGTCGACGAACCTATCGATCGACCGCACGAGGTGGTCGGCTGGGATGTGCCTTTCCAGCGAGAACTCATAGAACAACGCAGCCTGTTCGACTTGCCGATGCCCCATCATGACCTTCAGTCCTGCCCACTAGACAGACTGAATCACCGATATCTCTGCGTCGCAACTGCTGACTTTTTCAACAGAATCGGCCAGTTGCGGACATCGCAGATTCTGTCTGGTATGAAGGAGAGCGCCGAGTTAAAGGCCGTTAAGAGGTAGTCGTGACCCCGTACATTCGAGCTGAGATTACGCGTTGGGTGAGCGACGATTTTCCGGGATTTGTGGAATGCCGATTCACCGACAGGTTCGGCACCGAATGGGTGATGGTCGACAAAGCGCCAATTTTTACAAATCTATCGCTACGGTCCGATAGCCAATTTCCGCAGCCGGCCCTCATTGCGTGTGAGGTTTTAGCGAAGCGCCAAGATGACGCTGGGCGCGAAATTATTGAAATCACCATCAAGACCCCGTGGGGCTTAGAGACCACGGATGGAACGACAAGCTTCCAACTATACGCTGACCAGCTATAGTTTGATGCTACTAGCACTTAGTTGGGCTTGTCTGCTCAGGGTCTTGGTCGTGTAAAAACGGCCTTGCGGACGTCCGTCCTGACCACGAGGACGCGGGCGTTTCTCAGGCTGTGATTGCCGCGATCAACGGCTTGACCCCGACGATGTTCATGACCCGTGTGAGGTTGTAGGCCAGAACCGATAGGGCCATCTCGGCGGCTACTTTTGGGAGCGATTTAGTGAGGAAGTGCGTCGCTCCCATACGGGCCTTCATCGTGCCGAACGGATGTTCGACCGTCTCGCGCCGCTGGCGCATCGCTTCCGGGTTTGCGTCAAGGCGCTGCTGCACTGCCTCAAGCAGATGCTCGTGCTCCCACCGTGTAATCCGCCGCTCCGGCCCCGGCGTGCACTGGGATTTGAGCGAACAGGTTTGACAGGCTGTGGTCCAGTAGCGCCGCAACACCTTGCCGTCTTCTTCGTTTGTATAGCGATACGGTAATCGCTCTCCAGCTGGGCAGCGATAGGCATCCTGTTCTGGCAAATAGACAAAGTCCTGCTTACCGAAGCGTCCCTCCGACTTAGCATTTGACGTCTGCGGCTTGGGCAGCGTCACCGTGATTCCGGCCTCGTGGCACGCGAGGATCTCTGGGCTATTGAAGTAGCCGCGATCGGCTACAGCGTCGAGCGTCTCGCTCTTGAGAACGGCCTTTGCCTGTTTGGCCATGTTAGCAAGTTGGGCGCGATCTGAACCGCTGTTCGTGACCTCGTGCGTCACAATCAGATGGTGCTCGGTGTCCACGGCGACCTGTACATTGTAGCCGACAACGCCGGAGCCGCGGCCGCTCGTTGCCATCGAGCGGCTGTCGGGATCGGTCAGAGAGATTTGCTGATCGGACGACGCAAGCATCTGCTTCTCATACGCGGCAAGCTTGCCCATTTCCTCCTTCAGCTTCGTGAGCTTCTCGGCAAGTCTCGTCACCTTCGCAGCCAGCGCCTCTGTCGGCTCCTGGCGGTCGGCCGTGTCAAGTTGGCTCAGATAACGCGCGACGCTCTCCTCCAGCTGAGCTCGCCGCCGTTGGACCTTTGCCCGTGTGAAGTTCTTGTCTCGGTTGTTCACGGCTTTGAACTTGCTGCCATCGATGGCGACGCTCGCCGTCGCCAGAAGGCCCATCCCACGGCAGAGTTCGACAAAGCGCGCACAGACCATGCGAAGCGCCAGGCCGTTGTCTTTACGGAAGTCGGCGATGGTCTTGTGATCAGGCGCGAGCCGACCCAGCAGCCACATCACCTCGAGATTGCGGCCGGCCTCCCGTTCGAGCCGCCGGCTCGACTGCACCCGGTTCAGATAGCCGTAGATGTAAAGCTTCAGGAGAACCGAGGGGTGGTACGACGGCCGACCGGTGGCTGCCGGCTCCACCCCTTCAAAACCCATCTCAGACAAATCGAGCGCTTCGACAAATGCGTCGATCACGCGAACGGGGTTGCTCTCGTCAATGAAATCATCGAGGCATTCAGGCAACAGCGTCCATTGCCCACGATCCGCCTCTTCAACGAAGCGCCTCATCGATTCCCCCAAAAGAATCACTGGAGAATCATAACAGCCGCGCAGCGTTTTCACACAGCCAGGGTCACGAGCTGCCTTCCCGAACGAGCTAGCGTCACGGCCGGTGTACCTCGGATAGTTGCCGACTTGATGCAGCGCCGCAAGTCGGCAGGCTCAAGGCCATTCACGGCCCGGTCGCGCGGCCCTGTCACGTCCGCAATTCGCCCTTCTCGGACCTTCCGGCCGCCGCCAAAGACGTCGGCGTGCTGGGCTTGAGCGGATATGCTTCTCGAGACTCGTGCGGGCCCGGAGCCAGGCGCGCACGACCGACAAGTAGACCTCTGATGCGATGCGCCCAAAATCTGATTTTGCTCACCGCCTCAAGCACATCACCCTTGTCCAGTCCTCCCCACGGAAAATATTCTACTTTCGTTTTTCAGAAAAACATGATTGACTATGCGCATCCCGTCCCGCCATGAGGGGCGCTTCGCGATCGTCACGAGACGTGGGTGCGGGATGCGGTGGGTGCATTGGATCGCAGCGCGAGCAATCGTGCGGACGAACGAGCCCGATGCGCCGGCGAAATCGTAGGGTCCTGGCCTCCCGGTGCTGAGGCCAAGCGGACGGTGACGATGATCCGTTCGTGACGGGGGCAAGACAGCCGGTCCCCGGGGAGAGGACGTATAAGCCGCCCAACCATCGCGCGGGGAATGCCGGGATGTCTCGGCTGAACCTGTGGTACCTGCCGCCTGCATTTTTTTCGCAGGCGGGCCATGGGGGCGGCCAGCTCCCGGCATTCCCTGCGCCCTCTTCGTCGATGAGGGCGAAACGACCCGCACAACTCGGACGCACGGAGCGCCGCGAGGCCGAATGACTGCGTTCCAAGAAGCACTCATCGCAGATGTCGGCGCCCGCAGCGTCGAGGCGGCGGAGAGACGATGGACGTCCCGCATGACAGCGCGCACAAACGCTGGGACTGTCGATCATTGGCCCGGTGGATTTCGGCGCCGAGTTGCCTCAGGCGTTCAGCCTGTCGATGTGGACCTTGCCGGCCTTCATCACCAGCGGAATGTGATCGCCCTGGCCGAGCAGGCACGAGACGTCGCGCAGCGGATTGCCCTCGACCACGAGCAGGTCGGCGAAGGCGCCTGGCAATATCCGACCGAGCTTGCCCTGCATGCCCAGCACCTCGGCGCCGATCACGGTCGCGCTGGCGATGACCTCGCGGGGACCAAGGATCTCGGCGCGGATCCGGAATTCATCGCTCTGCAGGCGCTGGGACGGTCCCAGGAGATCGCTGCCGAAGCCCATCTTGACGCCGGCGTCGCGGTAGATGCCGAGCGAACGCAGGCCGGCATCGCGGACGTCGGCGATCTTGGCGACGCTCTCCGGCGGCAGGCCATACTGCGCGCCCTCATTGGCGAGTGCCTCATAGGTGACGAGCGTCGGGACGACATAGACGCCCTTCTCGGCCATCAGGCGCGCGGTCGGAAGGTCGACCAGGTTGCCATGCTCGATGGTGCGCACGCCGCAATGGACGGCGCGGGCGATCGCCTCTGCCGTGTAGGCATGCGCCAGGACGTAGGTCTGCCGCGCGCGGGCCTCGGCGACGATGGCGCGGATCTCGTCCTCCGAGTAGCCGAACGCGCCGACGGGATCGGTCGGCGAGGCCACGCCGCCGGACGCCATGATCTTGATCTGGTCGGCGCCCATCTGGAGCTCCTCGCGCACCGCCTTGCGCACGGCATCGACGCCGTCGGCCACGCGGGCCAGCGCGCCGACGCGCACGCAGCACGGACAAGGGGCGTTGTCGGAAAGGAAATCCGTCCGCGCCCGCATGTCGCCATGGCCGCCGGTCTGGCTGAGCGCACGGCCGGAGACGAACAGCCGCGGGCCCTCGGTGAGGCCGGTGTCGACGGCCTGCTTCAGCGGATAGCCGGCGCCGCCGGCGTCACGCACCGTCGTAAAGCCCCGCCGCAGCATGCCCTTGAGCAGCAGCGCCGAGCGCAGGGTCACCAGCACATTCGGCATCTGCACTTGCTGGGCAAGATTGAGCTCGACCGCGATCGCATGGACGTGCAGGTCGATCAGCCCCGGCCTCAGCGTCTTGCCTTGGAGATCGATGGTCTGGTCGACGCTGGTCTGCAACGGCTTGTCAGACACCTCCTTGATCAGATGGTCCTCGACCAGCACGTGATGGCCTTCGCGCAGCTCCGGCTGCAGCGGGTCGAGCAGAGCGGCATTCTTGAACAGGATGGTCGACATCAAGGTGTCCTCGATCTGTACGAAGCGTGCGTCAGCGGGCGGAGCGGGCCGACGATGACGGTGTTCTCCCCTATCCTGTCCAGCGGCCTCGAGCCAGCCCGGGACGGAATACCTGTCTTCTCAGCCGATCGACATCAGGCTGGCATTGCCGCCGGCGGCTGCGGTGTTGGTGGAGAGACTGACTTCGGTGACCAGCCGGTCGAGATCGTAGCAGCCGTCGCTGGCGCGCGGCGTGACGAGCGGGACGATCGGTCCGGGGCGCGTGGCGAGGTCGCGGCCGAGCGCGATCAATTCATCCGCCTCGCCGTCGGAAAGCACGGCCTGCAGATCGCGGAGAGCCCGCCAGCTGTCGACGATCCGCAGGCGGCCGCGCAGCCGGCTGGCGAGCGGTCCCAACACGGCACAAGCAGGGCTGGCGCGTTCGACGAACGCGTCGTTTCCGGTCATCAGAATGACGCCTATCTGGACCAGCAACGCCTGCTCGCTTCTCGCCAGTGCAGCGACGACGCCGCGCGCGGTGATGCGATAGATGTTCTGTTCGCCGACGGGTCCTGGCAACTCGATCTCGAGCCCGGCCCGCACCTGGGGCCCATGCGCCTCGCACGCCAGCGCCGCCTCGGCGTGTCCGCTGGCGCGCAACCCGTCGAGATAAGAGCGCAAGACCGCGTCAGACTGCGACGCCATGAGCCGCTGGCGCGGCGGCATCGCGAACAGCCGGCGCAGATACAGCGGACCGCCGGCCTTCGGCCCGGTCCCCGACAGGCCGGAGCCGCCGAATGGCTGCACGCCGACGACCGCGCCGATCACGTTGCGGTTGACGTAGATGTTGCCGGCGGCGCTGCGGCCCGACGCCCGCGCAATTGTCTCCGTGATCCGCGAGTGGATGCCGAAGGTCAGGCCATAGCCGGTGAGGTTGATCGCGTCGATGAGGTCAGCGAGCTGCTCGCGACGGTAGCGCAGGACGTGGAGGACGGGGCCGAACACCTCGCGCTCGACATCGAAGATGCTGGCGATCTCGATGATGGTCGGCGCAACGAAAGTCCCGTGCGCCGCCTGCGGCGGCAGCGGCAGCTCGTCCACCGCATGACCGCGGGCGCGCATCGACGCGACATGAGCGGAGATGGTGTCGCGTGCCTCGTCGGAAATCACCGGCCCGACGTCGACGGACAGCAGGCTCGGATCGCCGAGCTCGAGCTCGGCCATCGCGCCGCGCAGCATCGACAGGATGCGATCGGCGACATCGTCCTGCAGGCAGAGGATGCGCAGCGCCGAGCAGCGCTGGCCGGCGGAGTCGAAGGCGGAGGTGATGACATCGGCGACGACCTGCTCGGCGAGCGCGGAGGAATCCACGACCAGCGCGTTCTGGCCGCCGGTCTCCGCGATCAGCGGCACGGGCTGTCCATGGACGGTGAGGCGCTCGGCAAGCTGTTTCTGGATCAGCCGCGCGACGTCGGTCGATCCCGTGAACATCACGGCCTGGACGCGGGCGTCAGCAACCAGCGCCGCGCCGACGCGGCCGTCGCCCGGCAGCAATTGCAGGACATCCGCTGGAACGCCGGCCTCATGGATGATGCGAACCGCTTGGGCGGCGATCAGCGGCGTCTCCTCGGCAGGTTTCGCCAGCACCGGATTGCCGGCCGCGAGCGCCGCCGCGACCTGGCCGGTGAAGATCGCGAGCGGAAAATTCCACGGGCTGATGCACACCACGGGGCCGAGCGGGTCGGGACTATCGCCCTCGGAGAGACGTTCGATCTCGCCCGCATAATAGCGCAGGAAATCGACGGCTTCGCGCACCTCGCCGACGGCGTTCGCAAAGGTCTTGCCGGCCTCGCGGACGATCAAGCCGATGAGGACGAGGCGACGCGCCTCCATCGTCTCGGCCGCGGCGCGCAGGCATGCGGCGCGCGCGCGGGGGCTGGTCGCGGCCCAGGCCGGCGCGGCGTTCGCCGCACGCGACAGGGCCGCCTCGATCTCGGCAGGCGCGGCATCCCTGACCGCGCCGACGACGTCACGGCGGTCGGCGGGATTGCGAATGCGGCGCGCGCCTTCGCTGGTGGTCGCTCCCGGCGCCGCAGCCGTCCAATCGAGGCTCGCGCTCGTGACCAGGCCTTCGCCGAGACGCGCCAGCGCGCGCTGATCGGAGAGATCGAAGCCGGCCGAGTTCGCGCGGTCCGGGCCGAACAGCTCGGGCGGGCGCCTGATCTTGTCGTGCGGCGCGCCCGGGCGTTCCGACGCGCGAACGATGGCGACCGGGTCCGCGATCAGATCGTCGACGGAGACGGCGGGATCGGCGATGCGGTTGACGAAGGAGGTGTTGGCGCCGTTTTCCAACAGCCGCCGCACCAGATAGGCCAGCAGCGTCTCATGCGAACCGACCGGCGCGTAGATGCGGCACGGGCGGCCGAGCCGTGCGGGTCCGACAACTTCCTCGTAGAGCGGCTCGCCCATGCCGTGCAGGCACTGGAATTCATACTGGCCGCGCTCGTAGCTGGAGCCCGCCATCTCCACGATCGATGCCAGCGTCCCCGCATTATGCGTCGCGAACTGCGGGAACACGGCGTCGGGCGCGCCCAGCAGTTTGCGGGCGCAGGCGAGGTACGACACGTCGGTATGGCTCTTGCGCGTGAAGACCGGGAAGTCCTCCAAGCCATCGACCTGCGCGCGCTTGATCTCGCTGTCCCAATAGGCGCCCTTGACGAGGCGCACCATCAGCCGGCGCTGCGAGCGCCGCGCGAGGTCGATGAGCCAATCGACGACGAAGGCGCAGCGCTTCTGATAGGCCTGGATGACGAAGCCGATGCCGTTCCAGCCGGCGAGGTCCGGATCGCGGCAGAGCGCCTCGAGCAGATCGAGCGACAAATCGAGACGGTCGGCTTCCTCGGCGTCGATGTTGAGGCCGATGTCGTATCGCCGCGCGAGCAGAACCAGCTGCTTCAGTCGCGGCAGCAGCTCGCCCATGACGCGGCCGCGCTTGATGCTGACATAGCGCGGATGCAGCGCCGAGAGCTTGATCGAGATGCCCGGCCCTTCGTAGATGCCGGCACCGGCCGCATGCCGCCCGATCGCATGGATCGCCGCCTCGTAGGCGGCGAAGTAGCGCGCGGCGTCTTCCGCCGTCGTCGCCGCCTCCCCGAGCATGTCATAGGAGTAGCGGAAGCCCTGCGCTTCCCATGGACGGCCGTTCGACAGCGCCGCGTCGATGGTCTGACCGGCCACGAACTGCTCGCCCATCAGGCGCATGGCGAGCGTCACGCCCCTGCGGATGATCGGCTCGCCGCCGCGGGCGATGAGGCGCGTCAGCGCCGACACCAGGCTGTCCTCGCTGGCCGCGGCCGTCAGCGTGCCGGTGACGATGAGGCCCCAGGTCGCGGCGTTCACCAGCAGCGACGGGCTGTGCCCGATATGGGCGCGCCAATCGCCGGTCGCGATCTTGTCGCGGATCAGCGCATCGCGCGTCGCGGTGTCCGGAATCCGCAGCAGCGCCTCGGCCAGGCACATCAGGGCCACGCCCTCCTGGCTCGACAGCGAATATTCGTGGATCAGTCCCTCGACGCCGCCGGATTGCGCCTTGCCGCGCAGACGCAGGACGAGATCCCGCGCCAGACCGGCCGCTCGTGCCGACGATGCCTCCGGGAGCGCGGCGAGATCGAGCAGCGGCGCGATGCACTCCGGCTCGGCGCGGCGATAGGCCGAGGTGATCGCGGCGCGCAGCCCGCTCTGGCGCTGGACCTGGGTCGCGAACGCGGCGAACGGTCGTGGCGGCGACTGCGACATGACCCGTCTCCTCTGAAGCGATCCCCGTCACTCGCCATGGCTGCGCGGCGTTGGCGCACGTCGCGAGCGACGGATAGCGCTACCGCCCGATCAACTGATCGGCGTAGTAGCCGATGGTCTTGCGGTAGATCACCGCCCTGTTCCACTCGCGCATCGCCTCGAAATTGGCCGAGCCCTCGTCATAGGGCGCGCCCATCTTGAAGCCGTTGCTGTGCAGCAGGTTGGCGGTCGAGGCCAGCACGTCGGCGGTGGAGTGGCGCAGGTCGACGCGGCCGTCGCCGTCGAAGTCGACGCCGTATTTGATGTAGGACGACGGCAGGAACTGGGTCTGGCCGATCTCGCCGGCGAAGGCGCCGACGAGGTCGCGCAAGGTGAGATCGCCGCGCTGCACGATCTTCAGCGCCGCCAGCAGCTCGCCCTGGAACAGCTCGGTGCGGCGGCAGTCATGCGCCAAGGTCGCAAGCGTGCGGATCACCGGCAGCTTGCCCATGTCGCCCTTGCCGAAATCGGTCTCGAGTCCCCAGATCGCGACCAGGATCTGGCGCGGCACGCCATATTGCTGCTCGATGCGCGACAGCAGCGCGGCGTGCCGCTGCAGCATCGCGCGCCCGCCATTGATGCGGCCGGCGCCGACGCGGGTCGAGACGTACTGCTCGAAGCTCTTGTTGAAGGTGTAGCGCTGGCGGCGGTCGAAGGCGAGCACGGCCGGATCGAGCGTCACGCCCGACAGCGCCTGGCTGATCGTGCCGCCCGAGACGCCGGCGCTCTGCGCCTCCGCCGAGACGCCCGCGATGAAGGTATTGAAGTCGCCGCCGCAGCGCGCGGCCAAAGCGGGAGAGGCAAAGGAGAGGATCGCGACGGCAACAAGGAATCGGACAACGGACATGAGGAGAAAGGTCCCTGCATGAGAGCATGATGACGGCAGTCCGGCGGCGGACGCCGTCACAATGCCTGATTTGGCGGTACCAGGCCAGCCGGGGGGCGATAGCCACCGAACCGCATCCTATCGTCATCTTTTTTTGAACGGTCGGCGCTCTCGTCGCCACTCATGCAGGGCGTGCCTCGTCCGACGTCGCGTCGTTTCGCGCGCCGATCCAAGCGCGCGTTCTGAAAACCACGAGCGTTGGCGCCACTTTTCGGGAGAGGTCCCCATGACGATGATGTTCCGGCTCGGCACACTGGCACAGCTCACCTTGGTCGCGGCCCTGGTGTGTCGCGGCCTGGCGCCCGCGGCCGCTCAGCCGGGCGATGTGGCGGGCGCAAAGGATTACCCCGGGATCGGCCGCTTCGCCGGCAGCGTGATCACCGGCTATGTCACCAAGGATTTCGATGCGATGCGGCTGCAGGCGGCGCCGTTCAAGGCGGACAAGGCGACCGACGAGCGACGCCTGGAGGGGCGCGTCGTCAGAATCGCCTATCGCACCGCGCCGGGTCCCTCGATCCTCGAAGTGTCGCGCAATTTCGAAAACCAGCTCGCCAAGGCCGGCTTCGAGAAGCTCCTCGCCTGCGACACCGATGCCTGCGGCGGCATTCCCTTCACCGAGGCGATCGACCTGCTGCCGGTTCCACAGATGTGGGCCGATGGCTTCGACTACCGCTATTTTGCCGGCCGCAAGGAGGCCGGCGGCCGCGAGACCTTTGCCAGCGTGCTGGTCAGCCAGAACAACCAGCAGATCTACGCCCAGCTCACCATCGCCGAGCTCGGCGCGATGGAGAACAAGATGGTCAGCGCCGCCGAGATGGCGAAGGGCCTCGGCGACAAGGGCCACATCGCGCTCTACGGCATCTATTTCGACACCGACAAGGCGACGATGAAGCCGGAGAGCCGGCCGACACTGGAGCAGATCGCGCAGTTGCTCGCCGGCCAGCCGCAGCTCAGCGTCTTCATCGTCGGCCATACCGACAACCAGGGCAGCGACGACTACAATCTCGATCTGTCGCGGCGGCGCGCCGAGGCGGTCGCCGCGGAGCTGGCGCGGAGCTACCGCATTGCGCCGGCGCGGCTGCGCACCGCGGGCGTCGGCCTGCTCGCGCCGGTCGGCAGCAATGCCACCGATGCAGGTCGCGCCCTCAACCGCCGCGTCGAACTGGTGGCGCCCTGAGACGGTGCGCGCCGGCGCGGCCGCTTGATCCTCGTCAATACCGCGCCATCGTCGCTTTCTAAGCTGCGCGGCAAAAGGAGATGACGCCATGATCGGGATTACGCTGTCCACCGACCAGATCCGCTCGGCGCCGCCGGAGGTGCGACGCTGGATCGAGCATCAGGTGCTGTCGGGTCTGGGGCTCGGCCCGGAGACGCCGCCTGCGCCCGCGCTCCCGGTCCAGGGCGCGCATCTCGTTGCCTGCACGGCCGAGGATGCCGCCAAGGTGCTGGCGCAGATCCAGAGCGCGCTGCCGGCCGTCAATGTGTTCTTCGAGTTCGGTCGGCCGGGCATCGCGATGGGCCAGCCGCCGATCATGATGTTCCGCCTGATCGACATCCTGCATCACACGCGGCTGCAGAACATCGGCCAGGTGATGGCCTCGCTGGAGATGATCAACAAGGCGCTGGTCGAGGTGAGGCACGATCCCTCGGTGCGCTTCTGCGGCTTCGACAATGAAGGCCACTGCCTGATCGCGCCGGAGACGCAACGCGCGATCGCCAGCGTCTGGCAGAGCGTGATCGCCAGGCAGCACGGCGTCGCCGAGGGCGAGGCGGCGTGAGGCCGCGGCTCCGGTTTCAATGAGGCGTCATCCGGAGCGCGCGGGGGCCCGGAATGACGGAGCGAGATGTGCCGCGGGCGCCTTGTGCGCGCGAGGTCCGCGGACGAGAGAGGGCCGCCGGGACACTCCCGCCTCCTGTCCCAAATCGACGCGCCCGGCGCGGCGCAGCCATGCCCGCCCCGAGCGGCTCCGGCCTTGAGCCGGTCGCGGACGGTGCTACGATATCGTTGTCGTTCACGATCCCTCGGGAGATCGCCGATGCAACCCAGCCAGCAGCCGCGCAGACTGCTCCAGATGCCTCTGTTCCGCCTGCTCGCGATCAACCTCGCGCTCGGCCTCGGCATGGCCGTGGTGCTGGTCGGCGGATTGCTGCTGCTCGATCCCTGGGGCCTGCGTCACCTGATCTTCGCCGACCACTCGCCCGTCGTCGCCATCGGCCTCTTGCTTGGCTCGTTCTTCGTCACCTTCGGCTCGACCGCGATGGGCACCGCGATCATGGCGCTCGGCCGCGGTGATGATGACGACGGCCCGCACGGCGGCACGCGGGTGCACGCCCAGGTCAAGGTGCGGCGGCATTAGAGTCGAGCTGTTACCACGCGCTCGGTGCGCTCCCCTCCCCCTTGCGGGGAGGGGTCGGGGGTGGGGGTCTCCGGGCGCTGAACTCAGTGAGGCGCGCTCGACAATACGAGTCCGGAGGCGCTCAACTCGATTGGCGTCATCCGTGAAGATGCTCGGCGAGATCAGTGCGTCTCAGCTCAAGCGGGACTCGTGGACCCCCACCCCCGACCCCTCCCCGCAAGGGGGAGGGGAGTCGACCGCGCCAGCGGCCGAAGCCTTGGCTCAAGCGGCAGCTCTCGCTCACCAATGCCCCTTCCGCTTGTTCCAGGCGAACAGCACATCGGCAAACCGGTCATAGCCGAACCGCGTCAGCGGCCGCACCAGGCGGTTGCCGAACAGCGTCGCCAGCCAGCCCTCGCCCGGCGTCAGCGCCCACAGCAGGAGCGCCACGTCGGCGCCGGTGATCAGCTCGCCGTCCTCGTCGGTCGCGTGCAGGCGGCGGCGGACCGCGTCGACATCGGCGCCGAATGCGGCCAGCGCGTCGGGCTGCTCGTTGATGTCCTTGAACGCGACCCGCCCCGACTTGACCAGCGCCAGGAGCTTGTTGCGCTGCCAGTCGATGCCGGCGTCACAGACCGGGCAGCGTGTGTTGTACCAGATGGTGAGTTGGGGCATCGACATGGGCTGCATTCGCGGCGGGGTGAGACGTCCACGATGAACGCACTTTCATCCGGCAAAATCGAGGTGTTTCGGGACCCCGCCGACCGGTCCGTGATCGCTCTGGCCACCCTGCCGATTCGGCGAAAACCATATGACAAAAAAGTCAAATTCGGGCAGCGGATAAGCATTTTCTGGCATTGACCGGACCGGTCCCGCCGCCGTAAAGCGCCATCCATGGCGAAAAAACCCGGCTCCAATCCCAAAGGCGAATTCGCCTTCTTCAACGTGACCTACGAGGACGGCTCGCAGCGCTCCAACCGGCGCGTCCCGGCCGAGCTGCTCGGCGGCCTCGACGGCGACGAGCCCGCGCGCGGCTTCATCATGGAGCAGGACCGCGAGATCGCCGAAAAGTCCGGCCGCCCGCCGCTTCAGATCAAGTCGCTCGAGCGGGTTGGGGCGAAGAAGAAGTAGGCCGGCCGAGCCGCCCTAGGATGGGCAAAGCGACCGCCGCCAGGCAGCCGCGTGTCCACGATCAACTGCGTACCACGAACGACGTCATCATGGGTTACGCGTCATGGCCGGGCTTGTCCCGGCCATCCACGTCGTTGACGTCGCAATGACGTGGATGCGCGGGCCTTCGCCGCGACGAAGCGGCTTCGGCCGCGCAGGCGGGACAAGCCCGCGCATGACGCGGAGATATCTCGACTCACATCAGACCGTCACGCCGCCTCTCGCTCCGGCTCGACGGCGGCCGACCTCACCGCTCTGCCCTGCTCCATCGCCCTCGGCCGATTGATCAGGCTGACCAGCGTGTAGCTGATGATCAGCAGCAGAAACCACGAGCCGAGCTTGGCCGGCGACACCATGGTCCAGCCATGCGCCTGCTGCGGATAGAGCCAGATCCGGGTGAAGGTGCCGACGTTCTCCGACAGCCAGATGAACAGCGACACCAAGACGAGCCCGAGCAGCAGCGGCATCGACCGGTGCACGCGCCAGACCTTGAAGTGGACCGTGGCCGGGGCGAACAGCAGCGCGGCCCAGCCGAACAGCACGAGCCTGACATCGAGCCCATAGTGGTCGGTGAAGAAGTTGAGGTAGATGGCCGCGCTCAAGCCGATCAGCCCGCGCCGTGACGGATGGCCGGTGAAGCGGAAATCGAACAGCCGCCACACCCGGCACAGATAGCTGCCGATGCAGGAATACATGAAGCCCGAGAACAGCGGCACGCCGCCGAGCCGGATGAGGCTCGGCTCGGGATAGATCCAGGAGCCGGTCGCGGTCTTGAACAGCTCCATCGCCGTGCCGACGAGGTGATAGATCAGGATGATCTTCGCCTCCTCGAACGTCTCCAGACGGGCGGCGAGCAATGCGGCCTGGACGGCGAGCATGCAGAGGAAGAGGAAATCGTAGCGCGCGAGCGGCGCGTTCGCCGGATAGAACCGCCACGTCAGCAGCATCAGCACCACCGCGATGCCGCCAAACAAGCAGGCCCAGCCCTGCTTCACGCCGAAGCGGAGGAATTCGTAGAGGCCCCCAGTCCAGGGCTTCTGCGCCGCTGCCTGCGCCAGCCGCCCCTCGCCGGCGATGAAGGGCCGCAACGGCGCCCAGACCGCGGCGGCGCTGTCGTGCGCTGCGGCCGATGAAAACTCGTGGTCATGCATGGGAATAGGCGTCCGGTGAGACGCCAATTCCTAGCAGTCGACCGCCCAAAGCCGTCTGCGCAAAGTTCGGCCTCTTGCGGCAAGGACACGGACATTTGCGGACAAGACCTCCTGTCGGCCCAACCGTGACACCTCGACGCCGCCCTTCGTCATTGCGAGCGAAGCGAAGCAATCCAGAGACGTGCGCGCAGCCCTGGATTGCACTACGCGGGCGCCGCGTCCAGCGACCGTTGGATGCATGCTTACTCCGCTTGAGATTGCAGAAAGAGCATCAGCTCCTCGTTGCCACTTTCGACGCTCTCGTCACCGCGGAAACGGCAAAATTCAAGATGATCGTCTTCGAAGACGTCGATCTCGACCCTTTCTCCGACCAGTGTCACGGACAGCCGGATCGTATCGGGGCGAGTTCGTTCGATGAAGAAGTGAAGCCCGAGTTTCTCAAGCAGGCGCATTGTCGCGAAGAGAGTCGAGGACATGGGAAGCTCTTCTTTCGTCCGATGGAGGCCATGAGCAGAACAAACAAAAAGACGGGCCTTTCGGCCCGCCGTTGATGTCTCGATGGATTGCCGGGTCAAGCCGGGCAATGACGACAAAGATCGAACGTCAATCAGTTGTCCAAGAAGCTCCGCAGCTTCCGCGACCGGCTCGGATGCTTCAGCTTGCGCAGCGCCTTCGCCTCGATCTGGCGGATACGCTCTCTGGTCACCGAGAACTGCTGGCCGACTTCTTCCAGCGTGTGGTCGGTGTTCATGCCGATGCCGAAGCGCATGCGCAGCACACGCTCTTCGCGCGGGGTGAGCGAGGCGAGCACGCGGGTCGTCGTCTCGCGCAGGTTGGACTGGATGGCGGCGTCGATCGGCAGGATCGCGTTCTTGTCCTCGATGAAATCGCCGAGATGAGAGTCCTCCTCGTCACCCACGGGGGTTTCGAGCGAGAGCGGCTCCTTCGCGATCTTGAGGACCTTGCGCACCTTCTCCAGCGGCATGCCGAGCTTCTCGGCGAGCTCCTCGGGGGTCGGCTCGCGGCCGATCTCGTTCAGCATCTGGCGCGAGGTGCGGACGATCTTGTTGATCGTCTCGATCATGTGCACGGGGATGCGGATGGTGCGGGCCTGATCGGCGATCGAGCGGGTGATCGCCTGCCGGATCCACCAGGTGGCGTAGGTCGAGAACTTGTAGCCGCGGCGGTACTCGAACTTGTCGACCGCCTTCATCAGGCCGATATTGCCTTCCTGGATCAGGTCGAGGAACTGCAGGCCGCGGTTGGTGTACTTCTTGGCGATCGAGATCACGAGACGGAGGTTGGCTTCCACCATCTCCTTCTTGGCCTGACGGGCCTCGCGCTCGCCCTTCTGCACCGAGTGCACGATCTTGCGGAACTCGCCGATCTCGAGACCGGTGAGCGCGGCCATGGCCTGCACCTCCTGGCGCAGGTCCTTGATGCGGTCCTTCTCGTAATGGACGAAGTTCTTCCAGCCCTTGGCGGAGAGCTTGGAGACGCGGTTGAGCCAGCGCGGGTCGAGCTCCGAACCCTGGTAGTTGCGCAGGAAGTCCTCGCGCGCGACGCCGTGGGAGTCGGCCAGGCGCATCAGCCGGCTCTCGAACGAGACCAGCTTCTTGTTGATGTCGTAGAGCTGCTCGACCAGGGAGTCGATGCGGGCCTGGTTGAGGCGCAGCGACTTCACCTCGACGATGATCTCGTCCTTGAGCTTCTTGTACTTGCGCTCCTGCGAGGGCGACAGCGACTCGCTCTGCAGCTGGTTGGCGATGTCCTGCTCCTGCAGGCGTCGCAGCTTCTTGTACTCGGACGCGATCTTGTCGAAGGTCTCGACCACCTTCGGCTTCAGCTCGGCCTCGATGGCGGCGAGCGACATCTGGTTCTCGAACTCGTCGTCGTCCATGTCGGCTTCGGCCGCCGCCTCGCCGGGATCCTTCTCCTCGGCGGGCGCGCCGTTCGGCGCGGCGCGGAACGGCGTCGGCTGCTGCGGGGCGGCCGGCGGCGCGACCGCGGCCTGGACCTCGCCGCCCTCGGCCGCAGCGCCCTCGCCATTCGCCGGCGCGGCGATCTGCGGATTCATGCCGCCCTTGGCCTCAGGGCCGGCATAGGTGGCTTCGAGATCGATAATGTCGCGAAGGAAGATCTTGCCTTCGTTGAGCTCGTCGCGCCAGATGATGATGGCCTGAAACGTCAGCGGGCTTTCGCAGAGGCCCGCGATCATCGCCTCGCGGCCGGCCTCGATGCGCTTGGCGATGGCGATTTCACCCTCGCGCGACAGCAGCTCGACGGTGCCCATCTCGCGCAGATACATGCGCACGGGATCGTCGGTGCGCTCGCCGGGCTCCGACTTCTTGACCTCGGTGACGGCCTTCTGGGTGATCTCGACAAGCTCGTTGTCGGTCTCGTCCTCGCCGTCGTCCTTCTCGTCGGACTCGTCGGCCTCCTCGGCCTCGGTCACGTTGATGCCCATGTCGGAGAGCATCGACATGATGTCTTCGATCTGTTCCGGCGAGGTAGTGTCGGAAGGCAGGACCTCGTTGAGCTGATCAAAGGTCACGAAGCCGCGCTTCTTGGCCTGCTTGATCATCTTCTTGACGGCGGCGTCCGACAGGTCGAGCAACGGCGACGGCGCATCGGCGGCGTCCTTCTCGGGAGCGTCCGCGGCCTTGTCGTCCTTTTCCTTGTCCTTCACCTGCAGCGTCTTTGCCTTCGTGGCCATTCATTGCTCCCGAAACGCGCCCGCTCCGCCCGTGGCATCGTAGCCCTTGGCATCGCGGCGCCCGCCTGCTCTACTCAAACTGTTCTCGACGCGGAAAGGGCGGCGCACATTTAACGTCGCCACCCCCTGAAGCCCGTCGCTCGTTTCGTCCTACGCTGGTGTCGTCCCGTTTTCGGACCGGCGCGCGTTTCTTGCAAAAGCGATACCGGTTTTGCAATCGAATCCGGCGCCCGACATGCAGGCGCGGTGTCCGACAGCGAAACCAACCCATCTGCCGCAGAAAATGCCCCGGACCTCTTAAACTTCGATTAACCCTGTTTTTGCAGCCAAACCATGGATTTGGCGAGTCTTTTCGCGCGGACCTGATACCGCGCGGGCGGACCGGGCCGAAATGTGCTCAACTGGCGACAGGGCGCCGGGCGTCCCGTCTACACGTTGCGGTTGGTGCGTCCGGACAGTTCCCCGAAGCCTTCGATCAGCGCTTCGGTGCCGTCCATCTCGGCCATCCTGGCCTTCACGTCCCTCAACCAGCCCATGTTCGGCTCGCTCGGCTCCTCGCCCAGCGCCAGCTCGGCATCCTTCAATTCCCTAAGTAAGGAGTGCCATTGCCGATGCAAGGCAACCAGCTGATGCCAGGTCGCAAGAACGTCATCGCGCGCCGCGCCCGACTTGGTCGCCCACACTGCCGCCGTCGTGATCGCGCGCTCAACCCGTTGAAGAAGCTCGGAAAAGCCTGCCTTCTCCAGATCGACCCGCATCTTCTCGGCCTGCTCGTCCGGATCCGGCGAATGGTGGTGGTCGTGGGCGAAGGCGGCGATGATGGCGGCGCGGAGCTTGTGCGCCTCGGGATGGGCCAGCTCCAGCGCGGCGACCTCCTCCAGGTGGTCGTGCAGGAGCCAGGGGTGGTTGATCAGGCACTGCAGGATCAGGGCCTCCCGGCGCGAGATCGCCGAGCGCTGGCCGCGCATGATCGGGCTCATGGCGAGCTGGGGGCTCGCCGCCTGGTAGGGGCCGCGGGCCATGGCCTGGCCTGTGGATGGCGGTCCGCCGCGGCGGCCGCCTCCTGTGGATAACCGACCAGGCTGTCCGGAACCGGGACTGCGGGGAGCAAAACGCCGTCCTGATTCGGCACCGAAGCCGCGGCCAAACCCTCGGCCGCCGTCCGGGGCGAACGCCCGGTACAGCCGGTCGCCGAGATCCTGCTTGTAGTAGCGCCGTACCACCTCGTCGGTGATGCCGCCGGTGAGCTGGCCGATCCGCGCCTCCAGCGCGGCACGGCGCTCCGGGGTGTTGAAGCTGCCGCCCTCGATCTCGCGCGACCAGATCACCTCGGCGAGGGGTTTTGCGATTTTGAGCACCTCCTCGACCGCGCCGCGACCGCCGGAGCGGACGAGATCGTCGGGATCCTGTCCCTCGGGCAAGAGCGCGAAGCGCAGGCTCTTGCCAGGCTTGAGATGCGGCAAAGCAAGGTCTGCGGCACGATAGGCCGCCTTCTGGCCGGCGCGGTCGCCATCGAAGCAGAGGATCGGCTCGTCGACCATCTTCCAAATCAGCGAAAGCTGGCTCTCGGTCAGCGCGGTGCCGAGCGGCGCCACGGCGCCGGCAAAGCCGGCCGCGACCAGCGCAATGACGTCGACATAGCCCTCGACCACGATCATCGGCGCGCCGTTATGGGCGGCCTGACGGGCGCTGGCGAGATTGTAGAGGTTGTCGCCCTTGTGGAAGAGCGGCGTCTCCGGCGAGTTCAGGTATTTCGCCGGCACGTCCTTCTGCAGCGCGCGACCGCCGAAGGCGATGACGCGTCCGCGGAGATCGGTGATCGGGAACATCACGCGGTCGCGGAAGCGGTCATACGGCACGGGAATGTCGTCGCCGCCGACCAGCAATCCCGCCTCGACCATGTCGGCCACCGGCACGCCCTGGGCGCCGAGATATTCCTTCAAGCCGAACCGATCCGGCGGCGCGTAGCCAAGCCGGAATTGGAGCTGCGTCTGCGGCAGGATCGCGCGATCGGCAAGATAGCCGCGGGCGCGCGCGCCATGACGGGACGCCAGCGTGTCAGAAAAGAACTTCGCCGCCAGCTCCATCACGTCGTACAGCGTCTTGCGCTGCCGCTCCTGGCGCGCCGCGTCGGGCGTGACCGCGGGCAGCGCCAGGCCGGCGATTCCCGCGAGCCTCTCCACAGCCTCGGGGAAGCTGCAGCCCTCTGTCTCCATCACGAAGTCGAAGATGTTGCCGTGCTTGCCGGACGAGAAGTCGTGATAAAAACCCTTCTGGTCGTTGACGTAGAAGGACGGCGTCTTCTCCTGCTGGAACGGCGACAGCCCCTTCCACTCCCGCCCGGCCTTCTTGAGCTTCACGCGCTTGCCGACGACGTCCGAGACCGGAAGCCGGGCGCGCAGCTCATCGAGAAATTCCGGCGTGAAGCGGGCCATGAGCGGGGCGGTGGTCCTGTGGTGGTCAGCCTAGGCATATAGGGAGCGATTCACAAAATGTGAACTTCCGGACCCTTGTCCGGGCTATTCACAGGCACGGCCCTCTCCTCTCGTCATTCCGGGGCGCCCGCAGGGCGAGCCCGGAATCCATAACCACGACCAGTCGTGAGGCGGGACGGCCGCGCCACTGTCCTCGCACCGTTTGTGGTTATGGATTCCGGGCCCATCGCTGCGCGATGTCCCGGAATGACGGCGCGGAGAGACTTAGGGCGCCAAAAACCGTCCCGAGGCGATGCGGGCGACCTCGTCCACGGGCCAGTTGTACACGTAGGTCCAGGCCTCGCGGGCCGCGCCGTCGGCCAGCGTGACCGTGAGGCACCGGCGCAGATATTCGGTCGGCTGCGCAAAACCCTCGCCGCAGGCCTCGTACATGTCGAACTCGCGCAGCATCGGCTCGGGCTGGCGCAGCCGGAACAGCTCGCCATGGACCAGATCGGCCGCGTCATCGGACAGCACCAGGCCGGGATAATGCTGGATGCGGTACAACCGGCCGCGGCAGCTTGCCTCGGCGACGAAATCGGCATTGGCCGACAACAGCCGCGCCATCGGATGGTCGAAGCCGCGCATCAGCGTGCCGTAGACGAACAGCAGATCGGTGGTCATGGCCCGTCTATAGCGGCGATCGCGGCTGATGCGAAGCGGCCGGCCGCGCCCTTCTCCGCTCAGGCGGTCGCGATCTCATCGCTGACGACGTGGAATTTGGTCAGGGTCATCAGGCCGAACGAGGTCGACAGCGCGACGTCGGCGGCGTCCCGTCCGGTCGCCATCAGGATGCGACCGATGCGCGGCACGTTGTGGCGGGCATCGAACGTGTACCACCGGCCCGAGAGATAGACCTCGAACCAGCCCGAGAAATCCATCGGGACCGGGTCCGGCGGCACGCCGATGTCGCCGAGATAACCGGTGCAATAGCGTGCCGGAATGCCCATGCAGCGGCAGAAGGTCAGCGCGAGGTGAGCGAAGTCGCGGCAGACGCCGGCGCGCTGCTGATAGACGTCGTGCGCCGACTTCATGGCGTGGGCGTGCTCATAGCCGAACGTGACGTGGCCGTGCACGAAGTCGCAGATCGCCCGCACGCGCGCCCATCCCGCCGGCGCGCTGCCGAACAACGACCACGCGACCTCGGCCAGCTTGTCGGTCTCGCAATAGCGGCTCGGCATCAGATACAGCAGAAGCTCATCGGGCAGCTGCTCGATCGACAGTTGCTGGGCGCCGGGATCGATCGCGTCCGGCCGCCCGCTGTCGCGGACGATGGCGCTGCCGTGGAAGGTGACCCCGCCGGCCGGCGCCACCAGCCGTCCACAGAGATTGCCGAAGCTGTCGTTGTAGAATTTGATCGGCACCTTGGGCTCGGTCGTAATCGTCTCGGTGCCGACGATGTCGGGAAAGCGCGACGGATGGATCGACAGCATGATCACCATCGGCGTTGCCGCCGGAGCCGCATAGGCGATCTCAAATCCAACCTTGATCAGCATGAAGGCTCCTTCGCCCCGTTCGGGCGGCACGATGCGCCAGCCTCATCCAGCCCGGACCGTAGGCCCATTGCGAACTTCTGTCTTGTGAATGATCGCCAGAATCAGCATCGTTTGGGCGACCATCATGATGTCCGCCGGCCCAATCCTCATCTGTCTGCCCAATCCGAGATCGGTCTGCCGCTTCATGAAGCAACGAGAGGCAGCATGACCGTGTCCGGCACGAGCAACACTCATCGACTCCTTCAGCCAGACGAAGTTCCACCCGTGCTCGAGCGCAACGCCGATGGGGCGTCGGCCTTGTTCTTCACGTGCGATCACTATGGCCGCCTGCTGCCGCGCGCACTCGGCGATCTCGGCCTGCCCGAAGGCGAACTGGAGCGGCACATCGCCTGGGACATCGGCATCGCCGGCGTGGCGGAGGCCGTATCGCGCGCGCTCGATGCGCATCTGATCGCGCAGCGCTATTCGCGGCTGGTGATCGACTGCAACCGCTCGCCGAAGGCGCCGAACGCGATTCCGATGATCAGCGAGCGCACCACGATCCCCGGCAATGAGGGCCTGACGCATGAGGACGCCGAGCTCCGGCGCCGCGCGATCTTCGATCCCTATCACGACCGCATCACCGAAGTGCTCGATGCGCGCAAGGCCGCGGGGCGGCCGACCATCCTCGTCTCGCTGCACAGCTTCACGCCGATCTATGCGGGCATCGCGCGGCCCTGGCACATTGGCACGCTGTATCAGCACGACCGTGTGCTGCCGCCGCTGCTGTTGAGGGCGCTGCGGGCCGAGCCCGATCTCGTGGTGGGCGACAATCAGCCCTATGCGGTCGGCGACGGCACCGACTACACCATCCCCGTGCATGGCGAGGCGCGCGGGCTGATCAATTCCGGCATCGAGATTCGTCAGAACGAAATCGCCGAGCCCGAGGGCCAGCAGCGCTGGGCCGAGCGGCTGATCCGCATTCTCGGCGAGATCGAGGTCGAGCTGCGCAGCAAGGGTCTCGCTTAGCCCGCTACTCCGTCATGTCGGAGGCGTCGTGATGGGCGAGCAGGCCCGCGAGCCGCCACAGCGCCGTGCGCAGATCGTCATGGCTCGGCAGGCCGAGCGCGAGCCGCACCGCATTCGGTGAATGGCCATGCGCCACCGCAAACGCGCTCGCCGGCGTGATCGCGATGCCGGCGCGCGCGGCCGCGGCGGTCAAGGCTTCGGCGCGCCAGCCCTCCGGCAGATGCAGCCAGACATGGTAGGAGCGCGGATCGGCCTCGATGTGATGGCCGGCGAGGCACTCGGCGACGATCGCCTGCCGCACCAGCGCATCGGCCCGCTTGCGCCTGGTGATCTCGGCCGCCGTGCCGTCGGCGAGCAGCCCCATGCCGGCGGCCAGCGCCAGCGACGTCACCGACCAGGCCCCGGTGCGCACCGTGGCGGCGAATTTTTCGCGCATGCTTCCCGGCACGTAGAGAAAACCGACCGCAATCCCCGGCGCGAGCCGCTTGGCAAGGCTGTCGACCACGACGACACGCTCCTCGGCCTGCGTCGCCAGCGAGACCTGATCGCTGAGGAAGCCGTAGACGAGGTCCTCGATGATCATCAGTTCGTGCTTGCGCACCAGACGCACGATCTCCTCGCGCCTCGCCTCGCTCATCGTCAGGCCGAGCGGATTCTGCATCACCGGCTGGATGTAGATCGCGTTGAGCGCGCTCGCGCGGTGCGCCTTGGTCAGGGCATCCGGGCGGACGCCCTCGCCGTCCATCGCGAGCGGCACCAGGGTCACGCCCAGCCGCGCCGCGATGCCCTTGATCATCGGATAGGTGACGGCCTCGACGCCGAGCCGGCCACCGACCGGCACCAGCGCCGAGATCGCCGCAGCCAGCGACTGCCGACCACTGCCGGCGAAGACGAAGTTCTCCGCGCGCGGGCGCCAGCGCTCGCTGGCGAAGAAGGCCGCGGCGGTGCGCCCGGCCTCGGCCAGCCGCCGCTGCGTGATCGGCGCCAGCACCGGCGCCAGCTTCTCCGGCCGCTGCCATGCGGCAAGCGACTTCGCGATCAGGGCCGCCTGATCCGGCAGGGTCGGGAAATTGAACTCGAGATCGATGCGGCCATCGAACGGCTCCAGCCGCAGCGAGGGTGGTACCGGTACCGCCTCTCCCGCGACGAAGGTGCCGCGCCCGACCTCGCCCACGACCAGACCCCTGCGCAATAATTCGGCATAGACGCGCGCTGCCGTGGATGCGGCAATTCCCCGTTCATAAGCGAACTGACGCTGCGGCGGCAGCCGGTCGCCGGCCTTCAGCCTGCCGTTGGCGATGTCCTCGGCAATGTCGTCCACCAGGGCCGTATACGAAGCATTCATGCTATATTGCACCGAGAGCAATGTTTCGATTGCACCGAGATATGTACTGCGCGATTGCTCTTCGAACAACGCAATTGAAGAGCGATAGGTGACTCATGGCATATTCCCTGGCGCAGCGTTGGGCAACTCCGCAAGTTGCCCACGGAAAGAGCAATTTGCTCCAGGTCCCGCAACTCTGGCTGCGGCGCCTGTTCTGGCGGTCCGAACTGGCGATGCTCGATCGCGAGCAGATGCGCGACTGCGGCCTTGATCCCGTGGTCGTGCAGGAAGAGGCCAACAAGCCGTTCTGGCGCGACTGACGCCGACATCGAGGAGGGCACCGCAATGCTCGCGCTTCCGTTCCATCAAGTCGACGTGTTCTCCAAGGTCGCCTTCAAAGGCAACCCGCTCGCCGTGATCGCCGAGGCCGACGGCCTCGACGATGCCGCGATGCAGGCGATCGCCAACTGGACCAATCTGTCCGAGACGACCTTCCTGTCACGCGCTCAGAATCCGGGCGCTGATTATCGCGTGCGCATCTTCACCCCGCAGCGCGAACTGCCTTTTGCGGGCCATCCGACGCTCGGCTCATGCCACGTATGGCTCGCGCTCGGCGGCCGGCCGAAGGGCGAGCATGTGGTGCAGGAATGCGGCGCGGGCCTCGTGCGCATCAAGCGTGACGGAGACCGCCTCGCCTTCGCCGCCCCGCCCCTCCGCCGCTCCGGCACCGTCGATGCCGAGCTGACGAGCAAGATCGCGGCAGCGCTCGGCATCCCAACGAGCACGATGCGCGCCGTGCAGTGGATCGACAACGGCCCGGGCTGGATCGGCGTACTGATCGACTCGCGCCGCGCGCTGCTCGACATCCGCTACAATCCGGCGGCGCTGCCGCAACAGCCGATCGGCGTTGTTGCGCCATGGGATCGGGCGCAAGATGGCACAGATGCCGACTACGAGGTCCGCGGCTTCATGTGGGGCGGCGGCGAGGACCCGGTGACGGGCAGCCTCAATGCAAGTCTGGCGCAATGGCTGATCGGAGCCGGAATTGCTCCGAAGCAATATGTCGCCTCCCAGGGCACCGTGCTCGGCCGCGCCGGCCGCGTCCATGTCGCGCAGGACGGCGACACGATCTGGATCGGCGGCGACGTCGCGCCGGTGGTGAAGGGGACGATCAGCCTGTAGCGCGCGTCAGCAGACGGCGATGCGGCCGCGGGGCCGAACGCGTGCTCACCGTGCCCGGGTCAGCGCCAGCCACACGCCGCCGCCGATCATGAAGCCGCCGGAGATGCGCGACACCAGCCGCGTCCGCCTGGCCGAGAACAGCTTTCGCGCACGGCCCGCGAGCAGCGCATAGATCGCGTCGGTGAGACCCGCGATCACCATGAAGGTGACGCCGAGCAAACCGACCTGCGGCACGTGGTCCCGGCTCATGTCCATGAACTGCGGCAGGAACGCGCCGAAGAACACCATCACCTTCGGGTTTGAGAGCAGCACCAGCAGCCCCTGCAGGAAAAAGCCGCCGCGCGGCGGCGGTGGCGGCGCCTCGCCCGCGGAGATCCCCTCGATCGGCGAGCGGATGAGCTGAATGCCGAGCCACACCAGATAGGCCGCACCGATCAGCCGCACCCATTCGAACCAATAGCCCATCGTGGCCATCAGCGACGTCAGGCCGACGGCGACGATGCCGATCGCGATCGCCAGCCCGGTCTGCACGCCGGCGATATTGATGAGCGCGGCGCGGGTCCCGTGGCGCAGACCGTTGGCGATCAGCAGCGTCACGACGGGACCCGGCAGCAGCGCCAGCCCGATACAGGCGGCGACGAAGGCGAGATAGACTTGCAGGGACATGAGGCGCCTCGATGCGAATGAGGCGCTCACTAATGCACGACATGTCTGCAGAGGAAAGCCCGCTTGTCCTCGCGCGATCCACAACGCAGCGTTCTTGACACGCAACCATTTGGTTGCCTATTCTTTCTCACATGGATGATGTCTTCAAGGCGCTTGCGGACGGCTCACGACGCGCCCTGCTCGACAGGCTCCACGCGCGGAACGGGCAAACCCTGACCGAACTCTGCGACGGCCTCGCGATGACGCGACAGGCCGTGACCAAGCACCTTGCCATTCTGGAAGCGGCCAATCTGGTCGCGACGATCCGGCATGGCCGCGAGAAGCTGCACTATCTCAATCCGGTGCCGATCCATCACATCGGGGAGCGCTGGATCAGGAAATTCGAGCGCGGCAAGCTCGCCGCGCTCAGCGAGTTGAAGCGGCAATTGGAGGAGCGCGATGAGTAAGCCCGAATTCGTCTACGTCACGTATATCGCGACGACGCCCGAGAAATTGTGGGAAGCGCTGACATCAAACGAATTCGCGAAGCGCTACTGGTTCGGCACCGAACTGCATTCCGACTGGCGCGTCGGCTCGCCGTTCACGCTGGTGACCGACGGGATGACGACGGATGTCGGCCAGATTCTGGAGTTCGATCCGCCACGCCGGCTCTCCTACACCTTCCAGCACGTCCTGAAAGACGAGTTTCGCAACGAGCAGCCGACCAAGGTCGTGTTCGCGATCGAACAGCACGGCAACTCCGTCAAGCTGACCCTGACGCATGAAGGCTTCGAAGGGGCAGGGAGATTGCTCGATGCGGTTTCCAACGGCTGGCCCGCGATCATGTCCGGCCTAAAAAGTCTGCTTGAGACCGGAATGGCGCTGGCGATCCCGATGTCAGCGCTCGGCAAGGGAGTCTGAGCGATGGATCTTGCAAAGTTCAAGCCCGCCACCGTCTACACGATCTACATCGCCGCCAGCCCTGAGAAGGTGTGGCAGGCGCTGACCTCCGCCGAGTTCAGCCGGCAATATTTCTTCGGCTTTGCCGTTGAAGCCGAACTGAGGGCGGGCGGCGCCTTCATCGTGCGCGCGCCGGACGGCTCCGAACACATCAGCGGCCAGGTGATCGTCTGCGAGCCGCCGCACCGGCTGATCGTCACGTGGGACGTCAACTGGCCCGGCCTCGTCGAGGCACTGGGCCGCACGCTCGTGACCTATGAGATCGAACCGGCCGGCGACGCCATCCGTCTCACGATGACTGAAGCGCACGAGCGGCCGCTCTCCGACGACATCCTGTCCGGCGGACGCCAGGGCTGGCCGGCCATCCTGTCGAGCCTCAAGAGCGTGCTCGAGACGGGCAAGCCGCTCGCGGTGAAGATGACGCCGCCGACGCGCATGCTGGCGGCCCTGAAGGCAATGGGGATTGCAGTGCCTTAAACGACAAGGCCTGCTACGACACCGCGGCGATCTGTGGGATGCTGGCGAGGACGGCGCCGACCTGGACCGCATTGCTCAGCATGCCACCCCAATGCAGCCAGCGCAGCCGACGCACGGCCGTCGCATCGCCGGAATCCCTGTCGCGGATGCGCGCGTCCATCTGCCGCAGAAACCAGCGGCGCGAGACCAGCGCGAACGCCGCGATCAGGCCAATGCCCAGCCCCAGAACGGGGCGGCCGTCGGCCAGCACGGCGAGCGCGCCGATGCCGCCAGCGATCGAAAGCGCCACGAAGTAGGAGTCGAACATGCCGCGCAGGAGCCGGGTGACCGGCACGATGTCGAGCCGCACCAGCAGGAACGCCGGCGCGGCCAGCAGCAGATAGAACATCGGCAGCAATAGGACGATCGCGGCAAACAAGGCGACGTTATCCGGCATCATCCTTCTCCGACATTGGGACCGGCCGACCATTGGCGAGCCGCGGTTCGAACCAAACCTGTGCAATCGTCGCGGCAGTCCTGGCCTTACGCCGGAGCTACGATCCGGCGGTACAGATGCCAGGTCGCATGGCCCAGCACCGGCACAGTGACCAGCAGCCCAAGAAAGTACGGCAATGCCGAAATGATCAGCAGCACGGTGATGACGGCGGCCCAGCCGATCATCGGGCCGGGACTCGTCACGACCGCGCGCACGCTGGTGATCATCGCCGTCACGAAATCGACGTCGCGCTCCAGCAGCAGCGGAAACGACACGACCGTGAGCGAGAACAGCACCAGCGATAGAGCGGCGCCGTCGAGATTGCCGATCGCGAGGAAGAGCAGACCCTCGTTGGTCGTCAGCACCACGGTCATGAACTCCTTGATGCTGGAGAACGAGGCATTGAGCCCGAGCAGCAGCGCGATCAGGAGGCGCACCTGGTACATCCAGATGATGAAGAAAAATAGTGTCACGAACGCCATCCAGCCGATCTCGCCGCGCGAAGTGATCGTGCGCCAGATCCCGCCATAGGAAATCGGCTGGCCGAGTTCGCGGCGGCGGCTGACCTCGTAGAGACCGATCGCGACGAACGGGCCGATCAGCGCAAACCCCGCGGCCAGCGGATAGGCCAAGTAGACCATCCCGAAGGCGGTGACGCACAGCACGATGCTGATGCCGCCGAGTACATAGATCAGCCCGAAAGCAAGGCCGAACATGGGCTGAGCCTGAAAATCGCGGAGGCCTTGCGTCAAGGCTTCGGCAATATCGGCCGTGGTGATGCGGCGCACCACGGGATCGGATCGTCCCGAGACGGATGCGGTCATCGGCGGTCCCTCCTGAATGTTGTTGTTGCCGTGATGCTAACAGCGGGAGGGCGGGGATTTCAATTTCAACTTGTGGGCAGAGGGGCGGAGCGATCACATATGACGATGCAGTTTTGCACTCGTCTGTCGCCATCCGTCGTGCCGTGCGGGACTGCCAGCGAGGCGAGGGAGCCAGGCGCACCATTGGGCACCCACGAACGGGAGCCCCCCTACCCCCGCGCCCGCAACTCCCGCCTCAGCACCTTGCCGGTCGCCGTCATCGGCAGGGTGTCGGTGAATTCAACGTGGCGCGGGTATTCGTGCGCGGCAAGCTTCACTTTGACGAAGTCCTGGATCTCTCGCGACAGCGTGTCATTTGCAACGAAGCCAGGGCGCAGCACGATCCACGCCTTGATGGCCTCCGTGCGCACCGGGTCGGGAATGCCGACGACGGCCGCCAGCGCGACTGCCGGATGCTTGAGCAGCGTGTCCTCGATCTCCGCCGGGCCGATGCGATAGCCGGCCGACGTGATGACATCGTCCTCGCGGCTCGCATACCAGAAATAGCCGTCGTCATCCTGGGTGCCGAGATCGCCTGTCAGCAGCACGTCGCCCGCGAACTTCTTCTGCGTCGCCTCCGGATTGCGCCAATATTCGATCATGGTGCAGGGATTGGGCTGGCGCACGCCGATGATGCCCCTCTCTCCGCGCGGCAGCTCCTCGCCCTTGTCGTTGACGATCAGCACCTCGAAGCCCGGCGTCGCCTTGCCCATCGAGCCCGGCCGGATCGGAAACAGCCTCGCATTGTTGCCGACGACGAGATTGCATTCGGTCTGGCCGTAGATCTCGTGCGCATCGATGCCGAAGGTCGCGCGCACCCAGTCGAGCAGCTCGGCGCCGAGCGACTCGCCGCCGGTGAGGATGCTGCGCAGCTTGACGCCCTCGTGCTTGACATTGGCCTGGCGCATCAACTTCAGCGCGGTCGGGGGCAGGAACACGTTGCGGACGGCGTAGTCCGCCATCAGTTGCATTGCGGCCTGCGGCTCGAATTTCCTGGCGCGATAACCGATCATCGGGATCGCGTGATACCATGCAGGAAACAGCGCATCGAACAGGCCGCCGATCCATGCCCAATCCGCCGGCGTCCACATGACGTCGCCGGGCTTCGGCAGGAAGCCGTGCACCATCTCGACATTGGGCAGGTGGCCGAGCAGTACGCGATGGGCGTGCAGCGCGCCCTTGGGATTTCCGGTCGTACCCGAGGTATAGATGATGATGGCAGGGTCGTCGCTCGACGTGGCGACGGTCGGGAATTGATCGGAGGCGCGCTCCAGCGTCGGCCAGAAGGCTTGGGCGCCGAGGCCGTCGCCGTCAGTGACATAGATCGTCTTGAGCTCCGGCAGATGGTCGCGAATGCGCGCAAGCTTCGCAAGGCCCGTGGCGTCGGTGACGACGACCTTGGCGCCGGAGTTCTGCAGCCGGAATTGCAGCGCGTCCTCGCCGAACAGCGTGAACAGCGGCACCGAGACGAGACCGGCGCGGAACGCCGCCAGATGGACGATCGGCAGCTCCAGCGACTGCGACAGGAACACCGCGACGCGGTCGCCCTGCGCGAGACCATCGGCCTTCAATACGTTGGCGAAGCGGCAGGAGTAATCGCGCAGCTCATCGAATGAGACGCGCCGTGCGGCGCCGTCCTCTTCGACGACGATCAGCGCCAGGCGCCCCGAGCCGTCGGCGTGGCGATCGCAGGTCGCGACCGCGATGTTGAACTGCGCCGGGATGTCCCAGCGGAAGTCGCGAGTGAGCTGGTCGTAGTCGGACGTTTCCTTGAGCATCGTTCTCTCCGTCATGGCCAGGCGAAGACCCGCCTGCGGGGCCGAAGCCCCTTCGGCGCGGCGAAGGCCCGGCCATCCACGTCTTTCTTCTTGATGACAGTCTTAAAGACGTGGATGCCCGGGACAAGCCCGGGCATGACGATGTGGGGATGGCTCGGCGCTTCGTGTCGCGCGGCCTAGCCCGACAGCGCCGCCTTCACCAGCGCGCTCGCCTTGGCGAAATCCATCTGGCCGGTATACTTGGCCTTCAGCACGGCGATCACCTTGCCCATGTCCTTCATGCCGGCAGCGCCGGTCTCGGCGACTGCAGCGGAGATGGCGGTCTTCACCTCGTCGTCGCTCATCTGCTTCGGCAGATAGGCCGAGATGACCGCGATCTCCTCGCGCTCACCCGCGGCGAGCTCGGCGCGGCCGCCCTTTTCATACAGCTCGACCGACTCCTGACGCTGCTTGATCATCTTCTGCAGCACCGCGAGCACGTCGGCGTCGATCAAGGGCGGCTTGCCTTCGCCGCGCGCGGCGATGTCGGCGTTCTTCAAGGTCGAGTTCACCATGCGAAGGGTGGACAGCTTGCGCTCGTCCTTGGCCTTCATCGCCTCCTTGACCGCATTGTTGATGTCGTCGCGCAGCATGCTCTCGCCCTCTCAAAATCCATTGGCGCTGGTCTAGGCGGTTCGCCCACCCGAAACAACACGGTTCCGCATCCGTTCCAGTCGGTTGCCTCGAAACTCCGGCCGAATTGACCGAAATCGCATGTGAATCGGCCGCTTCCCGCTTTGACGCCGCGCGCCTGGGGCACTATGTAGGGGCCTCATGACACACATCGATACTGACGCCGCCTGGCCGGACCATAAACCGACCGCGCTCCTCGTGCTTGCCGACGGCACGGTGCTGGAAGGCTACGGCCTCGGCGCCGAAGGCCACGCCGTGGGCGAGGTCTGCTTCAACACCGCCATGACCGGCTATGAGGAGATCCTGACCGATCCGTCCTATGCCGGCCAGCTCATCACCTTCACCTTCCCGCATATCGGCAATGTCGGCACCAACGACGAGGATATCGAGACGGTGAACATGGCGGCGACGCCGGGCGCGCGCGGGGTGATCCTGCGCACCGCGATCACCGATCCGTCGAACTACCGCGCCACCCGCCATCTCGACCAGTGGCTGCGTGCGCGCGGGATCATCGGGCTGTCCGGCATCGACACCCGGGCGCTGACCGCGCTGATCCGCTCCAAGGGCATGCCGAACGCCGTGATCGCGCATGCCAAGGACGGCAATTTCGACCTCGACGCCCTGAAGAAGGAAGCGCGGGAATGGCCCGGCCTGGAGGGCATGGACCTCGTGCCGATGGTGACCTCCGCCCAGCGCTTCACCTGGGACGAGACCCCCTGGGTGTGGAACGAGGGCTTCGGCCAACAGGTCAATCCGGAGTTCAACGTCGTCGCGATCGACTACGGCATCAAGCGCAACATCCTGCGTCTGCTCGCCGGCGTCGGCTGCAAGGTGACGGTGGTGCCGGCGACGACGCCGGCCGAGGACATCCTGGCGATGAAGCCCGACGGCGTGTTCCTGTCGAACGGACCCGGCGATCCCGCGGCGACCGGCAAATATGCCGTGCCGGTCATTCAGCAGGTGATTTCGTCGGGCACGCCGACCTTCGGCATCTGCCTCGGCCATCAGATGCTCGGGCTTGCGGTCGGCGCCAAGACCAAGAAGATGCACCAGGGCCATCACGGCGCCAATCATCCGGTCAAGGACGAGACCACCGGCAAGGTCGAGATCACCTCGATGAACCATGGCTTCGCGGTCGACCAGGATACGTTGCCATCGGGCGCGACGCAGACCCACATCTCGCTGTTCGACGGCTCCAATTGCGGCATCCAGCTCGAGGGCAAGCCGGTGTTCTCGGTGCAGTACCACCCGGAAGCTTCGCCCGGCCCGCGCGACTCGCATTACCTCTTTCAGCGCTTCGCCGAGCTGATGCGCGAGAAGAAGCGTAGCGCGGCCTGAGGTCGGCAGCTGGACACGATTCGAAATGCCCGGGCTGGTCCCGGGCATTTTTCTGTCCGCAATCTTGTGATCGCCGGCATCTGTTTTACCCTCGATCTTTTCGCACCGCGTTCATATGATGAACATCATACATTGGATGATCGACGATATGAGCGAGACGGATTCGCGCGCTGAATTCGGCGAGGTGCCCCTGGCGGAACTGGCCTCGATGCCCGGGCTCGATTTCGTGCGCGGCATCTTCGCCGGGACCTTGCCGCAGCCGCCGATCATGCAGACCGTCGCGCCGTTCGACTGCAGTCGCCGAGCCCGGCCAGGTCGTCATGCACAGCGTGCCGGCCTTGCGGCGCTACAATCCGATCGGCGCGGTGCATGGCGGCTACACCGCGATCCTGCTGGATTCCGCGATGGGGCTCGCCGTCCACACGATGTGCCCGCAGGGCAGCGGTTACACCACGCTGGAATTCAAGGTCTCCTTCATCAAGGCAATGACCGAGACCACCGGCATCGTGAGAACGGAGGGCAGGAGGCTGTCGTTCGGACGCCGCGCCGCGCCGCGAGGCACGCATCGCCGATTCGCAAGGGCGCCTGCTGGCGCACGCCACCACGACTTGCCTGGTGTTCGAGCTGCCCAAGGCTGAGCCTGGAACGGCGGCCGCGCAGGCCGGTTGATAGGGTGAGGCCCCATCCTTTGTTCCGAGGTCGCCATGCCTGCCGCCCCCTCGCCCCGCGTCAAGTCGATCGAACCGCTCAGCATCGTGTTCGCGGATGACGGCCTGGTGCCCAATAATCCGATGCCGTTCCTGGTCTACAAGGCCGTCATCGATCTGGGTGGCGCCGATCCGGCGGCCGACATCGAGCGCGTGTTCGCCGCCAATGGCTGGGGCGACATGTGGCGCAACGGCGTCTACGACTATCTGCACTATCACGCGACCGTGCATGAGGCGCTGGGTGTCGCCGGCGGAACGGCGCGGGTCCGCTTCGGCGGCGATCAGGGCCGGGAGCTGGAGCTCAGGCCGGGCGACGTCGCCATCCTGCCGGCCGGCACTGGACATCAATGCATCGCTGCCAGCAGCGATTTCTGCATCGTCGGCGCCTATCCGCCCGGACCGAAGATGCAGATCACGCGGCCGACGCCGGAGAACCACGCCCGCGCATCGAAAACCATTCCGGAGGTGCCGCTGCCCGCGACCGATCCTGTGCTCGGCGCGGGCGGCCCGCTCACGCGCCTGTGGCACCAGGCGCGCTGATCAGGCGCAATACAGCCGATACAGCGTCTGCAGGATCTCGCGGACCTCCCGGCTCGCCAGCCGATAGTAGATGGTCTGGCCATCGCGCCGGGTGGCGACGAGATCGAGCCCGCGCATCTTCGCGAGATGCTGAGACAGCGCCGCCTGTCGCAACCCGACCTGTTCGGCGAGATCGCCGACCGCGCGCTCGCCGTCGATGAGGTTGCAGAGCACCATGAGGCGCTTCGAATTCGCCATGGCAGCGAGCAGGCCCGCCGCCTCCTCCGCCTTGTCGTCGAGCGCCGCCACCATGGCCTCACGGGTTTTGCGCCTGGCCTGTGTTGTCATGATTGTTACTTCTTCATTTTCGTATATATGCAATAATGCACATGATAGCCGATTGCAACATGCCCCCGACGAGGAATCAAGGACGATATGATCACGGAGTATACAGCGGTCACGGCGCTCGCAGGCGGCGCCCTCATCGGCGCTGCAGCCGTCATGCTGATGGGCCTGACCGGCCGTATTGCCGGCGTCAGCGGCATCGCCGCGCGGCTGTTGCCACCCTGGGACGGTGCGCTCGCTGGCCGGCTCGCCTTCATAGGAGGGCTGGTCGCCGCCGCCCTTGCAGTCCGCATCGTCAGCGGGAGCCTGCCGCCGCTGAAGCTGGAGGTCGGTCCGATCGATATGGTTGCAGCCGGGCTGCTGGTCGGCTTCGGGGCGGTCTGGGGCAACGGCTGCACCTCGGGTCATGGCGTCTGCGGCATCGCCAGCCTCTCGCCGCGCTCGATCGTCGCCACGCTGGTGTTCATGGCCACCGCGGTCGCGACCACCTTCCTCGTTCGCCACGTGCTGTGAGGCACCATGATCATTTTCGTCCAGTTCACCGTCGGCCTCATCTTCGGACTCGGGCTGCTGCTCTCGGGCATGTCCAATCCAGAGAAGGTGCTCAACTTCCTCGATTTCGCGGCGATCCGCTTCGGCGGCTGGGATCCGAGCCTGATCCTCGTGATGGCTGGAGCGGTGGGGGTCACCTTCGCCGGCTTCCGACTGGTTTTCCGGCGCCGGCGTCCCGTCCTCGGTGACCAATTCCACCTGCCATCCTTTCAGACGCTGGATTGGCGGATCGCAACCGGCCCTGCGATCTTCGGCATCGGCTGGGGCCTCGCCGGCATCTGCCCGGGCCCGGCCTTCGTGGCGCTCGGCTACGGCTCGCCTGCCATCGTCCTGTTCGTCACGGCCATGATGATCGGAATGGCCGCAGCCCGCATGCTCGCGAGCCGCCGGCCCTCGCTCGCCGCAGTCGCTTCAGAATGAGGGAGGCTTGAATGTCCGGCATTCCTCATCCGGTCGACCTGTCAGTGAAACCCGAGGTCACACCGTTCTTCGATCGCGCCACCAACACCGTCAGCTATGTGGTCAAGGACCCAGGCTCGCGGGCCTGCGCGGTGATCGATTCGGTCATGGACATCGACTATGCATCGGGGCGCATCGCACCGCATTCGGCCGACGAGATCATTCGCCTGATCGAGGATCGCGGCTGGCAACTGGACTGGCTGATCGAGACCCATGTCCATGCCGACCATCTGTCGGCGGCGCCCTACATCCAGTCAAGGCTGGGCGGCAGGATCGGCATCGGCGCCAACATCAGGATGGTGCAGGAGACGTTCGGCAAGATCTTCAACGAAGGCACCGAGTTTCAGCGCGACGGCAGCCAGTTCGACCGCCTGTTCCATGATGGCGACACCTACCGGATCGGCGCAATCACCGCCTTCGCCATGCATACGCCGGGGCACACGCCGGCCTGCATGACTCATGTGATCGGAGACGCCGCCTTCGTCGGCGACACGCTATTCATGCCGGACGGCGGCTCGGCACGCGCCGACTTTCCTGGCGGCGATGCCCGCACGCTGTATCGCTCGATCCGCCGGGTGCTGGAGTTGCCTGACGCGACGCGGCTGTTCATGTGCCACGACTACGGTCCAAACGGCCGCGACATCCGCTGGGAAACGACGGTGGCCGAGCAGCGCGCGCACAACATCCACGTCCGCGACGGCATCACCGAGGATCAGTTCGTCGCCGCCCGCGAGGCGCGCGACCGCACCTTGGACATGCCCAAGCTGATCATCCCCTCCCTGCAGGTGAACATGAAGGCGGGACGGCTGCCGACGCCCGATCAGGATGGCCGGCGCTTCCTGAAAGTCCCGCTCAACGCACTCTAGGACACCCCTCGCCCCACCGACCACGCGGCAGACGTCGCGGCTCGGCTTTCCCATTTGGCAACGGCCGGGCGCCGGCGCGGCACGCCACTCCGGAGCATCGCAGGATGACCTTGTCCGCTGCCCAGCTTGCGCTCGGCTCGCTGTCGGGCTCTTTCGTCGGATTCACGCTCGGCCTGATCGGCGGGGGCGGATCGGTGCTGGCCGTGCCGCTCATGGTGTATCTGGTAGGCGTCGGCAATCCCCACGTCGCGATCGGCACGAGCGCGGTCGCCGTAGCGATCAACGCGGCGGCCAATCTCGCCAATCATGCCCGCTCCGGGAACGTCAAATGGCCTTGCGCGCTGGTGTTTGCTGCAACGGGCGTGGTCGGCGCCTTCGCTGGCTCGACGCTCGGCAAGATGGTCGACGGTCAGAAGCTGCTGCTGCTGTTCGCCCTGGTCATGATCGTGATCGGCCTCTTGATGCTGCGCAGGCGCGGCACGAACAGCCAGCTGGACGTCAAGCTTTCGCGCGACAATCTGTTGCCGCTCTTGGCATTCGGTTTCGGCACGGGAACACTGTCCGGCTTCTTCGGCATCGGCGGCGGCTTCCTGATCGTTCCGGCTCTGATGTTTGCGACGGGCATGCCGATCCTCTACGCGATCGGCTCCTCGCTCGTGTCCGTCACGGCGTTCGGACTGACGACCGCAGCAAACTACGCGCTGTCGGGACTGGTCGACTGGGCGCTGGCGGCGACCTTTCTCGTCGCCGGCATCGCCGGTGGCCTGGTCGGTGCGAAGCTGGCGGCTCGCCTGTCCGGTACGCGCGGCACCCTGAACAAGGTGTTTGCCACGGTGGTATTCGTGGTGGCGGCTTACATGATCTATCGGAGCTGGTCGGCACTCGGCCACTCCGCATAGCCTGGCATGGTATGAGCCGGAGGCCGGCATCGAGGCCGGACCGGCGCGCCACGTCCTCGCAGCGCGCCCGGACCTCAACTCGACGCTGGCCCGCCTACGCCGCGTTGCTGCCTTCCTGGCGGCTGGCTTCGAACAAGAACCAAGTGCGGCGCTCGGTCTCGTCGATGAAGGTCTCCAGCAGTCCCGCGGTGGCGGGATCGTCATTGTCGTCGCACAGCCCGTGCGCTTTCCGCATCGCAGCCGCGACGTGCTTGTTGTCCTCCATCAACTCCCGCAACATCTCGCGCGGCGGCACATACTCCTCGTTGTTGTCCTTGATGGTCTGCAGCTTGCTGATCTGGCTGATCGATTTCAGCGTGGTGCCACCGAGCTTGCGCACGCGCTCGGCGAGCTGGTCCGTGGTGGCAAAGATCGCGTCCGACTGCTCGTCGAGCATTTCGTGGTAGTCATGGAAATGCCGTCCGCTGACGTGCCAGTGGAAGTTCTTGGTCTTCAGATAGAGCGCAAAGGCGTCCGCAAGCAGCGTGTTCAATGCCGTCGAGATCTTGTTCACGGCATCCGGGGACAGATCGGTCGGGGTATCGAGCTCGGGGGCGGTCTTGTCGGTCTTTGCTTTACTCACGGCTTGGCCTTCCTGTTAGAAGCAGCGATGGACACGGATGATCGGACCCGTTAACGCTCGCTGACCCCTCCAGTTCCGATCAAGGAACTGTGTTTGCCGGAACCCGCCATGGACGACTGGATCGATTATTACGATTCCACGCACACGATCTATGCGAGCAAGCTGCATCGCGACCTGCACTTCGAGGGGATCGCGCGCGACATCGTCGGCTATATTCCCTCGCCCGACGCAGTCGTTCTCGACTATTCCTGCGGAGAGGCCCTGTCGGCCGCCAAGGTCGCCGACGCCTGCATGACGCTCATCCTGGCCGAGCCGGCGCCGGGCGTGCGCGGCCGGCTGATCGCGCGCTTCGCCCCCAACACCAAGATCCGCGTGCGGTCGCTGGACGAGCTGCGCAACATGCAGGAAGGTTCGATCGACCTCGTGGTCATGAACTCCGTGGCCCAGTACATGAGCGAGGCGGAATTCGATGCAGCCCTGGCCGTGATCAGGCGGCTGCTGAAGCCGTCGGGAAAGTTCGTCCTCGGCGACGTCCTGCGTCCGGACGTCGGCATGGGCCGTGACGTGCTCGCGCTGCTGATGTTCGCGGCGCGGGACGGCTTCCTCAGGGATGCCCTGGTCGGGCTGGTCGCCACTGCCCTGTCCGATTACCGGCAGTTGCGGACCAAGGTCGGCCTGCAGCGCTACAGCGAGGCCGAGATCCTGGCACGGCTGAAGAAGGCCGGCCTCTCTGCCGTCCGGGCGCCGAAGAATATCGGCCACAATCCCTGGCGCATGACCTTCGTGGCGCAGCCGGCAATGGGAACCGTGTGACCGGCCGAGCCGACCAACCCCACGCCGTGGCCCAACATCGAGCAACCGGATTAGGGTTAACTGAAACACGGGCTGGCTCACGCGGCCGTGAGAGGTAAGATCACCCCCGGCCCGGTGGCGGAAGCTACGACGCGAAGAGCGGTGCAACGCTCTTGAACCTGGTTCAAGTCCAGGCCGGGCCTCCAGCCGTCGCTGCTGCGCAGCTTCGGCTCGGCGAGCCAGCGACGGCGCCGCGCCCCTCAGACCCTCTTCGGCCAAATTGGCCGTTGATTTCGGCCCAAAACCCTTTTCGCTCAGAGGAAACTGGTCTAAAGACCGCTCGCGCGCGAGCAATGGTCGCGCCTTGGCCTTCGGGGACGCGCGGCACGCGCGCCCTTTTTTTGTGCCCAATTCCTGCCCGTTTCTTGCCCGTGAGCTTGAATGCCGAAACGAACCGACATCTCGACCATCCTGATCATTGGCGCCGGTCCGATCGTGATCGGCCAGGCCTGCGAATTCGACTATTCCGGTACGCAGGCGGTGAAGGCGCTGAAGGAGGAGGGCTATCGCGTCGTCCTCGTCAATTCCAATCCGGCCACGATCATGACCGATCCGGAATTGGCCGATGCGACCTATATCGAGCCAATCACGCCGGAGATCGTCGCCAAGATCATCGAGAAGGAACGCCACGTCATCCCCGGCGGCTTCGCACTGCTGCCGACCATGGGCGGGCAGACCGCGCTGAACTGCGCGCTGTCGCTGCGCCGGCAGGGGACACTGGAGAAGTTCGACGTCGAAATGATCGGCGCGACGGCTGACGCGATCGACAAGGCCGAGGACCGCCAGCTGTTCCGCAATGCGATGGAGAAGATCGGGCTGCAGACCCCGAAGTCGCGGCTCGCCAATGCGTCGGCGCTGAAGAAGCAGTATCGCGACAAATACTTGGCGGAGCGCGAGACGCTGTCGGGCGCCGCGCGCGACGAGCTCGACCGGCAATGGACGCTCGGCGAGAACGAGCGCCGCAAGCGCTATCAGGAGCATGCGCTGGGACAGGCGCTGATGGCGCTGTCCGAGATCGGCCTGCCCGCGATCATCCGTCCCTCCTTCACCATGGGCGGCACCGGTGGCGGCATCGCCTACAACAAGGAAGAGTATCTCGACATCATCGAGCGCGGTCTCGATGCCTCCCCCACCAACGAAGTGCTGATCGAGGAATCGGTGCTCGGATGGAAGGAGTACGAGATGGAGGTCGTCCGCGACAAACACGACAACTGCATCATCGTCTGCTCGATCGAGAACCTCGATCCGATGGGCGTGCACACCGGCGACTCGATCACGGTGGCGCCGGCGTTGACGCTGACCGACAAGGAATATCAGATCATGCGCGACGCCTCGCTGGCGGTGCTGCGCGAGATCGGCGTCGAGACCGGCGGCTCCAACGTGCAGTTCGGCGTCAACCCGGCCGACGGCCGCATGGTCGTGATCGAGATGAATCCGCGCGTGTCGCGCTCCTCGGCCTTGGCCTCCAAGGCGACCGGCTTCCCGATCGCCAAGGTCGCGGCCAAGCTCGCGGTCGGCTACACGCTGGACGAGATCGCCAACGACATCACCGGCGGCGCGACCCCGGCCTCGTTCGAGCCGACGATCGACTACGTCGTCACCAAGATCCCCCGCTTTGCCTTCGAGAAATTCCCGGGCGCCTCGACCACCTTGACGACCTCGATGAAGTCGGTCGGCGAAGTCATGGCGATCGGTCGCACCTTCCAGGAAAGCCTGCAAAAGGCGCTGCGCGGCCTGGAGACGGGCCTCACCGGCCTCGACGAGATCGACATCGAGGGGCTCGGCCGCGGCGATGACAAGAATGCGATCCGCGCCGCCCTGGGCACGCCGACCCCGAACCGCCTGCTCCAGGTGGCGCAGGCGATGCGCCTCGGCTGGTCGGACGAGGACATCTTCAACTCCTGCAAGATCGATCCGTGGTTCCTGGCGCAGATGCGCGGCATCGTCGAGATGGAGGACAAGGTTCGCCGTCATGGCCTGCCGCCGAATGCCAGCGGCATGCGCACGCTGAAGGCGATGGGCTTCTCCGACGCGCGGCTCGCGGTGCTCGCCAACACCACCGAAGCCGAGGTCGCCGCCAAGCGGCAGGCGCTCGGCGTCCGTCCGGCGTTCAAGCGAATCGACACCTGCGCAGCGGAGTTCGCTTCGCCGACCGCCTACATGTATTCGAGCTATGAGACGCCGTTTGCCGGCGCTCTCGGCGACGAGAGCGCGCCGTCGGACAAGAAGAAAGTAATCATTCTCGGCGGCGGTCCGAACCGGATCGGCCAGGGCATCGAGTTCGACTATTGCTGCTGCCATGCCTGTTTCGCGCTGGCCGATGCCGGCTACGAGACCATCATGGTCAACTGCAATCCGGAGACGGTCTCGACTGACTATGACACCGCCGACCGGCTGTATTTCGAGCCGCTGACGGCCGAGGACGTGCTCGAGATCATCGCCACCGAGCGAAAGAACGGCGCCGTGCATGGCGTCATCGTGCAGTTCGGCGGCCAGACGCCGCTGAAGCTCGCGCGCGCGCTCGAAGCCGCCGAGGTACCGATCCTCGGCACCTCGCCGGAAGCCATCGACCTGGCCGAGGACCGCGACCGCTTCAAGCGCATCCTCGACAAGCTGCATCTGAAGCAGCCGAAGAACGGCATCGCCTATTCGGTCGAGCAGGCGCGCCTGGTGGCGGCCGATCTCGGCCTGCCGCTGGTGGTGCGCCCATCCTATGTGCTCGGCGGCCGCGCGATGCAGATCATCCGCGAGGACAACCAGCTCAGCGACTACCTGCTCGGCACCCTGCCGGAGCTGGTGCCGGCCGACGTCAAGGCGCGCTATCCCAACGACAAGACCGGCCAGATCAACACGGTGCTGGGCAAGAACCCGCTGCTGTTCGACCGCTACCTGTCGGACGCCACCGAGATCGATGTGGACTGCCTTTCCGACGGCAAGGACACCTTCATCGTCGGCATCATGGAGCACATCGAGGAGGCTGGCATCCATTCCGGCGATTCCGCCTGCTCGCTGCCGCCGCATTCGCTCGACGAGGCGACCATCGCCGAGCTGGAGCGGCAGACCCGCGAGCTGGCGCTCGGGCTCGACGTCGTCGGCCTGATGAACGTGCAATATGCGATCAAGGACGGCACGATCTACGTGCTCGAGGTCAATCCGCGCGCCTCGCGCACGGTGCCCTTCGTCGCCAAGGTGGTCGGCACGCCGGTCGCCAAGATTGCGGCCCGGATCATGGCGGGCGAGAAGCTCGCCGATTTCGGGTTGACCAAGCGCGCGCTCAAGCATGTCGGGGTGAAGGAATCAGTCTTCCCGTTCGCCCGCTTCCCCGGCGTCGACACCGTGCTCGGCCCGGAGATGCGCTCCACCGGCGAGGTGATGGGCATCGACCGCTCGTTCGCCGTGGCGTTCGCCAAGAGCCAGCTCGGGGGCGGCACACGCGTGCCGCGCAAAGGAACGGTGTTCGTGTCGGTGCGTGAAAGCGACAAGGCGCGCATCACCGAGGTGGTGCGGATGCTGCACGAACTCGGCTTCAAGGTGGTAGCGACTTCCGGGACCCAGCGCTTCCTGACCGACCAGGGCGTGCCGACCGAGAAGATCAACAAGGTGCTGGAAGGCCGGCCGCACATCGTGGACGCCATCACCAACGGCGACATCCAGCTGGTCTTCAACACCACCGAAGGCCCGCAGGCGCTGGCCGACAGCCGCTCGCTGCGGCGCGCTGCCCTCTTGCATAAAGTGCCGTATTACACCACTCTTTCGGGTGCCGTGGCGGCCGCGCAAGGCATCCGTGCCTATCTCGGGGGAGACCTTGAGGTCCGCACCCTGCAGAGTTACTTTTCCGAAAACTAATCGCAGCGTGCGGGCGAACGCCCGCTAAGCGGTTGGCAACAATCGGCAATAGAAGCTTTCAGGAACTCGCCGCCCCGTTCGATGTTGTACCGGCCTTTGACGGGACGGTCTTGCCGGGCCTTGAGGCTTTGCTTTGAGCCGCAAAGGCCTATTCTGAAGATGCTGATCGTGCGCGCCCCCGCCCGCACGACTGAAGGACGAGAAGAGATGGTGGAAAAGGTTCCCATGACTTCGATGGGCTACGCCGCGTTGGAGAACGAGCTCAAGCAGCGCCAATCGGTGGACCGTCCGCGCATCATCGAACATATCGCGGAAGCGCGTTCGCATGGCGACCTGTCCGAGAACGCGGAATATCACGCCGCCAAGGAAGAGCAGTCTCACAACGAGGGCCGCATCGCCGAGCTCGAGGACAAGCTCGCGCGCGCCGACATCATCGATGTAACCAAGCTCTCCGGCGACACGATCAAGTTCGGCGCGACGGTGACCCTGATCGACGAGGACACCGAGAAGAAGACGGTCTGGCAGATCGTCGGCGAGGTCGAGGCGGACGCCAAGAAGGGCAAGATCTCGATCACCTCGCCGCTGGCGCGCGCGCTGATCGGCAAGAAGATGGGCACCACCGTCGAGGTCATGGCGCCCGGCGGCGCCAAGTCCTACGAGATCGCCAAGGTCGAGTGGCGCTGAGGACCCGAGGCACCGGAGCGGTGCCTGTGACCGTTCGGACGAAACCAGGGCTGCGCGAAGGCGCGGCCCTTCGTCGTTTGGCCGGCCGCACTGCGGCACAATGGCGTTCGGCAGCACACGGTCAATTCATCTGGCTGCAGGCCACACGCCGGTGACGGGCTTTCGGGAATGAGCTAGTGCAGAACCGACGAGCCGTGCCGGGAGGATGGGTCCGGTCCGTCGCATCATGATGGCTTTGATTGGGGGATGATCGACATGGAGCAGATGTTCTCGAAATGGCAACCGGCTGTACTCAGCCTGTTTCGCTTCGTCACGGGCCTGTTGCTGTTTCAATACGGCGTGGCGAAGATCTTCAAGTTTCCAGTGATCCCGTATTTCGCAAACATTCCGCCGCTCATCTATACGGCCGGCCTGATCGAGCTCGTGCTGGGCGGATTGCTGATGGTGGGTCTGCTCACGCGGCCCGTCGCGTTCATTCTGTCGGGTCAGATGGCCTTCGCCTATTTCCTCGGTCACATGTTCAAGACAGGTGAACCGGTGTGGCTGCCGCTCCTGAACAACGGCACCGCGGCAATCGCATTCTGCTTCTCATGCCTTTATCTGGCGACGGCCGGCGGGGGTCCGATCAGCCTCGACGCGATGCTGCGTAAGAAGGCGTAGGCTTTCACTCACGGTCATTCCGGGGCGCCTCGAACGAGGCGAACCCGGAATGGCGGTGGGCCTAGCTGCGTCCCTTGACCTCGAGCGGCACCGCCGCCTCGTATTTCGAGTTGTGCAGCACCAGGGACGTTCGCACGTTGCGCACGTGAGGTGCCGCTGTCAGGTGGGTCACGAACTCCTGAAACGTTGCCATGTCCGGCGCCACGCATTTCAGGATGAAGTCCACCTCGCCGGACAGCATCCAACATTCCCGCACCAGCGGCTCGGACCGCACGAACTCTTCGAACGCCTTCAGGTCGGCGTCCGCCTGGCTCGACAGGTGGACCGAGGCGAACACGGTCACGTCGAAGCCGAGCTTGCGCGGGTCGAGCAGGCCCCGGTAGCCGGTGATGTAGCCTTCCTCCTCCAGGGTCCGCACGCGGCGCAAGCAAGGCGGCGGCGAGATGCCGACCCGCTTGGCGAGCTCGACATTGGTGATCCTGCCGTCGGCCTGAATTTCGCTCAGGATTTTGAGATCGATCTCATCAAGATTCTTGGACACGGGGATTGTGGGCTCTGGCGGAACAGGAGGAGGCGCAGGGGCGCCGGGCGACGATGGGCAACTCTCTTAGCGCAAGCCGGTCAATCCACGCAATTTTATTGCTTTAGATTTCCCCTGTTGACCGGCTCGTGAAGGGAAAATTCGCCGAGATGCGTTGCAATTCTTGCATAGCTTGCCAGATGGCTTAGACTTGGATTTGACATTTTCGATGGGGCTTCGGAGCGTTTCTTCCGCGCATTCCGCTCGCTGCGTCGGTAATCCTCCCTTTTCCAGCGAGTCTTCGGCCACATGCAAGCTCCGATCCATGCCAAAGTCGTCATCATCGGTTCCGGCCCTGCTGGCTATACGGCGGCGATCTACGCGGCACGAGCTATGCTGGAGCCGGTGCTGATTCAGGGCATCCAGCCAGGCGGCCAGCTCACCATCACCACCGACGTGGAGAACTATCCGGGATTTGCCGACGTCATCCAGGGTCCCTGGCTGATGGAGCAGATGGAAAAGCAGGCGACGCATGTCGGCGCCCAGATCAAGACGGACCTCGTGACCAAGCTGGAGCTGGGACAGCGTCCGTTCCGCCTGACCTGCGACTCCGGTGACGTCTACCTCGCCGAGACCATCATTCTGGCGACCGGCGCCCAGGCGCGCTGGCTCGGGCTGCCGTCGGAGGAGACGTTCAAGGGCTTCGGGGTCTCGGCCTGTGCGACCTGTGACGGCTTCTTCTATCGCGGAAAGGAGGTCGTCGTCGTCGGCGGCGGCAACACCGCGGTCGAGGAAGCGTTGTTCCTGACCAATTTCGCATCGACCGTCACCGTCGTACACCGGCGCGACCATTTCCGCGCCGAGCGCATCCTGCAGGAGCGGCTGTTCAAGCATCCCAAGATCAAGGTCGTCTGGGACAGCGCCCTCGATGAGATCTGCGGCGCCGGCTCGCCATCCAAGGTCACGCATGTCCGGCTCAAGAACGTCAAGACCGGCGCGCTCACCGAGCTGCCCGCCGATGGCGTGTTCGTTGCAATCGGCCACGCGCCGGCAACCGAGCTGGTCGCGGGGCAACTGAAACTGAAGCCTTCCGGTTACGTCGAGGTGGTGCCGGGCTCGACCGCGACCTCCGTTCCCGGCGTGTTTGCAGCCGGCGACGTCGCCGATGAAACCTATCGGCAGGCGATCACCGCAGCCGGCATGGGCTGCATGGCCGCCCTCGAGGCCGAACGCTTCCTCGCCCACGCCGCGAGCGAACGCGCCGCGGCGGAATGAACTGACGATGCCACGATCACGGGATGGATTTACGGATATGGATTGGGACAAGCTGAAGGTGTTTCACGCAGCGGCGGAAGCAGGCAGCTTCACGCATGCCGGGGAGCAGCTCGGGCTGTCGCAATCGGCGGTGTCGCGCCAGGTCAGCGCGCTCGAGCAGGAGCTCGCAGTCTCGCTGTTCCACCGCCATGCCCGCGGGCTGATCCTGACGGAGCAAGGCGACCTCCTGTTCCGAACCGCGCATGACGTCTTCATGCAGCTGCAGGCGGCGCGCGCCAAGCTGACCGACAGCCGCGAGCGCCCGAGCGGCGACCTGAAGATCACGACCACGCCGGGCGTCGGCATCAACTGGTTGATCCCGCGACTCGGAGAATTCACCGCGCTCTATCCGGAGATCCGGATCTCGCTGATCGTCACCGACGAGGAGCTTGATCTGTCGATGCGCGAGGCGGACGTGGCGATCCGCACCCGCAAGCCGACTCAGCCCGATCTGATCCAGCGCAAGCTGTTCGCGATCAGCTTCCACGCCTATTGTTCACCGGAATATGTCAAGCGCTTCGGCACGCCGCGCACGCTCGACGAGCTCGATGATCATCGCATCATCATGCTGGCCGACGGCCAAGTCGCGCCGCATCTCCAGAACCGCAGCTGGCTGGTCGATGCCGGCCGCAACGGCTCCGGTCCGCGCGAGGCCTATTTCAGGGTCAACAACATTCTCGGCCTGGTCCGCGCCTGCCAGCAAGGACTCGGCATCGCCGCGCTGCCGGACTACCTCGTCGAGGAAAACAGCCGTCTCGTGCAATTGTTCGGAGAGTCGGATTCGATCCAGCTCGACACCTACTTCGTCTATCCCGAGGAATTGAAAACGGTCGCTCGCGTTCAAGTGTTCCGTGACTTCGTCGTGAGCAAAGCGCAGCGCTGGCCGGCGTAAGATTGTGCATGTCTGACATGCGGCTTGCATGGTTGCTGCGACGCCATGCGAGAGCCCATACTGAGGATGTGCTGAGCGTTGGCGTTGCGCATTGTCCCCCTCCTCCAGTGGCGCGAGCGTTCAGAAATCCCTCTTGGAAGGTGATTGTGTCGGCCGCTTTGGCCAATACCTCCAGCCGGGCTCATTTGGGCCCGGCTATTTTTTTGCCGAATGTTTCCGTGTCGTGCCCGATGCGGCGTTGACAGCATCGCCCGCACCGCGCATCTAGATCTTATGTCCACGTCTTCGCACGCCAAGTTGTCGTCGAAAAAAGCTCCCCTCCCGGGGACATGTGGACGCGCGCGCTAGAACCTCTCGAATTCACCGCCGCATCACCAGCCCCGCCGCGAGGACGGGGCTTTTTTTGCGTGTCCCGTCTCCGGCTCCTGCCAACCCAAGGAGATGGACCATGACCGACGTTACGACCCGATTGCAGGGCCTCTGGCTGCCCCTGATCACGCCGTTCCGCGATGGCGCGCTCGACGAACCATCCTTACGCAGTCTGGTTCGGCACTACGCCGCCAAGCGGATCGATGGACTGGTGCTCGGTGCCACGTCAGGCGAAGGACTGGCGCTGTCATGGGACGAGCGCGCCCGTCTGATCAGCGTGGTCCGGGACGAGCTCGACACCACCGGCCGGTCGCTGCCGATCTGTCTTGGTGTCGGCGGCGTGGCGACGGCCGAGGTGATCGAAGCGCTCGACCGAACCGCGTCATGGCCGATCGACTTCTATCTGATCTCGAGTCCGCCTTACGTGCGTCCGTCGCAGCGCGGCCTGCTGGCGCATTTCACCGCGTTGGCTGACCGCACCGCCCATCCGATCGTGCTCTACAACATTCCCTATCGGTCGGCGGTCGGCCTCGACAACGAGACGTTGCTGCAGCTCGCCGAGCATCCCGCCATCGCTGGGCTCAAGGATTGCTGCGCCAACCGCACGCAGACGCGCGACCTGATCACGCGCCGGCGCGCTGGCTTTCATATCCTGACGGGCGAAGACGCCCAGAGCTTCGATGCGCTGCAGGCCGGTGCCGACGGCGCCATCCTGCTCTCGGCGCATCTGGAGACCGAGACGTTTGCCGCAATCCTGCAGCACGTAAAGGCCGGCCGTCACGACGCGGCAGCAGCGTGCTGGGCGCAGGTCGAGCATCTCACGCGGCTGCTGTTCACCGAGCCGAGCCCGGCCCCGGCCAAGTACTGGCTGGCGCGGACCGGCGTCATTGCGAGCCCCGAAGTGCGGCTGCCGATGGTGGAGGTTGGCGACGACCTCGCCGCACGGCTGGATCAGCAGATCGAGCGGCGCCAGCCGACGACCACGCAGAACCGCGTTGCCTGAGCACGCCCCAACCTATTCGCCGGCTCTGCCTTGCCGTCCCGATCGGGACGGCCAGGCAGAGCCGCGCCACCGCTGCGGAGCCGGAGCAGAATCTCCGTGGTTAATCCGAGCTAACAAACGCGATCAAAAGCGGCGCAGTCCGCAACCTCGTGTTTAAAGATGTTCCGCTATGGATGTTGAAAACATCAAAGAGCGCGAGGGCGTCGTGGCTTTGCAGGATCATCCATACCCTGAGCACCAGGGGTTCAGCGTCGAAGACATTCTCTGGGCGGTCGGGATCTGGTCCGTCATCCTGACCCTGACGCCGGCAATCGCCTTCTATTTCCTGATGGTTGCCTGACCTCGCCGCGCCCTCTCGCGCGGCGCGAGGTCGGCACTCACGCCAGATCGTGTGACCCGACGCAAAAAACGCGCGGAAGACCGCGCGTCGATGCCTCATCTGATGCCGCGATCAGGCCGCCTGCTTGTGCATGGCGCCGTTGGCCGACACAGTCCCGCGAATCGCCCGCACCGAACGCTCGATCGCAGCCCAGAGGCGTGCGATCTCGGCCGCAGCCCGGCCCTCCGCATAATATTCCCGCACGCCTTCACCCTGGCCCAGCGCCATCAGCAGATCGGCGCGGTTGGTGATCTGGCCGCCCCACACCGGGGCCTTGAACTTCGCCAGCGCCTCGCGGGCGATGGTGACGATCGGGCTTTCGGCATCGTCGCGGCGCGCCGGCGCGCCATTGAGAACGACCGCGTAGGGCTTGCGCGCGGCGCGGCAGGTCTGGATCGTCTCCTGTACCGCGTTGACGTCGAACACGCCGGGGCGGGCCGGGATGATCACCATGGTCGCGTTCTTGATCGCATCCTCGACGACGGCCGAGATGGTCGGCGGCGTATCGATCAGCACCCATTCGACGCCGTCGCGGCGGGCGGCGGACACGATCGCGCTCACCGAGTTCACGGCCGTCTTGATCGGCGGCTCGTTGGTGCCGCGCAGCTTGTGCCAAAGCGTCAGCGACCCCTGCGGGTCGGCATCGATGAGCAGACAAGACTTGCTCGACTTGATCTGCGCAGCGAGATGGGCGGCCAGGGTGCTCTTGCCTGAACCGCCCTTACGCGATGCGAAAACAATAACGTTCATACCTTGGCCTCCAGATTGACCCCGGCAGCGAAAATGAATCAGCGGACTGATTCGCGGAAGATAAATTTAGCGATCGATAAGACGTAACTCCTGATTGCCGAAACGCATTGGTTTTTGAGTCACACCAAAGCAGGCAAAACAGCAGATCAGGCCGCGATGTTCGACAACATCCGGTCATGCCCCATCGCATTTACATGTTGAGGCTGCGCGTCGAGAACCGCCGCCATTCCCGGTGCCGCCAAATGCGGCCATCGGCATCGCTCACGTCGCGTCCGGTCGCGTCGACTTCTTCGATTTGCCGGCGCGCGCAGTGATCGGCTTCCTGGTGACAAGACGAATGCTCATCGGCCGCTCCGCGCGGCCCGATGACGCTGTCTGGCGCTCTGGCGGCCCGAATTGGGCGCGGCATGGCGGCGACAGCTCGGCCTTGCGGCGGACCATGCAGGCGGTGACACGATCGACATCGGGAATGTCGGAACTACAAAGCCGGAACGCATCGCCTGTGCACGCCTGCTCCTGCTCGGCGGTATAGGCCCGTGCGGTTACGGGGACTAACAGCGCGGCTATAGCGATCAGTACGGCAGAGATGCATGGATCGAGATCAATCCCTCTCATCGCCCCCTCCCCCTCGTTGCCGCCAACTGTGATTGAAGGAGACCGGATTCGCAAGCAACGGCGCCACGCCGTGCTACCGATCCGGCGCAGCAAAACCGCAAGCGAGCGCACGATCCGGCGATATATCCGTCGAAATACGGAGACCGGGCTCGGGCTTCCGCGACCAAAGCTCTGCGCCCACGCCCCGGCCCTGCGCGAGAGGTCGCGACGGGGCTACAAATCACGGCGCAGGATCAATGGGGCGCGGAGCACGGATGGAGGTGAGCTTGCGAACGGCACAGCGATGGGCGTGGCCATGGTACAGTTGGGTGGGCTCGAACCACCGACCTCCTGTTCCACAGACAGGCGCTCTAACCAACTGAGCTACAACTGCATCCGCATGGGACGGCCCACGAGGGGCGTCCGAACGGGCCGGAAACTAGGTGCAACGGGCGAATTTGGCAAGGCCGAGAACGGATAAAGTCCCCTGCCGTGACGGCGTTTTTTGACGCCGCTTCGGCCCGAACGAGCCCCCGTGCAAACGGCGAGCCCCAGAAAGCAAACCCGGCCGCGAACGCGCCCGGGTCATGGATCTCCCGCCGTCCATGTCGGCACACGGCCGTACCGCGCACCCGGCGAGACTTGAGGCTGGCCCTCAGGCCGCCGTCTTGAACAGCTTGGTGGCGCTTTCCTTGATCGGCTCAACCGTCTCGGCCGCAACCTTCTGGCCGAGCTCGCCGAGCTCCTTGGCCTGGGCCGTGAAGGTCTCGAACTGCTTGCGCGCGAAGCCCGTCCAAAGCTCCATCGCCTCCGACGGCGACTTCACGCCGAACAGCTCCTGGGCGAAGTCGAGCGAAGCCGTGGTATTGGCCTTCGTGAATTCCATGACCTTGGACGAGTAGGCGCCGGCGCCCTTGCTGGCGTTGGCGAAGAAGGCCTCGATGGCCGAATTGTGGGTTTCCGCTGCGTCCTTGAACTTGGCGTAGTTCTCGCGGGCCTGGGACACGCCTTTTTCGGCGAACGCGCGCATCTGCTCGGGAACCTCGAACGGGATGATGGACGCGGAGAAAGGATCGGTGGCATTGGTCATGGCATGCATCCTTCGAAACATTGAGACTGGACCGTCCCGGCAATCGGGACGTCACTTCGGATCACGCAGAGGAACCGCCCCTGGGAGGTAACAACCTCGCGTAGAGCTATATCGTGGCGCTTTTGTGCAACGCAACGGAAATTCCACCATCAGGAACTGTTTGCCGCACCCGCTTCCAGATTTTTCGGGAGCGGAGAACGTTCCGTCAGGCCTTAGGCTTTGTGGCGTCGATCGCAACCTTGCCGATGGCCTGCCCCATTTCGCTTGCCTGCTCGGCGAGCGACCGCATCTGGCCCTGAACAAATTCGCCGTGCAGCCGCAGCACCTCGGGCAGGTCCTTGGCGTGCACCAGCGATTGGGCGTAGTCGAGCGACGACTGGACGTTCTTTTCAGCGTAGGACAAGACCTTGGCGCCGATGTCCTTGGCCCCGGCCCGCACCGTCGTGCTGCGGTGTTCGAGCGAGCCGGCCGTCGCCTCCGCTCCAGCCAAGAACTTCTCGAACGTCTGACGTGCCTGGTTGAAGCCTGCCTCCGCCATCGCCCGCATGTCTTTCGGAATCTCGAATCGTCGCCCGTCGTCGGTCATGGTTCCCTCCTTCTGACGTCACGATTGGCTGGCGCCCTTAGCGCCTCGTCCTCGCGGTGACCGTCCCGTTGCCCGCGCAGCTCTCGACCTGCCCAGGTATCATCGTGGTCCCCAACAGGAGGGTTCGCCGCGATTCCGCGCGCTGCGGCTCACGAGGAACACATTAAGGTTATCCAAGCTTTAGCAGGACAGGAGCGCGGCCCCGCCGTGGACCTCGGCCCTCAAAACGCGCGATAGTAACGAATTCTTAACGCGACCAGTTCCGACCGCCGATCCGTCGGCCGATCAACATCACAAGAGCCGTTTGCCGTCGTCGCCCATGACCTACGCCGATCTCGAATTGCAGGCCCTCAGCGACCCCCGGCTGGCCGTCCACGCCGCCGGCAGTCTGCCGGCCTGGCTATGGTCGGCCGATGGCAGCCGTGTGCTGTGGGCCAATGCGGCCGGTGCGCGCGCCCTCGGCGCGGCGAGCGCAGCGGCGCTGATTGCTAAGACGCTCGGCCCTGCCGACGCGCATCGTCGCCAGGTCGCTCAATTGGGACGGCGGCTGCCCGAGACCGGCGCCTTGCGGCTCGAACGCCTCCGTGGCTTCGGCGCGCCGCTCGGCACGCTCGCGACCTGCGGCTGCGCCCGGATCGATCTGCCGGATGGCACGCGCGCGGTGCTGATCACCGGCACCGACGGGGGTGGACGTAGCTTCCCCCTGGCGGATCGCCTGAAGCGGCTCGTGGAGACGAGTGAGCATGCGCTGATCGCATTCACCCAGGACGGTCAGTTCGCCGGCAGCAGTTCAGCCGGACGGCGCCTGTTTGGCATGCGCGACCTGAGCGAGCCGGATTTCGTCGGGATACGCAGGGCGGCGCTGGCCGATGGCATGGCCGAGGTGACGTTCGGCACGGAGCGCGCAGCGCTCTACCGCATCGGCAGCGGCAACCAGGTCGGGCTGGTGGCCGTCCCGATGCCGGCCCCTGCCGAGGAGATCGAGGCGCCGGGCACGGCGCCAATACCTGAGCCAACCGCGGATGCCGCCCCGGCATCACCAGCCCCCGTGGATGTTGCCGCTGGGCCCGCGGTCGTGACTTCGCCTCCTCTTCCGATGGATGCAATGACTGAACGCCAAACCGACGACGAATCCCCCGCGCTGTCGAACGAAGCGCCGGCCGAGTTCCTGCTGATCGACGATCCGGCCGAGGCCGACCTGTTCAAGGCGTCGGCGCCGCAAACGGAAGATCACGCGCATCCTGCCGATTCCGGCGCGGCGGACCCTTCAGTCGGCCGCCGCCATCCGCTCCGATTTTCCTGGCAGATGGATGCCGAGGGACGGTTCTCGATCGGCTCCGATGAATTCACCCGCCTGATCGGGCGGCACAGCGCCGCCAAGCTCGGCCATCCCTGGCATGAGCTCGCTGCATCGCTAGGCCTCGATCCCGAAGGGCGAATCAGTGCCGCGATCGAAACGAAAGAGACCTGGAGCGGGATCGTCGTCAGCTGGCCCGCGGAGGGCGAGCGGCTTGCGGTCGAATTGTCGGGACTGCCTGTCCTGACGGAGGACAGAACCCATGCCGGCTATCGCGGCTTCGGCGTCTGTCGCGACCTCGACGCCCTGGACCGGCTGGCCGCACTGCGTCGCCCCGCATCGACCGATGCAGCCGCGACTGATGCTCCGGACGCCGACGAAACCGAACCTGCCCAATCCGACCATGTGCAGGCCGCAGATGTGCAGCCGCAGCAGGACAACGTCACTGCGTCATCGCGTGAGGCTTCCATTGCGCCGGACGTACACCACATCGACGGCATCGGGCTCGAAACGACCGGGAACGTGGTCCCGTTCCGCGCTCCGGGCGAGTCCAAGCATCCGGTGCTCACGCCGGTGGAGAACAGTGCGTTCCATGAACTCGCGCGTCAGCTGTCGGCTCGGCTCGAAGGCGAGATCCGCAACTCAGCCGCGGGCGTCGCGAGTGCGGCGCTCGAGCCGGGATCGCGCGTGAGCGATCCGTCGGTCCCGCCGCAGCAGCAGGCTCCGTCGGCGACGGAAACGGCGACCGATCATGGCGCGGAGCTGCAGACCGAATGGCTCAGCCCCGAGGAGCCGCCGGCCCAGGGCGACAGTCAGCGTGACCGCATCCTGCTCGACCTGCTGCCGACGGGCATGCTGATCTACCGGCTCGATCGGCTGCTCTATGGCAATCCGGCCTTCTTCAGGCAGATGGGCTACGCCGATCTTGCGGCCCTGGAGCAGGCAGGCGGGCTCGATGCGCTCTATGTCGAGCCGGGCGTGTCGTCCGCGTCGAACAAGTCGGAGGCCGGCACCCCCGTCACGATCTCGGCCGCCGACGGCTCCTCCAGCGAGGAGGTGAAGGCGGAAGCCCGCCTGTTCACGATCACCTGGGACGGCGATACCGCCCATGCCCTGATCTTCGCTCCGGCGCCCGGCACCGCAGCCGCGGTTCCGACGGCGGCCGACGCCGCACCGATGTCGGCGCCGGCCTCGGCTGCACCGGCCCCCCTGGTCGTGGCCCCGCCTCCGGCCGCCGGCCACGCCGAAGCCGAAGATCTTGCGGCGATCCTCGACGTCACAGCCGAGGGCATCCTGATGTTCGACGCCGGCGGCAACATCCACGCCTGCAACCGCAGCGCCGAGGCGCTGTTCGGCTACGATGGCGCGGCGCTGGTGCGCCGTAACCTGATCGAGCTGTTCGCGCCGGAAAGCGCCCGCCTCGTGCTCGATGACCTCGACAGCGTGCAGCAGGACGGCGCGTCGAGCGGGCTCGATCAGGGCCGCGAGGTGCTCGGGAAGGTCGCTCAGGGCGGCGTCATTCCGTTGTCGATGGCAATTGGCCGGACCCGGCCCAACGGTCCGAATTTCTTTGCCGTGTTCCGCGACCTGTCGCAACTCCATCGCGGCGATAGCGAGTTGCTGCAGGCTCGTCGCGTGGCCGATCGGGCCGCCAACGCCAAGGCCGACATGCTGGCCCGGATCAGCCACGAGGTGCGCGCGCCGCTGAACGCGATCATCGGCTTTGCCGAGGTCATGATCGGCGAACGTTTCGGCACGATCGGCAACACGCGCTACGCCGAATACATGAAGGACATCCGCGCCTCGGGCGAGCGCGTCGTCTCCCTGATCGACGATCTCTTGGAGCTGTCGCGCATCGAGACCGGCAAGCTCGAGCTCACCTTCACCAGCCAGAACCTCAACGAGCTGGTGGAGAGCTGTGTCGCAGTGATGCAGCCGCAGGCTAACCGCGCCCGCATCATCATCCGCACCTCGCTGTCGCAACTGCTGCCGCCGGTCATCGCCGACACAAGGGCGCTGCGCCAGATCGCGATGAACCTGATCTCGGCCTCGATCTCGCTGGCAAATCCCGGCGGCCAGGTCATCGTCTCGACCGCGCTGACCGATTTCGGCGAGGTCGCGCTGCGCGTGCGCGACACCGGTCATGGCCTGAACGATCAGGAGGTGGCCGCCGCGCTCGAACCGTTCCGTGCGCCCTCGGCTTCCGAGCAAGGCCCCGATGGCGCCGGTCTCAGCCTGTCGCTCACCAAGGCGCTGGTCGAAGCCAACCGGGCGCAGTTTCATATCAAGGCGGCGCCGAAATCCGGCACGTTGATCGAGGTGGTGTTTCCCCGCGCCGTGGCGCGCAATCAGAGCACTGGTTGAGCCGATCCCGCCCGCCGCACGGCCAGTGACCGACGCTTGAGACCGAGCAGAAGCGGACCGAACACCAGGACGAAGCCGGCGAATGCGACGATCCAGGCCAACGCCGCGACGTGCAGCAGCACCTCGCCGTGCGCCGGCGCCACTGCGGCGCAGATCCGCGTCACCGCTGCGATGATGATCGCCAGATAGATCGCCTGGGTCGCGGGCGCGGCCGTCAGCGCCTGGCCGGTGTGGCCGAGCGTGGCCCGCGTCATCACGGAAAGCGTCGTGATGCCGGCGGCTCCGACCATCCAGGCATGCAGCCCGGCGCTTGGCAGAATCCATCCGAGGCTGGCGGCCGCCGTGAGCAGGAAGCCGAGCGGGACGAACATGTAACCGACATGCAGGATGACCAGCAGCCGTTCGCGCAAGGTGCGATCGCCGGCCCAGCGCGCGAGCCTCACCACATGCAACATGCCGGCCGCAGCCAGCGCGAGCGCGGTCGGCGCGCTCTCAGGAACCAGGATCCAGCCGAGCAGGCTCAGCGCGCTGAGCAGCACGACCGCGATGTCGAAGCGGCCGAACGGCGCCGGCAGCCGGCCGGGATTGTGCTTGACCAGCCAGTTGCGCGTGAAGCTCGGCGTGATGCGGCCGCCGATCAGCGCGAGCAGCAGCACGATCACGGCAACGCCGACGCGGATCGCGTAATCGGCCGAGCCACGCAGATGGGCCTCGACGTGGAAGGCGATGTTGCCGGCGCACAGCACCGTGACGATCGCGACCACCGGCAGATTGCGCCAATTGCGCCCGGCGACGATCTCGCGCGCCGCGGCCAGGACGACGAGCACGAGGAAGCTCGCATCGATCAGCAGCGCGGCCCACCAGGGACCCAGCGCCGACACCGTGACGGCCAGTCGTCCGGCCGTCCATACGAGCACCAGGGTGAGCAGCGGCAGGCCCCGGATCGGCAGCCGTCCGGTCCAGTTCGGAATCGCCGTGAACAGGAAGCCGGTGACGATGGCCGGCAGGTAGCCGTAGAGCATCTCGTGCACGTGCCAGTCTCGGGGGGCAAAGCCCGAGCTCAGCTTCAGCTCACCGTAAAAGGCCGGGAGCCAGATCAGGATCGCCAGCGCAGCCTGGAGCGCGCCGAGCAGGAAGAACGGCCTGAACCCGTTGGCGAGGACGGTCCAGCCCTGATAGTTGCGTGGAATGGCCATGTGCATGCTCGCTCGATGAAGGACGGGAACCGCACCGATCTCGGCGCTGTGCTTAACATGTAGTTGCGCGTCGCCCACTATGGCTTGCGCCAGCACAAACTTCCGACGGATCGCAAAAACGTGCTATTGAGCGCCGCAAAATTGAGCCGAATCCGGCCCCGGAGAACATCATGGCTTCCATCGACCGTTCGCTGGTCGCGCATCTGCCGCTGTTTGCAGGGCTGTCCGCTGAGGATCTCACGGACGTGCTGCGGGAGGCCCGCTCCCTTCGCGTCCCCCGCAACGGCGCGGTGTTCGAGCAGGGCGCCGATGCGACCTCGTTCTTCCTGCTGCTCCACGGTCATGTCCGCGCCAGCAAGACGACGCCCACCGGCGACCAGATCGTGGTGCGCTATGTCGTGCCAGGGGACACGTTCGGCGTCGCCCCCGCCATCGGACTCCAACATTATCCGGCGACAGCGACCGCCGTCGATGACAGCATCGTGCTGGCCTGGCCGTCCGCCTCATGGCCGCGGCTGGTCGCGAAGTTCCCATCGCTGGCGGCGAACACGCTGCAGACGGTCGGCCAGCGGCTGCAGGAAAGCCATGCGCGCGTGATCGAAATGTCGACGCAGCAGGTGGAGCAGCGCATCGCGCATGCGCTGCTTCGGCTCGCCAACCAGGCCGGCCGCAAGCTCGATCATGGCGTGCAGATCGATTTCCCGATCAGCCGGCAGGACATTGCGCAGATGACCGGGACGACGCTGCACACGGTGAGCCGCATCCTCTCCGGCTGGGAGCAGCTCGGCCTGGTCGAAAGCGGCCGTCAGAAGATCGTCCTGCGCGAGCCGCACAAGATAGTGCTGCTGGCGCAGCAGGGCGCCGGCGACGCGGCCGCATCCCGCACCTGATCACGTGCAGGCACACAGGGCCGCGAGGAACGCGTCGGGATCGACGCCATGCTCGTGGCAGGCATCCGCGACGTTGTGAAAACAGGCGATCGGGCAACCGACGCAACGCATCTGGAAAGCAAGAAAGACGCCGATCGTCTCCGGCCTTCGCCGCATGACATCGTCGACCAGTTCATCGAAGGAGATTGGCATGCGCGCCTCCATTCCAGCGCGAACGGTAGCGGGCATGCCCTTTGCGGTCTTTGTCGCGGCACAAGCACCGCGGCACCTCGACAGTCAGACCGCCCGGCTGTGCAGCTGCTTCGACGCGTCGAGATGCGCATCGAACGCCGCAGCGACGCTGCGCACCAGGAACCGGGAATGCTCGGTCACCGCGAGCGTACCGCCGTTGAGCTCCACCACACCGTCGGAGATCAGCGATTGCAGCCGCGGCGCCGATCTCAGCATGTCGTCGGCGTCCGTGCCATGGCGGGTGCAGATGACGTCGAGATCCACGCCGTAGTCGCACATGATGCGCTCGATGATGTCCGCCCGCAGGCGGTCGTCATCGGTCAGTCCATAGCCTTTCACGGTCGCGAGGCTGCCGGACGCGATCTTCTGCTCATAGGCCCGGACCTGCGGCGCGTTCTGGACATAGCCTTGCGGCAGCTGTCCGATCGCCGAGGCGCCGAAGCCGAGCAGCAGATCATTGGTATCGGTCGTGTAGCCCTGGAAATTACGATGCAGCCGGCCTTCGCGGAACGCGATGGTCATCGGGTCCGTGGGCAAGGCGAAATGATCGAGCCCGATCTGGACGTAGCCTGCGTCCTTCAGCGCGTCAGCGATCGCGCACGCCTGATCGTAGCGTTCCAGACTGTCCGGCAACGCCGAGTCCTGAATCTTGCGCTGGTGCGTCTTGAACGATGGCACATGAGCGTAGCCGAACACGGAGAGCCGGTCGGGGCGCAGGTCGATGGCGCGCCGGACGGTGTCGAGACAGGACTCGACGCTCTGATGCGGCAGTCCGTAGATCAGGTCGAAGTTGATGCCGGCAACGCCGGCCTGACGCAACCCGTTCGTGGCCGCCGCAGTCTGCTCGAAGCTCTGCACGCGGTTGATGGCCTGCTGCACCCGCGGATCGAAACTCTGCACGCCCAGGCTGGCGCGATTGACCCCGCTCACCCCCAGCGCCGCGATCATCTCCGCCGTCAGCGTGCGCGGATCAATCTCGATGGCGATCTCCGCCGATGGCAACACGAAAAAGGAATGGCGCAGCGATCCGACGAGATCGACGAAGGACTCCGGCGCCATGATGGTCGGCGTGCCGCCGCCGAAATGAATGTGCCCGACCTGCAGCCGCCGGCCGATCTGGCGCGCCACCATGTCGACCTCGCAACGTAGTGCCGATTCGTAGACCGCAATCGGCTCGTCGCGTTTGGCGACCATGGTGTTGCAGCCGCAATACCAGCACATCGAGCGACAGAAGGGCACGTGCAGGTACAACGATGCCGTCGCGCTTGCTGGTATCGCGCGCAGCCATTCTGCGTAGGTGGACGGGCCGACCGCGGTGGAGAAATGAGGCGCCGTGGGATAGCTGGTGTAGCGCGGGAGGCGCTCCTGTCCGTAGCATGCTGCAAGATCTGGTCTCATGTCCTGCCTGTCACCTGAGCGTGTCGACCTGGGGTTCGGAGGTTCTTGACACAAGGCAAGGGGGACGACCTTGAGCTTTCTCAAGGCGCGGCCGGCAGATGCCCTGTTGAAGCAGTAGAACGCCGGTGATCACCGCGGACTTTGCGCTTCCTCAAAGTGGCCGGCTCATTTCGCGTCATCATTGATTCACCGACGATTCGAGGAAACCGCAATGGAAGCTGTGCAACTGCTGATCCGTTCATTTGCTGTCCTCGCTGGCATCCGCGGCCATATCCCCCAGTCCGACGGCTTCGAATCGTTCCGCGACGAGTCGGGGCCCGCAGGCCTGCTCGGCAACATCGCCATGTTCATGACCACGGTGTTCTGCATCGCGGCGGCAGTGGCCTTCATCGTGTTGCTGGCGGTGCGCTGGCTGAGCTGACGAGTTCGGGAGCCCATCGTCGATCGGTCCAGAGCTGTGCTCGGAAGCGCGCATCATAGCGCCCGCGATTCTCGTGCCGTATGGGCAAACGGACAGATCCCATCTTATCGCGTCGTCGCGCGGGACAGTCCGACCCGCTTTGCTCCGCACCCTGTCCGGCCTCCCAAGAAACTGCGCGCCGATGCAACTCATTCGCGCGCTGCGCGGGCGCAGCCGCGCCAAATTCGCTCAAAATCCGCCGCCTGATTCCGCAATTGCGAAGTTGCTTGTTGCAGCACAAACAAGCCGAGTTCCAACGGGAGCATGGTGATTGCGGCACTACAACAGATCCAATGAAGGAGCGATCCATGTTGACCCGCCGCACCGCCATGTTCAGTGCAGCCATCGCCGCGATGATGCTTGCGGCTCCCGCGATGGCCGAGGACCTCAAGCTGCCGCGCCAGAAGGTCGATCTGGTGGCTCCGCCGTTCGTGCATGCGCACGAGCAGGCGACGAAGCAGGGGCCCAAGATCATGGAGTTCAAGCTCGTGGTCCAGGAAAAGAAGATGGTGATCGACGAGAAGGGCACCACCTTCCAGGCCATGACGTTCAACGGCTCGATGCCAGGCCCGCTGATGGTGGTCCATGAGGGCGACTATGTCGAGGTGACCCTGGTCAATCCCGCGACCAACAGCATGCCGCATAACATCGACTTCCACTCCGCGACCGGAGCGCTGGGCGGCGGCGCGCTGACCCTGGTCAATCCGGGCGAGCAGGTCGTGCTACGCTGGAAGGCGACGCGGACCGGCGTGTTCGTCTATCACTGCGCCCCCGGCGGACCGATGATCCCCTGGCATGTCGTCTCCGGCATGAACGGCGCCGTGATGGTGCTGCCGCGCGACGGTCTCAATGACGGCCGCGGACACGCGCTGCGCTACGATCGCATCTACTACATCGGCGAGCAGGACCTCTACGTCCCGCGCGACGAGAAGGGAAACTTCAAGTCCTACGACTCGCCCGGCGAAGCCTATAGCGACACCGAGGAGGTCATGCGCAAGCTCACGCCGACCCATGTGGTGTTCAACGGCAAGGCCGGCGCGCTCACCGGAAAGAATGCGCTCACGGCCAATGTCGGCGAGAACGTTCTGATCGTGCACTCGCAGGCGAACCGCGACAGTCGTCCGCATCTGATCGGCGGTCACGGCGACTATGTCTGGGAGACCGGCAAATTTTCCAACGCGCCGGAGACCGGGCTCGAGACCTGGTTCATCCGCGGCGGCTCGGCGGGCGCCGCGCTCTACAAATTCCTGCAGCCCGGCATCTACGCCTACGTCACCCACAACCTGATCGAGGCGGCCAATCTCGGCGCGACGGCCCATTTCAAGGTCGAAGGCAAGTGGAATGACGACCTGATGATGCAGGTCAAAGCCCCGGCGGAGATTCCGACCGGCACGACGAACTGATCGGCCCTGGGGGCCGGCGTATCCGGCCCCCACTCTCCTGAGTGTGCTGCCATGCTGCTCGCTTTCAAGCTCAAGCTCACCATCGCCTGCGTCGTCGGATTGGCTGGCCCGACCGCAATGGCACCGATCCTTGCCGATCTGCCAAACCGCGCTGCGGACCTCGACGGCCCCGCCCTCACCGAGATCGCACCTGGTACGATCAGCTACCGCGACTCCGGTGACCATCTCCGCGGCGGGCGGCAGGCCGAAGCGCCCATCACGACGGTCCGCATTGATCATCCGCTGACGATCATGACGAACCAGGTCAGTGCCGCGGACTACCACGCCTGCGTCGAAGCGCATGCGTGCCGCGCGCTCGATCGCAACGTTCCCATCGCCAGCGATCGCCCGGCCGTGCAGGTGAGTTGGCATGACGCGGTGGCCTACGCCGAATGGCTCTCACACCGGACCGGCCATAGCTATCGTCTGCCGACCGATACCGAGTGGGCCTATGCGGCGGGCAGCCGCTTCAAGGACGATGGCGTCTCGATCGACGACGCCGATCCCTCGCGACGCTGGATTGCCCGCTACGAACGGGAAGCCGCGCTGCAAGAGGACTCCGAGACGCGCGGCTTCGGCAGCTTCGGCATCAACGAGCACGGCATTGCCGACCTCGCGGGCAATGTCTGGGAGTGGACCTCGACCTGCTTCACACGCAAGATGCAGGATAGCGCAGGTCGCGTCACCAAGACCGTCAGCAATTGCGGCGTGCGGCTGGCCGAAGGCGCGCATCGAGCCTACGTGACCGACTTCATCCGCGACGCGCGCGCCGGCGGCTGCGCCTCCGGCACGCCACCTGCCAATCTCGGCTTCCGGCTGGTCCGCGAACAGCCCTCATGGAGCCGCAGCATGACGCGGCGTCTCAGCCGGCTCCTCGGCGCCATTCGCGCCTGACCCGGCGTGCTCAGCGTTAAGCACGCTCGACAGCAACCGACGCCGGTGCCGGATCGGCGGTGCCCTGACACTGGCACAAATGACAGTCACGCAAAATCAACTTTCGATTGCGAGATGCAAGCTACAAACGTTAGACAATTTTCGTTGAGAGACGCGATAAGCGGACCAGGAGGCGAGTGTGAATTCTCGACATCCGCCGGTCTTCTTCACGTCCGACCTGCACGGGTACGGAATTGGTAACACCAGCTGGTTCGACGACGATTCGCCCCGCGCACTGGCTGGACGCTGCCTCATCGACGCGCTCGAATATCTGCGGACGTCGCCCAAATTCGCCGCCAAGGACTGGCACGTGGTGAATGCGGGCGCGGCGCGTCTCGTGCACCAATGTCTCACGGACGGCGCGCTGGCGCGCAAGGATATTCTCGATCGTGTGGCTCCCGCCATCGAACAGGTTTGCGCACGGATCGTCGCGAGCCGCCAATATCGCATTCCGTTCTATGGCGACGACTTCTGGGACTGGGCCAGTGTGGTCGACGGTTTGTGCGAGGTGCAGCAGGTTTCGGTGACGGCGGGCCAGGTGGCAAGACGCGAGCTCGACCAGTTTCGCAGGACCGTCCACATCCGCATCCCGAGCGGTCTCTCGGTCGGGGACCCCGAGCACGAATGGTTCGGACCGGCGATCGCAACACGCGCCTATCGTCTGCTGGATTCCCGCGCATCGGGAATAGATCCCGACCTGCGCAACGAGTTGCAGGCGCAATCGCTCGAACGCATCGAGCGCGGCAGGTATCGCGGGAGGCAGGTGACCCCGTGGCAACTGAGCTGGCACTACGGTCAGGTCGTCGGCGAATTTCAGCGTGCCGCCAGCGAGCAGGCCGCCGAGCTGGCTGATTTTGCCTGGCTCGCCGTTCCACTCGAACTTGGCCAGCGCGCCCAGGTTCTCGCGCGCATCCTGCAAGGAGCCTACGCCGTCAAGGACCGCAGAACCGTCCTGCAGGCATTGGAGGAGCTCTACCGTTGCGAGACACCCGGCCGCCCGCTCGGCCAGGGCGTGATCGGCGCCGGCATCGAGGCCTCTCTGGACGTGCTCGAAGCGCTGTGGCAGCAGCTCGATGGTCGGGAGAAGGCCAGCATCAACGCGATGCTCGACGCGCTGCGATTTCTCCATGCCAAAGCCAACACGATCGGTTTCCTGGTCGAAACGCCGGAGGATATCGAAGCCCTGGTCCAGGCCATGGGCCCGGGCACACTGATTGAACAGCGCAACGCGGCGCGCGCCATCATCAGGCATTCCTGCTTCCATGCGGTCGTGTGCCTCGGGCGATCGATGGCCGAGGTGGCGAGCGCGGCCGCAGTGGCGATCGAAGAGCATGGGGCGCAGTGGCTGATCATGCCGGGACGGGCCGAAGCACTGGGCCCGAATCTCCCGCACGCGGCCCGCGGCCCGCGATTCGTCGGCGCCGGCCCCGGTGATCTCGTCATTGCCACCGCGGTCGCGCCATTCCGGATTCAGATCAAGCTGCGCGACGCGCTCAGCATTGCCGAGCCGCCCTTGGTCGATGACAGCGGAATGATCATTCCGGCCGATCCCGAGCTTTGCCGCCTCGCGCATGAGGCCGCGGATGGCATGCTGGATGACATCGGCGTGTTCTTCGAAGGAATGACGGTGACGTGCGATGGCGACGGCACGAATGCCGAGATCTCGGCAGCGTTTCCAGGCGCGCTTGCGACGGATAACATGGCCTATGCGATGGGGCTGATCTGCCTCAGCCGCAGTGTGCCGTGTCTCATCATTCAGGGGCTGGCGGAGACCGCCCAGTCCTCTGCTGCGAGCCCGCCGCGGCGAGCGGCATGCCGGCTCGCCGTCAAGGTCGCGGAGATGCTGTGCCGGCGCTGGTAGCCGCGCCCTCAGGCATTCTTCAGCGCGACCCGGAACTCGGCTTCGGTCTTGGCCTTGACCTCGTCGAGCGTCACGCCGTCGGCGAGCTCGATCAGGGCCATGCCGTCATTGCCGTGCTTGTCGATCGTGAACACCGCCAGATCGGTCACCACCATGTCCACCACGCGCTCGCCGGTCAGCGGCAAGGTGCACTGCTTGAGCAGCTTCGGGCCGTCCTTGGCGCTGTGCTCCATGACCACGACCACGCGCTTGACGCCGGCGACGAGATCCATCGCGCCGCCCATGCCCTTCACCATCTTGCCGGGGATCATCCAGTTGGCGAGATCGCCGTTCTGGGCGACCTGCATGGCGCCGAGGATCGACAGGTCGATGTGGCCGCCGCGGACCATGGCGAAGGATTCGGCTGACGAGAAATAGCTCGTGATCGGCAGCTCGGTAACGGTCTGCTTGCCGGCATTGATGAGGTCGGGATCCTCCTCGCCCTCATAGGGGAACGGACCCATGCCGAGCATGCCGTTCTCGCTCTGCAGCGCGACGTCGACGCCCGGCGGAATGAAGTTGGAGACCAGCGTCGGAATGCCGATGCCGAGATTGACGTAGTAGCCGTCCCGCAGCTCCTTGGCGGCGCGCGCCGCCATCTGCTCTCGCGTCCAGGCCATCAGACTTCCTCCCCGGCTGCGGCGGCGGCTTCACGTTTGCGCACGGTGCGCTGCTCGATGCGCTTGAGCGCAGTTCCGACCTGGATGATGCGCTTCACGAAGATGCCCGGCGTATGAATGTGGTCGGGATCGATCTGGCCGGCCGGCAGCAGATGCTCGACCTCCGCGACCGTCACCTTGGCCGCCGTGGCCATCATCGGATTGAAGTTGCGCGCGGTCTTGCGGTAGACGAGGTTGCCGGCGGTGTCGCCCTTCCAGGCGTGCACGATCGCCAGATCGGCAAACAGACCGCGCTCCATCAGATATTTCTCGCCGTCGAACTCCCGCACCTCCTTGCCCTCCGCGACCAGCGTGCCGACGCCGGTCTTGGTGAAGAAGGCCGGGATGCCGGCGCCGCCGGCGCGGATGCGCTCGGCCAGGGTGCCCTGCGGGCAAAATTCGAGCTCCAGCTCGCCGGCCAGATATTGCTGGGCAAACAGCTTGTTCTCGCCGACATAGGACGAGATCATCTTCTTGATCTGCCGCGTCTCCAGCAGCCGGCTCAGGCCGATGCCGTCCACCCCGGCATTGTTGGAGATGACGGTGAGGTCCTTCACCCCGGACTCGCGAATGGCGTCGGACAGGGTTTCTGCGATGCCACAAAGACCAAACCCACCCGACATGATGGTCATGCCGTCCTTGAGGAGGCCGGCAAGGGCGGATTTGGCGTCCGGATAGACCTTGTTCATACGGGAATGACCTGATGGAGAGCGGCGACCGCGCGGATATCGACCGGATTATTAGGCGAAATCTTCGCAATGCGTCAATGATGCCTTCCCAACGCGCACATCCTGCTTTAGCTGTCGCACCAGCCTGCGCCTCCGTGGCGATCCGGAGTCCGGAATATCAGGGCTCCGCCGCAATCCGGCCACACCGGCGGCGTGGCCTTGAAAGCGTCAAGAAAGCGCATCAAGTTGTTGATGTTGGCAGGGGTTTTCGGCGCACCCTGCCCATCCCGCGTAACCAGCGATCCGACGATCCCAGGACATGTCCGTGACCATGGCCCAAGGAATGAGGCGCCTCGGCACACCGATCGCGGTGCTGCTGGGCATCGCGTTCGTGGCCCTGCTGGCGAGCTCCTGGCTGGTCAATCGCGAGGCACTGCGGCAGGCGGTGGAGAGCCAGATCCGCGCCGTGACCGGGCTCGAGCTCGTCGTCAAGGGACATATCGACGTCTCCTTGTTTCCGGGCAGCTATGTCTCGTTCCACGATGTCGGCCTGAAGGGCAGCGGCACCGAGGATCCGGCCCTGCGCGTCGACGTGCTGACCGCCAATCTACAGTTGTTGCCGCTGCTGTTGCAGCGGTTCGAAATCGCCGATGTCATGATGCTGCGGCCGCAGATCAACGTCACCCGCGAGGCCGACGGCAACAGCAACTGGACTCCCTTCATCGAGACCATCGCGCGCACGATGCGTCCGGGGCCGGACAGCCAGATGTCGTTCTCCGAGATCCGCATCCAGGACGGCATCCTTGTCTACGAGGACACCGACCACCACGCGTCCGAGCGGCTCGACGATATCGACCTGTCGCTCGCCTGGCCGTCGATCTCGCGCTCGTTCGCGGCGACCGGGCAGTTCGATTGGCGCGGCCAGCGCATCGAGGGCTCCATCAGCGTCAGCGACTTCCTGGCTGCGCTGTCGGGGGACCGGTCCGGCTTGAAGATGCGGCTCGCCAGCGCGCCGCTGAAGGTCGCCTTCGACGGCACGGTCGCGAACCGCACCAGCGCGCTGATGGAAGGCACGCTGACGGTGGATAGCCCTTCGCTCCGCGATGCGCTGCGCTGGACGGGGCAGACGCCGCTCGGCGGCGGCGGCTTCGGGCGCTTCGCCTTGCGTGCCCGCGCCAACGTGGTCGGCGCCTCGATCGCCCTCACCAATGTCAACGTCGAACTCGACGGCAACACCGCCGAAGGCGTGATGACCTACGCCAATAACGGCCGGCAGACGCTGCAGGCGACGCTGGCGGCCGACGCGCTCGACTTCACCCCCTACATCTCGACGGTCCGGCTGCTGGCCAATGGGGCCCGCGACTGGAATCGGCAACTCTTCGACCTCAAGGCCTTGTCCACCACTGACCTCGACATGCGGCTATCGGCCGCAAAGGTCACGGTCGGCTCCTCGAAAATCGGACGCACGGCCTTCGGCGCCAACCTGCGCAACGGCGTGCTCGCCCTCTCGGTCGGCGAGGCTCAGATGTATGGCGGCATCGTGCGCGGCTCGTTCGGAATCGCCCGTGCCGACACCGTGGCCGACGTGAAGGCTGAGCTGCAATTCAACGATGTCGATCTGCAGGCCTGCGCGAACGAGATGTTCGGCGTGTCGTCGCTGTCGGGACGCGGCAATCTCAACGTCTCGCTGACGGCTTCGGGCTCGAGCCCGTTCGGGCTCGCCCAGTCGCTCGACGGCAGCGCCAACCTGCAGGGCCGCGATGGTGCGATCTCCGGCTTCAACGTCGAGCAGCTCCTGAAGCGCCTCGAGCGCAGCCCGCTGTCGCGCGGCGGCAATTTCCGCTCCGGTTCGACGCCTTACGATTCGCTGACGATCGCGGTCAAGTTCTCCGAGGGCATCGCGACCGCGGAGGACATCCGCGTCGAGAGCCCGACCGCGCGCATCACGATGACCGGTACGGCCTCGGTGCCGACACGGGAATACGATTTCAAGGGCGTCGCGAGCCTGCTGTCGTCCGGCAACGGCAGCAACGGCTTCGAACTGCCTTTCGTCGTCCAGGGCCCCTGGGAAGATCCACTGATCTTTCCCGATCCGGAAAGCCTGATCCGCCGCGCTCCGGCCGCCGCCCCTCTGCTCGATGCGGTCAAGGACCGCAAGACGAGGGATGCGGTGCGCTCGGTGTTGGAACGATTCACCGGCGGCGGATTGCGCCCGGCGCAGCCAGACACTGCGCCGCAGGCTGACGCCCCGACGGGCGACCCTCCCACCAAGCAGAACTGACCGACGCGGCTTGCTTCGCGTGCCGATACGCGCCGCCGTCACGACCTATGTCTGATATATTACTTCTGGATCACGTCGGGTCCCTGGGCTAGTGTCCGGCCGCAACCGATCAAGCAAGATCGGCGGATCAGGGAGAGACACGTGAAATCCAGGGGAATGGGTGCGCTTTCGATCGCAGTCGCAGCCGCCGGGCTTTTTTGCGCTGCAGCACCAGCCATCGCTCAGGACACCATCACGATCTGGTGGAGCAAGGGCTTCTACAAGTCCGAGGACGATGCGCTGCTCAACGTCGTCAAGAAGTTCGAGGCCAAGACCGGCATCAAGGTCGAGCTGTCGCAATACGCGATCCAGGACATGATTCCGAAGACGGTCGCCGCGCTCGATTCGGGCACCGTGCCCGACGTGGCCTACGCCGACACCTACGACGTTCAGGCCCAGGGCAAGTGGGCCTACGAAGGCAAGCTCGAGGATCTCACCGACATCCTGGAGCCGATGAAGTCGGCATTCGCTCCGAACACGCTCGAGACCGCCTACCTCTACAACAACGTCACCAAGAAGAAGGCCTATTACGGCTTCCCGCTGAAGCAGCAGAGCATGCACGTCCAGATCTGGGGCGACCTGCTGAGCAAGGCCGGCTTCAAGCAGAGCGACATCCCCACCAAGTGGGAAGACTACTGGACGTTCTGGTGCGACAAGGTGCAGCCGGCGGTCCGCAAGGCCACCGGCCAGCGCATGTATGGCGTCGGTCAGCCGATGGGCGTGGAATCCACCGACTCGTTCCAGTCGTTCTACACCTTCATGGACGCCTACAACGTCAAGCTGGTCGACGACGACGGCAAGCTGCTTGTCGACGACCCCAAGGTGCGCGACGGCCTCGTCAAGGCGATGAAGGATTATACCGACACCTACATCAAGGGCTGCACGCCGCCCTCGTCCACGACCTGGAAGGATCCGGACAACAACGTCGCGTTCCACAACAAGACGATCGTGATGACCCACAATTTCACGATCTCGATCGCGGCCAAATGGTTCGAGGACTCCACCAACCCCGCGCTGACGCCCGAGCAGCGCGCGGCCGGCAAGAAGGCCTATGAGGAGGACATCATCACCGCGTCCTTCCCCAACAAGCCGGACGGCACGCCGATCAAGTACCGCTCCGACGTCAAGACCGGACTGATCTTCGCCAATGCTCCTCACAAGGCGCAGGCCAAGGAATTCATCAAGTTCCTGATGCAGGAGGAGAACCTCGGCCCCTACATCGAGGGCGCGCTGGGCCGCTGGTTCCCGGTGACGACCGCAGGCCAGAAGAGCCCGTTCTGGCAGGCCGACCGCCATCGCAAGGCCGTTTACACCCAGTTCACCGGCGGCACGACGCCGTTCGACTTCACCAAGAACTACAAGTTCACGATCCTCAACAATGAGAACGTCTGGGCCAAGGCGATGAACCGCGTGGTCAGCGAGAAGGTGCCGGTCGAGAAGGCCGTCGACGAGCTGATCGCGCGGCTGAAGGAGGTCGCCGGCTAGTCTCTCGCCTCGCGAGGCGCTAGCTCGAGATCCTGACAACGACAACAAAACCCGGCCGCAGCGCATGCGGCCGGGATGGCTTATAGGCGGGAAGAGACGACCCGGGAAAAACGACCATGGCGATCACGCTCTCAGCTTCCGATTCCGCACTCGCGGAGGCGCCGCGCCCGGTGCTGCTCACACCGTCACAGGTGTGGGGCATCGTCATGCTTGCCCCCTATCTGCTCGTCTTCCTCGCCTTCGTCGTCTATCCCGTCGGCTACGGCCTGTGGCTCGCCCGGGAGCCGGCCAGCTATGTCGCGCTGTATAACGACCCCATCTTCGCGCGCGCCGCCGTCAACACGCTGATCTTCCTTGTGGTCGGCATCAATCTGAAGATGGTGATCGCACTGTTCCTGTCCGGCTTCTTCATTCAGCAGCGCGGCTGGATCAAATGGCTGTCGGTCATCTTCATCCTTCCCTGGGCGGTGCCTTCGATCCCGACCATCCTGTCGGTGCGCTTCATGCTCAATCCCGAATGGGGCGTCGTGAACCAGCTGATCTTCAAGTTCACCGGCGATGACGGCCCGAACTGGCTGAACGATCCGACGGTCGCGCTGTCGATGGCGATCGGCATGCACATCTGGAAATCGCTGCCGTTCTGGACCCTGATCCTGATGACCGGGCGGCTGGCGATCTCGCAGGACCTGTTCGAGGCCGCCGAGGTCGACGGCGCCACCTGGTGGCAGAAGTTCCGCTTCATCACCTGGCCGTCGATGCAGACGCTCTACATCACCTGCACGCTGCTCTCGATGATCTGGACGCTCGGCGACTTCAACAGCGTGTACCTCCTGACCGGCGGCGGTCCGGCCGATCTCACCCACGTGTTGGCGACACTCGGCATCCGCTATCTCCGGCTCGATCAGCTCAGCCTCGCGATGGCCTCGATCGTCTGCGCGATGCCGCTGGTGCTCCCCCTGGTCTATTTCATGATGAAGCGGTTGTCGCGATGAAGCTCCCCACCCTGCGCGAAGTCGGCACCGAGGCCCGGCTGCTGCTGATCGGCATCCCCGTCTTCATCTGGACGATGATCCCGATCTACCACATGTTCCTGTTCGCGATCTCGCCGAAGGAGGACGCGTTCTCGGGCAAGCTGTGGCCGGACCATCCGACGCTGCACAATTTCTCGATCGTGTTCCACCAGCAGCATTACTTCCTGCGCGATTTCTGGATCCAGTTCGGCAACTCCGTCATCATTGCCGCCGCCGTCGGCGCGCTGACCCTGGTGATCGCGACTTGCGCGGCTTACGCCATCTCGCGCCTGCGCGTGCCCGGCAGCCGGGTGGTGATGAACCTCGCGCTGTTCACCTATTTCATCCCGGCCGCGTTCCTCGCGGTGCCGATGTATCGCACCATGGGCAAATACGGCCTGCTCAACAACGACTGGTCGCTGATCCTGGCGATGGTGACGATTGCCTCGCCCTACGCGATCTGGGTGCTGAAACAGGCCTCCGACAAGCTGCCGGTCGAGCTGGACGAGGCCGCCGTCATGGATGGCGCCAGCCCGCTGCAGATCTTCCGGCTCGTCTATGTGCCGCTGATGATGCCCTCGCTGGTCGCGATCGGAACCTATGCGGTGCTGCTGGCCTGGAACGAGTACCTCTACGCGTTCCTGCTGCTGTCGAACGACAAGGATATCACGCTGCCCGTGGCGCTCGGCAACTTCCTGGCCGCCGATGACTCGCCGTGGGAGCTTCTGATGACCACCGGCTTCATCTACGCGCTGCCGCCCGCGGCGGTCTATTATGCCTTCAAGCGCTACATGGTGGGCGGCCTGACCGCCGGCGCCGTGAAGTCGTGACGGAGCGATGAGGGTCGGATTTCGTCAGGGACGGTTCGCCGACGCTTCGCGGCCGAACTGGGATGGCGACGGGCCGCGGCCCATCGACTGGTTCGCCTGGTATCCGGCCACGGATAGCGCGATCGAAGCAGCGCTTCCGGTCGCCCCATGGCCGCAAGGATGGTTCGAGGCGGGACCTGCGGCGCTGGATGCGCCGCTCGGTCCCAACGGGACTTGCCCGCTCGTAATGTATTCGCATGGTACCGGATGCAACGGCCTGCAGTTCGAATGGCTAGCGCGCGAGCTGGCGTCCCGCGGCTTTGTTGCGGTCGCCGTCAATCATCATGGCAACAGCAACGCTGAGCCCTACCGCGCAGAGGGCTTCCTCTGCTCATGGGAACGCCCGCGCGACGTGTCCTTGCTGATCGACCACATCGCCGCTCATCCCGATTTCGAAGGCCGTATCAACCCCGACCGCATCTACGCCGTCGGCTATTCGCTCGGCGGCGTCACCGCCACCGCCTTGCTCGGCGCCATCATGCTCCGCTCGCCGTTCGAGCCGGGCGCCAATCTGGGCCGCGGACCGCGCGAGTTTCCCGATCTCGTCGATCATCTGCCGCGGCTGATGGAGAAGAGCCAGATCTTCCGCGACTCCTGGGGGCGGATGTCGGCCTCCTATCGCGATCCCCGCATCAAGGCTGCGCTGCTGCTGGCGCCGGGCCGATCGGTGCAGGGCTTCTCCGACGAGAGCGTCGCCGCAATCAGCGTACCCGCACGCATCATGGTCGGCGGTGGGGACGCCCTGCTGCCATCCGCGCGCTGGCTGCATGAGCGGCTCAGCGGCAGCACCTTTGATGTCGTTGCCGACGAGGCCGGCCACTATGTGTTCCTGCCGAAGAGCACCGCGCTCGGACGCAGCGCCGACCCGGCGTGCTGCGTCGATCCGCCGTCGGTCGACCGCGGCGCGATCCACCGCACGGTTGTGGCCGCCGCGTTGCGGCTGTTCGAGGCCTGAGCGACGCTGCCGCAGCATTCTCCGTCATTTTGAGCGTAGCAAAGCAATCCAGAGTCCTGGCGCGGCCCGGATTGCTTCGCTACGCTCGCAATGACGACCTCTATAATGGCGCAGCGCTCTCGCCGCGATCACTCGACAGCTTTGAAGCTAACGACGCCACGACGATCACCACGGCAATCAGCCCGATCACCAGCGTGCAGATCGCGTTGATCTCCGGCTTCACCCCGAGCCGTACTTCCGAATAGATCCGGATCGGCAATGTCGCCGAGCCCGGGCCGGTGGTGAAGCTCGCGATCACGAGATCGTCGAGCGACAGCGTGAAGGCGAGCATCCAGCCGGCGACCACCGCCGGGGCGATCAATGGCAAGGTGACCATCACGAACGCGCGCAAGGGATCGCAGCCGAGGTCCATCGCGGCTTCCTCCAGGCTGCGGTCGAGCGAGACCAGCCGCGACTGTACGATCACCGCAACGAAGCACATCGTGAGGGTCGTGTGGGCGAGCGTCACCGTCCAGAAGCCGCGCTCGGCCTCCAGCGCCACGAACAGCAGCAGCAGCGACAGGCCGGTGATCACCTCGGGCATCACCAGCGGCGCATACAGCATGCCGGAGAACAGCATGCGGCCGCGAAATCCCTGGCCGCGCGACAGCGCCACCGCGGCAAGGGTGCCGAGCAAGGTCGCCACCGTCGCCGAGGTGGCGCCGACGCGCAGGCTCATCCAGGCTGCATCGATCATCGCGCGGTCGTTGAAGAACTCGTGATACCAGCGCAGCGACCAGCCGCCCCAGACCGTGACCAGCCGCGAGGCGTTGAACGAATAGATCACCAGGATCAGGATCGGGAGGTAAAGAAAGGCGAGCCCAAGCGTCAGCGAGGCGACGTTGAAGCGCGACAGGCGGGAGGGATTAGGCACGATCTCCTCCTCCCTCAATCCCAGTGAAACCCTCTCCGTTCCCTCCCCCCTTGTGGGGGAGGGTCAGGGAGAGGGGCACCCAGCAAAGATCGCCGATGCGGACCCCCACCCCCAACCCCTCTCCGCAAGGGGGAGGGGAGCGAGAGAACGTGCCTTGCTGTACGCCATCCATCACCTGCTCTCCTCCAACTGCCGGCGTTGCAGCCGGTCGTAGAGCAGAAGCGGGAGCAGCAGCACCGCGAGCAGCACGACGGCGATGCTCGAAGCCACCGGCCAATCCTTGTTGGTGAAGAATTCAAGCCACAGCGTCTGGCCGATCATCAGCGATTTCGAGCCGGCGAGCAGATCGGGAATGACGAACTCGCCGACGATCGGGATGAAGCACAGCAGCGCGCCGGCGCCGACACCCGGCAGCGACAGCGGAAACGTCACCAGCCAGAAGGTCTCGCGCGGCGAGGCGCCGAGATCGGCGGCGGCCTCTTCCAGGGCCGGCTCCAGCTTCGTCAGCGTCGCAAACAGCGGCAGGATCATGAAGGGCAGATAGGAATAGACGATCCCGACATACATCGCGCTGTCCGTCGACAGCCACACCACCGGCGCGGACACCAGATGCAGCGCGAGCAGGATCTGATTCAACAGGCCGTCATGCTGCAGGATGTTGACCCAGGCATAGATGCGAATCAGGAACGAGGTCCAGAACGGCACGATCACCAGCATCATCGCGATGCCCTGCCAACGCCTGGGCAGCCGCGCCATGCCATAGGCGATCGGGTAGCCGATCAGGAGCAGGATCGCGGTCGACGTCGCCGCGACGACGACGCTGCGCAGATAGGACGCGAGATACAGATCGTCCGACAGCAGCAGGCGGAAATTGTCCAGCGACAACGCCGCGAACGCATCCGAGAGCGACGACAAACCATCAGCCAGCGAGAACACCGGCGTATAGGGGGGCTGCGCGATCGCAGTCTGCGACAGGCTGATCTTGGCGACGAAGGCGAACGGCACCAGGAAGAACAGCACCATCCAGACGTAAGGCGCGATCGCCGCAAATCGCGCCGGACGCGAGAAGATGCGGCGCGCGCTCATCGCTCCAGCACCACGCAATCATCGGGCGTGAACCAGGCCACGACGCGCTGGTTCAGCCCATAGCCGTCGGCGTCGAGCCGGGCCGTGTTGGCTTGCGACGCGTGCAGGACAGCGCCGCCGTCGAGCTTGATCTTGTACACGGTCTTGCCGCCGAGATAGCTCGCATCGGAAATGGCGCCCTCGACACAGTTGATCGCTGCGGCATCAGCCGCCGGCCGGCGAAGCGCGAGGCGGATCTTCTCGGGACGGATCGCGACTGCGACCTTGCTCTCGCTGATCGGACTGACGGGTTGCGCCGCGGCGAGCTCGCCGGCAGCGGCGGTCGTGATCCGGAGCCGGTGCGACTCACGCGCGGTCACCTCGCCCTCGAACAGGTTGATGTCGCCGACGAACTCCGCGACCCACCGCGACACGGGCTCTTCATACAGGCGGCGCGGTGCAGCGACCTGCTCGAGCCTTCCCGCGTTCATTACCCCGATCCGGCTCGCCACCGTCATCGCCTCCTCCTGGTCGTGGGTGACGATGATGAAGGTCATGCCGAGCTTGCGCTGCAGCTCCATCAGCTCGAACTGCGTGCTCTCGCGCAGCTTCTTGTCGAGCGCCGCCATCGGCTCATCGAGCAGCAGCACCTTCGGCCGGCGCGCCAGCGAGCGTGCCAGGGCGACGCGCTGCTTCTGTCCCCCGGACAGTTGATCGGGCTTGCGCTTCTCCAGGCCTTCGAGCCGGACCAGCGCCACCATCTCCGCGACGCGGGTGGCGATCTCGGCGCGCGGCATGCCGGCGCGCTTCAGGCCGAAGGCGATGTTGTCGCGCACGTTCAGATGCGGGAACAGCGCGTAGTTCTGGAACATCATGTTGACGGGCCGCTGATGCGGCAGCACCTGCGCGATCTCCTCGCCCGACAGCAGGATGCGCCCTTCATCCGGCGTCTCGAAGCCGGCCAGCATGCGCAGCAAGGTCGTCTTGCCGCAGCCGCTGGGGCCGAGCAGCGCGAAGAACTCGCCGGCTCGGATGTCGAGCGAGACGCCGTCGACGGCGCGGAAGCTGCCGAAGGTCTTGACGACGTTCTCGATCCGCAGGATCGGCGGCTGAGGATCGGGGCGCGGTTCCGGCAGTGGTGATGCCGCCGGCTCCTCGGCGGGCGCTGGATTTGCGATGTCGTCAGCCATGTCCTGATCAAATCACCCCTGGCCGGCCATAACGCCCGGCCGGTCGGCAAGCTAGCCGCCCATGGATTGCAGCTCAACCGCACGGGCCCGACTATCCCCGCTCGCGTCAGCGGCCTGCGGCGAGCCCCGGCCACAGGCGACCGTCGCCATGAACGCGGCGAGCGCATCGCGTTCGGCAGCGGGAAGCGTCAGGCCCAGCTTGGTCCGCCGCCACAGCACGTCGTCGGGAAACCGCGCCCACTCGCGCGTCATGAGGTAGCGGACCTCTGCCTCGGTCAGCTTCGGCCCGAACGCCTGTCCGAGATCGGCCCGGCATCTCGCCCCGCCGAGGATCTCCGCCAGCCGGGTGCCATAGGCGCCGACCAGCCGCCGGGCCTCGGCTTCGCCGAGAAAGCGCCAGCGCTCCCGTGCGTCGTCGACGAGATCCTCGAACCGGTCCCAGGCGAAATCGCCACCCGGAAGCGGCGCGCTCGCAGTCCAGCGCGGCGACATCGGGTAGAAGCGCGCAAGCCGCGAGACCGCCCGCTCGGCCCGGTACCGGGCTGTCGTGACATCGCCGCCGCACATGGTCAGGAGCGGCGCCTTGGCGGGCTCCATGGCGCGGCCGGCATCAAGGCTCACGATCGTTTCCAATCCCCCGCTGTCGGCAGCACGCAGCACCATCATGTTGGCGCCGGACACGCTCCGGACCACATCCGCGGGCTGGACGTCCGAGCGGAAATAGCGGTTCGCCGCCTTGCAGAGATAGGCCACGTCTGCCGCCGGCACCGCCACCACGGCTGGGTCGCCCTTGAAGCCGTGGGCCACCGTGCCGATCAGGGTGAAATCTTGCTCGTAGGGCTGGGCAAAGATCAGCCTTCCATCCGAATTCTGAAACACGTAGACGGCTTCGACATCGAACAGCCGCGGCACGATGATCTGGCTGACCTGCCGCGCGGTGACCCGCGGCGGCGGCTGACGCAGCACGGTTTCCGCCGTCGAGACGCTCCACGCGCCGGTTGCGTTGGCGAGCGCGCGCGAGGTGACGATGCGGCGATGGCCGCGGTCGATGATGGCGAGCCGCCATAGATGGTCGCGGTCGGCTCGCACACAGCGGGCGCCGGTGCGGATCTCGGCGCCGCGCTCGGCGGCATCCATCGCGGTCAGGACCACCAGGCGGGAATCGTCGACCACGCAGTCGGAATAGTCGAACGCCGTCCCGATCGGACGCTTCAGGGCATCGCCGATCGGATGATGCGTGACGTCGAGCGTCGACGCGGCCGGCAGCCGGTTGCGCGCGGCGAGGCGGTCGTAGAGCCAGAGCCCTGCGCGCAACTGCCATGGCGGCCGCTCATTGGCGTGAGCCGGAATCGCAAAGCGGATCGGCCGCACCAGATGCGGCGCGACCGTGAGCCAGACGTCGCGCTCGGCGAGCGCGTGGCGCACGCGCAGAAAGCCGCGGCGCTCCAGCGCCGCGAGGTCCCCATGCACCAGCCGCGACGTGGCCGACGAGGCGGCGCCGCCGAGATCGCCCTGCTCGACCAGGATCACGCGCAAGCCGCGGCCGGCCGCATCGCGTGCCAGGCTGACGCCGTTCAGACCGCCGCCGATGATCGCAAGATCGTAGTCTGCCATACGCAAGGTCTTCGAGCGTGCCAGGGCGAACGATCGTAGACCGGCGGAAATGATTCTCGTAGCGGCCGAGCTGTCGCGCGCGCGGATAAATTCGCGCTGTTGCGCAACAGCCTCTGACCGGAGTGCCTGGTCAGCCCGTCTTGCGAACGGACGCGGCGTCGTCGTCGTGAGCGCGACCGACAATGCCGTCGTATTTGTTGATCGGCAGGGGCTTGCCGAGCAGATAGCCCTGAACCGAGTCGCAGCCCTGCTCGGCGAGGAAGCCGAGTTGCTCGGGCGTCTCGACGCCTTCCGCCACGATCGACATGTTCATGCCGTGACCCAGACCGATGACCGCACGAATGATCGCCGCCGATTGCGGATTGCGACCGATATTCATGACGAAGGCGCGGTCGATCTTGATCTTGTCGAACGGGAACGCCTGCAGGTAGCTCAGCGACGAGTAGCCGCTGCCGAAATCGTCCATTGAGACGCGAACGCCGAGCGCCTTCAGCCGGCGCAGCAGCGCGACACCGCGATCGAAATCCTCGATCAGCACACCCTCGGTGATCTCGAGCTCGAGCCTGCCGGGCGCGAGCCCCGTCTCGATCAGGATCGAGTGGACCAGCGCAACGAGGTCGCCATGGACGAACTGGGCCGGGGACAGGTTGACCGCGACCTGCAGCGGCTTCGGCCACGACGCCGCCTCGCGGCAGGCCTCGCGCAGGATCCACTCGCCCATCTCGACGATGAGGCCGCTCTCTTCCGCGAGCGGAATGAAGTCGCTCGGCGGCACGAAACCCCGGACCGGGTGCTGCCAGCGCGCCAGCGCCTCGAAGCCGATGATCTCGCTGGCGTCGACCGTGCGGCCCGAGACGGCCTGCGGCTGGAAGTACAGCGACAGTTCGCCATGCTTGATCGCGACAGACAGCTCCTGATGCAGAACGCGGCGGTCGCGAATCTGCTGATCCATTTCAGGCTCGTAGAAGGTGATGCTGCCGCGCGATTTGGCCTTGGCGCGGAACAGAGCGGCACCCGCATTGGCGAGCAGCGACGCCGGATCCGAACCATTGTGCGGGAACACCGAGATGCCCGTCGTCAGCGCGGTGCGGATCGATTTGCCGTCGATCTGGAAGTCCACCGCGATCGCTTTCGCCAATTGCTCGGCCAGCGCCCTGCCCGTTTCCGGCTGCTTGCCGTCGATGATCAGCCCGAACTCATCGCCGGAGAGACGCGCAACCACCCCGCCGCGGGCAACGGCGTGGACGCGGCGGGCGACCTCGATCAACAGCTTGTCGCCGATGGCGTGGCCGAAGACGTCGTTGACGTCCTTCAGGCCCTTGAGATCGACGTTCAGGACCGCGAACTCCTCGTCCGTATCCGCACAGGCCTCGATCATCTGGCTCAGGGCCTGCAGGAACGCGGCGCGGTTCGGCAGATCGGTCAGGCCGTCGTGATAGGCCATGTGCGCCATCCGCGATTCGGTCTGGCGCCGGTCGGTGACGTCCTCATAGGTCTTGATCAGATATTGCGGCTCGCCGGTCTCGCCCAGCACGGTTGCCCGCCGGGTCAGGAACAGCCGCAGGCCGTCCTTGGTCGAGATCGGATGTTCCTCGGTCAGAAGGCCGCGCTTCTTGATGGCGGCTTCGTCGCGCGCCGTGATCAGTCTGGCCTCGCGCGGATTGAAGATGTCGGCGGTGGTCAGGCCCGTGGCGTCCTCGCGCTTGCGGTTGAGGATGATCTCGGCGCTACGGTTGGCGAGCAGATAACGGCCGTCGCTGACGCTCTCGACGATGAGCGAAACCGGAATGTTGTCGACAACCAGTTCCAGGAACTTCTTGCTGTTCTCCAGCTCGCGGCTCAGCGATCGCCGCTCCGTGGCATCGTCGAACAGCGCGATGAGGAATTGCGGTTCGTTCTTGTCGTTGCGTGCAACGACCCGGTGGGCGTCCAGGATGCGCTTCTCGTCACCGCGTTGAACCACGAGTTCGCTGCAATAGGTGGTGCCGGGCGCCAGCATCGCTTCGCGATCGGCAGCCGCGATGGCGGCCGCGGTCTCCTCGCCGAACAGGTCGCTCGGGCACCGTCCGATGATCTGATCCCGCGGCACCTGCGCGAACTGCTCGAACGCCCGGTTGGCGAAGATGTAGCGACCGTCCTCGATGTTCTTGGCGGCGACGCAGACGGGAACCTGATCGACCACCGATTCCAGGAACTGCTTGGTCGAGGCGAGTTCGCGCTCCAGCCGGTGCTGCACCGTACAGTCTTCATGGATGCCGATCGATCCTCCGGTGGGAAGACGGAAAATCTGGGCACGCACCACACGTCCGTCGGGCAGTTCGGTCAGGCACCCATCCGGTGCCCGCGCCTGGCGAGCATAGTCCTCGACCGTCAGATTGAGCAGGCCACGCTGCCGCCGCAACTCGACCAGATCCCGGCCGGTGCAACCGGGCGGAATGTCGGCCCGGCTCATGCCGTAGATCTCGAGAAAGCGATGGTTGTAGAAGACGACGCGGTTGGCGGCGTCCGTCAGCATCAGCCCCTGGCTCAGATTGTTGAGCGCGGAGCTGATGAAAACATTGCGCCGCAGTTGTGCTCGCTTGGCGCGCCGCAAGGCCGAATGGATCCAGATCACGACCGACGCGAGGAAGGCGCAGACGACAACGCCGGCGATCAACACCTTCCAGAGCACGTCCGGCTCGATGGTGGCCAGGTAGCCGGAGGGCGAGAAATCGGAGGAAGCGGCCCAGGCTCGGGTCGGCGCAGCCGCCCACGCTGCCATGGCGGCCACCGAGGCCGCAACGACACGCGCAGAGAACGCGTTTCGGTCGCTCGCCTGCCAATTCTTGCCAGCCATCAATCACCCGCGGTATTCGGCGACAGTATCTGGCTTCACCTATTGGGATCGGGTAAACGGGTTCTGCAAACTTCGAAAAAGACGAAGCAAATTTGGTCAATGGCGCCTTATGATGAATGGTTTGCTAAGGGCCCTCGCACTCCGGACCGAGGTTCCGCCCACCAGGGATTGCAGCGAGGCATGACTTCTCCCAATCGTCTCAGGACTATGCATGGATAGAGTGGATTGCGTCGTCGTTGGCGCCGGCGTCGTCGGACTTGCCGTCGCACGTCAATTGGCGCGGGCCGGACGCGAGGTCATCGTTCTCGAGGCGGCCGAGGGCATCGGAACCGTCACTTCGTCTCGCAACAGCGAAGTGATCCACGCCGGCATCTACTACAAGGCCGGGAGCCTGATGGCCCGCTTCTGCGTGGCCGGCAAGCGCATACTTTACCGCTATTGCGACGACCATGGCGTGCCCTACCGCAATTGCGGGAAGCTGATCGTTGCGACCAATCCGGCCGAGACCGAGAAGCTGCAGGGCATCCGCGCGCACGCCGAAGCCAATGGTGTCGAAGGTATGCGGCTGCTATCCGGAACCGAAGCGCTGGCGCTGGAGCCGGCCCTGGCCTGTCAGGCTGCGCTGCTGTCGCCGTCCACCGGCATCCTCGACAGCCATGCCTTCATGCTGTCGCTGCGCGGCGAGATCGAGGACGCCGGCGGTGCCTTCGCCTTCCACACGCCGTTGCTGCGGGCCAAGGCGACCGGGGGATCGATCGAGGTCGATGCGGGCGGCGCGCAACCGATGACGCTGAGCTGCCGGCTGCTGGTGAACGCCGCCGGCCTCGACGCGCCCGAGCTGGCGCGGCTGATCGACGGCATGCCGTCGTCGCTGGTGCCGACGGCCTATCTCGCCAAGGGCAACTATTTCAGCTGCAGCGCCCGGGCACCGTTCAGCCGGCTCATCTACCCGGTGCCGGAACCAGGCGGCCTCGGCGTGCACCTCACGCTCGACATGGCAGGCCAGGCCAGATTCGGCCCCGACGTCGAGTGGATCGACCGGATCGACTATACGGTCGATCCGGCGCGCGCCGAGCGCTTCTACCCGGCGATCCGCAAGTACTGGCCGTCGCTGCCGGATGGGGCGCTGATGCCGAGCTATTCCGGTATCAGGCCGAAGATCGTACCGCCGGCCGTGGCGTCGCAGGATTTCGTCATTCAGGGGCCGCGCGATCACGGGGTGCACGGACTCATCAATCTGTTCGGAATTGAATCGCCTGGATTGACGTCATCGCTCGCGATTGCGGCTCACGTCTGCGATCTCGCCTCGAGCTGAAGACCCCAGATATCGCGATGAACGGCGTGTCGCGATAGATACGCCGGGAGACGACGCAGGCAGATGCGTCCGCCTCATCGAATATCGCAACTAATTTGATTGGAGTTGCGTCTGGGATGGACTCGTCACCATCCCAGGCGCACGGTCTTACGATCAGATGGTACGGCGGATGATGGTCACATGTCAGTGAAGTGTTTCGCTGGTTACCTGTCTCAAGCGCTCGATCTCATCCTTCACCATCAGTTTGCGTCGCTTCAGTTCGACAATTCGCAGGTCGTCCGTCGATGGATGCAGGAGAGCTTGATGCAATTCGTTTTCAAGAACTTTATGCTTACGCTCCAGTTCAACGAGATGCGCCTGAATGGCCATTCGAAACCTCCTCGGTAGGTGAACCTGAGATTCGACCAGGGCTAATGAGTGTACACAAGTCGCTTGACCTGTCGATGGGGCCAAAAGACCGCACATGCAAATTTGAGCGCCGTGTGTAACGAAGCGTGAGCAGATCCGGACGAATCTAAAGCCGGCGCCAACCCGAAATTCACGGGACAGCTGCACCGATCTCGAGGAGTGCGACTTGCTTATCAGCTTCGCAGGCGCAATATTTGCGCCCGCCTTCGCAAGGCTTTCCACTTCCTTCCGCTTTTTTGCTATCATAGATCATGGCTGACCAAGACGAGCGCGAACTGCAGGCCGAACTCGCGCGCCTGCAGCAGGAGCACCGCGATCTCGACGCGGCGATCGACGCTTTGCATCAATCGCCCGCCCCCGATTTGTTGCGGCTGCAACGACTGAAGAAGCGGAAGCTTCTGCTACGCGATCGGATCGCCTTCATCGAAGACCAGATCACGCCCGACATCATCGCCTGAGGCGAAGCGTCAGCACGGCTGACCGTATGCACACAAGCAATACGCAACAGCGGTGCAGGATTTGCCGAAGCGCCTTGACAATAAGAACAAAAAGAGAACAATCGGACCAGTCCCTCGTAACTCCTGACGACAACAAGGATGGTTGTGATGCCCGCCTCCTTCTCCCCACAGGATCGCCTCTATGAACAGGCCTGTGACCAAGCCATCGCGATGTGCGACGGCAATCTGCGCTCCACGATCAAGGCGCTGATCATGGCGAACGAGTATCTCGAGCTGGAGCTGCAGGAGCTGCGGGCGGCAATCTCCTGCGGCTGCATGCCCAACACCATTTCGGACGATGCGCAGAACAATGCGGCCTGAGCCCTAGGCCGTCGAGGCTCTCCGGACGATTGCCACCGCGCTCGCTCGCAGCTTCGACGAAGGCCGGGAGGTGCGTGCAATGCCTGACATCACCTATTACGTCGCCATGCCGTTCAGACGGGACGAGACTGGGATGCTGGTCGCAGGCGCGGCCGAGGAATGTCAGAGCTCGTCCGCAGCGCTGCGTCGTGCCGAAGCGATGTCGCGCTTGCCGGACAACATCGGCGCCATTGCCTTCAGCCGCAGCGGAGATCCCTTGCTGGGGGAATTCTGCGACGCCCGGCTGCTGCACAAGTTCGGCGAGTTGCCCGACGATCTCGGCGAGTTGTGAGCGCCGTGCACAGCTCTGTCATCGGAGCGGACGGCCCACGAGCGTCACCGCTGGTCGCCCGACAGGGCCGTGCCGTGCGCGGGGCTCTCGTACCTCCGCTGGGCCTTGCGCATATACATCGCACGGTCGGCTTCCTCCAACGCACGTACTGGGTTGACGCGCTTGTCGAGAAGGGCGATCCCGGCCGACGCGCCGGCACGCACGGTCTGATCGCCGAAGGTGAAGGTCAGGCTGTCGATGGCCTGTTCCAGCTCCGTCGCCTTGGCATGTGCGTCCGCCGCGCTGAGGTGCCAGAGCAGCACGCCGAACTCGTCGCCGCCGAGCCGACCGATCACGTCGGAGGATCGGACATGCTCGCCGAGGACACGCGCAACCGCCTTCAGGACCTCATCACCGGCGGCATGGCCGAACGTATCATTGATCGGTTTCAGCCGATCGACGTCGAGCACGATGAGAGCACCGGTCGCGTCGTAGCGCTTGATGAAGGCGATGGAACGATGGAGTTCGCGGGCGAAGCCGCGACGATTAAAGATGTCGAGCAGGAAATCGCGCTCAGCGGAGGCCGTCAGCTCGGCGATCCGGGCCTGTGCTGTCGCCAACTCCGCCTTGAGGCGTCGGATCGTGTGCCGCGCGCCTGCCGGTACGGAACCGGGTTCAGGAGCCCGCGCGCGCCGCGAAGGCCGATGACGGTAGCGGGTTCTTCGCTTCCCGGCTCGCCACGCGGCCGCCATGCGCTTCTTTTTCATCGGACACCTGCCGCGCCATCGTTTGGGCTTGCCGGGCTTGACCAAGACAGGATAGTCCATTCGGACCTCCATGCCATGGCTTGCCGCTGTCAGGACCGATCCTATACTCCGGCCCATGCTGATGGATTCCCGAGAAGAATTGAGGTCATGACCGCCCCGATCGCCATCATCATGGGAAGCCAGTCGGACTGGGATACCATGCGCCATACCGCCGAGACGCTTGACGCCCTGGGCGTGAGCTACGACGCCCGGATCGTCTCGGCGCACCGCACCCCGGACCGGCTGTATGCTTTCGCCAAGGGTGCCAAGGCGGCGGGCTACAAGGTCGTGATCGCCGGTGCCGGCGGCGCCGCCCATCTGCCGGGTATGACGGCCTCGCTCACGGAACTGCCCGTGTTCGGCGTTCCCGTCGAGTCGAAGGCGCTGTCGGGGGTCGATTCGCTGTATTCCATCGTCCAGATGCCGGCCGGAATTCCGGTCGGAACGCTCGCCATCGGCAAATCCGGCGCCATTAACGCAGCGCTGCTGGCGGCCAGCGTGCTCGCTCTCTCGGACTCCGCGCTTGCCAGCCGTCTGTCGGCTTGGCGCCAGGCGCAGACCAATGCGATCGCCGAACGTCCGGAGGGCACGGCGTGACCGACTCCAATCGGGTGAAGCTCAAGCCCGGCGACACCATCGGTATTCTCGGCGGCGGCCAGCTCGGCCGCATGCTGGCGCTTGCTGCGGCGCGGCTCGGGCTGCGCTGCCAAGTGTTCTCGCCGGACCCGGACTCCCCCGCCTTCGACGTCGTGCTGAACGCAACCTGCGCCGAATATGCCGACGTCGAGGCGCTCGAGCTGTTCGCCAATGATGTCGACGTCGTCACCTACGAGTTCGAAAACGTCCCCTCGGCTGCGGCCATGGTGCTGGCGGCCAGACGCCCGGTGCTGCCGCGGCGTTCGGCGCTCGAGACCACCCAGGATCGCCTCACCGAGAAGGATTTCGTCACCTCGCTGGGCATCGGCACCGCGCCCTATGCGGATGTGTCCTCGGTCGCCACCTTGCGCGAAGCTGCGTTCCGGATCGGCTTACCGGCCGTGCTGAAGACGCGGCGATTTGGCTATGACGGCAAGGGTCAGATCAAGATCCACCAGGGTGACGATCTCGAGCGGATCTGGGCCGAGCTCGGCACCAAATCGGCCATCCTCGAAGCGTTCGTTCCGTTCGAGCGCGAGATCTCGGTCGTGGCGGCCCGAGCGGCCGACGGTCAGGTCGAGTGCTTCGACGTGACCGAGAACGAGCATCGCGATCACATCCTGAAGGTGTCGCGGGCGCCGGCGCGTATCCCTGATGCGCTCGCCGACGAGGCCAGGGACATTGCCAGCCGGATCGCCACCGCCCTCGACTACGTCGGGGTGCTGGCCGTGGAGATGTTCGTGGTGTCGGACGGTCCCACTCAAGGCGTCCTGGTCAACGAAATTGCCCCGCGGGTGCATAATTCCGGCCACTGGACCCTCGATGGCGCCTCGATTTCCCAATTCGAACAGCACATCCGGGCGATCGCCGGTTGGCCACTCGGCAAGCCGCTGCGCCACGGTCACGTCACGATGACGAACCTGATCGGGGACGAGATCGACAGCTACGAGCAGTGGCTCACGGTTCCTGGCGCCACCGTGCATCTCTACGGCAAGGGCGCCGCTCGTCCGGGCCGCAAGATGGGGCATGTGACCCAGGTCTCGCCACTGCCGCCGAGGCAGGGCTGAAATAAACCGCTCCGGCGAGGTTAAACTTGCGGTCAAGAGCCCGTCAGCGGGTGGACAGCGAGGATGTCCTCTGATACACGGGCGCGCTCAAGGTCAAGGGCGCGGCCATCTGCCAGCCCTGGCTTCACCAGATTTCAAACCGATAGACTGAGAAAGAGGATGCCGCGTGCAGGTTCTCGTTCGCGATAACAATGTCGATCAAGCCCTCAAGGCGCTCAAGAAGAAGATGCAGCGTGAGGGCATTTTCCGCGAGATGAAGCTTCGCGGCCATTACGAGAAGCCGTCCGAGAAGAAAGCCCGCGAGAAGGCCGAAGCCGTGCGTCGCGCGCGCAAGCTGGCCCGCAAGAAGTTGCAGCGTGAAGGCCTGCTGCCGATGAAGCCGAAGCCGGTGTTCGGCGCTGGCCCCGGCGGCGACCGTGGTGCTGGTCGTGGTCCGGGTGCAGGTGCCCGTCCCAGCGCGCCGCGCTGATCTGGCCAGATTGATCTGACGTCGTCTGAAGCGCGGGCCTTTGGCTCGCGTTTTTGTTTTGGGCGCCTCTCTTTGATTTCACGCCTCCTGCCATCCGGCGACCGGGGTCAATCCGGGTTGCGCCGCCACTCCTGGCATCGCTGCATAGTTCGCCACTCCAAAGAAAAAGCGGCAGACCGCCCGGGCCCACCGCCTCGATCACGTCGGCGAACGATTCGGTCAGCTATTTCGGCAACACCGAGTGGAACACCGATTTGGCTGCGGACATCATGTCCTGCGCCACGTTGGACATCTGGTCCTTGATCGATGGATCAGTCTTGTCGGCGCGCAGGTCGAGCGGACGCAACTGCTGGACAGGGATCTCCGCCGGAGGCGTCGGGCGCCCGTCCGGCTGCAATGATCCCGTGTAGGGCGGGCTCGAGGCCGACGGCAAGGCAAAGCCCTGCTCGACCGGTGGCGCAGACACCGTCACGGGCGGCGGCAGCGGACGGACCGGCGACACCGGTGGCGCGACGGTCGCGATGCGCGGCGCCTCGCCAGCGCCCCGGGGTGCGTCGCTCGACGGCTTCTCGACAGCCGCCTTGCCGGTACCTTCGCTCGCGCGCAACCGCTCGATCGCCGCGCGGGCGAGATCAGCGGCATCCCGGCGATCTTCCTGCTGGGTCGCTGGGGCCTCGGCCGGAGTACCGCGCGCAATCAGCTTTTCCCGCGGCGACGCGGGATGGCGCGAGGCCTGCGGATCGGCCGGGAGGCTCGCCGTTTCGGCCGGCTTCACTTCGACCGCCTTCTCTGCAGCCTTGTCGGCCAGCGACTTCTCGGACACGCCCTTGGCCTTGATGCCGGGAGCGGGAATGCTCGAGACCTCGTTCGACGTTTCCGCCGGCTTGGCGTCAGACTTGGGATCGGCCTTCGCTTCCAGCTTGGCAGGGTCGGTCCCCTTGCCCGTGGATTTCGGAGCGTCGCTCTTTGAGCCGGTGAGCTTGGCGTAGGCAGCCGACGCCACCGACGCCACGGTCGATGGCGGCGAGTCCGGCTTGGTGTTGATGTAGTGATTGACGATGTAGGCCCCGATGATGGTGGCAACCACCGACGGGATGATCTCCATGGCGAACTTTGTGAGATATTTCAGCATGCTGACCACTCCCGCGCGGTATTTGCGGGAACTTTGAGGCACAATTAAGGGACCATCCCACACCTTCCGAAGCTCGCAGACTGCACTCCGCGCAGACGCGACCGCCGAAAAGTCGTTTCCTGAAATCCTTTGAAACCGGAGCCAGCAATCCGAGGGTGTTGCCACAGCTTCCGGATCGCCGGCTCAAGATACCACAATCAGCGGCATCCCGGTAAACAATTGGTTACGGCTTCAATTCAACTTCGAGGAAAACGATCTCGGAACCGGTCTCGTTCAGCACATCGTGTTCGACACCGGCCTTTCGGAAATAGGATTTGCCGACCGCGAGCTGCGCCTTCGAGCGCTCGCCGGACGGCGCCACGATCGTCATCTCGCCCGCTGTGACCGGCACGATCACGTAATCCATCTCATGAACGTGGCGCCCCGTGGCACTGCCGGGCAATAGCCGCCACTCCGTGACGCGGACTTCGGGCGTATCGACCTGGACGTCGGACTGAGCGCTGAGCATGGGGGGATCTCTTGAATCAGGGGACGAAGAGCAGGAACACGAATATCGCGAACACCACCATGTGCACCAGCCCGAACAGGATGTTCGTCCGTCCGGTGCCGAAGGTCAGCATGCTCAGGACGAAGGTCAGGACCAGCAGCACTGTTCCCTGCGGGTCCAGCCCGAGGACGAGCTGCCTGTCGAGCACATGGGCGGCGACCGCCACTGCCGGGATGGTCAGCCCTATGGTGGCGAGCGAGGAGCCAAGCGCGAGATTGATGCTCTTCTGAAGGTCGTTGGCGCGGGCGGCCGAGAGGGCGGCGACACTCTCCGGCAGCAGGATCAACAGCGCCACCAGCACGCCTGCGACCGCCTGCGGCGCCCCCGTTGCGGCAACGCCGGCGTCGACCACCAGCGAGAACTTCTTGGCAAGCAGGACCACAGCGAGCAGTGCGACCAGCAGCAGCCCGACACTGAGCAACAGCTTCGCACGCGGCAGCCGGACATCGTCATCGGCGAACCCAGCCGAGCCGCCGACGAAATAATCCCGATGGCGGGTGGTCTGCGTATACAGGAACACCGCGTAGAGCAGGATCGTCACGACGCTGACGAAGGCGATCTGCACGGCAGAATACACCGGACCAGGCGACGTCAAGGTATAATTCGGCAGCACCAGTGTGATGGTTGCCATCGTGAACAGTACGCTGAGATACAGATTGGCACCGGAGACCAGCACGTCCTGCTCGCGATAGCGCACGCCGCCGATGAAGATGCAGATGCCGGCCAGGCCGTTGCACACGATCATGACGACCGCGAACACGGTGTCGCGGGCCAGCGCGGGCGCAGCCTTGTCGCCGAGCATGATGGTGGCGATCAGCGCCACCTCGATCACCGTCACCGCCAGGGTCAGGAGCAGCGTGCCGAACGGCTCGCCGATCTCATGCGCGATCACCTCGGCATGGTGCACGGCCGCGAACACCGTGCCGAACAGGATCACCAGCAGCACCGCGGCGAAGACCACGCCGGCGGCCGAAGGCGTGAAGTCATAATGCGTCGCCGTGACGATCGCGACGAGCGCGACCGCCAGGCCGGGAAAGATCACCGATGATGCGGGCGTTGCGCCCTTCACGCTCATGATTCGCGTCCTTCGATCCGTTCTGTCCGACTATGCGCGACCGCGAGGCGATCGTCACGCGGTCCGGCCGTGACAGGGTCAACCAGGACGGTCTCTGAAAGTGCCGTCGATCAGGTCAATGCGGGCTGAGCAGCGGATGGATCGGAAGCACGGTCAGCAGCACGAACAGCGGAATGAGGACTGCACCTGCCCGCAACATGTAGCCGAAGAAACTCGGCATCTTGATGCCGCGCTCAGTGGCGATCGCTGCGACCATGAAGTTCGGCGCATTTCCGATATAGGTCAGCGCGCCCATGTAGACTGCGCCCATCGAAATCGCCGCCAGCGTTCCCGAGAGTTCGCCCATCAGCACCTTGGGATCGCCGCCCGCCAATTCGAAGAACAAGAGATAGGTCGGGGCATTGTCGAGGAAGGCCGACATCAGCCCGGTGAACCAGAAATAGGCGACCTCCCGCGGCGCGCCGGCGGGTGTCGTCACGGCGTCCAAGAGCCAGCCGAAAGAGCCACTGCGCCCCGCATTCAGCATGGCGATGACCGGGACGATCGCGGTGAAGATCGCCGCGAACAGTTTGGCGACCTCTCGAATCGGCTCCCAGTTGAACCCGTTCGCCTCGCGGTGCTCGTCCGGCGTCAGCCACAGCGACAGTCCGGCGATCGCCACGAGGACGGCATCGCGCACGAGGTTCTGAAGCTCGACATGCGTGCCGAAGACGTCGAAGGAGATGCCCGGCTTCCAGGTCGCCGATAGCAGCGTATTGGCAACGATCGCGGCGATCAAAACGACATTGATGAGGCCGCGAATGCGCACCGGCTCCCTTGTTACGGACGCTTGCGACGCAAGCTTCTCCGCGCGGAAGCGCCACCAGTCGGTAGCGGCAAAGACGATGAGCAGCAATCCGGCGACGATCGCGGTCTGCAGCCAGAGATGTTGCGTCGTCCAGAAGAAGTCGACACCACGCAGAAAACCGACGAACAGCGGTGGATCGCCGAGCGGGCTCAGTGCACCACCGACATTGGCGGCCAGAATGATGAAGAAGATCAGCACATGCACATTATGCGGCCGGCTCAGATTGGCGCGGATCAGGGGGCGCACCAGGATCATCGCGGCGCCCGTCGTGCCGACGACGCTCGCGATGATCGTGCCGAGTGCCAGGATGGCCGTATTTGTCGCAGGTGTACCTCTGATGTCGCCGGTCACCAGGATGCCGCCGGCCACCGTATAGAGGGCGAACAGCAGCACGATGAAGCTGAGATACTCGGCGAGCAGCGCGTGGACGAAGGCGTCGAGCGCCGTGCCGAGCCCTGCATTCCAGGTCAACGCCGCCAACGTCACCAAGGCCCATGCCGCGGCGATCTTTCCGTAGTGATGATGCCAGAACCTGGCAAACAGCAGCGGCCCGAGCGCAATCGACAACAGCAGTCCCGCGAACGGCAGCGCGAACGGCCAGGTCATCGCGGAGCCGTTCAGCCCGGCCGCATGCGCCTGCACCGGCAGGCTCCCAAAGACAAGGAGCAGGATGGTCCCGCGCAGGGCCAGCCACCGCGATCCACGGACGTTACGGATTGTCGATGAAGCTCTTTGCCGTCTCAGTCGCACCGAAAAGATCCAGGTCGTTATGTCCGCCGCCGGGAAACCGTACGAAGCGCTTGGGGTCATGCGCAAGTGCGAACAATCGTTCCCCGAAGCGGATCGAAATCGCCGGATCCCGTTCGCCATGCATGATCAGCAGCGGCACATGCACATTGGCGATGCGCTGGTCGGAATGGAAGCTGTCGCGCATCAGCAGGCTGACCGGGACGACCCTGAGCATCGCGGAGGCGACGTCCACGGTCGACGTATAAGGGGCTTCGAGGATCAACTTGGAGATCGGGTGCTCCGTCGCGATGGCGGTGGCGACACCGCTGCCGAGGGAAAAGCCCCAGGCGACGATCCGTCCCGCCTCGTAGCGCTCTGTCGTGAACGCATAGGCGACTGCGGCATCTTGCAGCAGCCCGGGCTCACTGGGACTGCCGCTGGACCCCGCATAGCCGCGATAGGAAAGCGCAACGAGACCGGTACCGTCGGCCGTGAGCGCCTTGAAGCGCGACGCCACGCCGGCAAGAAAATCGCCATTGCCCGGGAAGTACAGAACGACCTTGCGGCCCGGCTTCGCCGGCACATGCCAGACGATGACCCGCTCGCCATCGGCCGAGGTCAGCACATGCTCCTCAGCCTGAGGAAACCCGGCTGCAGCCGGTGCCGTGCGGCCGACCGGCGGAATGGGAAACAGCATCGCACGCTGGCGGACGAACAGGGCCGCAAGCACGATGCCGTAGACCGCCGCCAGGACGATCAGGAGCCATTTCAGAAACGTCATGGCTCCCGACGCCGTGGGCTACATGCCCTTGACGATGTTCTCGGTCATCTTCTTGGCGTCGCCGAGGAGCATCATCGTGTTGTCGCGGTAGAACAGCGGATTGTCGATGCCGGCATAGCCCGAGGCGAGCGAGCGCTTGATGAACATCACGGTGCCGGCCTTCCAGACTTGCAGCACGGGCATGCCGTAGATCGGCGAGGACTTGTCCTCCTCGGCCGCCGGATTGGTGACGTCGTTGGCGCCGATCACGAAGGCGACGTCGGCCTGGGCGAATTCCGAGTTGATGTCCTCGAGCTCGAACACCTCGTCGTAGGGAACGTTGGCTTCGGCGAGCAGCACGTTCATGTGGCCGGGCATGCGGCCCGCGACCGGATGAATCGCGTATTTCACCTCGACGCCTTCCTTCTTCAGCGTGTCGGCCATCTCGCGCAGCGCGTGCTGCGCCTGGGCGACCGCCATGCCGTAGCCGGGGACGATGATGACCTTGGAGGCGTTCTTCATGATGAAGGCGGCGTCGTCGGCCGAGCCGAGCTTGGCCGGCTTCTGCTCGCCTGTCGCCCCGCCGGCCGCTGCGGTCTCGCCACCGAAGCCGCCGAGGATGACCGAGATGAAGGACCGGTTCATCGCGTGGCACATGATGTAGGACAGGATCGCACCGGACGAGCCGACCAGCGCGCCGGTGATGATCAGCGCCGAATTGCCGAGCGTGAAGCCGATGCCGGCCGCGGCCCAGCCCGAATAGGAATTCAGCATCGAGATCACGACCGGCATGTCGGCGCCGCCGATCGGGATGATCATGAGCACGCCGAGCGCCAGCGCCAGCAGCGTCACCATCAGGAAGTCGAAGCCGCCGCCGGTCATCACCAGGCGGACCACGAAGAAGACGAGCGCGACCGCGAGCGCAATGTTGATGATGTGGCGCGCCGGCAGGATGATCGGTGCACCGCTCATCCGCGCGGACAGCTTGAGGAAGGCGATGACCGAGCCGGTGAAGGTCAGCGCGCCAATGGCGACGCCGAGCGACATTTCGACCAGGCTCTGCGGATGGATGTTGCCGGGCGTGCCGATGTCGAAGGCTTCCGGCGCGAAGAACGCGCCGGCGGCGACCAGCACCGCGGCCATGCCGACCAGCGAATGGAACGCCGCCACGAGCTCGGGCATCGACGTCATCGGCACCCGGCGCGCAATCACCGCACCGATACCGCCGCCGATCGCAACGCCGAGGATGACGAGCACCCAGGCGATCGCATCCGCCGGTGGATGCCCGGCCAGGGTGGTGGCGACCGCAATCGCCATGCCGGCCATGCCGAAGAAGTTGCCTTGCCGGCTCGAGGCCGGGCTCGACAGCCCGCGAAGAGACAGGATGAACAGCACACCTGCCACGAGATAAAGGAGTGCCGACAGATTGGCGTTCATTGCAGATGCCCCGTTGTGCCTGTCATCCCGCGTCGTGCGGCGTTGTTACCTGGACTTCTTCTTGTACATCGCCAGCATGCGCTGGGTGACGAGGAAGCCGCCGAAGATGTTCACGCAGGCGAAGATCAGCGCGACGAAGCCGAACGCTCGCGCCAGACCGCTGCCGCTCGAGAGCATGGGAACGCCGACCGCCAGCAGCGCGCCGACCACGATCACCGAGGAGATCGCATTGGTCACCGACATCAGCGGCGTGTGCAGGGCCGGCGTCACCGACCACACCACGAAGTAGCCGACGAACACAGCCAGCACGAAGATCGACAGCCGGAAGACGAAGGGGTCGACGGCTTGGACGACATGTTCCATGGCTCTGCTCCTTAGGCCTTCGGCTGGAAGTTCGGGTGGACGATGGCGCCATCCTTTGTCAAAGCCGTGGCCTTGACCAGCTCATCGTCCCAGTTGACCGCCAGTGTCTTTTCCTTCTTGTCGATCATCGTCTCGATGAAGGAAAACAGGTTGCGGGCGTACAGGCCGGAGGCGGACGCTGCGACCCGGCCGGCGAGATTGGGGTAGCCGATGATCTTGACGCCGTCGATCTCGACAGTCTCGCCGAGCTTGACGCCCTCGACATTGCCGCCACGCTCGACCGCGAGGTCGACCAGGACCGAGCCCGGGCGCATCGACTTCACCATCTCCATGGTGACGAGGCGCGGCGCCGGACGGCCGGGAATCAGCGCGGTTGTGATGATGACGTCCTGCTTCTTGATGTGTTCCGCCGTCAGCGCCGCCTGCTTGGCCTGGTACTCCTTGGACATCTCCTTGGCGTAGCCACCGGCCGTCTGCGCGTTCTTGAACTCCTCGTCCTCGACCGCCAGGAATTTGGCGCCGAGGCTCTCCACCTGCTCCTTGGTGGCGGGGCGCACGTCGGTGGCGGAGACCATGGCGCCGAGCCGGCGCGCGGTTGCGATTGCCTGCAGGCCGGCGACGCCGACGCCCATCACGAAGACCTTGGTCGCCGGCACGGTGCCGGCCGCGGTCATCATCATCGGGAAGGCGCGACCGAACGCCTCGGCGCCCTCGATCACGGCACGGTAGCCGGCGAGGTTCGCCTGGCTCGACAGCACGTCCATCACCTGGGCGCGGGTGATGCGCGGCATCAGTTCCATCGCGAACGAGGCAATGCCGGCATCGGCCATCGCCTTGAGCGCGGTATCGTTGCCGTAGGGATCCATGATCGCGAACACCAAGGCGCCACGCCGGTAGTTGGCAAGCTCGGAGGCTTCCGGCCGTTTCACCTTGATGATGATGTCGGCGTCCTTGAGCGCATCGGCGCTCACGGTTGCGCCCGCCGCCGTGAACTCCGAATCCGGCAGGCCGGATTTGATGCCGGCGCCGGGCTCGACCGCGATCTCGGCACCCAACGCCTTGAACTTCTTCACCGTGTCGGGAGAGGCGGCGACCCGCGGCTCCAACGGGTCGATTTCCTTGGCGACGGCAATCTTCATGAGGCCTCCGGCGCGAATGCGCGCGCGAGCTTTAAGAGGGCGGGACGTCCATGGGCTACAGCGTGACGCCTGGTCAGCAATCGGCTTCGGCAGTCAGCTGAAGGCCCGCCAGCGGGGATGCCGGCGGGCCGATCGCGACATTAAGCGAGGAAAATAGCCATCAAGATGACGATGAGAGCGACGCCGATCGTGCCGTACTTCACCAGCCTGATGAAGCCCTCGTAGGTGGCCTCATGCGCCAGATAGTCGTTGCCGTCAGCCGTCGAGTAGGCGATCTCGCCATGGTTTGCCATCGGGGTCCCCCAGAGAAAATATGCTTTGTTAAGGTCGCATACCCCAAAGCCGATGCAAGGGCAACGGCTGGCATGCAAGGCAGTTTTATCACCTTTTCCGATCGCCCTATTGGCAAGGCCAATTATCACGGATCCAGCGCGTCAGGCTGGCCTCGCTGACCTCGCCGGCGCGCCTCTTCGACCCGTTCAACACATGTTATACGCCCCTACCCCATCCGCTCCAGCTCGTCGATCATCCCGGCGATGACCGAGAGACCACCGTCCCAGAACCTGGGGTCCTTGGCGTCCAGCCCGAACGGGGCGAGCAGCTCCGAATAGTGCTTGGTGCCGCCGGCCGCGAGCATCGCCAGATAGCGCTCGGCGAACCCCTCGGCGGCATGCTCGTAGACGGCGTAGAGCGAGTTCACGAGGCAGTCCCCGAAGGCATAGGCGTAGACGTAGAACGGCGAATGGATGAAGTGCGGGATGTACATCCAGAAGTTCTCGTAGCCCGGCTTGATCTCGATCGCCTCGCCGAGGCTCTCGGTCTGCACCGACAGCCAGATCTGTCCCAGCCGCTCCGCGGTCAGTTCGCCGTTCTTGCGCTCGGTGTGGACAGCACGCTCGAACGAATAGAACGCGATCTGCCGCACCACCGTGTTGATCATGTCCTCGACCTTGCCGGCGAGCAGCGCCTGGCGCTGCCTCGCGTCCTTGGTCTCGGACAGCAGGCGCCTGAAGGTCAGCATCTCGCCGAACACGCTCGCGGTCTCGGCCAGCGTCAGCGGCGTCGGCGCCATCAGCGCACCGTTCTTCGCTGCCAGCACCTGGTGCACGCCATGACCGAGCTCATGCGCGAGCGTCATGACGTCGCGCGGCTTGCCCTGGTAGTTCATCAGCACATAGGGATGTGCCGAGGGCGTGGTCGGATGCGAGAACGCGCCCGGCGCCTTGCCCGGCCGCACCGGCGCATCGATCCAGCTCTGGTCGAAGAAGCGCTGGGCGATGTCGGCCATCTCGGGCGAGAAGCCGCGATACGCCGTCAGCACCATGTTCTTGGCCTCGGGCCAGGCGATGGTGGCATTGGCGGCGAAGGGCAGCGGCGCGTTGCGGTCCCAATGCGCGAGCTTCTTCTTTTTGAACCAGCGCGCCTTGAGCTGATAGTAGCGGTGCGACAGCTTCGGATAGGCCGCGCGCACCGAGGCCACCAGCGCATCGACCACCTCGCGCTCGACGCGATTGTTGAGATGGCGCGAATCCGCAACGTCCTGGAAGCCGCGCCAGCGGTCGGAGATGTCCTTGTCCTTGGCGAGCGTATTGGTGATCAGCGCGAAGGTTCGCTCATTGGCCTTGAAGGTCTTGGCCAGCGCCTCGGCGGCGGCCTTCCGCTTGGCGCCGTCACGGTCCTGCAGGAAATTCAGCGTCGGCTCGATCGCGAGCTCCTTGCCACCGACTTGAAACCGTAGACCGGCGATGGTCTGGTCGAACAGCCGGTTCCAAGCCGAATAGCCGGTCTGCGACTTCTCGTGGAACAGCTGCTCCACGCGATCCTCGAGCTGATACGGCTTGTCCTTGCGCAGATCCTCGATCCACGGCCGGTAGTGACCGAGCGCGGGCGTCTCCATCGCGCGCGCGATCACGGCGTCGTCGATGCGGTTGAGCTCGAGCGGAAAGAACAGCAGATGCGTCGACGCGGCCGTCAGGCGCTCCGAGATGTCGCCGTAGAATTTCGAGATCGCGGGATCGACGCTGTCGCCGGCATGCGCGAGACCCGCGAAGGAGCCGAGCCGTCCGGCGAGGTCGTCGATGGCCTCGTAGCGCCGCACGGCTTCTGCGAGCCATTCGCCACCGTCTTCGCGCGCCACATGCTCGGCAAGCTTGCCCTTGTAGTCGGTCTCAAACGCGACGCATTCGGCATCCATCTTCGCGAGATCGTGAGCGATCTCCGGCGCGTCGATGCCCATATAGAGATCGCCGAGATTCCATTCGGGTAGCGTCCCGATCCCCGTCTTGGCCGCGACCACCTTCTTCGCCGGCTTTGCAGACGATTTGGCCGTCGCGCCACGCTTGGTCTTGGCGGCTGCCTGCTTCGACGGAGTCTTGACAACGGACTTCTTGGCCGGCCTGGCCTTGGCAGTCTTTGACGCGGTTTTGGGCGGAGGAGCAGCTTTGGTCGGCTTGCGAAGGGCAGAAGAGGCGCGCGAGGTCATCGGATGGGTAACCTGTTGTTCGAACGTTTATCCCGATCAGCGAGGTTTAAGGTTGCGTTAATCGGCGTCGGCGAGAGTGCCCCGATTCGAGACAGATAGTCGTAGCGTGCAAGGAAAGCCATGGCTGCCAGCATTTTGATTGCCGATGATGATCCGGTCCAGCGCCGGCTGGTGGAGAACATGGTGCAGAAATGCGGCTACGAGGCGGTCGTCGTCGAGACCGGCGACGCCGTCATCGAGAAGCTGACGAATCCTGATGCCGGCCCCATCGACGCCATCGTGCTCGACCTCGTGATGCCCGGCCTCGACGGCATGGGCGTGCTCTCCAAGATGCGCGAGACGGGGATCTCGATACCCGTGATCGTGCAGACCGCGCATGGCGGCGTCGACAACGTGGTCTCCGCGATGCGCGCCGGCGCGCAGGACTTCGTCGTCAAGCCGGTCGGCATCGAGCGGCTCCAGGTCTCCCTGCGCAATGCGCTCAATACCTCGGCCCTGAAGGGCGAATTGCAGCGCATCCGGCACAGCCGCGAGGGGCGCCTGACCTTCGCGGACATCATCACCCGCGCCGAGGCGATGGCGCCGATCCTGCGCATCGCGGAGAAGGCCGCGGCTTCGTCGATTCCCGTGCTGATCGAAGGCGAATCGGGCGTCGGCAAGGAGCTGTTCGCCCGCGCGATCCACGGCACCAGCGAGCGCAAGACGAAGCCGTTCGTCGCCGTCAATTGCGGCGCGATCCCGGACAATCTGGTGGAATCGATCCTGTTCGGCCACGAGAAGGGCGCATTCACCGGCGCGACCGAGCGTCACATGGGCAAGTTCGTCGAAGCCCATGGCGGCACGCTGTTCCTCGACGAGGTCTCGGAGCTGCCGCTCACCGCCCAGGTCAAGCTGCTGCGCGCCCTGCAGGAGGGCGCCGTGGAAGCCGTCGGCGGCCGCAAGCCGGTCAAGGTCGACGTGCGCATCATCTCGGCGACCAATCGCAGGCTGCTCGACCGCGTCAAGGAAGGCCACTTCCGCGAGGATCTGTTCTACCGGCTGCATGTGCTGCCGCTCACCGTTCCGCCGCTGCGCAGCCGCCGCGAGGACATCCCGCATCTGTTGCGGCATTTCCTCGCGCGGTTTGCGGCTGAGGAGAACCGCGCCATTTCGGGCATCACCGGCGAGGCCGTCGCCTATCTGACCAAGCTCGACTGGCCCGGCAATATCCGCCAGCTGGAAAACGCGGTCTACCGCGCCGTCGTCATGGGCGAGAGCGACCAGCTCGGCGTGGCCGATTTTCCGCTGATTCCCACCCACGCGCCGCCGGTGGAGCCTGCGCCGGCCCTCACCGTGGAGCGGCCCGTTCCTCCCCTGCCTGCGATGGTGCCGGGTAGTGAAGTCCCCATTGCCCCCCTGCCCTCGCATGGGTTCCTGCCGCTGCTCACCGCAAGCGGCGAGGTGCGGCCGCTCGAGGAGATGGAGCATGAGATCATCCGTTTCGCCATCGCCCATTACCGCGGCCAGATGTCTGAGGTGGCACGCCGCCTCAAAATCGGACGTTCGACGCTCTACCGCAAGCTCGACGAGGCCAATGGCGAGACGCCCGCGACGGAAAGCCCGCCGCTTGGCTGAGCCGCTCGGATCCTCACCATGGTCGCGCTTGGCTGTCGTCCGAAAAAGGCCGCAAGTCTTGGCAACACTGGAACATCTGAACCGTTGCCTTGCGGTGACAGACAAAGGAAATAACGCGTGGCACAAGCGCACGATCGGTTTGGCCGGGGTTTCCCAAGAGTCAGTTTGTCGTGAGTTGTCCCGTGTGGCGCTGGCCGCAGAAGTGGGGCTTGAGTATCGTTTGGGCGTGAATCATTGCGTGCAGACGTGAACCATCCTCACCGGCGGTACCGACGCCGAAGCTGGCAGATCGACCTTGTTACACCTGTTCCAGCCGGGACAGATCATCCGAGGGATTGACGATGCGAGATTGTGTGACCACCCGTGGCGGATATGACCGCGTGCTCATGGCTGTCGCGGCGACCTTCCTCGCGGTGTCCTCGACCTCTGCTTTCGCCCAGAGCGATCCGCCCCGCAGCAGCGCGGCCGAGCTCGCCATCGATGCGGCGATCCCGTTCCCGGAGCCGGCCAACGTGCCGCCGCCGACCGCCAGCGACTTCAAACTCGACACCACCGCCACCGTGTCGCCCGACCCGGCCAAGGCGCCGGAGACGACGACCAAGCCGCTCGACTCTGCTGCGGCGCCTGCGGCCGATCCTGCCAAGACCATCGCCACACCGCCTGCAGCAGCCCCTGCGACCGCGACAGTCCCAGAGCCGGTCAAGGCCGCCAGCACCGTTCCCGCCGCCGATCAGCCGGTTGCCGACCGTCTGCGCGACCTGATGGCGACCAAGGCGACAAGGTATTTCGACCGCAAGGCCGAACGCGCCGCCGTCGAGAAATTCTACATCGGCCGCGACTACGCGCCGATCTGGACCCAGGGCGGCAACCTGACGGCCGCCGCGAAGGGCGTCATCGCCCGTCTCAAGGATGCAGCAGCCGATGGCCTCAATCCCGGCGACTATCCGGTGCCGGACTTCGCGGCCGCAGCCTCCGCACCGGACGCACTGGCGGAGGCCGATCTCAGGCTCACCGAGAGCATGATGGACTACGCCCGCCAGGCGCAGAGCGGCCGCATGCACTGGTCGCAGGTCTCGGCGGACATCCAGTATCCCGAGCACCCGATCGACCCGAACGAGGTGCTGGCCAACGTCACCGGCGCCAAGGACGCCTCCGCGGCGCTGGAGAGCTACAACCCGCCGCACCGGCTCTACAAGCTGTTGAAGGCCAAGCTTGCCGAGCTGCGCGGCGTCACCGACGGCGCGCCCGTCATCATCGACGAAGGCCAGCCGCTGAAATACACCCCGGCCCGCGGCAAGAATGCGCAGGAAGCCGAGGCGCAGATGTCCGACCCGCGCGTGCCCAAGCTGCGCGCCAAGCTCGGTCTCACCGAGAATGCCGACGACATCCGCTACGACGCCAAGGTCGCCGCCGCCGTCCGCAAGTTCCAGGAGAGTGTCGACCTCAAGCCGACCGGGGTGCTCGACGACCGCACCGTGAAGGCACTGAACACGCCCAAGCGTGACAAGCAGATCGATACGGTCCTCGTCAACATGGAGCGCTGGCGCTGGTTGCCGCGCGACCTCGGCGCGCCGGCGATCGGCGACGCCTATGTGATCCTCAACATCCCCGACTACACGCTGAAGGTGATGCAGCACGGCGCGCAGGTGTGGACCACCCGCGTGGTGACCGGCAAGCCCGGACAGCATGCGACGCCGCTGCTCAGCGAGACGATGAAGTTCATCACGGTCAATCCGACCTGGAACGTGCCGCCGTCGATCATCTACAACGAGTATCTGCCGGCGCTGCAGCAGGACCCGACCGTGCTGGACCGCATGGGCCTGCGGCTGGAGCGCGCGCGCGACGGCTCGATCCACATCTCGCAGCCGCCGGGCGAGGCCAACGCGCTCGGCCGCATCCGCTTCAACTTCCCGAACAAGTTCCTGGTCTATCAGCACGATACGCCTGACAAGAACCTGTTCGCCCGTGAAGAGCGCGCCTTCAGCCACGGCTGCATGCGCGTGCAGTATCCGGATCAGTACGCGTCGGTGCTGCTCAACATCACCATGCCGAACGAGCGCTACACGCCCGAGCGCATCCGCAGCATGTACGGCCGAAGCGAGATCGACCTGAAATTCCCGACGCCGATCCCGGTCAACATCACCTACCAGACCGCCTTCGTCGACGAAGCCGGCAAGCTGCAATTCCGCAAGGACATCTATGGCCGCGACGCCACCATGATCGCGATCCTGAAGAACAACCGCGGCAAGGATCTCGAGAACGTCGTCGCCCACGCCCAACCCAGCTACGCGCGTCCGAAGGGGGCGCTGCCGAACTCGGTCAGCCTCAGCGACAACAGCTTCTCCTCCGGCCCGAACTTCTTCGAGCGTCTGTTCGGTGGCGGTGGCCCGCCGACGCCGCCGGCGCCGGTCGGCCGCCCTGCCCGGCGTGTCTTCACCCGCTGATCGGGCCGCCGATCACGGTCACAATTTCCATTTGGAGATCAAAGGCCTCGCCGATCGGCGGGGCCTTTGCTTTAGGTTAACCACAAGGATCAACCAAGATTCGATGGCTCTTTTTCGCCACACTCAAGAGTATATGTTAAGGGTAATTGGGGGGCGGGCCGGTCAGTATCCCTTAACCATCCCGCCTTAGGTAAGCGTTTCCTCTCTCTTCCGCCGGACGGGCCGCAAGAGGGTAATCGAGTAAACGCTCGTCGACGGGGTGGGCTGCATCTTGCTGTCTGTTTTCGCGCGCCAATCTGTTTCGCTCACGAGGGCGGGTTGGAAGGCTGGATGCCAATGCGGGCTGGCGGCGCTGCTGCTGCTCATCGGCGCCGGCTCGGTGCATGACGCAGCGGCGCTGAATGAAACCCACACCCTCTCCTTCCACCACACCCATTCCGGCGAGGACCTGACGGTCACCTTCAAGCGCGAGGGCCGCTATGACGAAGACGCGCTGAAGAAGCTCAATCACTTCCTCCGCGACTGGCGTACCCAGGACGAGACGGTCATGGACCGCCGCCTGTTCGACATCCTCTGGGAAGTCTATCGCGACGTCGACGCCAAGCAGCCGATCCAGATCATCTCGTCGTACCGGTCGCCCGCCACCAATTCGATGCTGCGCCGTCGCTCGGCGCATTCCGGTGTGGCGCGGCATAGCCAGCACATGCTGGGCCACGCGATGGATTTCTACATTCCCAATGTGCCGCTGGAGCAGATCCGCTTCGCCGGCCTGCGCCTGCAGCGCGGCGGTGTCGGCTTCTATCCGACCTCCGGCTCGCCCTTCGTGCACCTCGACACCGGCAACATCCGGCACTGGCCGCGGATGACGGCCGACCAGCTCGCCCGCGTCTTCCCCGACGGAAAGACCGTTCACGTGCCGAGCAACGGCGTTCCGCTCAAGGGCTATGAGCTGGCGAAGGCCGAGATCGAGAAACGCGGCAATGGCGATGACGCGTCGTCCAGCCGCCCCAACCTGTTTGCACGGCTGTTCCGCGGTCGTCCGAGCGAGGATGACGACGAGTCTGGCGAGAGCGAGAGCAAGGCCGACGCCAAGCCGGTCCAAACCGCGGCACTCGCCGCCAAGCCGGCTGACAAGAGCTCCGACAAGGACAGCCGGACCGCCGAGCGAGCGGTGGACAGCAAAGCCGCCACCGCGCGTGGCAAGATCGCCAATGCGCTGCAGCTGGCCTCCGCGGATGCGCAATCTGCCGCTCAGCCCGTGGCGACCAAGCCCGAGACGAAGTCCGAAACGACGGGTGCTGTCGGCAGCAAATCCAGGGACGGCGCGCCGCAGAGCGTCGCCGACATCATCAATTCGCGCGGCTTCTGGGGTGACAATCCTGGGACGCCGAAGCAGGCAACCCCCGAGCAGGTTGCCGCGATCACGGCGCGCCGTGCGCTGTCGTCGATCGATCAGCAACAGACCGCGAGCCTGATGCAGGCCATGGCCTTCGCGCCCCCGGCCTCCTCTCCGCTCGATCGCGCCAATGCCGCCTCCACGACCGCCATCCCGGTGCGAAACTCCCGCCCGGCGACCCGCAGCGTCACGCCGGCGCCGGAGCCCGCCCCGGTGGCGGCGAAGAACGGGCAAGGTCAGGACGGCGCCATCACGATGGCGACGCGAATCTCGGCGGCCAAGGGCCCCGATTCGACCTGGATGCGGGCCATCATGCTGACGCCGAGCGCATCGTCATCGATGTCCGTGACGAAAATGGGCGACGTGGACCTCACCGCGATGCGCAGCTATTTCGTCAAGCCGCAGGTCGCGCTGGCGATGAGCTTCGCCGCCGAGCCGACGCCGGGACTGAGCTATGACCAGTTCACAGGGCCGGCGATCATCAAGCTCGAAACCAAATCCTTCGCCATGCGCGCGGCAGCCTTGCGCTAACGCCGCTGTGGCCGGCTCGTCGTTCTCCTCAGCATTGACGCGTTTGGAGTGCGGCGTCGATCGCCGCAGCACGCGCATGCCGCCGGCGCGCCGAGCCGAATCGCGAGAAAGCGAATGCCCCGTCAGGGGCCGGCGGAGGTCTCCTGCGGGTAAGCGAGGCCGGCTGCTCAGATCATTCCGAGCGCCTGCATATAGGTCTCGAGGATGCTTTCCTCTTCCTGCCGCTCGTTCGGGTCCTGCTTGCGCAGCCGGATGATCGTGCGCAGCGCCTTGACGTCGAAGCCATTGCCCTTGCTCTCGGCGTAGACGTCCTTGATGTCTTCGGAGATCGCCTTCTTCTCCTCCTCGAGACGCTCGATCCGCTCGATGATCGACTTGAGCTGGTCTACGGCAAAGCGGGTCGCGGGCGAGTCGTCGTCCTTCGCGGCGGCGGAGGTGGCCATCTGATACTCCTGAGTGGAACTCTGTGTCCAAGGAAGGCGCCAAAGGGCGCTGCGTGTTCGCCGCGAACCCTCAAATCTGGCGTGCCCTGCGTCAAGGCGACATCGACCTCATCCACAGAGCGCCCACATCTTGTTGGCCTGCGCAGCGTCAAGCCCGCGCAAGCCGCCCGCGCCACTTGTGTTTCGTCGCCATCGCGCGCAGCACCCGATTCGCCGTTCGAAGCCCCTGCCAAGTCTGGACTCGCGCGCGCAGGGCAACACAGCGCGTCTCCTGCGCGCTCGTTCCGGATTCAGTGGCCCGGATGCGCCTTCTTGAACGCTTCGTGCTGCTCGGCGCTCGCCTCGCGCTGGTACTTCGCCTTCCATTGCTCGTAGGGCATGCCATAGACCGCCTCGCGGCTCTCGTCCCTGGTCATTGGCGCCCCCTGGGCGTCGGCGGCGTCCTTCAGCCAGTTGGAGAGGCAGTTGCGGCAGAAGCCTGCCAGGTTCATCAGATCGATGTTCTGAACGTCGGTTCTGGTCCGCAGATGCTCGACGAGCCGGCGAAAGGCGGCGGCTTCGAGCTCGGTCCGGGTGGTGCTGTCCATCGTCATCTCTTTGTTCCCTGTTCCGCGCCGTGACGGATGTCTGCTATATAATGAGGCTTCGTCGCAGATTTGGCCATATCGCAGCACCGTCAGGAGGAGCGAGGCGCTGGATCGCAGCGGCTTCGCACGAGATCGTCATGGCGTTGATGGCCGCAGCCAAGCCCAGCGACATCGTTCAACGGTTGATATAGCGTCGCGCAATGATCCCGAAAATCTCCTCTCTCTTGCATCGCAATCCCTTCCGCCCCGGTTACGGACTGCTTTCGCTGCTTGGGTTGGCCGCGCTCTGTCTGTGGTCGTCCCCGGCGGCCGCCGATTTTCGGCTCTGCAACAACACCTCCAGCCGGGTCGGGATCGCCCTCGGCTACAAGGACGCCGAAGGCTGGACCACGGAAGGCTGGTGGAACGTGTCGTCACGCAGCTGCGAGACGCTGCTCAAGGGCACGCTGGTGGCGCGCTATTATTACATCTATGCGCTGGACTATGACCGCGGCGGTGAATGGTCGGGACAGGCCTTCATGTGCTCGCGTGACAAGGAATTCACCATCAAGGGCACCGACAATTGCCTGGCCCGAGGCTTCGACCGCACCGGCTTCTTCGAGGTCGACACCGGCGACCAGCGCGCCTGGACCGTGCAGCTCACGGAGGCCAATGAGCAGCCGGCGCAGCAGCGCGTTCCGGGTATCCCGGGCACGCTCGGGCCCGGAGGCAACGTCCCCGGTCTGCCGAATGGGCCGCAGGGCACGCCGCCGGCGGCCGCGCCGGCCCTGCCGCCAGGGCAAGCACCCAAGCCATGAGGCGGCTGCGACGCATCAAGATCCTCGCCACGCTCGGTCCCGCCTCCTCGGACAGCACGATGATTCGCAAGCTGTTCGAGGCCGGAGCCGACATCTTCAGGATCAACATGAGCCACACCTCGCACGACAAGTTGCGGGAGCTGGTGGCCACGATCCGCAGCGTGGAGGCGAGCTACGGCCGCCCGATCGGCATTCTGGTCGACCTCCAGGGCCCGAAGCTCAGGCTCGGCACCTTCGCCGAGGGCCCGGTTCAGCTCAACAACGGCCAGAGCTTCGTGCTCGATTCGGACAAGACGCCGGGCGATGTGACGCGGGTCCACCTGCCGCATCCGGAAATCCTGGCCGCCCTGCAGCCGGGACATGCGCTGCTGCTGGATGACGGCAAGGTGCGGCTGATCGCCGAGGAGACCTCGCCGACCCGCGCCGTCACCCGGGTCGTGATCGGCGGCAGGATGTCCGACCGCAAGGGCGTGAGCCTGCCGGACACCGACCTGCCGGTCTCGGCGATGACGCCGAAGGACCGCGCCGACCTCGATGCAGCCTTGAACGTCGGCATCGACTGGATCGCGCTGTCCTTCGTGCAGCGCGCGGACGACGTGCTGGAAGCCAAGAAGATCATCCGCGGCCGCGCCGCGGTGATGTCCAAGATCGAGAAGCCGCAGGCGATCGACCGGCTCAACGACATCATCGATGTCTCCGATGCCTTGATGGTGGCGCGCGGCGATCTCGGCGTCGAGCTGCCGCTGGAGCGCGTGCCCGGACTGCAGAAGCAGATGACCCGGCTGGCGCGCCGCGCCGGCAAGCCGGTGGTGGTGGCAACGCAGATGCTGGAATCGATGATCCAGTCGCCGGTGCCGACCCGCGCCGAGGTCTCCGACGTCGCCACCGCCGTCTATGAAGGCGCCGACGCCATCATGCTGTCGGCCGAGTCGGCCGCCGGCAAATACCCGGTCGAGGCGGTCTCGACCATGAACCGCATTGGCGAGGAGGTCGAGCGCGACGTGGTCTATCGCTCGGTGATCGCGGCGCAGCGTCCCGAGCCGGAATCGACCGCGGGCGATGCGATCGCCGAGGCCGCGCGGCGGATCGCGGAAAATCTCGATCTTCCTACGATCATCTGCTGGACCTCGTCCGGCTCCACCGCCATCCGTGTCGCGCGCGAGCGGCCGAAGCCGCCGGTGGTCGCGATCACGCCCAACCTGGCGACCGGGCGCCGCTTGTCGGTCGTCTGGGGCGTGCACTGCGTGGTGGCCGAGGACGCGCGCGACCAGGACGACATGGTCGAGCGCGCCGGCTCGATCGCGTTCCGCGACGGCTTCGTCCGCGCCGGACAGCGCGTCATCATCGTCGCCGGCGTGCCGCTCGGCACGCCCGGCACCACGAACATGGTGCGGATCGCCTATGTCGGGCCGTCGAGCGACGCCCATATCTGAGACGACCTATTGGGTCGTATCGATCGCACCCAATCCGGCCGTCGACGGGGGCTTGAGCCGCGCGATCACCGGACAGGCCTCGATGGCAATGCCGGCGGCGCCAGGAATGCGCTCGCAGCCACGCGACGCATCGATCTGGAGGTCGTAGTCGGCGAGCACCTCGAGCCGCGGCGGGTTGTCGGCCGGGCTTCTGGACAGATACAGCGCCCATACGCCTCCCGGCAGCGGGTTGGCCAGGCCGTTGCGAACCCGGCGGTCAAGCACGCCGCCAGGCACGATCGGCACCACGAGCTCGGACAACTGATAGACGCGCGAGCCCTGTGGCAGGAACGACGTGACGTAGCCGAGCGGCTTCTGCAGCAGCAGGAATGTCGCCGGACGCTGCAGGTTGGCCGCGAGCTGCGGCCGATAGGGGTCCGACCACGACCGCCGCATCCAGTCGGTCGGCTGCGACGCCAGCGCGATGCCGAGCGCGGCCATCACCGTGACGGCTTGCGTCATCCGCCGCGACGGTGACACGTCCAGGCCAGAGCCCGCCTGCCAGGAATCGATCAGGCGGATGAGCAGCAGGACGATCAGCGGCGCCGACAACAGCTCGAGCGGCATCAGATAGCGTTGGATCGAGAAGGCCAGCATCCACAGGACGTAGCTGAGCCAGAAGAAGATCAGGAGGCGACGCTCGCGCAGCGGCAGCACCTCGCGCCGCCGCCACAGGCCGGTGACGATCAGCGCGACGAGCAGCACGATGACGATGGCGAAGCGCGGATCGCGGAACGGCCATTCCGACGAGGGATGCTTGCCGATCACCCAATAGAATGGATAGGCGAGCGCATCGAGCAGTCCCTGCGGCATGAAGCGCGTATCGACGATCGAGGCCTGCGGCGCTTCGGGCGAACGGAAGATCGTGTTGTAGAACGGAAACAGCGGGCTGCCGTAGTCGCGCGCCATCTTCAGCGCCCACGGCCCCGCGGTCACGATCGCGCCGGCCGCACTGCCGGCCCCGAACGCGACGATCGCGCGCCACGGCCGCGCCACCAGCAGCAGCGACACGCCCGCTCCGACCAGAAACGTCGCATTGGTGAGCTTCAATCCCGTGGCCGCGCCGATCAGCAGGCCCGCGGCGACGAAACGGCGGCCGCGCGCGTCATCTTCCCCGAAGATCAGCGCGATGCCGGCGAGGATCGGAATGGTCGTCAGAATGTCGGCGAAGCTGGTGCCGACCTCGGACAGCGCCATCGGACTGAGGGCGGCGATGATGAGCGCGGCGCTGAGCGTGGACGCGTCAGCCGCGCGCCCGAGCAGCACGCGCGCGACCCAATAGACCAGCGCGAGATTGAGGCCGTGCAGCGCGCCCAGCGCGACGCCCCACCACGGCGCCTCGAGCCCGTGGCGGACCGCGTAAGGCAGCAGGTAGATCAGCGGATTGAGGAAGCTCTGAAAGCCGCCGGGCGCCACATCGACATCGAAGCGGCCGTGCAGCAGCGCGAAGCCGGCATAGTCGTGATAGTTCTGCCAGTCCCAGTTGATATCCTCACCGGCGAGATACGCATAGACGGCGCCGGCGGCGGCCGATCCGGCGATGACGAGGCGCGTCGCCAGAGGGTTGCGTGCAATCGACATCGTCCGAGGAGGCACCTGGAGTGAGGCAAGGGCGGCCTTCTCGCGGCGCGCCAGCCCCCACCATCGCCGCGACGGGTGAATCCTTGCTTAAGCGCGGCCTTGCCCGACAGGCATGGGTGACGCGGACTACGCGCCGACCAGGTTCCTGACCGGCAGCACGGCCTGCACGACGAGACCGCGCGCACGCGCATCCATGACGCCGACCGCGCGCAGCGCCAGTAGGGTGACCGCCTGAACGGTGTCGCGGAGTTTGGCAGGGTCGTCGGGATTCTCTGTCGCCAGCGGCCCCACCAGCGCCTCGTGCAGCGCGCCGAGCAGCGCGGTCGCGGCCAACTGGGTGTCCTGCGCCGGAAGGTGGCCGGCACGGACGGCCGCGTCGATCCGCGAGGCGATCTCGCCGACGATCTCGCGGCGGCTCGCGATCCGTGACGCCGTCACGTCGACGTCGACCGGCTCGGCCAGGATGCCCCAGGCGAGCTTGCGCTGCGACAGGATGTGCACTGCCACCGTGGATACCGCGGCAGCCAGGGCCGAGGACGGCCCAGGCGCCGCATCGGCGGCGCGCCGGACGGCAGCGAGCTCGTCGCGCGAGACTTCCGCGATCAGCTCCGAGATCAGATCGGCCTTGGAAGGAAAGTAGCGATAGACGGTGCCGGCTGCGACATTGGCCCGGATCGCCACCGGGGCGATCTGGACGGCCGACATGCCGCCTTCCGCGGCGGTTTCGCGCGCGGCTGCCAGAATCGCACTGCGGCGGGCCGCCAGCCGCTTCACGACCTGATGGGTTCGCCGATAGACCATGGCGTTTCTCGTCCCGGACGCGCTCGTCCAGGGCACCCGGCGAACGCTGGTTCAGTGTTTTTGGAGGATCGACCTCACAAATGGCTGGGAAGAACTGAACACTTGTTCACGCGATAAGACAAGAGAAATCATGACCCTGTGCCGCGTGATCGATACGTCAGGCGTGCGCGAGCGCCATGCCGGCGGGCGCCGGCTGCCGACGCCACCACGAGCCGGCGCGCGCCAGCACCAAGCCGGCCATGATCAGATTGGCGGCGAGCCCAAGCGGAATCCCGGACAGCATGAACGTGATCTGAAGCGCCGCGATGCCGCCGAGCGCGGGCAGCTCGTAGCGGCGAAAGCCCTCGGCGAGGCCGATCCGCATCAGCCACGCCACGGCGATGGCCTGAACCATCATGTCGTACATGAACAGATAAGGCGTCGTCAGCAGCAGTCCGACGGCCAGCGCGGCCGCCTTCAGAGCATAGCGCACGGGGCTGCGCCACAGCATCACCAGCACGACCGCAACGGCCGCGGTCAGCACCCATTGGAAGGTCCAGCCGAGCGCTTCCGAGCCGCCGAAATAGCGCACCAGCGAAAACAGGCTCTGCAGCTTCCACCAGGTCGCCTTGCCCTCGGTCAGGAACGCCTGCGAGAACATCGGCAGCCAATGGAAGAAGGCCTGCCAACTCTCCAGCCCGAAGGCGAGCCATGACAGCAGCGCCAGCACGATGGCGGTGACGCTCGCAGAGATGAAGGCTGTCCAGCGCTGGGTGGCGATCAGCACGATCGGGAAGAGCAGGCCATATTGCGGCTTGTAGGTCAGCAGGCCGAGACAGATCCCCGCCAGCACCGGCCGCACCGGCAGCAGATAGAGTGTGCCGCCGACGAGCGCGGCGGTGAGGCATCCGTTCTGCCCGACCAGCGCGTTCGAGAACAGGGCCGGAAAGCCGGCTGCGAGCAGCAAGCCGAAGCCGCGGCCGACGATCGCGCGCATGGCGAGCGCATAGGGAACGAAGCTGGCATAGACCCAGCCGACAAAGGCGAGCGTGTAGGGAAATTGCGCCAGGAACGCCGCGACGAACAGGAATGGCGGCGGGTAGTGCCAGGCGAAGTAGCCCGGAAAATCCTGCCGCAGCAGAGCGAGCTCGACCTGGCGCTGCACGTCCCAGTCCCAGGCCAGCGCCGGATGTCCCTGCAGCGCGAGCTTGCCGGCCGCCCAGACATTGACGAAGTCCGTGGGAATGCCGAGCCCGGCCTGGTCCCAGATCCAGGTGCCCGACCACAGTCCGGCCGGGAAGAACGAGGCGTTGATGCAGGCGAGCGCAAAGCAGGCCGCGAACAGGCCGAGCGGAACGTCACGACGCTGCGATGGGATCGCGGCGGCATCAGGATTGTCGGCCATCTGGACCTCGCCCCGCGCTGCATGGATGCATTCCCGATCGAGACATAGGCGCGGACGCTTGAAGAAGGCTTAAGCGCGGGCAGCGGCGCGCGACTGCCGGCGCCGCACCGATTGTTTACTCGCAAACTGTATCGCAGGGGTCCGAATGCAACCAACGGCGGCAGGCCGGGGAGATCCCATGTTCGTTCATCGCGCTCTCATCGCCCTGCTCGTCTGCGTCATTTGTCCGGCCGCAAGCCGCGCCCAGGACAAGGGGCCCGTGCGCGTCTCCTCCGACGTCAGCTATGAATATCTGGCCCGCTGGGACGTCGCCCGGCTGAACACCATCCTCACCGTCGACACGCCGAAATTCGCGGGCGTTTCGGTGACCTACACCCCGGCCCGCAACGCCGTCCGGCTCTATCGCGTCACCTATGCGTCCGTCATCCCCGAGCGCGGAAACAAGCCGATCACGGCGAGCGGCCTGCTCGCAGTGCCCGAGACCGGCGAGACCAGCCTGCCGATGGTGTCCTATCAGCACGGCACGGTGTACGGAAAGCAGGAGGTGCCGTCGTTTCCGGAGCAGTCGCCCGAGACCCAGCTGATGATCGCGCAGTTCGCGGGACAAGGCTATCTGCTGATCGGCGCCGATTATTTCGGGATGGGCATCTCGACCGAGCCAGAAGGCTACATGGTGAAGGCCAGCCATCAGCAGGCCACCTACGACATGCTGCGGGCGAGCCGCGCGGTGCTCGACCAGATGAAGCTGACGAGCGCCGGGCTCGACATCGCCGGCTGGTCGCAAGGCGGCTTCGTGACCATGGCCTTTCTCGAGAAGCTCGAAAGCGCCGGCCTGCCGGTGACGGCGGCGGCGACCGCGAGCGCTCCTGTCGACGTGTCCGTGGCGCTCAACGGCTTCCTCAGCTTCCCGCGCAAGAACGACGCCGCCTGGGTCAATTCGCTGTTCATCCTGTCGGCGTTCGCGTTCGAGAACTACTATGCGGTGCCGGGGCTGGCGCGCTCGGTGATCAGCGACAGCTACTACGATGTGGCGCGCAAGGCCTATGAGCGCGAGCCCTTCAACGTCGCCGACGTCCCGACCGATCTGCACAAGCTGCTCAAGCCCGACTATTTCGATGCGGAGTATTTCGCGGCGTCGGCCTACGGCCGCCTGGTCGCGCAGACGCAGGCCTATCGCTGGATCATCAAGACGCCGGTGCGCAACTATTACGGTGAGACCGACGAGGCGATCTCGACCGGTCTCGGCCGCCTGGCGATGACCTACCAGCAGGCGATCGGGGCCGGTAACAGCAAGGTCGAGGCGGTGTCGACCGGGCCGACCAGCCATCGCGGCACGTTCGCGACCGCCGTCCCGCAGTGGAAGGCCTGGTTCGACAAGCCGTGATGCGCGCGGCGCCGCTGGATGCGGTCCGCGGCAACCCCGTCAACACACGGACTTCTCCCACGCTCATAACCTGCGGTTCGGACCACCGCCGGCACCGATCTCCAAGCAAACAAAAGGCCCGGCTGCAAGCCGGGCCTGTCGTTTCTCTTAATCTTCCGGATCAGACGGGCTGACCGCCGGATGTCCGTTGCATATCAACCCTGGCTCACGCCTGAGGCTGCGGCTCCAGGCCCGGATCGGGTCGCGGCCGCGGCTTGCCGGCCGGCGGCACGGCCGACGCCCGCGGCGTCGACGGCTCGATCGCCGATTCGCGGTTCGGCTTCTTGCCCTTCAGGAGGTCGTTGATCTCCTCGCCGGTCAGCGTCTCGTATTCGAGCAGCGCCTGGGCGATCGCTTCCCAATCGTCGCGCTTCTCGGTGATGATGCGGCGCGCCTCCTGCTCGCCGGCCTCGATCAGGCCGCGAATTTCGGAGTCGATCAGGCGGGCGGTATCGTCGGAGATGTTGGTCGAGCGCGCCACCGAATGACCCAGGAAGACCTCCTGCTCGTTGCTCTGGTAGCGGACGCGGCCGAGCTTGTCGGACATGCCCCATTCCATCACCATCGCACGAGCGAGGTTGGTGGCCTGCTGGATGTCGCCGGTGGCGCCGTTGGTCACCTTCTCCGGACCGAACTTCTGCACCTCGGCCTCACGGCCGCCGAACATCATCGCAAGCTTCGAGACGCACCACTCACGGGTATGCGAGTGGCGGTCGGCCTCGGGCAGCGACTGCACCATGCCGAGCGCGCGGCCGCGCGGAATGATGGTCGCCTTGTGGATCGGGTCGTGGCTCGGGACGTTGAGGCCGACGATCGCATGTCCCGCCTCGTGATAGGCGGTCAGCATCTTCTCTTCCTCGGTCATGACCATCGAGCGGCGCTCAGCGCCCATCAGCACCTTGTCCTTGGCCTCCTCGAACTCGGACTGCGTTACCATCCGCTTGTTGCGGCGAGCGGCGGTCAGAGCGGCCTCGTTGACGAGGTTCATCAGGTCGGCGCCGGAGAAGCCGGGGGTGCCGCGGGCGATGGTCTTGAGATTGACGTCCGGCGCCAGCGGCACCTTGCGGACGTGAACCTTGAGGATCTGCTCGCGGCCGATGATGTCGGGGTTCGAGACCACGACCTGGCGGTCGAAGCGGCCGGGACGCATCAGCGCCGGATCGAGCACGTCGGGCCGGTTGGTGGCCGCGATCAGGATCACGCCCTCATTGGCCTCGAAGCCGTCCATCTCGACCAGCAGCTGGTTGAGGGTCTGCTCGCGCTCGTCATTGCCGCCGCCGAGACCGGCGCCGCGATGACGACCGACAGCGTCGATCTCGTCGATGAAGATGATGCAGGGCGCGTTCTTCTTGGCCTGCTCGAACATGTCGCGGACGCGGCTGGCGCCGACGCCGACGAACATCTCGACGAAGTCAGAACCCGAAATGGTGAAGAACGGCACGTTGGCTTCGCCGGCGACGGCGCGCGCGATCAGCGTCTTGCCGGTGCCGGGAGGGCCGACCAGCAGCACGCCGCGCGGGATGCGGCCGCCGAGCCGCTGGAATTTGCCGGGATCGCGCAGGAATTCGACGATCTCCTGCAGGTCCTGCTTGGCCTCGTCGACGCCCGCGACATCCTCGAACGTCACCCGGCCATGCGCCTCGGTCAGCATCTTGGCGCGCGACTTGCCGAAGCCCATCGCCTTGCCGGCGCCGCCCTGCATCTGCCGGGAGAGGAAGATCCAGACGCCGATCAGCGCGATGAAGGGCAGCCACGACACCAGCAGCGACACGAACCACGGCACGTTGTCGCCGGGCGGCTTGGCCTGGATGTTGACCTTGGCGTCGTACAGGCGCTTCACGAGGTTCGGATCGCTCGGCGCGTAGGTCTGGAACGACGAGCCGTTCTTGAAGGTGCCGTGAATCTCCGGCCCCTGGATCACGACGTCGCGCACATTGCCCTGATCGACCTCGGTCAACAGCTGCGAGAAGTTGATGTCGGTCGACGACGCGCGTTGCCCCGGGTTCTGGAAGAGTGTGAACAGCGCCAACAGCAACAGGACAATAATGACCCAAAGGGCGAAATTGCGCAGATTGGCGTTCATCGATTTTCCTTCGTGGTCGCGCGGATCGCGGCCGTTCGTCCTCGGACTCATCCCTGGGTAGCCACGAGGGAATCCCCCGGTCGACCATCTCGTAATCTAGGTACCACTCGCCGCAATGCCAAGGGAACTAGAAAGGACTATTTATCGCATCCTAGCCCGATTCCCGCTCAAAAAATGGCGCGGGAAAGCGCCGCCAAGGCAGGTGGTTAAGCGTCCGCGAAGGCGGTGAACCGCTTCAGACCCCGCGCGACCGCCGCGGCGGCGCGGGCGTGATGCGGATCGTCTCTCTCGTCATGCTTACCAGTGCACCAGCCAGGGTCTGTTTTAGCCTGCCCGGAGCAGACGTACCACCATCTGCGATCTCCGCAAGAGTCCGGTCCAGCCGCGCCAGCAGCGACTCTGCCTTGCCGAGTTCCACGGGACCTTCGGTTCCAACGCGGTTGATCGCGCGCATCAGCAGCCGCAGCCTGATTTCGGCTGGAAGTGCGACAAAGGCGCGCGCCTCGAAGGTCTCGCCGTGAATCGCGCCCACCGGCCTGCTCCCGGCCGCGCGCAGTGCAAGATAGCGTTCGGCGCCATCCACCATCAATTCGATCGCGGCATTGGCCCGTCCGAGCCGGTCGGCCAGCGTCGCCAGCGTCCGGGCATCGCCGCCCTCGGCGGCCAGAGCCGGCATCAGGGCGCGCAGCCGCGGCCGGGTGAAGGCGGGATCTTGATTGGTCGGATCATCTGCGAAAGGGATGCCGGCCGAGCGCAGCGTCGCCACCAGCCTGGCCTTGGCAACGTCGAGCAGAGGCCGCGCCAGCAACAGCCCTTCACGCTCGCTGAGCGGTGCCATCGCCGCGAGCCCCGCGATGCCGCTGCCGCGCAAGAGTCGCATCAGCACGGTCTCGGCCTGGTCGTCACGGGTGTGGGCGGTGACGACGTGTCCGGCGCCAGCCTGCCGCGCGGCGCGTGCCAGCAGGCGATATCTTGCCAGGCGCGCCGCTTCGGGAATCCCAGTGTCCGGCTTCTCATCGTTCCAGCGCAGGGTCCGGTGTGGAATTGCCAGCCTGCGCGCGGTCTCCTTCACCATGCGGGCTTCACGGGCGGACTCGCGCCGCAGCGCATGGTCGACCGTCACGGCCACAAGGCGCGGCCCCTCCGCGAGCCCCGCGCGCCACTGCGCCGCGAGCCACATCAGAGCCATCGAATCCGGACCGCCCGACACGGCGAGCACCAGCGCGGGCGCCCCCGAAAGCGGGGCGAACAGGCGCTCGGCTTCGGCTGCGGAGATCGCAGGATCGGCTTCGGAACGGGCCTTCGACATGGCGCCGCAGCCTACCCGCCCCGCCGATTATAGGCGAGAGGCTCCCCCTCGCCCGGGGACGTTCAGCACTTCACCCGCTTCTGCTCGCGATCGACGGTCGCCTTCACGCCCGCCGAGGCGCGCGGATATTTACGCGTCACTTCGCCGAACGCGGCGCAGGCGGCCTCCTTCTCCTTCAGCGCGGCCAGCGACTGGCCGAGCCGGAGCAGCGCATCCGCCGCCTTGCCCGACTTCTCATATTTCGTCGTCACGGCGAGGAAGACCTCGGCGGCATCGCGATATTGCTGACGCTGGTAGAAGCTCTCGCCGAGCCAGTATTGCGCGTCGCCGACCATCGGATCGTTCGGATATTTCTGGGTGAAGTTGCGCATCGTCTGCTCGGCCAGCGCGTAGTCGCGGCGCTGCATGTAGCCGATGCCGAGGTCGTATTCGTCGCGCGGCGTCTGCCGCGGCGGCGCGGTCTCCAGTCCGCCAGCGCCGGGAGCGGCGGCCGGCGGAGCACCCTGGGGATAGCGACCGCCCGTGTTGGCGAGAGTCGTGGGATCGCCGGCGGGACGGCCGGCGGGCTGGCCGCCACCCGGCTGGATCGGCAACTGGCCGCCGCCGAGCGCTTGCGGGGCGCCGGGAGCCGTCGGATTCTGGCTCGGATCGAACGCATCGCCGCGGCGGCCCCGGCCAGGGGCCGCGGGCTCCTGGACGATTTGCACCGGCGCGCCGGCCTGCGGCTGCGCGTAGCCCGGCTGCTGCTGGGGATAGGCCTGTTGCGGCTGGCCGTACGGCTGCTGGCCATATTGCTGCTGGCCGTTGGCCGGCTGAGCAGCCTGGCCGTAGGCGGGATTGGCCTGCGCCGGCGCGGCCGCGGTCGGCTGCGCCGCGGCGGCGCCCCCAGGTGCTGCGCCCTGCAGTTGTCGCAGCCGCTCCTCGAGCTGGCGATTGCGATATTGCAGCTCCTCGTTCTGACCGGTCAGTTGCCGGAGCTGATTTTCGAGCCGCTGAATCCGGATCTCGGGATCATCATCATCGGTCTGGGCGAGCGCCCGCGACGAAAATGCCTGGCACGAGAAAATGACGAGCGCGGCGAGGATCGCGGCGGCGCTCCGTGGAAGAAACATGAACGACATGCTGCCCTGACGACCAGATCGGCGAGACGTTGAAAACAGGCCTGTGAGCGTGGCTGTAAAGCAGAAATGCGACGGATACAAATGACGTTCAAGCGAAGAAAAAACCAAGTCCGGCCGAGACCCGCCGACAACAAACGATGAAGCCGGCGTCGATGGGCGACGCCGGCTTCATCAGCAACGGATTCGTTCAGCTTTATGAACTGGCGTTCAGGACCGTCACCGCACGGCGGTTCTGCGACCAGCACGAGATGTCGTTACAGACCGCCACCGGCCGCTCCTTGCCGTAGGAGATCGTGCGCATGCGGCCCTGGTCGATGCCGCGCGACGCCAGGAAGTTGCGGACCGACTGCGCGCGCCGCGCGCCCAGCGCAATGTTGTACTCGCGGGTGCCGCGCTCGTCGGCGTGGCCCTCGATCGTGAAGGAGTAGCGCGGATAGCTCTGCAGCCACTGCGCCTGCTTCTCCAAGGTCGCGATCGCCTGCGGCGTGAGATCGGTCTGATCGCTCTCGAAGAAGACGCGATCGCCGACATTCACGACGAAGTCCTGCTGGCTGCCTGGAGTCGCAGCGCTGGCCATCGCCCCGTCGGCCCCGGTGAGATTCTTGTTGGCGCAGGCGCCCATCGACAGCGCCACGGCCAGCACGGCGGCCAACTTCAATCCCTGGAGGATACGCATCTGATATTTCATTCCCGGAGCCTCCACGCTCACGTTCTTAGACTGCCATCCGGTCTACAGGGCGATGGTTAAGCGAACGTTCCGTCAACCTTGATGGGGTCTTGCCGAACCCCGTCAAATGCTAACGAAACCCGAAAAGCGACCGCGATGGTTAATGGGTTGTAAATGTGGCGCCAGGGTGAAGGCAAGCCGCTCAGCGCCTGCAGCAGGGCGCTTTTTCGCTGATTTTTGCATCGCTGCCACGGTGCGAACCGGCCGGACGGCCGAACTGGCCCCGATATCGGCCGACGATCAGCCAGCCCTCGCGACCGCGTGAATCCTGAACGAATCAGTGAAGGCGTCCGGCGCCGGACGATCGAACAGCATCCGTCGCTCGAACGCGCTCGATCGCATGAACGGAAAGCGCTGGAACACGCGATCGCGGATCGAAGGATAATGCGCCGCCACCAGGCCGACCGGCTTGGTGAGACCGGAGTAGAGCCGCGGTTCACCCCATGGTTCCTGCAGGAACACCTTCTTGTAGAACGCACGATGCTCGGGGCGCACGTTGGCGAGACCGATGTCCGCATTGAAATGGGCGCAGGCAACGTAGCCGAGCCGGACGGTCACATAGGGAAGCGCCGGAAACAGCCGCGCCTTCTCATGGTCGGCGACGAACCGAGTCGGGTCGATGATGACCTTGCCGCGATCGAGCTCGGGATGCAGCAGGTCGGCGAACATGTCCGAGGACAGCGATCGGCGCCATTGCGAGTTCAGCACGCTGATGCGGATCGAGCTGTAGAGCTCGCCATTGACGTAGACGCCGAAGATGAAGCTGTTGGGAAGATCGTCATATTCGTCGCTGACGCGTTCGCTGGGCGACGGCAGGATGGCGCCTTCACGCAGGTAGGCGCGGTAGCGCAGCCGATAGATCTCGTCCTTGTCTTCAGCAGTCAACGCCAGTCGATAGTCCACGTTCTCCAGCACATCCGACTTCTGCTCAGCAACGGCACTCACTCTAGCCGCCGACTTCATCCGCAACCCCTTTTCACACAACTCCTACGAGCAGTATGAGCTTAACAGCGGGTTAATGCCGACGCAAAGCTTTCGCCGGTACAAAGTTAACGGCACGTAGAATCCCGGAGGCGTAACCGTGACTTACGGGATTGGATGCTACGCTGGACGATTGCTTCGGATCACTTGCGTATCAAATCGAAACGGATTCGCTTGGCATGCACGTGCGATGTTTCCGAACGATGCGACGTGGGGTTGTTACATTGCCATTCCCATACGAGCCATGCTCGGACCGGCGGGATGCTGCGCACAGAGCCGCCTTCAGCACTGGTCGGTCTTTCCCGGCACCACCGCATCAAGGCGGAGGTCGGGCGATCAAGCGATCGAACGTGTCCCGCCGGCGGCCGCGATCGCCCCGTCGCTCGAACGGCGCCCATGCGATGCATTCAGGAGCTGCCGGATGCGGATGGCGGGGACGGGCCGGCTGAACAGATAGCCCTGCGCCTCGGTGACCGTACCGTCGGCGCTGACCAGTTCGAGCTGCTCGTTGGTCTCGATGCCCTCCACCACCACCGACATGCCGAGATCGGCGGACAATCTTGCGACACCGCGCAACAGGGTCAGCGGCCGATCGCTGTCGATTCCTTCGAGGAATGAGCGATCGATCTTGACCTTCTCCAACGGGAAGTTGTGCAGATAGCTGAGGCTCGAATAGCCGGTGCCGAAATCATCGAGCGAAATACGGACCCCGAGCATGTGCAGCTGCGACAGCACATCGTGGGTGAGCTGAGTGTTGCGCAACAGCGAGGATTCGGTGATCTCGATCTCGAGCCGATGCGGCGGCAGCCCGGACACTTCGAGCGCGTAGCGGACCTCACTGAGCACATCGCGCTGATGGAACTGCTGCGGCGAGAAGTTGACGGCGACGCTGACCGCATCCGGCCATTTCATGCATTCCAGGCAGGCCTTGCGCAGGATCCAGCGGCCGAGATCAACGATCAGGCCCATGTCCTCGGCGACGGGAATGATGTCGACCGGCGAGACCGTGCCGCGCACCGGGTGGTTCCAGCGCAGCAGCGCCTCGCAGGTCGAGATCTTGCCGGACTTCAGGTTGACCAGCGGCTGGTAGAACAGCTCGAACTCCTCGTTCGCCAGCGCCTTGCGCAGGTCGAGCTCGAGGATGCGGCGTGCTTCCACCGTCTGGGCGAGTTCATCGCGGAAGAAGCAGAAGGTGCCGCGTCCCTCCGCCTTGGCGCGATACAGCGCCATGTCGGCATTCTTCAGCAGGGTGTCGGCGCTGATCCCCGGCGCGGTCATGGCGATGCCGACACTGGCGCCGATCTCGACCAGGTGATTGTCGATCTTGTAGCGCTCGCTGAGCTGGTCGACGATCCGGCGCGCCAGCATCGCCGCGTCGTCGTTGGAGCGGATGTTGCGCTGGAACACCACGAACTCGTCGCCGCCGAAGCGCGCGACGAAGTCTTCAGGACGCAGCATGTCGCGCAGCCGCTCGGAGACCGCGCAGAGCAGTTGATCGCCGCAGGGGTGGCCGAGCGTGTCGTTGACCTGCTTGAAGCGGTCGAGATCGACGAACAGCAGCGCGGACAATTCGCCGTGCCGCTGCGGAATCCTGAGCAGCCGTTCGATCTCGTCGCGGAAGCTGACGCGGTTCGGCAAGGTCGTGAGCTCGTCGTAGCGCGCCAGATGCGAGATGCGCGCCTCGGCATGCCGGCGCTCGGTGATGTCCTCGAGCAGGACCACGGCGCCGCCGTCGGCCATCGGCTGGAAGGTCCAGGACAGCGACCGGTCGCGCGCGACGTCGGGATCGCTGGTAATGACATTATGGGTCTTGGTGTGCTCGATCTCGGCCAGGATCAGCCGGCCGCTCGAAGCGGAGATCGAGCCTGCAATCACGCAGGCGTTGATGATGTCGGCCGCCTTGCCGCCACGCTGCAGGATGTCATCCGGCAGGCTCATCATCTGGCCGAAGCGATGGTTCATCACGGCCAGACGCCCGTCGGAGCGGAACATGCACAGGCCGTGCGGCATGTTGTTCAGAGCCGTATCGAACTGCTTGGCCAGTGCGGCCTCGCTTTCGCGCGCCACGAAGGCCTGGACGAAGATCCGCTGCAGGTTGGTCGAGATGTGTTTCAGCGACACGAAGAACAGGACGCAGAACGCCGCCATGCCCAGGTAATAAGGGCTGCCGTGGATCGCGAGGGCCACTGCGAGCGGTCCGCAGGCGAGCAGGATCTGGACGTGGAAGATCCAGGGCCGCCCGTAGGTCCGGCCCGCGCCCGCCGACATGTAGCAGAGCGTCACCGTGATCGCGATCAGGTGCACCACCGGGTCGCTGTTGTCGACCAGGGCGACCACGCACCAGACGCCGAGCACCAGCGCATAGATCATGGCGCCGATCTGGTAGCGAACCTCCCAGCGCTCGACCGCCTCCTGCGTGAGGCGGCCGTTGTCGCACAGGCTTCGATAGTAGCGCATGTCGAGCGAACGGAACGCCCCTGCGATGATCAGCATCGCGGCACACGGCCACAGATTGACGTCGCCGCTCTTGATCGCGGTCATGACGGCGGCGACGGCGGCGCAGAGTGCGCCGGCGAACATCGGGCCGGGATCCTGGAAGAGGGAGTCGACGAGAGCCGCCTGGATCGCAGGCGACAACTTTCGATCGTCTTCTCCGTTCTGAGTGGCAAGCTGCATTCGTGCGCACGCGTCCTGTTCGGTGCACAAACATTACCGCTCGCAGGTGAAGTCTTTCTGAGGGAACATCGTTAGCGGAGCGTTTCCGCGTTCGCGAAGTGCACGAATTCGCTCGAAAATTCAGAGAACTAGGCAAACACTACCCGGCTACTACAACTAATAGTTCTGCCTTTCCATATAACACGCATCGCGCGACTGGAAAAATCGCGTCCACCACGACGTGAGCGGGCCCAGAGGCTCGCTCCATCACGACAGCAGCGGCGACCAGGCCGGATCCGAGGCGAAGCCCGGCGTCGGCACCTTCTGCTCGAAGCGGCCGGAGACGTCGATCGAATATAGCGACGGACCAGCGGTGCCGCCGGGGTCACGGAAGAACATCAGCACGCGGCCGTTGGGCGAGAAGGTCGGCCCTTCATTGTGGAAGCCGGCGGTGAGGATGCGCTCGCCCGAGCCGTCCGTCTTCATGATGCCGATCGCGAATTGACCGCCGCCCTGCTTGGTGAAGGCGATGAAGTCGCCACGCGGCGACCACACCGGCGTCGAGTAGCTGCCCTCGCCGAACGAGATGCGCTGCGCTGCGCCGCCACTGGAGGACATCACGTAGATCTGCGGTTTGCCGCCGCGATCGCTTTCAAAGCAGATCTGGCTGCCGTCCGGCGAGTAGCACGGCGAGGTGTCGATCGCCGGCGTGTCGGTGAGCCGCGTCGTCGTGCGCGAGCGCAGATCCATCACGAACAGGTTGGAGTTGCCGCCCTGCTGGAGGCTGAGGATGATGCGCTGGCCGTCCGGCGAGAACCGCGGCGAGAACGACATGCCGGGGAAGTTGCCGACGATCTCGCGCTGGCCGGTCTCGATGTTGAACAGATAGACCCTCGGGTCACCCTGCCCGAACTCCATGTAGGTGATTTCCTGGCTCGACGGCGAGAACCGCGGCGTCAGCACGAGGTCGGCGCCGCGGGTGAGGTAGCGGACGTTGGCGCCGTCCTGATCCATCAGCGCGAGCCGCTTGACGCGCCGCTCGGACGGGCCGCTCTCGTCGACGAACACGACGCGGCTGTCGAAATAGCCCTTCTCGCCGGTCATCTGGGTGTAGATCTGGTCCGAGATGATATGTGCGATGCGCCGCCAGTATTCCGGCGCCGTCACATATTGCTGGCCGGTGAGCTGCTGGCCTGAGTTCGGGTCCCACAGCCGAAACTCGGCCTTCAGCCGCCCGTCCGGCTGCCGCGTCGCGCGGCCGGTGACGAGCCCGCGCAGATCGAGCGGCTTCCAGCTCGCGAATTGCGGCGGGGCCTCGAAATTGCTGATGCGCTCGGGAAAGGCGGCCGGGTCCACCGGCGCGAACAACCCGCTGCGCTTGAAATTGTTGGTAATCACCTGTGCGATACCGTTGCCGACATCGGCGTCGCCGGCACCGCCGGGCACGAAGGGCGGAATCGCGATCGGGATCGGCTTGAACTCGCCGGGGCCGATAATCACACGTTGCGCGAACGCGGGCCCCGCGCCCAAGGCTGCCATGGCGGCTCCTCCGCCCAGCAGAACCTGGCGCCGCGTGGTGGATCCTGTCTTGCGCGTCGGAGGTGTCGTCAAGTTCGGCCTCGCATCGAATTCATCATTTTGAGGTTGAATGTCGCGGGTATCAACTTCCACTCATTGTACCGGTTCTTCGGCAGAAACGCGTAGGGCGCACAGTTCTCGACCGCACGCTTGGCATTTTCCGCCATGGCCAGGCTGACGGTACGGGACGGTCCGGTCATGCCGACGACGGCGGGAGCAGCAAAGAGCGATCCATCCGGCCGTAGCTGGATATCGAGATCAACGGAGATCTTGTCTTCATCCACGCCGCTATAGGGCGCATTGAAGCAGCGGGTGACCGCCTCCTGGAACGCGGCCTGCCAGCTCGCGACATTGGCCTCTGCCGTTCCTCGCACCGAGCCCAGCGCCGCATTCGCATTGATCTCGGATCCCGTGACCGCCTGCCGCGTCGGATCTTTCTGATTGATCAAGCTCGCCATCTTCTCGGCGTCGAACTTGCGCTCGCTCTTGTGCTTGGGCGGCTCCGGCGGCGCGGCGGCGGCCTGCGGCTTCGGCGGCTGCTTCGCCTTGTCCTTGTTGAGCACGCTGGCGATCTGGTCCGGATTGAACGGGTCCGGCTTCTTCTCCTCCGGCTTCGGCTTCTCGGCCGGCGCGGGCTTCGGCGGCTCCGGCTTCTTCTCGGCCACCGGCTTCGGCGTATCCGGCTGCTTCTCGACCGGCTTCGGCGGATCGGGCTTCTTCTCGACCGGCTTCTCCGGCTTGGGCTGCGGCTCAGGCGCGGCGTCGGTCTCGGTGACCTGCTTGGTATCGACCTTGCCGACGATGTCCTCGGTCGGCTTCTTCTCGCCGATCTTGTCGGCCAGCAGCTTCTGGGATTCCTTCTTGCCCGTCAGCGCGCCGGCCTTGGCCTTCGAGCTGTTGTCCTCCGAGATCACGTCGACCGGCACAAGGTCCTCCGGCGGCGCCACCATCGAGCGCGCGGAGAAGCTGAACAGGCCCCAGCACAGCACGAGCACGTGCAGGGCGACGGACAGCACTGTCCCCTTGCGCGTGCGCACGAACCGGATGAGGTCCTTCGACGTCATGAGCCCTGATCCGGCAGCACGACGATGCTGGCGCGATAGCCGGCATCGCGCGCCAGGCCCAGCACCTTCATCATGTCGGAGTAGCAGGCGTCGCGATCGCCGCGGATCTTGACGACGTTGTCGCCGCCGCCTGCGCCCGCCTCCTTCATCGCCTTGATCTTCGGCCCAAGCTCGTTGATCGCGATCGGCGAGTCACCGAGATACACGTCCACCTTCGACGCGCAGCCGCCGCCGGTCTTCTTCACGGTGACCTCGAGCGGCGGCTTGGCGTCGGCCGTCGAGGCCGAGCCGCCTTGCGCCTGGGGCAGGTCGACCTGGATGTTGACGGTGAGCAGCGGCGCCGCGACCATGAAGATGATCAGCAGCACCAGCATGACGTCGACCATCGGCGTGACGTTGATCTCCGCCATCACGGCCGCCTTGCGCCGACCGCGGCGACCACCGCCGCCGGACGCGCTGCCCATGCTCATGCCCATGCTGTGGTACTCACGATCCGGATGCCACTATACCTGCCCTCATCCCCGCTCGTCGATCTGACGGGACAAGATGGCCGAAAATTCATCTGCGAAGCCTTCCAACCGCTGCGCCTGCCGGTTCACCTCCGAAGAGAACTTGTTGTAGAAAATCGTCGCCGGGATGGCCGCGATCAGGCCGATGGCAGTGGCGAACAGCGCCTCCGCGATGCCCGGCGCGACCACCGCCAGCGAGGTGTTCTTGGAAGCCGCGATCGCCTGGAAGCTGGTCATGATGCCCCAGACCGTGCCGAACAGACCGACGAACGGGCCGGCGGAACCGACCGTGGCAAGCACCAGGAGACGGCGTTCCAGCCGCTCGACCTCGCGCGCGATCGACACGTTCATCACCTTCTCGATGCGCATCTGCAGGCCGGCGAAGGAGCGCGCGTGGCCCTCGAACGAGCGCTTCCACTCGCGCATCGCCGCCACGAAGCACGCCGCCATGGATTGCGTCGGCTTCGCCGATAGCACCCGGTACAGCTCCTCGATGGATTCTCCGGACCAGAAGGCCTGCTCGAACCGGTCCATCGAGCGACGGGTCCGCGAGAACAGGAACATCTTGTCGATCGCAATCGCCCAGACCCAGATCGAGCAGGAGATCAGGCCGAGCATGATGATCCGAACTACCCAGCCGGCATTGCCGAACAGATCGATCAGGGACAGGCCGCCGCTATCGACAGACATCTGCAGTATCCTCTCAACCAATCATCCCGGGATGCCCGGGACCATGCAGCCGCCGTTCCATGCCGGATGCCGTCGCGGCGGAAAGCGCCTGCGCGAGAAAACCCTGAACTGATCGCTTTAAGAGGCCCGCCGAAGCCATAAGCGGCCTGCTTCCTCTGCCAACGTGTCAAAACAAGGGCTCTTGGCGCGCGTAAGCGCCCCTTAACCAAACCCCCTCCGGGGTTAAGGCGGGGTTACCGCGGAGTATTGCCGAGGTCAAAGGTCCAGCCGGACCAGCCAGATAGAGCCTTTGTGATCAGCCGCTTGACCGTTTTGGCCGGCGGCGGACAGCGGCCAGCCGCCGCAGGCGGGCGGTATCGGAGAACGCAAAACGCCCGCAGGCGGGGGAACCGCAGGCGGGCGTCTTGTGCCGTCAGGGCGGGGGCTGAAAGCCCTGCGGCGTCAGGTGAGAGGCGATCAGCTCTGCGGCTGGTCGTTCGGCGGGGTCGGACGCGGCTTGTGCTGGGCCATGAACGCGTCGAACTCCTCCTTGTCCTTGGCGTGGCGCAGCCGGGTCAGGAAGTCACGGAACTCCTGCTGCTCCTCTTCGAGCCGCCGCAGGGTCTCCATGCGGTACTCGTCGAAGGCGCGGTTGCCGCTCGAAGCCGGCTGCGAGAAACCGAAGCCGAAGCCGCGGCGCTCCATCTTGTCGCGCATGCGGTCCATCTTCCACTGCATCCGTTCCATCTTGTTCGACCAGCGATCGCCGCCGTTCCAGCACGACATCTTTCTGCTCCCGAGTGTGAAAAAGAGAAGGGCAAGTCCGATCGGCCACCAGATGATGAAGCCGAGCACGGTCACGGCGATCCAGCCGGGATGCCAGGGCGACTCCATCATGCGGGGCCGGTACCTCTGCTCCTCCTCCGAACCGCGCCAACGATTGACATCTGCGGTGTAGGCCATCTCCCTCTCCATTCGCGGCGCCATGCCGTGTGAATGTAAATAACATTTACATAGCTAGCTCAACCCGGGATTTTGTCAAGGCGACCGCCTGACGCGTCGCTCGAATTATTTTTCGGCGTTCTTTGAACCTTATTTCGGGCGGCCCCAGGGCCCTGCCGGCTTGTCATCGTCCGGCAGCGGCGGCGGCTCGGCAGCGGAGGACGGCGCAGGCCGGCGGTCGGTCGGGAAGCCGAGCCCGCGCAGATAGATCAGCAGCTCGGCCTCCAGCAGCTCCTCGGGCGACATCGGCAGCTTGCGCCGGGCGGCATCGCCGCGCGCGAACAGCGAGGCGATGCCATGCGTCATCGACCAGATGTGCAGCGCCATCATCAGGGCCGGCGGCCGCGGCATCCCGGGCGGCGCCAGCGCCGCCAGCCGCTCCGCCGCGGCCCGAATGACGCCGAAAGCGCGCTCACCCGCCGCCAACAGGCCCGCGGTGGAGTCCGCCGGCACGCCGGATTCGAACATCGCCGAATAGAACGCAGGCTCCGAACGGGCAAATGCGAGATACGCCTTGCCGACGCGCTCGAACGCCGTGACGGTGTCGGGCCGGCCGTCGTCCCACGCCGCCGAGAGCTGCGCCTCGAACTGCTCGAAGCCGCGCTGGGCGATGCTCGACAGCAGTTCGTCGCGGTCGCGGAAGTGGCGATAGGGCGCGGCCGGACTGACGCCGGCCATGCGGGCCGCATCGGCAAAGGTGAAGCCGGCAGCCCCCTTCTGCGCGATCAGGTCGAGCGCCGCCTGCAGCAGCGCCTCCTTGAGGTTACCGTGATGATAGCCGCGCTCGGCGCGGCGCTCTTCCTTGCGCCAGCTCATGTAAATGGCTTTTACATGAGCCGGGTCGAAGGAAGCCAGCGACTTTTGGGCGGGGTCAGCCGCCGACTTCCGGGACGCTCTATCGCGCCGTTCGGTTAAGCCCCCGCGAACAGGTGCCACCCTCGCCCCTTGAGGGCCCCCGCAAGGGGCAGGGTGGCACCGAAGTCGCCGCGGGATCAGCGCGCCCGGCACAAGCGCCGGGCGCCCGCAGCAAGCGGGACGTTCACCTCAGCCGACGTGCTCCGCCCTGCAGGCCGCTCAACTAGCCGCCCGGAATCGGCAGCACCGGCATGATCTCGACCCGCTCGCCCGGGAAGATCGCAAAATGCGGATGGTTGACGAACATCTTCGCGGCATCCTCGTGCGACGCGGCGCGGACCACGGTAAACGCGCCCATCTCGTTGGCGATGTCGTTGACGCCGCCCTTGTCGACCCGCTTGGTCTTGCCGAGCGGCCCGCCCATCGCGACGATCGCGTCCTTGTGTTGGTCCACCCAGGCATGCCAGGCCGCCATGCCCTGCTGTCCCCTGGCATTGCGCTCCGTCTCGGACAGCGCCTCCCAGTCTTTCCAGACCGGACTGGTCTTGCTGCCGAGAAAGACGGCGAGATAGGTGTTGCTGTTGTCACTCATTGCACTTCCCTCTCCTGCTGTGAAACGGATCGATCAGACACGGCCGGCATGCGGCAGCTCGGCGAAGCCCGCCGCCGCCTGCTGCACCTCCTCGGAAAAGTCGGCCATCTCCTGGACCTGGCGAATCTCGATGATCTCGTTGTCCGAGGCCGGGCACTGCCTGGCCCAGGCGATCGCCTCGTCGCGCGAGGCGACCTCGATCATCCAATAGCCGCCGAGCACCTCCTTGGCCTCCGCGAACGGGCCGTCGGTCACCACAGGCTTGCCGCCCGCGAACGAGACCCGCGCCCCCATCGACAGCGGATGCAGGCCCTCCAGCGTGATCAGCACGCCGGCGTCCTTCAGGGCCTCGTTGTAGCGCATCATCGCCTTGACACGCTCGGGATCGAGCTGCACGTCCGGCGGCGCACTCTCATAGCCGAGCGGGATCATCAGCATCATGAATCGCATCGCGTTTATCCTCCTCTCCTGATCAGGGTCGGTTCAGTTCCTGGCGGCCTGCGCACGCAGCCGTTCGACCCGCTCACGCAATTCGGGCGTGAACGTCTCGCCGAAATCCTCCGCGGCATAGACCTGGCGGATCTCGATCTCGCCGCTCGGGAACGGCGCCCGCTTCATGTGCTCGATCACCTCCTCGAGCGAGCCGGCCTTGAGCATCCAGAAGCCCGCCGCGAGATCGCGGGAGAGATCGAACGGACCGCGCGCGACGCTCGGCGTCCCGTTCGAGAAGTCGATGCGCGCCCCCTTCGCGGTCGGATGCAGGCCCTCGCCGGCCTCCATCATGCCGGCCTTCACCAAGCCCTCGTTGAACCGGCCCATCGCCGCGAACTCCTCGGTGGTCGGCAGGATTCCGGCTTCCGTGTCCCTGGTCGCCTTCACGATCACCATGAACCGCATGGCTGCTCTCCCCTGATGCTGTCCGGCAGGACTGCCCTGCCCTCATCAGTAGGACGATCCGGCCCCGGCACGGCCGACACGCTCCCGCAATTATTTTGGCCGGGTTCCCGGTTCAGCCCGGCTCTTGCGGGAACATGTGGAAATAAGGCTGGGCCTCGGCGAGCACCCGCGCGACGGAGGGCCGCGCCTTGAGCCGGTCGAGATAGGCTGTGACCCCAGGCAGCCCATCACCCAGCGGCTCCACTCTGTCGGCGTAGAACAGCGCCGGCAAGGCCGCGCAATCCGCCAGGGTGAAAGGGTCGCCCATCGCCCAGCCACGCGGCGGCAGCTCGGCCTCGAGCATGGCGTAGGACGTGCGGAGCCGGCTTCGGGCGTCGGCGACGCCGAGCGGATCGCGGGCATCGGCCGGCCGCAGCCGGTCGAACACGACGGTCTGCGTCGGCATGTGCACATAGAGGTCGAGAAAGCGATCGCGCAGACGTGTCCGCAAAGCGAGATCGGGATCATCGGGAATGAAGCGCGTCCTGCCCGCATAGTGCTGGTCGAGATACTCGATGATGATGCTCGATTCCGGAATCGTGCGCTGCTCGTCGCGCAGCACGGGAAATTTACCGATCAGCCACAGCTTCAAGAACGCCGCGCGCTCATCCGCGTCACCGAGATTGATCAGCTTCGGCGTGAACGAAACGTCGTTCTCATACAGCGCGATCAGCACCTTCCAGCAGAACGACGACAGCGGATGATAGTAAAGGGTCAGGGACATCGTACGCTCCTGCTGAGTTGAGTGAGAACAAGTCGTTTGGTCCCGAACGCGCGGCCGCAGGACGGTGCGCTCCCGCGGCCCGCTGTTCACGGGGAGAGGGTTGAGGTGAGGCCCTTGACGCACGGATGATGTGAGTGGAAAGACCTGCGCTGCCCCGGAACCCGGAGCGCGCCGCGAGATATGGGCTCACACGCCCCGAACGGGGGCATAGCGCGCGATGACAACGCCGTTGGTCAGCGCCCGGCTGTCGATCAGGCTGAGCTTCAAGGCCTGCCCCGGCTTGAACAGCGGCCGTCCGGCGCCAAGCACGCGCGGATTGATCGCGATTCGAAGCTCATCGATCAGGTCGTGTGCCACAAGCGTCGAGCCGAGGTCGGCGCTGCCGAACAGGAACAGGTCCTTGGCATTCTCCTGCTTGAGCTTGTCGACCTCGGCCGCGAGCTCCGGACCCAGCAGATGCGCGTTTGACCATGCCAGGCGAGACAGCGTGCGGGAGGCGACATATTTGGGGATGCTGTTCATGACGTCGGCGATCACGCCCTTCTCCGTCGGCCAATAGCCGGCCATCAGATCGTAGGTCACCCGGCCGAACAGCAATCCGCCCGCCTCGTGCAGCTGCGTCTCGGAGATCTGCTCCAGCTCCGGGCCCCACACATCCTCGTGCCAGGAGATGTCGCCGTTCGGGCCCGCAACCATGCCGTCCAGCGTCATCATGTTCCACATCACCAGTCTCGCCATCGACTGCCTCTCCCTGACTGCTTTCATTTTGCAAGCAGTTGGAGAATGCCCAGACCGGTGCAATATTGCAAGCGGTTTATGCGCGATCCCTGCTCACGAGACTTCGATGTCCGACCCTCAGCGCTCCGGCTGCCCGATCAACCTGTCGCTCGAAGTGGTGGGGGATAAATGGAGCCTCTTGATCATCCGCGACATGATGTTCGGAAATCGCCGGCACTATCGCGAGCTGCTCGGCGGCTCGGAGGAGGGCATCTCCTCGAACATTCTCGCCGACCGGCTGAAGACGCTGCTCGCGGCCGGCATCATCAGCCGTGAGGACGATCCGAGCCACAAGCAAAAGGGCATCTATTCCCTGACCGAGCAGGGCATCGAGCTGTTGCCGATCCTCGCGCAGATGGCGGGCTGGGGTTACAAGTATCTGCCCGTCTCGGAGGAGCTCGGCATCCGCGCCAAGCTATTGATGGAAGGCGGCCCGAAGATGTGGGCCGAATTCATGGACGAGCTGCGCGAAACCCATCTCGGCGCGAAACGGCGCAGGAGGGCTGGACCGAGCGTCGGCGAGCGGCTGCAGGCAGCTTACCAGAAGGTCGTCGCTGCCAAGAAGGCCGAGGCAGGCGGCCGATGATCGCACGCCTCGCGACGCGCACGGATCGTGCGCGCCGCTTCCCGCATCAGAACCGCGTGTTGTCGGCCCTGTAGCGCGATGATTTGCGCGGGGCGCGTTCGGGGGCCTGCTCGAGCTGCGCGATCGGACGGCGATAGGTCTCGGCGCGACGCAGCCAGCCCGCCTCCCACACGCGGTTCGAGGGCAGATTGCGAACCCGCTGTTGCAGCACGACCTGCACCGCGTCGGAATATTCGGCGAGCACGGCCTTGGACTCGGTGGTGGTGCCGTTCATCTTGAGCAGCACCTGCTTGAGACCCCAGCCCTGGCGCTGGCCCGTCTCCTTGTCCACGGCCGTCTCGGACGGATTGGTGCCCTCGCCCTTGAAGTTGATGTAGTCGATCAGCGGGTAGAGATCGTTGGAGGCGCGCACGACTCGCGAATATTGCGCGACGATGTGCTCGCGTTCGGCGCTGTCCGGCGTGTTGGCGAGGATCTTGTCCATCGCGCCTTGCGCACGCGCCACCAGGAACTGCGTCTGCTCCGCAATCGTGTCGAGCAGGAACTGCCGCAATTGCCGCATTTGCGGCGAGTTGAAATTCCGCTTGAAGTCGGCCCGGCTGGTCCACGGGCATGCCGGAATCGGCGTCTTGTCGAGCCATGCAGGCAACGGCGTCTTGCCCTTGCGCAGAAATGCGATCAGCCCCGGAAAACCCTCTTCATAAGGCGGCTTCGCGGTGGACGGGTACCAGATGAAATGCCCGATTCCCAGCGAGGCGAATTCTTCACCCGCATTCCACGACGTGATCGCGTCGCGCCGTCCCCCGGCCTCGTTGAGCCAGATCCTGCGGCCGATCATCTGCGCGACGTCGGCCGGCAGCGCGCGCTGAGGCACCGACAGATTCTTCGTGGTCTTGGCGTCGCTCCGCGGGTCGCCCTTGCGCTCGGCCGCGATCGGCTTCGCAGGCTCGGTCGGTGGAACGACCACTTTCAGAGCCGGCATCTGCACGTCCGACGGCCGCCCCACCGTCTCGGGCTCCGCCGTCTGCGGCTGCTGCGGCGGCGCGACATCGTGCGCAGCCTGCTCGGTCTCTGCCGGTTTCGCAGCAACGCTGCCATCCGCTCCGGCGGCGCCGGACGCCGCGAGCCCGAGGACAATGCACGACAACAGCAGCGCGCCGCACCCGCGCCACAGACCATTCGACCCGTGCGACGAAGCGTGCAGCTCCGTGGTTCTGACGAGGGTGATTCGCCGGCTGATGAATAGATCGCCCATGTCGATTCTACCGAGACTCTTAAACTCTACGCCACCGGTTCAGATTCGTCCCGGACACGTCCGAGAGCCACCGACGACGAGCAAATCAGCCGACGGCGGGACTGTCCAATTCCACGGGGGAACGCGCCTGGAGAGGCGGCTCTTTTCCTGAAGACTTTCAAGTCGATCACCCTTGTCCAGTGCTTCCCGTAAGAAAGTCCCTCTTTCGCCTTTCCAGAATTCATACTCCTTTAGCCACGTCCTGTTCCCGATCGAGAGGGATGTTTCGCGGTCGTCACGAACGTGGGGGGCAGGATGCGGTGGACGCGTCGATGTTGCAGCGTGGAGCATGATTCGGAACCGGAGGCCGTTGACGGCTATTGCGCCACAGCTTTCCGACAAGATCATGCTCATATGAGGACACGCAGACGAACAACGCGGCGCGTACGGCGAAATCATGTGGTCCCTGGCATCCCGATGCTGATGCCGTGTCCGATGCGGGAGCGTATTGTGGCGGAAACGGGGGCAAAACAGCCGGTCCCCGGGCATCGCGCAGGGAGGGCCGGGATGTCTCAGCCGAATCTGTGGTTCCTGCCCCGTGCATTTTTCCCGCGGGGGCCATGGGGCGGGCAAGCTCCCGGTCTTCCCTGCGCCCTCCGACCCGAGAGGGAGGCCAGGGCGAGCATGACTCGGGTGCTTCGACACCGCGAGAACGCGAATTGACGTCGTCGTTACCACCCCTGGCTGTTTGACAACGCCCACGAACTTCGCTGGCTATACGCATCGCGCGGAGCTGGATTGAACGTACTCTGACAGATGTGACGGCCTTCACAGGCGATCCGGGCAGCGCATGTTAGGACTCAACGACGAGAAGAGCCGGGCTGCCGGCCCGAGGAGTCGACCCCCGTGACGGAAACATCGACGACGACGCTGACTGACAAGGTCGCCCTGATCACCGGGGCGGCACGCGGCATCGGGCTGGCGACGGCAAAGAGATTTCTGCACGAAGGCTGGCGCGTGGCGCTTCTCGACATCGAGAAGACGCTGCTCGACGACGCCACATCGGCACTCAAATCCCCCGATCGAACGCTCGCGCTGCATTGCGACGTCGCGGACGCGGCGATGGTCGCCGATGCGTTGGCGCGCATTGCCGGCCGTTTCGGTCGTCTCGATGCACTGGTCAACAATGCCGGCGTGGCGCGTTTCGCCCCGATCATGGAAACCAGCGAAGCCGACTGGCAACGCATCCTCGACGTCAACCTGACCGGGCCGTTTCTGTGCACGCGCGCCGCGGTGCCGCTGATGCGCGAGCACGGCGGCACCATCGTCAACATCACCTCGATTTCAGCCGTCCGCGCCTCGACGCTGCGCTCCGCCTACGGCACCAGCAAGGCGGCGCTGGCGCATCTGACCAAGCAGCTCGCGGTCGAGCTCGCTTCCACCGGCATCCGCGTCAACGCGGTGGCGCCGGGCCCGGTGGAGACCGCGATGGCCAAGGACGTGCACACGCCGGAGATCCGCGCCGACTATCACGACGCCATTCCACTCAACCGTTACGGCCTCGAGGACGAGCTCGCCGAGGCGATCTTGTTTCTCAGCTCCGAACGCTCCAGCTATATCACCGGACAGATCCTGGCCGTCGATGGCGGCTTCGATGCCGCGGGAATCGGATTGCCGACCTTGCGCGGCCAACGCAGGAACACATGAAACGATGCCGAGCCGGACGCGCATCATCCTGACCTTGCTGCTCGCCGTCCTCTTGTGGGGGATCGCGACGATGCTGGCGCGCGCCGACGTCCGCATCATCTCCTCGCCCGGCGGCGAGGTGGGACCGTTCCTCGATCTGTTCGAGAAGGTGCGCGCCTCCGGGGAGCGTGTCATCATCGACGGTCCCTGCCTGTCGGCCTGCACGCTGGTGCTCAGCGTCGTGCCCGAGGACCGCATCTGCGTGACGCAGCGAGCCTCCCTCGGCTTCCACGCCGCACGCTCGGTCGACCGGCGCGGCCGCGTTTATGCGGAACCCGAAGCCTCCAAGCTGGTGCTGCAGACCTATCCCACGCCGGTGCGCGGCTGGATCGAGCGCCGCGGCGGCCTGACGTCGCGGCTTCTGTTGTTGCGCGGGCGCGAGCTCAAGGCGATGTACCCCTCGTGCCGCTAGCGGCGTCACGCCGCGTAGCCTTCGGCCGGGGAATTGATCATCCACGGAATGCCGAAGCGATCGACGCCCATGCCGAAGCCCTTCGACCAGAAGGTCTTGCCAAACGGCATGGTGACGGCACCGCCTTCGAGGAGCGCGTTGAACTTGCGCTCGGCCTCGGCCGGATCCGCGATCTGGAGCGAGACCGAGATTCCGTGCGGCTTGCCTTGATAATATTCGGGCGGCGAATCCGAGGCCATCAGGACGCCTCCGCCGATCGAGAAGCGGACATGCATGATCCTGTCCTTGTGCTCCGGCGCACACGGCATCTCCGGCGGCGCCTCGCCGTTGCGCATCATCATCTCGATCTTGGCGCCGAGCACCTCGCGGTAGTGCTTGAGCGCCTGCTCGCAATCGCCGTTGAACGTCAGATAGGGACAGATCATCGTCATCCTCCTTGGTTGAAAGATCATTCGTCAGCGCGGCAGCGGCAGCGGCAGCAGCGCGCGCAGCCGGCGATCGCGCAGCCACAAGCCGCCCCACAGCATCAGCCCGAGATAGAGGCCGAACAGGACGTGGCTGAACAGCGGACTGCCGATGCGGACATGAGAAGCGATGGCGCCGCCGAGATAGCCTGTCAGCAGGATCGCCCCGACGAACGACGTCGCCGGCAACGCATAGAGCACGGTGCAGACGATCGTGATCAGACCGAGCGCGCGGGCCGTGCCGTCACTCGCGCCATAGCCCATCTGATCCAGCGTCTGGGTGACGACGGACAGAGGGACGAGCTTGATCGCGCCGTCGAACAGCAGGAACAGGGTCACCAGCCCACTCAGGATGCGGCCGCTCCACAATTCGGCGCGCGAGACCGGTTCTTCCAAGGTGATCGTCGTCATCTGCAGCTCCTCCCCGTAATGCTGCTCCAAGGACGAATGAAGGAGCGTGCCGCCGACAGCCCGGTTCAAGATTTTGGATCGAATCTCAGCGGAATGTCACTGGCCGACCTGGACCTGAGCCGTTGCGCTGTCGCGCATCAGGCGATCGAGCTGCATGCGGATATGCGCGGCCTCCGCCGAGCTGTGCGCCAGCGCGATGGCGCGGTCGAAGGCGGTCCGTGCCTCGTCGGCGCGTCCGAGCTGCATCAGCAGCGCGCCGCGCACGCCGAAGAAATAGAAATAGTTGGCGAGCCGCCCTTCGAGCGGCCCGATCAGGTCGAGCGCCGCCCCGGCGCCGCGGACCTTGGACACCGCAACGGCGCGGTTGAGCGTCACCACCGGCGAGGGCTGCACCACTTCCAGCGCGCCATAGAGCAGGTCGATCTGCGTCCAGTCGGTGTCCTCCGGACGCGCGGCGCGTGAATGCAGCGCCGCGATCGCCGCCTGGATCTGGTACGGACCGCTGCGGCGATGGCGCATCGCCTTGTCGATCAGGGCTGTGCCTTCCGCGATCATCGGCTGGTTCCACAGCGAGCGATCCTGATCCTCCAGAAGAATCGGCAATCCCTCGGCGTCGAAGCGGGCGGCGGAGCGGGCGTGCTGCAACAGCAGCAGCGCCGTCAGCCCCATGATTTCGGGCTCGCTCGGAAACAGCCGCAGCAGCAACCGCGCCAGCCGGATCGCCTCCTCGGACAGCGGCTGGCGCTGCGCGGCGGTCTCGCCGCTGGCCGAATAGCCCTCGTTGAAGATCAGGTAGACCATGGCGGCGACCGCGGTCAGGCGCTCCGACCGCTCGACCGCGCCAGGGGTCTCGAACGGCACGTTCGCCTGCGCGACGCGCGCCTTGGCGCGGGTGATGCGCTGCTCCATGGCGGCCTCGCTGACCAGGAAGGCCCGGGCGATCTGCTTCACCGTCAGTCCGGACACCACGCGCAGCGCCAGCGCGATCTGCTGCGTCGCGGGCAGATCCTTGTGGCAGCAGATGAACAGCAGGCGGAGGATGTCGTCGCGATAATGCGAGCCGTCGAGCCGGTCGGCCAGCGCGCTCTCGGCGTCGTCGAGATCCGAGATCGCCTCGTCCTCCGGCAGCGGCTGCTCGCGGCGGACACGGCGGACGTCATCGATGGCCGCGTTGCGTCCGACCATGATCAGCCACGCCGCGGGATCGCGCGGCGGCCCATTCTGGGGCCAGCTCTTCAGCGCGCGCAGGCAGGCGTTCTGGAATGCCTCCTCCGCCGTGTCGAGGTCGCGGAAATAGCGCAGCAGCGCGCCGACGGCCTGGGGACGTGCTGATGTCAGGGCTGCATCGATCCAGGCCGTATCGGTCATGCCAGCGCTCCACCCGGCCTGAACGTGCCGACGGGACGGATCTCGTAGGAGCCGCCTGGATTGGCCTCACCGAGCTCGCGCGCGACCTCGAGCGCCTCGTCGAGATTGGCACAGTCGACGAGATAGAAGCCGAGCAGTTGCTCCTTGGTCTCGGCATAGGGGCCGTCGATGACGAGCGGCGGATCCTCCTTCCGGAGCGTCGTCGCGGCCGTGGTCGGCAGCAGCCGCGCCACCGGCCCGAGCCGCCCCTGCTTGGCGAGCTTCTCCTGGATGACCGCAAGCTTGGCCATGACCGCGGCATCCTGGTCCTTGCTCCAGGCGCAGACGACATCCTCGTCATGATAGCAGAGCAGCGCATACAGCATCGGAAGTCATCTCCATTCGTCTTCAAGACGGCGGAGTATGCCTCCGGCCGACAGACCCACGAAGTATTTTCGCGGGTTCCGCCTGCAGGAACAAGCCGCCTACCAAGAGATGCCGTACTTGGCCGCGATGTTGCGCGCCCGCGTCTCCTGCGCGCTCTCGCGCGGCTGCCTGGCTCGGCCCGTCTGGCGCTGCGACTGGCCTTGGCCCTGCCCCTGACCTTGCCCTGCGGCACCTTGGCCGCCCGCACCTTGCGCCATGCCGTCCGCGGCGCCCTGTTGACTGGCGGCCTGCGGCTGACCGCCGCCCTTGCCAATGGAAATGCCGTTGGCCGACAGGATCGACCCGACATCGATGGTCTGAGCCTGGACCGAGGCGGATGCGATGACGAAAGCGGCGGCGAGAAGCAATTTGCGCATGACGATGTCTCCGTGTTGATGGCTGGAGATTGGCCTGCGCGCGCGATCTGGTATGTGGAACACGTCACATAAGCTCGAGGACCCCCCGATGACCAAAGGCGCGCTGGCGCTCCTGATCCATGGCGGCACCGATAACTGGTCGCCGCAGCGCTGGAAGGCGCGTTTCGACGACGTCTGCGGCGACCGCCCGGTGGTGCTGCTGCCGGATGCGAGCCTCGATCCGGCGGAGGTGCACTACGCCGCGGTGTGGAAGCCGGTCCCCGGCGAGCTCGCCGGCTTCCCGAACCTGCGCGTGATCTTCAATCTCGGCGCGGGCGTCGACGCACTGATGGCCGACAAGACGCTGCCGAGCGTGCCGCTGGTCCGGGTCGCGGTCGATGATCTTACGGCGCGGATGACCGAATATGTCGTGCTGCACGTGCTGATGCATCATCGGCAGGAGCTGTATCTGCGCGAGTCGCAGCGCGTGAAGCGCTGGGCGCCCAAGTATCAATGGCCGGCGGCCGAGATCGGAGTCGGTATTCTCGGACTGGGTACGCTCGGCATCGATGCGGCCGAAGTGCTCAAGCGGCTCGGCTTCCAGGTCGCCGGCTGGAGCCGCAGCGAAAAGCAGGCGGACGGCATCGAGTGCTTCCACGGTGCGGCGCAGCTGGATGCGTTCCTGGCGCGGACCGACATTTTGGTGTCGCTGCTACCGCTGACGCCCGACACGCGCGGCATTCTCGATCGCAAGATGTTCGCGAGGCTTCGGCGCAGCTCGCCGCTCGGCGCCCCCGTCATGATCAATGCCGGGCGCGGCGGCCTGCAGAACGAGGCCGACATCCTCGCCTGCCTCGACGACGGCACACTTGGTTCGGTCTCGCTCGACGTGTTCGGCCAGGAGCCGCTGCCGGTCGACAGCCCGTTCTGGAGCCACCCGAAGGTGGTGCTGACGCCGCACAATGCGGCCGACACCGACGCCGACGCGATCTCGCGCTACGTCGCCGAGCAGATCGCGACCTTCGAGGCCGGCGGGGCGCTGCGCAATCTGGTCGATCGCGTCAGGGGATATTGAACCGCTATTTGTTGCCGACCATCACATCGATCGCGCCGGCGACGATCGCCTCCAGCTCCTGACGCGGCGCCCGCGCGCGCGCCCGGACAGCGATCGAGTGGATCGTCGCCGACGCCAGACGCGCCAACACGACGGGATCGGCGTCGGCCGGCAGCTCGCCTTTTTCCTTGGCGCGGCGGAAGCAATGCGCAAACGCCTTGTCGAGCTCGGTCAGCGCGTTCTGCACCATGGCGCGGATGTCGGGGTCGGCGACCGCCTCCGAGCCCGCCGTCATCACCGTGAAGCAGCCGCGCGGTCCCTCCTCGCCCGACAGATAGATGTCGAGCGCCGTGGCGAAGATCTGCTCGAGCTGCCGTCGCACCGGCCAATCGTTGCTGAAGACGTCGCCCATGAGGGCGCGGGCATTGTCGCGATAGCGCTGATAGCTCTTGATGTAGAGCTCGCGCTTGTCGCCGAACGCGCCATAGAGGCTCGGCCGGTTCATGCCGGTGGCGGCGCTGAGATCGTCGAGCGAGGTCGCCGCAAAGCCGGTCGACCGGAACAGGTCGAGCGCCTTACCGAGCGCGACATCCGGCTCATACGCCCGCGGCCTGCCGCGCCGCTTCGGCTGGTCGGGGGCACCCGCCTTTTCTATCGGACGGTCGCCCTGCGGCGGCCCTTTCTTTTTTTGTACCATTTCGCACTAAATTCCTTGACCGAGCTCATATTATGCGAGACAGTATAAAAATCAACCAATGCTCCGGTCCGGAGCCCGAGGGAGACGTCCATGGACCTGTATTTCTCGCCGCTCGCCTGCTCGCTCGCCACCCGCATCGCGCTCTACGAAGCCGACGCCGCGGCGAACTATCTCGAGGTCGATCCCAAGACCAAGATCGTCCTCAACGACGGCTCCGATTTCCGCGCCGTCAACCCGCTCGGGCTCGTCCCGACGCTCCGCACCGATGACGGCGACCTGCTGACCGAGAACGCCGCGATCCTGCAATATGTCGCCGATCGCTTCCCCGAGGCCAAGCTCGGCACCGGCCCCGGCATGGACCGCAGCCGGCTGCATCAATGGCTCTGCTTCATCGGCACCGAGCTGCACAAGGGCCTGTTCATTCCGATCCTCGACAAGACCGCGCCCGAGGAAATGAAGGCTCATGTCCTGAAAAAGAACCTGTCGCGGCTCGATCATCTCGAGAACCATCTGCGGGATCGCGACTATCTGCTCGATCATTTCACGGTCGCCGACGCGTATCTCGTCACCGTGATCAACTGGACCATGGCAACGCCGCCGGTCCAGCTCGCGAAATGGCCGGCCGTGAAGGCGTACTACGAGCGCCTGCGCGCGCGGCCGTCGATCGCCCGTGCCATCGCCGAGGAGTTCGAGCTCTACAAGGCGGAACTGGCGCGGCATAAGGCAGCGGCCTAGGAACAGGCGGCCTGGGAACATACGAGTCTCGTCTCCCTCGATTGGGAGATGAGACCTCTTCACGGGGAAGATGAACCATCGCTCATTGACCCCTTCTCCACCGCGCCGGATGCTTGACCGCGATCATTCCGGGTTGCAATCCTCGAATCGCAGGAGGATTGCACGTGGCGACCACATCCGTACGAGACCGATTGCTGGCGGACCGGCGCGCGCTGCTCGATCTGGGCACGCGCAACCGGCTCGTGCACATCCCGCTCAAGACCAAGACCATCCGCACCATCGACATCGTCGGCGCGCGCTCTGCTGCGCTCTTCGAGCTTCTCGGCGAAGGCAAGCGCTTCACGTTCCTTCCGACGAAGGCAGAGACGGCGGAGGCGGAAGGCACCCTGCCCTTGAGCGTGCCGGCACCTCGATCCGACACGCCGACCACCAAGGTGGACCAGGAAGGTGATGATTCGGAGTCGCAGACGCGGCAGCCGGACACCCGGCTCAGGACCCGGCTGTCATCGGAGGCGCTGCAGAAGCGCCTGCTGGATATCTGGTACGACGCACGAACGCTCGAGGAAGAACAGGGCGTCAATATCCTCTATCTCGCCTTCGGGCTACTGAAATGGTTCGAGGACGACAAATCCGATGTCGAGCGCTTCGCGCCGCTCGTCCTGCTGCCCGTCCGTCTGGAACGCAGCAGCGCCGCCGATCGGTTTCACCTGGTCTCGCGCGCTGAGCCGCCGTCGCCGAACCTCTCGCTCCAGGCCAAGCTCGACGCCGAGTTCGGACTCAAGATCGAGGATTTTGGCGACGAGGACGATGTCGACATCGCGGCCTATCTCGCCGGCGTCGCGGAGACGGTCGCCAACAAACAGCGGTGGGAGGTCAGGACGGACGCGATCGTCCTCGGCTTCTTCTCGTTCTCCAAGTTCCTGATGTATCGCGATCTGGATCCAGAGAATTGGCCCGCAGATGGCGGCCTTGATCGTCACCCCCTCATCGCAGCGCTGCTTCAGGACGGTTTCGAGGGCGCGGAGCCGATCGTGGCCGACGACGGAAAGATCGATTCCGTCATCCAGCCAGTGGCGATGAACCACGTCGTCGATGCCGATTCGTCGCAGGCGGTGGTGATCGAGGAAGTGGTCCGCGGACGCGACCTCGTCGTCAAGGGACCGCCTGGAACCGGCAAATCGCAGACCATCACCAACATCATCGCGTCGGCTGCCGCCGAGGGGAAAACGGTGCTGTTCGTCGCCGAGAAGATGGCGGCGCTCGAGGTCGTGCACCGGCGTTTGAAGCATGTCGGTCTCGGCGCGCTCGCGCTGGAGCTGCACTCCAACAAGGCCAACAAGCGCGTTCTGCTCGAAGAGCTGAGGCGCTGCAAATCGGCCGAGGTCGCGGTCCCGCGCGGCGAAGCCACGCTGGTGCAGCGCCTGACCGACAGCCGTGACGGCCTCAACCGGCATGCGGAGATGATGCACCAGCCGCATCAGCCGAGCGAGCTGACACCGTTCAGGCTGCTGGGTCATCTCGTGCGCTGCGGGGACAACTCCGCGCAGCCTCCCTATCCGTTGCAGGGCGCCCCCTCCTGGTCTCCTCTGGATCTGGAGCGGCGGCGTGAGCTGATCGCCGAACTCGCCGGACGAATTGCGGCCGACGGCGCGCCTCACCTGCATCCCTGGCGCGGTGTCGGCCGCGACGCGCTTGATCCCGCCGAAATGACCGAGCTGCGCAGCTCGCTGGGCGACATTTCGAGCGGTGTCGGCAGCGTATCCACAGGCGCGGCCCGCCTCGGCACGCTGCTCGATCTCCCGCCGCCGGCCACCTTGGCCGATGCCGCGGGGATACTCGCCTTCGCCGAGGCCGCGGCCGCGATGCCGGAGTGCGATCGGACGTCCTTCCGCGACGGCGTCTGGAGCCAGACCGGACTCATCACGGACATCATCGACAAGGGGCTGCGTTACGCGAAATTGAGGACGGCCTTCGAGAGCGCCTTCGTCGAGGCCGCCTGGGATGCACCGATCGCCGAGTGCCGCAAGGTCATCGCCGAGAAGGGCCGCTCCTGGCTGCGCCTGCTCAGCCCGCGCTATCGCGAGCAGGTGGCGCTGCTGGCCTCGTACCTGAAGGTGCCGATGCCGAAAACGCTCGAGCAGCGGCTTCTGCTGCTCGACGGCCTCATCGCGGCGCAAGCCGCACGCCGGTCCTTCGCGGAGGTCGAAGCTGCCGGCAGCACCGCATTCGGAACGGCGTGGCAGAAGGAACGGTCGGACTGGGATGCGCTTTCCAGATTGGCGAGCTGGTGGAGTGCATTCCCCAAGCCGTTCGCAAACGACGAAACGCGCCAGCGGCTGACGCAGCTGGCCTTGTCGGCCGATGATCGGCAATCGATCGAACAGCTCAACCACGACCTCGCAAGTCTGAGGTCCGGCCTCGGCAGGCTGATCGACTTTCTCCAGCTGGAGCCTGCCCGCATCCCGCTCGACGCCGGCGACCAGATCCGGTTGGACGGCCTGTCGCAGACCTTGTCGGAGTGGCAGAGCGCGACCGAGCGCCTCACCCGCTGGATCGCGTTCATGGACCGGGTCCGCCTTGCGCGCGCGCAAGGCCTCGCCGCGCTGGTCGACCGCACGCTCGACGGCTCCTTGCCGGGCGACGCGCTCGAAGCCGCCTTCGACCGGTCCTATTACGACGCCATGCGCAGCGTGATCTTCGCCGATCATCCTGAACTGAAACGTTTCGACGGCGAATCGCACGATCGGCTGGTCGATGGCTTCCGCAAGCTCGACGTCGCACGGATGCAACTGGCCCGCGATCAGATCGCCCACGAGCATGCCGCGGCCCTGCCGCGCAACGCCGGCGGCATCGGGCCGCTCGGTGTGCTGAACGGCGAGCTTGCCAAGAAGCGCAATCATCTGCCCATCCGCCAGCTCCTGGAACGGGCAGGTCCGGTCATTCAGCAGATCAAGCCGATCTTCCTGATGAGCCCTCTGTCGGTGGCACAGTTCCTCAAGCCTGGCGCGATCGCCTTCGATCTTCTGGTGGTCGACGAGGCCTCGCAGATCGAGCCGGTCGACGCGCTCGGCGCGGTCGCGCGCTGCCGGCAGATCGTGGTCGTCGGTGACGAGCGGCAGCTGCCGCCGACGCGCTTCTTCGCGAAGCTGACAGGTAACGACGACGAGGACAATGACGACGAGGATCAGCCGACCTTCCAGGTCAAGGACGCCGAGAGCATTCTCGACCTCTGCCTTGCCAAGGGCCTGTCGCATCGGATGCTGAACTGGCACTATCGCAGCAAACACCAGTCGCTGATCGCCGTTTCCAACAAGCAGTTCTACGACAACCGGCTGTTCATCGTGCCGAGCCCGTACGACGCCGTCGCGGGAATGGGATTGAAGTTCAACTACAACCCCGATGCGCACTACGAACGCGGCAGCAGCCGGACCAACCCCAGGGAAGCGCGGCTCGTCGCCGAGGCCGTCATGCGCCATGCGCGCGAGACCCCGGACCGAAGCCTTGGCGTCGCGACCTTCTCGGTGGCGCAGCGCCAGGCGATCCAGGATCAGCTCGAAATCCTTCGTAAGGAAAACCCGGCAACGGAGAGCTTCTTCGTCCGCGGGGCCAGCGAACCGTTCTTCGTGAAGAACCTCGAGAACATCCAGGGCGACGAACGCGACGTCATCTTCATCTCCATCGGCTATGGGAGAACGAAGGAAGGTTTCGTCTCGATGAGCTTCGGCCCCCTCAACTCCGACGGAGGCGAGCGCCGGCTGAACGTGCTGATCTCGCGCGCCAAGCTCCGATGCGAGGTGTTCTCGTCGATCACCGGCGACGACATCGACCTGTCGCGCGCCAAGGGCCGCGGCATCGCGGCCCTGAAGACGTTCCTGACCTTCGCGCAGATGGGGCAGCTCGGCATCGCGCAGGAGACCGGGCGCGATCCCGACTCGGTGTTCGAGGAGCAGGTCGCCGCAAGGCTGCGGGCGCTCGGCCACGACGTGAAGACCCAGATCGGCACCGCCGGATTCTTCGTCGACCTCGCCGTCGTCGATCCCGACAAGCCGGGCCGCTTCCTGCTCGGAATCGAATGCGACGGCGCCCAGTACCATGCGTCTCGTTCGGCGCGAGACCGCGACCGCCTTCGGCAGAATGTGCTGGAAGCGCATGGCTGGGTGCTGCATCGTATCTGGTCGACCGACTGGTTTCTCCGTCCCAAGGAGGAAACCGAGAAAGTCCTCCGCGCGATCGATGCTGCGAAGGCGCATTGGCGGGACATCGACCAAGGGACTGCGCGAGCTCAACCCGAGCCTCCGGCAACCTCCGATGTGCCGGCGCCGGAGCAGACCGAGCAGCGCCCTCAGGAGATCCTCGCACAGGCACCGACGGTGGCCCCCTATGAAGAGGCGAAGCTGCGCGTCCGTCGGGAGATCGAGCCGCACGAGACGCCGCTTGCCGACATGACGCGGCATGTCGTCGAGATCGTCGCCATCGAGGGGCCGGTGCATGAATCGGAAATCATCGTCCGGATCAGATCGGCCTGGGGCCTTGCCCGCGCCGGCAATCGCATCCGCGATGCCGTGAGAGCGGCGCTGGGATCGGCAGTTGCGAAGGGACAGATCGCCGGGGGTCCGTTCTACGCCGTGCCGGGACAGGCGATCGTCGTCCGAACGCGCGAGGACGTGCAATCGCAGTCCTTGCGGAAGCCCGAGATGCTGCCGCCGGAGGAGATCAAGGCGGCCATCATGCAGATTGTCGAGCAGAACTTCGGTGCCGAGGAGGACCAGTTGATCCAGGCGGTGGCCCGCTTGTTTGGCTTCGGGTCGACCAGCGCCCAGCTGCGGGAGACCGTGCAGGGCAGTCTCAGAAGTCTTCTCGACGCAGGACACCTGCGCCGCGAAGGAGCGCTGCTGACCAGGCCGCAGGAGGCTTCGCCGGCGGCGCAGGACTGACCGGCTGAATGCGTGCCGGGAATCACGGCCCGAACGCCGCGTCACAGCCGCCCCGCGGAGCGCACGTCGCACCGCGTTGCGCAGAGTCGCTGGCAACGACGATCTCGCGATCCATCCGCGTCCTGCAATGGCGGTGGAGCGCCGACGATGTCGGAGCTGACGCCCCGCAGGGCGGAATGTCGCCCCTCCGGCTGTCCCCGCAACCGCGCGGAATCGCTGAAGGAACGGAACAGGCGAGGTCAGAATTCGTTCAGCACGGACGCTCGTCCCGGCCAATGCATCGGACCAGGATTGCACGGGTCCGTCCCGGCCACTATCCTTGAGGTGAGACACGCGCTGGCCCGCATCCCACAGGAGCGCCCCATGCCGACCGCGACCCCGGCTCAGACCCTGGCTCCCCTGGACGAGACCATCACCATCGCGGAGCTGACGCGCGATCCCTATCCGATCTACCGGCGCCTGCGCCGCGAAGCGCCGGTGTTGCGGGTCAAGTCGGTGGGCCGGACGTTCCTCACCAAGGCGGCCGACACCAAATATGTGAAGGACAATGCGGCGCTGTTCTCGTCCAACGATCCGAACACGCCGATGAAGCGCGCCTTCCTCGCGCATACCCTGATGCGCAAGGATCACGATGAGCACCGCGCCGAACGCATGGCGATGATGCCGGCTCTGATGCCGAAGACGATCGAAGCCGTCTGGGAGCCGCTCTACACCAAATTCGCCACTGATTATCTCGACCGGCTGCCGCGCGGCGAGATCGTCGATCTCTTCCCCGCCCTCGCAGGCCCCTTGGCCGCGCGCATCCTCGCTGAAGTGATGGGCATCCCGGACGCCAGCGACGCGGACATGCAGCGCTGGTCGCAGGCCCTGATCGACGGCGCCGGCAATTTCGGCTGGACGCCGGGGCCGTTCGACGCGTCCGATATCGCCAACGCCGAGATGGACCGCTGCATCCGCGCCAACATGGCGCGCGTCCGTGCCGCGCCGGATTCGTCCGCGCTCTCCTTCATGGTCAACGCGAAGAATCCGATTGCCGAAAGCCAGATCATCGCCAACATCAAGATCGCGATCGGCGGCGGCATCAACGAGCCGCGCGACGCGCTGCTGACGATCCTCTACGGCCTGCTCACCAATCCGGAGCAGCTCGCCGCGGTGCGCGCGCAGGACAAATGGCGCTCCGCCTTCGAGGAAGGCGTGCGCTGGGTGGCGCCGATCCAGGCGAGCTCACGCCTGGTGATGGAGGACACCGAGATCCGCGGCTGCCTGATCCCGAAGGGCGACACCGTGATGACCATCCAGGCCTCCGCCAACCGCGACGAGGAGCTGTTCACCGACGGCGAGCACTACAACGCCCTGCGCGACCCCAACCCCCACCAGGCCTTCGGCAACGGCCCCCACCACTGCGCCGGCGCCCACCTCTCCCGCCGCACCGTCGGCGCGATTTTGCTGCCAATGCTGTTCGAGCGGTTTCCGGGGATGGAGCTGATGGATGCGGCCAGTGTGCGGTGGCACGGATTTGGGTTTCGGGGGCCGCTGGGTTTGGTGGTGCGGGTGCAGTAGGGCGGGGCGGGGGGGGTCTTCGTGCCGCTTCGGTGCAATTCATCCGGCAGCGGGTTGGTTAGAGTCATCGTCCCTGAGGCGACGCATGACGCGCTGGTGTTAAGTGGTCGTCTCATGTCGAACGGGAGCAGATCCGAAGCTAGCACAGTCCACTAAGTATCTTTGACCAATTCAATCAGCGGGCAGTCTTTTCGTCGTCATCGGCCCGCGCCACACGATCCTCCTTTTCATCCGAAGGGTTGGGCGCTCCATAAGGCAATGAAAAACGAAATTCCACCCTATTGGGATCTTGCGAGCTAATTCCATGGATGCTCAAGGTGGCCGACTTGTTAGGTAGGTCGCCACCCGACAGTTTGTAGCCAACAACCACAAAAACAATTTGCGCGCCGAGAGCAATAGCATATCGGCGCCCCTGCATCCCCGCAGCCCGAGCAACATTCTGCGGTGATCGCGTTCCACCATGAAACTTGTTTTCGATAAGTATAGCATCTTCAACGTACAGGTCGAGCTTACCGCCGCCGGCTTTCGATCCTTCCTCGACCGTTATCCCTTGAGATCGAAGACTGTCGCGCAGCAAGACTTGAAGGGCTTCTTCATCTCGCAATGCTTCTCCAATATAGTTAAGAAACCAAACGTCGATGAAAGCATACATTCCCTTCAGAACCCGCGTCAGCTTTTTCAAGTCTTCCGCAGTTAGTCCGGCGCGGAGAAAGCGTCCGATTTCCATCGTTAATTTGTCGGGAATATCGGGATCTTCCTTGACCCAACGTTCCGGCAACTCGAGATCACTGGCGGTGACTGCGAGCAAACTTTGCCTGCGCGTTACTAGACGATCTGCAGCGGCATCGTCGAGCCGCTTCGCTCTGCGAAGCGCGTCAATCCAAGTTGAAGGGATGTTTGAAGGGGCTTTTATATACCCATCAGCGTCGTTGCCCATGATTACGCCGAAATGCTTCAAGAACACGATCTTTGACGCAAGGCCGACAATCTCAACAACACTGCGAGGACAAAAGACGTATCCTGTCCGCTTTTGAAGCTCGTAAACGTCAGACCACTTCTGCGGATTGAATGAAAACTCAGGAATCTTAAGCGCACCGTTCGGATACCTCGCCAGCGTACTAATTCGCTGCGTTTTGCTTTTTGGAAGGTCGACGATGATCTGCTCGGGGCCCAAGCGCTTCAATTGCTCGACCGTCCATTTCATCTTTTCGACGTCCACGCCTTCGGAAAGGACCGCCTGCGCGCAATCAAGCGCCGCCTCAAATATCTGCGCGCCAAGCAGGAATCGCTGCGGCAAGGTTTCTAGCTCACCCTCGATCCTTCGCCAAAGGGTGCGCCTGTTTTGCTCCAAGGCTTCCTTTGGGAGGCCATGCGTTTCCGCAATAAATCTGCTCCTGAAGGCAAATGCACGATGAAACAGGTTACGATCGAGAATTCCACGCGCGAGCTCAGTTGCCTTGCCATCACTCACATCAAAGGCGGGGTGCGTAACCTCCTTGGCGAGGATACGAAGCATTGTATCGTCACCCACTCCAAGGAAGATGTCTTTCAAAGTAAAGCGCCGACCTCGATCGCGTTCGGCAATCAAAAGCAAGCGCTGAGCCATGGCTTCGGCCGAACGAACCTTATGGTGATGATATAATCGGTCGTAGAGGAAGGTTCGGCCGATCAGCATCTGCTCGAACGAACCAAAACCGGATGCAGCTATGCCGATTTGCAAAAACATCCTGTCCTTTGAAGAACTCGCTCGAGCGAATAGTTCTTTCAACGAACGATCAACATTATCTGGCGTAATCCTTAGAATTTCTAGACGCGATAAAAGCCGATCGGTATCAAACCCGATATCGAGTCCCGCGTGGTACGCGTCACGGGGAAGGTAGTCGAGCTTATCGGCATCGATTTGGCTGCTGATCAAGCTTGATAGGTGCGTTGCACCCGGACCTTCCACTGCGCCAATGATTGAAGAGACAATAAACTCTTGGAGTTCTCTACCGCTTCGGCCCTTCGCAGTGAAAAGGCTGTCGTGCGCAAGGACTTTCGTCATTGCTTCCGAAAGCACGAGCATGGCCGCGATGACCTCAGATGCGGACGGCACCGAGTTCAACGTGTAGATTCTCTGCAGCGCTTTTTGAAGTTTACCGATTTCGGCCCGCCACCCGGAGGAGCTCTCGTCAGTTCCGAGAAGCGTCGTTGTCTCGAGAACCGGCTCTATCGCATGACTGAATGGGCCGTGTCCTATATCATGTAGGAGCGCAGCGAGACGCAGAGCATATCGATCGTTGTTGTCGATCAACGGCAAAGTGAGCGTTGTATTGTCACGATTCCAGCGATCGATCTGTCTGGACAGCGATTGAACGCATTGTTCGACAGCGCCAACGACGCCGAGGATGTGTTCCAGCCGATCGTGCCCTGCTCCAGGGAATACGAGTTGAGCAAGGCCCAACTGCCTTACCCCCCGCATCCTTTGCAACAGGGCTGTGTCCAGCAGGGCCACTTCCCACGGAGCTAGATCGATCGTCCCCCAGATGGGATCGTTAATTTGTTTCGGACGAAACTCCCATCTGTTGGAATCGTCCAACAGATGAAGCAGCGAAGCAAGCCAGTCTTGAGCAAGTCCGTCGGCTTCGCCGGTCAGTTCGGGCGCCAGTCCTCGAAGTTCGTTGCGTACTGGCGGTTGCAAGCGGGTCCTTAGGACTTATGCTGCGGCTGGCCGATCGGGATCTATAGCGAACTGCGTTTCAATCTCAGCTGCTGCGGCGACGAGCTTTTGGCCGATCGCTTTGGCATCAGCCGTCGAAATTCCATGGGACAATACTATCTGCCTAGCCTCGCCATCGCCAAGCGTAACATCCGTAGATAGATAAGTCGGGTTAGGCTCGCTTGTAATGAGAGCTTCCTGGGCGGCCAGAAGGATGTCGGGCAGCTCGTAGCATCGTAACCCTACCGACGTGTTTCCGAAACTCAGACTAGTCGTCAGAGCGGCCGGCAAAACGGGAACACATTCATTCAGCGCCCGATCCAGAATGCCGTGGGACGTTGGCATCTTTTTACCGCCTGACCCCAACCGCCAGAGGGCTGCCAAGAGCGCTGCTGATTCAAATCGGCTAGCCATGGTAATCTCCCCTCGCAGCTATGTACTTGATTCGACATCTAAATGGGGTTAGCCCCATTTGTAAACGTGGGAGGCCCCATTTGGGTTAACGTCATATGCGTTTTTTTACTTCCCAGGTACTGGCGAGCGTAAACATCTCAACAGAAACGTTGAGGCATTGGAAGCGGGCGCTACCGCCGATCCGAGCTCGTCACGGCCGATCGGAGGGCTACACTTTTCGTGAGGTTGCTGCATTGGCGCTAATTGCGCGGGCGGTCCATGACCTTTCCGTTCCGATTTCTCGCTTTACGCCATTTGCCACCGAGCTATTCGAGAGCTTCGACCCATTGGGGTCCGCCGAAAGCGGCATTCTGTGCATCACGCCCAACGAGATGGTCATTACAGACATCGCGAACATGCCCGATTGCACTTCAATCGCAATCGTACGCATTGCTCCTGTGATCACCGAGCTTCGGGCTGCGCTCGCAATGGACTCTGGCCTCGACCAATTGCAGCTGCCGCTAGGCGCCCATGTAGTTCCATTCTCGCGGTAATGTTCACTATATGTTCTTATTCGTGATAAGTCAATGGCTGAGCTTGCCCTGCTAGGGGGTATTGCGGCGACAATGTACCTAGTCGCTCACACGACACCAGGATTGTTTAAATGAGCGCCAACCGCGCCCGCAATTCATCCGGTGATTTTGAATCCGAACAGGTCAGGCTGCTCCTGCTCATCCAGGCGAAGCACTCCGAGGAGCTGCCAAATTTGCGGACGCTTCGCTATGTTGCCAAGCGCAAACGCTACTCCCCGTGCCGGATACTCTTCATTGAACGTCTTTTCCATACGCAGCAAGGTCTCGGCTTCCCCATAGTCTTTCTGCCAGCGCCAAAACATTGCATGCGTCTCCCAGTCGCCGTTCTGGTAATTGTGGGTACCGTCCTCGTCTTGGAAGTGGAACCGGAAGTCGAAGGGCGATGGCTCCAACTCGGCCAGCTCCTTATCAAAAAACGAGACCTGCTTTGCAGCCGCCCTGTAAGCTTCACGCTCGTCGGCTATCTCGCTCGCGGATTTGCGCTTAGCGACGAAATTAACGTTGCTGGGCCTGATGAGCGTCAGAGAATGTCCCTTGCTCATTGCCTCCACAGCCGACCCCGTGACAAGCGGATTGAGCAAGCGTACGCGCTCAGCTTGCGCCATGGACTTGCCGACTTTTATGCTGTCCTCGAATACGTGACAGCTCTCCGGACGCTTGTCACGCGTCGGCAATCGATAGCGAAACTCCACCCAGTCCCAACGCTTGAAGGTAGTTCCTCGAAGGTGCCGAAAGCGCACCGGGAAGAGACGCTTCCAGTGACCGTCCGCGGTCACGCCAGCACAGCAGACCGTCTCACCGTAGCTCTTGCTGGGCTGCGGCAGCGCCTTGACTAGCACGGCGACTCGGGAGGTTTGCAGCATTCCGGACATAGCGCTCGGGCTCATCACCGTAGAGATGGAACACGCTAAGTTCTTTAGGTAGCCGGGACGCAACTATTAGTCGATGACATTCTTTCGGCTCGCGCTCGAAGCACATCAGACACGTAACCTCGCCGACCGCTAATTCCGATAGTTCCTTCAGTGATTGCTGGGGCTGGGCCTGCGAAAGGTGTTTGCCATAGATGCGCTTGAAGTCGTCGTAGCGGCCCGCCCGTGCCGCGTCGCGACCTTCTTTCGGATCTCCCAAGGCGCCTAAGTGAATATAGCGCATGCCTTCCGCCTCGATCCGATCTCTCAAGCGGCTTTTCGAGAATCCCTTCTTCCGCGAGAGAGGAAGCGCTCTCACGTCGGCCAAGAGGCTCACTCCGACCGCTTTGAGCGTCGCGATGAACTTGTCAACGTCCGTACCCTGGTAGCCAATTGTGTAGATTGTCGCCATGCAAATCACCCCGCCGTCAAATGTCGCTGTGCACACTTACGAATTCGTATGCAAGCCCTAGCGGCATAGCGACTGCGCTGGCGGACGGCTAAAATCAGCCGTAGCGCAGAATTGGGCACGTTATTGCTCCGAGACTTTCGGCAATCCAATCCCACCGCATCGCACCCATGCCCAACTGCCCGTCGTGCCAGTTTGCCGCATTCCGTCGGGCAACTCCGGCCTTGTGTCGTCGGGCAAATCAGATCGATGCTCTTCGCCGTCTCCTGCTCGGCTAGAAGGGGCGTTTCGCGATCGTCACGGACCGTGGAGCGGGAGATGCGGTGGCCGCCTGGGGTCGCAGTGCGCGTTTCGCGTGCGGACGAACGAACCCCGAGCGGACGGTCAAGCCGTGTGGTCCCGACACCCCGACGCTGGTGTCTTGATCGGCGACATCCCGATGACGGGGGCAAGCAAGCCCGGTCCCCTGGGAGAGCACGGAGCAGCCGTTCAACCCATCGCGCAGGGAAGGCCGGTTGTTCGGCCAATCCTGTGGTGACTGCCGCCTGCTTTTCTTTCTGCAGGCGGGCCATGGGTGCGGCCTGCACCCGGCCTTCCCTGCGCCCTTCTCTTGGAAGGGTGCCCCGATGAGCAAAGCTCGGACGCGAAAATGCGCCGCGAGGCTGAGGAGCCGCGTTTGCAGGTCGGAGATGAAGGGTTGAGCGCCGGGAAATGGCGCTCCCTAGGGGAATCGAACCCCTGTTTCAGCCTTGAGAGTTGAAGTTTTTCCTGCTCGACCAGTTCGCATCCATTCGCCGCAATCCAATATTATCATATACTTAGATGATCGAGGTCCGCGATCGACCGCCTCCGTACGCCCTCGCTTATTCGACGGATATTCGACGGTTTCGAGAAGGTTGGCATGGCGAAAACACTCTTAGAAGAACAGATCACGACGGCCAGGGCGCGCTGCAGGTTGGATCTAGGCGTACATTGGCGGCGCCTCGACGCCGAGGCGCATCTTGGCTATCGCAGAGGCAAACGAAGTGGGAAATGGCTGGTACGCTGGCGCAATCACCATGACGGAGCCAATTACAAGCAGGCGCCGATCGGGGTTGCCAACGACGTCAACGATAAACCAGCCGAAGGCACGCTGACCTTTGAACAGGCCGTGACACAAGCGCGAGAGCACGTCACCCGGTCAAGGGCAGAAGCGGCAGCGCTAGCTGCCGGACCGCCGCCCACAGTGCAAGCGGCAATTGAGATATACGTTCGCGAGCGCAACACCCGTGACAGCCGGAGGGCCGGTCGCGAAATTCGCTCCGATGCTGGCCACCGACTACGGCGCTACCTTCTTGGTCAAGAGCGCCGTGGTCGTCAGGAAGCCATCAAGGCTGCTCCCCTTGTCGCTGTCCGCCTGTACGCGTTGACCGAAAATCACCTTCTAACTTGGCGTGAGAGCCTGCCGGCAAAATTGAAGGCCACCACGAGGCGCCGGCTCGCAGCTGACCTGAAGGCTGCCCTGAATGCAGCATGGCTCCGCCTCCCCTCGGAACAGAAGAAGCTGAACCCGACATTCCCTTCCATTGTGAAAGACGGGCTCAAGGCTGAGCGAATCGACGATGACGACGAGACATCCGTCGCTCGAGACAACCAAATTCTCACGGATACACAGGTCAGTACCCTCCTCCGAGCAGCGCGCAAGATCGACGAGGAGCAAGGGTTTGAAGGCGACCTATATCGCATCGTCGTGTGCCTTGCGGCAACGGGTGCGCGATTTGCGCAACTGAGGCGGATGCGCGTGAGTGATGCGCAGCCGATAGAGCGACGCCTGATGGTGCCAGGGTCATACAAAGGGCGCGGCGGCAACGGCGGCTATGTGCCGGTACCCGTCGGTGAAGATGTCATTGACGTTCTGATGCCGGCAATTTCAGGCCGCCCGAAAGAGGTGCCATTGTTTGAGCGCTGGAGGTACGAACAGGCTGGTAGCTTCGGGTGGAAGAAGTCGGAGCGCGGTCCGTGGAGGACAGCCGAACTCACTCGCCCGTGGCAAGACATCCGCGAGCGCGCGGGGCTCCCGAAGGTCATCCCTTATGCGTTGCGGCATTCCAGCATCGTACGCGGCCTTCGCAATCTGCTGCCCATTCAGCACGTTGCAAAACTGCACAATACTTCAGTGCAGATGATCGAACGCCACTATGCGAAGTACATCGCAACAGCCCTGGAAGATCTCGCCAGGGCGGCTGTCATACCCCTTATTGATCCGGCGAAGCCAGCCCCGCATTCCGCCGATCGCGGGGTCCAACCAGAAGCTCTTCTTGCCGATCCAGAATGCCTTAGATCGAATCGCTCTGCTGGGCCTGTTTAGTAACGCTGCAGACCGTCAAGCATTAACTACTTTATGGCTACTCTTGAGACAGCGAATTTATCTGCTGTTGGCGGGTACCGCATTGATGCCAACCAGAGACAGCAGAGATTGCACAACGACCAGCCTACGACGACCGATCGTCGTGGTCGCAACTCGACCATTCCCGATGAGTTCATAGATCTTTGTTCGCCCAAGACCAGTCGCTTCACACGCTTCCGCCACGGTACAAGTTAGCCGCTGCGCAAATGGGATGCAATCCGACGGATGACGCTTCGGCTCCTCTGGAGCCACAATAGGCGCCGTTTGGGTAGTCCATTCGATGTCTCGGGCACGCCGCGTCAAGGATGTGCTTCCTCCATAATCGAAGAATGCAACGTGAGGCCGCCCGCATGCGACGTCAACAGAGTCGAAGGAGCAGAGCGTCCTAGCGTACATCAGAAGGCTGCGGAGGGATCAGCATCTAAAACGCGAGCCACAATTTTCGAACCGCATGGTCTCGTTCGACTCGCCCTTCGATCGTCTGCGTGACGCATCCGCTTCCACACGGTTTTCACAATTCGTAAGATCATTGGTTGGAGAGAGCGCCGCCTTGATGAAGAAGGAAGGCGGCAGACGGTTGATCCTGTGGGATCGAGCGGCCGCTCGGTCGGCTTGGTAGCCAAGAAACGTTGGGCGAGCAACGCTGGGCTGAGCCGGAGCCGACGGCAGCGACGCGGCGCCCCATTACGCAGGTGGCCCTGCCGCCAGCAGATCGTGCGGCGGAGGTGGCCGGGCTGCAGCGGGAGATCGAACGACTGCGCATGGAGCGCGCCATTCTAAGAAAGTTGATCGCGATCTTTTGCTGGGGTCCGGACACGAGATTCCGCCTCATAAAATCACCGCACGAATACCCGGTCACCGTCATGTGCCGCGTGCTCGAGTTCTCGCCGGCAGGCTATACACTCGGCGCGCGTCCGGAGAGCCGCCGATAAATCCCCAATGGCATCCACGGCGCAAGTATGTTTTAATCGCCACGCGTGCTAATTTCCGCGGCCAACTCCACGGCTGCTCTCCACTCGCCTTGAGCCCGGATGCACAAGCAATAACCCTGAAGGTATGTAATCGCGGAAGTGCCCTTCGCTCCATCTCTCGCTCACGAAACTAATAGGCAGGCTCATGCGCAGCATGCCGCGTCTGCTACAACCACTTCACGCGCTTTTGGGAGACTTTCGTCACATGTTGTCACGCGCAAACTGCAACTTCTGCTACATTCCAGCATCGCTTAAACTCTTCCGATTTTGAAAGCCTTGATGGTGTCAAACCTGAGTCTTCCTAAGCCCAAGGACTGGCAAGACTTTGAACGAAAAACATGTGCGCTTTTCGCACGTATACTTGGCGATCCCAATACTCAGATGCACGGGCGCACGGGCCAGTCGCAGCGAGGCGTAGACATTTGGGGCTATCGAAATCAAGATTCGCGACGGCTCGTGGGTGTACAGTGCAAACTGTCTGCCGATCCGATCACCGTAACTGAACTTGAAGCCGAACTCGAAAAGGCGAAGACCTTTAGACCTCCCATTTCGGAATTTTTTCTGGTGTCGACCGCCCCTCGAGACGTGAAGCTGCAACAACGAACTCGCGAGCTCACCTCAGACCTTGCGGCCACCGATCACCCCATCGTGGTCTGCATATGGGGCTGGGAGGATGTCGAAGAAAGCGCCTCCCGGTACGGCGACGCTTGGACACTCTTTGATCCTACATACAATCCGTTCGCCGTTGAGGCGCACCGCGAAACGCTACGAAAGCTCAATACTATTGATGCTGAGCTTCGGCGCAGCCAAGCCACGTCAACGCACTTCGGAAACACTCACCTTCTTCTACCCGTGCCATCGTCCTTCGATGGAAAGGTCAAAGAATTCAACGACGAATATCTAGCAACAGATGCTGAACAGGCAGCTATACCATTCGGCGGGCGAGACAGAGATCTTCGCATGCTCGATGAATGGCTGGGCGACAACGAATCGGCGCCGCGATTCCTCCTTGTCGGGCCAGCCGGTCGCGGCAAAAGCGCACTTCTAGTTCACTGGATTGCTCACCTGCGAGCAACCAAACGTATAGAATGTGGCGAGAATCGCCTCCAGCTGGTCTTCTTCCCGATCAGTATGCGATTTGCGACGCACTTGCCTAACGTTTTCTACCAAGCACTCGCGGTGCGCCTCAACGACATCGTCCGGGGTAAGCTGCGCACCCCTGCAGAAGGCACTGACGCCGCCTCCTACTACCAAGATCAGTGCCGAGAGCTCCTCGGCTTGGCTATCAAACAAGGGATCCGGATCCTCGTAATTGTTGACGGAGTAGACGAGGCACTAGGTGGTCGCTTTGACGCAAATTGGTTCCCTCGCGCAACTGGTACATGCGTGCGCATTCTCGTTTCTGCGCGATTGCAAATCGGCGACCACGACGCCATTGGGTGGCTTGAGCGTCTCAATTGGATTGGTCGTGTTCGTGCGGAGACGCACTTGCTGCCTACTCTAAAACGGGAAGATCTGCTGGACCTAGCGCTTCACGGTGGCGAGGCCTTAAAGCGACTGGCAATGCGGCGAGAATTCGTCGACCGCCTCGTCAATCTGACAAAAGGCGAGCCTCTGCTCGTAAGGCTCTACGTTGAGGACTTGAGCAAGCGAAGTAGCGAGAAGGACCGGCTCACGGTTGACGATCTGGCCAGTATTGAACCCGGGTTCGGGCCATATTTCCGTGATTGGCTAGAACGGCAGCACGAAGCTTGGCAGCAAGAATATCATGGGCACAGTTACGACCAGAACACGCTCCAAGCCTACCTGTGCGTGCTGGCTTGTGCCTATGGACCACTGCCTTCGCACGAGCTGAACGAGGTTGCGAAGTCGATTTATCCGATTGCTCGCGCCTTTAGCGTTCAGACTGCACTTCGCCCATTGCGCCGCTTCATCATCGGCAGCGACAAGCACTCTCCAATCGGGGGACCTGGATACACTTTGAGCCACCCTAAACTTGGCGAATTTCTACGAGACGAATATTTTGATCAAGAGCGCGTCAGAGAAACACGAGAAGCCTTCGTTGCCTGGGGACGATCGATCTTAGATCGCACGAAGGTCGCTACGTTCTCGCATGATGTTCCACAATATGTGCTGCAGTACCTCGGCCAACACTTTGAAGATACGAACTTTGCTGCTGATGACTACATGAATTTCGTTGAAGAGAACTGGATGCGCGCATGGGAACATTTTGAGGGTGGGTATCACGGGTTTTCGCAGGACGTTTACAGAGCAGATCGAATTGTGATGAAATCCGACAGTTCACGATTCAAGTGGGCGCGACGTGTGCGCTGCCAACTCGTCTTGAGCTCCATCGGGACGGCCGGGTCAAGGATCCCCTCTACGTTGATCATCGCCCTTTTCAAATCGCACGCGATCACTGAAGTACAAGCATTGCGCCTTGTAAACTCTCAGGCGGAATACCGTAGACTCGAAACGATTGTTGGTCTTGCACCGCTATTGTCACCAACGTCATGCGAAGAAGCACTTCAAATTGCGGGCAGAATTGGAAGCGGGACGATTCGAGCCCGGGCATTGGCCATCTTAGCCAGCCGAGTCTCAGAACCTGAGCGAGAGCGTGCATTTGAACAATCGCTAGAGGCGATCGAACGCATTACGCCTGAGTGGGAGCTCAGCGAGACGTTTTCGACAATCGTTCCCCATTTGCCAGCCTCATTGCTCAGCCGAGCATTCACCCTTGCGCGCTCGATTGTGGGAGCCGAGGATAGAGCCGCTGCTATTCTTTCGCTGGTGCCCCATTTGGCACCGCAAGACCAGGTCGCTTTGATCAACGAGATCAAAGCTACCGTTTGCTCTGCAACTTGGGGATACTCCCGACATCGCGGCCTTCTGCCTTACGTAGTGCCTCAAATGTCAAGTGCCGCGCGCTCGGCGTTGATCGGTGAGTGGATTTTACGCAGCATATTGCCAGATCCCACAACACTGTCTGCTTCTGCTCCGTTCCTTGAACAGGACGAACTGAAGGCTTTAACGAAGATCGCCAACAGACTTAAAGACGCCGCAAAGCGGGCCATATCCCTAGCTGCGCTCTCCGGCGCGCTGCCTGAAGCGACCCGTATCGATACGTTACGAGAATCGCTCTGCTTGATTCGGAAGCTTCAACCTGTCCCTCCAGTTTTTGACATGTTCGGCGGGAATCCGGGTTGTGACGGCCGAGCTGACGCGCTGTGCGCGGTCGCACCATTCCTAGCTGACGAGCTCCACGAAGAAGCTCTTTCAATCGCTTGCAGCATTCCCACGGAGAGTGCACGAATCAACGACAACAGAATTGATGCGTTGTTGGGTCTCATCCCAGTCTTAACGGGCAACCCTCGAATGGAGGCGACCGCTCACGCATTGGAACTCGCGCGCTCCGGGAGACATAGGTCGGGCTTGAACATTGCAAGACTGATATCATGGTCCGCCATCGATCAACGCCAAGAACTTGTTCAGGAGGTGCTTGCGTTGATGGGGAACCGTCATGATTGGTTTGGCGGCGAGCGGGTTAAGGCGATCAGACTCATATCCTCACATTTGTCGGCTAGTTTAGTAGATCTTGTGCTTAGTGCATGCCGAGCCATCGAACATTCGGACGAGCGAACGGAAGCTCTTGCTGCCGTCTTGCCGTATCTGCCTCCGTCCAGACTTGCATTCGCCTCGCGAGAGGCACTCTCCAATGCTCGCTTGATCGACGACAAACAAGTAGAGGGGGAGATCCTTGCAGCTATATCTGCTCTCCTGACGCAGGCGACAGCTGAGAGTACTATCGACAAGAAGATGATGATGGTCGATTATCGATCAAGTTCGGCTTTGTCCGCCGGAGTTGGACTTGCGGAGGACGCGATGACTGCCGCAAGGGCCATCGCAATGTTTAATTCTGCACCGGAACACTTCTCGTCCCTTGTTCCTCTCTTGCCCGCCGAAAAACGAGTCGTGGTAGTGAAGGAGGCGCTGGCTGCGGTTGGAAAGGGCGTGAGGGGTCATCAAGCCAATGCGATGCGAGCTATTGCGCCGCACTTACCTCCCACGCTTGTAGAAAATGCATTATCAGTCCTCGATGAATTTTTCGATTCGGACGAGCGTGGCATTGCCATGGCTTGGCTACTGCCGCATTTGCCAGAACCCTTGCAGATTGAAGCGTTATCTTCTTTTATTTCGCAAGCTTCTCAAATGACTCGCCCCCAACTGTTGCGGGCGCTCAAGCCTGTCTGCCCACTGATAGCGCAGATCGGTGGTCGCGAAAGCTTACTAGAGGTTCGCCGTGCGATTTGCGACGTTCGGGATTGGTTTCCATGATCGAGAGCTACGTAGCCGTTCTTGCAGATGAGCTCTTTGAACACCGAGACCCCGACTCTGCTGTCTGAAGATGGATTTTGCGGAATCAGTCGGCCAGTGTCCTGAATTACCCAGCGAAGCACGTTCCTTCGTTGCGAAGCTCATCGAACGGCCGGCCCGCCTGGCTCTACCCCTGCTAATTTCGGCGGCACCAAGGCGATCGCCAGTCGAGCGATTAGCTTTCGGCGAACTGATAAGCTTTACGATCAAACCCTGTCGGTGTCAGTTGGATCGATGATCAGTAGCGGGAAAAAGCGCGATAGGTGCCTCTGAATCGGCAAATTCCCCGCAATACAAGTCAAAACATTAAATGCGCCGCTTCGAGTTCGACAAGTGCGGCGTACTCGAAAGAACTGATTGGAAATAGTCCTCATCTAAGAAGCGAAGGATTTTTTTCAACTCCGCTTTCTTTTCAGGAAGCACTAGAGCGATTTTGTCTCCATTTGATTCAGTCTGGATATTTATGCCGAAGACCAGGGCCGCGGCCTTCGTGGCCTCCAAATCAATTCTCTCAAGAATGCCACTCTGCATTACAAGGGCCACTTTTCTCCTGACCCAGCTGTCGGAGTTCGTTACAAAGGTGGCAAGGTCGGGAATCTTAAGCATCTCATTGGCGGCGAACTCTTTAAGGTCGTCGTCCGTTGCTTCTCTATAATACTGACTGAGATCAAAAATCTGACGCGCCGAATGAAAGCTGAAAAACGAAAGCGTATTATCTTCCAAAATCGCAGAGAGATTCGGGCCTATTGTTAGGCCGACGCCCTCGACCTTCTTGAACACGTTGGCGGAGTGAAAGATAGATAACCCCTTGTTCGAGATTATCTTGCGCTTATCAAAGCTCTGAATTAGAGCGACCCTAAGTCCGCCATCGTTTTTACCCATGAATAGCGCCTTGATGGCTTCGAGTTCGATAGGATCCGGCGCTATTTCAGGTATACCTAAGGGGTTTGCGATAGCCCCGTGAAGGTCATCGATGTCGTCGTAATCATCTATATACAGACACTCCCCCGTGTCCGGCTTGTACTTTCCATCAAAGGCAACTCGCTCTTCGCTGGACGCTCTGAACTTCCCTTCTTGGACTTTGAAGGTTTCGTCCATCTCACGCTGGACTTCGGCCGAAAGCGGAATACGAACAATTCGGCGCGCGGGATCGCCTGTTAGTGCAAACAAGTTCACGGAATGATCTCCAAGAGCATCGATCCCGATATTCTTTTCACGGTCTTAACGTCCCGAGGATCAAGAATTTCCCGCGAAGTAATCAACGTGTACACCATACCGCTCGCAGCCTCGGCCTTGTAGAACCGATACCCAAAGATGCGCAGCAACGGACTAGGCACTGTCGCGTCTGTGAACCAAAAAATACCCCAGACCAAAAAGCCAAAAACAAGAATAATGCCGACTGTGATATCGGAGGCCCTTATGAGGAACGGAAGAATGTACGTAACAACGACTCCGAGCAAAAGAACATCGTTAGGCTCGATCTTTCTTGCGCTGAAGGGAAACGCCTCTCCCCTCCAGTTCAGCGCCGACAGGATATAGACAACCGTGAGGCTTCCGACGCCTCCTGCGACCACATAATAGATCGCATCCCAAAATGCGCTGCCAGCGAAGAGACGGGCAGCGCCGACGCTGATCAGTGCCGGGGAAAACGCCGAGACAAATAGAATGGCCTTAAGAAAATTCCTCATCAGTCACGAACCGTACAGAACAAAACGTGAATATACGCTATCCGGTTGCGATTGCAAGCCGCAAGGTATCACCAAACATCACAGGATAGTTCGGGCTAGAGCCAATAACATCGTCGCCGTCACGATCATGCGGCTTGCCGGCGGATCAGCCAAGCCATTCTTGCGGCGCACAAGAGAACCCGCCGAAGACGACCGTGCGTTCTCAAAAGAAGAGGCATCATCAGGAGCGTCGTAAGCCCCGGTGACGGCCGCCTTGCGCCGGCGGTGCAGCTTGGAGAAGCCATAGAACTACTCCTGTTGGAACGTAGTTGGCTAACCTTACGAGCCCCGAAGGCATTCGACGCCAAACGGCAGTCGGGCTTTGCTTTATGAGCGCACTGGAAATCTGAATCAGCGATAACGCGGTCGCGTGACCTCGGTCAGCTCCGCATGGCTGCGACCTGCAAGCAGCACCTCGAAATTGTGATGGGTCCAAGCCGCGTCCCTGAAGGAACTCAGACGAGCGTCTCTCAGTCAGATCGATTGACTTGCTTTGCTGCTGCTGAAGTCAAACGCACGCCGGGCTGGTCGCCATTAGTGAACTCTATCCCTGCGATTTCCAACGCACGACGCAGCTTATCCACCGTGCCAGTGTAAGCCGATATTCGTCCTGGAGTTCGTTCAATCCTTTTGATGGTTTCCAGCGAGACGCCAGATTTCTCTGCAAGGTCGCGCTGTTCGATGCGCAGCATTGCGCGAGCTGCCCGGATCTGTTCGCTAGTCAACATTACGCCTCGAGGGTAAAATTTTGCACCTGAGGTGTTGACACTTCAGGAGTTCTGGATTACTCTAGTAGCGTAACATCGAGCCCCTTGCGGGCAAACCTTGGCGCGCGCCTCTCCCACAGATATCGGCGTCGGCCGGAAGCCTGCTGCCATGCGGTTCACAAGCCTGACTGGTCGTGCGACCAAGTGCGTGCGGAGTGGCCAATGATCAACCACTCCTGCAAGACCAGCGCTGACGGGTTGTCGACTTGCCCTCTGGCACCTCAATCAGAGGACGCCCCGCTCCTCGTGCTTGAACAGCAATTCACCGCGATATGCGCGGAGCTGGAGTGGTTGCGTCGCACTCCGGTTCAGGTTGGTAGAGAGGCACCTAAACAGTCCGAGGGGGAGCTCTCCTTCCGGGAAAGCCCCGCTGACGAAGTCGCGACAGGCCAAATAGAAGCAGTACTTCTCCGTCTGTACCCGATCGAGCACGAGATCATACAAACTCCAGCGTCGACGATTGTAGGACTGGGCGTAAAGGCGCGGCACGCCGCCTATGTTACGTCCCAGTATTGGGAAGAGGACCTTGGCCAACTTGATTGGGAGGCGAAGGCGGTTCGCGGCTTAATAGAAGCGGTCTGCGCGGTAGCAGGCGTGGCGCTGCCTTTTCGTCATTCAGAAGTAGACGAGTGAGTGCGCATTCGTGTCGCACTTCTACGGTCCACATACGATGGAGCGAAGCGAATGAGTGTCGTAAGGATCATGGCCGCAATACTTGAAGATGAATTGGTAGCGTACGGCGTACTTGGATTGGCCCAAGATGATTGCAAAGCCATCGTTCAACGCCTGATCGACCGTACGGTTGAACTCGAGGCGGTCAGAAGGAGCCGAAGTCGGTCCGGGCCCCATTTGGGTGAACAGAATTGAAGGTTCGGTAACTGGACTTCCCCAAAAACTAGAATTGAATTTATCACGCCCGTCGCGCAAATGATCCGCGCAAAAGATCGTACAACACCTGCCATGTGTCGCTTCCAAGCGCAGTGGCCGCCACTGCCCGACGATCATCGGAACAGAGAAAATTTCGAAGAGCCTCCCTTTTATATCCTATTGTTCGATGTGCCTTTTCATTGGTTGAAGTGCGCCTGAACATTTGAGCGAGATGGCTAAGAGGCGACAATCGGGTGCATCGATGGGCTCCGCTCCCTTCTTGCGTTTGCCGGCATTCGGGTGAGCGTTGGCCTTGAAGTCTCCTGGACGCTCTAAACAGGGCAGCGGGCTTATCCGCATTCAAAAACGATCGCCTCGGCAACTCTGTTGAGGCAATCTCATGACAGTCAAGACAAGACCGATCTCCATCCGTCTCGCAGCGAGCGAGATAGAACAGATTCGTGCACGCGCTCACAGGCTTTCAGCAAACATCACTGGCGTAGCCCGCGACCTAATCCGTACCGGACTTGCCGGCGGGGACAACAAGGCGCTCGCCGATCGCTTGATGCAGATCGAGCGTCGGATTGCCGCGCTAGAACAGCAAGGCCAGCAAACGTACGTGCAGACTCAATCGGCCGACAAAGCAGCGCGTGATTTGCTTGCGATGTTCGAGGCGCTGCTGAAGGCCCTGACCGGCGAAAGCTCTGGGAGGGCAGCATGACCTGGCGTTTGCGGATCATTAGCTTTCTCGCTGCAATGGGTTGCTTTGCGGTCGCGGCGAGCATCTCGTATCTCGGATTCGAGGTCTGGCCGCCGAGCGCCACGCTGGCAGACGGAAGGAGCGCCGAATTCCAGCCAGCAGACATTCAAGCCTGCATCAGAGGGCGTGGCCTGGCCTGGCTGGCAGACCGCTCCGGCGAGGCCTATTGGCAGGCTTGCCGAGCCTGGCTCGCGCGATACCAAGCTCTGAGCGGCTTCGAGCTTCGTTTCTGGAGCGTGATCGGCGCCAGTCTTGCGGGCCTGATAGCGCTGTTTGGCTTCGCGCTAAGTCTTCGGTTAGACTCGATCTCGCTCAAGGTCCTTCGCGGAGCACGGCTGCAAACCGGTCGTCAAGGCCTGAAGGCGTTCGCCCGGGCGGCCGCCGCAGAGTGCCAGGTCCATGGCAAGGGTGTTGAGTTGATGCCATCGGTGCCCCTTGGGCGCGAGCGGGAGGCGCGGCATTTCTTGATCGTTGGCAGCGTCGGCGGAGGCAAGACGCAGACCATGCTTCACCTGATCGATGAAGCACTCTTTCGCGGAGATGGCCTCCTGGTTCTCGACACGAAAGGCGACATGATGGGCGGGCTCCCAGCCGATGGGGACCCCCTCCTGGTCGCGCCCCATGATCAGCGATCTCTGGTCTGGGACGTGGCAGCCGACTGCAGCATCAAGCAGGACGCCCGCGAGCTCGCCGCCCGCTTCATCCCGCCAAGTTCCGATCCGATGTGGTCCCAGGCGGCACAGGAGATCCTGGTCGCCTGTATCGTCTATCTCCAGGCGACCAGGGGCAAGGAGTGGGGGTGGGGTGATCTGCAACGAGTCGTAACCGCTGATGTCGGCACGCTCGCAGCGTACGCCAAAGATCACAATCCCAATGCGCTGCGACTGCTCGACCAGCCGGAAAGCAAGACCACGCTCAGCATCCTGACCACCTTCCAGACCCACATGCAGATCGTCTCGGTCCTGGCGGAGGCTTGGTCCGACCCATCGGCGCGGCGGTTCTCGATTCGCAACTGGCTGCATCACCCAACGCGTTATCGCCCCCTGATCCTTCAGCACGACCCGGGGTATCCCGAGCTGTCCCGGATCTGGATCGGCAGCATGCTCGGCCTGCTCGCCTCGGCCGTAGGCAGCCCGACCCTTGCCGAAAGCCGCGAGCGGCGGGTGTGGTTGTTCCTGGACGAATTCCCACAGCTGCCGCCGATCAAGCAGTTTCCGACATTCCTTGAGCTCGGCCGGTCCAAGGGCATCGCGGTCGTGATCGGCGCCCAGGACACAGCCCAGATCCGCGCCGTCTATGGACAGGATCAAGCTAAGTCATGGTTCGGCATGACGGGCACCAAGATCATCACCCGGATCAACGCCAGCGAAGCGGCCGAGGATATCAGCCGCCTCATCGGCGAGCAGGAGGTCGAACGGCGAACGAAGAGCTCAACTCATTCCGGTGGCAAGTCCAGCATCACGGAGAGCATCCATCGCGAGATGCGCCGCGTGATCACGGCATCCGAGCTTGGCTCCCGCCTTGGACCGACCAAGGACGGCGTCCGGGTCCTGCTCATCGGTCTCGGCGAAGACGTCTACGAGTTGGAGCTGCCTTATCTCAAGCTGCGTCAACTGCGCGAGCCGATCATGCCGGCGGGTTGGACTCGACCCTTGTCCCGAGTGAGGCTGTCGGACGGCGCCGACGATAACACCCATCCAACTCCACTCCCTTCCCCTGCCCGCCTGTCCAAGGAGTTAGCGAAGCAGATCCTCAAACGGCGAGAGTGAGCCATGGTAGCCTCGATCTCCGCTCGCGGGAACGCCGCTTCGGCTTCGCGCTACTACGGTCATCTGCAGCACGACGACTACTACAGCCGGGATGGCGATCCGCCGGGCCGCTGGGCCGGCAGAGGGGCCGAGCGGCTCAGCCTTGACGGACCCGTGACGCGCACCGAGTTCGATGCTGCGCTGCGTGGGATCGATCCCAAGACCGGTGAGCGGCTGGCGCAGCTTGGCGGCCGCGGCCGCGAGCATGCGGCCGGCTGGGACATGACCTTCAGCGCACCTAAATCGGTCTCAGTGCTCTGGGCGCTCTCCGATGTTCCAGAGCGCCAGATCATTGCGCAGGCGCACCGTTCGGCGGTCCTCTCGGCCACCGCTCAGCTGGAAGCAACCGCCGGCTGGGCCAGGCGTGGCCGGGCCGGAGCCACCCGAGAGCAGACCGCAGGGCTGCTGATGGCGCAGTTTGATCATCACACCAGTCGCGAATCCGACCCGCAGTTGCACACCCACACCTTTGTTTTCAACCTGGCCCCGCGTCGCGATGGCAGCTGGGGCGCGATCGTCAGCCGTGAGCTCTACAAGGCCCAGAAGCAGGCAGGGACCACCTACCGCCAAGCGCTTGCCTCGGAACTGGAACGGCAAGGTGTTCGGCTGGAGCGGCAGAAGGACACGTTTCGGGTGGCGGCAATCCCGCGCCACATCGAGCGCGCTTTCTCCAAGCGGCGCCAGGCGATCGAGGAAGCCGCGAAAGCCCACGGCTACAGCACGCCGAAGGGCATGGAGCTCGCGACGCTACGCACGCGCCGACCCAAGCAGGATGGCAAGCTCAGCGAACTCACCAGCCATTGGCAAGCCGAGGCCAAGGCGCTGGGCTTTGATCTCGGCAGGAGCCGTGATCACATACATACCACGACCAGCGGCCGTTCTGACGTGGAGCTACCTGGAGGGCGGGGCCAAACCCGCTCGCCGGTCGGCCAACCAGCACCGGCGGCAGCCCGGGGCGCTGCGAGGCCAACCCAGCATCAAAGCGCCGCCCAGCTCGGCTCTCGCCTCGGCCACGTGCTCCGCACGATGGACCAGTCGGCCGGCATGTCTGGGGTCAGGATCGAGCTACGCCACCGTGAGCATGAGCGGGATTGACCGAGGGTCGGGAAGACGATTGGACCTCTCGGGCCGGCGACGGCCTCTGGATCGCTGCAAGCGGAGTAGCCGGCCGGAGCAGCCTCGCCCGTCCGCAATCGATCCGCGGCCGCTGAGAAACAATTTGCGAGCTTCGACTTCAGATCGCGACAGCTGACACTTTGGGACAGCTAGACTGAACAAACTCACCCCAGCTTGAGAATGAGACCGGAATTTCGTTCGTATACGCGTCCAAGGGCACGCAAGGTATTGACCACCTTGATCGATCGATCCTTAGAGAACGCAGCTGTATTCGCTCGATCCTTCTCTTGTAAACACCGCAGAGCAGGATCTTTTGTTTAACCCCAATGAGATAGCCGCATGCGGCTCGCGAAGCGTCAGCACCACAGGTGCATAGGGTGTGAAAAACTTCTTCCTTCTCTTCCCTAAGACTCATCTCTGCTCTTGATTGCCGTTGCCCGCTTGTGGAGAAGCCCAATCCCAGCCGCCAGAACGCACAACTGTTGCAATGGACGCGTTGATGAGGCCGCGATCATGCTGCAACCAACTGGCTTTCCGAGTGAGTAATTCTTGATGCCTCCTTGCAGAGAATTGGCGAGAGCGCCGGTGCCGCCGCTGTACGAGAAATGATAATATCCTGGCGGTCCTGCAGCAAACCGACTGCCGCTCAGGGCGCCCTCGATGCTGAGAATCGTCATCCGAGAACGTTGGGCTAAAACGAGGCAGTACCGCTAAAGGCCATGGCTGAAGCTGCTTCTAGCGCCTGGCGACCGCGGCCCTGCTAAGGACTTTTTGCCCGGCCGCTACAAATCAGATGTCGGTTGTCAGTAGGTCTTCGACAAAAAAGTCAGAACCAGCCTCGTCACTATGCACCGATGTCGTAGATGATATCGTGCTGCGCAGAATGCGCACCAAGCCGACGATCTTGGCAGATCGACAAACCAGCGCAAACCAAAAACGCCGGACGAATTCGTCCGTCCGATTGGCTGTCGTATCGGTCGTTGATTGTCAAACTGTGCTCTATCGCGAGCCGGGCCGAAGGCCCGGCGAGCACCGGACGCGTGCGCGCGTCAGCGTCGCCGATCTGGCTAGCGGAGTCAGCGACGCTGAACCTTTTTGAGAGTGGCCACGCAACCGGTGTCACCCGGTTGCGCGGTTTGTGGTCAGCTGACACGCTCCATCAGGCGCCTGGCCTTGCCTTCCACCTCGAGCCTCGCGTCCTGATGCGCCTTGCTTCGGGCCACGGCCGTGATGCCCTGCACAAAGTCGAAAATGCTCTCCGGCTTGCGATTCTCCTCGCCAAGAACGACCTCAATGACCTTCGATGTCTCGGATTTGGAGAAACCATTCTTGCGCAGAAAGCCCTCGCGATCCTCGTCCGTGCGGGCGACGATGCGCTGCCGCGCGGCCGCAATGCCAGCAACAAACGGCGCGGGCGAGGAATTGGCAAAGTTCGACAATGCCGGTGCAGCCTCATGCGCAAACCGTTGCGCGGCAAACTTCGAATGCCGGATTGTTATCTGCTCGAAATTTTCCACGCCCCAGAGGTTCCGGTTCATGCAGACGGCGCGCAGATAGAAGCTGGCAATACCCAGCGTCTTGCTGCCGACCTCACTGTTCCAGCAGTAGAAGCCCCGGAAATACACATCCGGCGAGCCGTCCGGAAGCCGTCCCGCCTCGATCGGGTTGGTGTCGTCGACCAGAAACAGAAACACGTCGCGATCGCTGGCGTAGAGCGTGGTGGTGTCCTTGGTGACATCCACAAAAGGATTGTGGTTCATGGTCGACCAGTCGAGCACACCCGGCACTTTCCATCGGGTGTCGCCGGTGCCATTGCCGGCAATCTGCATGACCGCGGCAACCAGTTCCTGATCCCAGATGCGGCCGTAGTCCGGCCCGGTGACGGCACGAAGCTCAACTCGGCCATTATCGGCCTCCAGGGTCTTCACCAGTTCGGCGGGGTGTGACAGCAGGCCATGCTGCAGATTGATGGCTGACAAAGCTGCGGGCAGTTGCCGCAGATAGGCGCCCGGGGCACCCACCAGCGTGCAGAGCTGGCCAAAACTCCAATGCGTCGGCGTCACCGCCTCAGACTGTCCGGGAACGATTAGGGCCAACCGCTCGGCGTTCTCGCGGGTAGCCTCCACGCGGATGGTCCGACTTTCGACGGTGCGCACATCGGCGCATTCGGCCCGGCTGCGCACGGCGTCATAGAGGTCCGGCAAATTGAGATAGCGTTCGTCATCTGGACGCGCAAACCACTCCGACGATACCCGGCCGATCCGCTGGCCGCGCGAGATATCCACCCGGAAACCGCTGGAAACCGATTGTTCGCCGTGCTGTGACATCGTTACGTTCATTGTCACTCTCCTGTTCAGGTTGAAGCGCAGCGCTGCGCTGCAACCCTGCCCGTCGGCGAGACCTGGGGTAGCAAGGGCAAGGGCGGCCGGAGCGGAGGGGGATCACCCGCCTGACAAGGGCGCGCGGGATCCGCGCGCGTCTGCACGCGCCGTTCAATGCGAGACTCTTGTGATCGATCGAGGCGCGGAAGACCGGGGAAACCGCACCGGCCGGCACGTTGTCGTGCTTCACCCTTGCCCGCGCGAGGGCGGAGCCCATAGCAATCGCTTGTCAGAAACAGAGCCTTGGCCTTCCTTTTAGACGGCGATGAGCATGCAAAAAGCCCCGCCTCCGAAGAGGCGGGGCCGATGATCCCAGGGGATCAGTCGCCGCTGCGGCGCGACCAGATCAAAGCGAAACCGTCGACGCCCTCGACCTTGACCAGAGAGGCGTAGATCGGCGCCGGGAAGCCCGGATCGTCGAGCTTGACCGAGAGATATTCCCGGTCGCTCTCGCGGGCGGTCTTCTTCCAGGCTGCCGCGCGCCTAGACGGGATCGCCTTGCGCAAACATGATCGAGAAACGCTTGGTCACTTCTGCCGGAAACTGAGCATCTGCCGTATCCGAGATTGCCTGCCGCACACGGCGATCGGCAGTCAGAGAAATCGCCCCGGGATTGACCCTCACGACTTCCACGCAGGACGGCTCTGCTAGAGCGCACGCACCGCCGCAGTTCCCACCTGCTCCGGTATTGCATCATCGAGAATTGACAGGCCCTAGGCTGACTTCCGCTGCGGTTTGGCCGCCAGCTTCTTCGCCGCAGGCTCCTTGGCGGGTTTCTTGCCGGCAATCGGCATTAGCAGTTTCTGACTGGCGAGTTGGACGCCGACGAGCGACTGGTGGCTTCCCGCGCGGAAGAGTTGCTCGCCCAGTTGCTAACGGACGTGGACCAGCAGGAAACCGGTCCTGATCCGACCGAAATGGCGAGATGCGCATTACGGGCCCTTGCCCTCCCTGAGATCATCGAGGTGCGCCCCTTCCTGTTGCCTGAAGTGGCAATCTGGGGTTCAGGAGATGGCGTTCTTGTAGCAGGCCGGGCGGATGCACTCGCGATCACAGAGGGCCGCGTGGAGGCGGCCATTGATTGGAAGTCGGATATCGACCCGAATCCTGCAGTCCGAAATCGCTACGCCGCGCAGCTCAGCGATTATCTGGAGGCGGCAGGCGCCAAGCGCGGAATGCTAATATTTCTTAGCCTTGGCGAGATATCATGGGTCGAGAATCCCGCCTCTTTGTTGGCTCCCAACTCCAAACAGGGCGAGGTAATGCACGAAGCGAGGTCCTCATCATCACTATCAGTTGCGACTGATGGGAAAATCTTGCGCCGAACGGGCCCGAACGATGGCAATTCAACGCCGCGACGAAGGTGGAACGTTAGCTGCTTGTTCGGGGAGTATGCCGGGAAAGCAAAAGACTTTCACGAACCTTGCCGAAAATCGCTTCACGGATGGTCCGGACGGATGGCTTGCTCTTCGGAAAGCTGACGCCAACCTCGCGGGCGATCGCCAGCAGGTCAGCAGTCGACTTCTCGCTAAGTACACGCTCAGCATCTGTGATACTGCCAGCGGAAGCAAGTCGAACCACGTTTTCAAATTCAGCAATCGCCTGTTCTTGCGAGAGCGACGAGCCTGTTCGAACTCTAGCTGCCGCGCTTCTCTGTCTTACTTTTTCGGCTGCTTCGGGGAACGCCTTCTTTACCCTCGCCTCCATTCTATTCACTTGCGCAGCGATTAGCTGCAAGGCTCGCTTGATATCACCGCAGTCTTCCAGCAGCTTTATGACTTCTTGCTCTGGAGTCCGAAATTGTCCCTCGTCGCCGCTCACTTTAGAACTCCCATGCAAGCCTTCCAGAGGCCTTGAAAATCGCCAACAAGATCGAGGGGCACGCCTCCACCCGTGATCGCCCGCTTAATGCCGACCCGTTCTCGCACCCAAGCATCACTGAAGAACATCGCGCGGATACCGTGATCCTTTCTGGCCCGATTGCAGATCTGCTCGATTTCCCTCATGTAGAACGCGGTCTCTTTCGTTGGCAAGTTGCCGTAGGTCTTTGTCTTATTCATAAAGACCGCGATCTGTGGTGTGGGGTGTGGCTCTATCCGCATTTTAAGCGAATTCAAGAGCAAGCTCACGCCGCGCGACGCGAAAAAATCTGGGTTAACCGGGATCAGCACCAAGTCGCAACAAGACAGCACGCTGTAGGAAAGTAGGGTGAAGGATGGTGGACAGTCGAATAGAACATAGTCGTAGTTCTCTACCTTTCCAGAATGCATGATCTTGCCGAGGAGTCGGCGCATGAAGTCCTTCATCTGGTCGCGGTCAAACACCTCGAGCTCCAGCCAGTAAAGATCTTCCACAGATGGTACGAAGTGAAGACTCTTCGTGATCTGGTAGATGAAATCATAGGCAATCGGAAAATCAAAGTGCGCTGCCGGCTTCGTATATTGGTCGATCGCATCAAAGATCGTTCTCTTGGTACTGAGGCTCTTGTCGTACCAAGTTGCAAACGCCGGGTACAAGCTGCCATTGTCCTCGTTGAGGCCCACCGCCTGGGTCAGCGACATCTGGGCATCGAGGTCGAACATCAATACGCTCGCGTTGGAATACATCGCCAGCGTATCAGCGAGGCACCAAGTCACGGTTGTCTTTCCGACCCCGCCCTTGAAATTTATCGTCGCAATAGTCTTCGGACTGTTGTTTCCAGTCACCTGCCCCTCCCTATTCACGAGTGATCGGGCCGCGCGGACCCGTTGCTGCAAATTCGAAGCCTGGAGAAGCTCGGGCCAGGATTAGCCCTCGGCTCACTTCTGCGTTGTTTGGCATCTCCAGTCCGCATCGCGTGGGACTGCCCACGAGAATTATCATCTACCGACGGCCTGCGTCATTTCGGAGCGCTGGCGAGGCTTGGTCGTTAGCCGTGCCGCCCCCCTATCTGGCGCATTGCACTCGACAGGTACACTCGTACGACTGTCAGAAATGAAATTCGCGCTTGAGTATTGCGTAGAGCGCCTCGGCTCCTTGGCGGTCAAGTTGGATAGTTTGGCTCTGCTTGCCTGGGACTTGGCGCGTGTTTCGCCCATACGTATCAATTTGCAAGATGAAGCGACCGTCGCACTCGAAGCTTGCATAACTCGCTTCGATTTCGTCGTGCACAGAAAGCCGGCCTCGGTCCTTCCTTGAGAATTCTCGGATCAGAGCCACTTCTTCTCCCCCGTTTTGTCGCGGTCCATTCCTAAGGCTGCCCACGTGGTGCTGAATCGGGCATTTGCAGGTTGTTCTCGGCTAACGTTGGATAGTCAAGGTCGTACAGGTGGAAGCCTCCGCATAGGAAACGCGTCTTTAACTGGAATCGTGGAGAATTCCGGCCGAGGGCTTGACTCGGAGGCGGCCGCATGTTCATGTTTTGTTCCGTTGTTCGCGGCTCGAGAATGCCGGCCCTTGGCGCTGGTGCCCGGCATCTTCGAAGACCGCAGTACATGGTCATCCCAATGTCGCGCTGGAGTGGCCGCGGGCGCGCCCCGACTTGCTGACCGAGAACTTCTGCTGCCTACCCACGAGAGTTGAGAGTACCGCTCGAGCTGGCGGGGCCGTACAGCAAAAAGCCTGGCGGTCTGCCTCGAGTTGATTCACATTGGGCCTGTCCGACGCACAGCTGATTAGGAAGAGAATGCAAGTTGAGAATGAAAAAGCGCGAGCCGAAGGTCGTGCCTTCACCTTTGTTGATGCGTTCGCAGGCTGCGGAGGCCTTAGCCTTGGGTTGATGCGTGCTGGTTGGATCGGTCACTTTGCAATCGAGAAAGATCGCTTCGCTTTTGAGACTTTGCGCGAGAATTTTCTTGGACCCCGTGCACGGTACTCTTATCGTTGGCCAGATTGGCTTGAGCAACGCCCCTGGGCGGTCGAAGATTTGCTCAGCAACCACCTGCACGACCTCAAGGAGCTCCGGGGAAAAGTCGACCTGCTGGCTGGAGGTCCTCCCTGCCAAGGATTTTCGAGCGCCGGGCGACGCCGCGCTGTCGATCCTCGCAATGAACTCGTCGAACGCTACTTAGAGCTCGTCGACATTATCCGTCCAAAGATTGTTTTGATGGAGAATGTCCTGGGGATCACATACGACTTCAAGGTAAACGGGAAAAGAGGAAAACCGGTTCCGAATTTTGCCAACAAGCTGAAGGAACGGCTTTCCTCAGAGTATCACGTTGTTTGCTCCACCCTCAGGGCCTGCGAATTCGGGGTCCCACAACAACGACCGAGGTTTTTCCTAGTCGCTATTTCAAAGACGCAGAACCTCGACTCCTTGCTGAATACTTTTTTCGACGAGCTGCGGAAGGCATCTCCCAGCTTCCTGTCCAAGCGTAACATACCAAGGAGGGTCGCGGCGCGCACTGCTATATCTGACCTCGAGGTCGGCAGAAATGGAACGGTACCGTGCCCTGATAGCAACGGCTACGTTTCGATCGCCTATGGACAGCCGAGAAGCAACTTTCAGCGAGCCATGCGGGACGGGCACGAGGGGCCGCCCTCCGACACCCGTCTTGCGAAACATCGTCCCGAGATCGAGCACCGTTTCAAGAGAATCATTTCGCTGTGCCACGCTAAGGGAAGATTGAACGTGCAGCTCTCTCGGGAGATGAGGCAGAAGTTCGGCCTGAAGAAGATGGCCACGCGGGTGCTCGACCCCGAACAGCCTGCCCCGACGATCACCAGCATGCCGGATGATCTTCTCCACTATAGCGAGCCACGAACGCTTACCGTTCGGGAGAACGCACGTCTTCAGACGTTTCCAGACTGGTTCGTCTTCAAAGGAAAGTACACGACGGGCGGCGAAATGAGACGCCGGGAGGTTCCGAGATTTACGCAAGTAGCGAATGCAGTTCCACCATTGCTGGCGGAACTTATTGGAGAAGTCCTATGCGCCAACATGAGGGAAGCAGCACGTCCTGAAGAGCGCAGCAGGCAAGCTGCATAGGAGCTCGTCTAGACATCGCGAGCGCGCGCATAGTTGCATTTTCCGTGCAACGGGCAACTAGGGCAAACCGGCTTGGCGCGGCGGCAGAAGAGCGCCGCCACGTCGAGAGCGGCCCAATTCAGCTCAATCGACGAACGGGATCGAAAGAACTCGTGAGCTAGGTCCTGGAGCGCAGGATCGTACCTAATATCCACGAGCTTCCGAGGCTCGAACACGCGCTCGAGCAGCCGCGCCATGCCTGCGTCGAGCAACGGGCTAGGGCGATTATGAGCAAACAACAAGACGGCACTTGCAACATATTGGCCAACTGCCGGCAACGTCTCCAGCTCTTCTCTACGAGCCGGGAATTTACCCTTCCGTCGCACCATCTCTGCGGCCAAGGCCTTTAACCCCGCGGCTCTCCGGCGCCAAAGGCCAATTTCCTTCAGGTGGCCACCAATGAAGTTCGGGTCCGCGGAGTGAATGTCCTGCCAATCGCCAAACTGTTTGAAAAATGGCGCAAAGAAGCGGTTCACCGTCTCGGCTTGTGTCCGTTGAAGCAGGATCTCGGCGACGATCCTTTGAAACGCGCTTGCACTAGGCTCTCGCCAAGCGAACTCGCGGCCATTTTTCCGGTACCATCGAAGAAGTGCTCGACGGCACCATCGAACCTTGCTCTTTCTCTCGGAAAGACTTGTCCTTGCAAGTCGCCTGGGCGAGCTCCTTGGGGGCGGTCGGCACCGCTTGGCCGTTGACCCAGTCACCTGCGTCCCGCGCCATGAAGGCGGTGTGATAGCAGGTACTCTCTTCCCTCGGGCGTCAATTCGCGTCCGCGGGGGCCATGACGGATAAACTCAACGCGTACCAAGAACGGTTCGATCTCGTTCAGTACGCGGTCCTTGTCGACCGTGCGCAGAAGGTTGAGGAGGTTTTGTTCTCCGACTGGGCCGCCAGCACGCTCAAGAATACCGAGATATTCGAAATCCATGCGCGTTAGGCCCTTCTCATCGATTTCCCGCGCACGACGAACGTCCTCTAGGTGCGACAGCACCGGCTTGTCTTGCTCTGAAACCAGCACCGCGGTCTCGAGCGCACCGGCCAGCTGGATCGAGATGCGCGGAACACACCGGCCGATGACGGCCAATGCCTGGTAAACTTCGCCTGTCCAGTCATCGTGCGGAAGCTTTGTCCGAAGAATGCGAGCCACTTCTTCCTCGGTGTATTCCCGAAGTTGAATCTCATCGCAGCGACTAATGAACGCAGCATCGACGTCGGAAGCCCTGGTTGTTGCGAACAGGAACGTGGCGCGGTGCATGTGAGCGACTTGGTCGGACAGGACCACGGTCCGATCGGCCGCCTCGAGCATCGTCAATAGCGCTTCTTGTAATGCACGGGGTACGAGATGAACCTCGTCAATAAATACTATGAGGGGCGGGTACTCCAGCACTGGCAAGCCGAGCTGCTGGCCAACCTGTGACGGGGCAACACCAGCCGAGTTGAGCTCACCATTAATTAAGTCAAATAACTTGTCCCGGCTCCCTACGCTACGTCCATCAAGCTTCACGAATGGCAGGTCAAGCGCCCGGGCGATGCGTCGGGCGAGCTCGGTTTTGCCCGTGCTGGGCATGCCTGTGAATAAGTAGTTCTTCGCCAAGTGCGGCGGCCTTTCGATGAGTGCCCTCAGCAGGTCATTCGACAGTCTGGCCACGGCAGGTTCGTTCCCGATGAAACCTCCGAAAGCATCTTGAACCTGGCGCCGAATCTCCGGTGTGACCGGGGATGCGACGGGTGACCTGGTCGCCGGGGCTTGAGAGGCTTCAGCATGGTGAGTGGAATTGGTGTGGGCGCGCTCGCCTGCGGCATTTGCGGCCGGGGTAGCAGTTTCGACCGAAGGCCCAGCCTGGACGAAGCTGGAAGGAGGAGCACTCGGCGTTACGTCGACAGGCGCGTGTCTGGCACAGCCAGGGAACGAAAAGTCTAGCTGCTGGACCGCCCCATCGGCCACGGCGGAAAGACGCGCACTGGCCTCTAGTATGGATCGCGCATCCTCGGTGGATATGTGGACGGTATCCTGCCGTCCGTCACCGTCCAGATCTGCCACTGCTGTGGGGGCCGTCCCACCGAATACCAAGAGGCGACCAGCAATGTTCACCGTAATGCGGGCTCTCAATCCCAAGATGTCTTGGATGACGCGCTGGTGTGCACTTGCCCACTCGGATTGTGGCCGCTGATGCAGCCAATCTGCCGCGTATATTCGGAAGCCAAAATCTAGAAATTGCGCTAGTAGTGCGGCGCCACAAACCTTCCATAGCTCGCTCGGCGCGCTCGCAACCCAGAGCTCCGATAGCAGGCGACCGAGATTATGCGCCTGCTCCAATGCGTCCTTCATGTCCGCAGCAGACATTCCGCCCGCGCGGTATTTTACTTCGACCGGTGTAAGCTTGATCAAAACGGGCTGGTCTCCGTCTTGAAGCTGGATTGCCGCGACGATCAAATCTGGGCGTTGCTCACCTGGCGCTCCTGACAGCAAGCTGCGCCTTAGGCGGATAAACAGTTCTTCATAAGGATCCACCGGCAGCACGAAGTGGATGCAGCTTCCAGTATGCACAGGCAATCTGGGCGCGGCGGCCGCCTGCCGGAAACTATCTTGAAGAAGACGCGTCGCAAGGAGGAGACCGAGCTCGCCTCGTGATTGGCTACCCCCGCTGGCCAACCGTTTCAAGATCGGTATGCCACGGCGAGAGACTTCGTCCAACAATCCCGGGACGTTGGGAGGTGAGCTTGCGAGAAGAAGGGCTGCGTTCTCGACAGCCTTGGACATCGCGGAAGTTGGCTGGGCAACCAGATAATAGCCAAGGCTTGTTTCACTGCCCCCTAGAATCCCGGGCAGTTCGTAGTCCCAGAGATATCCTCCCTGCCCAACGGTACCGCGCACAATGCAAGCCGGGTCAACTTGGCTCGAAGTGACCGAGAGGAAGATCGATTTTTGTAGCCGCGTTCCGACCGCATCCTGATTGGGGGTGAAGCGAAAGTGCGTGCGATTACCGTCGTTCGTCGACAGCGCCTCGTATGTACCAAAGGCCTCGGTAACAAGGTCAGTTAGCCGAGTGCCCGTGGCCTGGCCCGACAGCACCCGCGATTCCAGTATAGCCCGGGCATTCTGGAAATCTTCGCGAACCCGCGTCCGAAAAAGACAGGCCGGCGCCACGGCGGAGCGTGTCGAGCCGCTAGCGGCTTCAGGCGAGCGCATACCAAGCTGGTCGATGATCGTCAGGTCAAGCCGAGGTAGGCTTGCCGATTGCTGAAGCTTAAACCACCGGACGTGTTCCGACGTGCGTTCCGACAGGTCGGCGAGCTCCTCCGGGGCAGGATCGCTGGCATCCCGAGCATCGAACACCTCGACTTCGCGCGGACCCGAGATACTGTCGGAATCTTCCGTGTATAGCCTCTCTGTCCACCGAAACACGCCGTTTCCGCACTCGCTGGATGTCTCTGGGTCGCCAACGATGCCTATGCGGAGCGTGCTTCGCGCTGGCAATAACCTCGTTACCTCGTTTAGGCTATCCTGGGTCTGTTGGGCCGTGAACCCACCGGTGATCCCTTCAACCATCAACCCAAGTTCCGATAGGCGCTGCAACACCGAGGACCGGACAGTCGACTTGTCAAGGTAGGTGACATTCGCCATCACCGCCCAATGCGGATGCTGGCAAGGAAGCGCAAAGAGCGCTCTTGGCTTAAGTGATTGGCCGTCCTGGAGATAAACCAAGCCTGCGTCGGGACAGCACGACGGGCTTAACAAGCCTGCTGCCGGACACGGCTTTTGCAGGCCTTCGGATAGATACTTCTGCGCTACCGCATGCCACCCTAGGCGAAGCGGGTGCAGGGCCGACAGTAAGACTACGACTGGCTCGTCTGTCGCAACATGCCGCCCAGCTTGAGAATTCCATTCGGCCGCGTGAATCGCGAACGTATCTAGCCAGGATGCAGACCCCGGATCCGCCTGGAGCCATTGAAGGTACTTTGAAACATATTCTTCAACAGCGGAATCGATCGGCGAGCTGTCGATTTCAATTTCGGCAACACTACGCTGTGCCTGCTCGAAGAGCACCCGGACCGTCTCGCGTGCTCGAAGTAATTCTGCCGGTGGCGAAATAGGCGGCCGCGGATCGATTTGGGGGACTAAGTCGCCCAGCGTCGCATTACTGCTCCAATCGATTGCCAGGCGGGCCGGAATCCTGGAAGTCCAGCAGGCAAGGACGGGCTTCCAGCTATCCGCACAGGACAGGTACGAACCGAGCTCAAGGCGATGTAGCGGGATGTCAGCGGCATGCGGGATGCTCTTTCGTCCAGTACGGTGCCGCGCGATAAGCGATTCGTAGCGCGAATTGGTCGTCTCCACGGAGCTCTCGATCGCGACTTGAAGAGTCCAGGTGCCAACAGTGGCTCCTGCAGCATCCCTTAGCTCGATCGCCAGGCTATCGTTGTCTTCAAGGTCTTCCGTAAATGAGACAAAATGGCTGCCCGCTTGCGTATTCTTGGAAGTTGGCTGCTCGCCTTGGCGCATCAAGGAAACTTCCACAACAGCTGAACTGTGAAAAACCTGTAGGTCGGTCGCTCCGCCACGCGAAAGGGCAAGCTCCTGCGTCCAACTGCTGGCCCGGCTTGCAAAAACCGGGACGCCGTTAGCATTTGCATCCCGCACTACGGCGAGTCCACCACAGGCGAACGAGTCCAAGCTAATTACATCAACCGTGCCCGAACGAAATTGTGGCGCGTCGGCCTTGTACTTCATCGGCTTGCGATGGATCACGGCCGTGGCATCAATGCATTGCATGGGATTAGCTTGTGAAGCCGTGACGGCCGCGGGGACAGCCCTATCGATTTTCTTTGAAAAAACCACGCCTCCCGGCATGGACCCTGACGACGTGGTAACTTCCAGTTCCACGGTATTGATTACGACGAACGGCCCGCCGGGTAGCGGCCGCGCGCTTGGCAAAGCGTTTGTGCAAGATAACGTGAGGCGATCCCGCGGCTGTCTCCGGTTCAGCTCGCTAAGAATATCTTCAAGGGCCTCCGCATCCAGCTCGCCGTACCAAGTCGGCGCAGGAACTCCAACGCGAAATTGGCGCAACGGTGCAGTCTCGAACGTAGTCGGCGATATAAGCTGGGCTGCCAGGTATAGATGCATCGCGTCCAGGCTAGTCGATAGCGCTCGCGTCTGCGCCGCGTTCGTGCCCTTCATCTGGTCGACGGCTTCGCTTAGCCCAACGCTGCTTACGAATTTCGCCAACGTAACAAGAATGTCATACGATTCCTTGAAGGCCTTACCGCTCGTCCCAATAACTGGAACACCTGTCGCGAAACAAGCCGCGTCGGCGGGATTCGTCGTGGCGGGGCTGGCGAGGAGATTGTCAAAGATCTCCCAAGAAAACGAGTCGCGGATGGCAAGCTCTAGCTTGGCAGACTCGGCGCGGACGAGACGAAGAAGCTCGCGCACCTGCCGTTCTGGGATGCCTAGCTGCGACGATATTTGCGAACAAAGGTATTGGTGAAGCTCGCCATCCTTCGGCGAAACAGCACCTAGTGTCTCGGTGGTGTTGGCAAGCGACTCCGGCCGGTTGTCCCATGACGACCGCGCCGCCAAGATTAGAACACAAGGCCGGCTATTGCGAATTGTGACAGCGTAATCCCAGTGGCAGCCTCGAGAAAGGCTAACTCCCGTTGGCGGCGCGGCCTCGTCAACCAGCAGAACGACGATTTCATGGTTTGTATTGCCAACCGATAATGTCCAATCTCGTTGACCGCTTGCGGTTAATATGGCGAATACATTTCGCAGGGCCTCGACGGGAGGCCCGACGAGAACGGGACGGACAGGGCTGCCCGGGTCACGCGTCAAGGCGGCAGTAAAATGCTCCTCGACGTACTTCGCTAGGGTTCGGGCGAGAGATTGCATCTATTCACATTCCACTTTTAAGAGAACGGTGGGACCAGCAATCTCCCACCGGCAGCATCTGGGCTATCGACGACCAGTCCCAGCATCTCCAGATCGCGCCCCGTCCTCCCGTCGATCAGCTCGCCCGCGGGTACGTGGAGCCCGTATTGACCAAGATGCCCACGGAAATCGTCGAGGCTCACGGGTATGAATGGATTGGCTGCGCAACACACGTGCACGAGCATAACAAGCATGTCCTGGCCCGGCAGAACCGGTAGTGGCTTTCTTTCTCCAGAATACGCGAGGAGATACGCAAGGTCGTAGCAACGTTCCGCAGGATCCTTCGCCTGGATCTGCCCAAGGCTATGTCGCGCAAATTCAAACAAGTTCTTGGTATAGCCAGCTTTGCACCTTGCAAGCGCGCGCAGCTCCTCGTTATCGTCAAACAATTTCCCAACCTCCTCGCGCAACCACTTGCCAGCATCGGGAGCGTGTATGGCGAGACGGTTCGCGCTCACGTGGGCAAGAAAGCCAGCAATCGCGGCGGGCGCTTGCTGCCCTGAAGAAGGCGAGAATCCAATGCGCAGTCCGGCAGGCCACGATGCTCCGCAATCGTCGAGCCTGCACAGCAGGAGGTTGAGGCCAGTCCTGGCGAAGGCGTACCGCTCGATGTGCCGTTGTATCACGGGTTCAGCGTTCGCTCCGATCTCCAGGAGCATCGAGGACTCGTGCTGTTGCTCCCATATTTTGGCCTCGACCTCGCTTGCACTTGGAGGGGCCATACCCGAGGCCGCGGTCAGCGCGAGCTCCCAGGCAATGTTGTTGGCCTTGCAAATCCAGAGTGCATGCATTCCAAGACCAAGCCGAAGGATTGCTTCGACCAGCACCGTCCATTGACGCCTCGTCAAGCTTGGCTTTAGGCCAACCACGGCTCGCAAATCCGTGCAGAACCGTTCAGAAGGACACAGCTGTCGATTGTTCGACGCAGCGCGAAAGGCACGGCAATCATCTTCACCAAGCTGGAGGCTGAGGTATGGAAAATCTTGCCCCGGCTCTGGTTGGATGCCCTGCAGGCCTGAGCGCAGTGACGCCTCCGTGAACCTTGCAAACACGTCATCGTCGTCGGCTATGGCAAGGGCTGCACCTAGCTCTCGAATAAGAGCTTCTCCCGCTGCGCGATCCAGCGCACTGCCAATGATCTCTTGAAGCAAGTTGGAGGGGTTCCAGCGGCTTCGTGGGCGCTTGCCGAGCACCCCCGCAATTCGCGCGACGGATGGAACGAGGGGCATCAGCTGCTGCGATGAAAGCGGGCTGTACTGTCCATGGCGGAATGGGCTTCTTATTCCTCCGCGGCTGGAGAACAACCGCGACCATAGTTCGGGTCCGCCAACGGCACCCGGCATGAGCTCATGGGCGCGCTTAATATTTTCGAGATCTACGCTACTCTCGCTAACGCCAAGCAAGAGCGAACGGTAGGCCGAGGAGAGCAGTACTTCCCCGGTGGACCATTCCGGTGCAGTGCCTGATAGCATGGACGCGGCGTATGCTGGATGACGCTTGTTGGTCGGCGCAGTCTGAAATTCTGAAACGTTCATGATATTGCATGCTCAGGCGCTGATTAGCCCGGGGGGCGATCCCGGCGCAGGAATCCCAATTTTTTGATCCTCGCCAACCACGACGAACGTTCGACCGTCTATGAATCGGTCCACGTTCCGGCACAAGTCCCCTGCGTAGCGATGCCTAACCCGGTCCAAGGCGGCTCGAACGCTCGCCGGCAGGCTGCTTCCGGCACAGCCCTCCTTGCGGAGTTGCAATGCCATGTAGAAGTCGAATGTCAGGGGAATCCTGTAGTCCAGGTCAGCTATTTCAACGCAAGGCATGTCATGTCCAGGCGTGGTGCTCGTCGACCTCGGTGCCGGGAGCGTCCTTATCCCAGGCGGCAACCCCCTGAGGCTAACCAGGGGCTGGGACCGAGCCTCGGCGGTCGGTTGACCAATTATCTCCACAAGGTTGAAAGAAAACCCGGCATCTCCAAGCAATGGAGAGAGTACCTCTCGGACTTTTGCGAGACGACCGCCATCACGCAGGGTCGCTTCGTAGTCAGCGAGCAAGTGATCAAGGGCATGATACCCGAGACGAATACCTAGAGATCGCTTTGCAAGCAATCCTGCCAGCCTTCGCAAGAAGGCGACCGCCGCGATTGCAATTGTAGAGTTCCTGGCAAGCAAGTCCCACTCGCGTTCGGCTTTGTCAAAAGCTTCAAGCAGCAAGTTTTCTGCCGGCGATAGCGCGAGCGCCTGGTTGGTAGCAGTTAGTCCCTGGTCGATCGATTGGCAAAAGGCATCTTCCACGGACCGAAGCGGGTGTGCTGAATCGGCAGGTGTTGTGCTCGCTGGGTCCAGGCGGGCGTATTCGTTTTCCAGCGTCTCGCGAATCGATTTCGTCGATCCGCCACCGGCAACCGTGGACAGGGCGGTGATAAGCTCAGCACTAATCGGATGAGTAAGACTGTCAACTGGGCGCTTCTCATTAAAGGAGCTGGCCGACCGAGCCATTTCCGCGCCACGAAACATGGCATTGCCATATAAGCGCATTACAAGGGCCAGCGCGCTGCTCGCCGCTCCCGCAGCTGCCTGGAGCCCCGAAGCGGCTTCATGCACCCAATCGCAAGGGTGCGACGCGCCTGCAAAGTCACTCCACTGCCCAACTAGCAACTCGGCAACGAGGGAGAAACTATCCCGAAAGTTCCAGCGTTGGCCACGCGCGAGCTCGCCGTGACGCAAGATCAAGAGTAGGTTGCTACTTGCGCGCTCATCGCGCAACCATTCGGCATTCTGTCGAAATGGACAGACCGTGCGCGAACTGCAGTCAAGGCATCGACCTGCTACCTCCCATTGCGCATCATCAATTGCCTTGTTCAGTATGCGCTCAAGCGGCTTACCGGTCGCGTCGGCGAGCAAGAGACTCTCGATATCAAGCGGCCAGCAAGCAAAGCGATTGTCATCCTCAAGCGGCCAGGATTGCTTTCTCGATCCTAGCGTATCGCGCCCCAGGCCCGATGCCTGGATTACTTTTGTCAGAAGCGATGTAACCGGGTTGTCTCCGTAAGCGCGGAATGCCTCGTTCATGGCCCTGGCAAGCAGGCCCCGATTAGCGCACGCAATAAAGACAGGGAGCGGCTGATCGGGACAGGTGAGAAGATCAGCCAAGTCGTGCGCGAGTTCACTTGCGGCATTTCCCAGCGCGGTTTCGGTAGCCGTCGCATCCTGGACAACTATGACCCGGCTCACTCGGGCGGAAAACGACGAAGCAGCCAGGCCAAGATCCGCGGGGACAATATCGATCTTTCTAGGTAACACGCCGCCTGCTGCAAAGCGCTGCCGAAGTACGGCACAGAGGGCGCCATTCAATCCAAGTTCTTGGTCAAGCGACCTGAGAAAGTCCTCGACTGTCTCGGATTTTCCGTTTCCGGGTCCCCCAACCAGAAATATCCAACGAGGGGTAGATCTTTCGTCGGCTGCAATCGCGGCGGCCAACGAGCGCAGACGTTGCACCAGGGGCGTTTCGATGACTTCCCCAATCGGGTTGACCCGCGCCTGGAAGGGCACGTGAACACCGCCGCCGGATTGACCATGCCATGAAAGTAGCTGCGGCACGTGCGGATTTCGGTTTTCTGGCAACGTCCAACCTCCCCAGGGAGCCTGATCGAGTTCCCAAAAGCTCTGTAGTCCCGAACGGCCTGTCGATCAGTCTCGACTCGTGCGCGAATTATTGCATCGATGCCACGTGGAGACCGCCTCAAGCAAGGAGGCGCACAACGTTCTCAATTACAAGCTGGGAAGGTTTCCCCCGCATCGAGGCCGGAACTCTCGATCCAATGTATGTTCTCTGTTTGTTTTAGTTGATCTAGCGCCCCTCACAATGGACCCGCCCAAGTTCAAGTCCTGGCGATGAGATGTGAGCGAAGCATCGTGCGCGAGGCCGCGGTGCACTTGAAGCGGAGAGAAAGATACTGACGTTGCGAGCCCCAATTCTTGAAAATTGCCATCCATGGAGCCCTAGTTTGGTGCGTGCCGACTCAATGGTGGTCCCGAATAATATCGCGCATTCAACGCATGGAGCGCGCAACCAAATGTGAGCCTTCGCGTGCTTGGAGGCGGATTGAAGATCGTTGTCGCTGACACTGCCGCTCGAATTACCAGCAGAGCTGTCGGATATATGCGCGCGAACCTAGTGGGTCGGATCACTAAATGAGTACGTCGGGATTCGCCAACGTTCGCCGACGCTTATTCAACGGATATTCGACGACTTCTCTACCGCGGCTCTAAGTTGTTGAATTGTCTGGCGCTCCCTAGGGGAATCGAACCCCTGTTTCAGCCTTGAGAGGGCCGCGTCCTAACCGCTAGACGAAGGGAGCGTGAGGTGAACCGCATAGCCTTGAACGCGCCGCGCCGCAAGACGGCAGAGGCAAATTTCGCGGATGATGTTGCGGACGGGTTGTCGGCGCCGGCCTCACGGCGCCTGGAGCTGGGCCATCAGCGCGGCGCCCGGGCCGGGGTCCATGCGATACAGCACGGTGCCGGACATCGCGCCGGACAGACCCGACCTAGGGGGCATCAAAGTGCCGCTGCCGCCGGCATAGGCTTGGTTCAGCAGCACCTGGCCGGGCGGGCCATAGGGCGTCGCGCCGAGGCACAGATAGTAGACCTGCCCGGCCTCGACCTGGATCTCGGTCTCATAGGGCAGCGAAATGCCGGAATTGACCGACAGCTCGTAGGTGCCGGCCGGACGATCGACGAACAGATAATAGCCGTTGCGCAGCGCGCCGACGGTCTTGCCGGCGACCTTGACGTCGGCGGTGCCCGCCGTGGTGCCCATGGCGCCGACGAGGCCCTTCTCGCGCAGGAAATAGATCCGCGCCATCCGGCCGTCGCGCTGCTTGGTCTGCGATTCCAGCGCCGTCGTGGCGGCGCAGGCGGTCAGCAGCAGCGCCGCCGCCAGCAGGCTCAGCGCGCGCGAAAGATGTCCGGTCATTCCACCCCACTCCAGAGTTCCCCGGGGGTCTTTAGAGCAGACATGGAACCGGCGGACAACGATACCGGGAGTGGCAGATGGGCCGGCTTTCGCGGGTTTGGCGATGGTTCCCGGGACGAAGCCGAGCTGTCAGCCGCACCGACGGTGCGCCCCCTCTCCCGCTTGCGGGGGAGGGTTGGGGTGGGGGCGGCCGCGGGCACCGGTGCCAGTGGAGAGAGTTCCCCCACCCGCATCGCATCTTTCGATGCGATGCGACCTCCCCCGCAGGCGGGGGAGGCGCTGACCGCCCGCGGTGTGAAAGCCGGGACTAAAAGAAAGATGGGCCAGAATGATCAGGCGAAACCGCCCTGCCCCTACGGCTCCACCGCGAAGCGGAGGCGGCCGGTGGGTTTGAGGGTCTTGGCGTCGAAGGTGCGGATCTCGGTGGTGCCGCCGACATCCAGCGTCACCGCCAGCCGGTCGCCGGCGGTGCCGGTGGCGACGATGCGGGCGCCCTTCGGGAACATGGCGGTGAGGTCGGGGCCCGAAGCTGTGCTTCCATCGCCGCGGAAAAGGCGGTAGCCGATGGCGACCAGAAGCACTGCGATCGCGATCGAGGTGGTCACGCCCGCGATCATCATCATGCGCCGCAGCCGCGCCATCAGCTGGGCCTGCTCGGGCGAGGACGGCTCGGGCGCAACGGTAGAATTCATGGACATCTCGACTTCACAATCCCACGGTCTGATGACGGTCACGGTCGCCGGCGACGAAGGCTCGCCGCGGCTCGATCGCGTGCTGGCAGCCAAGCTGCCGGAGCTGTCGCGGTCGCGGCTGAAGGCGCTGATCCTGGCCGGACAGGTGTCGCTCCGCGCGGAGGCGGTGCGGGACCCCGCTTATCACGTCATAGCCGGCGACACGATCACAATCGACGTGCCGGAGGCCGTCCCGGCCGAGCCCGCGGCCGAGGCGATCCCGCTGAAAATCATCTACGAGGACGACGACATCATCGTCATCGACAAGCCGGCCGGCCTCGTCGTGCACCCCGCGGCCGGGCACGAGACGGGAACGCTGGTCAACGCGCTGATCGCGCATTGCGGCGCCAGTCTGTCCGGGATCGGCGGGGTCAAGCGGCCGGGCATCGTGCACCGGCTGGACAAGGACACCACCGGCCTGATGGTGGTGGCGAAGAACGATCAGGCGCACGCCTCGCTCAGCGCGCAGTTCGCCGATCACGGCCGCACCGGCGCGATGGAGCGCGGCTATCTGGCGTTCGCGTGGGGGGTGCCGCACCGGCCGCACGGCACCATCAACGCGGCCATCGACCGCCATCCGCATGCCCGCGACAAGATGGCGGTGCGCGCAAAAGGCCGCGAGGCCATCACCCATTACGAGGTGCAGGAGAGTTTTACCGGCCGCGACGGCAAGCCGGTGGCGTCGCTGATGGCCTGCCATCTCGAGACCGGGCGCACCCACCAGATCCGGGTGCATCTCGCCCATCTCGGCCATCCGTTGCTCGGCGATGCCGTCTATGGCCCGCACTTCAAGACCAAGGCGAACCAGCTTGCGCCGGGCGCGCGGGCGGCGCTCGAGGCGCTCGGGCGGCAGGCGCTGCACGCCTATCTGCTGGTGATCGAGCACCCCCGGACGGGAGAAATAATGCGCTGGGAATCGGAGCTTCCGGAGGATCTTTCTCTTTTGGGGCGCGCCTTGCGAGCGGCGCTATGACGCAGGACCTTCAGAAAAACGCAAGCATGTCAAAAACTTAATGGAGCCACACGGGGTCGTGACCCCCGGAATCCTTCCACCGGGGGGCGAAAATGGTGTATGTTGCGCCTGCGTCGAATGGTCGACGCATGGAACGTCGCAAACCGGCCGGCTTTAACCAAGCGACCGCTTTGCCTGGCCCGCCGCTATCGGGGGCCTGAACCAACTGGAGGGCGCTCAATGGCCCGTACAGCTACACTGCCGGTTCTCAACGGAGAATCGGGACTTTCACGCTACCTCGCCGAGATCCGCAAGTTCCCGATGCTGGAACCGCAGGAGGAGTACATGCTCGCCAAGCGTTGGCGCGAGCATGACGACAGCGACGCAGCGCATAAACTCGTGACCAGCCACCTCAGGCTCGTGGCCAAGATCGCCATGGGCTATCGCGGCTACGGCCTGCCGATATCCGAAGTCGTGTCGGAAGGCAATGTCGGCCTGATGCAGGCGGTGAAAAGGTTCGAGCCCGAGAAGGGCTTTCGCCTCGCCACCTACGCCATGTGGTGGATCAAGGCGTCGATACAAGAGTACATTCTGCGATCGTGGTCGCTCGTGAAGATGGGCACCACCGCGAACCAGAAGAAGCTGTTCTTCAACCTGCGCAAGGCCAAGAGCCGCATCAACGCGCTGGATGAAGGCGATCTGCATCCGGATCAGGTCAAGCTGATCGCGAAGCGCCTCGGCGTGACCGATCAGGACGTGGTCGACATGAACCGCCGCCTCGGCGGCGACGCCTCGCTGAACGCGCCGATCCGCGACGACGGCGAAGCGGGCGAATGGCAGGACTGGCTGGTCGACAATACGCCCAACCAGGAAGCCATCATGGCCGAGCACGAGGAATACGACCACCGGCGGCAGGCGCTGAACGGCGCGATCGGCGTGCTCAACGCGCGCGAGCGCCGCATCTTCGAGGCGCGGCGCCTGGCCGACGAGCCGATGACGCTCGAGGACCTGGCGGCCGAGTTCGGCGTGTCGCGCGAGCGGGTGCGCCAGATCGAAGTGCGCGCGTTCGAGAAGGTGCAGTCCGCCGTCAAGGGCGCCATCGCCAGGCAGGAGGCGGCGGCCCTGGAGGCCGCGCACTAGACGCGCGGCTTGCTTGAAGGTGGTTTTTGGATGCGATCGGAGCCGGCGGAGACGCCGGCTTCTTGTTAGGTGCAGTTAGTCGGGCGCGGCGCGGGCGAGCTCGGCAAGCGCACAGCCCTCGCAGTAGCGGGCGTCCTTGTAGTCGATCCAGTTGTGCGCATAGATCCGCTCCCGCGGAATCTGATAGCGCAGCCGGAGCAGCTTCGAGAGCACGCGCCAGGCGGCGACCTGGGCGTCCGTAGGAGGCGTGGTGACGTCGGGATAGTTGCCAGCGAACTCCACGCCAATGGAATTGTCGCGCACGACCTTGCGATAGGTGGGGCCGTTGTCGATATAGCGGCTGTCGTTGCGGTTGGCGCCGTCGCCATGCAAGGTCACCAGGGTTTCCGGCACCGCCCAATACACCGTGCCGTCGGTTTCCACCCAGATGGTGACGCCGCGCCGTTTCGGGTTCTTGGCTTGCGCCAGCGCCCCCGCCCGCGCCGACCCCGCCGGGCCCTCGGTCTGGTGGACGATGATGTTGGTCCAAGGATGGGCGAGGTGCGGATCGCCCCACGGCGCCAGCCAGACCATCTTCAGTCCCGGGATGTCCGGCGTGCCGGACGAACGGGCGAGCGACGTGAGATCCTCAGCCGCAACAGGCAGAGGCAGCGCGACGAGAAGCAGCGCGAGCGCTGCGCGGTGGGAGAACAGGACCGGCCTCATGGTCGGCAACGATAGCACCGGCTACCCGGCGGCGGCATCCTGCCGGCGCGGCGGCGCCATCATCGGCTCGATCTGGTCCGGCGCCAGTGTCGGCGTCTCGTGGTCGGCGGCGAAGACGGCATAGCGGTTCTTGCCCTCCTTCTTGGCGGCATAGAGCGCCTGGTCCGCCCGCGCCATCAGCCGGTCGGGGAAGGCGCCGACATCCTCGGTCCATTCGGCGATGCCGATCGAGACCTCGATCGGCACCTCGGCGCCGGCACAGGCCTCCGCATCGTCGCGGCAGACCTGCAGGATGCGCCGCGCGATCATCGCGCCTTCGCGCAAGGCGGACGCCGGCAGCACGATGCAGAATTCGTCGCCGCCGGTGCGGGCCAGCATGTCGCCGGGGCGCAGCCGGGTCTGGGCCATCAGCGTGAAGTGCTGCAGGCAGGCGTCGCCGGCGGCATGGCCATGGGTGTCGTTGATGATCTTGAAGCCGTCGAGATCGATCACCAATAGCGCGAACGGCCGCCGCGAGCGCTCGGCGCGCGCGCATTCCTCGCTCAGGCGCTGCATCAGGTGACGGCGGTTGGCGACGCCGGTGAGATCGTCGAGCAGCGCGAGGTCGGCGACCTCGTTGCGCAGCCGGTCCACCGCCATCAGCAGGAAGCCGAAATTGAGCGACATCGACAGGAAGATCAGCAGCAGGACCGCGGCGGCCTGACCACTGGTGGAGCGGCTGAAATTGAAATCGGCGCCGATGAACGCCCCGATCGAGCGCACGGCAAACACCGCGATGATCAGAACGGACAGCAGGCCGGCCAGCCGCGCTCCCGGATTGACGGGCCCGCGCCTCGCATCCAGCACCAGCCGCGCGATGATCGCCATGGGGACCGCCTGCCCGATCGAGTAGCACAGGATCCTCAACGGGCCGTGGTCGTATCCGTATTGGAAAAATGCGATCGACGAGCAGGTCATCGCGACGACGGTCAAGCTCAGTCGCCACGACGCCCTGGAGCCATAGAAGCGCTCGACGCCCATCGCCGCGAGGCAGATCGCGAAGGTCATCAGCGAGCCGCCGACCAGCAGCGGAACGAACGAGCCGAAATAGAACCGCGTCAGCGCGAACGCCGCCGCCGGCGCGCACATGAACGCAGATGCCGTCCAGTACCGCGCCGAATCCAGATTGGGATAGCTGCGCATCACGTAGGCCCAGATCAGGCCCAACGCGAGGAAATTGACCACGAAGGCGGTCCACAGCGTCGGAACGTTCAGCATCCCGACAGCAGGACGCCGCAGGTCCTGTCCTCGATGTTCAATAACGCCGCGCTCATGAGCTACCCTGTTGCTCGAGGCAACATGGGCGCGGCGCAGTTAACGGTTCCTCAAGGGCCCAACCAAGGTTGCGCCTTGGTTTTGAATCAATGAAGACACCTTTTACGATCCGCTAACCTTGTCACGCCCCCAGCGCCAGTGGCGCAACTGGCCGGCGAATGCATCGAGCTGTGGATAAGCGCAACCACGCTGGTGACAGCGTGAGGCAGAGCTTCGCGAATCTGCTGGGATCGACACCCGAGGCTGATGCATGGCTGGCGTGCGCCAGCGAAGCCTCGAAGTCGCGTTGCAATCCATCAACTCCTGACGAGGATTCCATGGCGAAGAAGGCGAAGAAGGCCGCAAAGGCCACCAAGAAAGCTGCGAAGAAGACCAAGAAGGCTGCCAAGAAGAAGTAGTTGCACTTCCCGGGTGGGAGCGCGGCTTCCACCCGGCTCTCAGTCAGCTCGACCCGCTAGCCGATCCTACGTCTCCACCGGTCGGCGGTTGCCACGCAACACGCCTCACCTGATATCGGGCGTGCGCTCGAGCGTCACCTCGGCTTCGCGCAGCACGTCCAGCGGCGCCCACGGCTTGCTCCAGAACTTCGTGCCGCCCGGCAGCGGCTGCGACAACGGCCGGCCAGAAGTGACGACCACATTGATGTGGGGGTGACGCGCCTTGGCGAGATGGGCAAGCTCGACCCCGTTCATGCGGCCCGCCAGATTGACGTCGGTCATCAGCAGCACGATGCGATGACCCGGCTTGTTCAGGACGAGTTCGGCGGCCTCCGCGCTCTCACACGCGATCACGTCGTACTCGCTCTCTTCGAGCAGCAGCGTGATCATCTCGCGCTGCGCCAGATCGTCTTCCACGATCAGTGCGGTGGCGCGAAAAGGTTGCGACTGTCCCATGCAGGTCCTCCACGAATGTGTGCTCGCAAAGTAATGTGAGTTAAAAGCTGAACGGCCGGATGGTTCGGTTCCAATCAGAAAAAGTGGCCGAAAACCCAGCTGCAATTGGAACAGGCACGTAGAACCGGTCGATCAGGGGAGTGAAGCGACAATGACGATCATTCGAGGCGCATCTGCCGCCGTGACAGGCGCAGCCAGCGGCATTGGCCGTGCGCTGGCGCAGGAGCTGGCGGCCCGCGGTTGCGATCTCGCGCTCGCCGACCGCGACGAGGCGGGCCTCGCAAGCCTCGCCGCCGAGCTCACCGCAACCGGCCGCAAGGTGACCACGCACCGGCTGGACGTCAGCGATGTGGCTGCAGTCACCCAGTTCGCAGTAGACGCGACCCGCGCGCATCCCGGCCTCAACATCGTCGTCAACAATGCTGGCGTGGCACTGTTCGGCAGCTTCGCCGAGATCGATCAGGCGGAGATGGAGTGGCTGTTCAACATCAATTTCTGGGGCGTCGTGCACGGCACGCGCGCGTTCCTGCCGCATCTTTCGCGCCAGCGCGAAGCGCACGTCGTCAACCTGTCCTCGATCTTCGGCATCATCGCTCCGCCCGGTCAATCGGCCTACGCCGCGGCAAAGTTCGCGGTAAGGGGATTTTCCGAGAGCCTGCGTCACGAGCTCACAGCCGCCGGCAGTCCCGTGCGGCTGTCCGTCGTGCATCCCGGCGGCATCGCCACGGCGATTGCGCGCAATGCCCGCGCCGGCCAGGGCATGACCGACAATGCGCGCCGCGTGCAGGCCATCGAGCGGTTCGAGCGGCTTGCCAGGACCAGCCCGCGCGACGCCGCGTTGCGGATCATCGAGGGCATCGAGCGCAATGAGCCCCGCATCCTGATTGGCGGCGATGCGCGCTTCATGGATCTCCTGCAGCGCTTCATGCCGGGCACCTATTGGCGCGTGATGGCGAAGCGGCTCGAGAAGGCGGCCGCGAAGCAGGGATGAGCCACGGGACAGGAGCCCCCACCCCAGCTCGCGCCCGTGGCTACGCCGGAGCGATCGGCGTGTCGGCGAGCTTGATACTTCAGCCACCCAACGACCGGTCAGGCCGCCCTGATATGGGCTAGGAACTGGTTGACCTCGCTACGCAGCCGGGTCGACTGCTGCGCGAGCTCGCCGGCCGCCGACAGCACCTCGTTGGCGGCGTGGCCGGTCTGCACGACCCCGGACGTGACGCCCGCGATGTTGCGCGTGACGTCCTGGGTCTTGCCGGCGACGACGTTCACATTGCCGGCGATCTCGCGGGTCGCGGCGTCCTGTTGCGCGATCGATGAGGCGATGATGGTCGAGATCTCGTCGACCTCCTGGATCGTGGTGCAGATCATACCGATGCTCTGGACCGCGGCGGCGGTTTCGGCCTGAACCGCGGCGATCTGAGCACCAATCTCTTCGGTCGCCTTGGCCGTTTGGGTCGCCAGCGTCTTCACCTCGCTAGCGACGACGGCGAATCCCCTGCCCGACTCGCCGGCGCGCGCGGCCTCGATCGTCGCATTCAGCGCCAGCAGATTGGTCTGGCTGGCGATCTGGGTGATGAGTGCGACGACCTCGCCGATCTTGCTGGCCGCAATGTTGAGCCGCTGCACCTTGTCGTTGGATTGCTGCCCTTCGTCCGCGGCCTTGCGAACCACGGACGACGCACGCTCGAGCGTCTTGCTGATCTCGTTCATCGAGGATGACAGCTCCTCGGCCGCCGAGGCAACGGTGTTGACATTGTCCGACGCGGAGCCGCACGCCTGCGATACCGTCAGGGCCTGCTGCTTCGACTGATCGATCGTCACCGACATCGAACGGGCGGTCGCCTCCATTTCGATGGCCGCAGCCGACACGGCGTCGACGACGCCGCGGACGCTGGCCTCGAAGCCATCGGCCACCTCCATCAGCATGCGGCGCCGGTCCTCCTCGGCACGAGCCTGGGCCTTCTCCTGCTCCGCCTGCAGATCCCTCATCCGGACGGCGTTGTCCCTGAAGATCGAAACGGCGCGTGCCATCTGTCCGACCTCGTCCTTGCGCCAGTCGGCCGGGACGCGAACGTCCAAGTTGCCGTCGGCGAGCTCGCGCATCGCGCTCGTCATCTGGACGATCGGGCGGGAGATGCCGCGCGCGATCAACAGCCCGGCGAGCGCGATCAGCACGAGGCCGGCCAGCGTCATCCCGATCGCCAACGCCCCGGCGCGATTGCGAGCCTGGATGAACTCGCTGTTGTCCATGATGATCTCGACGGCCCCGATCGGCTTGCCGGAGAAATCCTTGATCGGGCCCAGCAGCGCGACGACCGGAACACCCTTGAGCTGTCCTTGGCGCGACAGGAAGCTGCCGGCCGATGCCTCCCGATAGTCGCCGCTTGCGAAGAAGGAGGTCTCCCCGATCGTCGTCGCGAACAGCTTGAAGCCGGTGTCGCCAGCCAGGCGGAACGCGACCTCGACATTCCGGCTGCGCTTGAACTCGTCGAAGAAGTTCTGGCCAAAGGTCAGGCCGAACTCGACCGAGCCCAGATGCCTGCCGGCGGAAACGATCGGTACGACGCCGCGGAGGCCGAGGCCGGCAACGCCGCCCTCCAGCCCGACGATCGGCTTGCGGTCGGTGTTGGCGGCCACCACCGTCTTGCGGAATCCAGACAGATCGTCGCCGAACTTGGCCGGCTGGTGCACCCGCAGGAAGGACATCGCTGGCGGCGTGTGAAACTGAAACTGGTCGACGCCATAATCGGATTTCAGGCTGGCCATGCCCGCGCCGAACAGCCGCATCAAGGCGTCGCGGTCGTTCTGCGCCATGGCGTCCTGGACCGCGGGGATGTTGGCGACCACCGCGCTCATCGCTTCCGCGCGGGTCGACTCCAGCTGCAGGCGCGAATTGAAGGCGTCATATTGGGCGTGGAGCTCGCGCTCATTGGCGCGGTCGATGATGCCGCCGATGATCCACATGGCGACCAGCAGCACGAAGAGGGCCGTCGCTGCCGCACCGATCACCAGAGAAAGGGTGATCCGGGTTCTCAAGCCAACAAACTTCAACATGCGATCCTCGAACGTCGACCGGTGTTCGAGTATTGCAGCGTTGCAACTAATTATTCCTGAACGAGTCAACCAATGGACTGGACCAACAACAAATTAGCTGCTGCGGGGCGGGAACGGCTATCGCAGCCTTCCGCCGCACACTCTGCTCTTAACCTGCCGCAATCCATGCTGGTTGCAGATCATTTCACCTCAACCCTTCACAAGTCCCGTCGGAACATCCTGACAGAGCAGAACGTCCGACCTGTCCGGCAGGGCGCGTTCAGGCGACAGGACCGCCGCGCGCCCGCCAGCCGCTCATGCCGCCAGCATAGTGGCGGATATCCTGCCGCCCGGCCGACAGCGCCCGCCGCAGGGCGGTGGCCGAGCGACCGCCGGCCTGGCAGATCAGAACCACCGGCTTGTCGTGCACGAGGCTGCCCGGGTCGAAACGCGACAGCGGGTGATTGACGGCGCCGGGGATGTGGCCGCCCTTGAACTCATGCGGCTCGCGCACGTCGACGATGACGCAGCTCCGCTGCTGATGCGCCCGCACCAGCTCATCATGCTCGATCGCCGGCACGCTGGTCGACCCGGTCAACCTGCTGAACAGTCCTGATAGCATGGGAGGAACCTCTCACTGTTTGACATAGGGGCACTCGGGCGACTCAGCCTAGCCCTGTGTCCGCTTCGCCTTGGCCGCGGACGCTTCGACCCAGAAGAAGAACGCACCTGCACCGATCGCGAGCGCGGCGAACCAGACGCCATCCGGCACGCCGGTGATGTCGGGCAGCCGCACCTTGCCGAGCGCCCAAACATTCAGGACATGGGCCTTCACCCAGTCGAAGCTCAGCGCATAGAGGATCGCCCCGACGATCATGCCGAAAGCGCCCACTGCAGCATGAACGCTGCCGCTGGCAATGGCGCCGAGCGCAGTGCCCGGGCAGTAGCCGTAAACCACCATGCCGACGCCGAACAGCGCCGCGCCGAGCGCGACCGCAAGCATGTTGGCGTCCTTGACGTAATACTTGGTGTTGCCGGTATCGACCAGCAGCAGAACGCCGATGCCGCCGACCACGATCGCCGTGCCCATCACCTTCAGCACGGTGAAGTCGCGCAGCCGGAACTGGTTCTCGATCACGTTGCAGCTCGTGACCTTGCCCTGCTGCAGGAGATAGCCGAACACGGCGCCCATCAACAGCGGACCGGCGATGCTCATCAATGACGTCATGGCCCTCCTCCTATGCTTTGCGGAACATGACGCGCGACACAACCAGGCCGGTCGCGAACATCACGGCGAGGAACAGCCAGCTCGACAGCGCCAGTTGCAGACCGCCTGAAATGCCGTGGCCGCTGGTGCAGCCGCCGGCCAGACGCGCGCCATACATGATGACGATGCCGCCGAGAAACGCAGCGACGAAGCGCTTGAACACCGACGGACCAAAGCGCTCCCTCCAGACCTCCGGCACCAGTTCGAGCCGCCACGTGCCGGAGATGACCGCCGACAAGAATGCGCCGAGCGGAATGCCGACCAGAAACCAGACGCCATAATCCCATTTCAGCGGCATCGACTTCCAATAACTGTTGGCGGCGACGGCGTCGGATCCGATCACCGGCACGGCGAACAGCGACGCGATGCGCGAGAACGCCGTCGTCACGCCGAGTGGGTCGCCGAACCCGGCAAAGGCCACCCAGCTGAGGATGCCGATGCCGGCGCCGACCAGATAAGGCGACCAGTCGATGCGCCCGGACCCGCCCAGATCCTTGACCATGACGTCGTTCATCATTGCCACGACGGGTCCTCCCTGCTGACGCGGCCCAGCGCCGCGACCGACGCCACTATATGCATATATTCGAATTTATGCAATTAAAATTCAGCCAATGCCGATAGGTCACGGTGCCGATAGGTGAAAAGGCAGGGCCCTCCGGCAGCCTGACGGCGAGGAATCAGCGGCACGGGCGACCTCGGGGACGGCAGCCCCGAGCAAACCGCAGCGGAGCATGATCCGCCGCAGACCCACGCTCTGTTCATGTCGGCGCGGCCTCTCGCAGGTCCATCGTCACCACGCGACTCGGTCGCGCCGCTTGCCGCGGCCGCGGGAGAAGTCCTCGAGATGAGGCTCGCAGGCCAATGCAGAAGCGATGCCCGGCGCGTGGTGGCCGGGCCTGCGCACCTGTCCAGCACTCCCGACGCGGGCCGGCGAATGGCGGCGAGATCGGATCTGCGCGGCTCTCAGTCGCTGCGAGTTCCTAGGCGGCTCTCACGCCGGCGATGAACTTCTTCACTTCCATGCTCAGTCTGGCACTGTCGTCGGCCAGCGATTTCGCGGCGGACAGCACCTGGGATGCGGCGGTTCCGGTATCGACGGCACCGCGCTGCACATCCGCAACGTTGGCTGAGACCTGCTGCGTTCCCGCCGCCGCGTGCTGGACGTTGCGCGAGATCTCCTGCGTGGCAGCGCCCTGCTGCTCCACGGCTGATGCGATCGTCGACGAAATCTCCTGCAATTTCTCGATGGTGATGCTGATGTCGCGGATGGCACCGACCGATTGCTGGGTGGCGGACTGGATGCCGGAGATCTGCTGGCCGATCTCGCCCGTGGCCTTCGCCGTCTGCTCGGCCAGCGCCTTGACCTCGGATGCGACCACCGCAAATCCACGGCCGGCCTCGCCGGCGCGTGCGGCCTCGATCGTTGCATTCAGCGCGAGCAGATTGGTCTGTCCGGCAATCGTATTGATCAGCTCGACGACGTCGCCGATGCGGGCAGCGGACTTCGAGAGCTCGCCGACCTGTTCATTGGTCCTGCGTGCCTGTGCCACCGCCTCATTGGCCATCCGGGCCGAATCCTGGACTTGCCTGCTGATCTCGTTGACGGACGCCGAGAGCTCCTCGGTCGCAGATGCCACCGACTGCACATTGGTGCAGGCTTCCTCGGAAGCCGCGGTGACGGATGTGGCCAGGTTCTGTGCGCGGCTCGCCGTGTTGCTGAGCCCGCCGGCGTGACCTTCCAAAGTGCTCGATGCCGTGGACACGGTGTCAACGATCTCGCCGACCGCGGCCTCGAAGCGGCCAGTGATCTCGTCGAGCCGCCGGCCGCGTTCCAGTTTCACCTCTGCCTCTCTCGAAGCGATATCGTCGGCCTGCTTCTTCGCAATCAAGGCGGTCTTGAAGACGTCCAGGGCGTCGGCCATCATGCCTACTTCGGTCTTCTGGCCGCGATAGGGGATCTCAATCGCCAGGTTACCCTCACCGAGCGCCTGCATCGGCCTGATGATGGAAGCGATGCACCGGGAAATGTCGCGAACGAACCAGCTTCCGACGCCGATGCCGGTGAGAACGGCAAGGACGATGACCGTCGACATCAATGCAAATGCCTCGGCATAGCCATCCGCGGCGATCTTGGTTTCGGCGTCGGCGCCACGATTGTTGAGGTCAATCAGCTTTCGAAGAAATTCGTCCGACTGATTGGCGACGCTCCGGACCGTCTTGTTGAACAGATCGCTCGCCTGCTTGGTCGCGTTGCCGTTCCCTGCGCGCAGCACCTCGAGCACACCATCGGCAGCCTTGACATATTGCTCCCAGCCCCGCGACCAGCTCTCGAACAGGCTGCGCTCCTCGGCCGACGAGATCATCGCCTCATAGGAGCGGCGCGCCGTCGCGATGACGGCGAGCGTTGCCTTCATGTTGCGGTCGAGATTGTCCTTCTCCTCAGTCGTATCAGCCGTCATGTAGGCTCGCAGCTGCGCCCGATTGAGATTGATCGCCGAACGCAACTCGCCGAGCACGCGCACGCTCGGCAGCCAGTTCTTGGCGATCTGTTCGGTATGCGTATTGATTGTCTGCATGCCGCGGACGGCCAGCAACCCGACGATGGTCATCGCCACCAGCAGCAGCGCAATGACGGCCGCCATTTTTGCTCGAATGGAGAGTTGCGACATCACGCGTGCCTTTCGTAGTCCCGGCGATTCGTATCGGTGCGCCGCATGATTGCGTCGTCCCCTCGCGACGGTATCACCCGACCTTCGCAAATTGGTTAACGGGCGGGATCTCCAGACTGGAATCTACCAACGTCATGATCGGGCGCGATGGTCCGAATGCCGTGGTCGGCACGCATCTCCTGTGGCCGATCCGCGGACTACGCGATCTGCGCTCCGGCGTGACGACGCAAAGACGCGTGTCTTCGGGCTCGATCCGATCTGATCGGACAATGTTCTTCGTCGGAGGCTTGAAGTGCGCCGACACGCCACGCGTCGACGAGCCTGTGACAGACAGGTCCCGGAGATTCATGGATGCTGCGCCTTGACGCTGCATGTCCAATGCCGCTCAGCAGAAGCAGGCTCGCTTCCGCAGGATGCCTCAAGAAGGCATGACGGAGGGCGGCTGAACCGGGCTCTGCGCCGGCTTGGTGGCGAACAGCCAGCGGTCGACGACAAAATCGGTGACGGCCGCACCCAACCACATGCCACCGAGCACGATCCACGCTGTGAGCGCAAACACCGATGCCCCGGTTACGCCGGCGCCAACGGCGCAGCCGCCCGCCAGCATCGCACCGAATCCCATCAGGACGGCGCCGATCATGTAACGGCGCATGCCGCGCCCATCCGAGAAGCCTTCGAGATTGAGTTCACGCGCCAGCGCGGCCGCAACGAACGAGCCGATGAACACACCCGGAATGATGCCGAGATCGAAGCCCGGCTTCAGTTGCGGGCTGGCGAGCACCTGCATCAGCAGCTCCGCCGAAGGACCGCTGAATGTCAGGCTCTTCAGCGGCACCGGCGAGAACGAGGCCTGGCCGAGCTGATAAGTGAGGAGCCAGCCCCCGGCGACCGCCGCGCCCGCGGCCACCGCCGAGCGCAGGATCTTCGGGCCAACCTGAAACTTCGACACGGCGGCGAGCCCGGCCAGGAACCACAGCATGCCGAAGCCGAGCTTCTCGGGCGTACCCCCGCCGAACAGGCTCATGATGTCGCGCGACGGTCCGCCGTCGACGAGCCAAAGATTGGTGAGCCACTCGCGTGCCGGCGCGAGTAGGCCGCGATAGGCCGACTGCGCCGTCACCGCGAAGACGAGGCCGGACAGCAGCGCCCGCAGATTGCCGTTGGCCGAGAGCACCAGCAGACGGCTGGCACAGCCTCTCGCCAGGATCATGCCGCAGCCGAACAGCGTGCCGCCGATCATCGCGCCGGAAATGCTGCCCTGCTGCGCCAGCTGGCGCACTTCGGAGACGTCGAGCAGGCCCATCGCCACCAGCGCCTGGGTGCCCAGCAGCGCCGAGGCGAAGGTGAGAAGCCACACCGCCAGCCGCGGACCGCCCTGCCCGCGCGCGAACTCGATCGTGGCCGCCCGGAGGCAGAAGCGGCTGCGCTGGGCGAAGAAGCCGAACGCGCCGCCGGCCGCGAGCCCGCACAGCAGCGACACCAGCTCCTCACCCAGAAGGTCGATCAATGCGGTGAGCACAGGCGCTCCCGTCGTTCAGGCCTGCCGCTCAACATACCGGGCGGCATCGGCAAAGACGCATGCGTCCGTCACGGGCGCAGGTAGGCGTATCCACTCTGCTGCAACTCGGTGAGGCGCACGACGCCGCCCTTCTCCGCCACCGCGAAGCCTGGCAAGAGATCGTCGAGCTTCACGCCTTGCGCCTTCATGGTGTTCGCACAGGCCTCGAAGCCGACGCCGGCCTTCATGAGGCGCTCGGCCAGAGCCGAGATGGTCTGGTCGGCCGAAATCGCATGAAAGGCCCGCAAGCCCGGACCGTGGATCACCAGGCGAATGTCTGCGCGTCCAGGTCCTCCGGTCCCGTCGACGTGGTTCTGGAGGTTGCCGAGAACGAACAGGGCGCGGTCCTGATCGGCGAGATGATAGGCGACGCGCTGGCGCGGCGATTCCGTCGCCGCGCGTGCGCTGCTGACACCGAAGATTCCAAACAGGCCGGCAAGACCGGCTTGCATCAAAGATCGACGTTCCATGGTGGCTCCTAACGCGCGGCTGCAATGAATCCTGCGATGCGATCAGCGGCATCCTCGGCGGCGAGATCGCGAAAGAAGTGATCTGCGTCGTCAATCGTCTCCAGTCGGACACGGCTGCCGGCGCGTGACGCCAGCGGCGCGAACGACGCTGCCACGTCCGGTACCGTCTTGTCTTGCGCTGCCGCAAGCACCAGAACCGGCAGGCTCACATCGGCGACCAGCGCCGCCGTATCCTGACGCCGGTCGGCGCGATAGAATGCTGCGAATGCGCGCGCCGTCACCTTGGCATCGCGGCAATAGATGAAGCCCGGCACCGACATCCAATCACCGCCGCGCCCGGCGGCGATCGCTGCCTCAGCCTTGTCGAGCAGCGGCGCCAATCGCTGGCCGTAGCTCTCCGCATAGGCGTCTCTCAAACCGGCCTCGATGCTCGCCGTCGCGGGCGCCAGCAGGATCGCACCGTCGACCGCCGCTCTGGGATTGGCGGCCAGATAGCGCGCGACCTGATTGGCGCCGCGCGAATGACCGAGGACGAAGACGTGCGACGACGTCTTGCGCGCTTCACTCAGCCAGGCGGCGATCTCCACGACAGCATCGTCCGTCACATAGTCATGGGGTTTGGCACAATCGTACATGCCGGTGCGGCGATCGAGACCGAGCACGAGATTGTGCGCGAGCGAGGCGATCCCCCGCTCGGCCAACGCCTTGGACAGGCCCTGGATGGTCTCCATGTCCTTGTGCGCGAGCGTGCCGTGCGTCATCAGCACCAGCGGCACATCCGGTCCAGACTGCGCCGGCAGTCGGAGCGTGCCGAGCGCCGTACGCCCGCCGATCGTGAGCTCGCGCGGCTCCTCGGCCGCGAAGGCGATCGACGCAATGAACGAGACGACAAGAGCGAGCCACCACCGCATCGCAAATTCCTCAGGGACGCACGATCGTCCAGTTCTTCTCGGACAGCTCCAGCAGGGTCGCGACCCCGGTCTTGACGACCGTGACACCGTCGAGCAGAGGCGGCTGCCGTCCCTCCTTGCTCGCGAGCGTCTCCAAGGTATTGCCGCAGGCGATGAAGCTCACATTGGGCATCGACTTGGCGAAGCCGAGCACCCGCTCCTTCACCGGCGAGCGGTCGGCCAGCAGCATGTCGAGGCCGCCATTGAACGCAACGATCACGATCTCGACCTCCGCGCCCTCGCCCGAATAGTGGCGGGAGACATTCGCGGCCACGTCGAGCACCGCGCGCATCTTGGCCGGATCCTCGTCGCTGATCTGCAGCGCGAGCCTATGTGGCTCGGCTGCAGTGGCGATGGACGCAACCCCGCTTCCGGCCAGGGCGACGGATGCGGCCGCCAATAGCATCTGGCGGCGGCTGCATCCGGCAATCCTCACTCGACGCCTCGCGGCTTGCCGTCCTTGTCTTCCGGCGTGACGTCGACCGCTGTCGCGCGTCCGGTGATCTTGACCGGCGCGATGCAGTTCTTCATGCAAGGATCCTTCTGCCAGAACGCCTTCTCGCTCGTGCTCCGGTCATCCATGATGAACCCGCCCTCGTTCGGCATCTTGATCGTGGCGAGATTGCTGTTGCTCAGCTCGAAGTTCTGATCGGTGATCACGTCGTTCAGATACAGCACATAGGCGACCAGCGCGTAGTACTCGTCGACCTTCAGCGACTGCGGGCTGCCGAACGGCATCGCGTGGCGGACGTAGTCGAACAGCGTCGAGGCGTAGGGCCAGTAGGAACCGACCGTCTTGACCGGATTGTCTGATGTCAGCGATCCCTTGCCGCCGGCGAGCACCGGCCAGCGGCCGGCACCCTCGCCGAATTCGCCATGGCAACTGGCGCAATTGTCCATGAACAGCTTCTCGCCCTGGGCGACGGTGCCCTTGCCGACTGGCAGCCCCTGCCCGTCCGGACGCACGTCGATGTCCCAGCCGCGGATCTCCTCCGCGCTCGGCGCGCGGCCGATGTTGAAGCGCTGCGGCGCCTTGGCATCGGACTTGGCCTCGGTCTTCTCGCTCGGACCGCCGGCGAACGCCACCGAGCCCGCAAGCGCTGCCAGCGCTGCGGCGGCAATGATGAGCTTAGGCGACCTCGACATTCTCGACCTCACCGTTTGCCTGCACATGCCAGGTCTGGATGCCATTGTTGTGATAGATGGAGTTGTAGCCGCGGACCTTGCGCAGCTCGGCCTTGGACGGCTGGACGTAGCCGGTCTCGTCCTGGACGCGCGACTGCAGCAGCAGCGGCTCGCCGTTCCAGTCGAACTCGTAGTAGAAACGGGTCAGCGCCTTGTCGAGCACCGGGCCGTCGATCCGCGCCGGCCACCAGTTGCGGCCGCCATCGAGCGACACGTCGACGCGCTTGACCTTGCCGTTGCCCGACCACGCCAGTCCCGAGACGATCGTGAAGCCCTTGCCATGCTTGATCGGAGCCTGCGGGCTCGGGCTCGTGATCACCGACTTGGCATCCATCGCCCAGGTGAAGCGCCGCGCCTTTCCGTTCGGCAAGAGATCGGTGTATTTCGAGGTTTCCTCGCGGGTGTGCCAGGGCTGGTCGCCGACCTTGATACGGCGCAGCCACTTGACCCAGAGATTGCCCTGCCAGCCCGGCACGACCAGGCGCATCGGATAGCCCTGCTCGGGATACAGCGCCTCGCCGTTCATCTTGTAGGCGATGATGCAGTCGTCGAGCGCCTTCTCGATCGGCAGGCTGCGATCCATCGACGCGGAGTCGGCGCCCTCGACCAGCAGCCATTTGCCGTTGGTCTTGACGCCGGCCTCTTCGAGCAGGGTGCGCAGCGAGACGCCGGTATATTGCACGCAGTGGATCATGCCATGCGTGAACTGGCAGCCGTTGAGCTGGGCGCCGCGCCACTCCATGCCGGAGTTGGCCGCGCATTCCATGAAGTGGATGCGGTTGACGCGCGGGTAGCGCTTGAGCTCGTCGAGCGTCAGCAGCAGCGGCCGCTCGACCAGGCCATGGATCATCAGCCGGTGATCGGCCGGATCGACGTCGGCCACGCCGCCGTGATGGCGCTCGAAGCACAGCCCGTTCGGCGTGATGATGCCTTCGAGCTCATGCAGCGGCGTGAAGCTGACCGAGGATTCGCGCGAAGCCGTCAGCCATTCGACGTCGCGGCGGACAACGTCCTTCTCGAACTTCGACGGCTTGCCGTAGGGGCGCACAGCGACGCCCTCGCCAAGGGTCCGCGTCCATTCCGGCACGTTCGGCGGCTGGTTGGCGGGATTGCCGACGCCGGCACGCGCCTGCGAGGCCAGCGCCGTGGCGGCAAGACCTCCGGCTGCAGTCAGGAAACCACGGCGCGACGCGCGTGGGGCTGAGGGAAGTAGTTTGTCCTTGGACATCGTCGTCACACTCCGGAGACTTTGACGGCCCGGTTGGGCTCGAGACGAACGGTTTTCTGGCGCTGCAGATAGCTCGATACGACCTCCCAGATCGGCGGTCCCTGCGTGCCTTCGTTGACGCTGGCCCAGCCCGCGACCTGATACTCGCGCGTCGGATCGATCGCGGCCCCGGTCTTGATCAGGCGCATGTCGGAGATGCGCTGCCCCTGCGGCTTGTTGACGTCGATGGCGTAGGACATGCCGCCGATGCGGACCATGTCGCCGCCCTGCTGGTAGTAGGGATCGACGTTGAACAGGTTGTCGGCGACGTCCTCGATGATCTCCTTCAGCCGCGTTCCGGTCATGCCCATGCGATAGACGGCCGGATAGGTGATCGCGGTGGCGTTGGTGACGTCCTCGAAGGTGATATCCTGGCCCGGCATCACGCTGGTGCCCCAGCGGAAGCCCGGCGACAGCGCGATCTCCGCATCGCGCTCCTGCAGCAGCGCCTGGCAGATGAGGTCATCGAACGTGCCGTTGAAATTGCCGCGGCGATACAGCAGCGTCTCGGTCCGTCCCAGCGGGCGGGCGAGATCGGCGGCAAACGGCTTGCGCACCTCGGCGATCTTGGCCGCCATCGCCGGATCCGGCGTGATCACGTCGGAGAACAGCGGAATCAGCTTGTAACGATAGCCCTTCACCTCGCCGTCCTTGACGTCGAGATCGAGCCGCGAGACGAACTTGCCGGAGGAGCCCGACGCGATCAGCAGCGTCTTGCCGACCTTGACCGCTTCAGGCAATGCATCATGGGTATGACCCGTGAGAATGACGTCGAGACCCTTGATGCGGCTGGCCAGCTTGCGGTCGACGTCGAAGCCATTGTGTGACAGCAGCACCACGAGGCCGGCGCCGTCCTTGCGTGCCTTGTCGACCTGGGTCTGAACATCCTCCTCGCGCACGCCGAACGACCAGTTCGGAATCATCCAGCGGGGATTGGCGACCGGCGTGTACGGGAAGGCCTGGCCGAGCACCGCGATCTTGACGCCGCCGCGCTCGATCATCGTCGAGGCTTCGAACGCCGGCTCGTTCCATTCGGTGTCGCGGATGTTGAGGCCGAGGAAGGGGAAGCCCAGACCATCGACCGCCTGCTTGACGCGCTCGGTGCCGTAGGTGAACTCCCAATGCCCCGTCATCGCATCCGGCTTCAGCAGCGCCATGCAGTCGATCATGTCCTGGCCGCGGGTCTTCAGCGACGACCATGAGCCCTGCCAGGTGTCACCGCCATCGAGCAGCACGACCTTGTCGCCGCGCTCGGCGCGGATGGCCTTGATGACGGTGGCGGCGCGGTCGAGCCCGCCGATCCGCCCGTAGGTCTTGGCGAGCGCCTCGAAATCCTCCGAGGTCAGCGCATAGGCCGACGACGAGCCCGGCGCGATGCCGAAGCGGGTGAGGAAATCCTTGCCGGTGACATGCGGCGGCTGGCCCTTGGCGTCACCGACGCCGAGATTGGTCGACGGCTCACGGAAATACAGCGGCATCAGCTGGCCGTGGATGTCGGTGACATGCACCAAGGTGACGTTGCCGACCGGATCGAACGCCAGCAGCTCCTTCTCGGTCAGCTTCTGCTGAGCAAAGGCGCGGGTCGCACCCGCAAGACCGGAGCCACCCGCCAGGGCAGCCGCCGCCAATGCGACCTGAACGAATTCGCGACGCGATATCATGATGTATCTTCCTTGTGTCCGCGGCTAGTTGCGGACCGACGGTGTCTCGACGGGCAGCCCGATGCCGCGCCAGGCGACGTAGACTTCGAGCGCGAGGAACTCGTCCGACAGCGGCTTGTAGGGCACGCCGCGAACGTCGAACATGCAGCCCTCGAAGCGTTCGTGCAGCGGGATCAGGCGCTGATCGCGCAGCCGGTAGGTCGGAAAGCCGTTGGTCTGGCCTTGGCTCAGAAAATCGGCGCGCATGAATTTGCCGTTGTTCTTCTCGTGGCAGGACGCGCAGGCGAGATCGAGCTGCCCGACCCGCGTATAGTAGATCTCCTTGCCCTTCTCGAACCATGGCGACATCGGACCGTCGGTCTTCACCGCCACCGGCATGCCGCGCGACTGGTAGCGGACGAACGCCGTCATGTCCGTCAGTTCCTTCGACTTGAAGGCCCAGGGCTGCGCCTTCATGTGCTCGGTGCGACAGATGTTGATCTGCTGCTCGAGATTGACCGGCTTGTTGAGCTTATCGCTCCATTTGGGCATGGCGGCGCCGACGCCCTTCATGGTCTTTTCCGCCTCGCCGTGGCAGCTCATGCACGACTTGCCTTCGCTGCCGTCGACCGTCTTCCAGACGTCGGCGGCCCGCTCCACCGCGAGGAAGCCGGGATTCTCCAGGTCGTCATCCTGGAGCGCGCGCGTTTCCTTGGTGCGGAACTGATAGCCCGAGATGATGGTCTTGAAGACGTGACCGGGAGGCGCCGGAATGCCCTTCCGTTCGGCCTCCTGGCCGAACGTCGCGACTGCGGACAGGGCCAGCGCGGCCGAAGCCAGGACGGCGAGAGAACCGTAGCGAATGGACATCCGTCACTCCTCCTAGCGATCACACGCTGCCGATCAGGCCTTCAACGCGATCTTCTCTTCGGCCGTCACCACGGAGCCATCATCATCCGTCCATGCGAACTTGAACGTGCCTTCCTCGTCGATCCTTGCGTCGAACTGGATGTACGGGTTGGCGGAGATCGCCGGCTCCAGCGCGCAGGAGAACACCGGCTTGCCGTTGAACTCGCAGGTGAACTTGTTGATGATCTTGCGCGGGATCGGCTTGCCCTGCGCATCCTTGCGCTGACCCGATTCCATCAGATGCGAGACCAGCGTCTTGATCTGGATGATCTCGCCCTTCTTGGCTTCCTTCGGAAGCTTGATGCGCGGCTTGTCTGCCATGTTCGTCTCTCCCCTGTCTCAGCCGCCGCAGCCGCCGATGGTGACCTTGACGGTCTTGCGCTCCGTGAAGAGCGAGCCGTCACTCATCTTCGCGACCGCGATCACGTTCTGGGTCTGCGCCAGACGGATGCGGATCGATGCCTCGGCCTTGCCGGACATCGGCGTGAACATCAGCGTGGCGACGCCGGCATTCGGATTGCCGTCGGCCACGAACAGCACTTCCTTGACGTAGTTCTCGGCGGTCATCGGGCTTTCGACCGAGAGCGCGAGCGGCACGGTGTTGCCGTTCTCGGCGATCTCAGGCAGATCGAGCGTGATCTTGCCCTTGGCCGCTTCCTTGCCGCCGGTGAACTTCTTGATCATCTCGGCCGCGTCGTTGCTCGGCTCGGCGTTGGCGGCCATCGGCAGCACCGTCAGGGCGACGAAACCGCCGCCGAGAAGGAACGCCTGTCGTCTGTTGATTGCGCCCATGCATCATCCTCCAGAGGCGGTTACTTCAATGTTTCGAGAAAGGCGACGACGTCCTCGACCTGCGCGGCGGTGAGGACGGGTTTGCCGACGAACTCCGACCTGACGCGATTGAGTCCGTCGTTCTTGTAGAAGGCGGGCATCACCGTATCGGTGAAGATGCGCTTGGGATCGGCGACGATCAGGCGCAATTGCGCCATGTTGTAGCGGGTCGCGACGCCGTCGAGCGACGGACCGAACTCGCCGTGAAACTCTTCCGACTTCAGCGACGACACCTGATGGCAGGCGAGGCAATTGCCCAGCGTCCGCGTCAAGAACACCTTCTTGCCGGCATCGGCATTGCCGGGCGCGCCCGTCAGCGATTTCGGAATGGCATAGTCGACGACATCGAGCCTGATCGGCTCGTCACCCCGCGCGGCTGCCGACAGCAACACGCAGAGCAAGGCGGCCGGAATCAAACGGCGCATGTTTCCACCCTGACCGGCGAGGCGTCCCCTCGCCTTACGATGACACGACGGACTTACGATCCATCATATTCAAGAATTATGATTTGATAATGTGATTGGTGTCAAGCGCATTTCGATGCCGCACTGCACTCAACCCCTGGTCGAAGCGAGATAGTCGCGGAATGTGCCGCGCTCATAGGCCCTCTCGCGCACGAAGCGGAACATTGCGAGGAAATGCGGCGGCTTGAGATAGCCCGGCGCGCGCGCCACCTCGCGCGCGAGCGGCTCCTTCGCAGAGACCCCCTCGGCCGATGGCGGAAAGAACTGGAACGTCGGCGTGAAGCGGATCGCGTAGCGCTCGGCGAGCTCCTTCTCGGCAAGCTCCTTGCCATCGAAGTCGATCACCTTGCGCGCGCCGAGCAGGTTGAGCTGCAGCACTTCGAAATTGGCGCGGATGTAGTCCGTGATCTCTTGATCGGCAAAGTTCACCAGATGCGTCTCGCGGCAATACGGGCAGCCGCGCAGCTCCCACATGATCGCAAGCCGCTTGCCTTCCGACGCCGCGCTTTCGAGATCCTCGCGCAGGTCCAGGAAGCTGTTGAGAAACCAGGACTGGTGATAGAGCCCGTCGTCGCCGAGCGCCGCGTCGGCCTGCGCCGGCGCTGACGCCAGGCCGACGGCCGCCGCGGCAGGCAGCAGCGCAACCAGATCGCGCCGTGTCATCGTCCGGTTCGTCGTCATCAGCCTGCTCACGCGCTTTGCCAAGTCCACTTTGCCAAGTCCACGGAATTTCGATACATGATATTCGAATAACAGAATGTGAAAAGGACATTCGATGCTGCGCCGCGTCATCATGCTGTCGCTCGTGCTGTCATGCCTCACGCATGGCGTCCGTGGGCACGCCGAAGAGAACGCGGACGTTGCTGCCTTCATGCGCTCGGCGATGGCCAGCCTGCGCACCGCCGCGAGCTATGGCCGCACCGGCAATGTGGGCCTGGCGCAGATCGAGCTCGACGACGCCCGGATCGCCTGGGGCAGGCTCAGCCGGCTCGCCGAACGCTCCAATGCGCCCTATTCGGCCAAATCCTTTGCAGAGCTGATCGCCACCGGAAACGATCGCCTGAAGCAGGCGGACGAAGCGCTGACCGCAGGTGACGGGGCACGCGCTGCGGCGGCCATTGCCGCGTTGCGCCGGTCGCTTCACGCCCTGAGGCAGGACGCCGGCGTGGTCGAACTCAGCGATTGCGTGTTCGACCTGTCACCCGTCATGGACGCGTTGCGCAACGCAGCTGCGCGGTTCGCTGCGGGCAAGGCCGAGCCTGGCGAGGTCGTCCAGGCCGGCACAGCGCTGCGCGACCGGCTGCAACGCTGCAACGGCCTCGCCGCGCCCGACGTGGCGAGCCAGGCCGAGTTCCGCCGCCTGATCGACGGCGCCACGACGAGTGCCGGCGAGATCGGCCGCGCGGCGCGCGAGAGCGACGCCGGCCTGGTGCATCGCTATGAGATCGAACTGCAGTCCTTCGTCAATCTATTGGACTTCCGCTTCGGCTGATCAGCCGATGGTGGCGAGCGACGGAAAGCGCTCGAAGATCCATTCCGACATCCGCGGGATCACGCCGGCGAGAAAGGCCGCGCCGGTCAGGACGAGAAAGCCGCCCATCGTCTTCTCGACCAGGGGGAGATGCGGCTTGATGCCCTTGAGCATGGTCATGAACTGTCCCGTGAAGGCAGCGGCGATCAGGAACGGGATGCCGGTCCCGACCGAATAGGCGGCGAGCAGCAGCGCGCCCTTCCCCACCGTCGCCTCCGCGCCGGCCATCATCAGGACGGCGGCAAGGACCGGCCCCGCACACGGCGTCCAGCCGAAGGCGAAGGCAAGTCCCATCACGAACGCACCGAGCAGGCCGGCCGGCTTGCTTCCGACGTCGATCGTGGCGCTCCGGTACAGCAGCGGGATCCGGAGCACCCCGAGGAAATGCAGCCCCATCGTGATGATGACGAGGCCAGCGAGGATGCCGAGCTGGCTGAGATGGCCGGCAATGAACCTTCCGAACACCGAGGCGGTGGCGCCGAGACCGACGAACACCAGCGAAAAACCGCCGACGAAGCACAGCGCCGTCAGCACCGTCCGCCGCCGCTGGGCCATGCTGGTTTCGCCGATCGCGTCGGCCGCCGAGACGCCGGCCATGTAGCACAGGAACGGCGGGACCAGCGGCAGAATGCACGGTGACAGAAACGACAACAGACCCGCGGCCAGCGCGGCGCCCAGCGTGACGTCGAGATCCATCTTTCCCCCCGTTCGGCCAGCGCTACGTGCCCGGCCTGCCGGGCAGGATTCGGAAATCGCGCACTAGTACATATTCGAATTTAATGATAGATTGGCCGCCAAGTCCAGAGAGGATCTCGGCATGACCAGCAGACGTGCATCGCGCGGATTCGCAACGCTCGCAGGAGCCGTAGTGACCGGCATTTGCCTCTCGTCCCCGGCGTTCGCCTCCGAGCTCGTGATGTTCGAACGTCCGGGCTGCGGCTGGTGCGCCCGCTTCAACGCGGAAATCGGTCCGATCTATGACAAGACCGACGAGGGGCGCGCGCTGCCGCTGCGACGGGTCGACCTTGCCAAGCCGCTGCCGACGGACCTTTCCGGTATCGATCCGGGAGCGTTCACCCCGACCTTCGTGGTGGTCGATCAGGGCCGCGAGATCGGACGCATCCGCGGTTATCCCGGCGATGCGTTCTTCTTTGGGCTGCTCGGCCGCATAATGAATGCTACAAGCGGGGCTCCGGCCCGCTCCTGACGCCAACCGAGGGATTCAGAATTCATGCCGCTGCCGAAGTTGAAGGACATCGAAACCTCTGCCGAGCTCGAGCAGATGATCGAGAAGGCGCGGGAAGCCAGCGAGATGCTGAAGGCACTGTCCCACGAGTCCCGGCTTTTGCTGCTCTGCATCCTCGCCGAAGGCGAAAAATCCGTCACCGAGCTCGAGCAGTTCCTGGGCGAGCGGCAGTCGACCGTCTCGCAGCAGCTCGCCCGTCTCAGGCTCGACCGGCTGGTCACGACGCGGCGCGAGGGCAAGACGATCTACTACAGCCTTGCGAGCGAAGATGTCCGCAAGATCCTGACGGCGATCTACGACGTCTATTGCGAGCCGGTCCGCAAGCGCCGCCGCTGACCGGTTGGCCCTCGCGGTCTCGGGCTTCGCATCGGCGCGCCCCGTAGCGGCGCAAGAGGTCTGGCGTCCCCGCCGCTCCTGGCGCACAATGCCAGGAAACCAACGAGGATGTCGGAGAGGAATGCTCAGCCCATCAGCACTGACGTTCATGTGTGGGCTGCTCGCGGGCGCCGTTCTCGGCGTCGCCGGTCGCGCCGGCCGCTTCTGTACGCTCGCGATGCTGGAGGACGCGTTCTTCGGCGCCGATACCCGGCGACTCAAATCCTTCGCTCTGGCGGCCGCGGTCGCGCTGGTCGCAACCCAGCTGCTCGCCAGCTTCGGCCTGATCGACCTGTCGCGCTCGATCTACTTGACGTCGTCCATTCCGCTCGGCGGCGCCATCCTCGGCGGCTTGTCGTTCGGAATCGGGATGGCCCTGGTCGGCACCTGCGGCTTCGGGACACTGGTCCGTATCGGCGGCGGTGATCTGCGCGCCATCGTCGTGTTTCTGGTGCTGGGCGTGTCAGCCCTGGCCGCGATGCGCGGGCTCACGGGATTCCTGCGCATCTCGCTGATCGAGCCGCTCTCCATACGCCTGCCCGAAACGATGACCCAGGGCATGGATATGCTGCTGTCGCCCGCACTTGGCTCATATGCGCGGCCGGCAACCGTTTCCGTCGCAGCGGTCGCGCTCGCGGCCTGGGCATTGGCCGACGGGCGCCTCGTGAGATCGCCGCGCCTGCTGCTCTCCGGCCTCGCCGTAGGCTGCGCGGTGGCGTTCGGCTGGTTCGCCACCAGCTGGCTCGGCAATGACGATTTCGATCCGGCGCGCGTGGCATCCCTGACCTTCGTTGCCCCGCTCGGCAATACCGTGCTCTACATCGCCACGCTTTCGGGCAGCCGGGCCGACTTTGCGATCGGCTCCGTCGCCGGCGTGATCCTGGGCTCGTTCGTCGCGGCAATGTTTTCGCGCGTCTTCCGCTGGGAAGCCTGCGATGACGCGCGTGAGCTGAAGCGTCACATGACCGGCGCGCTGCTGATGGGCACCGGCGGCATCATGTCGATGGGCTGCACGATCGGACAGGGCCTGTCGGCTTTCTCGACGCTGGCGATCTCGGCGCCGCTGACGATGCTGGCGATCACCTGCGGCGCACGTCTCGGCCTCGAATACACCATGACCGGCGAATGGCGCCCTGCCGTGCGCAACCTGCTGCGTCTGACATCGTGACGGCGGCTGCGCTCGCGCAATGTGCAAGCTCGCTCCCACGCCAGGGCAATGGGGTTGTACCGCAGGCAGACGGATTGTGAATTTCGCCGATGCCTCAATACTTCAGTTCACGCGCTTCGCAGATTGTCTGCCGGCTCGCATGGTCGCCTGAGCGCCGTCCTGGTGATAATTCCCGGATCTTCCGATGCCACGCTTCAGGGGGAGACGGCACTGTCCTCAGCTGCACAGCAGCTCACAAACCAAAACTCCCGCAGCCTCGTCGGCTACGGGAGTGTCGGTCTCAATGGTTGCGGGGATAGGATTTGAACCTATGACCTTCAGGTTATGAGCCTGACGAGCTACCGGGCTGCTCCACCCCGCGTTAACTTGTGCGTCACCTTCAGAGAAGCGCCGGGCGGTCCTGGCAGACACCGAGGCGCTGCCGATCCATCCCAAAGGCTTCCTGAGAAGGCTTGAGCCCGTTGGCCTAGCCGGCCGTCGGGTGCGGGCGGTATGTACCAATGCGAGGCCGGTTTGGAAAGGCCTTTCGGGAAGTTTTTTTGCCGGATTGTGACACCGCCTGTCGCACGACTCACAGCAGAAATTACCTCAACATTACAAATACATATGAGAGCGACCTATTTGCCGGCCGGGACCACGGCACGGCCCGGGCTGGGGACAAGGACAAGTTCTTCGGGGGGCAGCGGCAGGGACCGACGACACACACACCCCAAATGGATTGGCTCCACGCTCGCGCCCAGGCGGCGCAAAACCGACGCCGCGCTTGCCAAGGGTCCCGCAACGCGGCAGCTTTAAGCCAACCAGAATGACGGCCCTGCACGCGGCCGCGGTACACGCGAGGAGACGTCCATGGACCAGTCCCTGAAGAGCCCAGCCCTCTCGGCGCTCGACGACGCGTTCCACGCCCAGGTCGAGGCCTCCCGCAATGCGCCCCCGCCCGCTCTCGCGGCACGGCTGGACGGCCTGAAGCGGCTGCGAGCGATGCTGTCGGACAACGAGAAGCGCCTGGAGCAGGCGATCTCGGCCGATTTCGGCCACCGCTGCGCCGTCGAGACGACGATTGCCGAAACGCTGTTCCTGCAGGCCGAGATCAGGCACACGCTCAAGGTGCTGCCGCGCTGGATGGCGCCGCGGCGCATCGCCACCGCGCTGCAGTTCTGGCCGGCGCGCAACCGCCTGATCCCGCAGCCGCTCGGCGTGGTCGGCATCATCGCGCCGTGGAATTACCCGTTGCAGCTGACGCTGGCGCCAGCAATCGGCGCGCTCGCCGCCGGCAACCGGGTCATGATCAAGCCGAGCGAGCTGACGCCGCACTTCTCCGCGCTGCTCAAGGAGCTCATCGCGGCGAATTTCGACCCGACTGAGCTCATCGTCACCGGCATCGAGGACGGCGTCGCGGAGACCTTTGCCGCGCTGCCGTTCGATCATCTGGTCTTCACCGGCTCGACCCGCGTCGGCCGCATCGTCGCTGAGGCCGCCGGGCGCAACCTGACCCCGGTGACGCTCGAGCTCGGCGGCAAGTCACCGACCATCGTCGACGTCTCCGCCGACATCGACGAAGCCGCGGAGCGCATCGCCTATGCCAAGCTGCTCAACGCCGGCCAGACCTGCATCGCGCCGGACTACGTGTTCGTGCCCGAACAGCATGGGGACGCATTCGCGAGCAAGCTGCACCGGCACATGCTGCAGATGTTCGGCACCAACCCGGCCAATGGCGACTACACGTCGATCATCTCCGAGCGGCACTATGCCAGGCTGGAAGGATTGCTGCGCGATGCGATCGCGCGCGGCGCCAGGACGCTGAGCACGACCAGCCCGGAAGATCCGGCCTGGAAGAAGCTGCGGAAATTTCCGCCGACGATCGTGGTCGGTGCGAGCGCGGACATGGCGATCATGCAGGAGGAGATCTTCGGTCCCCTGCTGCCGATCATGACCTATCGGCAATCCGACGACGTCATCCGCCACATCAACGCCCACGACCGGCCGCTCGCGCTGTACTGGTTCGGCACTGACGCTGCGGCCCGTGACACGGTGCTGGCGCGCACCGTCTCCGGCGGCGTCACCATCAACGACTGCCTTCTGCATTTTGCGCAGATGAACCAGCCGATGGGCGGCGTCGGCGCCTCCGGCATCGGCCATTATCACGGCGAATGGGGCTTCAACAGCTTCAGCAAGTTGAAGCCGGTGTTCTACCGCTCTCCCTTCAACCGCATGAAGGATCTCTATCCACCCTACGGCGCCAGCATCGCGCGGATCGAAAAGCTTCTGCGATTCCTGTCCTAGCCAATCGTCGTTCCCGGGGCGCAGAGCGCGCCCCCAGGAATCCCGAGACGATCGGGTGCAGATCAAACTCTCGATTCCGAGTTCGACGCTCAGCGCAAATGACTTCGCCACCTGCCGCGCGCCGCCGGAACGACATTCGAACAACAAGCAAAACAAACATCAGGGAGAGATGCGTGACGGACGAGGTCGATTTCATCGTCGTGGGCGGCGGCAGCGGCGGCGCAACGGTTGCCGGCCGCCTGTCGGAAGATCCGGCGACATCCGTCGCGCTGCTCGACGCCGGGGGACGCAACGACAACTGGATCGTGACCACGCCCTACATGCTGTTCCTGATGGTCGCGGGGCCCGTCAACAACTGGTCCTTCACCACCGTGCCGCAAGAGGGCCTGGACGGGCGCAGCGGCTATCAGCCGCGCGGCCGCGGGCTCGGCGGCTCCTCCGCGATCAACGCCATGGTCTACATCCGCGGCCACCGCGCCGACTACGATCATTGGGCTTCCCTCGGCAACACCGGATGGTCGTATGACGACGTGCTGCCCTACTTCAAGCGCGCCGAGAACAACGCCGAGTTCAACGGCGCGTATCACGGCCAATCGGGACCACTGCCGGTCAGCCGGCTGCGCACCGACAATCCCGTGCACGACATCTTTCTCCAGGCGGCGCGCGAAGCGCAGTTTCCGGTCCGCGACGATTTCAATGCCGACACGCAGGAAGGGCTCGGGCTCTATCAGGTCACGCAGAAGAATGGCGAGCGCTGGAGCGCGGCACGGGCCTACATCCAGCCGCATCTCGGCAGCCGCAGCAACCTGCGGGTCGAGACCTCGGCGCATGCGTCGATGATCCTGTTCGAGGGCAAGCGCGCGGTCGGCGTCAAGTATCGCCAGGGCAAGGAGGTCAAGGAGATCCGCTGCCGGCGCGAAGTGATCCTCGCCTCCGGCGCGTTCCAGACCCCACAATTGCTGATGCTGTCGGGCATCGGCGACGCGAGCGCCCTGGCGCGGCTCGGCATCGCCGGCGTCCACCATTTGCCAGGTGTCGGACAGAACCTGCAGGACCATCCGGATTTCATCTTCGCCTACACCTCCGACAACCCCAACTTTTCTTCGCTGTCGCCGAAGGGCCTGCGCCGGCTGCTGGCGGGCATCGGCCAATATCGCCGCGAGCGCCGCGGCGTCCTGACCTCGAACTTCGCCGAATGCGGCGGCTTCCTGAAGACGCGGCCTGATCTCGACGTGCCCGACATCCAGTTGCATTTCGGCATGGCCGTCACCGACGATCACGGCCGCAAGCGCCACGGCAATGGCTTCTCCTGCCATTTCTGCCTGCTCAGGCCGAAGAGCCGCGGCATGGTCGGCTTGAAGAATGCCGATCCGCTCGCCGCGCCGCTGATCGATCCCAACTTCCTGGGCGAGGCCGACGATCTCGAAACCATGGTGGCCGGCTACAAGACCACGCTGCGGCTGATGCAGACGCCGGCGATGCGCAGCCTCGGCAAGCGCGACCTGTTCACGTCGGATGTCAGGACCGACGACGACATCCGCGCCATCCTGCGCGCCCGCGTCGATACGGTCTACCATCCTGTCGGCACCTGCAAGATGGGCGTCGACGATCCGCTCGCCGTGGTCGATCCCGAATTGAAGGTGCGCGGAATGTCCGGCCTGCGCGTGGTCGACGCCTCGATCATGCCGACCCTGATCGGCGGCAACACCAATGCGCCGACCATCATGATCGGCGAGAAGGCCGCCGACATGATCAAGCGCGAGCTGAAAGGCTGAGACCGCTCGCCATCGAGGGAAATCAACCTGCCGATCAGCAGGGCCTCACGTCAGCAGGAAGCCGCCGTCCACCGTGACGACGCTGCCGGTCATGTAGCGCGAGGCGTTGGACGCCAACAGCAGGATCGCGCCGTCGAGGTCGCTCTCGTGGCCGACGCGCCGCTGCGGGATCCGCTTGACCAGCTTCTCGCCTGCCGGCGTCTCCCAGACCTCGTGATTGATGTCGGTGTCGATGTAGCCGGGCGCCAGTGCGTTGACGCGGATGCCGCTCGCCGCGAGCTCCAGCGCCAGCGCCTTGGTCGCCTGCACCACGCCGGCCTTGGAGATCGCATAGGGCGAGATGAACTTGACGACGCTGAAGCCGAGCACCGAGGCGATGTTGATGATGTTGCCGCCGGTCTTGCGCGCGGCCATGCGCCGAGCTGCTTCGGTTGCGGCAAAATAGGCGCCCTTCAGATTGGCGCCGATCACGGCGTCCCAATCCGCCTCGCTCTGCTCGACCGCGAGCTTCTCTACCGCAATGCCGGCATTGTTGATCAGCACCGTCACGGGTCCGAGCGCGGCCTCGGCCGCATCCATGCCCCTGACGATCGATGCCATGCTCGTCACGTCCATCTCGACCGCGGCGGCGCGACCACCCCTTGCCTTGAGCTCCGCCTCCAACGCCTTGAGCTTGCCGGTCTGGCGTGCCGCGAGCGCGACGGCGGCGCCACGTGCCGATAGAACCCGGGCGAACTGCCGGCCGAGCCCCTGGCTCGCGCCGGTGATCAGGATCACCTCGCGGCTGACGTCGAACAGCTCGGACATGGTTCCTCCCACGATTGCTCATTTGTTGCGGCGCATTGATACAGACGATTTGAAGTAGCGCAAACCGGAATCGTTTACCGGGCCCGGCCTACAACCGCGGCGGAGCAACCATGAACGCTTTCGACCTCGCCGCTTGTGCCGCACTGATGGTTGCCGTCTACAGCGGCTTCTCGACCGGGCTGTTGCGCAGCGCCATCACGATTCTGGCCTACCTGCTCGCGATGCCGCTGGCGATGGGCGCGGTTGCGGCGATGAGCCCGCAACTGCGCGACGTGCACGGCACTCCGCTGGCACAGAACTGGCTGCAGTTCTTCGCCGCCTTCGTCGTCATCGGCATGGCGCTGGGCAAGATCGGCCGCATCCTGCTCGACGAAGCGATCGGTTCCGAGGCCGGTTTTGGCGACCGGCTCGGCGGCGCTCTGCTGGGCGCCGTGCGCACCGGCATGGTCGCGACCACGCTGGTGCTGGTGTTCGACAGGATCGTTCCCCCCGAGCGTCAGCCGCGCTTCCTCGAGGGATCACGCCTGCGGCCGATGCTCTCGCTCGCAGGCGCAAAAGGCTTCCGCTCGCTGCCTCCGGAGCTCGCAAGCCTGATCGACCGGCTGAAGCAGGAACGGCGCATCTGACGGACACGGCGGCGCCGCCTCTCCCGTCATAGCGAGCCATGCAATTCGGCACAGGCCGGCTGCTCTTATCAGCGGCAATTCGGTTGGCTAGAATGCACCCATCTTTCTTCCAGCCTCACTGACATATCGGAGTGATCAATCGTGGATCTCGGGATCAAGGGCCGCCGCGCCATCGTCTGCGCCTCCAGCAAGGGCCTGGGCCGCGCCTGCGCCATCGCGCTGGCCAATGAAGGCGTACATGTCACGATCACGGCGCGCGGCGCCGAAGTGCTGGCGAAGACCGCGGCCGAGATCCGCGCGGCCAATCCTGGCGTCACCGTCACGGAAGTGGCGGGCGACATCACCACGCCCGAGGGCCGCGCCGCCGTGCTGAAGGCCTGCCCGGATCCGGACATCCTGATCAACAACGCCGGCGGCCCGCCGCCCGGCGATTTCCGCAACTGGACCCGCGACGACTGGATCAAGGCGCTCGACGCCAACATGCTGACGCCGATCGAACTGATCAAGGCGACCGTCGACGGCATGATGGCGCGCAAGTTCGGCCGCATCGTCAACATCACCTCGGCCGCGGTGAAGGCGCCGATCGACATTCTCGGCCTCTCCAACGGCGCCCGCGCCGGCCTCACCGGCTTCGTCGCCGGCCTGTCGCGCAAGACCGTGATCAACAACGTCACGATCAATGCGCTGCTGCCGGGGCCGTTCGAGACCGACCGCCTGCTCTCGACGGCAAAGGGCGAGGCCGAGAAGCGCGGTGTCACGCCGGAGCAGATCCTCGCCGACCGCGCCAAGACGAACCCTGCAGGTCGCTTCGGCGATCCCGAGGAATTTGGACTCGCCTGCGCCTTCCTGTGCGGCGCCAAGGCCGGCTACATCACCGGCCAGAACATCCTGCTCGACGGCGGCGCCTTCCCAGGCACGCTGTAAGACAGACTTCCTTGGGCGGTCTGGCGCGGAAACCTGCTACGCCGATCCCGGGCTTTCACCTCGCCCCGCTTGCGGGGAGAGGTCGGATTGCATCGCGAGATGCAATCGGGGTGAGGGGGGCTCTCCGCGAACGCGGTGTCTGTAGAGAGTCCCTCTCACCCCAACCCTCTCCCCGCAAGCGGGGCGAGGGAGCGCAGTGCCGGCGCAATAGGAATTCGAATCCAACTAATAAAGCTGTGAGTTCTGTTTGCCATCCGCGCTATGAATACAGCGACTCTGCCTTTCCGAACGACCTACCGCTTCTCGTCCTCGTCGCGCTGGCTTGGGCTCGACGAATCCGCCGTGGTGCGGCCTTCGGTCCAATCGATGCCGAACGCATCGAGGCCCTCCGCCAGCAGGTCGCCGAGCATCGGCTCGCCCAGCAGATAACGCGCGGTGTGGCGGTCGCGCTGGCCGGCGGCCTCGCGGCGCAGATCGTCCCACTCGTCGATATCGCCGTCGCCGCGGCCGAGCCGCATCAAGGCGACGAGATCGGTCTGCTCGTCCTCGGTCATCGCGTTGATGAAGCCGGTGATCTCGCGCACCACGGGATCATCGCCGCTATCCTGGAGCACGTCGACCATGTCGTCATCGACGGCATTCGAGCCGGATTCCTCATCGGTCGCCTGCTCCTTGACGTCGAACTCGCGCGCCTTTTCGATCAGGAAGGCGACCTTCTCGGGCGATATCGTCAGCTCTGGCATGGCGTTCTCCTCATGGACGGACTGCAGCAACGCCTGTTCCGGGCAGTTGATCCATTGCGCCGGAACAAGCCGCGCGGCATCGTGACCGGCATCAAGAATAGGACGAGGAAGCGCGCATGTCTTGGACGATCGGCCGGGTCAGGGTCACCAAATTCGTCGAGCTGGAGACCGTCGGCGGCACCCGCTTCATCCTGCCGCAGGCAACACCCGAGACGATCCGCGAGCTGTCCTGGCTCACGCCCGATTTTGCGACCGATGAAGGTCGGCTGAAGATGTCGATCCACACCCTGGTGCTGGAAACACCGACGATGCGGATCGTGGTCGACACCGGGCTCGGCAACGACAAGCAGGGCCGCAGCGTGCCAATGTGGAACAACCGCGCGACACCGTTCCTGGAAACGATGAGCGCTGCCGGCCTCCCGCCTGAGAGCATCGACATGGTGATCTGCACCCACCTCCATGTCGACCATGTCGGCTGGAATACGCGGCTGGTCGACGGCCGCTGGGTCCCGACTTTCTCCAATGCGCGCTACGTTTTCGGCCGCACCGAATATGAGCATTGGCGCGATCACAGCGAGGCCGCCGACGAGACGGCGACCTTCGCCGATTCCGTGCAGCCGATCGTCGCCGCCGGACGCGCGGAGTTCGTCGGAAGCGAAGCGGTGATCACCGACGAGATCACCCTGATCCCGACGCCGGGGCACAGCCCGGGTCATGTCAGCCTGCACATCCGCTCGGATGGCGCGCAGGCCGTGCTCACCGGGGACGTCGCCCACCATCCCTGCCAGATGGCGCGTCTCGATTGGAGCTCGACGGTCGATTCCGATCCGGCGCAGGCGATCGCGACCCGGCGGGCGCTGTTCTCGCGTTTTGCCGACACCGAGACGCTGGTGATCGGCGGCCATTTCCATGCCGGCCATATCCGGCGGGACGGCGCCGCCTTCCGCTTCGAGGCATTACAGGGCAGCGGCGACGCATAGCCCGCAAGGTTGAATTTCCTCCCGCCATGCTCCATGACAGGGCTCTGGAATACCAGGGAATTGAGGGAGAGAAACCAATGAAGCTTGTTCGCTACGGCGAGAAGGGCACGGAAAAGCCGGGCCTGATCGACGCATCCGGCCAGTTGCGCGACCTGTCGGCGCATGTGAAGGACCTCGATGGCGCGGCCTATGCGCCGGAGTCGCTGAAGAAGCTCGCCGCGCTCGATCCGGCCTCCCTGCCCGCCGTTGCCGGCAAGCCGCGGCTCGGCGCCCCTGTCACCGGCATCTCGAAATTCGTGGCGATCGGCCTCAACTACTCCGACCATGCCAAGGAGACCGGCAACCCGATCCCGGCCGAGCCGATCTTCTTCCTGAAAGCCAACACCGCGCTGTGCGGTCCCTATGATCAGGTCGAGAAGCCGCGCGGCTCGACCAAGCTCGACTGGGAAGTCGAGATCGCCGCCATCATCGGCACTCGCGCCAAATACGTCTCAGAGGCCGAGGCGTTGAACCACATCGCGGGCTACACGATCTGCAACGACGTCTCCGAGCGCAACTTCCAGATCGAGCGCCTGGGCCAGTGGACCAAGGGCAAGTCGCACGACACGTTCGGTCCCGTAGGTCCGTGGCTCGTCACCAAGGACGAGATTCCAGACGTGCAGAACCTGTCGATGTGGCTCGACGTCAACGGCCAGCGCCGCCAGACCGGCACCACCGCGACGATGATCTTCTCGATGGCGAAGTGCATCTCCTACGTCTCGCAGTTCATGACGCTCCTGCCCGGCGACATCGTCACCACCGGCACGCCTCCCGGCGTCGGCATGGGCATGAAGCCGCCGACCTTCCTCAATGTCGGAGACGTCGTCACGCTCGGCATCGAGCGCCTCGGCGAGCAGCGCCAGGAGATCATCGAGGCGTAAGGCGCGATATCGACTTGTGAGTCATTCCGGGATGGCGCGTAGCGCCAGACCCGGAATCTCGAGATTCCGGGTTCGATGCTTCGCATCGCCCCGGAATGACCAGCCAGAGGACACTTCCGATGAAACTCACCTTCTCGCCCGCCTCGCCATTCGCCCGCAAGGTGCGCATCGCTGCCATCGAACTCGGGCTGATCGACCGGCTCGAATTCGTGCCTGCAGCCGTGGTGCCGGGCCAGGCCAATGAGGAGTATTCGAAGATCACGCCGCTGAAGAAGCTGCCGGTGCTGATCCTCGACAATGGCGACGTGATCCTGGATTCCTACGTGATCGTCGAATATCTCGACGAGCTCGCCGGCGGCAACGAGCTGATCCCCGCTTCCGGCCCGTCGCGCTGGAAGGTCAAGAGCGAGCATTCCATGCTGCAAGGCATGCTCGATTCCATGCTGCTATGCCGCTACGAGGCGATGGTGCGGCCCGAGGGCCTCCGCTGGCAGGCCTGGTCCGACGATCATTGGAACAGGGCCTGGATGGGCATGGCGCGCTTCAATGCGCAGCCCGACTTGATGACACGCCCGTTCGACATCGTCGCGATCGGACTCGTCTGCGTACTCGGCTATGCCGATTTCCGCTTCGCCGATTGCGGCTGGCGCAAGGCATTTCCGGCACTCGACGCGTTCCACAACAAGATGCTCGAACGCGAATCGGTGAAGATCTCGGTGCCGCCGGCGGCTTGATCCCTGAACAGGAGCTGCCGTGACGCTGACGTTCTCGGTTGCAGACACGACCATTCATCGCATCATCGAGCAGGAAACCACGTTCCTGCCGGCGCGTGAGATGTTTCCCGAGCTGACATCGGAGATGCTGGCGGCAGAGCGCAGCGCGCTGCAGGCGGCCGGTGCCCTCGATGCGCAGGACACGCTGATCCTGTGCTTTCAGTCCTACGTGGTGAGGACGCCTCACCACACCATCCTGATCGACAGCTGCATCGGCAACGACAAGCCGCGCGCGCGGCCGGTCTGGAACATGAAGACCGACGACAGCTACATGCTTGCGCTTGCGGCCGCGGGCGTATCGGTCGACGACATCGACGTCGTGATGTGCACGCATCTGCACACCGATCATGTCGGCTGGAATACGCGGCTCGACAACGGCCGCTGGGTGCCGACCTTCCCGAATGCGCGCTACGTGTTCGCGCAGCGCGAATATGACTACTGGGTGGCGCAGAATGCCAAGGCCGAGGTGCCTCCATTCGCCGACAGCGTGCTGCCGGTGGTCGAGGCCAAGCGCGCCGACATCGTCGGCGACGCATTCGCGATCGGTGATCATGTCCGGCTGCTGCCGACGCCGGGCCACACGCCCGGCCATATCGCAGTCGCCGTCGGCAGGGGCAGAGACGATGCGGTGTTCGCCGGCGACCTGATCCACACGCCGCTGCAGCTCAGCTTTCCCGAGCTGTCACCGAGATTCGACGTCGACCCGGCTCAGGCCGGGGTGACGCGCCGCGCCTTTCTCGAGCGCTATTGCGACACGTCGACGCTGTGCTGCACGGCGCACTTCCCGTCGCCCTCGGTCGGCCGCATTACCCGCAAGGGCAACGGCTTCGCCTGCGAGGCGGTCTGAGACACGGGCGCGGCGCCGGTCACCGCGCCCGTCAATCGAACAGGCTCGGCGTATGGTTCACCGCGGCGCCTTCGATCGCCAGCATCTTCAGCTTGGTCTCGACACCGCCATTGGCGGAGAAGCCGCCGGGCTTGTTGCCCGCCGCCAGCACGCGATGGCAGGGTACGACGATCGGGCACGGGTTGCGCCCGAGCGCCTGGCCGACCTCGCGTGACAGCTCGACTCCCCCGAGCTGCTTGGCGATATCGCCATAGGTCAGGGTTCGGCCCGGCGGGATCCGGCGCGCGATCTCGTAGACGCCGCGCTGGAACGCGCTGACGCCGTCGAGATCGAGGTCGACATCGCTGAGATCATCCGGCTCTCCGGCAAGCAGCGCCGTGATCCGCGTGATGGTGCGCCGCACATGCGGCGGCGGCTCGGCTTCGCCGATGCCTTCGTAACGCTGCTGCATCCGGATGCGGATCTGCGCGACGCCGCCCATCGGCAGTTGCACCGCATTGATGCCGCGCGCTCCCCATGCGATGGCGCAAGGGCCGATCGCGGTCTCGAAAATTGCAAAGCTTTGCTCTGACATGACGGACTCCATCGCCGCTCTGCCCCGTATCATCTGCCAGTCAAATTAGGCTTGGAGAATGTTGCGATCCACCCGGATTCTGCCAATGTCGACAGCGGAAGCACCGTGATGCCCATCGGCAGGCCGAAAGGATGGGAGCACGGCGCAGGGGCAGCCCGGCGCAAAGAGCGGGCGCCTCATCCGAGGAAACCAAGGCGAGGGAGACGGCCATGAAGCTGACGCCGGAGCAGATCGCATTCTTCAACCGCGAGGGCTGGCTGTTCCTGCCCGAGCTGTTCAGCCCCGAGGAGACCGCCTTTCTCGCCCGCGAGGCCGAGGCGATCTATGCGGCTAACCGTCCCGAGGTCTGGCGCGAGAAGAGCGGCGCGCCGCGCACGGCGTTTGCCGCCCACCTCTACAACGACGCCTTCCGCGTGCTCGCGGCGCATCCGCGCATGATCGAACCGATCGAGCAGATCTTCGGCGAGAAGGTCTACATGCATCAGTTCAAGATCAACGCCAAATCGGCCTTCACCGGTGATGTCTGGCAATGGCACCAGGACTACGGCACCTGGAAGCGCGACGACGGCATGCCGGAGCCGCGCGCGATGAACATCGCGATCTTTCTCGACGAGGTGATGCCGATCAACGGCCCCTTGATGCTGGTGCCGCGCAGCCAGCATGCCGGCGACCTCGAGGCGTCGCATGATCTCGCGACAACGTCCTATCCGTTGTGGACCTTGGACGAGGCGACGGTGACGCGGCTGGTCGCGGAAGGCGGCATCGTCGCGCCGACCGGAAAGCCCGGCGGCATGCTGATGTTCCACGGCAATCTTGTGCACGGCTCCGCCGGCAACATCACGCCTTACCCGCGCAAGATCGTGTACCTCACGCTCAACGCCGTCTCGAACCATATCCGCACCCCGACGCGGCCGGAGTACATCGCGCATCGCGACTTCACGCCGATCGCGATGCTTCCGGATGACGCGCTGCTGCAGCTCGCTCGCGCCCATCGCGAGGCGGCGGAGTGAGGCTCGCACTCCATCATCTAACAGGTCGTCATGCCCGGGCTTGACGCGTGAGTATTGGCCGCATCGACCTGCGTCGAAGAAACACTGGATCTTTCAATGAACCTCCACGCCCTCCTCCAAGCCCGCGCCGCCGCCGGCAAGCCTGTGCGCGTCGCACTGATCGGCGCCGGAAAGTTCGGCTCGATGTTCCTGGCGCAGGTGCCGCACGTCGCGGGCCTCGAGGTCCCCGTCATCATCGACCTCGATCCCGACCGCGCCCGCGACGCTTGCCGGACGGTCGGCTGGAGCGCCGAGCTGATCGCGCGCACGAATTTCAGCCCCGACGGTTCGAAGGCGACGGGTGACGGCATTGACGTCGTTGTCGAAGCGACCGGCAACCCTGCTGCCGGCATCCGCCACGCGCGCGCCGCGATCAAGGCTGGCAAGCACATCGTGATGGTCAATGTCGAGGCCGACGTGCTGGCCGGGCCGCTTCTCGCGGAAGAGGCGCGCAAGGCGGGCGTTGTCTATTCACTGGCCTATGGCGAC
>NZ_JBNPTI010000011.1:225000-226172 GCF_051167575.1 Bradyrhizobium sp. HKCCYLS3070
GCGGTCAAGCGTCGCCAACAGAGTCATTTACAACAGACAGGATGCTTCACAGCTTCCAGCCTGCGCCGAAATGACCCGGAGATAGTGAAGTGTCGGTGCAAAGTCGAAACGCGGACCGCTTGCGCGGTGACGCTCCATTGCACGACCCAACTCGGATCGATCTCCTCTTCACGATGTCAGATAACACGCAGCCTTCTGTAATCCCGGTGAGGACCAGAAGATGCGAAGTGTTGTCTCGCGGACGAATTGTGTGTCGGTCAGGCGCAAAGTCCGCCTCCGCTCTTACGAGCTCCGGCGCGACAGCCTTCGCGATCAGATGGCTTGCCGAGCCGAAGCGCCGGATGGCGCGAAGGCTGGTGGAGCCTGTCGGGATCGAACCGACGACCTCATGCTTGCAAAGCACGCGCTCTCCCAGCTGAGCTAAGGCCCCATAACCGGAAAGACGAATGCAATGAGCGCGATCGTCGAGACGATAATCAGCCGAAGCTCGCGTTGACCAGTCCGCCTTCGCCCAATTGGGCTACGGCGCGACAGCCTTCGCGCATCTTCTGGCTTGCCGAGCCGTAGCGCCGGCAGGCGCGAAGGCTGGTGGGCCTGGGAAGACTTGAACTTCCGACCTCACGCTTATCAAGCGCGCGCTCTAACCAACTGAGCTACAAGCCCTAACGCTCGAAGCTCGTCGCCACCCTGCCCGCGAGGGCAAATGCAGCAACCGCGCAGCCCCAGGCAGCGTGTTCGTCCGCGAAGAAAGAGAAACGAAGACGGCGAAATCCCGCCAATGGAGCTCACGCAAGACCTGGCGGTCTCGGTGGCCCCTGATGTTTCTAAAACAGCTCGATAGCTGATCAACCCGAAGGTCGATCGATCCGAAGATCATGCTGAAGAGCCATCCTTAGAAAGGAGGTGATCCAGCCGCAGGTTCCCCTACGGCTACCTTGTTACGACTTCACCCCAGTCGCTGACCCTACCGTGGTCGGCTGCCTCCATTGCTGGTTAGCGCACCGCCTTCAGGTAAAGCCAACTCCCATGGTGTGACGGGCGGTGTGTACAAGGCCCGGGAACGTATTCACCGTGGCGTGCTGATCCACGATTACTAGCGATTCCAACTTCATGGGCTCGAGTTGCAGAGCCCAATCCGAACTGAGACGGCTTTTTGAGATTTGCGAAGGGTT
>NZ_JBNPTI010000012.1:0-198748 GCF_051167575.1 Bradyrhizobium sp. HKCCYLS3070
CGTTCGGTCTAGGGACAGGACAGGTCAAGTCGCTGAACGATCTCAACGCGAAGCTCGCAGCCAACAACCTGCAGGCCTCGATCGATTCGTCGACCGGCAAGATCACCCTCAGCACGACCAACGACGCGGCGTCCGCCACGATCGGCGCGATCGGCGGTACGTCGGCTGCATCCAGCCAGGCCTTCAACGGTCTGACGGCGGCGGCTCCGGTGGCGGATGTGACCGCGCAGACGCAGCGCGCGAGCCTGGTCTCGCAGTACAACAACGTGCTGGCGCAGATCAATACGACCGCGAGCGATGCGTCGTTCAACGGTGTCAACCTGCTGAACGGCGATACGCTGAAGCTGACCTTCAACGAAAACGGCAAGTCGACGCTGTCGATCACCGGCGTGACCTTCAACTCCGCGGGGCTCGGGCTGACGACCCTGACCTCGGGCACCGACTTCCTCGACAACAACTCGGCGAACAAGGTCATCGGCGTGCTCACCACCGCCAGCTCCACGCTGCGCAACGAGGCCTCGACGCTGGGTTCGAACCTGTCGGTGGTGCAGGTTCGTCAGGACTTCAACAAGAACCTGATCAACGTGCTGCAGACCGGCTCGTCGAACCTGACGCTGGCCGACACCAACGAGGAAGCGGCCAACAGCCAGGCGCTGTCGACCCGCCAGTCGATCGCGGTGTCCGCGCTGTCGCTCGCCAACCAGTCGCAGGCGAGCGTGCTGCAGCTGCTGCGCTGATCCGCAAGCATCGCATCTCGACGACCAGGGCGGCGGGGGAAACCCCGCCGCCTTTTTATCGGAGGAAAGGTCCGACATTGCTGCGGCGTAGCTTGGCGAGCGCGCAAAAATAGGAAAGCCCGGCCTCGCGACTGGCGAGCCGGGCCCTTCGATGTCGGGTGAGGAGGCGAAAGCTCAGGCAGCCGAGCTCACCGGCTTGTCCTGCTGTTCGGCTTCAGCCTGCTCGATCAGCTTCTTCTCGTAGGCGACGAGCTTCTTGGCTTCCTTCAGCGCCTGGTAGAGATCGCCGTTGAGGATATGACCGTTGATCGCCTCGATGATCGGCCAGGCGCTCGGCACCGTGGTGATGATGTCGCGCAGCAGGTTGAAATAGGTGCCGTGATCCGCGTCTGCCCCCGGCGAGATGTACATCAGCTGGACCGCAAGATAGACGAGCTTGGCCGGCGTGTCGGCCGTCTCCGGCGTCAGGATGTCCTTCTCGCGCAGGATCGGAATGTTCTCGCCGTCGATCAGGAGGCGCGCGCGCTGATCGGTGTTGGTGATCACGCAGGAGCCGATGATGATGCGCTCATGCGGCTTCAGTTCGACTTTCAGGGCCATTCTCATTCTCCGTTGCCGCAATCGGCGTGGCGCCGAACCTGCTGCGTCGAGGCCGATGACGGGTCCAGCTGCCAGTCTAGATCGCGCGGGGAGTCTGCGCGCTCGATCGGTCGGTGCGCAGCAATCCTTTCCGATCATGGTTAACGGACGGTAAACGGCCGCGCCCACCTGGCGAATATGCGGTGTTTTCAAGGTGATCCGCGGCGAATCGCCGATGCGCGGCCGTGCCGATGCCACGCATCGGGGACCGCGAGCGGTCGTGACTTCACTGTTTGTTAGCCGCTCGCATTTACCTTAACGCCCGTCGCCCGGTGGTGCAGTCACCGACGGGCTTCGCCTTGATCCTGAATGGATCGGGCCGTTTGTTTCACACCAGAAGGGTATGAAAATGTCAGGTATTGTTCTCTCGGCGTCGGTGCGTCAGAATCTGCTCTCGCTTCAGTCGACGGCTCAGCTCCTCGCCACCACCCAGAACAATCTCTCCACGGGCAAGAAGGTCAACTCGGCGCTCGACAATCCGACCAACTTCTTCACCGCCCAGGGTCTCGACAACCGCGCTTCCGACATCTCCAATCTGCTCGACGGTATCGGCAACGGCGTGCAGGTGCTGCAGGCCGCCAACACCGGCATCACCTCGTTGCAGAAGCTCGTCGACAGCGCCAAGTCGATCGCCAACCAGGTGCTGCAGAGCTCCGTGGGCTACTCGACCAAGTCCAGCGTGACCTCGGCGGCTCTGACCGGGGCGACCGCCACCGACCTGCTCGGCTCCAGCTCGACAGCTGTGACCGGCTCGGTCGTGAACAACGACAATACCTCGAGCGCGGTGGCGATCACCGGCTCGACCAAGCTGTCGGGCACGGCGGGCACCGCGTCGAACAACCTCGCCTCCGGCATCACCTCCGGTGAGACGCTGGTCGTCAACGGCACCACCTTCACCTTCATCACCGGCACGTCCTCGACGGGCACCAACATCGGCATCGGCGACAGCGTCAGCAACCTGCTGTCGGCGATCCAGACCCAGACCGGCGTCACCGCGTCGATCACGGCGGGTGCGATCACCTTGACGCCGCCGGCGGCGGGATTGACGCTCTCGGGCAGCACCGGCACCTTGGGCAAGCTCGGGCTGACTGCTGTCGGCGACGGCTTGTCAGGTCAGACCTTGACGATCGGCGCCACAGGAGGTGGCACGGCGACGAGTGTCACGTTCGGTCTAGGGACAGGGCAGGTCAAGTCGCTGAACGATCTCAACACCAAGCTCGCGGCGAACAACCTGCAAGCCTCGATCGATACCACCGGCAAGATCTCGATCACCACGACCAACGACGCGGCTTCGGCCACGATCGGCGCGATCGGCGGTACGTCGGCTGCATCCAGCCAGGCCTTCAACGGTCTGACGGCGGCGGCTCCGGTGGCGGATGCGACCGCGCAGACGCAGCGCGCGAGCCTGGTCTCGCAGTACAACAACGTGCTGGCGCAGATCAACACGACCGCGGCCGACGCCTCGTTCAACGGTGTCAACCTGCTGAACGGCGATACGCTGAAGCTGACCTTCAACGAGAACGGCAAGTCGACGCTCTCGATCACCGGTGTGACCTTCAACACTGGCGGTCTTGGCCTGTCGAACCTCACCTCGGGCACCGACTTCCTCGACAACAACTCGGCGAACAAGGTGATCACCCTGTTGAACTCGGCGAGCTCGACGCTGCGGTCGGAAGCCTCCACGCTGGGTTCGAACCTGTCGGTGGTGCAGATCCGTCAGGACTTCAACAAGAACCTGATCAACGTGCTGCAGACCGGCTCGTCGAACCTGACGCTGGCCGACACCAACGAGGAAGCGGCCAACAGCCAGGCGCTGTCGACCCGCCAGTCGATCGCGGTGTCCGCGCTGTCGCTCGCCAACCAGTCGCAGGCGAGCGTGCTGCAGCTGCTGCGCTGATCCACAAGCATCGCATCTCGACGACCAGGGCGGCGGGGGAAACCCCGCCGCTTTTTTTCGCCTGGTTTGGCCGTCCGGCCCGTATCAATACTGGTCTGGAACCGGACGCGAGTGGAGCCAAGGATCGCAACCAGTCGTTAAGCAAGAAATTTAAAGTGCCATTAACCATGTTTTAAAAGTGGGTGGACTAGAACCCCCTGGTGAATAACTAGGAAGGTTTCACACACATGTCCGGTATCGTTCTCTCGGCTTCGGTTCGCCAAAACCTGCTGGCGCTGCAAAACACCGCATCGCTGCTGGCCACGACTCAAAACAACCTGGCCACCGGCAACAAGGTCAACACGGCGCTCGATAACCCCACCGAATTCTTCACCTCGCAATCGCTCAACAACCGCGCGAGCGACATTGCGAATCTGCTCGACAGCATCGGCAACGGTGTCCAGGTTCTCCAGGCTGCGAATACCGGTCTCACCTCACTTCAGAAGCTTGTCGACAGCGCCAAATCGATCGCAAGCCAAGTGCTTCAGGCGCCGACGGGATACACCACCAAGTCGAGCGTGACCTCCGCGGTCATCTCAGGGGCGACGGCGAACAACCTGCTCGGCAGCTCCTCAAACAATTTCGTGACCGGCAGCACGGTCAACAACGACAACCTCAGCTCGGCCGTTGCGATCACCGGATCCACCAGGCTGTCGGGTACGGCGAGCTCGACCTCGAACGACCTGGCGAGCAGCGTCACCACCGGCGATACGCTCGTGGTCAACGGTGTCGTGTTCACCTTCGTGGCCGGCTCGGTCTCGGCCGGTACCAATATCGGCGTCGGCGACACCGTCAGCAACCTCCTGGCTGCCATCGATTCGGTAACCGGAGCCACCGCAACGCCGTCCACGGTGGCAGCGGGCAAGATCCAGCTGGCGACAGGCACGGCGCAGGATCTGACAGTATCGGGCACGGCCCTGGCCAAGCTCGGATTGACCGCCGGCACGACCACACGAAATCCGCCAGCCTTGACAGGACAGACGCTGACAATTGCCTCGACAGGGGGCGGCGTCGCAACGAACATAACGTTCGGCACAGGTGCTTCGCAGATCTCGACGCTGGCACAGCTCAATACGGCGCTCGCGGCCAACAACCTGCAGGCCAGCCTGAGCACGACGGGCCAGCTTACGATCCTCACCACCAACGAAGCGGCATCGTCGACGATCGGCGCGGTCGCCGGCTCTTCGACCGCGGCCAGCATGGCCTTCAACGGCGTGACGGCCTCGACCCCGGTGGCCGACACCAACTCTCAGACGACGCGTGCCGGCCTGATCGCGCAGTACAACAACGTCCTGGCGCAGATCAACACCACGGCGCAAGACGCCTCGTTCAACGGCATCAACCTGCTCAACGGCGACACGCTCAAGTTGGTGTTCAACGAGACCGGACGGTCCACGCTGAACATCACCGGCGTGACCTTCAACAGCACCGGTCTCGGCCTGTCGGCGCTGGTGGTCGGAAGCGACTTCCTCGACAGCAACTCGGCCAACAAGGTGCTCACGACCTTGAACAGTGCATCGACCGCGATCCGCTCTGAAGCGTCGTCGCTCGGTTCGAACCTCTCGATCGTGCAGATCCGTCAGGACTTCAACAAGAACCTGATCAACGTGCTGCAGACCGGCTCGTCGAACTTGACCTTGGCCGACACCAACGAGGAGGCGGCCAACAGCCAGGCGCTGTCGACGCGCCAGTCGATCGCGGTCTCCGCGCTCGCGCTGGCCAATCAGTCGCAGGCGAGCGTGCTGCAGCTGCTGCGCTGACGCGCGAACGTACCGGAATAATATCTCATCGAAGCGGCGGGCCATGCCCGCCGCTTCTGCGTTAGGCTATGCCGAGCGTGCCGGCACTGGTCTCCGTTCGATGTCGGGGCAGTGAGTCAGCTCTGTGAGAACGCCGTTGTTCGTGTAGTTCGCGCCGCTCGGGCGGGATGAACAACGTACGAGCTTCGTCCGGACATTTTGAATCACCGCGTTCGCAAGAAATTAAGAGGTGCACCAAACAAAGCGATTTCCGGTGCTCCGTGACGCTACGAAACAAATTCCGCTAACGGCCGCTAACCATATTTTAAAGGCACACAAAGTACAAAACCTGAGCAGTTTGGTCGTGTCCCTGCGTCAGTCCGGAGTAGTTGATGTCATATGCCGCTCAAGCCTATGCCCGCACGTCGCAGACGACGGCATCACCACGGGAGATCGAAGCTCAGGCTCTTTTGAAAGCGGCACGGCAGCTGCAGGAAGTCCAGGCCAATTGGAACGGCCCTGATCGCAACATGTACAAGGCTCTGCTCTTCAATCGTCGCTTGTGGACGATCTTCATGAGCGCGATGGAGGCGGACGACAATCCGAATCCGCTCGACATCCGCCAGAACATCGCAAATATCGGCGTGTTCGTGATGAAGCAGACGATCGAGATGCAGATGGACCCGGATCCGGCGAAGCTCAAGTCGCTGATCGACATCAACTGCCACATCGCCGCGGGGTTGTCCGGGCGGAGCTGACCGTCGGGGGCAGGGCGGGAGGCGCGTCGTCGTGACCGATATCGCCAGCATCCTGTCTGCGTCCTACAAGTCGAACCTGCGCAGTACGGCGCGAAGCAACAGCAGATACGTGGCCGTCTATCCGACGCTCTATATCGGGCGGCTGGAGCGGAAGACATGCCAACGGGAAGTCGTTCCCGGTCTCATGCGTTCAGGATCGGCGATACGAAGTTCACGCCGACCGGCAACGGCAAGGCCCAGATCAAGAACGTGGTTGCCGACGCCGCCTCGGGCCGGACCTATCTCGACACCGCCTACGCGATACGGAGCCGTTGATCCGCCAAAGCTGCGCGGCTCGATACGGCAATGCCGCCCGGTGGGGCGGCGTGCGGGCGGCGGAATGAAGCGGCCCGGTTCCGCGGGGGCTCAGGCAGTGCGATCGGTCGCCACGACGCGCGGCACGTCCGCCCTCTGCATATCCTTCTGCAGGTCGAGCGTGTTGAAGTAGGCCCGGCGGCGCAGCACGGCCTCATCTGGATATTGGGTCACGACCTGGTCGGTCTTGCGGTTGACCACCTGGAACACCAGAGCGGCAGCGGCGCGATCGTAATAGGCTTGGCGTGATACGGACAGATCGTTTGCGATGTTGACCGGGATGTCGTTGCGCACGGGGACGCCGGGCTCGGCCGCGGTCACGGTCTGGCTGGGAGGAAGGTCCGTCGGAACAGCGCTCACCACCGCCTGGCTCGACGGCGGAATTATCGGAACGGACGCAGGCGTCCCTACCGGTCTTACGCTGAAATCGGAACTCATGGCAGCCTCCTCATGGCCATCGAGTCAATTCCCAACCCATCCCGCTTGCAACTATGCCGATGACCAATCAACGTTATGTTAGGAAATAGGATGAACACCGCGTTGTGATTCGCGCCGGCCTTTTAAGCTTATCCGAGCGTTAAACGGCGGCGGCCGCGCGGCCCTCGAGGCGGCGCGGCGCGGCGCTGCGATGCAGATGGGGGCTGGCGGTGAGGCTCAGAGCGTTCGGCTGACGGCGAGCGGGGTGAGGTGCCGTGCGCCCGGGGCGGCGCGGCGGCCGCCGGCGGTATAGGTGCTGGGGATGTTCTTGCGCTGAACCTCGGCATTGACGCCGCGCACGATCTTTTCCGAGATCGCGTGCGCCGTCGCCAGCACGGTCAGGTTCACCTGCAGCATGGCGCGAAAGGTGTCGTGGTGGCGATGCAGGGTGGCGAGCAGCTCCGGCGCGGTCTGCTTCATGAAATTCTGGCTCGCCTTGAGGCGGCCCACGGTCGTGACGTAGTGGCGGGACAGCTCGGTCTTCTTGGGGCCGAACGCCATGCCTTCGCGCAGCTTGCCGGCGCGGACCAGTTCGGTCTCCTGCTCGATGACCGCGATCAGCTCGCTCATGACGCTCACCATCTCGTCGGCGAGCGCGCGTGCCTCTGCGGCGCTGGTGGCGGCCGTGTAGGTCGTCTTCTTCGCTTGTCCCTGTGCGGTCATTTCATAACTCCCTTCGGCGTGAGCGTTTGCCGCCCACGCGCTCGTCACGCGAACATCTACGCTTTGCCGTTGGCGCCGGAGCTGCTGCCGGCCTGTTGCAGGATGAGAGTGCGGAAGACGTCGTTTGAGATGCCGACGCCGCCGGCCTTGGCGAAGTTCTTGGAATATTGCTCCGTCAGCATCGAGCGCCAGACGCCGGTGCCCGGCGTGTCGCCGAACGGACCTTCGCCCTTCACGCCGCTGGTCATCTGCGAGAACATGCTGTTGAGGAACATGGCTTCGAAGTCGGTTGCCGTCGCCTTGGCCCTGGCCTGTGCCTTGGGCGAGACCTTGGTCAGAGCCGCCGCGAGATCGAGATCGGTGCGCGGCGCGGTGACGGCCGCGGCCGTCGGCATGCTGAGAGCGACGCGGCCATGATAGGAGTCGATGAAGGACGTCGCCATCACATCACCTCGATGTCGGCTTCGATCGCGCCGGCCGCCTTGATGGCCTGCAGGATGCTGATCAGGTCGCGGGGGCCGATGCCGAGGCCGTTGAGGCCGTCGACCAGTTGCTGCAATGACACGCCGTCCCTGACGACCGCGAACTTCTTGCCTTCCTCGGTGACGCCGACGCTGGTGCGCGGCGTGACCACGGTGCGGCCGCGCGACAGCGGATTGGGCTGGCTGACCTGCGGACTTTCGGAGATCGTGACGGTGAGGTTGCCCTGGGCCACGGCGACGGTCGCCACACGCACGTCGCGACCCATCACGATGATGCCGGAGCGCTCGTCGATGACGATCTTGGCGGCGAGATCCGGGTCGACCTGCAGCTGCTCGATCTCGGTCAGCAGGGCGACGACGTTGCCCTTGAACTCCGGCGGGATGCTCAGCTGCACCGTCGACGGATCGATCGGCTCGGCAGTCTTGACGCCGAGGAAATCATTGACCGCGGCCGCGATGCGCTTGGCGGTGGTGAAGTCGGCGTTGCGCAGCGCAAGCCGCACGTTCGGCAGCCGGTTCAGCGCGAACTCGATCTCGCGCTCGATGATGGCGCCGTTGGCGATGCGGCCGACCGTCGGCACGCCGCGCACGATCTTGGCGGCCTCGCCCTCGGCCTGGAAACCGGAGATCGCGAGCGAGCCCTGCGCCACCGCATAGACGTTGCCGTCGGCGCCGAGCAGCGGGGTGACGAGCAGGGTGCCGCCCTGCAGGTTCTTGGCGTCGCCGAGCGCGGAGACCGTCACGTCCATGCGCGTGCCTTGCGTGGCGAATGGCGGCAGGTTTCCGGTGACCATGACAGCGGCGACGTTGCCGGTGCGGATGGTGGCGCCGCGGATGTTGACGCCCATGCGCTCGAGCATCGCCTGCAGCGACTGCTTGGTGAACGGAATGTTGTTCAGCGTATCGCCGGTGCCGTTGAGGCCGACCACGAGGCCGTAGCCGATCAGCTGGTTCTGGCGCACGCCCTCGATATTGGCGAGATCCTTGATCCGCGAGGTCGCATTCGCAGACATGACGGTAGATGCCAGCGCCAGCACCGCGGCGCAGGCGACCTGAAACAGGCGCGTAGTTCGGACGCGTCGCATCCTATGCTCCCCTCGAACTCTTCAAGTGATCACTCGGCCACTCCCATGACCGCATGATCGGCATTAACTATGCGAGGGCCGTGCCACAGCGATGCTCCGGGCTAACTCATTGAAAGAGTGTGAAATCGACTCGAAGCTTTGTCGCGGTCCAGGGTTACTCCGGGGGAACGAAGCTGCCGCCCCGGCAGAATTTGCCGGGCCGTTTACGCACCGTTAACCACGGCGGAGCCAATCTCCCGCTCGACACGCGAAGCTTGCGGGAGCCATCGATGCGCATCTACGGACCGAACGGCACGACCCTGGGCTCGTCGACCAGCTCCACGCGGAAGACCTCGTCCAGCGGCTTCAAGCTGCCTGACGTCGGCACCACGCAGGACACGCGCGCGACCCTCGCGCCGAAGCAGACGGCGAACATCGATGCGCTGCTGGCGCTGCAGGGCATCGAGGAGGAGCCGGCGGAGCGCCGCAAGCGCTCGGTCCAGCGCGGCAAGCGCGCGCTCGACGTGCTCGATGATCTCAAGCTGACGCTGCTGTCCGGCAAGCTCGACACTGCGATGGCGCTGCGGCTTCGCGATGCCGCGGCCGACCTGAAGCAGACCTCGGGCGACCCGGGACTGGATGCGATCCTCTCCGAGATCGAGCTGCGCGTCGAGGTCGAGCTCGCCAAGGCCGGGCGGGGCTGAGACGCATCGCGCGTTTCAAGCCGCCTTCGACGGCTGCTGCGCGTCGTAGCGGCGCTGCGCGGCGGTGACCTCCTTGAGATGACGCTCGGCCCAGTCGCGCAGCGGATCGACCGCGGCGGCGAGCGTCAGCCCGAGCGGCGTGATCGAATATTCGACGGTGACCGGGACGGTCGCGATCGCGCGCCGCCGCACCAGGCCGTCGCGCTCCAGGCTCTTCAGCACCTGGGACAGCATCTTCTGCGAAATCCCTTCGATCGACCGCCGCAACTGATTGAAGCGCAAGGGTTCGTTGCGCAGCAGGATCAGGATCAGCACGGCCCATTTGTCGCCGACGCGATCCAGGATCTGTCGCGTTGGGCAGTCGGCCGAATAGACGTTCGCGGCTCTCATCGGTTACTCCGGCGTGACCAGGTGATCTTAAAGTGCGCTCTTAACACCAGCATTCGTTCCGCTATCTAGTCACTATCGGATACCGAGGCGGCTTCGTCCAGACCTCGGATCCGACCTCGTGATCTCGAACATAGGAGTTTCCCCATGAAGATCGCCGTCGCCGGCGCCTCCGGCCGTGCCGGGTCCCGCATCACCGCCGAGCTGGCCAGCCGCGGCCACCAGGTCACCGGCATTGCCCGCAACCCGGACAAGATCGAGAAGCACGCCAACGTCACGGCGGTGCGGGGGGACGCCAACGACCGCGCCGCGCTGGCGAAACTCTGGGCCGGCCATGACGTCGCGATCAGCGCGATCCATTTCTCGGCCAGCGATGTCGAGACCCTGATCGGGGCGGCCAAGGACTCCGGCGTATCGCGTTACCTCGTGGTCGGCGGCGCCGGCTCGCTCGAGGTCGCGCCGGGTGTGCGGCTGGTGACGACGCCCGGCTTTCCGGCCGCCTACAAGGCCGAAGCGGAGAAGGGCGCCGCGTTCCTCGACCGCCTGCGCCAGGAGAAGGAGCTCGATTGGACCTTCCTGTCGCCCTCTGCGATGATCGATTTCGGCCCCCGGACGGGCAAGTTCCGGCTCGGAACGGATCAGCTGCTGGTCGATGCCGACGGCAAGAGCTTCGTCACCTTCGAGGACTTCGCGGTCGCGATGGCCGACGAAATCGAGCGTCCAGCCCACCGGCGGGCCCGTTTCACGGTCGGTTACTGACGCCGTCCACGGCGTCCCGCCGGCTGGGGCCGAATTTGCCTGTGCAACGGCCCGAACGGCGGGGCGCCCGTGCCGATGGAAATATTGTCTGTCACATGAGGCCGCTATATAACGCGGCCGCGAACGGGCGTATTCCGTCCGCCGGTGCCGAAACCGGCGCCAGCACGTACAGATGGGCTGACCTTGGAAAAGTTGAAGAACTACAAACCTTCCGAAAAAGAGCCTTTCATGAACGAACGCCAGCGCGACTATTTCCGCGCCAAGCTGCTGGCATGGAAGGAGGAGATCCTGCGCGAATCGAAGCTCACCCTGCAGGCTCTGCAGGAGGAGAACGTGAACCATCCGGACCTCGCCGACCGCGCGTCGTCGGAGACCGATCGGGCGATCGAGCTTCGCGCCCGTGACCGCCAGCGCAAGCTGATCTCCAAGATCGACGCGGCGCTCCAGCGCATCGAGGACAACACCTACGGTTATTGCGAGGAGACCGGCGAGCCGATTTCGCTGAAGCGGCTCGAGGCCCGTCCCATTGCGACGCTGTCGGTGGAGGCGCAGGAACGCCACGAGAAGCGTGAAAAGGTCTATCGCGACGAGTAGGTCGCGACATTGACCTGAACGAGCGGGGATTGCGGCCGCTTGCCGGGTGCGGCCGCAGCGTCTGTTGCTGAGACGGCGCCGGTGTGCGCGAGGTCGAGTGTCTCGTCACCTGAGCGGTCTGCGGGCCGGCAATGCCGGCACGACCGCGCGCGCTGTTGGTTTTCCAAGCGTCCGGAACTTTTTCGCGTCTGCTGAATTATCGGCGGTTCCATCTCGGAACGCCGCGGGGAATCATGGGCGAGCCGGACATAGCCAGGGGCGCGCTGGCAACGATGCAGCGTTCCTATGGCGCCTTGAGCATCAAGGGGCGCCTCCTTCTCCTGGCCGGCATTCTGTTCCTGCCCTGCGTCGGGCTGATCGCCTATGTCATCGTATCGATGGCGCAATCCGCCGACGCCTCGATCCGGCGCGGCCTGTCCTATGCCGCGCAGACGATCTCCGGTGCCGTCGACGCCGAATTGCGGCGTTACATCGCGCTCGCCGAGGTGCTGGGCAAGTCTCCGGATCTCAGTGCCGCCGATCTCAGCAACTTCGAGGCGGAGGCGCGCCGCGTCGGTGCGGTCAGCGGCGAAGGCTGGATCATCGTGTCGGACGCGAGCGGCCGCATCCTGCTCAACACCGGGGCGACGCCGGGTAAGCCGCTCGGCGAGCGCGCGCCCGAAGGCTGGGGCTCGCAGGAGCGCGCTTTTCAGTCCGGAAGGCCGTCGATCTCCGACATCTTCACCGGTCCCAATTCCGGCGCGTGGGTGGCGACCGTCGATGTCCCCGTCTTCAGGGACGGCAAGCCGTTCCGCTGCCTTTCGATTGCCATGCCAGCCGCGAACTACACCCGGCTGCTGGCCCAGCAGCAGCTGCCGGCCGACTGGCTGGTCGGCATCATGGACGGCCAGGGCCGCTACATTTCGCGCATCCCGAAGAACGCGACCTCGACCGGGCAGCCGGCGTCGGCCGGATGGCGGGCGACTGCCAAGGCTGAGGGGATCGCGGAGTTTCCGTCGATCGAGGGCGATCGGATCATCAACGCCAATGCGCGTCCCCAACTGAGCGACTGGACTGTCGGGGTCGGCATCAAGCAGGCGGCTTTCGCCCAGGCGATCTCCTCGACGGTCCAGACCGCAACCATCGTGGCGACGACGATCTGTGCCCTGGCGCTGCTGCTGGCGGCCGGCATCGGCCGAAGCATCGCCCGGCCGCTCGAAAGCATCGCCGTCAAGCGCGCCATCCCCGGCGAGGCCGCGCCCTCCGATCCCCCGGAGGTCCGGGCGCTCAACGCCCGACTAGCTGCGGCCGAAAAGGCGCAGGCGGAGAGTGCACGCGTCATCCAGGAGAATTTCGGGATGCTCGCCCAAGCCAGGGACGATGCGTCGCGCACGGCCGGGCAGCTCAAACTCGCCGCGAAATACGGACGGCTTGGCACCTTTACCTGGGACGGCAGATCCGGCGCCAGCCACTGGTCCGATGAGATCGAAGAGCTCTATGGACTTGCGCCGGGCACGTTCCCCGGGACCTATGACGCCTGGCTGGCGCTGGTGCATCCCGAGGACCAGGCGCGTGCCGACCGGGACAACAAGCAGGCGCTGACAACCGGGGAGCTCGATTCGGAATGGCGGGTGCCGCTGCCCGACGGCTCGATCCGCTGGATCGAGGCGCGCGCCCGCATGTTGGGCGGCGAGGGCGGCGGCGATCCGTACATGATCGGCGTCAACATCGACGTCACGGCCGCGAAGGAAGCCGACCGCAAGCGCGAGCTGCTCGTGCATGAGCTGGCACATCGCGTCAAGAACAGCCTTGCCGTGGTGCAATCGCTGGCGCATCAGCTGCTGCCGCGGCACGACGCCAAGGTCCGCGATTTCACGTCGCGCCTGCATGCGCTGGCGACGGCGCACACGAGCCTTGCCGAGAACGACTGGCAGGGCGCCGATCTCGCCGCCCTCATCAGGAGTCAGGTCGTGCCGTTCGCCAGCACACCGGATCAACTCGCCACCAGCGGCCCCGCCATCCTGGTTCCGGTCGAGCTGACGACGCAGCTGGCTCTCGTCATCCACGAGATGGCCTGCAACGCCAGCAAATATGGCGCGCTCACCACGCCCGACGGCCACGTCGATGTCAGCTGGTCGTTGGCGCAGGACGCGCTGCATGTTCGCTGGCAGGAAAGCGGCGGCCCGCCGGCAACGGAGCCGCCAGTGGTCGGCTTCGGCAGCCGGCTGCTGACCCGCACGGTCAGGCATCTGCAGCGGACGTTTGCCGAGAGCGGGCTGACCTGCCAGTTCGAGTTGCCCTGGCTCAAGACGCCTGGCGAGAGTTCGGTGGCCGCAACGGAGGCGAGCTGAGCGCCGGCGCGCGAAACGCTGCGCGGCTGGTCCCGACATGGCCTCGCCCGAAGTCCAAGCGAGGCGGGCGTCGACAAGGCGCGGCGTCTGCGCGGCTGGAGTTCGCGCTCCAACGAGGACGCGATCGTCGCCACTGCGGAAAGTCTGCTCGAACTCGGCATCGTGAAACGTGAAATCGGTTGAACGAGCCGCTTGCGCTGCGGCCGCGCCGTCTCAAATTGTTGATGAAGCTGAGATGGGAGCCCAAAACTCGTTTATAAACAATCCGTTCACCATAGATCCTGCGATGCCGGTTCGGACCGCGGGCCAAGGGAGTTGAAGGGCCATGGGAGCAGACGAGATACTTTCCGCTGCGCGACTGATCGTAGATGCCCGCAAGCAACGGGCGCCCTTGGGGGCTCTGCCGCCTCAGCTTCAGCCGAAGGATGAAGCTGCCGGCTATGAGATCCAGCGCGAAGTCCATTGGCTGCTCGCCGAACAGGCCGGTGACTTCGCCGGCTACAAGATCGGCTGCACCAGCAAGGTGATGCAGGACTATCTTGGCATTCCGCATCCCTGTTCCGGCGGAGTGTTCGCGTCCGGTATTCACCAGACAGGTGTCGAACTGCGCACGGCCGACTTCGTCCGCGTGGGCGTCGAATGCGAGATCGCCGTGCGGCTCAAGCACGACCTGCTGCCGTTGGACGCGCCGTTCACCATGGATCGTGTCGTCGAGGCGATCGGCGACTGTCACGCGGCGATCGAGATCGTCGACGACCGTTATGTGCAATGGCAGACGCTGGGCGCGCCGACGCTCGTCGCCGACGATTTCTTTGCTGCCGGCTGTGTCCTCGGCCCTGCGCTCCCACGCGCTGCCGTAGCGGACTTGGCCGCGGTGCAGGGCCGTGCCATCGTCAACGGCACCTTGGTCGGCGAGGGCACTGGCGCGGATGTGCTGGGACATCCTGTCCATGCGCTGGCCTGGCTTGCCAATCATCTCGCCGCCAGTGGTGACGGGCTCGAGGCCGGGCAGTTCGTCCTGACCGGCAGCCTGGTCAAGACGATCTGGCTCAAGGCCGGCGACCGGGTAAGGATGGAGCTGGACGGCCTCGGTGTGGTCGAGGCGACGTTCGGGTGAGCCGAGGTAGGGCCGGAACGTCTTGAGCTGGGGTCCGTCAGCTCGGGTGTGACAGCCAAAACGAACGCGGCCTCCGGCAGGGGAGCTACCGGAGGCCGCGTATACATCACCCGCCGCGCCTAGGTTCGCATTGGGCAATGTGGGAGCTCGTTTTCAGAGAAGGGCGGCGGCTGCGGGGGTCATGCGCCGTGACCCATATCGCGCTCGGCCATCCCTTGTCCGACCCTCTCGCGCGGGGAGGGATTTCGGTCGTGTGTCCTGGTCCTCGTTTCGATTTGCGCCTTGCGAGGTCATCGCATGGGCGGCTTCCTGAGCGACCGGGCGGGCTCCGCCCGGTCATTGATGCTGAGGTTTGCCTCAGAACGGCAGCAGGATATCCATCACCTGCTGGCCGTAGCGCGGCTGCTGGACGTCGGAGATCTGGCCGCGGCCGCCGTAGGAGATGCGGGCCTGGGCGATCTTGGTGGAGTCGATGGTGTTGTCGCTCTGGATGTCCTCGGGCCGCACGATGCCGGCCACGATCAGCTCGCGGATCTCGTAGTTGACCCGGATCTCCTGCTTGCCTTCGACGACGAGGTTGCCGTTCGGCAGCACCTGCGTCACGACCGCGGCGACGCTGGTGGTCAAGGACTCCGACCGCTGGATCGTGCCCTTGCCGTCCGAGGACGAGGTGCCGTCGGCAGTCAGGATGCGGCCGGGCAGCACCTTCTGCGCCTGCACGCCGAGCGTCTTCGCGCCGATGAAGTCGGTGATGCCCGAATCCTCCTTGTTGGTGCGGCTGCGCTGGGTCTCGTTGGCGAAATTGGCCTTGTCGGAGATGCTGACCGTGACGGTCAGGAGGTCGCCGACCTGACGGGCGCGCTGGTCCTTGAAGAAGGCGCGCGAGCCGTTGCGCCACAGCGAGTTCGGCGCGTAGGACACGGTTTCAGGCTTCGGCATCGGCATCTGCACCGGCTTGTAGCCCGGCTGCGTGGTCGGATTGTCGATCTCCGTCAGCTTCGGCCGCTCGCCAATCTGGCTGAGACGGTCGATCGAGGAGCATCCGCCGGCGATCGACAGCACCGCGAAGGAAACCGAGATCAGCGCGACCCGGCGCAGGCTCGAGACGCCCCGATCATCAAACTTGAACTTCGACATGAAACTTACTCGGCTTTCGGGGTGGCGGAGGTGGGAAGGCGGCTGGCGACGGCGACGGGTGCGGCGATGTCGGCTTCGGAGGTCTGCGCCGGCTTGGCGACGGCGATGTCGACGGAGACCTGCCCGCGACCCGAAACGCGACCGGTCACGGTGCGCTTGGACTGCAGATTGAGCACGCTGACGACGTCGCCTTCGGTGCCCGACTCCAGCGCCTTGCCGCGCGTGGTGAGATAGATGCCGGCGGTCTGGAAGATCAGCGTGACCGCCTGGTCGCGCTGCACGAGGTCGGGCTTGGCGAGGTCGGTGGTCTTCAGCGCCTGGCCCGCGCGCGCCGGGCGGCGCATCTGCATGCCCACCGCGAGCTCGCGCGTGGCGGGGTCGCCGCCGCCGAGCTCGGCGCGCGGCCGCCGCTCGGTCTGCAGGTCGCCTGAGCGGATCATCTCGTTGCGGTCGATGTTGCGGGTCAGCACCACGGCCTCGACGGTTTCGATCGCCGTGCCGGTGTAGCGCAGCTTGGTCGGGCTCGCGCCATTGGCATGGCCGAGCTCCAAGGTGATGTCGAAGCGGCCGCTGCGCGGGTCGAACCGGACGCTGGTCGGCGCCAGCGTGCCCGACGTCGAGGCCTCGAATTTGAGGTCCTGCACCGGCTGGTCGAAGCTGATGCTGAGGTTGGCGGCATCGCCAAGTCCGTTGCGGTGATCGAGCGCCTGGGCCACCGTCGTGCTGATCTCCTTGGCGTCGACGGCGCGCGCCAGCCGCGTGACCGCGACCTCCTTGATGTCGCGGACCTCGACGCCGATCACCTGGTGGGTGCGCAGGGTCGCGATCACCTGCGCGGCCGGCAGCACGCCGGTCGTGCCGAGGTCGGGCGCGCGGTAGACGGCGATGTTGGCCGCGACGCCCGCATTGTCGATCAGGTCGCCGACGCGAACGATGTCGCCGGTGACGTTCACGGTGGAGCGCAGCACGGGCGCCTTGATCTGGTCGTCGGCCTCGCCGGCCAGCGCCGATAGCGCAGTCGAGGCGAGCAGGGCGGCCGCAAGCAGGAAGGGACGGACGGTACGGGTCATGACGGTGATCTCCCTTCGAACCTCAGCGGAACAGCGCAGTGGTCGACTGCAGCATCTGGTCCGCGGCCGAGATGACCTTGGCGTTCATCTCGTAGGCGCGCTGCGCGGCGATCAGCTCGCTCATCTCGCTGACGACGTCGACATTGGCCTGCTCCAGGCTGCCCTGGGTGATGCTGCCGAGACCGTCCTGGTTGGCGACGCCGTCCTGCGGCGGCCCGGAGGAGGGGGTGTCGGTGAACTGGTTGTTGCCGACCGGCTGCAGGCCGGCCTTGTTGATGAAGCGGGTGACCTGGAGCTGGCCGATGATGTTCGAGGTGGTCGAGCCCGGCAGCGTCACCGAGACCTGGCCCTGCGCGTTGACGGTGATGCCCGAGGCGTTCTGCGGGATCGTGATGGTCGGCTGCACCGGGTTGCCCTGGGCGGTAACGATGCGGCCCTGATTGTCCATCTGGAAGGTGCCGTCGCGGGTGTACTGGAAGGTGCCGTCGGGCATCAGCACCTTGAAGAAGCCCTCGCCAGAGATCGCGAGGTCGAGATCGTTGCCGGTCTGCGACAGCGTGCCCTGCGTCATCGAGCGCGGCGTGCCGACGGTCTTGACGCCGCCGCCGATGTCGATGCCGACGGGCAGGATCGTGCCCTGGTCCGACGACTGCGCGCCGACGCGGCGCATGTGCTCGTAGATCAGGTCCTGGAACGCCACCGTCTGCTTCTTGAAGCCGGTGGTGCGCAGGTTGGCGATGTTGTTGGAGATCACCTGAACGTTGAGTTCCTGTGCCGCCATTCCGGTCGCAGCGGTGTGAAGCGCCTGCATGTCACGTCTCCTTCAAGATCTGTCAGGCCGGAACGTCGGCGAGTTTCTCGATCGCGTTCTTGCGCAGGTCGCTCTGGACCTGGAGCATGTTGGCGACCTGGGTGTAGGCGCGCATCACTTCGACCATCTTGCTCATCTCGCCGACCGCGCTGACGTTCGACTTCTCGATGTAGCCCTGCTGCACGGTCGACTTGGTGTCCTGCTGCGGGGTGGCGCCGCCGGCGGCGGCGTAGAGGTTGTTGCCCTGCTTCTGCGCGGCCTGCGGATCGGCGAAGTTCACGATGCGCAGCTTGCCGCGGATCGAGTCGGTGCGGTTGACGCCCTCGACCACCGTCACGGTGCCGTCGGGCGAGATGTTGATGTCGTGGTCGGTCGGCTGAAACACGATCGGACCGCCGGTGCCGAGCACCAGGTCACCGGCGGCGGTGACGAGCTGGCCGAGATTGTTCATGTGCAGATTGCCGTCGCGGGTGTAGCGCTCGCCGGCCGCGGTCTGCACCGTCAGGAAGCCGTCGCCCGTGACGGCGACGTCGAGCGCGTTGCCGGTGCGCTGCATCGAGCCCTGCGAGAAGTCGCGATAGGTGCCGCGGTCCTGGACATAGGACACCCTGCGGGCGGCGCCCGGAAAATTGTCTTCATGCGCGCCGGAGGAGAGATACTCCTCGAACAGCTGCTGATCGGCCTTGAAGCCGTTGGTGTTGACGTTGGCGACGTTGTTGGCAACGACGTCGAGTTGCCGCTCCAGCACCATCTGTCGCGACAATCCGATGAGAAGCGCGTTCTCCACCGGTCGATCTCCCCTCTTAACGAATCCCGTTCGCGGCACCTCTCCCAAGGCGGTCTCGACCGGGTCTTCAACGAACCGTTCAGCTCTCCCAAGCCGGCGGGTTCGCAAGGGGTACAGCGAAAGCCGTGCCACTATGAAAATCGTATTCTTATCAATGAATTAGAGTTTCGATGGCGTCCGAAACGCCCGGCAATAACGTCTCGCTAACCATAATTGCCCGGCAAGATTTTCCCACCGCCTCGGCAAAAGAAAGCTTCCGTTAACCATTGTTACCGTAGCGTTCACTCAACAAAGCGCAGATGCGCTGGGAGCGTTGGTTTCGCGTCATTAAGCTTTCTGGCGGCATCGGCTCGATTTTCCGGAAGGATCCGAAAGCTATGGCCGAGAACGACGCCGGAGCAGGCGAAGGCGAGGAGCAAGCAGGCTCGCCGAAGAGCAAGCTCAAGCTGATCATCATGGTCGTCGGCGCGCTGGCGCTGCTCGGCGTCGGTGGTGCGGCCTATTTCTTCTTCTTCAGCCACAAGAACGACGAGCATCACGCCGAGGCGGCGCCGCCGCCGAAGCCGCCGGCCTTCGTCGAGGTGCCGGACCTTCTCGTCAACCTGGTCGGCAATCCCGGTGACCGCGTCCAATATCTGAAAGTGAAGATCGTGCTCGAGGTGAAGGAGGAGAAGCAGGTCGAGTCGATCAAGCCGACGCTGCCGCGCGTCACCGACATCTTCCAGACGTACTTGCGCGAGCTCCGGCCGAGCGACCTCAACGGCTCGGCGGGCCTGTTCCGGCTCAAGGAGGAGCTCACCAAGCGGGTCAACGTCGCGCTGGCGCCCAACCAGGTCAACGCGGTGTTGTTCAAGGAAATCGTGGTCCAGTAAGGCAAAGAAGCTCAACGATCATGGCGGGCAACGATCAAGTCGACCAGGATGCGATAGCCGCGCAATGGGAAGCCTCGCTCGACTCGGAGGATCCCACAGAGGCCGCGGAAGCCGCAGCAGCCAATGAACTCACCGAATCGATGGCCCTGCAATGGGCCGCGATGGTCGAGGACGGCAGCCGCGATTTCGGCGCCACCAAGAACGGCGGCGAGCGGGTGCTGTCGCAGGAGGAGATCGACAATCTCCTCGGCTTCACCGCCGGCGAGGTCAGTCTCGACGACCATTCCGGCATTCGCGCGATCATCGATTCGGCGATGGTCTCCTACGAGCGTCTGCCGATGCTCGAAATCGTCTTCGACCGCCTGGTGCGGCTGATGACGACGTCCTTGCGCAACTTCACCTCCGACAACGTCGAGGTCTCGCTCGATCGCATCACCTCGGTGCGCTTCGGCGACTACATGAACTCGATCCCGCTGCCCGCCGTGCTCAGCGTGTTCAAGGCGGAGGAGTGGGAGAATTTCGGGCTCGCCACCGTCGACTCGACCCTGATCTATTCGATCATCGACGTGCTGCTCGGCGGCCGCCGCGGCAACACCCAGCTCCGCGTCGAGGGTCGCCCCTACACGACGATCGAGACCAACCTGGTCAAGCGCCTGATCGAGGTGGTGCTGAGCGATGCCGAGCAGGCGTTCCGGCCGCTGTCGCCGGTGCGCTTCACCATCGACCGGCTCGAGACCAATCCGCGTTTCGCCGCGATCAGCCGGCCCGCCAACGCCGCGATCCTGGTGAAGCTGCGGATCGACATGGAAGACCGCGGCGGCAACATCGAGTTGCTGCTGCCCTACGCGACGATCGAGCCGATCCGGCCCGTGCTGTTGCAGATGTTCATGGGTGAGAAGTTCGGCCGCGATCCCGTCTGGGAAGGCCACTTCGCCACCGAGATCGCCAAGGCCGAGATCGCCGTCGACGCCGTGCTCTACGAGGCCGACGTGCCGCTGAAGCAGCTCATGAAGCTGAAGGTCGGCGACACCCTGCCGCTCGACATCCGTCCCGATGCGCTGGTCGCGGTCCGCTGCGGCAGCACCATGCTGACGGAAGGACGGATGGGCCGGGTCGGCGACCGCGTCGCGATCCGTGTCACCAAGAATTTGCGCAAGCCGAATACGACGCTTGCGATGTTCGAAGGCGCAGAAGGCCAGAACAAGTTGATGGAGGCCCAATGAACCACTCCCTCGGATTGATCATCGAAAGCCTGGTGGCGGTCTTATTGGTGCTGACCATCGGCTATTGCATGCTGCTGAATTCCAGGCTCAAGCGGCTGAAGGCGGACGAGCATTCGCTCAAGGCCGTGATCGCGGAGCTGATCACCGCGACCGAGATCGCCGAGCGGGCGATCGGCGGCCTCAAGCTCGCGGTGCGCGACGTCAACGACAATCTCGGCAATCAGCTCGCCGCCGCGACGCAGATGTCCGACCAGTTGCGCAAGCAGCTCGCCGAGAGCGACGGCGTGGTGCGCCGGCTGTCGCGCATCGCCAGCGCCGCGCGACCCATCACCTCGCCTGAAGCCGCGCCGGAGCCGGCCCCTGCGCCTGCGCCGGTGCCGGCGATCACGACCGAGCCGGTGCGCGTCTCCAGTGCCAAGGCGGTTGCCGCCGCGGCCCAGGCATTCTCCGAACGTCGAAGGACTGGTGGCCTTGCCGCATGAATGCGTTTCGTAACATCCGCGTCATTCCCGTCGTCCTGATCGCGGTGGCCTGCCTTGCGGTCCTGAAGGTGGCCGGCCTCGTGATCGATGGCGGCTACGTTTTCGACTATGACCCTCACCCGACCAAGCGGTCCTGGGCCCAGGAGAACCTGGGCTATCCCGGCCGCGAGGACAACGACATCGTCACCGGCTCCACGCACGGCGCGCCGAAGGAGAAGAAGGAGGAGGCGCCCAAGCCCGCCGCTCCCGACACCAAGCCCGAGGGCGTGGTGATCAAGCCCGAGGAGAACCAGCAGCAGGTGTCGCCGGCGGAGAAGGCGATCCTCGAGCGGCTGCAGTCGCGTCGCCAGGAGCTCGACGCGCGCGCGCGCGAGATCGACATCCGCGAGAGCCTGTTGCGCGCCGCCGAGCAGCGCATCCAGTCCAAGACCGAGGAGATGAAGGCGATCGAGGGCCGCATTTCCGGCGCGCAGGCCGCCAAGACCGAGGCCGACAACGCCCGCTTCAAGAGCATCGTCACGATGTACGAGGGCATGAAGCCGAAGGATGCCGCCAAGGTGTTCGACCGGCTCGAGATGTCGGTGCTGATCGAGATCGCCTCGCAGATCGCCCCGCGCAAGATGTCGGACATTCTCGGTCTGATGACGCCGGAGGCCGCCGAGCGGCTCACCGTCGAGCTCGCGCGCCGGGCCGGCGCCGACAGGCCCGAGACCAGCGCCGAGCTGCCGAAGATCGAGGGCAAGATCGTGCCTGTGAAGAGCAATTGAGCCGCATGTTTAATGCGCCCTTAAACGCCGGCACCTAGATTTCCGGCGTGGCGGGGCAGGCGTATCCGTCAAGTTGCGGATGTCGAACCGGAAGCTTGTGACCATGGCGCGCACGACTCCCATTGGATTGCGGTCGAAGGCCCGCGCACGGGCGCGCGCCGGCCTTGCCCTGCTGTCGGCCATCGTCATCGGTCTGGTGCTGTCCACGGTCGCGGCAGGCGCTGCGCCGGTGCCGGGCGAGGCGAGCCTGTCGGCTCAGGACGGCTATGCGCGGCTGGTGCTGAAATTCGCCGAGGACGTCAGCGCCGACGTCACCACCGCCGGCTCGATTCTGCTGATCAGGTTCGATCGCGCCGCCACCGTTCCGATCGACCGCTGGGTGGATGCTGCGCCCGACTATATCTCATCGGCCCGCGGCGACCCCGACGGCTCGGCGCTGCGGTTGTCGCTGTCGCGCAAGGTCCGCGTCAACACCATGACCGCGGGCGAACGCGTCTTCATCGACCTGTTGCCCGACAGCTGGAGCGGCCCGCCGCCGCCGCTGCCGGCCGAGGTCGTGCGCGAGCTCGCCGAGCGCGCGCGCGCCGCCGAGAAGGCGCTGCGGCTGCAGCGCGCCGAGGCGGAATCGAAGAAGCGGCCGCCGATCCGCGTGCGCGCGCTGGTGCAGCCGACCTTCGTGCGCTTCGTGTTCGAGATCCCCGACGGTGTCGGCATCTCCTCGGTGCTCAACGACCAGAAGCTGTCGCTGTTCTTCACCGCGCCGCTGTCCTTCGATCTCGCCGACGCCAAGCTCGTCGCGCCGCCGAACGTCGCCGCGATCAACCAGCGCATCGACGGCAGCAGGACCGTCGTCGAGCTCGGCCTGGTCGGCGAGGTCGACGTTCGCGCCTTCCGCGAGGAGAAGAACTACAACATCGACGTCGCCTATCAGCAGCCGGACAAGAAGGTCTCCGCAGTCTCCTCGGACACGCTGCCGGGCGCCAAGGCGGCCGCGGCCGACAAACCCAACGGCAGCAAACCCAATGGCGACAAGCCCAAGCAGGCTGCGCAGCCCGAGATCGTGCCGCCGACCTCCGACACCATCGCCAAGGAGATGAAGGCGGAGACCAAGCCGGCGCCTGCGGTCGCGGCGCCGGCCACCGAGCCCGCAGCCCAGCCGGCGCCGTCGGCAGCGGCTGTTGCCGCGCCCGCCGCCGCGAAGGCCGAAGCCGCGCCCGAGGCCGCCAAGCCTGAAGCTGCTGCGCCCGAAGCCGTCAAATCCGAAGCCGCCAAATCCGAACCAGCGAAGCCCGAGGCGATGAAGCCGGAGGCCGGCAAAGCCGAAGCCGCCAAGCCCGTCGAGACCAAGTCTGCCGAAACCAAGTCTGCCGAAACCAAGCCTGCCGAAACCAAGCCGGCCGAGAAGGCAGCCAATGGAGCCGCCACCCTGGAGGCCCTGCGCGACAGTGAGGGCCTGCGGCTCACCTTCGGCTTCGGCCAGGTCACGCCGGCGGCGCTGTTCCGCCGCGGCGATACGGTATGGATGGTGTTCGATTCGACCAAGCCCGTCGACGTCGAGCCCATCCGCGCCAAGGGCGGCGCCATCATCGGCGAGGTCAACAGGATGTCGCTCGATAACGGGCAGGCCATCCGGATCCGGCTCAACCGCCCGCAGATGCATTCGCTCGGCAGCGATGACGGCGGGCGCAGCTGGATGCTGTCTTTCGCCGACAAGGGCCAGGCCAATCAGCAGCCGCTGATGGTGATGCGCAACGTCACCGATCCCGCGCTTGCCAATGTGATGGTGCCGCTCGCCAATCCCGGAGCCGGCATGCTGCACCGGGTGACCGACCCGGATGCCGGCGACACGCTGCTGGTCGTGACGGCGCCGCCGCCGATCCGCGGCTTCATCAAGCGCCAGGATTTCGTCGATCTGTCGCTGCTCGATTCCATCCACGGCATCGCGGTTCGTCCGAATTCGGATGACGTCGCCGTCGAGATCGCGCCCGACAAGGTGATCCTGGGCCGGCCGGGCGGGCTGACGCTGTCGTCGATCGGCTTCTCGCCGGAGCGGGCGCCGACCGCTGTCAGGCCGATGTTCGACATCGACGAATGGCAGCAGAACCAGACCCAGCCGTTCGTGCCGCGCGAGGATCTCCTGATCAAGGCCGCGGCCAACGCCGAGCCGGAGCGGCGGGCGCAGGCGCGGCTGGCGCTGGCGCGCTTCTACATGGCGCGAGCGATGTACCCGGAGGCGCGCGGTGTCACCAATCTGATGATCTCCGACGCCGACCCGCGCACCGACGAGACCGCCATGCTGATGATCCATGCGGTGGCGAGCATCCTGATGGGCCGGCCGGACCAGGGGCTCAAGGATCTCGCCACGCCGTCGATCGGGAACAATTTCGACTCCCAGATGTGGAAGGGCCTCGCCTTCGCCCGGCAGGGCAAGTTCGCGGACGCGCGCGAGAAGCTGAAGAACGTCGAGTTCGCCATCGCCTCGCTGCCGCTCGATCTGCAGCGCGTCGTGATCGCTGACGCGATGAAGTCGGCGCTCGAGATCAAGGATTTCGCCGGCGCCGCGAAGCGGCGCGCCGAGCTCGACGTGATCGGCGTGCCCGCGGACATGAAGCCCGACATCGCCGTGCTGCGCGGCCGACTCGCCGAGGCGATGGCGCAGGAGAAGGACGCGCTCGACGACTATCGCTTCGCCGTCAATTCCGACGACCGCATGGCGGCCGCGGAGGCCAAGCTGCTGGAGATCAAGCTTCTGCAGAAGCGCGGCGAGATCAAGCCGCCCGACGCGTTGAAGGAGCTGGAGACCTTGCAGGCGATCTGGCGCGGCGACGCCATCGAGGTGCAGACGTTGCAGATGATGGCGCAGCTCTACGAGGAGGCCGGGCGCTACGCGGACTCGCTCGAGGCCGCGCGCCAGGCCACCCGCCTGATGCCCAACTCCGACTTGGCGCGGCAGGCCCAGGATGCAGCCTCCCGCCTGTTCTCGCAGTTGTTCCTGAGCGGCAAGGCCGACGAGCTTCCGCCGGTCGATGCGCTCAGCATCTTCTACGGGTTTCGCGAGCTGACTCCGATCGGCCGCCGCGGCGACGAGATGATCCGCAAGCTCGCCGACCGCCTGGTCGGCATCGATCTGCTCGACCAGGCCGCCGAGCTTCTGCAATACCAGGTCGACCACCGCCTCGAAGGTGCGGCGCGCGCCCAGGTCGCCGCGCGTCTCGCCATGGTCTACCTCACCAACCGCAAGCCGGACCGCGCCATCGAGGCGCTGCGCACCACCCGCATCGCCGATCTCGCGGGCGAGCTGCGCCAGCAGCGGCTGCTCTTGGAGGCGCGCGCCAACAGTGACATCGGTCGTTACGACCTCGGGCTGGACATCATCAGCAACATCGGCGGCCGCGAGGCGATCCGGCTGCGCTCCGACATCTACTGGGCGTCGCGGCGCTGGCGCGAGGCATCCGAGCAGATCGAGCTCTACTACGGCGATCGCTGGCGCGATTTCCGCCCGCTCAATCCGGCGGAGCGCGGCGACATCCTGCGCGCCGTGGTCGGCTATGCGCTCGCCGACGACGCCATCGGCCTCGCCCGCTTCCGCGAGAAATATGCGCCGCTGATGACCGGCGAGGCGGACAAGATCGCGTTCGACGTCGCCAGCAAGCCGGCGAGCGGCTCCAGCGCCGAATTCGCGCAGATCGCGAAGATGGCCGCGAGTGTCGACACGCTCGACGGCTTCCTCCGCGACATGCGGGCGCGCTTCCCCGATGCCACCGGCAAAGGACCGGACGGCGGCAAGGATGCCGCGAAGGCCCCGTCGGAAGCGACCGGCGCCTTGCCGCGCATCCAGGGCGTCAAGCAGGCGATCGCCGGCCGTTGATTTCGGCGCCACACGCAGAGCCGGAGAGCCACCAGATGAGCCGACCAGGCCGAAGCCGAGCTCATCGCGATGCTGTCCGCAATCCGCCCGACGCGCGTCCAGACGAAAGGTCGAGACTGCCTTGCGACGCCATTGTCTTGTTCGCTCAGTCAGAGCGACGCGGCGCAAGCGCTTCGATGATGCGGCAGTCGGCAACGGTGCCGTGCTTGCAGCGCCCGATGACATCGGCAAGCTCGTCGCGCAGCGCCACGAGGTCCGCGATCTTGCGTTCGATCTCTGCCAGGTGTTGGCCGGCGATGACGTCGACCGCGTCGCACGAGCGGTCTCGCTGATCGGCGAGGTCCAGCAGGTCACGAACCTGGTCGATGGAGAAGCCCAAGTCGCGGGCACGCCGGATGAAGCTCAGTCGCCCCAGTTGGTCGTTGTCATAGGCTCGGTAATTGCCCTCGGTTCTCGCCGGAAGAGGTAGCAGACCGATCCGCTCATAATAGCGGATCGTTTCGACTTTGGTGCCGGTCCGCTTCGCGAGGTCGCCGATGGTCAGTCGTGACATGGCTTGACCCTATAGTGGCTACAGGGTCCATATAGGACGTCGCATCATCTTGTAAGAGGCGACGATATGCCTGGTTGTCATGACGACTGCTGTTCCTCTTCCCCTCCGAGGGAACTGGACAGCCCCCGCTGGCGTCGTGCGCTCTGGATTGCGCTGGCTATCAACGGAGCCATGTTTTTGACGGAGATCGCAGCAGGCGTGGCGGCCGGGTCGGCCTCGCTGCAGGCGGACGCGATCGACTTCCTCGGTGATACGGCCAACTATGCGATCAGCCTCGGAGTGGCGGGACTGGCGCTGAGCTGGCGAGCGCGCGCCGCCCTTCTGAAGGGCTGGTCGCTCGTCCTGCTTGGCGTCCTTGTCCTTGCCTCCACTGTCTGGCACGCAATGACCGGCACCCTCCCGGAGGCGAAGGCGATGGGGATCGTCGGCATGCTCGCCCTTGTCGCCAATGCGGGCGTGGCCCTCATGCTCTACCGCTTCCGGATCGGCGACGCGAATATGAGGTCGGTCTGGATCTGCTCCCGGAACGATGCGATCGGCAACGTCGCCGTACTCGCGGCCGCAGCCGGTGTGTTCGGCACCGGCACGGCATGGCCGGATCTCATTGTGGCGGCGATCATGGCCGCGCTTGGTTCGAGCGGTGGCTGGCACATCATACAGCGAGCTCGCATCGAGTTGCGCGGCTCTCCCACATCGCGCCCCGTCGCGAGCCCAATCCGGGCGAACTGATCGAGGGCACGTGTCAATGGAAAGTCACGACCGACTGGCTTTCGCTCACACCGAGAGGTGAAACCTACCCGCCGTAGCTCTGCACCAGGCTGCCGGCCACCAGCGACCAGCCGTCGACCAGCACGAAGAAGATCAGCTTGAACGGCAGCGACACCACGACCGGCGGCAGCATCATCATGCCCATCGACATCAAGACCGACGCGACCACGAGGTCGATGATCAGGAAGGGTAGGAACAGCAGGAAACCGATCTCGAAGGCGCGCTTGAGCTCGGAGATCATGAAAGCCGGCACCAGGATGCGCAGCGACAGGTCGTCGGGCGTCGCCGGCGGCGGCTCGCCGGAGAGGTCCATGAACAGCTTCAGGTCCTTTTCGCGCACGTTCTTCTGCATGAAGCCGCGCAGGGGCACCGAGGCGCGCTGCAGCGCGTCCTCGACGCCGATCTGGTTTTCCACCAGGGGCCGGATGCCGTCATCATAGGATTTCTGCAGCACCGGGCCCATCACGAATGCCGTGAGGAACATCGCAAGCGCGATGATGACCGAGTTGGGCGGCGCGGTCGCTGTGCCCATCGCCGTGCGCAGCAGCGACAGCACGACCACGATGCGCGTGAACGACGTCATCATGATCAGGATCGACGGCGCGATCGACAACACCGTGAGCAGCGCGATCAGTTGGACCGCGCGTTCGGTGACGCCGCCACCGCCGGCGCCGAGATTGATGCTGATGTCCTGCGCAGCAGCACGTCCCGCCAGTAAACCGGCGGCAGTCAGAACAGCGGTGAAGACAACTCTACGCGGGGGAAGCAGCGATCTCACTGAGACGACTTCGGACGTCCGAGCAGCGAGGCCATCTCGTCCTCCAGATTCTCGAAGCTGGTCTTGACCGGCGCGGCCTGCGCCGCAGGCGGCTCGTTGCGCGCGGCCGCCCGGAGCGCCGGGGGACCCGAGGCCGGAGCAGCCGACGGATCGGCTGATGGACGCCGCAGCGCGGCCTCGAGCCGTTGCGCCATCTCGGCCAGATTGGCTTCGGCGCTCGAATCGGCCGCTGCGGGCGGCGGGGCAGCCGGGGGCGGGGGCGGCGGCATCTGGGCCACCGGCGGCAGCGGCGGCGCCGCCGCGCGCTCGACGCGCTCGGCTGCGCGCTCAGCGCTCCGCACCGGCGGCAGCCGGGGCCCCTCGGAAGGGCGCTGCGCCTCGGCCTGACGCTGCGGCTCGGCGGGGCGCAACGGGCGCGGCATCACTGGTTCACCGCGGGCCACCCGCTCGGGGCGCGGCTCCAGGCGGGCTTCGTCTCCGCCGCGCGGTTCTCCACGGACGTCCGCCCGGAGGTCCTGGCGGGGATCGGGACGGCGCGGAGGGAGCGGTGGTTCCGGCGGAAATGCCGGTGCCGGCTCACGCCGCTCTGCGGCAGTCGGCGCCGTGCGGCGAACCTCATCGATGAACGACGGCCGCATCGGGCGCTGCGGCGGCTCCGACATCTGCAACTCGGCATGCTCGGCGGCCTCGGTCTTCGGCTCGTTGTCGGCCCAGGACGGCGCATCCGGCAGCGGCGCGATGCGAGCCGCCGGTGGCTCGGCACTGATGCCCGGCCGCTGTGGCAATTGCTCGCGCGCCGGCATGGCCCGCACGATATTGGATTCGACCACGATGTCGGTCGGCCCGCCGATCATCAGAAGATGCTCTATGTTATCACGGCGCACGAGCACGAGACGGCGGCGGCCATCGACGGCGGCGGCATCGATCACGGCAAGCCGGGGCATGCGGCCGCGATTCGGGTTGGTCCCGAGACGATTGCCCGCGAATCGACGGACCAGCCAAGCGGCGAGGCCGATCAGCGCCAGCACCGCCACGAATGCAAAAAAGAACGTCAGTGCCTGCATCTCTGTCCCCGGCAAATACCGCGTCCTTTCGAAGTCTTTCGTCTGTCCAACGCATCGCCGGCAGCGAACGGAGCTTCAGAACCGGAACCAACCTGTTAACGCATGACGGCAGGAACTGCCGCTCCGCCTCTTAATAACCCATGAATCGGCCGGGCCAAAACGACTTCTTGGCGAGCCGCGCCGTCCCGGAATGATGCATCGGTCAGCTGGGACCCCGGCAGTTTCCTAAGAATTCGTCAAGACACCGGGATAGTCCCGGTGGGCATCGCACCCTTTCTTAACTCCCTGTTAACCATATGCACGGCAATTTCTACCTACCCAAACCGTCCGGTAGTCGGACACAACCGAGCAGCGCCATGTCCATCAACGATCTCCCCGTGTTGTCGGCGTTGCGGACCAAGATGCAATGGCATCAGGAGCGCCAGCGCGTGCTGTCCGAGAACGTGTCCAATTCGGATACGCCAAACTTCAAGCCGAAGGATCTGGTTGAGCCGAAGTTCGATTCAACCGGCCAGGCGGTCGGCGGCTTTGCGCCGCTGTCGCTGACCCGGACCAGCACCGCGCACATCGCCCCGTCGTCGGGCGAGAGCGCGAGCTTCGACCAGAACCGCAAGGTCGGATTTCAGACGAGGCCCGCCGGCAACGCGGTGAGCCTCGAAGAGGAGATGCTGAAGGTCTCCGCCAACCAGATGGACTACGCCGCGGCGACCTCGTTGTACGGCAAGAGCCTGCATCTGTTGAAGACGGCGATCGGCAAGGGCTGAGCTCGGGTTAAGGACAGAGACCGACAAGCATGGCAAACGACTCCAGCGATTTCCTCCGCTCGATGAGCATCGCGACCTCCGGCCTGCGTGCGCAGGCGGGACGTATGCGCGTCATTTCCGAGAACATCGCCAATGCCGATTCGACCGCTGCCAAGGCGGGCGGCGATCCGTATCGCCGCAAGGTCCCGACATTCACCTCGGCACTCGATCGTGCGCTCGACGCCAAGGTGGTGGCACTCGGCAAGGTGGTGCCCGATCAATCGTCGTTCCGCGTCAAATACGACCCCAGTAACCCGGCCGCGGACGCGTCCGGCAATGTCAAGTACCCCAACGTCAATCCGCTCATCGAGATGACCGACATGCGTGATGCGCAGCGGTCCTACGAGGCGAATTTGAACATCATCGGCGCCACGCGCCGCATGATCCAGCGCACGCTCGACATTCTGAAGACCTAGGACAGGAACGAAAGTCATGGCCTCCCCAATCTCCGCAGCGAATGCCTACGCGAATTCCGCGCGCGTGCTCGACACCGGCGGCTCGAGCGGTGCCTTCGGCAGCCTTGGGCGCGTGCGCGACGTGCTCGGTAGCGGCAACGGCGCCGACAAGGGTGGTCCGTCATTCAGCGCGGTGCTGAAGGACGCGATCGGCAGCGTGATGGAGGCCGGACGCAAGTCCGACAGTCAGGCGGTCGCGATGGCCGCGGGCAAGGCAAACGTCATGGATGTCGTCACGGCGGTCGCCGAAACCGACGTCGCGGTGTCGACGCTGGTGTCGGTGCGCGACCGCGTGATCCAGGCCTATGAAGACGTGATGAAGATGACGATCTAGGCGCAGCTCGTAACGCTTCAGGCCGCCACGTGCCTGATGCGCCCAGGGGATTTGCCGTCTGCCGCGACCGCGCGCGATGAGGCGGGTGCCGGACCGGAGCCGATCGACAGTGAGGAACGACAGGACATGACGGGAGCTGAAACGCTCGATGTGGCGCGCGATGCGATCTGGACCATCGTGCTGGTGTCGTCGCCGCTGATGGTGGTCGGCCTCGTGGTTGGCGTGGTCGTCTCGCTGTTCCAGGCGCTGACGCAGATCCAGGAGCAGACGCTGGTGTTCGTGCCGAAGATCATCGCGATCTTCGTGACGCTGCTGCTGGCGCTGCCGTTCATGGCCGATGCGCTGCATTCGCACATGATGCGGATCTCGTCGCGAATCATCGGCGGATGAGGCAATGTCCGGGGCGGCAGGGCAGGCCTGCGTGAGGGCGCTGCGAGCGGTCGTAAGGAGCAGTGCGGGGGGCGCTGCCGCTTTCAGGCGCGCGCGGGCAGCCTTTCGGGCAAGCTCTTCGCAGGCTGCCTCTTCGCAGGTTGCCTCGTCGGAGGCTGTCTCTTCGGAGGCTGTCTCTTCAAAGACCGTCGTGCCGCACCAGCATGCGGTCGAAAGGGCCGTGACGGCGGACGATGCGCATCGATATATCCTTCCTTCCGGCGCTGGCCGCCGTGTTCATGCTGGCCTTCGCGCGCGTCGGCGCCATGGTGATGCTGTTGCCGGGCCTCGGCGAGGTCAACATCCCCGTCCGCATCAAGCTCGCGACCGCGCTGCTGCTCACGATGATCGTGCTGCCGCTGCATCGTCAGGCCTATCAGGTCGACCTGCAGGCGTTGTCGCCGCTCTTGGTGATGATGGTGCACGAGATCGTGATCGGCATCGTGCTCGGCGCGACGGCGCGGGTGACGCTGTCGGCGCTGCAGGTCGCGGGCTCCGTGATCGCGCAGCAGATGGGACTCGGCTTCGTCACCGCGGTGGATCCGACGCAGGGACAGCAGGGCGTCCTGATCGGCAACTTCCTCACCATGCTCGGCGTGACCCTGCTGTTCTCGACCGACAGCCATCATCTGGTGATCGCCGCACTCAGCGACAGCTACAAGATCTTCGCGCCGGGCGAATTGATCCCGAGCGGCGACGTCGCCTCGCTGGCGACCAAGGCGTTTGCCGCGGCGTTCAAGATCGGTCTGCAATTATCGGCGCCGTTCCTGGTGTTCGGCCTGGTCTTCAACATCGGGCTCGGCGTCTTGGCGCGGCTGATGCCGCAGATGCAGGTCTATTTCGTCGGCGCGCCGCTCTCGATCCTGATCGGCTTCCTGATCTTCGCGCTGGTCCTGACCGCGATGATGGGAACGTTTCTCGGCTATTTCGAAGGCGTCATGCACGAGATGATGCCGCGGTGAGGGGGCCGATCGATGTCCGATGAGGCCGATTCCGAAGACAAAACAGAAGACCCGACGCAAAAACGGCTGGACCAGGCGCTCGAACGCGGCGACGTCGTCAAGAGCCAGGAGCTCAACACCTGGTTCGTGATCGCCTCCGCGACCTTGGTGATGTCGACCTTCTCGGGCTCGATCGGCACCGCGGTGCTGGTGCCGATGCGCAACCTGATCGCCAATTCCTGGATGATCCACACCGACGGCGCCGGCCTGCTGGCGCTGGCGCGCAGCCTGTCGTTCGCCGTGATCGCGGCGATCGGCGTGCCGATCCTGATGGTGATGCTGGCGGCGATCGCCGGCAACATGATGCAGCATCGCCTGGTCTGGTCGGGCGAGCCGATGAAGCCGAGCCTGAGCAAGATCTCGCCGCTCGCCGGCGCCAAGCGGCTGTTCGGCAAGCAGGCCGCGGCCAATTTCGCCAAGGGCCTCTTCAAGCTCGTGCTGCTCGGCACGGTCATGGTCATGATCCTGTGGCCGGAGCGGCTGCGCCTCGAATCGCTGCTGCATATGGACGTCAGCGAGCTGCTCGGCGTCACGATCTCGCTGACGACGCATCTGATGGGCTCGGTGGTCGCGCTGCTCGCCCTGGTCGCGATCGGCGACTACCTGTTCCAGTATCGGCAATGGTACGAGCGCCAGAAGATGTCGGTGCAGGAGATGAAGGAGGAGTTCAAGCAGTCGGAAGGCGACCCGCACGTCAAGGGACGCATCCGGCAGATCCGCCAGCAGCGCATGAAGAAGCGCATGATGGCCGCGGTTCCCAAGGCCTCCGTGATCATCACCAACCCGACCCACTACTCGGTCGCGCTGTCCTACGAGCGCGGCATGTCGGCGCCGGTCTGCGTCGCCAAGGGCGTCGACAACATCGCCTTCAAGATCCGGGAGGTCGCCAAGGCGCACGACATCCCGATCGTCGAGAACGTGCCACTGGCGCGCGCGCTCTATGCCACCGTCGAGATCGACGAGGAGATCCCGGTGGAACATTATCATGCCGTCGCTGAGATCATCGGCTACGTGATGGGGCTGCGGCGCAACCTCTCGGGGCGCCCGCAATGACAATCGATTCGGTCCATGGACGGACCGCAAAATACGGATAAATCATGGAATATCGGCTTGACGGGCTTGCGCTTGACCCGTCGATTCAGGCAGGTGGAAGGGGGAGCCGCGCGAACGGGCTGGGGCTCCCAGCCGACAGGTCGCGTCCCCGAGCCATGAGCGCCGATTCCGACAACGATGGGTTACAGGATCAGGCGAGCCTGCCGGAGCGGCCGCGCCGCAGCGGCAGCATTCTGCTGATCCTGCTGGTGGCGTTCGGCCTCGTCGCGGTCGCGATCGCGCTGATGACGATCGGCCGCGCCCAGGCGCAGCCCTATATTCTCGGCCTGCTGTCGCTGCTCGCCACCGTCGGCCTGTTCAACCTGTTCGCGTTCGCCGCCGGCATCGTCCGCTTCGCCGACAAGTCGACCGACGATCCGGTGTTGGGCGCGATCGCCGATCACGCCTTCGATGGCCTCGCGGTGACCGATCCGCGCGGCCATGTCGTCTACGCCAACGCCGCCTATCTCAACATGACGGGAGCGGCGACCGCGCAGGAGGCGCGTCCCGTCGAGCGTGTCTTCATCGGCAATCCCGATGTCTCCGAAGCGGTGTTCCGCCTGCTCAAGGCGGCGCGCGAGGGCAAGCGGCAGCAGGAGGAGGTGCGCATCACCGCGGCCGAAGGCGCGCAGGGGCGCTGGCTGCGGATGCGCGTGCGCCCGCTCGGCCAGACCAAGCGCCACGCCCGCTACGCGGTGTGGTCGATCGCCGACATCACCCGAGATCGCGAGCGCCAGGAGGACGTGTTCCAGGAGCTGCAGCATGCGATCGAATATCTCGACCATGCGCCGTGCGGCTTCTTCTCGGTCAATCCGGAAGGCAGCCTCGTCTACGTCAATGCCACGCTCGCCAACTGGCTCGACTACGATCTCGCCGAGATCGGCTCGGGCGGGCTGAAGCTCGCCGACGTCGTCTCCGGCGACGGCGCGTCGCTGCTGACCTCGATCGTTGCGGTGCCCGGCGAGGTCCGCACCGAGGTGTTCGACATCGACCTGAAGATGCGCGGCGGCAAGACCATGCCGGCGCGGCTCTACCACAAGCTCGCCTTCGGCGCCGACGGCAAGCCGGGCGCCTCGCGCACCCTGGTCATCAGCCGCGCCCGCGACGAGCGCTCCGATCCGGAGCGCGCCGCCGAGGTGCGCTTCATGCGCTTCTTCGACCATACGCCGATGGCGATCGCCACCGTCGACCGCGGCGGCGCCGTGGTCAGGGCCAATGCGCGCTATGCCAAGCTGGCGCAGAGCGTCAGCGGCGACGTGGCCGCGGCGAAATCGATCTTCCGCACCGTCAGCCAGCGCGACCGGCATCTGCTGATCGCCGCGATCAACCAGGCCTCGGAAGGGCAGGCGGACATTCCGCCGGTCGAGGTGATGCTGGAGGGCGCGAAGGAGCGCTTCGGCCAGTTCTTCGTCACCGCCGTCGACGAGGACGAGCGCGAGACCGAGGCCGCGATCGTCTATCTGCTCGAGACCACCGAGCGCCGCGCGCTGGAAAACCAGATCAACCAGTCGCAGAAGATGGAGATGGTCGGCCAGCTCGCCGGCGGCATCGCCCACGACTTCAACAACGTGCTCTCGGCCATCATGATGGCCAACGACTTCCTGCTGAACGCGCACAAGCCGACCGACCCGTCGTTCCAGGACATCATGCAGATCAAGCAGAACGCGACCCGCGCGGCGACGCTGGTGCGGCAGCTGCTCGCGTTCTCGCGCCGCCAGACCCTGCGGCCCCAGGTGCTTGATCTCGGCGACGCACTGTCCGACCTGACGATGCTGTTGCGTCGGCTGATCGGCGAGAAGGTCAAGCTCGACCTGGTTCACGGCCGCGACCTTTGGCCGGTCAAGGTCGACGTCTCGCAGTTCGAGCAGGTGGTCGTGAATCTCGCGGTCAACGCCCGCGATGCGATGCCCGATGGCGGCAAGCTGTCGGTGCGCACCGCCAACGTCTCGGCCGACGAGGTCGCGCAGGCCGCCTACAAGGGCATGCCGGTGGCCGACTACGTCCGCATCGAGATCAGTGACACCGGAACCGGCATTCCGGCCGAGATCCGCGAGAAGATCTTCGAGCCGTTCTTCTCGACCAAGGAGGTCGGCAAGGGCACCGGTCTCGGACTGTCGACCGTCTACGGCATCATCAAGCAGACCGGCGGCTTCATCTACGTCGACAGCGAGGTCGGCAAGGGGACTTCGTTCCAGATCTTCCTGCCGCGCCACATCGTCGTGCCGGAGGTCCAGGCCGAGCCGCACGCGGCCAACGGCGCCGTCAAGGAGCCGGCCGTCGCGGAAGCGTCGAAGCCGCGCGCGGACCTGACCGGGCAGGGCACCATCCTGCTGGTCGAGGACGAGGAGGGCCTGCGGGCGCTGAACGCGCGCGGCCTGCGCTCGCGCGGCTACAGCGTGATCGAGGCGTCGAACGGCGTCGAGGCGATGGAGGCGCTGGACGAGTGCGACGGCGTGCTCGATCTCGTGGTGTCCGACGTCGTGATGCCGGAGATGGACGGGCCGACGCTGCTCAAAGCGATGCGCGAGCGCAATCCGGAGATCAAGATCATCTTCGTCTCGGGCTATGCCGAGGATGCGTTCGAGAAGAGCCTGCCGGAGAACCAGCAGTTCGCGTTCCTGCCGAAGCCCTTCACGCTCAGCCAGCTCGTGGCGGCGGTCAAGGAAACCATGGCGCCGCAATAGGTTACCGGAGTTCCTTGGCAAATTCCTTGGCAAGCCGGCCGGGCGCGTTCATCCCGCGACCCCGCGCCGCAGCCGCGCGGCCTCGTGCCGCCTTCCCTTTTCGCGGGTTGTGCCCATCTTACAGGCATCCCCATTCCGGGGAGTTATGGGAAACACAGATGAGCTTCATGCAGCGCAAAAGCGGCCTCCTCAAGGCGATGGCCGTGGCCCTTTCACTGGCGCTGCCGACGGTGCTCGCCGTCTCGGCGGCCGACGCCCGGATCGGCGGCGGCTCCAGCTCGGGCTCCCGCGGCACGCGCACCTTCTCCGCGCCGCCTCCGACCGCGACCGCGCCGGGATCGGCGTCGCAGTTCAACCGCACCATCACCCAGCCGGGCCAGCCCGGCGGCTTCAACACGGCTGCGCCCGCGCGTGGCGGGCTGTTCGGCGGCCGCGCGGGCGGCCTGCTGGGCGGCCTCGCTGCCGGCTTCCTCGGCGCCGGCCTGTTCGGCATGCTGTTCGGCGGCGGGCTGTTCTCCGGGCTCGGCGGCTTCGCTTCGATCATCGGCCTGATCCTCCAGGTCCTGCTGGTGGTGTTCCTGGTGCGCATGGGGATGGCCTGGTGGCAGCGCCGCAACCAGCCGGCCTATGCCGCCGGCCCGGCGCCGACGCCCACCGACGGCCAGCCGAGCTTGCGGTCGGGCCTCAGCGGCCTTGGTGGTTTCGGCGGCTTCGGCGGTGGCAGCAACACGCCGCCGCTGCAGATCCTGCCGGCCGACTACGAGGCGTTCGAGCGGCTGCTCGGCGAGATCCAGTCCGCCTGGTCGAACGAGGATGTCGGCCGCCTGCGGCTGCTGTCGACGCCCGAGATGGCCTCGTATTTCGAGCGCGATCTCGAGCAGAACCAGGCCCGCGGGGTGGTCAACAAGGTCAGCGCCGTGAAGCTGCTGCAGGGTGACCTCGCCGAAGCCTGGCGCGAGAATGGCGCCGACTATGCCACGGTCGCGATGCGCTTCACCTTGGCCGACAAGACCATCGAGCGCGCCTCGGGTCGCGTGGTCGAGGGCTCCGACCAGCCGCAGGAGGTCACGGAGATCTGGACCTTCCTACGCCACGCCGGCGCCGATTGGCAGCTGTCGGGAATCCAGCAGGTCAGCTGAGCCTGACTTGAGATCCTCATCAGGCGCCGCGGAGCAATCCGCGGCGCTTTTGCTTGTCAACAATTCCCCCCCCGCGCGAGCCCGATGGCGGCTGTTCCCGGTCGATCGGACGAGCACCGGCGGTGGCAGGCTGCTATACTGCTTCGCGGCGAACGAACACCGCGTCCGTTACGTCGTCCGAGCCGAACGTGTGGGCGCATCACTGCGAGGATGGCCGATGCGTTACGAGCTCTACTACTGGCCCATGATCCAGGGCCGCGGCGAATATGTGCGTCTCGCGCTGGAGGAGGCGGGCGCCGCCTATCGCGACGTCGCGCGCGAGGACGGCATCGCTACGATGACGGCGATGATGGAGGCGGTCAGCGACACGCCGCCCTTCGCTCCGCCCTTCCTGAGAGCGGGCCGCCGCGTCATCGGCCAGACCGCCAACATCCTGCTGTTCCTCGGCAGCCGTCATGGGCTCGCGCCGAAGGCCGAAGCCGGCCAGCTCTGGGTGCATCAGCTGCAGCTCACCGTGACCGACTTCGTGGTCGAGATCCATGACACGCATCATCCGCTGGGGCCGACGCTGTACTACGAGGACCAGCGCGCGCCGGCCAGGAAGCGCACCGCCGAGTTCTGGAGCGAGCGGGTGCCGAAATTCCTCGGCTATTTCGAGCAGCTCCTATCGAAAAGCGGTGGCGCCTACGTCACCGGGCGCCGGCTCACTTATGTGGACCTGTCGCTGTTCCAGATCGTCGCCGGCCTGCGCTACGCGTTCCCGAAGCGCATGATGGCGTTCGAGCGCAACATCCCGAGCCTCATCGCGCTGCATGACCGCGTCGCCAGCAGGCCCAACATATCAGCCTATCTCGGCAGCGAGCGCCGCATCGCCTTCAACGAGGACGGCATCTTCCGCCACTACAAGGCGCTGGATGCGTGAGGCGAGGCTCCGCGGCGCCACCCGTTGACAATGTATAAGCATTGGCTTATACATTCCTTATGACCGTCGAAGCCCAGTTGACATCCGTCATGAAGACGCTTGCCGACCCGACGCGGCGGGCCGTGTTCGAGCGCATCGCGCGCGAGGGGGAGGTGGCGGCCACCGGCCTGGTGCAGGGCTCGCGGGTATCCCAGCCGGCGATCTCACAGCATCTCAAGGCGCTGCGCGACGCCGGGCTGGTCAGCGAACGGCGCGACGGCCGCCACAACTACTACAGCGTCGCGCCAAAAGGGCTGGTGCCGCTGGTCGACTGGCTCGGTCATTACCGCGCATTCTGGCATGAGCGCATTGCCGGCCTCGAGGCACTGTTGAAGGAGACCGAGTGATGGGTGAGGCGCATGCGATCGTGGTGGAGAAGCATCTGCCCCATTCGCCCGACAAGATCTGGCGCACGCTGACCACGAGCGACCTGATCGCGAAATGGTTGATGCCGAACGACTTCGTCGCGGCCACCGGTCATCGCTTCACCTTCCGCACCAAGCCGGTGGGCGACTGGGATGGCGTCGTTCATTGCGAGGTGCTCGCTTGTGAGCCGCCGCATCTGCTGAGCTATTCCTGGAAGGGCGGTTCGGACTCCAATCCGGCCTACGGCTTACGGCTCGACAGCGTCGTGACCTGGACGTTGACGGCGGCCGAGGGCGGCACGCATCTGCGGATGGTCCATGACGGCTTCGTCTTCCCGGGCAACAAGTTTCAGTTCGACATCATGGGACAGGGGTGGAGTCGTATCGGCGATGCCATCACACGTATAGCGGCGGATGCCTGAGGCGCCGCCGCTATACGAAGTTGGCCTGAGGGTGTGGGATCGTCAGGCGAGAATGTCGACGCGGGTGCCCTGGCCGGGCGGCAGCGGCGGACGCGAGGCCTGCTTCTCCGCGGCCGCCTCGTCGCCGGTCTTGGCGGGATTGACGGCCTGGCTCTGCTGCGTCTGGTTCCGCGCCTGCGTGTCTTGGGTCTGCGGCTTGGTCGTCTCGGTCGAGATCGGCGGCGGTGAGGGCGGCGGCGATGACGACGAAACGCTCGAAACGGACATTGTCCAGCTCCTCGCTTGGTGTTGCGACAAGCGTGGCCATCGCTCACGAAAACTTCGTCAATCAGATCGTTCGAATTGTCTGCAACTGTCGGTGGCGCGGCGAATAGTGAACGGGTCGCTGCTGTCGGTGCAGAAACGGCGGGCTGTAGCGTCACACCGGCCTATTGATCCTTGCTGCGGCTGATCGTGATCGAGGACTCGGTCTTGGTTCGGGCGCAGCGCATGTCGAGCCGGCGGTAGCGGCTGGCGACGTCGTCGCCGCGGAAGATCCCGAGCCGGCGGTAACAGCGTGTGACGCCGCGCTGCATGTCGTCCTTCGGCAAGGTGAACACGATCGCCGCCGCGCTCGCCATCAGCTCGATGAAGGCCGGCGTCGGCTTGCGCTCGGATTTTCCGAACAATTGATTGCTGACGTTCTTCGATGAGCAGCCGAGCGTGATCTCGCGCGCCTTGGGATGGGCGAGATAGACGGTGCCGGCCGCGGTCTGGCCGATCTTGATGCCGTCGATGCCGTTCTTCAATTCCTTGGCGAGGTCGTCGCAGCGATCCGCCCGCGCGGCCTGCGGCAGCAGCGCGCTGCTCAACGCAACGAGAAAAACAAAACCGGCCAAGCGGCCAAATGAGCAAAGCGATGACTGCATTCCAAATACCCCCGCGCCATTGAAGCCTGCGCGCGGAGGTCATGCAAGCGCGATGCGCCGCGGCCGCACAAGATCGTCGGCCGACGTGACCGCGTGTTGACGGGCCGCGGTCACCTGCCGGCGGCAGTGGCGCGATCGCTTCGTCAGAACCAGCAGCGGCCCGGATGCGACAGCGATACGCCGGCGGCGCGGCGCTCGCAGTCGTTGCCGTAGGTCTGGAAGTTGCAGCCGCACACCGGCATGTAGATGCGATTGCAGAACGTCGGCTTTCGGCGGCAGACACCCATCATGTCGAACCGGCCACACTGGCCGGCCGGGAATTCGCAATAAAGACCGGCATTGCAAGGGATGCCGGCAAATCCGCCGCACGCACGACCGGGACCGACCGCGCCGGCGCTGCCGGGGGCCATGGTGATCAGGGCAAGAGCAATTGTGATGGCAACGAAGAGACCTCGTTTCATGACGCCTCCAGGAAGAAAATGAATAGGTCAACAATCTAAGGTTACATAATTCGGCGACGGATCGCAATTGATCTCGCCGTACGACATTGCGCCGGTCGCGGCGTCATGTTGCGGCGACCTCGCGGGCCGTCTCGATCAGCAGGTCGAACGTCTCGTCGGGTGCGTGCTGCACGACATCGTGCCCGCACGCAAATGCGTGCACGCGCCACGCGGGATCGTTGCGCAGCCGCTCATATTGCGCGGTGAACGGCGTCGCGCTCCATCCGCTGGCGTAGACGAAGGTGCGCTGCAGAGCCGCCGGCGCCGGACTGTGGAGCTTCAGGGCCTGGATGAAGGTCCCGAGCGGATGCGGCCGGCGGCGCGGATCGGAGCCTTCGCGCGGCAGCGCCGTCAGCCCGTCATGCCCGGCACGTTCGATCACGAACCGGCGATACGCGTCACCGGCGAGATCCCACCATGACTGGCCGTTCTCGGGTGCGAAGGCATCGAGATAGATCAGTGCGGCGAGCCTTTCCGGCACGCGGTCGGCGACGCCGGTCGCGACCATGCCGCCATAGCTGTGCGCGCACAGGATGACCTCGGACAGGTCCTCGATCGTCAGCAGGTCAATGACGTCAGCGATGTGGGTGTCGAGATTGACGGCATGGGCGGCGCGGGCCGGTGTCTGCTCCAATCCACTCAAGGTCACCGCATAGGCGTCATGGCCGGCCTGCTGGAGCCTGGCCGAGAGCGCAGCGTACATCCAGCCGCCGTGCCAACCTCCTGGAATCAGGACAAAACTTGCCATGATCGTACCCCTCTGCCGCTGTGCCGAGACATGTCTTGCAAGGCTTCAGACGGGTAGCGTATCAGACCTGTCAAGACCGCTTTGGGCGGCCATTTCTAGAACCCCACGAGCTCGCCATGAACGCGCCCACCGCCTTTCCCGACCAGTCCAAGCCCGTCCCGCCCTACAAGCACACGCCGCTGTTTCCGCTCGGGCCGGACACCACGCCCTACAAGAAGATCACCACCGACGGCGTGCGGGTTGAGAAGGTCTTGGGCCGCGACATGCTGGTGGTGTCGCGGGAGGCGCTGCGGACCTTGTCGGAAGCCGCGTTCGGCGAGATCAACCACTTTCTGCGTCCCGGCCATCTGAAGCAGCTGCGCAGCATCCTGGAGGATCCGGAGGCCAGCCCGAACGACAAGTTCGTCGCGCTCGACTTCCTGAAGAACGCCAACATCTCCGCCGGCGGCGTGCTGCCGATGTGCCAGGATACCGGCACCGCGATCATCATGGGCAAGAAGGGCTGCAACGTCATCACCGATGGCGACGACGAGGCGGCGCTGTCGCAAGGCGCGCGCGACGCCTACTTGCGCCGGAACCTGCGCTACTCACAGGTCGCACCGCTGTCGATGTACGAGGAGAAGAACACCGCCAACAACATGCCGGCGCAGACCGAGATCTATGCCGAGGGCGAGGACGCCTACAAGTTCATGTTCATGGCCAAGGGCGGCGGCTCGGCCAACAAGAGTTTTCTGTTCCAGGCGACGCCCTCGGTGCTCACCAAGGACCGGCTGCTGGCGTTCCTGAAGGAGAAGATCCTGACGCTGGGCACCGCGGCGTGCCCGCCTTATCACCTCGCCATCGTGATCGGCGGCACCTCGGCCGAGCTGTGCATGAAGACGGTGAAGCTGGCGTCTGCGCGTTATCTCGACGCGCTGCCGACCCAGGGCTCCCCGGATGGCAATGCCTTCCGCGATCTCGAGATGGAGCAGGAAATCCACAAGATGACGCAGTCGCTCGGCGTCGGCGCGCAGTTCGGCGGCAAGTACTTTTGCCATGACGTCCGCGTCATCCGCATGCCGCGCCACGGCGCGTCGTTGCCGATCGGTCTCGGCGTGTCGTGCTCGGCCGACCGCCAGGTGCTCGGCAAGATCACCAGGGACGGCGTCTATCTCGAGGAGCTCGAGCATCATCCGGCGCAGTATCTGCCGGAGGTCGAGCAGGCGCTTGGCGGAGAGGTCGTGAAAATCGACTTGAACCAGCCGATGAAGGACATCCTTGCCACTCTGTCGAAGAACCCGATCAAGACCCGGCTGTCGCTGACCGGCACCATGATCGTCGCGCGCGATGCCGCGCATGCCAAGCTGCGCGAGCGTCTCGACCGCGGCGAGCCGCTGCCGGACTACTTCAAGAACCATCCGGTCTACTACGCCGGCCCCGCCAAGACCCCGGACGGCTACGCCTCCGGCGCGTTCGGCCCGACCACCGCGGGCCGCATGGATTCCTTCGTCGACCAGTTTCAGGCGGCCGGCGGCTCGATGGTGATGGTCGCCAAGGGCAACCGCGCGCCGGCGGTGCGCGAGGCCTGCAAGAAGCACGGCGGCTTCTATCTCGGCTCGATCGGCGGCGCCGCGGCCAACCTCGCCGAGCACTGCATCAAGAAGGTCGAGGTCGTCGAATATCCCGAGCTCGGCATGGAGGCCATCTGGCGCATCGAAGTGGTGGACTTCCCGGCCTTCATCATCATCGACGACAAGGGCAACGACTTCTTCAAGGAGCTGAACCTCGGCTGAGGTGAGCCGGGCGTGATGTTTGTTGCGGCGGCCGGGAGCGATCCCGCCCGTTGGTGTATGGGGGAGGCCCATCTCGCCTGAGCGCGTAGCGTGGCAACCGAATTCGCACGCCGACGGTGCGCTCCCCTCCCCCTTGCGGGGAGGGGTTGGGGGTGGGGGTCCACGAGTCGCGCTCTATCTGATGGGCGAGGAAACGCAGCGCGATGCGACCTCGCTCTCTCGATAGTTTGGTGGTTGATGTGTGTGCGCGCCCATAGCGTTCAGCGCCCGGAGACCCCCACCCCCGACCCCTCCCCGCAAGGGGGAGGGGAGCTCACTGCTGTTGTGGGGCCAGCTCGGCTCCGACTACCGTGGGACTCAGCGTGCGTTCGTGGCAAGAGGAGCACGATGCTGAACGAAGCAACTGGTAGTCTGATGTAATGCACGCCAACCGCATCATCGGTCTCGACGGCTTCTCCCGCGGCTGGGTCGCGGTGTCGATTGCAGGCGACCGGCGCGACATCGCCTTTCCCGCCGACGTTTCGACGGCACTATCGGCTCCTTTTACCCGCGCCGCGATCGACATCCCCATCGGCATGACCGACGGCGGCAACAGAACCTGCGACAAGCTCGCGCGCGACAAACTCGCGCCGCATCGCTCGCGCGTGTTCACCGGCGCGCGGCGCTGGCTGTGGGAGAACTACAAGGACCCAGATGAGGCCAATATCGAGGCGTCGCGGCGCGGGCAGACGCGCGCCTCGCGCCAGCTCTGGCATCTCGGCCGAAAGATCATGGAGGTCGACGCCTTCGTGCGCGCGCATCTCGATCGCGACATTCGCGAGGTGCATCCCGAGCTAGTGTTCCTTCGCCTCCACGGCGCGCCGTTGCCGTCGAAGAAGACGGATCATGGCGCCAGGCTGCGGCGCGACTTGTTAGTTTCTGCAGGCTTCGCCGCCATCGACGACTGGATGACTCGCGCCCGCATCGGCACCGGTGCCAAGCCCGACGACGTCCTCGACGCCTGCGCGGTCGCGCTGGCCGCTCGCGACTGCGCGGGCTGCGTACCGGAAGAAGCTGCGCCGCGCGACGCGCATGGCGTGCCGATGCAGATCTGGTTTTGAGGCGCGGCCCGGCCAAGTTTGTCCCACATCTGCTTCAGCGTGGAGGGCTGGCGTACATGGGGTAAGCGATCAACGGACGGGTTTCCGCTTATCCCTGCATAGGGCTAGGCCGTCGAGTTTCGAGATGCTGCTAGCGGAAATCGCGTGCGTTGAGCGGGTGCTTGTGGTTGGGCACCGGGCCGAATTCGCTGCGTGGTGCAAGAGGGAGCGTCTTTGTTGAGCACTGAACCATGTTCGTGCTGAGATTTAGGTCGCAGTCGTCATAATCCAACGTCACCCGCCGCTTGCAGCTGTTCTTCAGGCTGTACCAGTTGACCCCAGGAGCTTTCGGCCACGCCTTCTCTACCACGCACTGGCTTGGATCTGATTGTAGGGCCGAACTGACTGTCCGCGCCGGTCGAACTACGCTTGATGGTGGCTCGGCAACGGGCTTGGTAATGGGAGTTGCTGCCGGATTCGGCTGCGTTCTGTCCACGCCGAGAATGTCAGCGGTCACATTCTTCGCTGCAGAGCCAAGATCCCGGGAACGAGCGTTTGCCGGTACCGCTCCGATGCGGACAGCGGTAGCGGCCCCGCCATTCGTGGACATGGACTTTCCGTCCGGCTCGAGCGTGTAGTTCCATGTCCCCGCGCTGTTCGTATAGGTCAATACGTTTCCCGAGCAGGTCCACGTACCCTGGACACAAGCCGGGTGTTCGCTGCACAATGCTCTGCCGTCAGGGAGTAGCGTACCTCTGTTGCCACTGCCTGAGTGTCGCCAGTCACCGATAAACTTGGCTGCGCAACTCGATTGCGGAGCGGCCTCTGCCGCGGCGGTACCGGAAAGTAGTACCGAAAGAAGTAAGAGATATCTCATTGTAGTTCCAATGAAGCAGGTTGGACTATGATTACCCAATTCCTAGCTCGAATGTGAGTTAGGTGATCCAATCAGATTCCGATCGCGACCGCAACGATGACCGCTTGAGCCATTGCGGCAGCCGTAGCGATGGATATAGGAAGTCCCCGCCTCACGGTTGATGGCTTCGATGCCTGCCAGGGGTCGAAATACAAACAAGTGCGCACCGTTCCGCTGGTCGGACCTCAATGAGGGGGCGCGGCTTCCCTGACGGGCCATAGGCCAATGTTCGATCCGATTTCCAGGGGGAAGGTTCTAAAAAAAATAAATCGCTTGTGATTTTTCCGAAATCGTGATTTTATCTCGCCATCCCGCCTCACTGCGGAGGGGCGTTGCGCGCGATCGTCACGACACGCGAGGCGGGGAGGCGATGGCCGCGATGGAGCCGCAGCGTGTCTTCGGATACGCGGACGAACGGCTTGGCGCGGACGCGAAGTCGCAGCGTCCTGACACCCCGAAGCTGGTGTCACGTTCGTGCGGTGCTGAGCGCATCGCGCGGATCATGGTGGCCAACAAGCCGGCGCACCAGGGAGACTGCGTATAAGCGTGAAGCCATCGCGCAGGGAAGGCCGGGCGTTTCCGGCTGCACCTGTGGTACCTGCCGCCTGCATTTCTTTCGCAGGCGGGCCGCAGGCGTCAGCCGACGCCTGGCCTTCCCTGCGCCCTCTGCATTTGGCGAGGGACATGCCGATGCATCACTCGGGCCTTATCAGCCGCGAGGCTGCGTCCGCTTGTCCGGGCTGTTTGAGATGTGAAGCGGAACGAGCCGGACAAACGCTGCCGCAGGGTGGGCAAAGCGTCCGCCCGTGGGGCGGGTGCATGCCCACTGTCGATTGGCGCACTGCGGAGCTAATGGTGGGCACGGCGCGCGTGGGGCCGCCACGAAGCGGCAGCGGCGTGGCGTGCCTTTACCCACCCTTCAGAACGGTGATCAGCCCCGCGCGCCGGTGAACGGGAAGCTGCCCATGAAGCCGATGCCCATCTCGCCGGAGATGGTGTCGCCGGCGACCTTGCCCTTGAAATCCAGCGTCAGCGGCATCGGGCTGGTGATCGAGACCTTCCAGGCGACGTCGTCGCCGTTGACGGTGCCGTCGAAGATCTCGGCGGAATCGCCTTCCGCGGCCTGGGTCCCCGTCAGCGTCGCGCCCGAGCTCTTCAGGCTCAGGGTCGCGCTGCGCTCGCCCATGGGCGTGTTCAAGGTCAGATTCCAGTTGCCGTCCACAGCCATCGATCGTTCTCCTGGCATTGCGATTTTGCGGACCTCGAGGCAACGACCTCGAGGATGCGTTCGGCCGCCCCTATAGCGCATCTTTGCGCGTAAGCCCATTGCGGCGATCGGATGCAGCGATCAGGCCCGCGCCGCCCTGAGGCGGTTGGCGACCACGAAGCGGAAGGCCATGAACTGCAGCGCGAAGGCCGCGACCTTGGCGCCGCCCGCGACCACGGTGATGTAGAGCACCCACAGCTTGATGTCGCCGGTCATGGCGACCGCGATCGTGCCGAGACCGAGCGCGAACATCAGCGCCGCCCAGGCATAGCCGGCGATGGTGACGTATTCCGGAATGGTCTCCGACACGATCGGCGGCACGTAGCGCAGCATCCAGCCGCGCTTGAGCATGATCAGCCCGATGGCGAAATGGCCGATCGCGGGCTTGGCGAACATGAAGCGGGGGTCATTGGTCAGCAGCGTCACGCCGCCGAGCACGATGACGAGGCCGACGCTGGCATAGGCCATGAAGCTGAGGTTCACGCCCCTGATGCGCGCCCAGACCACCTGCACCACGGCGACGGCGACCGCGGCGGCGGTGGCCAGCACGACATCATCGGTTGCGATGTACAGGATGAAGAACACCGCGGCCGACAGGAAGTCGGCAATCAGCTTGGCAAACACGATTTTCACGCACGTCTCCTGCAGCAGACCCCGGTCACGAATCTTGGCCGGACATTGCGGCGGCAGTCTGCGCTGCCACGTCCTTTGTTCGGCGGTAGTCAGGATACCAGCGCGTGAAATAAAGTGCACTATTGCGGGCGGCAAAGGCGATGGCGAGGCCGGTCCAATAGGGCAGGCCCGGCACGTAGAGCGTCATCAGGTTGCCGACGATCATCAGCAGCGCCGATACGGTCCAGGCGCCGGTGATGACGTAATTGGCGCGCAGGAAGCCCGGAATCGCCGCGGTTTCCGGCGGTACGGCCTCGAGCGCATATTGCAGCGTGAACGGCGCGCGCAGCAGCATCGAGCCGAGCGACAGCGCGAAAATGCCGCAGTCGACCGCAAGACGCACCGCGGATGCGCTGAGGGTCGGATCGATGAGGCCGAGGTAGGCGGCTATGCTTGCGAACACGATCGCCGAGCCCAGGCCGAGAATCTTGATCGAGCGTCCCTTGACGACGTCGACCGCGACAACGATCAGGCACATCGCCGTGGCCACGGCCAGGCTGAGCGTGGCCGAGACCACCATCATCAGCGCCGCGTAGACGCCGTAGGGCGCAAGGATGAGGAAGATCGTCATAGAGCTCGCCCGGCCAATCTTTACACTGCCAAGATTAGTAGGATCCCGGCGGAACCGGGTCAAGCAAATCTTGACAATGTCAAAATTTTGTGAAGCAACATATTTAGCTAAGCTTTATCAATGACTTGCTTCGTTTGCGCCGACCCAATTGCCGTGGAAGCCATCGGGCACGCGGTGGCCGAGATGAACCAGGGCCACCGGACCGCCGCCGATGTCGGTGGCGTTGAACACGGCGAGGTCGCTGGTGTTGGAGCCGGCACGCCAGACCACGGTCAGCAGCCAGCCGTCGCCCTCGGCGGCATCGCGGCTGCGCGGCACGAATACCGGCTCGGACAGGGTGTCGCCGGCGGGCAGCAGATGCGTCGCGTGGCGCGTGCCGGCGCCGTCGACATGGACGAGGCCGGACAGCGCCCCGAACAGCGGGCCGTCCGGATTGGCGCAGGCGTACCAGCCATGGCCGCTCTTGAGCCCGGCGCGGCGGTCGTCGATGCGGGGGAATTCACCGGTGAGGTCGTCGAGATAGCTCTGGGTGAAACGGTCGGTGTTGCCGGCGAGATCGAAGCTCCAGCGGCACAGCCGCGCGACCGACTTGGCCGGATCGGTCGGACGTCCGTCGGGATGCGGAAACAGCGGCGCTTCCTCGAACTGCATGACGTCGGCAATGATCCGGCTGCCGTCCTCCCAGGCATTCATGATGTGGAAGACGTAGCAGGCGTCACCGCGAAACCAGACGATGTCCTTGATGTCGCCGCTGCGCTTCATCACACCGACATAGGCGCCCTTGTCGGGCTCCCAGGCATAAGGCGGCTTGCCGGACATTGCGCGCTCGATGCTGCCGGTGAGCGGCAGGATTGGAAACAGCACGTGATTGGCCGTGACGATGAAGTCGTGCACCATGCTGGCATAGGGCGCCTCGAAACGATTGAGACGCGTCAGCTTGCCGGCCGCATCGACCGTGCCGTAGGACAGCGCTGGCGTCAGCGGACCGGCGGCGTTGTAGCCGAAGAACAGCAATTCGCCGGTGACCGGATCGGTCTTCGGATGCGCGGTGAAGGCGCCGCGCAGGCGGCCGCCGAAATCGTGATAGCCGCGGGTGGCGAGCGTGCCGGGCTCGATCTCGGTCGGCAGATGCGCCTCTTCGAGCGCGAGCAGGCGGCCGGCATGGGCGATGATGTTGGTGTTGGCAACGCCGCCATCGGTGACCTCGGCTGGCGCGTCCGGCAGCCTGCGGCCGAAGCCGCCGAACAGCGCGCGCCCCGCGCGGCGCTCGGCCTCGAATTTCGGGGTGCGGATCCAGCGGTTGCGATAGGACGCGCGGCCGTTCTCCAGATGGAACGCGTGCAGCATGCCGTCGCCGACGAACCAGTGCGAACCCGGCGAGTCGAATTGCGGATTGGGGCCGTTGCGATAGAGCGTGCCGTTCAGCTCACGTGGCAGTTCGCCGGTGACTTTCAGGAACGGCGCGTCGCATTCGAACGGGATCGGCGCGATGTTGTCGCGCGGTGTGGGGCGCTGGCGGGCTGTGTCGTGCAACGGTCCGTTCATCGACTGTCCATTCATGGCGCTTCCTTCCCCTTGGATCCGGCTTTATCTTTACGATGTAAAGATAAGGCTACCGGCCGAGCGCCTGCAGGTCAAGGCTAATCTTTACGCTGTCAAAATTGCTTGTATAAGGAGAGGCATGACGAAGATCGAACAGGCAAGACTGAGCAGGCACCGGACGGCTACGGCGGTGGCCCGGACGCGGTCGCGCCGCGCGGTGAGCGCGGGCGAGCCGGCGGCGCCCTATCATCACGGCGCGCTGCGCGATGCGCTACTCGAAGCGGCCGAGCGCGTGCTGGAGCGCGACGGGCTGGCCGGACTCACCTTGCGCGCGGTGGCGCGCGAGGCCGGCGTGTCGCATGCGGCGCCGACGCATCATTTCGGCGATCTCACCGGGCTGGTCAGCGAGCTCGCGGCGATCGGCTTCACGCGGTTCAATGCGGCGATGAAAGCGGCCGGCGAGCAGCCCGGCACGCCGATCGAGCGGGCGATGGCGCGGGCCCGCGCCTATGTCGCCTACGCGCAGGCCAATCCCGGCATGTACGGACTGATGTTCCGCACCGAGCGTCTGGATTATTCGCGCCCTTCGCTGCACGAGGCCGCGGAAGCCTCGTTTGCCGGACTCGCGGGATCGGTCGCCGCGCGCAGCGAAGGCCCGGTCGGCGACGAGGAGTTGTCGCTCGATCAGTCGGCGGCAATCGCCCGCGCCTGGTCGCTGGTGCATGGCTACACGATGCTGCTGCTCGACGGCCGCCTTGCCGACATTCTGCGCCGTTCGCCACCGGGCACCACGGCCGAATCGCTGCTGGAGGCGATGCTCCGGGCCACCGTGCCGAAGCTGCCGCCGGGCGCGTAGTTCGACGCACCGGAAACCGGGTGGGGGATCGTGCGTTGGCAACGCATGGCACGAACCCCACGCGCTCCCTGGAGCAAGGCCAATCCGCGCAAGCGCGCCGGCAAGGCCTCCACCCGTCTCACCCCGGCCGAAAAGGCGGCGGCCAAGGCGCGCGCCCGTCGGGCCGGGCGGCGCTATCCCAACCTGGTCGACAATATGCGCGTCGCGGCCACGAAGGCGGCAAAGACCAAGACCAGCGGCCGCAAGCGGGCGGCGAAATCGAAGACCGGGAAGGGCGCATCGAAGACGGCGAGCAGGCGCACATCCGCCGTGCGCAAGACCGCAAAGTCCGGACGGAAGTCGGCGCGCTAATTGGGCGGCAACGCCAGATCGACGGCCCGGCCGCGCGTGCCGACGATCTTCACCCTGTCCTTGCCGCAGGCAAAGCCTCGCGCCGTCTGGTCAGCCGCCTGCCGCGCCAGTTCGTTGGCATTGGAGTTGGCGGCAGCGTCGACATAGGCGACGTGGCACACCGGTCCGGGCGGCAGCCGGGTCACCACCAGCATCGGCTTGTCCTTCGGCCCCTTGCTGCCTTGATCGTCGTTGTCGGCGATCTGCCAGCGCTGGATGATCGCGAACGGCTTGCCGTCAGCCAGCCTCCATTCGACAGCGTTGCCGGCGGAGTTGAACGGTCCGAACCAGGTCTGAGCAGCCGGCTCCTTGGCGGCCGCGCGGACATTGCGCCCCACAGACACGGTCTGGCGAAGATCGCCTTCGTTGACGAGCAGGATCAGGCCGTCCTTGCCAGGGCAGGTCTGAGTCGAGCTGTCATCCTCCTGCTTGCCGCCGATGGTGCGGCAGTCCTTGGCGGCGGCCGATGTATAGGCGCTGGCGATGGTCTCTGCAGCCGCCTGTCCGATCCACGCCGTGCAGAGCATCAATGCGACACCGATTCGTCGCGCCACGACGCGATGTGGGAGGAATTCGGACATGCGAGGGCCCCTGATGACCGGAATTCGTCCCTGCGCAGGACGCTGCAAACTGGGGACGGCGCGAAACGGCGGCGGGAAACACCTGACATCGTCGCGAATTTATCCTAGAACGGCGGCCTCGCGAGGTCCATGTCTTCTCATCACTCATGCCTGTCATTCCGCAATCCAAACCCTATCGCATCGGCCGCTCCAAGACGGGGCTTGGTCTGTTCGCCACCCAGCCGATCAAGAAGGGTACCAAGATCATCCGCTATTTCGGTCCGCTTTTGGATTCGAAGAAGGCGGACGAGGACGCGATCGAGAACAAATATCTGTTCGAGCTCGACAAGCGCTGGACCATCGACGGCTCGATCCGAGAGAACGTCGCCCGCTACATCAATCATTCCTGCAAGCCGAACGCCGAGTCCGACGTCAAGCCGCGCAAGAAGAAGATCTTCATCCGGGCGATCAAGAACATCGAGCCCGGCGAGGAGATCAACTACGACTACGGCACGGACTACTTCAAAGCCTATCTGAAGCCGATCGGCTGCAAATGCGACGCCTGCGAGAAGAAGCGGGCCAAGAAGAAGGCCGAGGCGCGCGCCGAGCGGACGCGGGTGAAGGCGAAGGACGTGCGCAAGGCCGAGAAGAAGGCGAAGAAAAAGGCCGAGAAGCTCGTCAAGGACAAGGCCAAGCAGCGGCCCAAGGCCAGAGCCCAATCGGGCGAGGCGGCTCGCGGCAAAGCCAAGACCCGGCGGCCGGCTGCCGGCAATCGTGGCAGGACCAAATCCACCCCGGCGAAGACGCAGACCAGCCGCGCCAAGGCGGCCTGATCCGATCGGCTCGTGTCCGGATCTCTCAGGACGGCTTCCCGAAGGCCAGCGTCGTCCAGGTGACGCCGGCCGCCCGGTTCTCCGCGCCGAGCGACTCGCCATGCCGGTTGAGCTGGAGCGTCAGCCCGAGCTGCCGCGCGGGCTCGACGATCGTCTCGGCCGCGATCTCGAACATCCGGCGGCCCGGCGGCACCGGACCATGCCGCAACGTCATGATCAGCAGTCCGCCGGGAGCAATCCGCGCCGCGATGTTGGGAAGCGCGCGTCGCCGCTGTGCCTCATCGAGATGCATCAGGACGGCGGTCAGCATGACGAGGTCGAACTGCTCGCCACGAGCGGCCAGTGCGGCGAGCTCCGGAAGGCTGTCGTCGATCCAGGTGATCGCCGGCGAGGCATGCAGTTGCATGGCGCCGACGCGCAGTGCTTCGGTCGGCTCGACGGCCACCACCTGATGTCCAAGGCCCGCGAACCAGGCGGCGTCGCGGCCCGTGCCCGCGCCGATGTCGAGCACGCGCGCGGGCGCGTTGGGCAGCAGATGAAGCACGGCGGCATGGACCTGTTCCGACGGGATGCTCTCGTAGCGCAGGAAGAGATCCTCGGCCTCGGTGGCGTAGCCTTCCGTTCCGATCACCTGAGGCTGCATCGCTACGATCTCCCGTCGATCTCCGATTATGCAGAAGATGCGTTCGCCGCGCATGTCCAAATATCGGATTGGCCGTGAGCGCCGGGCCGCTCGATCATGAAGCCCGGCGCTCACCACCGGTCAGGCCGTGACCGCGGCGGTGCTCCGGCGCAAGCCCATATACTGCAATTCGGCGAATAGGCCGGTGCCCAGCGCCTGCACTGCGACGAAGATCTCGCCGAGCACGTTCGGTGCGACCAGGCCCGAAAACAGCAGTGCGATGCTGCCGACCGTCCACGCCGCATTGCCGGCGATGACCAGGACGATCAGCGGCCTCGGCGCCACCGGCCGCGAGCCCAGCCAGCCGACGAAGCTCGCGTAGACGACCAGGAACAGGCCGGTCTCGCGCAGCAGCGCGTCGGGCAGTTGCAGCAGCGCCGCCAGCGGCGAGGCGCCGAAGGTGAGCGCGAGCCCGGCAACGCCGCTGAAGGCGGCATCGGCGAGCAGAGCGCGGCGGAGCAGGGCGGACGAGGTGATCATGTCGGGTCTCCTTCGGTTGGGGGCGGTTCAACGGAACCAGGCCAGGAGCTGACGGCGCAGGCGCGCCGGGCGCAGCGAGCGCGCTGCTCTCGTCTCGATCGCGTACACCTGTGCAAAGACGAGGCTGCCCGTGACGTACAGCAGCGGCTCCGGCATATTGAGCGAGCGCGCCAACAGCGATGTCGCGAGACCCGCCAGCCATTGGCTGGCGGCGGTGAAGGGAAGGGTCTCGAGATTGCGCTGCCTGCTCATCGTCATCTCCTGTGGTGAGGACGATGACCTGCGCCGGGAGGCATTTCGATTACCTGGCAGGTCATGGAGGTGCTGACGTCAGCGTGTTAGGTCTTGGCTCATGAATGCACAGCTTGCTTCGGCGCGCGCCGACCGCGCCAGACCCGTTCATGTCGGCGAGCACCTGCGGCAATGGCGGCAGCGGCGGCATCTGTCCCAGCTCGATCTCGCGCTCGATGCCGAGATCTCGGCGCGCCATCTGAGCTTCGTGGAAACCGGCCGCGCCGCGCCGTCGCGCGACATGGTCCTCAAACTGGCGGAGCGACTGGACGTGCCCCTGCGCGAACGCAACGTTCTGCTGGTGGCGGCTGGCTACGCGCCCGCCTTCCAGCAGCGCCCGCTGGATGATCCGGCGCTCAAGCAAGCGCGCGAGGCGATGAACCTCGTGCTCAAGGCCCACGAGCCCAACCCTGCGCTCGCGATCGACCGGCACTGGAACCTGGTCGCGGCGAACCGGATGATCGCGCCGCTGCTGTCAGGTGTCTCCGAGCGGCTGCTTGCGCCGCCCCTGAATGTGCTGCGCGTGGCGCTGCATCCGGAGGGGTTGGCGGCGCGGACGGTGAACCTTGCCGAATGGGCCGGCCATCTGCTGGAGAGACTGCACCGGCAATGCGAGGCAACCGCCGATGCCGGCTTGCTCAAGCTTTATGAGGAGCTGAAGTCCTATCCGATCCCCGCGCGATCGGCGCCGCTCGCGGCCGACAGCGTCGCGATCCCGTTGCGGCTTCGGGTCGGCGATGATGTGCTGAGCTTCTTCTCGACGACGATGGTGTTCGGCACGCCGGTCGATATCACGCTGTCGGAGCTGGCGTTGGAGACCTTCTTTCCGGCCGATGAGCTCACCGCGCTCAGGCTGAAGGAGATGGTTACCTCGCCGTGACCCCGCTTGTGTTGGCCGTGCGCGGGTTTATCTTGGGCGCAGCCATGGGAACCCGGAGGCACGCGCATGAGCACCTTGAAGCCGCTGATCATCGATGTCGTCTCCGATGTCGTCTGTCCCTGGTGCTACATCGGCAAGAAGCGCATCGAGGAGGCGCTGAAGCTCGTGCCTGACGTGCCGGTCGAGGTGAACTTTCGGCCGTTCTTCCTCAATCCCTGGGTGCCGCGCGAGGGCATCAGCCGCGAGCAGTACCTCACGACCAAGTTCGGATCGGTTGAAGCCTACAAGGGCATCGCAGGCCGCGTGGTCGCGGCCGCGGAGCAGGAGGGGCTGAGCTATCATCCCGATCGTGTCGCCCGTCAGCCCAACACGATCGATTGTCATCGCCTGATCCGCTGGGCCGGCGAGATCGGCAAGGCGCCCGAGATGAAGCAGCGGCTGATGGAGTTGTATTTCCGCGACGGCGGCGATCTGACCGATGTCGAGGTGCTGGTACAGGCCGCAGCGGAGTGCGGGCTCGATGCCGAGGTGGTCCGCAAGATGCTGGCGACCGACGAGGATGTGGCGCTGGTCTCGGCCCAGGCGCAGGAGGCCGCAGAGAAGGGCATCTCCGGAGTGCCGACCTACGTCTTCGCGCAGAAATACGCCGTCTCCGGCGCGCAGGATCCGCAGATGCTGGCGCGCGCCATCCGGCAGGTGTCGGCGGAGGTCAACGCCGAGGCGGCTGAGTAGTCGGCCGGCGCTTTCGGACGGCGCGGACCGCGTGCACGGCGCGGCGTGCCACGGCGAGGCCTTCGCGTCGCGCAGTCAATGCGCCGTGAATAAGCTCGACGACCAGATCGCGCGTATAGAGCGGGATAATCACGTCGCCGATGGCAAGGCGTTCGCGCCAGATCGGGTTGATCATGGGATGGTCGGGACCGGCGGTGGAGTCGGCGGCGTTGATCTTCGGATCCGCGCAAAGGTGCCGCGTCAGGTCGAGCGTCAGCTGGACACCGGGCGAGTATTTCGCGAAGCGCTCGTCGACGCCGAGCTTGAAGAAAAAGGCGCGATCCTGATGCCGCAATACGACGCCTGCGGCGACGGTGGTGTCGCCCGCGATGAGGCTGATGATCTCGCAGGCCTCGTGCTGTGCCAGCGCCGGTGCAGCGCGTCGGATGAACGCCGCGTCGCCGTCGTGCTGGATCAGCGCAGTGCCGCGACGCCCCTTCCAACCGCTCGCCTCCAACACCAGAAAAGTCTCCAGCGCAGTGGAAACGTCGCCGGGAGAGCGCGCGACCTCGAAGCGGACGTCGCCATGCTCGGCCAGCCGATGACGCAGGCGGCGCAACTCCTTCAGCTTTTTGGCGCCGAGCGCATCATGCAGCACCGTGTCGGCGTCCCCGCTCGCATCGAGCAGGGCCCGGTCATAGGATTGCAGCACGCGCGGGCGCAGATCCACGCGACGAAGCGCCGCCTCGAACGCCTGCATCACGGAGCCTGCCAGCGACATGTCTCGCAGCAGCAGGGCGCGCGCGCCTGTTCGTCGCGCAGCGTCGAGCAGTTGCGCCGCAGCCCGCTCCGCGCTCCTTCTGTCGAGCAGCGGCGTGCACAGCGTGCCGTAGGGATGGCCGCTGGCGAGCGCGGGCAGGGGAAGCCTGCAGGCATGCCATAGAGAGGTCGTGGGCATCAGGCCGATGAGACGCGAGGGCTGATCGTCATCCCATGCGCACAGCGCCGATGTTCCGGTGCGGCCGCGTGCCGTGGCGTTCACCGCGCGTTCCCAGCCGGGCAGGTAATAGCCGTTCGGCTCCCGCGCATGCTCCGCCAGATCCTGCCACGCCTGCGGTGAAACGGTATCGAGCGGCACCAGGTCAGCGGCGCGCACGCGTTCGAGCGGACCGGCCTGCTGGTTCCTTGCCGTCGATGAAGCAGTCGCAATCGCGCGATCGATGATCTCGGCCACGTCCCGATGGTCCCCTCGCGGCGCGGACAACCCACACCGCGGGCGACACTAGCGCAAAGCTGACAAGAGACACTTGCCGTTGGCAGACAATTCGAATCGATGCGTTAACGGCCGGTTCAGCACGTCGCCTGATGCGATCAGCGGATCAGCGCCACCTCGCGGAAGGCGCCGATCAGCGGCTTCTCGAGCTTGCCCTCCATCCCCCGGAGGATCTCGTAGGCCTTCTCGCGCGTCATCATCGGCTTGTAGCTGCGGTATTCGATCAGCGCCGAGAAGATGTCGGAGATGGTGAGGATGCGCGTCAGGTCCGGGATGCTGTCGGCCATCAGCCCATCGGGATAGCCGCTGCCGTCGAGAAATTCGTGATGGTTGCGCACCGCCTTCAGCACTTCGTCGGTGATCGCTGCGTTGTCCTTCAGTGCATCGTAACCGGCCACCGGATGGGTTTCCACCAGCGTACGTTCCTTGACGTCGAGCCGGCCCGGCTTGTCGAGAATGGTGAGCGGGATCTTGGCCTTGCCGATGTCGTGGAACATCGCGGCCATGTAGAGACGCTCCAGATCCGAACTGTGGACGCCGAGGCTCAAGCCGAAATCCACGGTGATGCCGGTCACGAGCAGGCAGTGTTGATAGGTGCCTTCGTGATGGCGGCGAACGGTGGCAAGCCAATCGGACAGACCGTTTTCCGCTATACAGTCGGCGATCCGCTTGCCCGCCCGCCGGGTCTCCTCGACGTCGATCGCTGCACCGCCCAGCACGGCTGCAAACATCGAGGCGATGCAGGACGCGCCGGCAAATGCGGCCTGTCGGTCGTCGACCGCGATGCTCTTGGCCGCAGAACCGGGACGCACATCGAGCAGCTTTCCGAGCAACTGATTGCGGCTCGGCGTGCTCGACAATACACTTGTCGCACCGAGCGCATAGGCCTGGACCGTTGACAGACGGGATTTGTTGTTGGTCAGGAAGATCCGCCGCGGAATACGCGAGAGCCGCTCCGAGATCTCCTTCAATGCGGTGATGTTGTCGACGTGGCGCAGATCGGCGGCCACGACGATCGCGTCGATGTCGCCGCCTTTGAAGTCGGCATCACCGATCAGTTCAGATGTGAGCGAGCAGCGTTCGGCCAGCATGCCGCGAAGCATAGCGAGCTTGGCCGTGTCATCGCCGACGAGGTGAACGTTCATGGAAAACCAGGTCCAGGGTCATTCCGCGTTTAGGCCCCGATGTTCCGCAGGAATTGTTAAATTTGAGCCATTCGTTCGCTGTGCGGTTGCGGATTTGCGTTAGCTAAGAACTAACAATCTGCGACCGGTGCGGTAGCCCGTTCCTGTACGCCCACCGACAGGGCGAGTTCCAGCCGACGTGGCCGATCCAGCTTGTCTTCGGAGGGAATTACTTCGTCGGCAGGACGGCTTTGTAATCTTCAGAAACACAGTCGTCGCCGGTCGCCGCGCGCCGCCGGTCGATGATCTCGTTGTGCCTGATCAAGAGCCGATAGGTCTGGCGCCGGAGCGCGGTCCCACTGGCGGATATGATCTGAGCCCGCACGCAGGCGGTCCATGTATCGCCGGCATCGGCATGTCGGGCGGATGTTGCCTCGACATCACGTGGCAGCGTCGTTGCGACGAAGATCATGTCGAGATTCTTGCGCACGAGAAGCGCGACATCTGGCGCGGCTTCGGGCTGCGGCGGCTCGGGCGCCTTGGCCCGCATGAAGGCCGGCAGGCGCGCATTGCTGTCGGCGGCGCAGCCGATCAGGAGCAGGGCCGAGAGCAGCCCCACGCGTGACGCAATCCGCCGCATGCCGCATCGTCCCCCATTGCGGCGCGCACGCTAGCGAGAGATCGCGGCATTGCTGCGGGAGACTCGTGCCGCAACGATGTCCGGTCGCGGCCGGCGGCGGTCATGCGCGCGCGAACGGCGCCGGCCGTCCGGCATCGTGCTCACCGGATTGTGCTCGTCGGGATGAACCGGGCCGCGAACCGGCTCGACCAACAGGCACGCCATGAGCAGATTGGAGATCCCATGTTTCGGCACGCTCTCAGGGCTGCATTGCTCGCCGGCGGCCTGTTTGCCGGCCTTGCTCCCGCATTGGCTGAAAGCAGCAGGCTGGCGCTGGTGATCGGGCAGTCGGCCTATCGTTCGGTGACGCCGCTGCCGAATCCCGCCAGCGATGCCAAGGCAATGGCGAAGATGCTGGGTGAAGCGGGGTTCGACGTGACGACCGCCGCCGATCTGTCGCAGCGGGACCTCAACAGGGAGGTCGGCGACTTCGCCGCCAAGATCGCGGCCAAGGGACCCGACACGGTGGCGCTGGTGTTCTATGCCGGCCACGGACTGCAGATCGATGGCGAGAACTATCTCGTACCCGTGGACGTCGATCCGCGACGTGAAGCCGACATTCCGCTGCAGGCCGTGCGTCTCAACGATCTCCTGAACACGCTCAATTCGGTGCCGAGCCGGATGCGAATCCTGCTGCTCGACGCCTGCCGCAACAATCCGTTTCCCGCCATCAGCCAGAACGCGGGCCGTGGCCTCGCGCTGGTCGACACAAAGACGGGAGCGCCGGGCACCTTCCTGTCCTACTCGACCTCGCCCGGCGCGGAAGCCGAGGATGGCACCGGCGCCAACAGCCCCTATACCACCGCACTGCTGCAGGCGGCGCGGGAGCCGGACCTTCCCATCGAGCAGGCGTTCAAGCGCGTGCGCGTTGCGGTGAACAAGGTCACCGAGGGCCGGCAGACGCCGTGGGATTCGTCGTCCTTGACGGAGGATTTTCGCTTCGTCGGGTCGGCGGATGGGGGCGCTGCCAATGCCGGCCCGCGGCCGGTCGTCGCCAAGCGCAGCGTCGACGAATGGAAGCGCAGCCTGGAGGGCAAGCCGATCGAGGCCGCCAACGAAATCATCGTCGGCGACGGCAGCGTCGAGGCGTATGAGGCCTTCGTGACGCTCTACACCGCGCCGCCCTATGGCCCGCAGGCGCGCGAATGGCTCGACCTCCACAACAGGATGGCAGCCTGGAACGAGGCGGTGCTGATCAATACGGTGGCGTCCTATCAGGGCTTTCTCGACCGCTATCCGAACAGCGACCTGACCCCGACCGCGCGCAAGCTGATCGAGCGCCTGCGCAACCGGCCCGTGGTGACGCCGGTGGTGGCGGCCGCCAATGCAGCGATCCCGGCCGCCGCTTCGGCAACCCTGCCGGTCGTGCCGGCCGTAGCCGCGGCAGGCCCGACCTGCCCATGCTCGCAGACGCCTCCGCCGGCTCGGAAGTCTGAGACGCCGAAGCGGGTCGAAGAGAAGCCGGCGAGGAAGCGCGACGAGGACCCTCCCAAGCGCGCCGGCCGCACGCCCCGACGCGACCCTGACGACGATGTCGTCGTCTACGCGCCACCGCCTCCGCCGCGCGCGTATTATGGACCGCCGGTGCGCGTGGCGCCGCCGGTCAGTATCGGGATCGGCATCGGCGGCGGCTATGGCGGTGGCTATGGGCGGGCACCTCAGAACTATCCGACACGGCGCGGCTATGGCTACTGAAGCTGGCTGACGTCTGCGCATCGATGTGGCCGCCCGCAAGGGCGGCCACTGATGTTTGGCGGGGGACGTTCGTTGGGGTCATCCTCTCGGTTCTGCCATTCGTCATCGCTCCTCACCACTCGTCCCGCGGATGCCGCCGCCCGTCCCATCCTGCTCGATCCGCCCGCGAAGGCTGCTTTCATCGTCCCGGTGCGTCGCTTCGGATGCAGTCTGCGGGAGGGAAGGGTCATGTCATTGCGTCGAGCAGGTGTTTGCGCGGTCCTCGTCGGGAGCCAGTTGACGGTCGTGCCGGCCCTTGGCTGGCAGCACTGGGGCGGCGATGCCGGTGGAACGCGGTTCTCGCCGCTGGCGCAGATCACGCCTTCCAATGTCGATCGGCTGGTGCCTGCCTGGGACTATCACACCGGGGATCTGCAGAGCCGGCCGCCCGCGGCAGCCTTGCGGACCAAGTTCGAGGCGACGCCGATCCTGGTCGAGGACAGCCTGGTGTTCTGCACGCCGTTCAATGAGGTGGTCGCGCTCGATCCCGGCACCGGCGTGCAGCGCTGGCGTTTCGATCCCAAGGTCGGTGACGGGCGGCGCCCGGCCAATCGCTATGCCTGCCGCGGCGTTGCCCATTGGGTGGACGAGCGGGCGCCGGCCGGCGCGGCATGCCGCAGCAGGCTGTTCATGGGCACGGTCGATGCTCGCCTGATCGCCCTCGACGCGCAAACGGGACAGCCCTGCGCCGGCTTTGGATCGGACGGCGAAGCGCGGATCGACATTTCCAAGGATCTGCTATGGCCGGGCGAGTTCCAGATCACCTCGGCGCCGGTGGTGGGCGGGGGTGTCGTGGTGGTCGGCTCATCGATCGGCGACAATGTGCGGGTCGATGCGCCCAAAGGCACGGTCCGCGGTTTCGATGCGCGCACCGGCGCGCTGCGTTGGAGTTTCGATCCGTTGATCCATGACGGCATCGCGGCGGGACATGCGAACGTCTGGGCGCCGATGTCGGTCGACGAGACGCGCGGCCTCGTCTTCCTTCCGACCTCGTCGCCCAGTCCGGATTTCTTCGGCGGTGCGCGTCCGGGTGACAACCGGCATGCCGATTCCGTGGTCGCTTTGCGGATTGAAAGCGGCGAACTGGCCTGGTCGTTTCAGACCACGCACCACGACGTCTGGGATTACGATCTGCCGGCGCAGCCGACGTTGGCCCGAATCGATGCCGGGCAGGGGGCGCGTGACGTCGTCATACAGCCGACCAAGCAGGGCTTCGTGTTCGTGCTCGACCGCGACACCGGCGCGCCGGTCTGGCCGGTGGAGGAGCGCGCAGTGCCGCAAGGCGCCGCCGAGGGTGAGGTTCTATCACCGACGCAGCCATTCCCGACCCATGTGCCGCCGCTGCTCGATCAGCGCTTCGCAGCGGATGATATTTTCAGGGCCGTGCCGGGCGTCCTGGATTCCTCCTGCGACGATCAGCTCGCGCCATTGCGCAATGAGGGTTTGTACACGCCGCCCACGATCCAGGGCACGTTGCTGTTTCCGATGACCGGCGGCGGCGTGAACTGGGGCGGGGCGGCGTTCGATCCCGTCCATCAGATCCTCTACGCCAATGTCAGCCGTGCCATCCACATCGTCCGGCTGATCCCGCGTGCGGAAGCTGACGGGATGACGCCGCCGCGTGGTGTCGATGTCGGGCTGCAGCGCGGGTCGCCGTTCGCGGTGATGCGGGTGGTCGCCATGTCCAAGCTCGGCCTGTTGTGCAACCGGCCGCCATGGGGCGAAATGGTCGCGGTCGATCTCAAGGCCGGCAAGATCCTGTGGCGCTCGACCGTCGGCACCACCGAGGATCGCGCACCGCTCGGGCTGGCGTTCAAATGGGGCACGCCGCTCGTCAACGGCGTCGTGGTCACAGCCGGCGGCCTCGTCTTCACCGGCGCAATGGACGCCTATCTGCGCGCCTTTGATGCTGTCTCAGGTCAGGAGCTCTGGCAGGGCCGGTTGCCCGCGCCGGGCGTCGCCAATCCGATGACCTATGAATGGAAGGGCGAGCAATTCGTGGTGACCGCAGCCGGCGGCCATTCGGAGGCGGGAACGTCGCTCGGCGACAGCGTCGTGGCGTTTCGGCTGGCGCGCGATGGCGAAGGGCCCTCGCTGTGGTCACGGACGATTGATCGTCCGGGCGGACGGTTCGCTGCCGGCTCCCTGCTCGCGGCCGGGGTGCTGGCCGGCCTGTTGGTGGCGTTGTGGCGAGGGCGCCTGCGGTGGGTCTAGCCCGCCGCGCCGCTATCAGTCGAATGCCACGCCGATCCGCTTGTCGTGGCTCCAGACTGCGTGGCAGCGCCGCGTGAATTTGTCGGCCGGGATCACCAGCGTGAAGGCTTCGGGCAGACCGACCGGACTGACCACCTCGACCCTGGCGCCGGTGTCGGACATGTTGCGGACCATGCAATCGACCGCGCCGCCGCCGTCGAATGCCAGCCTGCCCTGCTTCAGCACCCGATGCCTCGGTGCAATGCGCTTGTCACTCGTCTCGCTCATGGCCTGTATTCCGGTGCCGGACGGCGTCACCTTTCGCGTCAAAAGCACCTAAAATAAATCAGGCTCGCGTTTCGATCAGATGAATCCGGCGTGCGAAGCCCGGGCCCTCGCCTTCACGTTTCGTTAACCCGGCCAGGCCGCGGATCAGAGCATCGCGAAGGCGCTCGACACCATGGCCACTGGCTTGCCATCGCCGGCGCTGGTCAGTGTGACCCGGCCGAAGCTCATGGTGCGGCCCATCCGCACCACGCGCGCATCGGCCATCACGTCGGCGGAGGCAATGGCGCGCATGAAATGCGTGGTCTGGTCGACAGTGGTCATCGGCCGGTAGCCGCCGCTGGCGGTGACCATCCCGATCACCATCGCGGTATCGGCAAAAGCCATCAGCGCCTGGCCGCAGACGACGCCATTGTCGCGGCAGAGCCGCGGCGAAAACGGCATGCGCAGGATGGCGCCGGCTTCGCCCTGCGGAGACGGCGCGATGTCCTCGACGATCAAGCCAAGATCCTTGATCCAGGGCGCGAACACGTCATCGAGGATGCGCCTCGCGTCGTCGGTGGTGAAGTTCAGGGTCTCGTTCGGCACGCGCGGAGGTCCTTCCATGATCGTGTCATCGACGTGTCTTGGCATCGACTTGCCTCGCCGCGATCGGCGGAGCCGCCGGAATGTTGCCGCAGAGCGGCGGCTTGAAAAGGCCGGAGTTGGAAAACTATGATGATGGCCCGCCGTGGAACAGACGGCAGGTGCGCGCAGACGATGCGGCCGTGAACATCCCGACCTGCGCTCCACCGTTCCGGCACAGTGCCGCGGGCTTGGCGCATGGCGAAGCGATGGTATAAGGCGCCTATACCGGGGAGTAACCAATGAAGAAGCTGATCGTGACGATGGCGGTCGCCGTGCTGGCCGGCTGGGCGGTTCCCGCAATGGCGCAGATGCCCAACATCAACCTTCTCGCCGACGGTCCCTCCAAGTCGCCCGAGGAGAAAGAGGCCGAAGCGGCGCGGGAGCAGGCCTACAGGGACACCATGCGCAAGATTCCTGACGCCAAGACGAGCACCGATCCCTGGGGCAACGTCCGGGCGGCGGAGCAGCCCAAGGCGGCGCCTGCCATGAAGACCACCGCGGCCAAGAAGCCGAAGGCTGTCGGCAGCACCAACTGAGATTTATCGCGCTCGGGTCGGGCGGGCTCTGACCCTCCCGGGCCCGCTTGCCGATTGCGGACTCGGATTCTTCGCGGCCCCGTCTATATTGATGGTGTGGCAGCGCGTTGGAGTTCGTCGATGGGGATGCGCCCCCGGGACATTGCCAGCCGGATGGCGGCCCGGCGCCAGAAGGGCGCCCCGCAGGCTCGCGACGGCTACGTTCGCGACACGTTCACGCTGCCGCGCGAGCAAGCGCGCGCCAAGGCCCGCGACTATCTGACCCGCTATCCCAAGGCCGGCTACATGAGCGCCGTCGAAAGCTGGCGCGAGCTTCCCGATGGGGCCATCGAGTTCACGATGCGGCGGCTTCCCAGCGCCGATTGAACGATTGCGGCGAGCGCCTCATTCCTTTTCGCCGAGAAGCTTGCGTGTATCGCGATTGATGAAATGAAGCCGCGTGCAGGCCTTGCAGACCACGGTTTCATAGGAGCACGTGGGATCGCCTGGCTTCGGCTCTTCCAGCCAATGCTGCACGTTCATCCCCGTTCGCGGACATTTGAAGATCAGATTACCCATACAAATTTAAATGTCTGCCAAGATGCAGACAGGCATTTTGATCTCGATCAAGTTCGGCTGCCGAAATGACGCGCAGCAACCTCGCTGTCAACAATCTTAGATTGTGTCTTTTTACCTGCGGCGATCCACAAGAGGTGTGGCGAGCCGTCAGGCCTGATCCAGCGACTCGGCGACGATCCGGATGCGGAAGACCGGCTGCCTTGCCTCGTCGAGCAGCTCCATCTGCCATTCGGAGTTTTCGGCGAGCTTGCGCGAGATGCTGCTGGCCATGTCGGCACAGACGGTGGTCATCTCTTTCCAGGCTGCGTTGCGGTCGGCGCACTCGGTCCCATACTCGGACGCGCCTGAGAAGTGGCCGTTGCGGATACGAAAGAAATAGAGCGGCATTGCCAAAACCGGTGAGCCCTGACCGCCCCAGGCCGCTGGGTTTGATGTACGCACCACAAATGGAAGCGCAAAACCCACTCGGATCAATTCCGGTAAAATACGGTCGGTCGCGCTGTTCGCTTCCGTTAGGCTGATTGCCATGGGTGATGTGCGGCGCAACCGGACGAATTGCGCGCCAACGAATGAGCCTCGGACCGCTGCGGTCCGAGGCTCGGCGTCAACGTCGTAGCTTCCCAGCGAGGGCAGTTCGGCAGTGACATAATTAAACTAGTGCGAAATCTGTAGGCATGCCTTGCGTCAGATCAAGGTTGCAATCTCGATCAACCGCCGTGGGACGCGCACCTAGCTATGGTCGAAGATCCGTTCCGGCACGACTGTCAGTCGGTAGGCGATCTGCGTCGCGCCGTCGACCATCTCCAAGAGTTCATCGCAGGCCGGACAACGCCTCTCTCCCGCCGCGTCTTGCTGCGAGTGAAGCTCGATCCTTTGAAGGCCGGCCCTGCAGGACGGGCACGTCACGTCATTTGTTGTCATCGCCAATATGAAGCGCAACGCACGCGATCCGTTCCCCGACATCACGACAATGACGGAGGGAGATGCATCCCGAGCGGAGCTATCAACGTCGAAAGCCCCGGACGTCGTCCGGGGCTTTCTTTCGGCGCGGATGGTTTCAGGGCCGTGCGCCTACGTGTGACGGAGCCTGCAAGTGCGGGAGCTGGCAGGCTGCAAGGGATCGGTCGACGGCACACCAAAGGCGATACACTAGACGATGTGCGGCGACCATCATCGCAACGAACAAACAAATCCGGGGCTGATCAAAAATCTGCTCAGACGTACGACAACCACGATTCTATAACGCAACCCAAAGTTTATGACAATGGTTTGTGGCCTGAAGATGTCGTGAGCGCCGGCGCGCGTGATGCGGATCACGCGGGTTTTGTCCGGGCCATTCCTCGGGCCGGCATGAGGAGCTGCGCGAATGGCGCGCTAACGCATCCTTGGGCAGGGTCCGACACGGGGGCGTCCGAGGTTCGTCGCTTCATCTGTCGTCCGTCATATGGTGGCCGTCGAGTGCTTGCACGCCACGTGATGCGGAACCTGATGGCCGGCCGCCCCTTGCGCACGGCTGCGCGTCTGCATCGAAATCGTGCGCCTGCACGCACGACGAGCCGAACAAAAGCAGAAGAGGCGATGGAACTTCGTTCCTCTCAGGAGAACCACGGAATGTGCGATCTACGCACGCGTGTAGGAGTTGGTAGTTTCAAGGAAAAGACCTGACGAGCACGATCGGTCCAACGATTGCGGCGTTGAAGTCGACGAGGTCTTCGCTGGGAATCCAGTACTCGCGATGCTTGCGGCCGCCGGCCTCGCGCACCTCGTAGGTGTCGATGAAGCCTCGCAGGATCGCAAAGCGCAGCACGTGGCCGGCTCCGCTCGCCGGCACGTTCCAGTCCCGTGCGATCTTCACGGCATAGTCCTCGGTCAGCACCGGGTAGAAGATCGGCTGCTCCGGAAGGCGCGGCGGAAACGCACGCATGCCCGACGCCTCGATCAAGGCAAGCTCCTTTGGGCCGACAGGGCGCCACAGCGTGAGGGTCTGTTCGTTGTTGGATCCGGTCATGCTGGTTCCGAAAATTGGAAGCAGTCTGCGAGGCTCACAGAGAAGGACCAGCAGGATGATGGGACACGGCCGAGACGACAATAACAATTTATAGTTGGGTCGGCGTCTGCCGCTGGTGCGGGCGATGAGGTTGGAGCGCTCGGACAGTTTGGTTGTAATCCGCGTGATCGCCGGTCGGCGGCTGCGCCGCTCGCGCGCATGGCTTCCGCCTCCAGCCGGATCGGGATCCCTTCGCAGTCGCCGTCATCCAGCATCCCGCATGCCGTACTTCGCTTCCGGGCGCGCTGATCGGGCAGCGCTCCCTCGCTGGTGCTCGGTGCACTGCGCGCCGGCCCTCGGCCTTCGAGCGGCAGGCGTGTCTCCCGCGGGTTGTCAGGGGTTTGTGAAAGAGAGGTGTGAATGTCGAGAAGAACATATTGCGAACAAAGAACGGATGGAGTACATTCGCCTCAAGATTGCTGGCCGACCTCGTTAACCGTTTGTCCATCCCGCGAATCCCCGCCATAAGGAGCGCCAATGTCCGCCACCGCCCTGCGTATCGTCGAAGGTTCCTCCATGGATAAGAGTAAGGCGCTCTCCGCTGCGCTGTCCCAGATCGAGCGTCAGTTCGGCAAGGGCTCGGTGATGAAGCTGGGCAAGAACGACCGTTCGATGGATGTCGATACGGTGTCCAGCGGCTCGCTCGGGCTCGACATCGCGCTCGGCATCGGCGGTCTGCCGAAGGGCCGCATCGTCGAGATCTACGGGCCGGAATCCTCGGGCAAGACCACGCTGGCGCTGCACACGGTGGCGGAAGCGCAGAAGAAGGGCGGCATCTGCGCCTTCATCGATGCCGAGCATGCGCTCGATCCGGTGTATGCGCGCAAGCTCGGCGTGAACATCGACGAGCTTCTGATCTCGCAGCCGGATACGGGTGAGCAGGCGCTGGAGATCTGCGACACCCTGGTGCGTTCCGGTGCGGTCGACGTGCTGGTGGTCGACTCCGTGGCGGCGCTGGTGCCGAAGGCCGAACTCGAAGGCGAGATGGGCGAGTCGCTGCCGGGCCTGCAGGCCCGCCTGATGAGCCAGGCTCTGCGCAAGCTGACGGCCTCGATCAACAAGTCCAACACGATGGTGATCTTCATCAACCAGATCCGCATGAAGATCGGTGTGATGTACGGCTCGCCGGAGACCACCACCGGCGGCAATGCGCTGAAGTTCTATGCTTCGGTCCGCCTCGACATCCGCCGCATCGGCGCGATCAAGGAGCGCGACGAGGTGATCGGCAATTCCACCCGTGTGAAGGTGGTGAAGAACAAGCTGGCGCCGCCGTTCAAGCAGGTCGAGTTCGACATCATGTATGGCGAGGGCGTCTCCAAGATGGGCGAGATCCTCGATCTCGGCGTCAAGGCCGGCATCGTCGAGAAGTCCGGCGCCTGGTTCTCCTACGATAGCCAGCGTCTCGGGCAGGGACGTGAGAATTCGAAATCGTTCCTCAAGGCCAATCCGGACATGACCGCCAAGATCGAAGCCGCGATCCGCCAGAACTCCGGCCTGATCGCCGAGCAGATCCTGGCCGGCAACGCCGAGCGCGACGCCGACGCCGACGGCGAGGAGCCGACGGAGGAGTAGAGGTAAGACGGCGGCGGGTGCCGTGGACGTTGCGTTGCCGACGTTCCGGCGCCCGTTTGCAGATGTGTGGTGTTCTGCCGAAATCTGGGGTTGCTGCATGATCGAATGCAGTGAGCCTGAATTCCGAGCGCCGGATACGATCTTCAGCGCGAATAGTCGAAAGCGCGTGCGCGGGCGAGCGGACCGGATCCGCGCGGCGGCACCGACATTTCCGACGCCAGTCCTGGGCGCCGGGAGCCGATCGCGAGCGTGTTGATAGCGTCTTGAGCCAATCAGGTCGTGCCGGAGCCAACAGCATGACGCGTTTGATTCTAGCGGCCGATGATCCCAGCGCCGGAGCGCTTCGGAGAGGCGGCTTTGCCGACCTGGTGGTGCCAATTCTCCATCGTTTCGTATGGGGACCGTTGCCATCAGATGCCGAGTTATCGGCTTATCTCGTCCAGCGCACCGCGCGACCGAAGCGCGGGCATTGGTTGGATTTCGCCTCGCGTGGCGACTTCATGGCGGTCGGCGGGCGGAGTCAGAGTTTTCTCGAACTTGTCGACCGTTGCGATAGCGTCGAGCTGTGGATGGGGACCCGTCCGAACGACCAGTTGGTGCTGATCTGGCTCTTGGACTATCTGCGCCATCACGCGGAGATCGCGACGAAGATCGTATTGCGGCATGTCGATGTCCCGCTATCCGATGCCCCGGCCGGGCGACTCGCCGGTCGGGCCATTGCCGGCGTAGAGCTTGCGCGTGAGCATCTCGATTTGGGCCATCTGGCATGGCAGGTGTTTCGGGCGCCCACGCCGCAAGCCTGGTTCGATCTGTTGAAGCAGGATCTCAGTGCACTGCCGCAGCTTCGCCGCTGCGTGCAGGAGATGCTCGATGAGCTTCCTGGTGTTGCGACGGGCCTGGGAGCATCGGAGCTGAGAATCCTCGAATTGCTGTCAGCCGGCTATCAGCACCCATTCGACCTGTTGCCGCATCATCGGGATCGCTTTCAACGCCGCGTCTATGACTATTGGGAGGGAGGCGCGTTGCTCGACGGTCTGGCACTGGCGCCGGCGCCGGCAATTTCGGGCCTCGCCGAACGGCCGTTCTCGGTCGAGATGCACGACAGCCGTGAACGCCTCGAGCGCTACAAGGCGAGCACGCTGTCGCTGACGCCGCTCGGCAAGGCGATCCTGGCCGGCGAGGAGGATTTCAGCAGCCATAATCCGATCCGGCGCTGGTGGGGCGGCACCGAATTGATCAACGCCAATCTCTGGCGTTGGCATGCGGTGCTCATCGCTCCGGATCCCGACACGCCTCACGTCATTGATTGTCGCGAGCCGTGGCGCCCGATCCACTGGAACATGCGTGAGGAGGCTTACTCCGCCGCCTGGGCGTAGTCCGCCACCGGCGGGCATGAGCACACCAGATTGCGGTCGCCGTAGACGTTGTCGACGCGGCCGACCGGACACCAGTACTTGTCGGTGCGCGAGGTGCCCGCGGGGAAGCAGCCCTCGCTGCGCCGGTAGGCCCTGTTCCAATCGTCGTCGGCGATGTCGTGCACCGTGTGCGGCGCGTGGCGCAGCGGCGAGGCCTCGATTCCGAAGCGGCCCTGTTCGACCTCGGCGATCTCCTTCCGGATCGCGATCATGGCGTCGCAGAAGCGGTCGAGCTCCGCCTTGGACTCCGATTCCGTCGGCTCGATCATCAAGGTGCCCGCCACCGGGAAGCTCATGGTCGGCGCGTGGAAGCCGTAGTCGATCAGCCGCTTGGCGATGTCGTCGACGGTGACGCCGCTGCTCTGCTTGAGCGGCCGCGGGTCGATGATGCATTCATGCGCGACGCGGCCGCGCTCGTTGCGGTAGAGCACCGGAAAATGCGCATCGAGCCGCGCCGCGACGTAGTTGGCGTTGAGGATCGCAATCTCGGTGGCGCGGGTCAGGCCGTCGCCGCCCATCAGCAGCATGTAGATGTAGGAGATGGTCAGGATCGAGGCCGAGCCGTAGGGGGCGGCCGAGACCGGCCCGATCGGATGCGCGCTCGCGCCGTCGGTCACAGGGTGACCGGGCAGGAAGGGCGCCAGATGCGCCTTCACGCCGATCGGGCCCATGCCCGGGCCGCCGCCGCCATGCGGAATGCAGAAGGTCTTGTGCAGGTTGAAATGGCTGACATCGGCGCCGTAATCGCCGGGTCTGGCGAGGCCGACCTGCGCATTGAGGTTGGCGCCGTCGAGATAGACCTGTCCGCCGTGGGCATGGACGATGTCGCAGATGTCGCGGATGTGCTCCTCGAACACGCCATGCGTCGAGGGATAGGTGATCATGATGGCGGCGAGCTTGGCGCTATGCGCTTCCGCCTTGGCCTTGAGATCGGCGAGATCGACATTGCCGCCTGCATCGCAGCCGACCACGACCACCTCCATGCCGGCCATGTGCGCCGAGGCCGGGTTGGTGCCGTGGGCGGAGGAAGGAATCAGGCAGATGGTGCGATGGCCCTCGCCGCGGGCGGCGTAGTAGCCGCGGATCGCCAGGAGGCCGGCATATTCGCCCTGCGCGCCCGAGTTCGGCTGCAGCGACACCGCGTCATAGCCGGAGATCCGGCACAACCAGTCGGTCAGATCGGCGAACATCGTATGATAGCCGGCGGCCTGCGCGCGCGGCACGAACGGGTGCAGGCTGGCGAATTCCGGCCACGTCAGTGGAATCATCTCGGTCGTCGCGTTGAGCTTCATCGTGCAGGAGCCGAGCGGAATCATCGCGCGATCGAGCGCGAGGTCGCGGTCCGCGAGCTTGCGCAGATAGCGCAGCATCTCGGTCTCGGAGCGATGCGCGTGGAACACCGGATGGGTCAGGAACGGCCGCTGCCGCTTGAGCTCGGCCGGCAGAGCCTCGCGCGCTTCCGCCTCGATCGTCGTGTAGGAGAGCTCGCCGCCGAAAGCGCGCCAGACGGCTTCGACGACATCGGCCGTCGTGGTCTCATCGAGCGCGATCCGCAGCCTGCTGCCGTCGCGCCCGAGATTGATCCGCTCGCCTTCCGCGCGGGCGATGATCGACTCGGACTTGGCGCCGGCCTCGACGGTGACCGTGTCGAAGAAGGCCTCGCTTTCCGGCGCAAAGCCGAGCTTGCGCAGCCCTGCAGCCAGCACCGCGGTCCGCCGATGCGCGGTGCGGGCGATCGCCTTCAGCCCGTCGGGGCCATGATAGACCGCGTACATCGCGGCAATCACCGCCAGCAGCACCTGCGCCGTGCAGATGTTCGAGGTCGCCTTCTCGCGGCGGATGTGCTGCTCGCGGGTCTGCAGCGCCAGCCGATAGGCGGGAGCCCCGCGTGAATCGACGGAGAGGCCGACGATGCGGCCGGGCAGCGACCGCTTCAGCGCATCGCGCACCGCCATGTAGGCCGCATGCGGTCCGCCATAGCCCATCGGCACGCCGAAGCGCTGCGCCGAGCCGATCGCGATGTCGGCGCCGAGTTCCCCCGGCGAGGCAATCACGGTCACCGCCAGCAGGTCGGCGGCGAGGATCGCGAGCGCGCCCTTGTCATGCAGCTTGGCAATCGCGGCGCGCGGATCGCGCAGCGCGCCCGTCGTGTCCGGATATTGCAGCAGGCCGCCGAACACCTCGGTGCCGTCCAGATCCTCGGCGGGGTCGCCGACGATCAGCTGCCAGCCGAGCGGCTCCGCGCGGGTGCGCAGCACCGCCAGCGTCTGCGGATGCACGTTCCGATCGACGAAGAACGCCTTGGTCTTCGCCCGCGCCGAACGCTCGGCCAGAGCCATCGCTTCCGCCGCCGCCGTGGCCTCGTCGAGCAGCGAGGCGTTGGCGACGTCGAGCCCGGTGAGATCGCAGATCATGGTCTGGAAGTTGAATAGCGCCTCCAGCCGGCCCTGGCTGATCTCCGGCTGATAGGGAGTGTAGGCCGTGTACCAAGCCGGGTTCTCCAGGATGTTGCGCTGGATCACCGCCGGCATGAGCGTGCCGGAATATCCCTGGCCGATCAGCGAGGTGAAGACCTGATTCCGTGCGGCGAGTGCGCGCATGTGTGACAATGCTTCGGGCTCGCTCAGCGCCGGCTCGAGGGTGAGCGGCGCCGTCTGCCGGATCGTGCCGGGTAGCGTCTGCGCCATCAGCTCCGCCACGCTCTTGGCGCCGACGGTCTCCAGCATCGCCGCGACGTCGCGCGGCGAGGGACCGATATGGCGGCGGGCGAAGCTGGTGGCGGCATCATCGAGCGGCTTGAGCGGCGTGGTCATGAGCAAATCCTCTATGCCTCGTCATGCCCCGCGACGGCGGGGCATCCAGTAAACAGCGACGGCGAGATCGGCAGACCGTAGCCCGGGCGAGCGCAGCGACCCGGGACCGCCGGTCCCGCATCGCTCCGCTCATGCGGGCTACGCACCGCGCGTCTCACGCCGTATGCGCCTTGTAGGCGGCCTCATCCATCAGGCCGCCGAGTTCGCCCCGGTCGGCGATCTTGAGCTTGAAGAACCAGGCCTTGCCGCCGGCGTCGGTGTTGACGAGCGCCGGCTCGTCGACGATCGCCTGGTTGACCTCGACCACCTCGCCGGTGATCGGCGCGTAGACGTCGGAGGCGGCCTTGACCGATTCGACCACGGCGGCGGCTTCCGACTTCTTCAGCGCGCGGCCGACCTGCGGCAGCTCCACGAACACGACGTCGCCGAGTTGGGCCTGCGCATAGTCGGTGATGCCAATGGTGGCTGTGTCGCCATCGATGCTGAGCCATTCATGGTCGGAGGTGTAGAGCGTGGTCATGGACGTCCTTCAGCGCTTGTAGGTGTTGGGAACGAAGGGCATGGCGGCGACGCGCAGCGGCAGGCGTTGGCCGCGCACATCGGCGAACAACGGGGTGTCGAGCGCAGAGAGAGTGGTCGGCACGTAACCCATCGCGACCGGAGCATTCAGCGTCGGGCCGAAGCCACCAGAGGTGACCTGGCCGACCGGCTCGGCTGAATCGGCCGACGCGAACAGCGCAGCTCCCTCGCGCACCGGCGCGCGGCCCTCGGGCCTCAAGCCGACGCGGCGGCGTGTCGCACCGCCATCGAACTGGGCAAGGATCTTGTCAGCGCCGGGGAAGCCGCCGGCGCGCGCGCCGCCGCTGCGGCGGACCTTCTGCACCGACCACTCCAGCGCGGCCTCGACCGGGGTCGTCGTCGTGTCGATGTCGTGGCCATAGAGACAGAGCCCAGCCTCGAGCCGCAGGCTGTCGCGGGCGCCCAGCCCGATCGGCAGCACGTCCTTGTCCGACAGCAGCGCTTCGGCGAGCTGCTCGGCCTTGTCGGCGGGAACGGAGATCTCGTAGCCGTCCTCGCCGGTGTAGCCGGAGCGCGAGACGTAGCAGGCGAGCCCGTCGACCGTGCGCGGGCCGGAATCCATGAAACGCATGCCCTCGGCATCAGCGCAGAATTTCGCCAGCACGCTCGTGGCCTTCGGCCCCTGCAACGCCAGGAGTGCCCGGTCGGTCAGCGGCTGCACCTCGCAGACGTCGGACAGCCCGTCGCGCAGCAGCTCGATGTCGGCGTCCTTGCAGGCGGCGTTGACCACCAGCACCAGGTGCTCGCCGAAATTCGCCACCATCAGGTCATCGAGAATGCCGCCCTCGGCATTGGTGAACTGGGCATAGCGCTGCCGGCCCGGGGGAATGCCGATGACGTCCTGAGGCACCAGCCGCTCGAGCGCGGCTGCGGCGTCGGCGACCTTGCCGGATTTCGGCACCAGCGCGACCTGCCCCATGTGGGACACGTCGAACAGCCCGGCCGCGCTGCGGGTATGGAGGTGTTCCTTGAGCACGCCGGGCGCGTACTGCACCGGCATCTCATAGCCCGCGAAGGGCACCATCTTGCCGCCAAGGCTGACATGCAGCGCATGGAGCGGCGTTCGCTTCAAAAAAGGGGGGGCAGCCGGTTCAGCCATCGATCAGGGATCCTCGCGCGGTTCCTCGGGACCAGTCCCGAAAAACGCCACCGAAGCCCCATCTGTCGCTGTGCCTGAGAGTATTATCCCGTCGGCGGACGCGTCCCGGTCAAAACCGGACAAGCGTCTCTTTCCAGATGCAGTTGCAGTCGCGAGGGTCCTTTTGCCTGAGAGTTTCCGGGGCGGTTGCTCCTTCGGCGCCGACCCTTGACGTTCAACCAGAACCTCAAAGGCCAGTCTCTCCCGACGCGACTGTCGTCTATGTCCGGGACCAAACACCAGCCCGCGCAAGCTGTCAACGCGTCACGGCGGCTTTCAACCAGCTTTAGGAGCCGTGCAGCAAGCCCATGATGTTTCTGCACAGTTTCTGGACACGCGAAGTCGCCTTGTCTAAAAGCATTGCCGCCGAATTCCCGGACTTCTTCGATTGGATTGCTATGAGCGGCGTCAACGAGATCAGGTCGACCTTCCTCAATTTCTTCGCTGCGAACGGCCACGAGATCGTGCCGTCCTCGCCGCTCGTGCCGCGCAACGACCCGACCCTGATGTTCACGAACGCCGGCATGGTGCAGTTCAAGAACGTCTTCACCGGCGTCGAGAAGCGGCCCTACAACCGCGCCACGACGTCGCAGAAATGCGTGCGCGCCGGCGGCAAGCACAACGATCTCGACAATGTCGGCTACACCGCCCGGCACCACACCTTCTTCGAGATGCTCGGCAACTTCTCCTTCGGCGACTATTTCAAGGAGAACGCCATCGAGCTCGCCTGGACGCTCGTCACCAAGGAGTTCGGCCTCCCGAAGGACAAGCTGACCGCGACCGTCTACATCGATGACGACGAGGCGTTCGGCCTCTGGAAGAAGATTGCCGGCCTGCCGGAATCGCGCATCATCCGGATCGCCGGCTCGGACAATTTCTGGCAGATGGGCGACACCGGCCCGTGCGGCCCGTGCTCGGAGATCTTCTACGACCACGGCGACAAGATCTGGGGCGGCCCGCCCGGCTCGCCGGAGGCCGATGGCGATCGCTTCATCGAGATCTGGAACCTCGTGTTCATGCAATACGAGCAGCTCGAGGGCGGGGTCCGCAATCCGCTGCCGAAGCCGTCGATCGACACCGGCGCCGGCCTGGAGCGCGTCGCCGCGGTGCTGCAGGGCAAGCACGACAATTACGACATCGACCTGTTCGTCGCCCTGATCCGCGCCATCGCCGACCTCACCAATGCCGACCCGCAGGGCCCGCAGAAGGCGTCGCTCCGGGTCATCGCCGACCATTTGCGCGCCTCGTCGTTCCTGATCTCGGACGGCGTGCTGCCCTCGAACGAGGGGCGCGGGAGCGTGCTGCGCCGGATCATGCGCCGCGCGATGCGCCACGCGCAGTTGCTCGGCGCGCGCGAGCCGTTGATGCACAAGCTGGTCGGCGCGCTGGTGCGCGAGATGGGTCAGGCCTATCCGGAGCTCGGCCGCGCCGAGAGCCTGATCAAGGAGACCTTGCGGCTGGAGGAAACGCGGTTCCGCAAGACCTTGGAGCGCGGCCTTGCCCTTCTCGATGAGCAGTCGGCCAGCTTGAAGAAGGGCGACATGTTCGACGGTGACGTCGCCTTCACATTGTACGACACCTACGGTTTCCCGCTGGACCTGACCCAGGACGCGCTGAAGTCGCGTGGCATCAGCGTCGATCAGGCCTCTTTCCAGGATGCCATGAGCCGGCAGAAGGCGAAGGCGCGCGCCGCCTGGGCCGGCTCCGGCGAGGCTGCGACCGAGAGCGTCTGGTTCGAACTGCGCGAGAAGCTCGGCGCCACCGAGTTCCTCGGCTATGAGACCGAGACCGCCGAAGGCGCGGTCACCGCGCTGGTCAAGAACGGCGCCGAGGTCGACAGCCTCAAGGCCGGCGAGAGCGGCGTCATCGTCCTGAACCAGACCCCGTTCTACGGCGAGTCCGGCGGCCAGGTCGGCGACACCGGCCTCATGACCGGCGACGGCGTCCGCGTGCGCATCACCGACACCCAGAAGAAGGCTGGCGACCTGTTCGCGCACATCGGCACCGTGGAGCAGGGCACGCTCAAGCTCGGCGCGGCGCTGCAGCTCGACGTCGACCACACCAGGCGCTCGGCGATCCGCGCCAACCACTCGGCGACCCACATCCTGCACGAGGCGCTGCGCCAGGTGCTCGGCGACCACATCGCCCAGCGCGGCTCGCTGGTCTCTCCGGACCGCCTGCGCTTCGACTTCGTCCATCCGAAGCCGATCACCCCGGATGAGCTCGCCCGCGTCGAGGACATCGCCAACGACGTCGTGCTCGAGAATGCCGAGGTCACGACCCGCCTGATGGGGCTCGACGATGCCCGCGAGGCCGGCGCCCGCGCGCTGTTCGGCGAGAAATATGGCGACGAGGTCCGCGTCGTCTCGATGGGCAACGCCGCGCGTGATCACGGCAATAACGCCATGGGCTGGTCGGTCGAGCTGTGCGGCGGCACCCATGTCAGGCGCACCGGCGACATCGGCCTGATCGCGGTCACCTCGGAGAGTGCGGTGGCGTCCGGTGTCCGCCGCATCGAGGCGCTGACGGCGCGCGGCGCCCGTGCGCATGCCAACCACAACCTCTCGCTCGCCAAGGCGGCGGCGGCCGAGCTGCGCACCACGGTCGAGGACGTGCCGGCGCGCATCACCGCGCTGATGGAGGAGCGCAAGAAGCTCGAGCGCGAGCTGTCGGACGCGCGCAAGAAGCTCGCGATGGGTGGCGGGGTCAGCGGTGTCATGTCAGCAGGGGAAGCTGCCGATAGCATGGAGGGGCGAGGCCGCACAGGTCCGACTCTGATCGGAGACATCAAGTTTTTCCGGCGCGTGGTCACCGGCATCGAGATGAAGGATCTGAAATCGCTGGCCGACGACGCCAAGAAGCAGCTCGGCTCCGGCGTGGTCGCGCTTGTCGCGACCTCGGAGGACGGCAAGGCCGGGGTCGTGGTCGGCGTCACCGCCGATCTCACTTCGCGTTTCAATGCGGTCGACCTCGTGCGGGCTGCGTCCGAGGCGCTCGGCGGCAAGGGCGGCGGCGGCCGTCCCGACATGGCCCAGGCCGGCGGTCCCGACGGCTCCAAGGCGGAGGCTGCGCTGGCCGCGATCGAGAGCGCGATCAGCAAGGCAGGCTGACCGTGCCGACGCTCGGGCCGGGCGAGAGCGTTCGCGATCCCGATCTGCGCGACCGGCTGTACGAGCTGCTCGAGCACGACCATCTGCCGAGCACGCACGGCTCGCGCGTCGTCCAGTTCATCGTGCTCGTCATCACGCTCGACGTGCTGGCGGTGGTGCTGGCCTCCGACCCGAACATCGCGGCCGCCATTGGCGGATTGCTGCGAGCGATCAAGGTCTGTTCGCTGATCGTGTTTGCCGCGGAGTATGTCGCTCGGCTCTGGAGCGTGGCGGGGCACATGCCGCGGCGCCAGTCGCCGCACCGGGAGCGGCTCGCCTACGCCTTGTCAGCGCTCGGCCTGATCGATCTCCTGTCCTTCGTGCCGGCCGCGATTGCGCTCGTGCTCGGCGACCGCAGCCTGGAAGCGGTGTGCATCGTGCTGCCGTTCCTCAAGCTGGTGCGCTATTCGCCGGCGCTGCGCTCGCTGCTGTCGGCGGTGCAGGCCGAGCGGCGCATCCTGATCGGCTGCCTCGTCATCCTGGCCGGCGCGGTGCTGCTGTTCGCCTCGCTGCTCTATGCGGTCGAGCGCGACGTCCAGCCCGACAAGTTCGGCACCATCCCGCACGCGATGTGGTGGGCGATCGTGACGCTCGGCACCGTCGGCTATGGCGATGTCGTGCCGGTGACGCCGCTCGGCCGCATCATCACGGTGTTCGCGATCATCTGGGGCTTCGCCATGATCGCGCTGCCGGTCGCGATCATCTCCACCGCGTTCGCCGAGGAGATCAAGCGGCGCGACTTCGTCGTCACCTGGGGCATGCTGGCGCGGGTGCCGCTGTTCTCGCATCTTTCGGCGTCCGAAATCGCCGACATCATGCGGCTGCTGCGCGCGCGCACGATCGAATCCGGCGAGGTGCTGGTGCGGCGCGGCGATGCCGCCTCCTCGATGTATTTCATCACTGCCGGCGAGGTCGAGATCGAGCTGCCGACGCAATGCGTCAAGCTCGCCGACGGCACGTTCTTCGGCGAGATCGCGCTGCTGCACCGGACCAAGCGCTCGGGCACCGTGACGGCGACGCGCAAGACCCGGCTGCTGGTGCTCGACGCGCAGGATTTCCATGCGCTGATCGCGCGGATGCCGGCGCTCGCCGCGCATGTCCGGACCATCGCCAAGGCGCGCATGGCCGATTCCGGCGACCTCGCCCTTGCCGAGCTGTCGCAGGCCGAGCACGACGACCAGACGGACGAGTAGGGGCTGCGCGCGGATTCCGTACGTCGTTGGCGACGGCAGGCGCGCGTCTCATTCCATCTTCCAACGAGTCAAACAGCCGGGCGCGCGCGCACCATCCCGCGGCGCGATTGCACCCAGGAGATGCGGAAGACGTCCGCCCTCGAGAGTGATGAGGGCGCAGGGAATGCCGGGTGAGGGCCTCACCCATGGCCCGCCTGCGGAAAAAAATGCAGGCGGCAGGTACCACAGGCAAAGCCGGTTCATCCGGCATTCCCTGCGCGGCGGTTTTAACGCTTATACGCGATCTCCTCGGTGCACCGGGCTTGTTGGCCACCGTGCGCGACGACGCGCTTCTCGCTCGCCGCCGCGGGGACACCAGCTTCGGGGTGTCAGGACCACGCGACTTCACGTCCGCGAGCGCATCAATCGTCCGCGCATGAAGCGCGCTGATGCCCTCACGTCCACCGCATTGCCGGCCCAACGTTTCGTGACGACGCGTACGCCCCTCATCCGGACCGGAACGTGGAGAGAATAGACATGATTTGCTGATTTTCGGAAGTGATTTATTTTTGCGCGAAGCCCTTGAAACGGGCGATGGCGTTGAAGCTGCTGATGAAATGCGCCGTTCCGGCGAAGGCCGATTTGGGGTGGCCGAGACCAATTTCGTTGCATGAACGGCCGGGACGCTGCTCGTCGGGCAAATCAACGACGACAGGTCACGACCGAATTTGGCCCGATCGCTCCGACTCGCCCGGCGCAGCACGTCACCCGGAGACCAAGGGCGCTTCTGGCCCGTCTCGGGCCTTTCGGTCCGCGGCGGAAGTTTACGCTATCAGGGTGCAACTGGAAGTAAGCTTGCAGTGACGCCACAAGGCAGTTTTTTTCTCCGAAGCTGGCTGACCCTCGGCTGACGCGTAACTGGTGTTTACACACTTAAACCGCATAACTGCCGATGCAATTCTGATGGGCTGGATGTCATGGGGATCGATGCCTTGAGAACGGCAATTGCATTGCTGCTTGTTGCCGCTGCGCTGTTAGTATCAGCACGGGCTGAGAACGACAGACTGCGTCAAGTGGTCTCTAACCTCAAAGCCTGCGTCCGCACGTATGCACCGACGGCCAAAGCCGCTGGGGTTGAGACAACAGACGATGCCGTCAATTTCCTGATCGAGACATGCAGCCCACAGCCTAGTCATCTTGCGCCAGAGAACGTGGGCGCGATCCCTCCTGGTCTGCTTCGGGACGCCGTTCGCGATGAGTGGAATGCCCTCGTTCAAGATGCGCAGCCTCGCTAGGAAGTTGCCTCGGCCCGAGAGCTCTCGAACTCGCAGCTCCTCTCCAATGACGCGCGGAGACATCGTGCTTCCAGGCGAGCCGCTCGTGAGCGTAGCGACATACGGACGGCTTCACGTGGTCGGACCTGAACAGCAGATATTCCGCAGTGCGGCATGTGACGCTCATGTCACAGTTACGGTTATACCGACTCCCAAATATAATATGACTATTCAAAGGCGCCTCGGCGCTTGCTAGGATTGCCATCCAATCTCAGGTTGACGAAATCGCCCCTCGAATGGGCGGCGGCCGGGGATTGAGCCGTGGGGAAGCGCGTGCCGGGACGGAGGCTCTGGGCCGGGCGCGACAGAACAACATCCAGAGCCTGGGGACGCTGCGAGGAGCAGGAAAAATGAGTGGGTTTGCGACGACCGCGCGCATGTGCGGCGTAGGGGTTGCTTTGTCTTGTTTGTTGGGTGGCGGTGGTGCGGTCGCGGCCGATCTGCCGATGAAGGCGCCGCCGATTCCCTATGCGGGTGTCGATGATTTCTGGACGCGGCCGTATCTGTTCGGCGATCTCGGCCGGACCAGGCTGAAGGAGCAGGGCATCTCGCTCGCGCTCACGCTCGGCGACGAAGCCGTCACCAATCTGTCGGGTGGCTCGCGCAACACCGCGGCCAATGCCGGGCAATTGTGGTTCGAGGCCAAGTTCGACATGGCCAAGCTCGCCGGCATCCAGGGCGGCATGATCGGCGTGACGCTGGTCGATCGCTTCGGCAAGAATCTCAACAGCGAGGCCGGCATTCCGGCGCTGCAGCTGACCAACGAGGTGTTCGGCCGCGGCAACATCCTGCGCCTCACCGAGTTCTACTATCAGCAGAAGCTGTTCGACGACCGCCTCGTGCTCAAGGGCGGCCGGCTGCCGGTCGGCTCCGACTTCTTCTTCGGCCAGTGCGAGTTCATCAACCTGACCTTCTGCGGCGGCCAGCCGGGCAACATCCAGGGCGGCTACATCTACAACTGGCCGGTGAGCCAGTGGGCCGGCGTCGTGCACTACAACTTCACCAAGGAATGGAAGCTGTCGGTCGGCGTCTACGACGCCAATCCGAACTATCTGACGACGTCGGACGCGGGCGTCTATCTCGCGCCGGGCATTCCGCGCTCGAATCCGGCCGCAGGCGTCTTGGTGCCGGTCGAGGTGGTGTATGAACCGAGCGGTCCGCTCAACGGCACCTGGCGCGTCGGCGGCTGGTATGACAGCGCCTCGACCATCGACGGCGGTCTGCCCGGCATCACCGGCGTGTATGCCGGCGGCCCCGGCGTCGGCGATCAGAACCTCAGCAGCCAGCGCGGCCGCTACGGCTTCTACGAATCGATCCTGCAGCGGTTGACGGTCGAGGGTCCCAAGGCGCAGGGCTGGTACACCTTCCTCAACACCAGCGTCGCCGATCACCGCACCGCGTATCAGGACTACCAGATCTCCTGGGGCGTCAAGCACACCGGCACCTTCTCGTTCCGTCCCAACGACGAGGTCGGCTTCGCGGTCGGCACCACGCATGTCAACTCGGCGGCGCTGACGCCGAATGCGGGCGGCAACGAGGTGCCGATCGAGGCCTGGTATGGCTGGCAGGCGACGGGCTGGATGAACCTGAAGTTCGACGCCCAGTATGTCATCAATCCGGGCGGACGCGGCTTCAACGCCGCCGGCTTGAAGACCGGCAATGCGGTGGTGCTCGGCCTGCGGACGGTCGTCCACTTCTGATCTTGCGACGTGAGCCGATGGGGTGGATGTGCAGCATCCGCCCCATCTGCGCGAGGCGTCTCGGCTGTCCCGGCTCGCCGATCCGATGAGGAGCTGGCGTATCCTGCCCATCCGGGTGGGCCGCGATGCGATGACGTCGATTGACTCTTTCGCATTGCGGCACGACATCTCCTGGACCGCGACGCCGAGCCGCCAGGAGATCGCCATGACCGCAACAGACGTCCATCTCGCCCCTGGCCAGCGCCTGGGCGACGAGGTCGTGGACTGGCTCACCAACGGCACCCGCGACGAGCGCTTCATCGACAACATCTTCGCGCAGATGTGCATCCGGCTGCAGCGCGCCGGCATTCCGCTCAAGCGCGCCTCGCTGCACGTTCAGATCAACCATCCGCAATGGCTCGGCGCCCGGATGCTGTGGAGCGACGGCATGCAAGGGGCCGAGATCGCCCGCATCGACTACGACGTCCGCGAGCGGTCCGAATTCATCGGCAGCCCCGGCGCCGAAATCTACGGCGGTGCCGAGGAGATTCGCGAAGATCTGGCGCGCGATCCCAGGCTCGGCCGTCAGCATGCGATCTATGACGAGATGCGGGCGCAGGGCCTGACCGACTACGTCGCCTGGCCGATGTATCACACGCTCGGCAAGCGGCATTTCGTGACGTTCGCGACCGATCGCCACGGTGGCTTCGACCAGGCCGACATCGACGCGCTGCAGCGGCTGCTGCCGGTGCTGGCGCTGGTGAGCGAGATTCGCATCAAGAACCGCCTGGCGCGGACGTTGCTGGAGACCTATGTCGGGCCGCATGCGGCCGAGATGGTCCTGGCGGGAGCGACGCGGCGCGGCAGCGGCACGACGGTGCGCGCGGCGATCATGATCTGCGACCTCAGAGACTTCACCAGGATCTCCGACAACTGGCCGCGCGACGATGTCATCGATCTGCTCAACGGCTATTTCGACGCGATGGTGGAACCGATCACGCAGCACGGCGGCGAGATCCTGAAGTTCATCGGCGACGGCCTGCTCGCGATCTTTCCGCTCACCGAGCCCGCAGCCTGTGCCAACCTGCTGCATGCCGTGACTGGCGCCAGGCAGGCGATGGCGGAGCTGAACGCACGCAACGCCGAGAGCGGCCGGGCGCCGCTCCGCTACGGCATCGGCATCCATGTCGGTGACGTGATGTACGGCAACATCGGCTCGCAGACACGTCTGGATTTCACGGTGATCGGACCCGCGGTCAACATGGCCTCGCGCATGGAGGCGCTGACCAAGCAGGTCGGCCGTCCCGTGCTGATGTCGCGTGCGTTTGCCGAGCTCGTCGAGGGCCCGTTCGCGCTGGAGCGCGTCGGCGAATTTCCGGTACGCGGCTTCAGCGACCCGATCGAGCTGTTTTCGTTCGAGGGGTAGCGAATTCGGGCAGGGCCGTGTCGATCGACTGAGCCTAGCCCAGCCGGGGCGGGTGCCAGAAAACAACATCCGGCGCGAACAAGACGATTGCGATGGCGATGGGCCCTCCGGCAACCAAGATCATGATGATCGCCCGCGACGACAGTCTTTGGGCATGCGGAAGGAAGGTCAGTGCGCGGATCGCTGCTCCGGTCAAGAAGCCTGCTCTCGCAATCGGCAGCAGCGGAATGGCGAGCAGATCGTTGAGTGTACAGGTGCTGTGACAACGATCCGACGCTGGCGACCACCAATGCCGTATCCCGTCGAACGCAGTCAGCAGCACGACGATCAGAGTCGCCACGAGCAACGCCCGCCACGACGGCATTAGAACAGCGATCGCGTAGGAGACGATGCATGCGGCGAGCACCTGCGTCAGGATGTCGAGCATCGTCCGCCCGCGAGTGGATTCTCATCCAAAAAGGGCGCCACCACCTCGCGCGTCTCCGCGCTGGTCACCACCGGCACGATCTCGAAGGTCATGCCGGTGTCGCGGGCGTTGGCGAGAACCCATTGCTGCAGCAGGCGGGCGTCGTCGCATTCCATCAGCTGGAAGCAGCGGTCGAAGTTCGGCTCGATCCAGCTGCCGAGATATTTGAGCCCTTCGGGAAACGTGATGCCGGGATCGCGCACGCGGCGGTAGACCGGAATCGGATCGCGGTCCTTGAAACGTTCGATCACCATGAACAGCATGCGCGCCTCCGGTTGCCGCCCATTGTGGGCGAGTTCGCGCGCCTGTTCCAGATCGCCCCGGTTGTCTCGTCTCCGGACGCGGCCGTCCGCTCAGCGCCGCCCGGCCATCATCCGGCCGATGCAATTGTTGAACGACATCGTGTTGCCGCCGGCGCCGTTGCGGCCGTATTCCCAATGGCCGGTGGCGGGATTGCAGCGGCCGCCGATCTCGATTGCGCAGCGCTGGCTGATGCTCGTGCAGCGGCCGCCGCCGCTGACGCGCTTCGGCTCCGGCTCGGAGCGCGTCGCCACCGCCGGCTCCTTCTTGCGCGCCGGCTCGTCGCGCCTGAGCGCCTCGTCCGGCTTCTTCGCGACCGGCTCGTCCTTGCGCCTCACGCAGTCGCCGTCGGCATCGCGCGCCTGACCGGCGGGGCAGGCGATCGCGACGCAAGCATCGCCGTCGGCGCGCTGGCCCTTGGGGCAGAGCAGCGGGCAGACACGGGCCGTCTTCGCCTTGACGGCGTCGAGCGCGTCGAGGCTGGCGAGCTTGGTATCGAACCGGGTGCCGGCCTGCTTGTTGAAGCGCTCCAGCGCCCGGCGCGCGTTGAGGTCCCAGGTGCCGTCGCTGTCGGCGGTGCTGCAGCCGACGCGCCGCAGCTCGCCGGCAAGCTCGCGTGCCGGGTCCGGCGGCGCGACCTTGTCCGCGGGCGGCGGCAACGTCGCGACCATCGCGGGCTTGGCTGGCTCGGACGCCGCGGGCGGCTTGTCCGCCCGTTGCCCTGACGCTTCGGGCGGGCTGCGCGTGACGTCGGTCGTGGCGGGCGCGGCGACGTTGGCTGCCGCCGGCGCGAGCTTGGCGCGCTGCGCCCTGGCGAGCGCGGCGTAGAATCCGCTTGGATACTTCTCGATGAAGGCATCGAACGCCGCCTCGCTGCCGATGCGCTCGGCGAGCTCGTAGTCGCGCCGCATCGCTGCGTCGGAATCGGCCGCCGCGCTCGGAGCTTGCACGACCGGCACCAGCGCCACGTCGTTGCCGCCGAGCGATCCGTAGACATAGGGCTCCTGGCGATAGCCGGTCGCCTTCAGTACGTCGTCGCGGACGAAGCCGAACGCGCGGCGCAGATCGAGGCCGGGCTTTGGCAGATGCGCCACCAGCGCCGTTGCGAACGGGCTGTTGCTGGCGTCGCCGTCGGCGGCGGTCGACCCGGCCTTGGCCGAGAATGCGATCATCGTGTTCGGGCTCGACGGCTCGACCTTGGCGAGGCCGCGTCCGATGCTGCGCGAGGCGACGCTGCGCTTCATTGTCTTGGCGAACGGATTGTCGCGGCAGGCGTCGAGCACGACGAGGCGCAACTGCTTGGCCGGCTCGATCGCGAACAGCACGCGCTCCAGCGCGATCGCCTCGTCGAGAACGTCGCTGTCCGCCTCCAGCGCGGCATCGGTCGGGATCAGATAGTTGGTGCCGTCGAGCTCGATGCCGTGGCCGGCGTAGTAGATCACCGCGACCTCGGCCTCGCGCGCCCGCGCCCCGAACTCGCGCAAGGCCCGGCGCATCTCCTGCACGCCGAGATCGAGCCTGACGTCGACGCGCTCGAAGCCGGCGTTGCGGAACATGTCGCCGACGAGCTTCGCATCGTTGGCCGGGTTCGATAGCCTGGCGACAGTCTTGTAGGCGGAGTTGCCGATGATCAGCGCGACGCGCTTGTCCGCCAGCGCGGCGGTGCTGCCTGAACTGATGAGAACGAGAACAAGCAACAGGTAACGCAATGCCGTCATGACAGCCCCGGAGTCGGTCGTGCGTCAGACTATCCGGCAATATCGGCAAAGCAAGGTCGTCGGCCTTGAGCGATGACCGCTCGCACTACTGTCCGGAGGGCGTGCGCAGGCCGTGCCAGGCGTCGCGCACCTGGTGGTAGTGCACCTCGGGCAGATAGTCCGGCGTATTCAGATTGAGGTTCTTGACGTCGAGCCGGCCGATCGCGCTGAGCAGCGTATAGGAGGCGATGACGCGGTCGCGCTGCGCGCCGATCAGCCGTGCCTTGGCCTGGATCAGATCGGCCTGCGAGTTGAGCACGTCGACGGTGGTGCGCTGGCCGCCCTGGGCCTCGCGCGACACGCCTTGCAGCGCGATGGTGGCGGCCTTCACCTCGGCCTCGGAGGCGCTGACGGCGACCTTGGCACCCTCGTTGGCAACCCAGGCGCTGACCACCGCAGTTCGCGCCTGGTTGCGGACCTGGTCGAGCACGAGGCGGCTCTGCGCCGCGAGCTCCTTGCTCTGGCGGGTCTGCGACGCCGCCGTGCCGCCGTCATAGATCGGCGCGGTGATGCTGCCGACGATCGAGGCCTGGTCGGTGCCGAAGGTACCCAGCGTCTGATCCGAATCGCGGCTGCGGCTGACACCGCCCTGCAGGGTCACGCTCGGCAGCAGCGCGCCCTCGGCGACCTTGATCGAGGTCGAGGCCACGTCGACGTCGAAGCTCGCCGCAGCCACGGCCGGATTTTCCTTGTTGCCGAGCGCAATCGCGTCCTCGCGGCTGCGCGGCAGCAGGCGATCGATCGGGTCGGCCGCGCGCAGCTGGCCCGGCGCCATGCCGATGACCTGGGCATAGGTCGCCTGGCTGATGGCGAGGTTGACCTCGGCGGCGTTGAGATCGGACAGCCCGCGCGACAGCCGCGCCTCGGCCTGCGAGGCGTCGGTCGGCGTGACGTCGCCGGCATTGAGACGGCGCTGCGTGACCGAGAGCGTCTCGCGCAGGAAGGCGACGTTGGAGCGCTGTGCCTCGACCAGCGACTGGTTGGCGAGCACATTGGTGTAGGCGGTGACGGCGTCGAGCAGCACGCCCTGGCCGACATTGCGCAGCGCCTCGCGGCCCGACTGCACCTGCAGCTCGGCCATGCGGACGCTGTTGGCGGTCCGGAAGCCGTTGAACAGCGTCTGCGTAACGGTGACGCCGATGGTCCAGGGCTTCAATGTCGCGGTCTGGATCGTGTTGTTGGGCAGCAGATTGCGCACCGCCTGCAGGCCGGCGCCGAGGCTCGCGATCAGTTGCGGACGATAGCCGGCAAGCGCCTGCGGCACGTTCTCGTCGGTGGCGCGCTGGCGCGCGCGCTCCGCATTCAGCGCCGGATTGGTCTGATAGGCTTTCGCGAGCGCGGCGGCGAGATCCTCGGCGCGCGCAGGCGAGCACACGACGACAAGGCTGCCCGCGAGGGTCAGGCCGAGGCCGATCCTTCGCACACGCATCTTGCCGACGCCAAATTCTTTGGCTCGACCCACCATCCGACTCCGCCGCGTCTCACTGTCTTAACCAGTTGTTTACCTGTTTAGGGCGGATGGCGGCCACATACAAACCGCCGATGTGGAATCCGGCGGGCTTTTCCATGGTTTGTTGTGGCGTGCTCGCCACAGGCCGTTTGTCGCAGTGCTGCGGCCCGGCGCGCGGATACGCGCTTGGTAAGCGGGTGAGGTGCACCCGTCGACATGAGAGGCAGATCGATTCGTTCAGCTGCGAGTGACCCGCAGCAATCTCACCGGTTCTTGTTCACCGGCTTGCGCTTCTCGATGAACGCAGCCATGCCCTCGGCGCGGTCTTCCAGCGCGAAGGTGGCGTGGAACAGGTTGCGCTCGACATTCATGCCTTCGGACAGCGGGGTCTCGAAGGCGCGGTTGACGGCCTCCTTGGCCATCGCCGCTGCCGGGCGCGACATCGATGCGATCTTCTCGGCCGCAGCCATCACCTCATCCATCAGCCTGTCGGCCGGCACGATGCGGCTGACGAGGCCGGAGCGTTCGGCCTCGGCCGCATCCATCATGCGGCCGGTGAGGCAGAGGTCCATCGCCTTGGCCTTGCCGATCGCGCGCGTCAGGCGCTGGGTGCCGCCGATGCCCGGGATGGTGCCGAGCGTGATCTCGGGCTGGCCGAATTTCGCGGTGTCGGCAGCGATGATGAAGTCGCACATCATCGCGAGCTCGCAGCCGCCGCCGAGCGCGTAGCCGGCGACCGCCGCAATCGTCGGCTTGCGGCAGCGCGCGACGCGGTCGCCGCCGATCGCGGTGAAGTCGCTCGAGAACATGTCGATGAAGCTCTTGGGCTGCATCTCCTTGATGTCGGCGCCCGCGGCGAACGCCTTCTCGCTGCCGGTGATCACGATGCAGCCGATGGCGTCGTCGGCCTCGAGGTCATCCACGGCGGCGGCGATCTCGCGGAAGACGCCGAACGACAGCGCGTTGAGCATCTTCGGTCGGTTCAGGGTGATGATTCCGACCGCGCCTTTGCCTTCGACGATGATGTGCTCGTAAACGCTCATGATCCCACCCCGCAAATCAAAACAGCGGGCAATGTGCCCGCTGGATCGATGCGCATCAAGTAGGTGCGGCGCCGCGCGGCGCCTCAGATCATGAACATCCGTGCCGCCGAGCCCAGGGTGAGCAGGGTGCCGCAGGCGATGAAGATCTTGCCGATGATCGAGGCCTTGTCCCAGCCGGAGCTGTCGTCATTGCTGACCGTGACCATGTTCACGGTGACGTCCGAGGCCGCTGGCGCATCGCTCGGCGCGGCGTCGGCCGATTCCGCCGCGGGTGCGGCCTGAGCCTGGGCTTCGACCGGCATCGGCGCCGGGAATCCGTCCTGCTTCGCCGCCGGAGCGCTCTCGGAGCCCACCGGCAAGAACGGACTGTAGCTCTGCTGTTCGGCCGCGCGGGCGAATCCAGTGCCAACGAGGCCCAGAACGAACGCGGCGGCAATGATCAATGCTGAACGTCCACTGGCTTGGATCGTCATCGTCGGCTCTCTCCCCATCCCGCCAGCCCAGGCCGGAGTGAGACCCCGACAGATGTCGAGAACGGGGCAGAAAATGGGTATCTTCCTGCCGCTCACGGCAAAAGCTGGGCGGCGCCGCACTTTGCGGCGCGGCCCATTAAAGCTGATCATGCACCTTTCGATTCGGTGCTATGGAGCGGTTCCAAGACTTGCCCGGTGGCGTGCTCTCGTTGTGGCGTAACTCGGATGGTTCCGAGGCCAATGCCCGCATCACGAATTAGTGATCAGGATGTCGCGAGAGTAACAAGCTGACGATTCGGGCGAATTGCTGGGGGTGGAGCGGAGTTGCGCGAGCGTGACGACGAGTGGACGGGCTGGATGCGCCAGGCCGTCGCCGGTGACGACGAGGCCTATCATCGCCTGCTGAGGGCGATCACGCCGGTGTTGCGCGCAGCATCACGGCGCGGGCTGGCGCGCGCCGGTCAGCCCCCCGACCAGGCCGAGGACATCGTGCAGGAAATTCTGTTGGCGGTTCATCTCAAGCGGCACACCTGGGACGTCCACGCGCCGTTCGCGCCCTGGCTGTTCGCGATCGCGCGCAACAAGCTGATCGACATGCTGCGCCGGCGCGGCCGGCGGGTGTTCGTCGACATCGACGATTTCTCGGAGACGCTGGCCGACGAGCCGCCGGCGCCCACCGTCTCGGCCGGCGAGGTCGAGGCGCAGCTGAAGACCCTGCCGCAGCGTCAGCGCGACGTGCTGCAGTCGATCGCAGTCGAGGCTGCCTCGATCAAGCAGACCGCGGAGAAGTTTTCCATGAGCGAGGGCGCGGTGCGGGTGGCGCTGCACCGCGCGCTCGCAAGCCTCACGGCCAAGCTACGGGATACCTGACCATGGACACCGATCAGCTCATCCGCACCCTCGCCGCCGACAATGCGCAGCGCGCGCAGCCGGTCGGCATCGTGCTGGCGCTGGCCCTGATGGCGGCAACGCCGGTCTCGACCGCCATGCTGCTCATCGGCCTCGGCGTCCGGCCGGACATCTGGCTCGCGGTGCGCAATCCGTTCTTCGACCTGAAGTTCGTCGTCACCACGGCGCTGGCGATCCCGGCGCTGATCATCAGCCTGCATCTGTCGCGCCCTGAAGCTTCGCTGCAGGGCTGGAGCTGGCTCCTGATCGCGCCGATCATCGTCCTCGTCGGCGGCATGGCGGCGGAGATGATGCTGCCGCAGCGCACGCCGATGATGGCGCGGCTGGTCGGCCACAATTCGATGGTGTGCATGAGCGCCATTCCCGTGCTGTCGCTGCCGCTGCTGGCCGCCGCGCTGTTCGGTCTGCGCCATGGCGCGCCGTCGCGTCCGGCGATGACGGGCGCGATCGCCGGGCTGGTCTCGGCGGGCATGGCGGCGACGCTCTATGCCGCGCATTGCACCGACGATTCGCCGCTGTTCGTGGCCACCTGGTACACGGTGGCCGCGCTGATCGTGGCCGGGCTCGGCGCGCTCATCGGCGCGAGGGTGCTGCGCTATTGACCGGGGGCGGCTACGCCTGCACCGGCGTCGCGGCGTCCTGGACGCGATGGAAGCGCAGCACCTGCTGCGCGGTGGACCGCCGGAGCCGCTCATAGGTGGCCTTGCAGGCGTCGAGATCGGTCGTCGCGGTGGTGGCGAGCCCATCGCGCATCAGGATGATCGACTTCACCGTTGGCCATGACAGGCCTGCGACCTTGGCGAGGATCATGACGCCCTCGGCGCGGCTTTCGATCATGATGCTCTCGGCGACCGCGACCGGCACGTTGGCCATGGCCGCCACGGCGGCATTGGCCTCGTCGAACTTGCGCTGCTCGGTGAACTGCACGACGAGACGGTCGTCGAGCCGGCCCTCGGCATGCAGCGAGCGCACCAGCGCGTGCGCGATCTCGGTCTGGCTGGTCAGCGCCACCGCGCTCGATCGCGCCCGCCGGCCTGCCGTCCGCACCGCCGAGGAGACCTCCTGCGCGAGCTTCGGGTTTGCTGCCTCGAGCCGCGCGCGGACCGTGGCCGACGCCTTGGCGACCAGCTTCAGATAGAGGTGGCGCGGCAGATTGGGCCGCATGGCGAGGCACGCGGCGAGGTTTTCGTCCAGCGCGGCGCGATCGGCCAGCGTGTCGAGGCTGGCCTCCGAGACGTCGGCGCCGGGATTGCTGACGGTGCTGTGAACGACCTCGTCGTTGCCGCGCCTGAGCAGGATGTCGGTGACGGCGCGGCTGAGCACGCGCCGGAGCGAGATCGCGAGCAGATGCGCCTGGCTCTTGGTCTCGGCTGTGCGGATCAGCGCGGCCTCGTCGAGCCGTTCGGACTTCGACAGCACCGGGCCTGCGACATCGATGGCGTCGTCATCGGCCAGCCGGTAGAGCGTTCGCGGCGGCGCCGACGCCAGCGGCGCCAGCCGCCGCGCGAGCAGCGCGCGGGCCGAGATCTCGATGTGCTCGATCAGGCATTCGAACACGTCGTCGAACAGCGCGACCTGATCATCGGCGAAGTCCGTCGCGCCGTCGACGAACAGGTCCGTCACCTTGCGCAGGGTCTCGACCCGCCGGGCGACGGTGCCGTGCGCGAGCGTGTCCTCGAGCTCATCGAGCAGGCTTTCGTTCGGGGCGGGTTTCGGGGTCATGCCGGGACGGCGCAGGCGCTGGTGACGCGATTGCGGCCCTGCGCCTTCGAGTCGTAGAGCGCACGATCGGCCCGGGCGAGCAGCGAATCGGCGGTCTCGTCGCCACGCGGGGTGGCTACGCCGGCCGAGAACGTGACCTGCAGGCCGGTCGAAAACGCACTCCAGTCGAGGCCGGCGATGATCTGGCGCAATCGTTCGGCGAGCCGCGCCGCGGCGTCGGCCGGTGCGCCCGGCAGCACCAGCAGGAATTCCTCGCCGCCGTAGCGGCCGAAGCGGTCGCTGCCGCGAATGTTGGCGAAGATGGTGATGGCGAAGGTGCGCAGCACGTCGTCGCCGGTCGGATGACCATGCGTGTCGTTGATGCGCTTGAACCAGTCGAGATCGATCAGCACGACCGAGCAGGGCTGGCCGCCCTGCCGCGCCTGCGCCATCTCCTCGTCCAGCACATCCATGATCGAGCGCCGGTTCAGCGCGCCGGTGAGCTCGTCGATCTCGGCCAGCTCCTCGATGCGGCGATAGGCTTCCTTGAGCTTCTGTCCGCGCTGGTACAGCGTCTCGCGCAGCGCGCTGGAGAAGATGCCGAGGAACATGCAGCCGGCGATGGTGAGGAGGAAGACCAGGAGCGTCGCGAGCCGCTCGAGGCCGCTGTCGTGCGGCATGCCGAGCGGCTTGTCGGTGAGCAGGAACAATCCCGCCAGCCCGATCGCGAGGAACGTCCAGCAGATCGCGCTCTGGCGCGGCGTCGCCCGCAGCGAGGCAAAGGCGACGACGATGTACAGCGTGCACAGGAAGAGGATGCTGACTTCGGGCGCGATGTAGCAGAACGCGACCGTGATCATCATGCTGGCGAGCGATTGCGGCACCACGAGGTAGTGGTCGCGGAAACGGTCGTTGAAGCCGCTCTCCGACAGGGCGGTCCACAGCGCGACGGTCAGAATGCCGGTCGCTGCGTAGGCTGGCGCGATCGTGACCGGGACGGTTCCCGCCTCGGCGTAGATCAGCAGGATGACGGCGTCGATCAGGTAGCATCCGGCGACCAGCGCCAGCATCTGCCGGCGCCGCCCGGCACGACGCGCACGCAGGTCGCTGGCCGGAGACGGTTGCGCGTCCCCGGCCTCAGCGACATTCGGACTGGGAATAGGCGGTGCCGTCGTGCCCATGTGCTCGCGATTCTTCGTCGTTGGCTTAAAATCTACGTGGGAAAGCATTTAACTTTGGTATCTATGGGCATGGACGAAGAGGCCGCCGGCGTCGTGCTGCGACGGGGAATCTACGGCTTTCAGGGCGTGCAGTTGGCGGGAACGGGCGGAACATGGTAGGCGGGAACCCGCTGGTCACGATCGACCTGGGCGCTGCAGCGAAATCTGCAAGTCTGTGCGCCAACTCACATTTCGGGACGTATCTTTCCGGTATTTTGAAGATTTTTGCGGTTGTGTTCGAACCGCGACGTCAATCCTCCAGACCAATCTTGCGAGACGGCCATTGAGCGTGACAGCAGCGGCGTCAGATGAAACCCTGATTGCCCGGATCGCTCAAGGCGACCGGCTCGCCATGCAGGTGCTGTACGGACGGCACCATGTCAGGGTGTACCGTTTCGGGCTCCGGCTCGTGCGGGACGAGCAGGTCGCGGAAGACCTCATCAGCGAGGTCTTTCTCGACGTGTGGCGTCAGGCCGGCAAGTTCGAAGGCCGTTCTGCCGTCTCCACCTGGCTCCTGGCGATCACGCGGTTCAAGGCCCTGTCGGCCCTTCGGCGCCGGAAGGACGTTGAGCTGGAAGACGAGGCCGCGAACGCGATCGAGGATACCTCCGACGATCCGGAGGTCGCGGTCCAGAAGAAGAATACCGGCGAAGCATTGCGCAAGTGCCTGACGGCGCTTTCGCCTGATCACCGGGAGATCGTCGATCTCGTCTACTACCACGAGAAGTCCGTGGAGGAGGTGGCCGAGATCGTCGGAATTCCGGAAAACACCGTCAAGACGCGCCTGTTCTATGCGCGCAAGAAATTGGCCGAACTCCTGAAAGCGGCCGGCATTGAGAGAGGCTGGCCATGATGGCTTTGAGCAAGATGCTGGAGCAAGAGCCCGGAGAGATCGAACTCCTGCTGCCGTGGTACGCCGCCGGCACGCTGAGCGCGCGCGACATGCGCCGGGTCGAGGAGGCTCTTGCCAACGATGCCGATCTCGCCAGGCAGTATGCGGAGATCCAGAAGGAGTATGCCGAGACCATCGCGCTGAACGAAAGCCTCGGCGCGCCGTCGATGCGTGCGATGCAGAAGCTGTTCGCGGCGATCGAGGCGGATCCGGTGCAGAAGCCTGCCGCGCCGCGCGGCTTCAGCGCGCGGCTGATGGATTTCTTCGACAGCCTGTCGCCGCGGACCCTGGCGTGGACCGTCAGCCTCGGCGCGCTGCTGGTGCTGGCGCAGGCCGGCGTGATCGGCGCCGTGCTGATGCGCTCGCAGACTGCGACCTATCAGACCGCCTCGGTCCAGGACAAGACCGCGGCGCCCGAGCCCGCGAGCAGGCCGATGGCCGCGCCGCCGCCGCCGAGCGCCGCTGCGCCGGCCCCGGCGGAGCGGGCGCCCGAGAGCATGACGCGTTCGCGGATGGCCGAAGCACCGGCCCCGGCCGCACCGCTGATCCGCGGCCTTGGACCGCAGGTCGCCGGATCGACCGCGCCCGCCTATGCGCTGGTGCGGTTCGCGCCGGATGCGCGCATGGCCGACATCTCGGCGCTGCTCGACAGCTACCAGGCCTCGATCGTCGAGGGCGCCAAGGGCGGCCTGTTCAAGCTGCAACTCGGCGACCGGCCGTTGTCGAAGGCCGAGGCCGACAGCCTGATCGGCCGTCTGGCGCGCGAGAAGATCGTCAGCCTCGCGGTGGCCGCGCAATAGGCCCGCGCCGTCCGAACGTCATTCGGAGGCTCCATGTCGTCTACTTCGCCGCTACAGTTCGCCAGATCGGTCGCGATGCTGATTGTCGTCGCAATGCCTGCTTTCGCAGGTGGCGACCTCAGTGCCCATGCCCAGGCGATGATGCGTTCGCCCAACATCAACATCCCGAGCCGGGTGCCGAGCATCAACCCGGGCACCGCGATGCGTGCGCCGCCGCCGACGGCGATGACCGTGCGCCCGACCTTGCCCAATGCGCGATTTGCACCGAACCTGCAGACCTCCTGCGACCCGGCGGATCGCAGCGCCTCGGGTGAATGTCTCGACCGTCGGCCGGTGACGGTGGACGGGCAGGGCCGGCGGTCCCAAGGAAGATTGGACAAGGGCAGGTCCGCCAAGGTGACGCAGCGGGGCGAGCCGAAAGCTGCGGCCGCGGTCGACCCGCGGACCATCGCCAACGAGATCGTCGCCGAAATCGATGACGGTCTCTCGACGGACCAGGCCGACGCGCTGGCGCGCCGCCATGGCCTGCAGCGCATCAGCTCGCAGCGCTTTCCGCTGATCGGCGCCACAATCGGTCTGTTCCGGATCACCGATCGCCGCTCGGTGCAGGCGGTCAGCCGTGCGCTCGCGGCGGATGCCAGGGTGCGTTCGGTGCAGCCGAACTACCGCTACACGCTGCAGCAGCAGAGCGCGCCGCCCGTCGAGGGCGATCCGGCGCAATACGCGCTGGCGAAGCTGCGGCTGCCCGAAGCGCACAGGCTGGCCCAGGGCTTCAATGTCACCATCGCGGTGATCGATTCCGGGATCGATCTCAAGCACCCGGAATTCGCCGACGCGTCGTTCGACGCGTTCGACGCACTCGGCGGCGACGAGGGGCCGCATGTGCACGGCACGGGCATCGCCGGCGTGATCGTGTCGCACAAGCGGTTGATGGGCAGCGCGCCCTATGCACGCATCATCGCCATCCGCGCCTTCGGCATGGCCAAGAAAGGCGGCGGGCCGGAGAGCAGCTCCTATGTGATCCTGAAGGCGCTGGACTACGCGGCCCTGCACGGCGCGCAGATCGTCAACATGAGCTTCGCCGGCCCGAAGGATTCGGTGATCGAGCGCGCGATCGCGGCCGTCGCTTCCAAGGGCGTCGTGATGGTCGCCGCGGCCGGCAATGCCGGGGCCAAGTCGCCGCCGCTGTATCCTGCGGGCAATCCGAACGTCATCGCCGTCAGTGCGACCGATGACAGGGACCAGTTGCTGCCGGCGTCGAACCGCGGCAATTACATCGCGCTGGCCGCGCCCGGCGCCGAGATCTTCCTGCCGGCGCCGGACGGAAAATATCAGATCATCTCGGGCACCTCGTTTTCCGCGGCCTATGTCAGCGGGCTTGCGGCGCTGGTGCTGGAGCGCAATCCGGCGCTGAAGCCGGAAACGGTGCGGACCGTGCTGACCGGGACCGCGCGCGATCTCGGGACCCCCGGACGCGACGATCTGTTCGGGGCAGGGCAGGCGGATGCGTTGGCGGCGGTCCAGGCCGTGGCCTCGCCGCAGGATGCGCCCGCTGCTGCTGTGCCTTCCGCGGGGCTGCAAACGGAGCCCGCGGCGGCCCGCGAGTTGCGCCCGGCGCCGGCCGCGGTGACCGCGGCATCTCCAGCCGGCGACGCGCTTCGGCCCGCGCAGCAATGACGCCAACGTTTTCGTGAACGTTCCGAAAATCTCCCGCTCGCCTTGAACGTGCAGCGGGGCGATCACGACAGAAAGCATGTGGGAGCGGTGATCCCCTCCCCAAGGCTATATACGGCGCGAGCGCCCATCCACCCCAAGCGCCCATATGGCTCGACCCGTCCGGTTGTCCCCCCGGACGGGTCTTTCATTTTAGGCGAGGTCGAAGCCCGGCGACGTCGATATCCGGCAGTGTCTCGCGCACCCCGAGTCGAACATCCTTGGGTTGTCTAGGGATGCCGTTGGTCGCGTTAGCGCTCCGCGCCTGGCCAAAGCCCGAAAAAACACGGACAGAATTTCCGCACGACTACGGTTTGGCCGCCAAACAACATGGCATTAGCTAGACTTTGTTAACCTTTTCCACAAAATATTCACGTCACGTTGCGTTGATTCGTGCCGAGTGCGTCCGTCCCCTTATCTCACGGGCTCCCCCATGACACATCGACCGGACGTGGCTTGCAGCCGCGAACTGGCTGCACGCTGGTGCGCGCTTGCCGAAAGGCGCCTGGACCATCTCACCGAGCTGTTCCAGAGCGGCCGCTGGCGCCGCTACTACACCGAGCAGTCTCTCCTGGACGATATCCGCCAGGCCAAGGCCGCGGTGCAGACCTGGCAGGCGCTATCCCGCGCCGAGCCCGAGCAGGTGAGCATCGTGCCCAGCCAGAGGCCGGCTGCCGTTGTGGCTGCGCTACCGGCGCCCGCGCGCCCCGCCGAGCCTGAGCCGATCAAACTCCGTCTCCATGAGAATCATCCCATCGAGCGGCGCCCCATTGCGCTGCCGCCTTCGCTCGAAACCATCCTTGCGGAGTCCAAGATCATCGTCGAGCCCGAGATCGAGCTGGCCGCGGATGATCTGGAACCGGACGACGTCATCGAACCCGACTATGTGGCCGAAGACGACATCGCGCCGGAGCCGACCGTCGCGCCGTCCCGCATCGACATGTTCGCCCTGGAGCAGGCCTTGAGCATCGGCATTCAATCCGACGCCGAGTATGACGAGCCGGTGGTCGATCTCGATGCCATCGAGCGCCGCTATCCAGCGCTGGCGGTCGCTTATTAGTCTGTTACCGGCTGACGGCGTTGCCGTTGACAGTCAGATGGGCAAATCGCTGCGCACCGTCCTGCGTCAGGTCCGATGTCACCGGCTTGATGTGATCGAGTCCGATCACCGCGCCGCGCGGGGTGCCGGAGATCATGTTGTTGCTGACGAGCGCCGTGCTCGCGCCCGGAACGACGGACACGCCGACGCCCGCGAGCGCATTGCGAATGACGTTGCCGGAGATCACCACATCCCTGAGATATCGACCCCAGCCGGCGACGATGCCGTAGGACGGGGCATTCTCGACCACGTTCCCGGTCACCGCGGAGTCCGCCTCGACATAGATGCCGATGCCGGCATCGTCCTCGGGTGCTGTGCCGATCGGCCGCTTCGGGATCAGATTGCGGATGATGTTGCCCTGGACCACCGCGATGCGGCCGCCTTCGTTGAAGTTGCAGACGGAGACGCCGAAGGCGGCACCATCCACCGTATTGCCTGAGATGACGGCGCCCTCGAATGCGAACTCAGAGTAGAGCGCGACCTCGCGCACGTCGCTGACGCTGTTGCCGACGATCTGGATGTTCGAGGCCGAGTTGCCGCGCACCGCCGAGTAGTCGCAGTTCCTGATGCGGTTGCCGCGCACGATCACGTTGCCGGCGCGAAAGGCGTTGATGGCGTTGCCGTACTGGCCCGAGCCGCCGGGGCCGGCCTTGATGTCCGTGATGCTGTTGTCGAGCACCATCGTGCCGTCGTCGCCGATCGCGGTGCGCAGGATCTCGATGCCGTTGTCGCGCGTCCCCTTGATGGTATTGCGCGACACGATCAGCCCGAGGGCATCGAACGACACGATCGCGGTGACCGCGATGTCGGTGAGGACGTTGCCGCTGAGGTCGCCGGAAACCTGCTCGAGCCAGATGCCGCTGCCGCCGGAGCGGGTGATCTCGCAATCATGGATCCTGACATCGTTGCCGGCTGCAACGTGAAGCAGGCCGCGCCGCTGGGGCAGGGCAATGCCGCCGCCGTCGAGCGCGACGCCGCTGATGCCGAGGCCGTCAGCGCCTTCTGCTGACAGCATCGACGGGCCGCCACCGGTGAACACGAGCTTGGTGGCACCCCGGACGCCGACCATCTGGCTGCCCCTGGCAAGCCGCAGCATCGAGGTCCTGTAGGTGCCCGGCGGCAGCGCCAGCGGCACCTGGGCGCGGGTGGCCTCGTCGATCGCACGCTGCAGCGCGCGGGTCTGGTCGTCGGGACTGTTGGGCTTGACGCCATATTGCGTGGCGTCGCGGCCGAGTGTGGAGATCAGGGGGGCGGCCTGCGCGGCATCCGCCGGCAGGGCCAATGCCCCGGCGGCGCCGGCAGCCGATCCAGCCAGAATGCGGCGGCGATTGACATCCATGGTCAGCGTCTCGCGCAAAAGATGATGTGCGGCCACGACTTAAGCTGAAAGTCTCAATGCTGATGCCGAGGATGAGCGCCTGCGCCCGGGATTGTTGGCGGTAGGGTTAAATCTTCACGTCAGATCGCCCGCCGGCGTGGGTTGCCCGTCGAACCGGTGAGCCTCTCCCGAGGGAACCAATGGGACTCGCGGACATTGTTCCCGCAATGGATCGGCGAGGAGAGGGTCATGCATCTGTCAAATGAGAGTCTACTGGTTATTCTGTTCGTGGGCATTGTCGCGGGCTGGCTCGCAGGCCGCGTCATGGAAGGCGGCGGCTTCGGCCTGATCGGCGACCTGATCGTCGGCCTCCTCGGTGCCTTCATCGGCAACTGGCTGTTGCCGCAGCTCGGCATTCATCTGGGTGTCGGACTGGTCGCCGCGATCATCAACGCCTTCATCGGCGCCGTGGTCCTGTTGCTCCTGCTGCGCTTGATCGGTGGGGGATTTGGCGGTCGGCGCCGCTGGAGCATCTGATATCCCGCGCTGACCGTCAGCGGTCATACCACCATCGGCGTCAGCTCGTGCGACAGGACGCCTGTCGCACGAGCTTGACCAGCTCCGTCAGCATCGCTTCGCCGGCATCGACGAGCCCCTCCAGCGTGATGCGCGAACTGCCGTGCGGCAACGCCGTGCCGGCACGCGGCAAGGGAGGAATGTGGATGAAGGCGGCGAGCCGCGGCCCTTCGGCGGCCTTGGTCGCCTCGATCGCGCGCCAGCTCAGATAGTTGCAGAGATAGCTGCCGGCATCGCGCGAGGCCCGGGCATCGATGCCGGTGGCGCGCGCCGCGCGCAGCAGCCGCGCCATGTGCGGGCCGAACGGCATCGGATGTGCACCGGGGACGATCACGCCCTTGCGCGCGACGTGGCGGTCGGCATCCGGGAAGGTCGTGGTGATCGTGTTGCGGGCGCGCGTCTCGATCCGCAGATAGGACGTTCGCCCGGCGAGGCCGAACATCATGAGCGCATGCGGGCGCCGCTCGGCGATCAGCGCGGGCAGCTCGCGATCCACGGTCGCATAGGTCACGTGAAAAATGTGGCTGCTGATGGCGACGTCATCCAGCGCTGGCCGCCGCAGCTCTGACAACCGCTTCACCAGCGGCATGGTCGGATTGGACGGCGCGCCGGGAAACGGGCCGAATCCGGTGATCAGGACGCGCGGCCGCTCGCTCATGTCAGCATCTCCGCGAGCTGCTCGGCGGCGAGCGCCGGCGCGACGCGGCCCTCGGCGACGTCGCTCTCCAGCTTCTTCACCTTCGCGCGGATGGATGGATCGGTGCGCAGCCGCGCCATCAGGCGCTGCTCCAGCATGGTCCACATCCATTTCACCTGCTGGTCGCGCCGCCGCGCGGCGAACTCCCCAGAGGCGATCATCGCCTTGCGATGATCCAGGACCTTCTGCCACAGCTCGGCGATGCCCGTGCCTGATATCGCCGAATAGGTCACGACCGGCGGATGCCAGTGCTCGGAGCGGGGGCTGAGCAGATGCAGCGCGCCGCGATAGTCGGCGGCGGTGATGTTGGCGCGCTTGACGTTGTCGCCATCGGCCTTGTTGATCGCGATCATGTCGGCGAGCTCGACCAGGCCCTTCTTGATGCCCTGCAGCTCGTCGCCGCCGCCGGGCAGCATCAGCGCGAGGAAGAAATCGGTCATGTCGCAGACCGCGGTTTCGGACTGGCCGATGCCGACCGTCTCGACCAGGATCACGTCGAAGCCTGCGGCCTCGCACAGCAGCATCGCCTCGCGCGTCTTGGCGGCGACGCCGCCGAGCGTGCCCGACGAGGGCGAGGGGCGGATGAAGGCGTGCTCGTGATGGGACAATCGCGCCATCCGCGTCTTGTCGCCGAGGATCGAACCGCCCGTGCGCGCCGACGAGGGGTCGACCGCGAGCACCGCGACCTTGTGGCCCTGTCCGATCAGGAACATGCCGAGAGCATCGATCGTGGTGGACTTGCCGACGCCGGGCGAGCCGGTGATGCCGACGCGGATCGCGTGCCCCGTCCGTGGCAGCAGCGCCTGCACCAGTTCGCGCGCGGCGGCCTGATGGTCGGCGCGGCGGCTCTCGACCAGCGTGATCGCGCGCGCCAGCGCCGCGCGGCTGCCGGCGCTGATATCGTCGGCCAAGGCCGTGGTATTTGGCGAAGGAGAACGAGAGGACATGCGCCCGTTATAGCGGATGCGAGCGGCCCGGCCAGCTAGTTCTCCTCCGCATCCCCCTTCGGCCTCGCGCCGCCGAAGATCGCCTGCCCCTCCGCGCTGAGATAGGGCTTCAGCGTTTCCCAGGGCACGAAGGCGACATAGTCGCCTTCCGCGTAGGCGCCAACGGCGTAGGGCGGATAGTGGAAGGTGAGGCCCGAGCTCTTGCCGGCCAGCGTCGAGGGCGCGAGCGTGACGGCGCCAATGCCGAGCAGCTTCGGCTCGACGCTCTTCAACCACCACTCGTCAGTGTCGCCGGCGTCGCGCGCCTTCTTCTCTGCTCGCAGCGAGGCGATGATCGCCTTGCTGATCGCGGTCATGGTCGGACCGTTGTCGGCGGTCTCGTTGAAGAACGGGCGGATCGAGATGCGCTTGGCGGCGGCCTTGTCCCAGAGGATGGTGTCGACCGTCCGGTTGGGATGGGCGCCATGCGTGTCCATGTAGTCGTTGCGCAGCACGCTGACATAGCGATCGGCGACCATCGAACGCACCGAATAGTCGCGGCCATAGGTGTAAGGGCCGTCGCGGAACAGTTCCTTGTCCGCCTTGTAGTCCTTGGCGGCGTCCGCGGCCTGCTTGTCCATCCACTTGCGGCCTTCGGCGAGGCAATTCGCGGCGAGCGCCGGATCGGCCTTGATGTCGGCACTCAGCGTGACGCTGGCCTCGGCGGCCTTGGTCTTGATCGACGCATCGGGCTTGGCTTCGGCGGCGATCGCCGGCGAGAGGGTGAGCAGGCCGAACAGGGCGGCGACAAGCAGTTTGGTAGAATACATGAGGCTTGTGATCCGGGTTTGGTTGTCTGTGCGCGCACGTACCGCAAAGGTTCGATCGTGCCCAGATCGAACGCGCGGCGATGGATTACAGCGCGTCAATAGCTCGACGCTCTCGGGAATGGACGCAAGACAATGTCGAGATTCCGGGTTCAAGGCCTTTGGCCTTGCCCCGGAATGACGGTGGGGTGTGACGCAGTCGGACTACTCCGCCGCCTCGCTGTGCCCCAGCCGCGCATTGAGCTTTTGGATCAGCTCCTCGGCGGCGTCGGCGATGACGGTGCCCGGCGGGAAGATCGCCTCGGCGCCGGCCTTGTACAGCGCATCATAATCCTGCGGCGGCACGACGCCGCCGACGATGATCATGATGTCCTCGCGGCCCTGCTTCTTGAGCGCGGCCTTCAGCTCCGGCACCGCGGTGAGATGCGCGGCCGCCAGCGATGAGACGCCGAGAATGTGCACGTCGTTCTCCACCGCCTGCCGCGCCGCCTCGTCGGCGGTGGCGAACAAAGGTCCGATGTCGACGTCGAAACCGATGTCGGCGAAGGCCGACGCGATCACCTTCTGGCCGCGGTCGTGGCCGTCCTGGCCGATCTTGGCGACCAGGATGCGTGGCCGGCGGCCCTCAGCCTCCTCGAACGCCTCGATCAGCGCCTGCAGCTTCTCGGCTTTGCCGGACATGGCGGCGATCTCCCGCTTGTAGACGCCGGTGATGGACTTGATCTCGGCGCGATGGCGGCCGAACACCTTCTCCAGCGCGTCGGAAATCTCGCCGACGGTGGCCTTGGCGCGCGCCGCGTCGATCGCGAGCGCCAGCAGGTTGCCGTTGCCGTCGCCGGCCGAGCGCGTGAGCGCCGCCAGCGCCGCATCGACCTCGGCCTGCCTTCGCTCGGATTTGAGCCGCGACAGCTTGTCGATCTGCAGCCGGCGCACGGTGGAATTGTCGACCTTGAGCACGTCGAGCGGCGGCTCGTCGGTCGGCTTGTACTTGTTGACGCCGATCACCGACTGCCGGCCGGTGTCGATGCGGGCCTGGGTCTTGGCCGAGGCCTCCTCGATGCGCAGCTTCGGCACGCCGGCCTCGATCGCCTTGGCCATGCCGCCGAGCTCCTCGATCTCCTGGATGTGGCCCCAGGCCTTGGCGGCGAGGTCACGGGTGAGGCGCTCGACATAATACGAGCCGCCCCAGGGATCGATGATCCGGGTGGTGCCGCTCTCCTGCTGCAGGAACAGTTGGGTGTTGCGGGCAATGCGGGCGGAGAAGTCGGTCGGCAGCGCCAGCGCCTCGTCGAGCGCGTTGGTGTGCAGCGACTGCGTATGGCCTTGCGTCGCCGCCATCGCCTCGACCGCGGTGCGCACGACGTTGTTGTAGACGTCCTGCGCGGTCAGCGACCAGCCCGAGGTCTGGCTGTGTGTGCGCAAGGACAGCGAGCGCGGGTCTTTCGGATTGAAGGGCTTCAAGAGCTTCGCCCACAGCAGGCGCGCCGCGCGGAGCTTGGCGACCTCCATGAAGAAGTTCATGCCGATCGCCCAGAAGAACGACAGCCGCGGCGCGAAGCGGTCGACGTCGAGTCCGGCGGCGATGCCGGCGCGCAGATATTCGACGCCGTCGGCGAGCGTATAGGCGAGCTCGAGATCCTGCGTCGCGCCGGCTTCCTGCATGTGATAGCCGGAGATGGAAATGGAATTGAACTTCGGCATCTTCTGCGAGGTGAAGGCGAAAATGTCGGAGATGATCCGCATCGAGGGCGAGGGCGGATAGATGTAGGTGTTGCGCACCATGAACTCTTTCAGAATGTCGTTCTGAATGGTGCCCGACAGCTTCTCCGGCGGCACGCCCTGCTCTTCGGCGGCGACGACGAACAGCGCCAGGATCGGCAGCACGGCGCCGTTCATGGTCATCGACACGCTCATCTGGTCGAGCGGAATGCCGGCGAACAGGGTGCGCATGTCGTAGATCGAGTCGATTGCGACGCCGGCCATGCCGACGTCGCCGCCGACGCGCGGATGATCGGAATCATAGCCGCGATGGGTGGCGAGATCGAAGGCGACCGAGAGGCCCTTCTGGCCGGCGGCGAGGTTGCGCCGGTAGAAGGCGTTGGAATCCTCGGCCGTGGAGAAGCCGGCATATTGCCGGACGGTCCATGGCTGGTTGACATACATGGTCGGGTAGGGGCCGCGCAGATAGGGCGCGATGCCGGGCCAGGTGTCGAGGAAGTCGATGCCGGCGAGATCGGCCTCGCCGTAGGCTGATTTCACCGGGATGCCTTCCGGCGTCAGCCACGGCTCGGCAGCGCCTGCGGGCGCGGGGGCTGCGATCGGCGCGAACGCGATGTCGGCGAAATTCGGAATCCGGGTCATTCCCTGGCGTCCTCAAACCTGCGGTTTCTCTCGATCAGCTCTTGGATGTTCTTCTTGTAGACCGGATCATTGCGTGGATCCGTTGTCATGCTGCGCGTCCAGAGGCCGTGGACCGCAGTTTCGATGAGCGCGGCCAGCCAGTTGATCATGAGGTGGTCCTCGGACGCTCGCATGTCGCGCGCTCAGTCATGATCCGGATGCTGATGACTGACGATGGACGCCATCTTCTCCGGTCCATAGTTCTGTTGTGTCGTCTGGCTCGGCAGATTGGCGATCGCGACCACCCAGCCAAGTCGCGACTCCGAGCCATATTGTCGCGTCGGCACCACCCGGTCCGGCCGGTCGAAGCTGCCGGTCATGATCTCGATCCGCGGCCCATCAATACGCCCGAAGCCGAGCGGCGTGCCGCAGGCGGGACAGAAGAAGCGCTCGGCGATCGTGGATGAACGGAACGCGGCGGGCTGACCGCGCGTCCAGGCGAAGTGCTCGCGGTCGATCTCAGCGAACGAGGCGAACGGCGCGCCGGAGGCTTTCTGGCACATCCGGCAATGACAGATGCTGACCTTGTTCGGCGTGGTCTTGAACGCGAAGCGGACGGCACCGCATTGGCAGCCGCCGGTCAGGAGAGGCTTGGTGTCGTCGGTCATGCTCACTCCAGATGCGTATAGGCGTCCTCGAGCGTCTTCAGCGCGTCGCCGCCGGCGAACACGAAGCTGCCGATGCCTGCTTCACGCAACGCAGCTTCCCGCTCGCCGCCCCGGCCTGCCAGATAGATATGTCGTGCGCCCGCGGCCTGAAGGGCCTTGGCCGCCGGAACCGCGGCCTCGGCATAGACCTTGTCCGACGAGCAGAGGCAGGCGATCGCGGCGCCGGAGGCGCGGTATGCATCTGCGAGCGCGGCCGGATCCGCGCCGCCCTGGCCGTCGATCGCGGCGATGCCGCCGGCCTCGAAGAAGCTGCGGACGAAGGTCGCGCGGGCGGTGAAGTCGGCGGCGGTGCCGAGATTGGCGAGGAAGACCGAGGGGCGCTGTCCCTGGCTCTTCAGCAGGCTGTCGGAGCGGTCACGCAGCCGCTCAAATCCTTCAGCGAGGCGGATCGGCGTGAGCGGTGCGAAGCTGAGCGCAGCCTTGGCCGCCAGCGGCGCGGCCAGAGGGGCGACCGCTTCCACGGCGACTTCGGCCTCGTTGAGATTCGGAAACTCACTGGCGCCGGTCAGCACGTCGCGCCGCTTGGCGATGTTCGCATCGCGCGCCTGCTTCACGGCGGCGACCTTGGTCTGGATGAGGCCCGCCTGCAACGCCGCAACGACGCCGCCGGCCTTCTCGATCTCCTGGAACAGTGCCCAGGCGGCGCTGCACAACTCGCTGGTCAGCGCCTCGATGCCGCCGGCACCGGCGGCGGGATCGGCGACGCGGGCGAGATTGCTTTCCTCCAGCAGCACCAATTGCGTGTTGCGGGCGACACGGCGCGCGAACGCGTCGGGCAGGCCGAGTGCGGCCGTGTGCGGCAGCACCGTCACGGCATTGGCGCCGCCCAATCCGGCCGCGAACGTCGCGATGGTGGCGCGCAGCATGTTCACGTAAGGATCGCGCCGGGTGAGCATGCGCCAAGCCGTCTCGCCCGAGATGAAAAGCGGCTTTGGCGCCAGGCCGCAGGCCTCCTCGATGCGCGCCCACAGCCGCCGCAGGCTGCGGAATTTCGCCAGCGTGAGAAACTGATCGGTGTCGGCGGCGAGCCGGCCATAGATCATGCCGCGCGCGGTCTCGAGCGCGATGCCTTCGGCTTCGAGCGCCCGCAGATAGGCGACGGCGGAGGCGAGCACGAAAGCGAGCTCCTGCGCCTCCGATCCGCCGGCGTCGTGCACGACCCGGCCGTCCGCGGCGAAGAACGGGCCCTTGAAGCCGGCCTCGTGCAGTTGCTTGACCAGCGCGCCCGAGTTGCCGCCGAGCGTCGATGCGTCATGCGAGCTTGCGCCGCGAGCGGCCGCATGCCCGATCGGATCGAGGCCGAACCGGATGTCGCAGGCCGCGGCCTTGATGCCGCGCTGCTTGACGGTGTCGGCGAGAAGCGAGGCGGGCGAGAGCGAGTCGCCGAGGTGCAATTCGATTGCAATCGCAGCATCGAGATGCACGCCATCGAGCGCGCGCGCCACTGCGTCGGGGCTGGCGGCGAGGCCGAAGCCGTGCGCGGCATTCGACCCGGCAAACACCAGCGACAAGCCGGTCGCGCCATTCTCGAGGTCGATCAGCGCCTGCGCATTGGCCTTGGTCGGATCGGGATGATCGACGCGCTGCATGATCTGCCAAGGCGCCGATGGCGCGCGGCCGGCGACCGGCGCGGCATGCTTGGCGCGCGGATAGATCGGCTGGATCTCGATCCCGTCATAGGTCTTGCCGACCAGCTTCTCGAAGGCCGCGCCCTTCAGCACGCCATCGACCAGCTTGCGCCAGTCCGCCTCGCCGGCCGGCGCAAAATCGGCGGCCAGTCGCAGATTGTCGGTCTCGGTCGTCATGCGGATCGCGTCTCCCGGGCGTCTGTTATCGCGATTGTTGTGGCGCAAAATGCCACGTCAGGACGGCCAAGCCAAACGGTTGTTTGGCCGGAGATGTCAGCTATTCGGCTGACGGCAACGGCCGGATTCCGTCGCGCGAAACGGCGAGCATGGCCTCATCGACGCGGCGGCCGGCAATCTGTCGCGCCGGCACGATCTCGGCCAGGGGTACCAGCACGAAGCCGCGTTCGAACAGGCGAGGGTGCGGCAGCGTGAGATCGGGGGTGTCGATCGCGAAATCGTCATAGGCGATCAGATCGAGGTCGAGCGTCCGCGGACCCCACCGCGTCTCCTGCGCGCGATTGCGGCCGAACATGCGCTCGACCGCCTGCAGAACGCCGAGCAGCGGCCGTGGAGGCATCGCGGTCGCGATCTCGATGCAGGCATTGATGAAGGGCGGCTGCTGCTCCTCGCCCCATGGCGGCGTGATGTAGTCGGACGAGCGCGCGATAAGCGCCGCCGACGCGCGCGCACAGATCTCCGGAATGGCGCGCCGGAACGTCGCCCTGACGTCGCCGACATTGCCGCCGAGAGCAACCAGCGCGCTCGCCATCGCCGTCATGGATGCCGCGAGCGCGTCAGCACCACGCCGACATCCTCGAAGATGGCGGCGATCGGCGCATGCGGCTTGTGCACCGTGACCTTGACGGCGCGAATGCGGGCGAAGGTCGACAGGATCGCATCGGCCACCGCGCCGGCCGCGCGTTCGAGCAGGCGGTAGTTGGAGTCCTTGAACGCCGCCGTCGCCGTCTCCACCACGTCGGAATAGGACACGGTGTCGGCGAGGCGGTCGCTGCGCGAGGAGTCCGAAAGGTCGGTGTAGAGCTCGAGGTCGATCACGAAGCGCTGGCCGACCTCGCTCTCATGCTCCATCACGCCATGACGCGCGTGGATGAGAACGCCCTTGATGAAGATCGTATCGGTCATCGCAGTGCCTCGATTGCCGCGGCCACGCGTACGGCCTGAACCGTTTCGGCGACGTCATGCGCCCGGATGATTGCAGCACCGCGCCGAGCCGCAATCAGATGCGCCGCGATCGAGCCGCCGAGCCGCTCCTGCGGCTCCGACGCCACCACGGTGCTGATGAAACGTTTTCGCGACGCGCCGACCAGCAGCGGCAGCCCGAAGCATGCGAATGCATCGAGCCGGGCCAGCGCAATCATGCTCTGCTCCGCCGTCTTGCCGAAGCCGATGCCTGGATCGAGCACGATGTTCCCACGGGGAATGCCGGCCTTGGCCGCGATGTCGAGCGAGCGCGTGAAGAAGCCGATCATGTCGGCGACGATGTCGATCTCCGGATCGACGGCAGCACGGTTGTGCATCACCACGATCGGCGCGCCATGCGCGGCGACGACATCGGCCATCGCGGGATCGCGCTGCAGACCCCACACATCATTGGCGATCGCAGCACCATGGTCCAGCGCGTAGCCTGCAACTTGAGATTTCATGCTGTCGATCGACACGGGCACGCCGAGTGCGACGACCGCGGGCAGGATCGGCTGCAGGCGCGCCAGTTCCTCCTCGGCCGTGACCGGCACCGCGCCCTTGTAGGGCCGGGTGGACTCGGCACCGATGTCGATGATGTCGGCGCCGGCGGCGATCAAGCGCTCGGCCTGCGCAATGGCGCGTTCCGGTGCATCGAAACGGCCGCCGTCCGAGAACGAATCCGGTGTGACGTTGAGAATGCCCATCACCGCCGGGAATGGACGCGAAAGCCAGCTCCGCAGCAGCGGGTGGCTCGACGCGAGGTCCGGGGCGGAGTGCAGCGAAATGGCGCTCATGGGCGCCGCTTTGCGCGGTTGCCACCCTCAAGTCAAGGTGTCGCACTGCACAAGCGCGGTCAATCTAGAGGCTGGTCAATAGCTGATCTTCGGCTCCAGCCGGCGTGCCCTTTCGATGAGCTGGCCGACCGACTTCTCCGATGGCAGGATGCGAACCAGTTTCCGCCGGGTGTTCACCTCCTTGATGTTCTGCGCCAGCCGGGCGGGATTGCGGTGCGCCAGCTCGCGCACGGTGGTCACCCCGGCTGCGCGGACGAGGCAGACCTTGGCCTTGCCCATGCCGGGAATGCGCATGTAATCGGCGGCGTTTGCCCAATCGAGCAGTTGCTGCTCGCTGATGCCGGTCTTGGCGGCGAGCGCCTTACGCCCTTTCACGGTCCGGGCGGCTTCGAGAAATGTGTCGGTGGTCCGGATGCCCAAAGCTTTCAGCTTGGCGGCATAGAAGGTCGTCATGCCTTCGAGTTCGGTGATCGGATATGTCATGATACTCGGCGCGCGCGAAGGTGCTTCAGGTGATATGGCCCGGGCGGTCGGGCTTGGGGCAACCGGGCTCAGGCCGGGTGTGCCTGTCGCGATCGTGCCAACTGATCGGCTTCGATTTGGTCGCGGCCGAACGCAAAAAGTTCACCGGCTGACGGCTGCGGCGCCTGCCATTGCCGTCCATTGCCGCTGAGGAAGTCAGGCCCGATGCCGATGATTTCAGCCACGACTTTACTGATGCCGGCCGTTCTGGCCAGCGGCTCAATCAACTCGTTCATGTGAACCCCGTCTCATCCGGTCCCCCACGACCGGATGTCCTCTCGCTGAATTCATCTTGATCGGACGATCCGTGAATTACAAGCGAGGAGCCGGCTCGGTGCGCGAATCGATTCGCGATCGACGATGAACTGTTGCAGCGATGCAAGACCGGATGTTGAATCCACGGATCAAACGTGCGCATCGCGCAGCACCAATGCTAAGAAGAGTGCGTGCCGTGCGAAGAGGTGAGGCACCCTGACGCTGGTTCCAATTCGCGAAACTCAACTATGTTATCGCGCGCGATGCTCCGCACCACGTGTGATGCGAAACATTCTCTCTCGAAAGATGGATCATCATGGCACCATCCGGAAAACCCGTGGCTGATACCGACGACAAGATCTTCGTGGGTGCCGGAGAGCAGCCGGCCTGGTTGACGCTTGCGCTTGCCAATCGCCATGGACTGGTCACCGGCGCGACCGGCACCGGCAAGACAGTCTCGCTACAGGTGATGGCCGAGGGTTTTGCCCGTGCCGGTGTTCCGGTCTTCGCCTCCGACATCAAGGGTGATCTCTCGGGCATCTCGCAGACCGGCGAAGCGAAGGACTTCATCCTCAAGCGCGCCACCGAGCTCGGCCTCACCTATCAGCCCGATCAGTTCTCGACGGTATTTTGGGATGTGTTCGGGGAGCAGGGCCATCCGGTGCGCGCCACCGTTACCGAGATGGGACCGCTGCTGCTGGCGCGGATGCTCGACCTCAATGATGTCCAGGAAGGCGTGCTCAACGTCGCGTTCCGCGTGGCCGACGAGAACGGCCTCGCCCTGATCGACATGAAGGATCTGCGCGCGCTGCTCGACGCCATCATTCCGGAGGCCGGCAAGAAGGGTGCGGATGCGGAGGCCGATCCGCTGGCGCCGATCCGGAAGGCGGCGCAGTCGTTCGGCAACGTCACGCGCGCGACCGTTGGCACGATCCAGCGGCAGTTGCTCGTGCTCGAGAACCAGGGCGGCACGAAGTTCTTCGGCGAGCCGGCGCTGATGCTCACCGACTTCATGAAGACCGACCGCGACGGCCGCGGCATGATCAACATCCTCGTTGCCGACAGGCTGCTGGAGAGCCCGCGACTCTACGCGACGTTCCTGTTGTGGATGCTGTCCGAGCTGTTCGAGGAGCTGCCGGAGGTCGGCGATCTCGCCAAGCCCAAGCTGGTCTTCTTCTTCGACGAGGCGCATCTGTTGTTCAACGATGCGCCGAAGGCGCTGATGGACAAGATCGAGCAGGTGGTGCGGCTGATCCGGTCGAAGGGTGTCGGCGTCTATTTCGTCACGCAGAATCCGCTCGATGTTCCGGACCGGGTGCTCGGGCAATTGGGCAATCGCGTGCAGCATGCGCTGCGCGCCTTCACGCCGCGCGATCAGAAGGCGGTGGCAGCGGCCGCCGACACCTTCCGCCCCAATCCCAAGCTGGACACCGCCAAGGTGATCACCGAGCTCGGCAAGGGCGAGGCGCTGGTGTCGTTCCTGGAGGGCAACGGCACGCCGGCGATGGTGGAGCGCGTCCTGATCCGGCCGCCGTCGGCGCGCATCGGACCCGTCACGCCCGAGGAGCGCAAGGCGATCATCGCCGCGAGCCCGGTCAAGGGCAAATACGACACCGCGATCGACGCCGAGTCCGCCTACGAGCTGCTGCAGAAGCGGATCAGCGGAACCGCCGCGACGACGGAAGCCTCCTCCGGCAGCGTGCTCGGCAAGATCGGCGACATCGCCGCGACGATTTTCGGCACCAACGTCAAGCGCGGCCAGCTCTCGACCACGCAGGTGATCGCGCGCAACGTCGCCCGCTCGGTCTCCGACAAGGTGGTGGGCGGGATCGCGGCCGATCTCGGCAAGCAGGTCGGCGGCTCCTTGGGCAGTTCGATCGGCCGCTCCCTCGTGCGTGGCGCGCTAGGTGGACTGCTGCGGCGTTGATATGGTGTCGTGTTCCCGGTCGGCGTGATGGCCTTGTCATGTCATCTGCGCCGATTGGGGGGCAGGCGGCATTTGCTGCCTTTGCATGAGGCTGGCCCGGACCGCGCAACGGAGCTACAAGCGGGCCGATAGCCGTTACATGCGAAGGATCCGGTGGCCATGGCCAATGCGCAGCTTCAATCCGTTCTCGACCACATCGACGCCGACTTCGACAATAGCCTGGAGCGGCTGTTTGCGCTGATCCGGATCAAGTCGATCTCGGCCGATCCGGCCTTCGCTGGGGATTGCAAGGCAGCAGCCGACCATCTTGCCAAGGATCTTGCGACGCTCGGTTTCGCCGCCGAAGTGCGGCCGACCGCCGGCCATCCGGCCGTGGTCGGCAAGAGCAACGGCCATGGCGCGGCCAAGCCACATGTCCTGTTCTACGGCCATTACGACGTGCAGCCGGTCGATCCGCTCGAGCTGTGGCATCGGCCGCCGTTCGAGCCCGTGGTCGCCGACCATGCCGACGGCCGCAAGATCATCGTCGCGCGCGGCGCCGAGGACGATAAGGGCCAGCTGATGACCTTCGTCGAGGCCTGCCGCGCCTGGAAGAAGGTGACGGGCGCGCTGCCGCTCGACATCACGATGCTGATCGAAGGCGAGGAGGAGGTCGGCTCCAAGAACTTCGTGCCGTTCCTCGAAGCCAACAAGGACGAGTTCAAGGCCGACTTCGCGCTGGTCTGTGACACCGGCATGTGGGACCCGAACACCCCGGCGATCACGACCTCGCTTCGCGGGCTGCTCTATGAAGAGGTGAAGATCAAGGCCGCCAATCGCGATCTGCATTCCGGCGTGTTCGGCGGCGGCGCGCGCAATCCGATCCGCGTGCTGACCGAGATCCTCGGCGGCCTGTTCGACGCCGACGGGCGCATCACCATCCCCGGCTTCTATGACGGCGTGAAGGATGTGCCGCCGGAGGTCCTGGAGCAGTGGAAGAAGCTCAACCTGACGCCCGAGAGCTTCCTCAAGCCGATCGGGCTGTCGATCCCCGCCGGCGAGAAGGATCGTCTGCTGATCGAGCAAATCTCGTCGCGGCCGACCTGCGACATCAACGGCATCTGGGGCGGCTATATCGGCGAGGGTTCAAAGACGGTGATTCCGTCGCTGGCGCATGCGAAGGTCTCGTTCCGTCTCGTCGAGGGCCAGGACCCGCTGAAGATCCGCAAGGCCTTCCGCGACTACGTGTCGGCGCGCATCCCCGGCGACTGCTCGGTCGAGTTCGGCGATCATTCGGCGGGCGCTGCGATCGCGCTCGACTGGACCATGAAGCCGTTGGCGGCTGCCAAGCAGGCGTTGACCGAGGAGTGGGGCAAGGAGACCATCCTGATGGGCTCGGGCGCCTCGATCCCGATCGTCACCGACTTCAAGAAGACGCTCGGTCTCGATTCACTGCTGGTCGGCTTCGGTCTCGACGACGACAACATCCATTCGCCGAATGAGAAATACGACCTCAAGAGCTACCACAAGGGCATCCGCTCCTGGGCCCGCATCCTCGCCGCGCTCGCGGAGATGCCACGGTAGTGCAGGCGCTCGTCCGGGCTACGACCGCGACGGCGCTGATTGTTTGCACGAGGCTGAACTCATGCCGCGCTGGCGACCGACTTCGCCGCAAGATCGCCGCCGGCGATCTTGCGCAGCGCTGCGAGATTGGCTTCGGCCGAAGCCAGTCGCCAGCAGGATTTCCCGCTCGACTTGGCTTCATACAATGCGGCGTCCGCCGCGAACAGCAGGGCTTCCGGATCGGTGCCGTGCTCGGGCGCGACGGCGATGCCGATGCTGATGCCGATCTGGACATGCGCGCCGCCCGGCAGGGCCATCGGCGAGGTCATCACCTCGATGATGCGCTCGCCGAGCGCCAGCGCGTGGTCGAGCGCAGGATCGCCGGCGAGCACCACGAACTCGTCGCCGCCGATCCGGGCGATGACGTCGCCGCGAGAGGCGGTCTGCCGCAGCGTCCGGCCGACGATCTTCAGCAACTCGTCGCCTGCGGCGTGACCGAAGGTGTCGTTGACCGGCTTGAAGCCATCGAGATCGAGATACAGGACGGCGAAGCTGCGATCGCCGCCGGCGTCGAGCCTGCTCTGCAGCGCATCGATCAGGCCGGCGCGGTTGGACAGGCCCGTGAGTGGATCGAGCCGCGCCCGCTCGTCGCTCTCGCGCTTGGCCTGCATGACCGCCACCAGCATCTTGTTGAGCCGGAACGCCGCGCCGGTCATGGCGAGGAAGTAGACCGGCATCTGCAGATACATCGCGAACAACAACGGCTCATGCGACGTCGCGACGCCGGGGATGACGGGGCCGATGCTGAACAGGATCATCGTGCCGACCAGGCGCGGCGCGCTGAAATTGCGAAAGCAGATGCCGCCCACCATGGCGGCCGAGGAGATGCAGGTCAGTGACGCGGCCACCCAGTCGCCGGACGCGAGGCTGATGCCGACGCCGAAGCCGACGCTGGCGCTCCAGGTCACCGACAGCAGGATGTGGATGTCGGTCGGCGTCGCCAGCCGCTCGCGCGCGCGGCGGTAGGCAATCATCATCACGATCAGCCGCGACAGGCAGATCGCGACTTCGAGCACGAACCAGGTGATGAAGAGCGGGCTCGGCGTACGCAGTGCGAGCGCTGCGGCGACAGCAACGGTGTTGATGGCGCCGCCGGCGAACACCGACCAGCAGCCGTAGAGCTCACGCGTCAACGCGCGGCGGATATCTGATGACACCGGATATCCCGGGTCGGCCAGCCAGCGCGTCACGCGCCAGCGTGGCAAACTGAACGCCAAACCATCACCCCGCATTTCAATACCTCCGCGGGGTTGCAATAAGCGCGATAGCACTTAACAGGCGTTTAGAGAGGTATCGGCGTCTCGCTGCATGCTTGATGCGCGGTAAAAATTTACTCCACGTGGTATGCGCAGCTAACAACGAACTGAAGTTGAATTCTCAGCCCGAGGTTCTCGCGCGCGCACGTTCTTCGGTGACCGGTGCGACCTCCACCGTCGCATTGCCGAGCGCGCGGTCGCGCTCGAACACGAGACGGACGCGCTGCCCGACCGGTGTGAGGCCGATCAGGTTACGCACCTGCGTGGCGCTGCGCACCGGCATGTCGTTCGCCTTCACGATGATGTCGCCCTTGCGCAGTCCCGCGCGTTCGGCCGGCGAGCCCACGGTGACGTCGGCGACGCGCGCGCCCTGAATCCGGCCGTCGGCCGGCGCATCCAGGTCGAGCAGGGTCACGCCGATGCGGCCGCGATCGACGCGGCCGTTGGCGACGAGCTGCTCCATCACCCGCCGCGCCATGTTGATCGGGACGGCGAAGCCGATGCCGACATTGCCGCCGCCGGGCGAGATGATCGCGGTGTTGATGCCGACCAACTCACCGCGCAGATTGATCAGCGCGCCGCCGGAATTGCCGGGATTGATCGCAGCGTCGGTCTGGATGAAATCCTCGTAGCCCTGCTTGCCGAGGCCGGTTCGCCCGAGCGCGCTCACGAGACCCGAGGTGACGGTCTGGCCAAGACCGAACGGGTTGCCGACGGCGATCACGAAGTCGCCGACCTCGAGCGCATCACTGTCGCCAAGCGCGATGGCCTTGAGGTCGATGGGGTCCCTGATCTGCAGCAGCGCGATATCAGTGGCGGGATCGCGCCCGACCAGGCGGGCGGCGAATTTGCGGCCATCCTTGGTGCGGATCTGCGCTGTCGTGACGTGCTCGACGACGTGATTGGCGGTCATGACGTAGCCGCGCTGCGCATCGACGATGACGCCCGAGCCGGTGGCGCTGATCTGCTTCTCGACCTGCTTGGGGACGTCGAAAAACTCGCGAAACAGCGGGTCCTGGTAGAGCGGATTGTCCTGGCGGACCTTGCCTTCGACCGAGATGTTGACGACGGCGGGCGTCACTTCCTTGACCAGCGGGGCCAGCGTCGGCACCCGGCCGAGCTTGAGATCGGGAATTTGGGCCAAGGCAGGCCCGGTCATCAGGCAAAGCAGAATGGCAGGCGCCAGGACGGCCCGGAGAAAAGGCGGAAGCTGCATCGTGATCCCCAACAAGCGCGATCAGGATTTTTTGGCGACGACAGAACTGGGAAAGCGGCCGGCCCGGTTCAAGAGCCGCACTGGCAATCGTTCCCCGAGAGTGCCAAAAAATTTACGTGACCCTCTTGAACGAAAAGTTCGGCTTTCCTAGGTCGTTGCTCGCTCGGGGGCCTGATGGGACCCGAGGCTTATGACATCGCTGATCTGTAAAGGAGGATGTGCATGCATTTCCGTCCATTGCACGACCGCGTGCTCGTGCGCCGTATCGATGCCGAGGAGAAGACCAAGGGCGGCATCATCATTCCCGACACCGCCAAGGAGAAGCCGCAGGAGGGCGAGATCGTTGCCGCGGGTCCTGGCGCGCGGAATGAGCAGGGGCAATTGGTGCCGCTCGACGTCAAGCCCGGCGACCGGGTGCTGTTCGGGAAATGGTCGGGCACCGAGGTCAAGATCGACGGCAAGGATCTGCTGATCATGAAGGAGAGCGATCTGCTCGGCATCATCGAAGCTCCCGTGGCGGCGAAGAAGGCCGCTTGATTCCCTCAACTGACAGTCATCGAGAGAAAGGAGACGACGAACATGGCTGCCAAGGACGTGAAGTTTTCGACCGACGCGCGCGATCGCATGCTGCGCGGCGTCGACATCCTCGCCAATGCCGTGAAGGTCACGCTCGGTCCCAAGGGCCGCAACGTCGTGATCGAGAAATCGTTCGGCGCGCCGCGCATCACCAAGGACGGCGTGACGGTCGCCAAGGAGATCGAACTGGAGGACAAGTTCGAGAACATGGGCGCGCAGATGGTGCGCGAGGTGGCCTCGAAGACCGCCGATCTCGCCGGCGACGGCACCACCACCGCCACCGTGCTCGCCCAGGCCATCGTCAAGGAAGGCGCAAAGTCGGTCGCCGCCGGCATGAACCCGATGGATCTGAAGCGCGGCATTGATCTCGCCGTCGACGCGATCGTCAAGGATCTCAAGTCGCACGCCAAGAAGATCACCAGCAATGACGAGATCGCGCAGGTCGGCACCATCTCGGCCAATGGCGACAACGAGATCGGCCGCTTCCTCGCCGAGGCCATGCAGAAGGTCGGCAATGAGGGCGTGATCACGGTCGAGGAGGCCAAGAGCCTCGACACCGAGCTCGAGGTGGTCGAAGGCATGCAGTTCGACCGCGGCTACGTCTCGCCGTACTTCGTCACCAATTCCGAGAAGATGCGGGTCGAGCTCGAGGATCCCTACATCCTGATCCACGAGAAGAAACTGTCGGGTCTGCAGACCATGCTGCCGCTGCTCGAAGCCGTGGTGCAGTCCGGCAAGCCGCTGCTGATCGTCGCCGAGGATGTCGAAGGCGAGGCGCTGGCCACCCTGGTCGTCAACAAGCTGCGCGGCGGCCTGAAGATCGCCGCCGTCAAGGCGCCGGGCTTCGGCGATCGCCGCAAGGCCATGCTGGAGGACATCGCGATCCTCACCGGCGGCACGACCATCTCCGAGGATCTCGGCATCAAGCTGGAGAACGTCACCTTGTCGATGCTCGGCCGCGCCAAGAAGGTCGTGGTCGACAAGGAGAACACCACGATCGTCGACGGCGCCGGCGCCAGGAAGGACATCGAGGCGCGCACCCAGCAGATCAGGCTGCAGATCGAGGAGACCACCTCCGACTACGACCGCGAGAAGCTGCAGGAGCGGCTCGCCAAGCTCGCGGGCGGCGTCGCGGTGATCCGGGTCGGCGGCGCCACCGAGGTCGAGGTCAAGGAGCGCAAGGACCGCGTCGACGATGCGCTGCACGCCACCCGCGCCGCGGTGGAGGAGGGCATCCTGCCCGGCGGCGGCGTCGCGCTGCTGCGCGCCACCAAGGTGCTCGACGGCGTCAAGACTGTTAACGCCGACCAGAAGGCCGGCGTCGACATCGTCCGGCGCGCCATCCAGGTGCCGGTGCGGCAGATCGTGCAGAACGCCGGCGAGGACGGCTCGCTGGTGGTCGGCAAGCTCCTGGAAAAGGATGCCTATGGCTGGGGCTTCAACGCCGCGACCGGCGAGTACCAGGATCTGGTGCAGGCCGGCGTGATCGACCCCGCCAAGGTGGTCCGTACCGCGCTGCAGGATGCGGCCTCGGTCGCCTCGCTGCTGATCACCACCGAGGCGCTGGTGGCCGACAAGCCGAAGAAGGCGGACGCCGCCGCGGCCGCGCCGTCGATGGACTTCTGATCTGATGAAGCCGGGGCTGGCCGCAGCCAGCCCCGGCTGCCTGAAGGAAATATCTACAAACAACTGATCGCTGCCCTGTGCGGTCGTGGATCGGCCACAACGGGCAGCTATCAATCAGGTTGACGATCGCAGTTCGTCCAGAACCGGCCACAATTGCGTTCAGTGAGCCGGCTGTGATCGGACCGACGGTCGACGGGAGGTGTGGTTGAGCGCTGCCGCGCCGCCCGGTCTCATCAGCAGCGCGAGCTCGCAGGCCCGATCATGCCAGCCTGGCAATACGATCATCCGCCGCCCAACCCGACCTCCGTCATGAGCATGGGCGATCCCCGCCGCTTGACGCGGTTCTTGATCGAGAGCGAGCAACGCGTGGTGGCGCACTGCCAGGCCGTGTTGTCACGTGGCGACATCGATCAGCGCGAGCGCGACCGGCTGGTCAGCGTGCTGCGGGAGGCGACGATGCGGCTGCAGCGGCTGTCCGCCGTGGCCGCCTGACGGGTGTTGCGCTGCGAAAAAGGCTGCGAAAAAAATCGATCCGTTCCTCTTGAAATGGATGCCGGCTTTTCTAATTCGTCTGCTGCCGCTTCGGCGGCGCCGGGTGCCATCAGGGCCCGGTCGAAATCTGGGCGCTGACCGGTTGTCTGGTACTCAGAAGTCTCTTGGTACTCGGACATCTCCGGGACTTTGAAGTCCGCATCGGCTCGGCGCTCCTTCGTATCCATCTTGCTCCTAGGAGGACTTGGCTATGAGGACCTACGACTTCTCTCCGCTGTGGCGTTCGACCATCGGCTTCGACCGTCTGTTCGACCTGCTCGACGAGACCCAGCGCGCGGTCGAGGACCACTATCCCCCGTACAACATCGAGCGGATCGGCGACGACCGCTACCAGATTTCGCTGGCGCTGGCGGGCTTCGCTCCGGACGAACTGTCCATCACCGCCGAGCACAACGTGCTCACGGTGGAAGGACGCAAGGGCGACAAGGAGACCCGCGAATACCTCTATCAGGGCATCTCGTCGCGGCCGTTCAAGCGGCAGTTCAATCTCGCCGACTACGTGCAGGTGACCAACGCGGCGTTCGACAACGGCCTGCTGCGGATCGAGCTCGTGCGCGAGATTCCCGAGGCGATGAAGCCGCGCCGCATCGCCATCGGCACGGCGCCGATCGAGAAGATCGCGCAGCAGAAGGCGGCCTGACGCCTTGTTTGAGCTACGGCGCGGGCGACGTGTCGCCCGCGCCGTAGCAGCATCTGTCTCTTGTGAAAGGAGTGGAAGAGGAGAGACGCCATGAGCGAGCACCGTTTTTCGATCACCGCGGGCAGGGCCGGTTTTCATCCGGTCTCGCACTACGAGTCGCCGGCGGACCTGCTGAATGACCGCAAGCTGTCACTGGCCGAGAAGCGGCTGATCCTGTCGTCCTGGGCGTCGGACATGTATGCCGTCGAGTCGCAGCCGGGCCTGCGCAAGATCCCGGGCATCGCCAGGCCGCTTTATCTGGCCGACGTGCTTGGCGCGCTGCGTCAGCTCGACCGCGAGGATCAGCCGCCGCGCCCACGCGGCGGGGCGGCCATGCGCATCGTCCCGCGCGTCGATGTCGAAGCCGATGGCGCCGCGATGGACAGCGCCGCGAGCGGCAGGATGCGGCCCGCCGCCCGCCTGCGGTTCTCGCGCGAGGCCAATGTGCGGCGCTATCGCAAGCTGCTCGCCACCCGCCTTGCCGAGCACGAGCGGCGCTTCGTCGAGCGGCGGCTGGCCGAGGAATTGCAGCAACTGCACGGCCCGTCCGAGCGGCAGGGCATGGCTCGGGCAGGATGCTGCTGACGGGGCACGTCATCGCACGAACAAAAACGCCGCCCGGAATTGGGCGGCGTTTCATTCCGAAAAGCGTAGAGGGTGATGGGTTCAGACTAACCGATCAGCGGGCGACAATCAATTGCGGTAGCCCGGATTGAGGCGATCGAGCCGGCGCAGCAGCGGCGGCCAGACCAGCTGGGTGGAGCGCAGCTCGACGCGATCCTCGTTGTCGAACAGCTTCGCATTCCTGTCGATGACCTCGTCGCGCACGGGATAGGCCGAGGGACCGAGCGTGCGCGTGCGGACCTGGATCGAGCAGGCACGCTCCAGGTGATACATGCGCTCGAAGGCAGAGGCGACCGAGCGGCCGACCGTCAGGGTGCCGTGATTGCGCAAAAGCATGTGGTTCTTGCTGCCGAGGTCGCGCTGCAGCCGCGGCCGCTCGTCATGGTCCAGCGCCACGCCCTCGTAGTCGTGATAGGCGAGGTCGTGGGTCACGTATTGCGCGATCTGGTTCAGCGGCAGCAGGCCGTCGGCGCAGCTCGACACCGCGACGCCATCGAGCGTGTGCAGATGGATCACGCAGCCGGCATCCTCGCGGACCTCATGGATCGCGGAATGGATGGTGAAGCCGGCGGGATTGATGCTGTACTCGCTCTCGGACAGCTGATTGCCGTAGAGGTCGACCTTGATCAGGCTGGAGGCGGTGATCTCCTCGAACAGCAGGCCGTAGGGGTTGATCAGGAAGTGATGCTCGGGGCCGGGGACGCGGGCCGAGATGTGAGTGTCCACCAGGTCGTCCCAGCCGAACAGCGCCACCAGGCGGTAGGCGGCGGCGAGATTGACCCGCTGCGACCATTCGGCCTCGGTCATGTTCGACGGCACTTCCTTGAGGCGCGCTTCGGCTGGCGACATGGCATTCTCCGATTTCCAAGAGTTCATCGGAGCCTAAGCGGCACGCCGCCGCGCGGCAAGGCGCGGGGCAGGGGGAGCAGTCATGTCGTTTGGCTGAGCAGGCCGCTCATGGCGCCGGGATCGACAGCAGGCTGGAGATGCTGCGGCCGCGGATGTCGTAGACCCGGGCGAACACGACGTCGTCGCGCTTGATCTCGACCATGACAGGGGCAGTCAGTCCCTTGCAGTAGAACTCGCCGAGGGTCATGGCGAAGTCGGCCGCGTGGCTGTCCCAGCCGATGGTGAAATCGGGGCCGAGCGCGACCTGGGCCGGCCGCTGCGGACCGCAGACCGCGACCTTCCATTTGTGCCCGATCGGCGGCACCTCCTGGCGCTCGTCGAGCTGCTCCTTCAGCCCGTCGGAGGCCTGCTTCAGCGCCAGCCCCCAATAGTCGAGCATGAACCGGGTGTCGGCCTCGCGCACCGTGCCGGCGATGAAGTTGAAGTGGGTGTACTGATAGGGATGCAGCCGGATCATCTCGGCCAGCGGCAGCAGCAGGCCGAAGCAGAACGCGGCGATCGCCACCGGCTGCCAGCTGCGGCGCTCGTCGGCGTTGAGCCACGACAGCAGCCAGGAGAACGCGATGCCGCCGAGCAGCGCCATCGGCGGGATCACGAACACGAAGTGGCGGATGCCGTTGTAGAGCGCCGGGCGTTTGACGATCGCGATCAGGATCGGCAGCGTCGCCGCCAGGGTCAGCATCAGCAGGATGCTCTTCTGGCGCGCCGGCACGTTGGGCCGCGACAGCGACATGATGGAGGCGACGGTGCCGGCGACGAACAGCGCGATCATCAGTTCGGGCAGCTGCAGCGCGAACAGCGTCGGCAAATACGACCAGGGCATGTCCGGCACCGAGACCAGCGCCCCGTCGAACATCTCCTTCCACGGCTTCTCGAAGAAGTGCGAGAAATAGGTCAGGGCCCGGAACGGGTTGGCCGGTTCGATGATCGACCAGGGCCAGATCAGCCCCATGATCAGGTAGCCCAGGACCAGGCCTGGGATCAGCACATAGAGCACGTGGGCGAAGCGGCGGATCGCCTCGCGCGGCCCTTGCGTGCGGTACTCCTCCAAGAACAGCGGCATGAAGCCGACCATCGCATAGACGACAGCCATGCCGCCCAGGATGCGGGAGCCGATCGAAAAGCCGGCGCCGAGGCCGAGGATCAGGATGGTGCGCGGCGAGGGGTAGGGGTACTCCTCGGCAAGGCGCACGAGACCCATCAGCAGCACCACCATGGCGACCGCGAAGGGGGCGTCCTTCGGGTTCATGAACATGTGGCCGTAGAAGATCGGGCACAGCGCCAGCAGCAGCAGTGCGGCGAGGCCGGCCACCGGACCGCCGATGCGACGCGCCAGGCGCCAGGTCACGCCAAGGCCGATCAGCCCGACGACGGCCCCGACCAGCCGGCGCGTCTCGAACAATTCCAGCGGCAGGATCTTGTGCAGCAGGGCTGCAACCATGTCGAAGCCGCCACCGTACATATACAGGTTGGCGAACGACAGCGCCGCCTGGTCCCTGAAACCGGAGCCGTACATGCGCAGCAACAGATCGGCATATTCGGCATGGGTGTAATCGTCCCAGCCGAGGCCGTAATCCCGGAAGGTCAGTCCGGCCACCACCGCGACCGCGGCAAGCACGAACAGTGCAAGATCGTCATACGTCCGCTCGAGGGACCGCCGCGTCGGGGTCTCAAGAACCGAAGTGGTTATCGTTGTCATGGCTGAGTGTGACCCGGCGTCCCCTGGCGACCCCGCTTCCGCGTTTCAGGCCTGTGTTCCCCGCCTCCGTATAGCGCGTCCCGGCTTCCGAGGTGTCGGAATTATGGGAAGGTATGCTTCTCGCAGCGCAGCGGGGACCCGAATTTCGGCTGCTGAGCGCCATATTGGCACAGTCAAATGAACGCCCGCTGAACCACAGGGGCCGGACGAACCCGGGAGGAACCTCAATGAATGCCGAGGGTTGGCCGATGTATATTGTGGCGGCATCATGACGATGGCTGCACGGCGGACGAGAACTTCAGCAGGATTGGCCGAACTTCCGCTGCAAATTGTCGCGGATTTGGACTAGAAACCGGATTCAAGGACGCGCGCAACCGCAGCTATCTAATGTGATTTCGGTCGGGACACCGTCCGGAACCGGCGCATTAGGGGATGAGTTCGATGATGAGTGCAATGTTGGCCGCCGGAGCCCTCGCCGTGTTGGCCGGGCTCGGGGCGATCGCCTGGGGAATTCCGGTCAAGGAGTTCAGCGTCGGCAATACGCTGATCCTGTCGGGGACCCTTGGGGTCTGCAGCGGGCTGATCCTGTTCGGACTGGCGGCCGTCCTCAGCGAGCTGAAGGTGATTTCGAGCCGGCTGAGGTCGGGTCCGGGCGCCGAGTCCGAGGCCAAGCCTCTGCAGCTCCCGCTCGGCGCCAGCAAGACCGACTTCGAGACCGCCCCCGTGCCGCCGACGGAGGACGTCTGGCGCGAGGGGGGCTCGCCACGTCCGCGTCCCCGCATGCCGGACCTGTCGTCTCCCCTGTCCTCGGGGTTGTCGTCGTCGCCTCTGTCCTCGTCTCCTTTGTCAGGCTCGCTGCGCGCCTCCGAGCCCTTGCCGGCGCCGGACGAGCCGCCAGCCGAACCCGCCGAGCGGCCCAAGCGCAACCTGCTGTTTGCGTCGTCGTCGCGGCGGGAACGGGAGCGCGCGGAGAAGCGCGGCGCCGAGCCGTTGCCGACGGATTTCCGGTCACCGCCCCTCAGCGCACCGCCGCCCGTGCCGCTGGACGAGCCTGCCGCGACCGAGTCGGGCCCGTCGGACGGCTGGTCTCGACCGGAGCGGACGCCGGAGCCTCTGCGCCCGCCGTTCCCGCGGCGCTTGGCGCGGGCCGCCCCGGCCTTCGTCGAACCCGAGCCAACCCCGCCGCTGCCTGAGCCGAAGGACCTGGACGCGCCGGCCGTCAGCATCGTCAAGTCGGGTGTGGTGGATGGGATGGCCTATTCGCTCTATTCCGACGGCTCGATCGAGGCGCAGATGCCCGAAGGGATGATGCGCTTTGCGTCGATCGACGAGCTGCGCACCCATCTCGAAGGCCGGACCTGACGCGGCCGGATCACACGGTCAGGTTGAATCCGGCGGGCGTACGGTACACAGTACTTGGCGGGTGACAGACTTCTCAAGAAGAAGTCCTCACTATCTTGTTATTTTGCCAGTCATTTGCCCATATTGCTTGCAGAATCGCGAGACAACGCTGCCACTCGGCGCGAGTGATACTTGCGATCGAGGGATACTTTACGATCGACGGTCGCAGGGCGGAGCGGGATGAGGGTTCGATGACCGAAGCGGTCGGCAAGAGCTTTATCGATCTGACGGCCGACATCGTGTCGGCCTATCTCAGCAACAACCCGACCCCGGCGGCGGAGATTCCCTCTCTGATCAGCCAGGTGCATGCGGCGCTGACGCGGGTCGCAGCGGGACGAAGCGAGCCCGCGCCGGAGCCGGCGCGGCCAGCGGTCCCGGTGAAGAAATCGATTCACCCGGACTATCTGGTCTGTCTCGAGGACGGCAAGCGCTTCAAGTCGCTGCGGCGACATCTGCGCACGCAGTACAACATGACGCCGGAACAATACCGCGACAAATGGAACCTGCCGCCGGACTATCCGATGGTGGCGCCGAACTACGCGGTCACCCGCTCGCAGCTCGCCAAGAAGATGGGCCTGGGTCAGCAGCGGCCCGAGCGGGAGAAGTAGCCGAACCGATCAGGACGCCGTGGCGAGCGCCTCGCGGGCGTCGGCGCGGATGCGCTCGACCATCGAGCGCAGGCCGTTGGAGCGCTGCGGCGTCAGGTGCTCGCGGAACCCGAGTTCGTCGAACACCGCGGGCGCATCGATGGTCATGATCTCCTGCGGCGTCCGCCCGGAATACAGCGTCAGCAGAATTGCGATCAGACCGCGAACGATGTGGGCGTCGCTGTCGCCGAGATAGTTCAGCACGGGCACGGCGCCGCTGTGATCGACGTGCTTCGACAGCCAGACCTGGCTGGCGCAACCCTGCACCTTGTTCGCGGCGGAGTGCTCGTCCTCGGGCATCGGCGCCAGGGTGCGGCCGAGCTCGATCACGTAGCGGTAGCGGTCGTCCCAGTCGTCGAGCAGGGCGAAATTGTCGCGGATGTCGTCGATCGTCATGATGCTCTTCGGTCCCGATGTCGGCCTTCATATAGGCGTTCGGGAGGACGAAAGCGACAGTCGGTTCCGCCGCTTCAGGGCGTCGGCGGCAGATGCCATTCGGCGGCGAGATCGTCGGCCGAGAGCGTATCGGCCGGCGCGTCACCCGGCGGAATCTCCTCGATCACGGGGGCGTCGATCGAGCCGGTGTGATCGTTGCCGCGCTTGTCGAGACTGGCCGGCTTCACCGGGCCGATGAACTTGTCGGCGCCGGCCGGCTTCTCCGCGGCGTCGGACTTGTCGGTGATGATCTGGTAGATCTTGCGCGCGCCTTCCTGGGCGCGGTGGCCGATTACGGTCGCGGCCTGGCCGCCGACCTCGCAGGCCTGCGGCTGGCGCTTGCAGAACTGGCTCATGTCGGAGACGGCCGCGGTCGCGGCCTGCACGGCTTCGTGCGCATTGATCTGCGGCAGCTTGTCGGCGTCCGGGCTCTTCTCGCGCGGCAGCAGCACCAGCACGAGTCCGAGCCAGAATGCCATCCGAAGCAGAAAGAACATCACGCAACCCCGACCGTGCTGCTGATCTCGCGTGCTCAAGTCGCGCAACGGGATCGCAGCTGATTGTTCTATGTCGCGACTGCTTGCATTGGGCTTAATTGGTTGAGATTTCGCGAAGTCGGGCGCTGGATTTTTTTCGGAGTAAATTTTTCATTGGCGCCGGGCGCACGCGCCGTGCAACCGGCTGTAGATCGCGCCGCTTTCGCAACCGCAGGCCCGGCCGGAAACGATGCATTCACCATCCCGGCCGAATGGCGGGCTCACCGCAGTCTGGCCCTTAGCGTTCGCTTAATGCGAGTCTGACACGGTGACTTCCGACGACAGGGGGCGTCCCGGCGCGTTCTCTTTGTGAGAACCACCGACAGGCCGAGGCGCGAGAGCCGTGAGTGTGTTGAGTATCATCCGCGATTGTCTCGATGCGTTATTGCATCCATCGGCTCGAACTGATGCGATGACGCGCGCGCGTCATCGCGCCTTCATCGCGCCGCGCCTGCTGGGCAGCCTCGCCGCCTTCGCCGTGTTTCCTGCCTTTCTCGCGATGCGCGGTGCGCCGAGCGCGCTCGAGGTCGGCGCGCTGTCCTGGCTGATCGCGCCCATTCTGCTGTCATGGTATCTGTCGCGCACCGGCCGCTACGAGAGCGCCTGCGCGCTGTCGTCGCTGGCACTGTCGGCGCTGATCATGGCGGTTTCGATCGAGACCGGCGGCATCGAATCCTTTGCCGCGGTGTGGCTGATCGTCGTTCCCCTGGAAGCCTCGTTCTCGGCCTCGCGCCGCGTCGTCGTGTTCTCCGCGGGGCTCGCACTGTGCTGCGCGCTGCTGCTCATCCTCATCGGTCATTTCGGCTGGCTGCCGAAGCCCGAGACCAACCCCGCCTTGCGCACCGCGCTGCTCGCGTTCGGCGTCGCCTCAGCCACGCTCTATGCGGCCGTGCTCGCGTTTGCCGCCGACACGCTCGCGCGCACCAGCGTGACACTGCTGTCGATGGAGGAGGAGCGCTATCGCCTGCTCGCGCGTAATATGAGCGACGTGATCTCCCGTCACCGCCGCAACGGCGCGGTCATGTTCATCTCGCCGGCGGCCGAGACGCTGCTCGGCGCGCCGGTTGCGCAGTTGCACGGCCACGGCCTGTTCGAACGGGTCCATGTCGCCGACCGGCCGGCCTATCTCACGGCGCTGTCGGAAGCGGCGGGCGGCAGCGAAGCCTCGAGTGTCGAGTTCCGCCTGCGCCGCGATGCGCCGGGCGAGGGCCGCGGCTTTCATCATCCGGTCGATTTCATCTGGGTCGAAATGCGTTGCCGCCCGCTCGACCGCATCGGCGTGGCGCCGGGCGGGTCGGAGCAGGAGGTGGTCGCGGTCATGCGCGACGTCACCGATCGCAAGCTGCAGGAGCAGGCGCTCGAATTGGCGCGCAGCGCCGCCGAGCGCGCCGACGCCGCGAAGACGCGATTCCTCGCCACCATGAGCCACGAGCTGCGCACGCCCTTGAACGCCATCATCGGCTTCTCCGAGATGCTGATGCAGGAGCAGGTGCTGGTGCTGAACGCGGCGCGGCGCCGCGAATATGCGCAGCTCATCAATGATTCCGGCCAGCATCTGCTGTCGGTCGTGAACGGCATCCTCGACATGTCGAAGATGGAGTCCGGAAATTTCGAGCTGACGCCGGAGCCGTTTGCGCCGCGAGTGGCGCTTATCAATTGCTGCAACCTGCTGGCGCTGCGGGCGCGCGAGAACGGTGTCGATCTGTCCGCCGACGTGCCGCAGGACCTGCCGATGGTCACCGGTGATCCGCGCGCCTTCAAGCAGATCGTGCTCAACCTCGTCTCCAATGCCATCAAGTTCACCGAGCGCGGCGGCCATGTCACAGTCTCGGCTGGCGTCGACGGCGCGCGCCTGCTGCTGCGAATCACCGACACCGGCGTCGGCATCGCCGCCGATGATCTCAAGCGCATCGGCGATCCGTTCTTCCAGGCCGGCAAGACCTACCAGCGCCGTCACGAGGGAACCGGGCTCGGGCTGTCGATCGTCAAGAGCCTCGTGACCTTGCACGGCGGCGAAATGTCGATAGAAAGCAAGATCGACGAGGGGACCACGGTCACGATCGCGCTGCCGATCAACTTCGTGGCCGAGGCCGCTGCGGGCGCCACCGTCACGCCGCTGTCACCCTCACGCTCCGCCCAGCCAGGGCAGGTCATGCAGGTGAAGAAGAGTGCCTAGACGAGCTGCAGAGGATGATCCGGCGCCGCCGCGCCGTCGCAAGCGTTCCGCTGCGGCTGCGGCCGTCGTCGACGTGGCGGAGGGGCGCGGCTGGCTGCTGCGGGCCATGCTCTACAGCCCGAAGGATCTGTTTGCGGGCCTGCTGGCCTGCGCGGCTGGTAGCGCCATCATCGTCAATGCCGTGTTCCTGCAATCAGGACCGCATCCGGCGCCGATGTTCGGCTCGATTGTGACCATTCCGCCCCATCTGACCAGCTCCAATCCGCTGCCGCGGCCCCGGCCGATGGACATCTCGCCTTTGGATCCGAAGGTGATCGAGACGCGGCCCGCTGAAACCAGGGCGGCGGAGCAGAGGGCGGTCGAGCAGCGCGCCACCGAGCCGCGTCCGGATCAGAAATATGCCGATCCTCTGGCCGATCTCGTCCGCTCGGTCAGCGGCGGTCAGGGCAACGTGCCGCGTCCGCAGCCGACGCAGCAGGGCGGCAATGTCCGTCGTGTCGCCGCGGTCCAGCGTGCGCTGACCGAATACGGCTATGGCCAGTTGAAGCCGACGGGGATGGTCGGCTCCGACACCCTGGCCGCGATCCAGAAGTTCGAGCGCGAGCGCAAGCTGCCGGTAACGGGCCAGGTGTCGGACCGCCTGGTGCGCGAGCTTGCGATTGTCATCGGTCACCCGATCGAATAGAGCAGGGGCGGCTGCGACTTGCAGCGCGCTTGCACCTGCATCGAACCATCATGCGATTGAAGAGCAGCATCTGGGTGAGCGCCTATCTGCGGCGTTGCCAGTCGGCCGGCGCGTTCAGCGCGATCCGCCACCGTGGCGCGGAGGAAGCCGGCGCGGTCTTCGTCAAGGTCGCGATGATGGATGGCACGGCCCAGCTCTATGTTCCCGCCCCGCAGACCGTCTATGACGACAGCCAGCCGATCGACCGCTTCTTCGTACCGATATCGCCGCAGCCGGTCGCGGAAGCGCAGATCGAGGAGCGGCTCGTCAAGGAGCTGCGCTTCGATCCCGACGCCTGGATCATCGAGACCGAGGACAGGCAGGGCCGTCATTTTCTCGATCTCGTGCGCGAGCGTCCCTGATCATCGCTAAGATTCGGGACCGCGATCGCGCGTCAGCGCTTGAAGCCATCGGTTCCCGTGCGCACGATCGGCCTCGTCGCGGTGCCGGCCCGCGCCGTGCTGCCACGGACGTGCTGACGTTCGTCGTCATAGAGCGCCGTGCGATGCTTGGCCCTGATCGCGGCCATCCCGGAGCCGCGCCAGGCCGCCAGCATGATCAGCGCCGCGCGCTCGCTGAGCCGCTCGTAGAAGCGTGACAGCCGAAACACGGTCTGGACGGACTGGCCCATCTCGGGCTTGAGGAACAGCAGTACGCGCTCGAACACCGGCGCCGGCATGCCGAGCGCCTTTGCGGCGCAGGCCAGCGGCTCGCCATGGGGATCGTTGACAACCTCGTGGGTCATGCGTGAGGGCAGGATCAGGCTCTCGCCGAGCTCGATCGTGAACGTCTCGACGTCGGCGTTGAACGCGGCCATCTCCAGCGCCTCGATCGCATGCACCGCGCGGTGCAACGGCGTCGGCGCGGCGGGCCTCAGCGGCGTGGTGGCGAGGTTCTGCAGGATGGCGATGCGTTCGTGCGAGGCGGCGCGCATGAACATCTCGCTGAGCTCGGCGGCATCCTTCGGCTGCATCGACAATCCGGACGCCGCGTCGTCGCGCGGCGGGATCGGAGGCGACGAGCGAAGCGATGCGGGAATGGGGCCGGCGAGCGGCGGCGCCGGCTCGCTCTGCGGCGGGCGCAAGCCCAGCTTGTTCAGGATCTCGATCGGCGTCGCCGGATAGATCGCCAGCCGCGCACGCACCGCCGCACGGGTCGCATCGTCGACGTCGTCGACCAGACGGGAGGCCAATTCGACGAACTGCCGCTCCTCGTCGGCGGAATGCGCGCTCGCCTGGACATAGAGGTCGGTCAGCACGCGCAGCAGAGTGGGCTTGATGTCGACGCCCTCGCGGCGCGAGAGCGTGAGCAACCCGTCGAAGCCGGGGAACAGCGATGATCTTGTCATGTCGGGGTACGCAACTTCGGCAATCGTTGCGCCGATTAGAGCGGAGTTGTTTTAATACGGCGTTAAGGAAAACAATCGGTGAAGATGGGCCGAAATGACCCGGTGAGACAAAGGCGCAACGCTGGCTTGCCTTCTCTCCCGCCGGTGCACGCGATCCGTGTCGGGCGGCCCGCGCATTAATATCCTCTTAACCACGTCCTGATCTTAATCGATCCGTTCGATGATCTCGCCTTGGCCTCGTCACGCGGCCAGCCTGATCTTCGCCGCGCCGAATGCCAACGTGCAGCTTCATGCGCCGGCATTCGTGATCGTCAGTTCTGCGTGCCCTCTTGCCTGCGAAGTTCGGGCGACGGGGAGTTTTCAGGGGGTAAGAACTTCGGGCACGAAAGAGAGTGGACATGGCGACCATCATTGAATTCCCGGCAGACGTTGCGCGTCGCGCGCGGCCTGCCGTGACCGGCGCGCCGCAGGAGGGCATGGGAACGATCCTGATTCTTCCCGTCGTTCGGATCGAGCGCGAGACCACGACCGACGATAGCGGGCCCCGCGAGGGCACAGCACCAAGCCGCCGTCGCCGTCGCCGCTGACAGGTCGGGGGAAACGGGAATGCCGGCCATCGTGAATCCGGTCCGGCGCGCGCCGCCGGTGTTCGCACTCGTTCTCGTCGGCGGACTGCTCGGCGCCTGCAGCGGCGGCGATTTCGGCCGCACCCGCGCCGACATGCGCAATGACGACATGCACAAATGGATCGGGGCGGAAGCCACCGCCAGCGTCGGCGTCAGGCCGTCGCAGTTCCAACTGACCGACAATGAGCGCCAGCTGCGCGATCTCGCTTATCCGCTGATCGAGCCACCGCATTCGCGCCCTGCCTGGAAGAGCGTGTTCGGCGACTATCAGCCGTCGGCCTCGCCGTGGCGCCAGAAGGTCGTGTTCGACCGCACAGCCTATGGGCGGGCCTTGATCGACGAGCCGCACCGCTCGCACGCCTCGCGCTACACCCAGCTGATCGACGACGTGCGCGACGACATCACCCGCTTCGAGCCGTTCTTCGCGTCGGCCATCCGCGTCATCGATCTCGATCGCAAGCGCGATGCCAGCATGAAATACATGACCGAGCTCTCGCCGCGCGAGCAAGCCGATGCGGTCGCGCGCATGCAGGAGAACTCGCTGATCGTGCAATGGGTGCAGATCAGCCTGGAGCAGCGCGTCTCGTCCTACCGCTGGGCCTTGGAGCGCCTGGTGTTGCAGGCGCCCGACGGCATGGCCGCCGAGGCCGATCGCCTGATCCACGAACTGGCGGCTCAGACCGCCAATCCACCGGTCGCCGCGCGGCCCCTGATCGAACGGCCGCTGACGACGCGGGGCTAGCCCGGCGCGACCTTGCTCCGGCGCCGGCCTCGCTTGGCCGGTGCTCCCTTTTGCCGCCCTGCTGTCGCACGGAGCTTCTGCGGCGCTGCCGCGCGCAGCGTCGCGATCAAGATCTTCAGCGCCTCGGATGGAGCACGCGCGGCGGAGTAGGCGAGTCCGACCTGGCGCTTCAACGTCATCTCGATCTCGCGGACCGCAACGTCGCTTCGGCCGTGCACGACGCCCTCGGGAACGATCGCGACGCCGACGCCGGCGGCGACCAGCGCCAGGGCCCAATCCTCGGTTTCGGCGATGGCGGCGATCTCGCGCGGCCCGCCGCTGCGTCGCGCCAGCGCGCTGTGCTCGCAATGGCAGCGGTCGATCATGGCGACGTCGGCGAGGTCGGCCGCGCGCAGGCGCGGCTTCAGCGTGAGCGGATGCGCAAGCGGCAAAGCCGCGACATAGCGCTCGCTCCACAGCGGCAGGAAATGCTCGCCGTCGCCGACCAGGCTTTTTGAGACGATGCGTCCGTCGGCCCGCTCGGTCGGACCGACGATGTGAAGCCTGAGATCCTCGCGCGCCGTGAGCGGCTTGAGCAGCGCGGTCACGCGCCGGCCGTCGAGGGTGCGCATGAGCCCGAGCTTGAGCGCCTGCTTCGGCGCGCCGTGCCGGAACAGGTTGCGGGCGGCATCGGCTTCGCCGACGATCCGGCGCGCGATCGGCTGCAGGCGCTCGGCCGCCTCCAGCGGCACGACACCCTTGCGGTGGCGGAGGAACAGCTCGGTGCCGAGCTCGGCCTCGAGGTTGGCGATCGCCAGCGAAATCGATGGCTGCGAGACGAAGCAGCGCGCCGCTGCCCTGGTCAGGCTGCGTTCCTCGAACACGGCGGAGAAATAGCGGAGCTCGCGGATATCCATAGGAGAAGCCTATGATGCGTATCACTGATCAATATTTTACTTATCTCAGACCGGCACGCAAGGATGCGCCCGATATCGGCAATGAAGGAGAAGATCGATGCGCGTCCACCACCTCAACACCGGCACGATGTGTCCACGCGGCGGTCGGCTGGTGAGTGGCAGCGGCGGCCTGTTCGCGCGCGCCCGCCTCGTCTGCCACTGCCTGCTGATCGAAAGCGATGACGGCCTGGTCCTGGTCGACACCGGCATCGGCACCGGTGACATCGCGGCGCCCGCACGATTGGGGGCACGCTGGGTGAGGCAGGCTGCGCCGCTTCTCGATGCGTCGGAGACGGCGCTCCAGCAGGTAAAGGCATTGGGCTTCTCGCCCGACGACGTCAGGCACATCCTGCTCACGCATCTCGACCGGGACCACGCCGGCGGCATCGGCGATTTCCCGAAGGCCAAGGTGCACGTTCATCGCGGGGAGCATGCGATGGCCGTCGAGGGGTCTCCGGCGCCGCCGCGCGGTCGCTATGTCGCCGGCCAATGGCGGCATCGTCCCGACTGGCAGTTCTACGGCGACGACGGCGAGGACTGGTTCGGCTTTCGCGGTGTCCGCGCTGCCGTGGATCGCAGCGGCGACATCCTGATCGTTCCTCTGCCGGGCCATACCCGCGGCCATTGCGGCGTCGCCGTGCGACGCGGCGACAAATGGCTGCTGCACGCCGGCGATGCCTATTTCTTCCACGGTCAGCTGGACGCCCGCCCACGCATGCCGCCGCTGCTCGGGCTGTTCCAGCGCAAGGGCGATCAGGATCGCACGATGCGGATCGCCAACCAGGAGCGGCTGCGGCGCTTGAAATGCGACCATGGCGACCGGGTCACGATCGTGAACAGCCACGATCCCGTCGCCTACGACACATGTCGCTGCGGTGATCGGGCCGCAGCGCTCATTCCGGCCTGAGCAGGCGGAACGCCTCCTCGAGCAGATGCGGCGTGTGCTTGCCGGTCGAATCGCGGCAGGCGCGTTCGAAATAATCCGCCAGCGCCGGCCGGAATTTTGGATGCGCCGCCTGGTCGATGATGGTGCGGGCGCGCTGTTTGGGCGACAGGCCGCGCAGATCGGCGAGGCCGCGCTCGGTCACCAGAACCTGCACGTCGTGCTCGGTGTGGTCGACATGGGTGACCATCGGCACGATGCAGGAGATCGTCCCATTCTTCGCCGTCGAGGGCGTCATGAAGATCGACAGATAGGCGTTGCGGGCGAAGTCCCCGGAGCCGCCGATGCCGTTCATGATGCTGCTGCCGCGCACGTGGGTCGAGTTGACGTTGCCGTAGATGTCGGCCTCGATCATGCCGTTCATGGCGATGACGCCGAGCCGGCGGATCACCTCGGGGTGGTTGGAGATCTCCTGCGGCCGCAGCACGATACGGTCGCGCAGGAACTCGATCTCGCGGTTGAATTCGATCGCAGCTTCCGAGCTCAGCGACAATGCCGTCGCGGAGGCGAGATCCATCCGCCCCGAGCGGATCAGGTTCAGCATGCCGTCCTGCAGCACCTCGGTGTAGGCGGTGAGATGCGGGAACGGCCCGTCGTCGAGCCCGGCCATCACGGCGTTCGCGACGTTGCCGACGCCCGATTGCAGCGGCAGCAGGTTGCGGGGCAGGCGGCCCTGCTTCACCTCGTGCGCGAAGAACTCCAGGATGTGCCCGGCGATCGCGCCGGAGACGTCGTCGGGGGCGGCGAAGCTCGTGTTGCGGTCGGGCGCGTGGGTCTCGACGACCGCGATGACCTTGTCCGGATTGCAGCGATAGGTGGTCTCGCCGATGCGGTCGCCGGGCGCCAGGATCGGGATCGGCTTGCGATGCGGTGGCAGGCGGGTGCCGTAATAGACGTCGTGCATGCCGAGCAGCGCCGGGTTCATCCACGAATTGACTTCGATGATGACGCGGTCAGCCAGATCGAGCCAGGTCTTGTTGTTGCCGATCGAGGTCGAGGGGATCAGCCGCCCGTCTGGCAGGATGCCGGCGCATTCGATCACGGCGACGTCGAGATGGCCGAGAAAACCGAACCACACGAACTGTGCGACATGGCTGAGATGCAGATCGATATAGTCGATGCTGCCGGCGTTGATGCGCTGTCGTGTCGCTGGATCGGACTGATAGGGCAGGCGCAGGTCGATGCCATCAGCCCGGGCGAGCGCGCCGTCGAGCTCGGGCGCGGTGCTCGCCCCGGTCCACACGCCGACGCGGAACGGCTCGCCGCGCGCATGCGCGGCTTCGATCCGGCGCGCCAGCGCGAGCGGCACCGCCTTCGGGTAGCCCGACCCGGTGAAGCCGCTCATGCCGACATGGTTGCCGGGCTCGACCAGCGCGGCCGCCTCGTCGGCCGACATGATCTTGGCGCGCAGCGCCTGTGACATCACCTGCGATGAACTCATCGTGCAAACTCCATGCGCGATCGTTCAGACCGCCAAGTCCGCGCTGTTTAAGGTGTGCCCTCGACGGGTGATTTGACAGGGGTCAAGCCGCAACGGCCCGTGCGTGCATCACAGCCCTGCAAGGCGCGCGCGCCGCAGCTCCCGGACTTTCGCCGCCCGCGAGCGCTCCGTCAGCATGTTGGCCTTGCTGTAGCGCGGGTCGCCGGTGACCTCGTCGCCGACCCAGTCGGGAAGGGTCACGATGGTCGTCTCGGTCGGCAGCTCGATCTCGGCGATGACGACGCCTTCGAGCGCGTCGTGGTAGACGTCGACTTCCCAGACGCCGCTTTCGGCCGGCACATAGTGACGCGTCTTCTCGAGGATGCGTCCGTCGCAATGCGCGAACAGCATCGCGGCGTGGTCCGCGGGAATATCGTACTCGAATTCATCTCGGGTCAGGCCGCGGCGGCCGCTCTTCACGCACAGCGTCGTCCGGTTGCCATAGCAGCGAACGCGGACCTTGAGGCCGTCCTGACGTGCGACAAGGCCGTCGCGAAGGCGTTCACTGTGCGTCGCCTGATCCCGCCAAGCATCGGACTTGACGAGAAACTTCCGTTCGATTTCGAGAGGCATGACCTGATGTTGAGCGAAGCGCCGCCGTCCTGATCCATCATAGCAGCGGCGCGCGACAACGACTATGCCACCAAGGATGAAGAGAGTGTTGTCGAATTCATCCAGGACGTCGTATTGACTTATCGTTTGCCGCGCGGCTTCTCGGCCTTGGCCGGTGCCTCGGTCTGTACGCCGCAGCTTGCCGCTGCAAGGGAGGCCTGCGCCTGCGGCATGAGACCGGGCTCGGCGGCCAGGGCCTTCAGCACGATCAACCCGGTCGTCGTCGGCGAATCGATGATCAGCCGGTCGGCGGCCGTGATCTCCTCGTCCTCGGGCAGGTCTTCGTGCTGCGCCTCGGTCATCAGGTTGAGCTCGATCACGCGCTTGCCGGCGGAGCGGTCGTTGATGGCGTAGTAGGCGATCTCGTTGCGCGTGTAGAACGACACCGACGTATAGGCCTGGCTCACCGGAACCGTGAGCTTGAGCGGTCCGTCGGACAGATCATAGCGGCAGATCGCCATGGCGAACGCCGGATCCATGAACGGCATCGGTGAATTGCCGGGATCGGCCAATGGCAACTGCGTCACGGCGTTCAGCTTGGTCATCGGCGTCAGCCGGGAGTAGGCGTCCTGGGTCGAGATCCGCGGCAGCGCCAGCACGCTGACGAGATGGACCACGCCGCCGAGCAGCACGCCGACCACGACCGTGAACAGCAGCCGGATCATGATGGGCAACCTACTGTCGTGATCGACGGCATCGGCGCGTCGCGCTGCGTGCGGGTCGCGACGCCGACCGGCGTGTCGTAGAGCCGCAGCATCAGCGCGTAGCGCTCGATGCCGCCGGTCGGCAGCCAGTTGCCGGAGCGCGAGCGCGCGGCGACACGAATCTCGAAGGAGCCATCGGCACCTCGCACCAGCTCCTGGCTGGTGAAGCCGTAGCGCTGCAGCGTGTTGGCGACGAGGTGGCCCTTGCGGTCGTAGAGCGTGAGCGTCCAGAAGCGGGCGGGTGGCGTGACGCCGCTGACCAGGATGTCGCAGCGCCCGTCGAGCGGCTTCCTCTTGTCGTCCGTGGTGGCGGTGAAGGCCACGCCGTCGCCGGTGCCGATCGGCAATTCGCCATTGCGGGTGATGGTCGCGCGCGCATAGGGGTCGACATCGGCCGTGCCGGTTTTCGGACGCGCCGTCCAGGCGCCGATCGTCAGCGTACCAAACTCGGTGCCGCGGGTCGTCGTCATCCACGTCGCGCCGATGCCGACGCCGGTGGCGATCAGGAGCGTAACCAAGGTGATGAAGAGCAGCCGCACGGGGATCGCTGACGTCAGTTCTTGCGCAGGGCAGGGATGGTCACGCCGTCGGCCGTTGCCGCGGCGTAGTTCTCAGGGAAGGCCAGCGCGCTCGACGAGACCGGCTTGCCGGGCTTGCGCGGATCGGCAGGCGCGGCCTTCTCGGCGAGGCGCGCCGCATCGTCCAGCATCTTCTCGACCTGAACCAGCACCTCGGCGCCGCGGCGGGTCAGGATCGGCGGCGGACCGGGCTTGATCTCCAGCGTCTTCGGCTGGCCGGCCTGTGCCATCGCGGCGGACGCCGACTGCGGCAGCTTTTCGCCCATGCCGACGCCGGGCAGCTCCTTGACCTCGACGCCCTGATGCGCGGCGACCATGATGTCGTGCCACGTCTGCGCCGGCAGCGAGCCGCCGGTCATACGGTTGGTCGGCGAATAGTCGTCATTGCCGTACCAGACCGCGCAGGTGAAGTTGCCGGTGTAGCCGACGAACCAGGCGTCCCGATAGGCGTTGGTGGTGCCGGTCTTGCCGGCGGTTGGAATGCCGTCGAGTGCGGCGCGGCGTGCGGTGCCTTCGCTGACCACGTGGCTCATCATGCCCGCCATGTCGGCAGCAACCGAGGCCGGGATTGCCTGCTTCGGCTTCGGCCCGTCACGGTCCCAGCGCCAGACCAGGTCGCCGGCGCCGGTGCGGACCTCCAGCACGGAATGCGGCGTCACCGCCTTGCCCTTGTTCGGGAAGGTCGCATAGGCGACCGCATGCTCCAGCACCGTGACCTCGTCGGAGCCGATCGGCATCGACGGCGTGTCGGGCAGCGGCGCCTTGAGCCCGAAGCGCCGCGCGACCTCGATGATCTTGGCGCGGCCGGCCTTCGGACCCTCCTTGCCGCCGAGCGCGATCGACAGCTTGACCGGGACGACGTTGATCGAGCGGGTGATCGCCTGCGTCAGCGTCACCGAGCCGGAATAGGAATGGCCATAATTCTGCGGGCACCAGTTGCCGATGCAGACCGGGCCGTCGACCACGATCGAGGTCGGCTTGAAGCCGTTCAGCAGCGCGGTGGTGTAGACGTAAGGCTTGAACGACGATCCCGGCTGCCGGTAGGCGTCGACTGCGCGGTTGAACTGGCTGGCACCATAGTCGCGGCCGCCGACCATGGCGCGGATGCCGCCGTCGAGGTCGGAGACGACGGTTGCCGCCTGGGTCGCGTGATAGTCGCGGCCGAACTGGCGCAACTGGTTCTCGATCGCCTCGTCGGCCGCATGCTGCACGGTCATGTCGATCGAGGTCCGCACCACGAAGACGCGCTCGGTGTAAGACTTCGGGAACGTGTCGACCAGCTTGCGCATCTCGTCGAAGGCATAGTCGAGGAAGTAGTTCGGCGAGCTTTCGTCGCGGCGGTCGACTGCGAAGGCCGGGTTGCGGCGGGCGCCGAACACTTGGCCCTCGGTCATGAACCCGGCATCGACCAGATTGTCGAGCACGACGTTGGCGCGGGCGCGGGCGGCGGGCAGGTTGATGTGGGGGGCGAACTTGGTCGGCGCCTTGAACAGCCCGGCCAGCATCGCGGCTTCGGCGAGGTTGATGTCGCGCACCGACTTGTTGAAATAGAAGTGTGCCGCGCCGTCGACGCCGAAGGTGCCGCCGCCCATATAGGCGCGGTCGAGATAGAGCTTGAGGATCTCGTTCTTGGTCAGCCGGGTTTCCAGCCAGATCGCCAGGAACGCCTCGTTGACCTTGCGCTCGATGGTGCGCTCGTTGGACAGGAACAGGTTCTTGGCGAGCTGCTGGCTGATCGAGGAGCCGCCCTGGCGGACGCCGCCGGCCTGGGCGTTGGTGACGAGGGCGCGCGCCGTGCCGGCAATGTCGATGCCGAAATGGTCGTAGAAGCGGCGGTCCTCGGTGGCGAGCGTCGCCTTGATCAGATTGTCCGGGAAGTCCTCCAGCGGAATCGAATCATTGTGCTTGATGCCGCGGCTGCCGATCGGGTTGCCATAGCGGTCGAGGAAGGTCACGGCGAGGTCGGACTTCTTCAGCCAGTCCTCATCGGCAGTTTCCCGGAAGGCGGGGATCGCGAGCGCCAGCATCAGCACCAGGCCGCCGAGCCCGATCGTGGCCGCCTCCGAGAACGGCTCGACGAACACCCAGCGCTTCCAGCCGCCGACATAGAAGCGGTCCATGAACGCCGAATAGCGCTCATACAGCTCGCGGGTGCCGCGCAGGGAGGAGAACAGCGCCGAATCGAAGCGGGCGTCGAGATCCAGGCGGAAATTGTTGATCCGCTTCTTCCAATCGTCTGGAATGATCTGCCGCACGGGAACCCTGGTCGTTTCGAAAGCGTGTCAGCTGGCTTCGAAAGCACTCAGCAAGTGGGGCTGGGGGCCATCGAAGGGTCTTGCGCGATTGTTGCGGCAAACCCATGGCACTGCACAGTCAGCCGCCCGAACCCGAGCACCTGACCCCAAGCCGCATTGCCGGCGCCGCCGCCGGAGTGACTCAATCATCTATCTAGCCGAGCGGGGGTCACAAACCAATGGTTCCGCTCATAATTTGATGCACAAAGCTAACGTGCCGCCGTAATCGGCAAAGCCCCTTGCGCGGCTCGGGGCCGGGCACCTAGATGGCGGCCACCTCACGCCCTCTTTGAGAATCGCCCGATGACCGCACCGCTCAAACGTCCCTCGGGCCAGGAGGGAATGTTCTGGAAAACCAAGATCTTGGAAGAGATGTCCGAGGTGGAATGGGAGAGCCTCTGCGATGGCTGCGGGCGCTGCTGCCTGGAGAAGCTGGAAGACGAGGATACCGGCGACATCTACTTCACCCACATTTCCTGCAAGCTCTTGGATGCCGGGCTATGTGCCTGCAAGGACTACCCGAATCGTTCCGAACAGGTGTCGGATTGCGTTCGCCTGACACCTGAGAACGTCCGCACGCTGACCTGGCTGCCACCGAGCTGCGGCTACCGCCTCGTGGCTGAGGGGCGCGATCTCTACTGGTGGCATCCCCTGATCTCGGGCGATCCTCAGACGGTCCATGAAGCCGGCGTCTCGGTGCGCGGCCGGGTCGAGGGCACCGAGGACGACGTTCCGGACGACCAGCTCGAGGACCACATCGTGCAGTGGCCGGTGCTGCTGCCGAAGCGGGCCAAGTTGAAGCGACGGCCGAAATAGCGCGATCACCTCGCACCCGCAGCAAGTCACGATGATGCGACCGTTCCCGTGCTGTCGGAATGCACCCATGCACCCGACCCGCTGCCGCACGGGAAAATTATGCCTTAAGTAGTTCGCCAGACAGCGAATCCGCGCGGCGTCGTCGCGCCCGGGCACGGCATTCATCCCATGAACAAGTTTGATCGGCAGACGCATTACCCTGCCGCGTCCCAATCCCTGCCCGAAGAGATCGCCGCCGAGCTGCCGGCCATTCCGCCGCAGGTTCAGGCGATCGAGGATGCGCCGTCGCTTGCGCCGCCGGTGCCGCTGACCCAGGCCGAGGTGCGCACCATCCTGATGAGCCTGCTGCTGACGATGTTCCTGGCCGCGCTCGACCAGACCATCGTGGCGACCGCGCTGCCGACCATCGGCCGCGAGTTTCAGGACGTCACCAATCTCTCCTGGGTGATCACCGCCTACCTGCTGGCGTCGACCGCGGTGGCGCCGGTGTTCGGCACGCTCTGCGACATCTATGGCCGCCGCTCGATGATCATCACCGCGCTCAGCCTGTTCGTGGTCGGCTCGGTGGTCTGCGCGCTGGCGCCGAACATGCCGGTGCTGATCCTCGCCCGCGGCCTGCAGGGGCTCGGCGGCGGCGGCATCATGCCGGTGGTCCAGACCGTGATCTCCGACGTCGTCAGCCCGCGCGAGCGCGGCCAGTACCAGGCCTATTTCAGCGGGGTCTGGCTGCTCGCCGGCCTGCTCGGGCCGGTGATCGGCGGCTTCTTCGCCGACCATCTGCACTGGTCGATGATCTTCTGGATCAATGTCCCGCTCGCGATCGCGGCGCTCGCATTGCTGCTGCCCAAGATGGGCCGGCTGCCGGTCTACCACCGGCTGCGCAAGGTCGACTGGGCCGGCGGCCTGCTGCTGATGGCCTCGGCCGTCGTGTTCATGCTGGTGCTGACCTGGGGTGGCCACAAGTTGGCCTGGCTGTCGCCGACCCTGCTGGCGATGATCGGCAGCGCGGTGGCGCTCGGCTTGGCCTTCGTCTGGCACGCCAAGCGGGCCGATGAGCCGTTCCTGCCGCTGTCGCTGATGGGCGGAACGGTGGTGCCCTACGGCATGCTGGCGAGCGGCTGCGCACTCGGCGCCCTGATCGGGCTCACGGTCCATCTACCGCTCTATTACGAGCTGGTCTATCATTTGACCCCGAGCCAGGCCGGTCTCGGCCTGATTCCGATCGCGGCGATCTCGACCCTCGGCGCCGCGGTTGCCGGCCGCACCATGGCCCGGGTCAAGCACTACAAGCGCGTCGCCATCGTGGGCACGATCATCGGCACCATCGCCGCCGCGGTCATGACGGTGACGACGCCCTCGCTCTGGGTGCTGATGGCGCTGCTGTCGATCTACGGCATCGGGCTCGGCACGGCGTTCCCGATCTCGGTGGTGTCGCTGCAGAACGCGGTGGACCGCTCCCAGATCGGCACCATCACCGGCGCCATGAACTTCTTCCGCTCGATGATGTCCTCGTTCACGGTCGCGGCCTTCAGCGCCATCCTGCTGATGGCGCTGGGCGCCGACATTTCGCTGGCGGAGGGCGCCCATGGCGCGGTCAGCGGCATCGCGGAAGCCGACATGATCCATGCCTTCCGCTTCGTTTATGCCGCGGCCACCGCGATGCTGGCCTGCGCCTCGGTCTGCATGATGCTGATGGAGGAGCGGCCGCTGGCCGGCCCGTCGCGCAGCGAGGCGGTCGAGCTCGCCGAGTAGGAAAGCAGGGTGGGCACGGCGCCATCACCATCGCGCGTGACGAGAGGGCAAGTCAGCGCCTTTGCATACCCGACGATTCGTTTAGATCATGATGCGATTCCACGGAAGCGCATCATGATCTCATCTCTTTGTTTGAGCATGATCTTTTCGGAAAACCGGTTTCCATTTTTCCGGATCATGCTCCAGTTGGCGCCGCTACTCGCGTGGTTGCACGATCTCGACGTTGTCCTGCCCGCGGGAGCCGTCGTCGGCGGATGACTTGACCAGACCAGCCTCGACGCGGCGGGCGAATTCCGTGGTCGCGCCGCCTGCGAGCTCCTTGGCCTGACTGATCCATTGCTCGCGCTCGATTCGTCCTGCGAACGCCAGATACGAGCCGACCCATTTGGCGTGCTCGGCGGTCCAGGCCGCGATCTGCGCGAAATGCCAGATGCCGAGGCCGTGCAGCCGCGCCTCGTTCTGCTTGCCGATGCCCTTGATCAGCTTGAGATCGTCGGCCTGGCCGCCGCGCGGCGCGACGAGCCCGAGCGGGCGGGCGCCGCCATGGACGTCCTCGTTCTCGACGGGCGGCATCAGCGCCGGCAGGTGGGCCAGGAGGTAGCTCGCCTCGTCCTCGCTCAGCGGCGCGTCGGCATGTTCGTCGATGGTGATCGCGCCGGACTTCACCGCGCTGGAATGCGCGGTGTCGAGGCCGGCCGCGAGCAGCTTGGCCTGCGCGATCCAGTGCTCGCGCTCGATCCGGCCGGGAAAGACCATGTGATGGCCGACCCAGCTCGCATGGTCAGGCGACCACGCCGCGATCTGGCTGAAATGATGCACGCCGATGTCATTGAGGACGCGCTCGTTCTTGGGTCCGATGCCCTTGATCAGCTTGAGATCGTCAGCGGCGCCCTCGGGGGCGGACAGGGCCGGCGGTCTGTCGTCGGCCGAGGCCGGGCTCTCCGGGGCCGATGATGCGGCGACCTCGGCGGCAAGCCGTTCCGCGTCGGCGTCGGCGGCAAGGCGATCGGTTTCCGCGCGTGCGGCCGCTTCGGCGGCCAGGCGATCGGCCTCGGCCTTGGCGGTCGCTTCGGCCGCGAGACGCTGGGCTTCCGCCTCGGCTTTCGCAACGGCCTCTGCCGCAAGACGGTCTGCTTCGGCTTTCGCCGCTGCTTCGGCGGCCAAGCGTTCGGCTTCGGCCTTTTCAGCCGCTTCTGCCGCAACGCGATCGGCCTCTGCTTTCGCGGCTGCTTCCGCAGCAAGGCGGTCGGCTTCGGCTTTCGCGGCGGCCTCCGCAGCAAGGCGCTCGGACTCGGCGTTCGCCGCCGCCTCGGCAGCGAGACGTTCGGCTTCGGCCTTCGCTGCGGCTTCAGCCGCCAGACGATCAGCCTCGGCCCTTGCCGTGGCTTCCGCGGCGAGCCGCTCAGCCTCGGCCTTTGCGGCCGTTTCGGCGGCTAGACGCTCGGCCTCCGCCCTTGCAGCGGCTTCGGCCGCAACACGTTCGGCTTCGGCTTTCGCGGCAGCTTCAGTGGCAAGGCGATCGGCCTCGACGCTGGCTGCGGCTTGCGCAGCCGGGGATGGGCTGTCCGCCCAAGGACGAGCCGCCGCGGTTGCGCCGGCGAACGCGACGCTGTTTCCAGGACCGCCCGGCGACATCGCACTGGTGTCACCCAGCCCGACATATTCCCTGAGCTGTCCGCCGATCAGGCAGCCGAGAACATAGGCGCCGACCATCAGCAGGCCGACCTCGAGCCACAGGCCGGCACGTCCGGGCAGCACTGTCAGCAGCGCCATCAGGATCCCGATGACGAGGGCGAGCGTCGCCGGCAGCAGCCAGCTTCTCAGCCAGTCCGGCCGCGGCTCGTCCGACCAGGTGCGCCAGCCGACAAAGCCGCCGATGCCGACGGCGAGGATGATCCAGAACGGAAATGTCGCAAGGTCGTACATCATGATGTCAGCGCCTCACTTGACGACGAATTCGATGCGGCGGTTCTGCGCGCGGCCTTCGGCCGTGTCGTTGGAGGCGACCGGCTTGGTCTGGCCGTAGCCCTCCGAGGTCATGCGCGAGGTGTCGATGCCGGCGTCGCCGATGTAGCCGACCACCGCCGCCGCCCGGCGCTTGGAGAGGTCCATGTTGTCAGCTTCGTCGCCGACATTGTCGGTGTGGCCTTCGATCGCGATCTCGGCATCCTTGCAGCGCTGCGCAACCTCGACCAGGTGATCGAGCAGCGCCAGCGAGGCGCGGCTCAGCTCGGCGCTGCCGGTGCTGAAGCGGATGCGGCCCTTGGCGAGCAGCCCGTTGAACGCCGGCTGGCACTCCGCGACCGCGAGTGGCGGGCTTTCCGGCTTGACGCCGATCTTGACGTCGTCGAGCTTGAAGCCGCTGCCGACCGCCTCGGCGAGCTCCTTGCGGACCTGCTCGGCCGACTTGTCGTAGATGGCAAGCCCGTCGACCGTGATCGCCGCGTCCTTCGCCGTCAGCGCGCCGGACCACAGCCGCGCCAGCGCCGGGAACGTCGCCTTCAGCGACTGCACGTAATCCTTTGGCGCACCGTCGCCGATCTTCAGACCGTCCTCGACCGTCTCGGTGATGAAGGTCGTTGTGGCGGCCTCGACGAGATCGCGGCGGGCGGCGTCATCAGGCACGTAGCCGCTCAGCATGACACGGCCGTCCTGCTTCTGCAGTCCGAACGCGTAAGGCGAGACCGGGCCGTCGCGGACGTCGATGGACGCGAGCGCGAACGGCGCGGGCAGGGCGCCGGCCAGTTGCTCGCGCACGGCTGCGCCGGTGACGTTGGCGAGTCCGACGCCCCTGAGCGACACCTGGGTGTCGTTGATCTCGGCGCGCCCCTGCGACAGCCTGGCGAGCTGCTGCAGCAGGCTCGCGCTCGCTTTGGCAAGGTCGCCATCCGGGGCGCCGCGGGCGATGCCGATCTGGCTCTTGATCGGCTTGCCGTCGAACTGTCCACTGGCGGAGCCCAGCATCGCATCGCGGGCCGCTCCGCTCGGCGCGAGACCTGTGAGGCTCAAGCTGGTGCCGTCGAACTCCGCCGACCAGCGATAGGGCTTGATTTCCGGCGGCAGAATCTCGGCTTTCGCCAAGCTCAGCCCGGTCGGCAGCTTGCCGATCCCGGCCATCGTTTCATCGTAGGCGGCGGCGGAGGGCGCCTCACCCGAAATCGCGTAGGTGGCGTCGGAGATGACGACGCGGCCCGTGCTCAGCCTGGTAAGCTCCGCTAGCGCATAGGACGTGTAGGCGCCAAAATCGCCAGCAGGCGCGCCACGCGCGATCTGCATGTGATGCATCACCGACGCGCCGGGCCAGGCCTTGATCGCGGCGGCCTCGAGCGCGCGCCTGATATCGTCATTCGGAACGACGCCGGACATCACCAGCGTGTTGCCCTCGCGAACCGCGCTCCAGATGAACGGCTTTGCCTCCGGCGGCAGGATCGCCACCTTGTCGAGCACGGCGCCGCCCGGCAGCTGCCGCGTCGCCGCGACGGCAGCCTCATAGACGTCCGATGAGGCGGCGGCACCCGCGATCGAATAAGCCTTGTCCGCGAGCGCGAACGTGCCGCCATTGAGCTTGGCGGCCTGGACCGATCCATGGCTCGCGATGGCCGCGAAGTCGGCCGGAGCTCCCAGCGCATAGGAGAGGCGATCGACCACTTCACCACCGGACGAACGGACGGCATTGAGCACGGCATTCCGAACGGCGGGCGTCGGCACCGCGCCTTCGAGCACGAGCTGGCCGCCGTTTCGCGTGGCGCGGAAGGCATAGGGCTTCGGTGTCGGCAGCTTGTCGTAGGTGCCCTCGACGAGCCGGACGCCGCTGACCGATGCGGCGTCCTCCAGTTTCGTCGACTGATCGGGACTGAACTCCGGCCCTGCGATGCGAACGTCGCGGCCCGCGACCGTGACCTTGAGGGCCGCGGCTGTGTCGGGGACGGCGGCCGCGACGGCGGCGCGTGCCCGCGGCGCAATGTCGTCCTCGACATCAGCCGTCTTGAAGCTCACGGCCGCGAGCCAGAGCACGGCAACAGCGATCAGTCCCGCCCACCATTTCGATGGTTGATGCATGTGAGAGCCCCTCGTTTCCCCACCTGCGCCCGGTTCACCCGGATCGTTCCGTTGTTATGAACCACGTGTCGAGCCTATCAGAACAGCTCTCGGAGACCAGCCGTCGGCACGTTGTGTGTTTCAATATGCACAAGCTGCGAGAGCGTCGCCGTCTGCGAGCTTCGCACCGCACCTGATGGTCCTCAAGGTGCGATCAAAGTGTGACCGTTCGACGACGAACATCGCAGGTGCGCAGCCTTCGCGGCTACGCCGCTCGCATCACTCTTCCAGCGCTCGGCGCAGGCGGCGGATGATGACGCCGCGGGCGCGATCGTCGGCGGCTTGCTCGATCCGCTCGTGGATGTCGAGCAGCAGGCCCGACATGTCGTTGTGCCAGTCCAGCCGGGTGACCGCCTCCGGCGCCAGCCGCCGCCGGCGCGCGACGTCGAGCAGCGTCGGCACCGCGCTCGTCAGCTCGTAGACGTCGTCGAGCAGGGGGGAGAACACTTTCGCGGTCGGCACGATGCGCTCGGCGACGCGCGCGGCCAGCGCCGCGATCGCGGCATCCTCGCCGTGGGACAGAAAAAGGCCGCGCGCGATCGGGCGGCGGGCCGCGATCCAGCGGGCGATCTCGGCGCCGTCGGCGTGGCCGGAATAGTCGTCGATCATGCGGATGCGCGCCGCGACCTTGATCTCCTCGCCCTGGATGCGCACCGCCTTGACGCCGTCCTGCAGGAAGCGCCCCAGCGTGCCGTTGGCCTGATAGCCGACCAGCAGCACGGTGGCGCGGTTGTTCCACAGCCAGCGCTTGAGATGATGGCGGATGCGACCGGCATCGCACATGCCGCTGGCGGCGATGACGATGTGAAATCCGGTCAGCTTGGCGATCGCCTTGCTTTCATCGACGGTCTCGGTGAAGCGCAGATGCGACGACGACAACAGCCGGCCGACATCGCTGCCGCCGTCGAGGCTCTCGGTGTGCGCGCGAAACACCTCGGTGGCGTGGATCGCCAGCGGCGAGTCCAGGAACACCGGCGCGGCCGGAATCTCGCCGCGCTCCATCAGGCCGACCAGATCGACGATCAGCTCCTGCGTCCGCTCGACCGCGAAGGCCGGGATCAATAGCGCGCCCTTGGCCGCCGCCGCGTCGCGCACCTCGCCGGCCAGACGGCCGCGGCGCAGCTCCGGCGTGGTCGGCTCGCGAATCCGGTCGCCATAGGTCGCCTCCGAGATCACGTAGTCGAAACCCTCCGGCGCTTTCGGGGCCGGCTGCAGCAGCTTGGCGTCGGGCCCGACATCGCCGGAGGCGAGCAGCCGCAGCGCCGCGCCATCGGCGCCTTGTCCTGCGAATTCGATCTCGATCGAGGCGGAGCCCAACAGATGGCCGGCATTCCAGTAGCGGGCGCGAACGCCTGGAATGATCTCGGTCCAGGTCTCGTAGGGGACGGCTTGGAAGTATTGCAGCGCCGCGATGGCGTCGGCCTGGGTGTAGATCGGGCTGACCTCGCCGCGGCCGCGCGCGATGTTGCGGCGGTTCAGCGCCAGCACCTCCTGCTCCTGGATGTTGCCGGCATCGGGCAGCATCCATGAGCAGAGATCGATGGTGCCGCGCGTGGCGAAGATCTTGCCGTCGAAGCCCATGCGCACCAGCTTCGGCAGCAGGCCGCTATGGTCGATATGCGCATGCGTCAGCAGCACGGCGTCGATGTCGGCGGGACGGAATGGGAAGTCGCCGTAGTTGAGCTCCTTCAGCGTCTTCTGGCCCTGGAACAGGCCGCAATCGATCAGGAACTGGCTCTTGCCGCTCCGCACCAGATAGCAGGACCCGGTTACGGTATGCGCGGCACCGCAGAAGCGAACGGTCACACTCATGCGGTGGTCTCCCGAGGACGATGGATCGATGCTCGATGACGGTTCATCACGAACGACCATTCGCGCCGTCGGCGAAGCCATAGCCGTGGTTGGCGGCAGCTGCGGCTGCGGCCAGATCATGCTCCGACGGATCGCAGGTGAACACGCGATAGAGTGGTTCACCCTGGTCGACACGATCGCCGATCTTCTTGAACAGCATGATCCCGGAGCCCTTGTTCACCGGCGCGCCGGCGGTACGCGCCAGGCGATTGAGCCGCAGGCAATCGATCGCGGACACGACACCGTCGCGCTCCGCCTTGACGTCGAAGGCGAGATCGCCGAGCTCGCTGCGGCATTCCGGCGGGCCCTGCGCATCGATGATCTTCAGCATCTGCTTGAGCGCCGCGCCGCTGTCGAGCAGCTCGCGCGCCCTGTTGTAGCCGGCGCCGCCGCGCAGCTTCGGATCATATTCGAGCAGATGCGCGGCGAGCCGCAGCGACTTCTCGCGCAGGTCCGCAGGCGCCGACGGCTCGTTGCCCAGCACCGCCATCACGTCGCGGGCCTCCAGCACCGGACCGATGCCGTTGCCGATCGGCTGGCGGCCGTCGGTCGTGATCACCTCGACCTTGAGCCCGAAACGGTCGCCGACGAATTCGAACAGCTTGCGCAGCCGCATCGCCTCCGCGCCGCTGGTGAGCTTGGCGGTCGGCCCGACCGGCAGGTCGAGCAGCAGATGCGTCGAGCCGGCGGCCAGCTTCTTCGACAGGATCGAGGCGACCATCTGCTCGCGGGTGTCGAGGCTGAGCGGGCGCTCGACCGAGATCAGGACGTCGTCGGCCGGCGACAGATTGACGTGGCCGCCCCAGATCACGCAGCCATTGCAGGCCGCAACGATCGACTTCATTTCGTCGGCGCCGACATTCACCCGCGCCAGCACCTCCATCGTATCGGCGGTGCCGGCTGGCGAGGTGATCGCGCGCGAGGAGGTTTTTGGAATGGTCAGGCCGTGGGCGGCGACGATCGGCACCACCACCATCGAGGTGCGGTTGCCGGGTATGCCGCCGATGCAGTGCTTGTCGACCACCACCGGCTCGGGCCATTTCAATTGCGTGCCGGCATTGGCCATCGCGCGCGTCAGCGCCAGCAGCTCGCCGGAGCTCATGAAGCTGGCTGAGCCGATCAGGAAAGCCGCGATCTCCATGTCGGAGTAGCGGTAGTGGGTGAGGTCCTCGATCACGGCAGCGATCGCCTGGTCGCTCAAGGTCTCGCCCCGGATCTTGGCGCGCACCGCTTCCATGCTCTCGGGCGGGGTCGCCGGCGACACCGTCGCCCGCGTGCCGGCCGGCTCGGCGAAGCGCCGCATCGCCGGTTCCGACAGGCCGATCTCGTCGGGGCCGACCAGTGCGTCGTCGTCGGTGATCAGAAGGGTCGCCAGCAGCGTCCGCGAGTTGCAGCGCAGCTCGACGCGGCTGAAGCCGCGGAACACCTCGGGCCGCAACGCCTTCGAGCGGCGGGAGATCACGACCACGTTCTCGCGGCCGGTGTCGAGCGCGACGCTGCGGATCTTGAGCTGGGGACGGGCGGAATCTGTTGTGCTCATAGCGACCAGGATAACCTTTAAGGCGGTCCACGCCATCGCCGTTGACCCAGATCATGACGTGGCATCTGGCGGATAAGCCGAATTTTTTCTGAATGTGTCGGACGAGGATTCAGCGGCTCGGCTTTGCCGCCAACCGGCCGGGGGCCGCGGACTGAGAATAAAGCGAAGCAAGTTCAGTTGCTTGCACTCCGGTTCGGATCTCGGAGGTCGGGCGAGGGCGGGCCTGCGATGGAATGCCGGCTCCGAATCTGGGCCGCGCAGGTACCTCATCGGGTTAACCGATTGTTCAAGCCGATGACGGAGGGTTTCCGGCGGGGCGTCCATCCCGGCCTCGGCGCGCCCTTCCGGCGCGTCAGATGATCGAGCCCGACCGGAGAGGTAGATGCGGCAGTTGATTGCGAGCTTCCTGAAGAATCAGGCTGGCGCGACCTCGATCGAATACGCCATCATTGCCGGCGGATTGAGCATCGTGATCCTGGCGGCCGTCAATGGCCTGGGCTCGGGACTGAGCAGCAAGTTCACCGCGATCAACACCTCGATCAAGTAGAGCCCGCCGGTCAAATTGCCGCGCGATCAAGTCGGCGCGTGATCAACTCATTGGCCGATCAAGTCACAGGCGTCGTGATTGTGCACGACGCCTGCTGCATTGTGCCCCATCCCATTCTGTTGCGTGCGACGCGCCGCCTGTCTCCACGAACGAAGCTTCCGGCGGGGGCATCGCCGGAAGCTCGTCGAGCAGTCAGAGGTTCAACAGTCCAGCTTCAAAAGTTGCGCTGGGCGCGCAGCAGCATGCTCACCGTGTCCTGGTCCTTGAGCTGGTAGATCGCGGCCGGCTTTGCCGTGCTCGTGACGGCCGGAGCAATCGCCGTGCCCGAATATTTCTGGTCGAGGTGGCTGTAGGTCACGTCGGCCGAGAAGGTGAGGCCCTTGACCGGCGTCCATCGGGTGATGAGGCCGATCTGTCCGAGATTGAAGTCGGGATTGCAGGTCGAGCCCGCGGTCAGCATCCCGGTGGCGGCGATGCCGGCACAGATGAGGCTCGATCCCGTCTGGCCATAGCGCACCTGGGCATAGGCGCCATACAGCGCCGTATTCCAGCGCGGATCCCAATTGTGGGTGAAGGCGCCGCGCATGCCCCAGGTCTGCACGGTCGACAGGCCCGTGCCGGTGCCGAACACCGCGTCGCCGACGCCGGCGAAGCCGATGCTCTGATAGGCGCCGGCTACGCCCGTGCTGCCATACATCGAATAGGTCGTGTTGGCGAGGCTCTGGAAGTTGTAGCGGCTCGCGCCGTCGGTGTAGACCGCCTGCAGGTTGACGACGTCGCCCGGACCGGTCGGGATGTTCTTGATCGACAGCGCCAGTTGCGCGGCCCAGCCCCACTTGTCGGAGGGATGACCCGAGGTCTCGGACGCGCCGTAATAGGCGGCATGATTGTCATGCGCGGCGAACGACGCCTGGAAGATGCCCCACGCCTGGTCGACGCGAACCATGCCGATGATGTCGGGAGACACCGTCCCGCCGAAGCTGCTCGAGCCATAATTGCCGCCGAGCACGCCGGCCGCGGTGATGCCCGAGGTGTTCCAGATGTTGGTGGTGAAGAACTGCGTCTGGTCTTCCAGCGAGACCGCGGCGGTGATGCCCTGGCCGAAATCGGCGGTGTAGGTGAACTGGTTGACGCCGTTGTTGGAGCCGCTGCCGCCGACCAGGCCGTCGAAATTGTTGCCAGGATAGTTGGTCCAGGGCGCGTCGAAGGTCGACACGGCCTTGCCCATCGTGAATCCGGCGAACTGGATGAAGGCGTAGTAGACGCCGACGATGCCGCCCGAGATGGCGTCGCCGGTGTAGGACGTCGCGCCGGCGCCCGCACCGCCATAGGAGCCCGAGGTCCAGTTCAGCACGGTCTCGAAATAGGTACGCACCACGCCATATTCGGTCGCGGTGCGCGTATCGATGTTCAGATCCTGGCGCGAACGGGTCTGATAGCGGTTGCTCAGGCGGTTATCGGCGCCGGCCTGGCCTGAATAGGCGCCACCATAGTTGCTGTTGGTCCACAGCGCGGTCTCGGCGCGCAGATAGCCGCCGAGCTTGATGCAGGTGTCGGTACCGGGAATGTAGTAGAAGCCCGTGCCGTACAGCGAGCACACCTTCACATATTCGACGGCTTTGGCCTTCAGTGGAAGATCCGCAGCCTGCGCCGCCGCGGCGGACAATATCACTGCTCCCGTTCCGAGTAGCAGGCCCCTCAACGTCTTCATTTCCCGTTTCTCCGGTTGATGGCGATGCACACGGCCCCCCGCGTGTCGCCCCTGGCTTCGCCAGATTGCCGCTCCCACACCTCTGATTCCGACGACGGCTCGATCAGCGCGGCCGGCGGAATGGTTGAATGAAGTGTGCATGAGCCAATTTCAATTTGATGAATGCGCTCTGCTTTGTTCGAAGCCCACTCGATCGTCGTTAACACGCTGCTCGCACGCACCAGCATCGACGCAGTCACGCCGCGGTTTTGGCCTCGCGGTGTCGATTTGTTAATGGTGATAATCGTGAATAGGTTAGATGGGAATCCCGAACAATCCCGGTGCACATCGCAAGCTGCGTACATCATGGCGCGTTCGCAGCGCCGCTGCCGACGCGCGATTGACCTCTCCAGCCTCGCAACGCGATCTCAGCGACGGTTGGGCTCGACGTGAATCGACGTTCGATGTGACGTCGCTGCTACCAACCCGCGTGCGTCGTAATCCGCCGCGCGCGACATTGCGTCCAGCGTGACGCCGCTGCGCCAGCGCTTGACGAAGTCGAGAAAGACCTGCAGCGGCATCGGCGGTTGCCGGCGGCTCGGATGGTACAGGAACAGTCCGGGCGTCGCGTAGCGCCAGCCGGGCAGCAGCCGCATTAGCCGTCCGTCGGCCAGATGCGACTCGATCATCGGCTCGACGAGATACGCGACGCCGATGCCGTCGAGCGCGGCATTCAGCGCGAGATCGAAGTCGTTGACGATAAGGGAGCCGTCCACGGCAATCTCGGTGCGCTCGCCGCCCTTTTCGAAGATCCAGGGCTGCAGCGTATCGTCGGCAGGGACCCGATGTCGGATGCAATTATGGGCCTGGAGATCCTCGGGCACGGCCGGCGCGGGATGCGCCGCGAGATAGCCGGGGGCGGCAACCGCAACGAAGCTGCACTCGTCGAAGACGCGGATGACCTTCATGTCGCGCTCCACCCGGTGGCCGGATCTGATGCCGGCATCAAAGCGATTGCGCACGATGTCACTGTTGGTGTCGTCGACAGCCAGTTCGATATGGATGTCCGGGTATTCGGCCAGGAATGACCTGATCAGGGGCCCGAGCCCTCTCACGGCGAACACACGGGATACGGTCAGGCGCAGGGTACCCATCGGCTTGTCGCGGAACGCGTTGATGCTCTCGATGGCCTGGTCGACCCGTTCGAGAATCGGCTGGATCTCCGCCAGCAGGCGCTCGCCGGCCTCGGTGAGGGCCACGCTGCGCGTCGTCCGGTTGAACAGCCTGACGTCCAGCCGCTCCTCGAGGCTCTTGATGGTCTGGCTGATGGTCGGCAAGGAGCAGCCGAGATGAGCGGCCGCCTTGGTGAAGCTCAACGAATCCGCGACGGCTGCGAAAGCGGAGAGCTCGGACAGCTGAACCCGTGCCATCGCTAGGCGTACTGCGCCCGGCGTTGGTCCGCATCGTGCTGAAACATCCACATCCCCCTGATACGCCGCGTCGTGCGGCTGGGACGACTTCGCCAGCGTCGTCCCGACCGATCAGGCACATCAATCTTCCATCAGGAAGCTTACGCCCGGATCACCATCCCGCGCCGCAGAGCTAGGTGCGACGTGATCATTCCGCAAGCATCGAAGTGATGTCGAAACGATCACAAATCCGCGCCTGATCGCCGGACCACCATCGCAGGATCGACTTACCTGACCTAGGCAGATATTTTTTCCACCAATTGGGGGGACGATCGATGCGGTGTCCTTGGTGGATGACCCGCAACACCACGCGCGATGGCGTGCCCACGGCAACAGCTGGAACTCGCGGGAGTCGCGGTCGAGCGACCGTTATGCACAGGGACCCGTGCGCCGCGCGAAGGTTCAGATGTCGTTCGCCGTATCGAAGCCTCAACTGGCCTTGCGTGAGCGTGCGGTGGTTCGTGCCGGCTTCTCCGACTTCTTCGGCTCCTCGGCCTTCTTCGGCTCGTCCTTGGCCTTCTTGCCGCTGATCGGCAGCAGCATCTCGCGCTGGCCTTCGACGCGCTTCTTCGGCTTCTTGGCCTTGGCCTTCGGCGCGGGGGCGCCAGCGGCGGGCGCCTTGTCACCCTCGCTGGCAAGGCTGCGCTTCAGGGCGTCCATCAGGTTGATGACGTTGCCGCTCGACTTCGGTGCAGCCTTGGCGGCGATGGTCACGCCGCTGCGCTTCTTGTTGATGAGCTCGATCAGCGCGGCCTCGTAGTGATCCTCGAAGTTCTCCGGCTGGAAGTCGGCAGATTTCTTCTCGACGATGTGCTTGGCGAGATCCAGCATGTCGCTGGTGATCTTCACATCCTGGATGTCGTCGAAATATTCTTCCTCGTTGCGCACCTCGTAAGGGTAGCGCAGCAGCGTTCCCATCAGGCCCTTGCCGAGCGGCTCCAGCGCGATGATGTGCTCGCGATTGGTGAGCACGACCCGGCCGATCGCGACCTTGTCCATGCTGCGGATGGTCTCGCGAATGACCGCGAAGGCGTCGTGGCCGACCTTGCCGTCGGGGACGAGATAATAGGGACGGATCAGATAGCGGCTGTCGATGTCGGTGCGCGGCACGAACTCGTCGATCTCGATCGTGTGCGTCGATTCCAGCGCGATGTCCTCGAGCTCGTCCTTGGTGACCTCGATGTAGGTGTCGGTGTCGACCTTGTAGCCCTTGACGATGTCGTCATTGGCGACTTCCTCGCCGGTCTCGGCATCGACCCTGCTGTATTTGATGCGGTGGCCGGTCTTGCGGTTGATCTGGTTGAAGGAGACCTTCTCGGACTCCGACGTCGCCGGATAGAGCGCGACCGGACAGGTCACGAGCGACAGGCGCAGAAAACCCTTCCAATTGGCGCGCGGGGCCATGACCTACTCCACTTAACTCCGAACTAACGGCTTGCTCCGAACCGGACTGCTGCGGGCGTCGTTCTCGCGGCAGCCGCGAGGATAACACCCGAGGCTGCGGATTCAACAAGCTGGCCGGCAGATTCTCGGATCGGCGTTAACCCGTCGCAGGGGGCGCCGCCCCGGAACATCATCTGGCGGCCGACGTTGCCAACGGGAGTGCGTGACAGAGCGCTTCACCGCTCGAATAACAGTGAGCTGAGGGCACCATGACAGCCAGACGACCGACGCAGATCGTCGAGACCCCCACCGAAGCGCGGCAGGGCGAGCCTGGACCGTCCGTCCTGGCGATCCTGGCCATCTCCACCGGACTGGCGCTGCTCGTCCTTGGCCTGATCTGGTTCGTGTTCTTCCGCACCTGACGCGAGGACCGTTCGATCCGCTCCATTGCGTGGCCGGGTAACGTCCGTCCGCGTCCCTCAGATCCGCGTTCGAGCCCCGCCATCCGTGCGGCGGGTCTTCTCATGCCCGTCTTTCAGAGCTTATATCCGCCCCAATTCTGTCGGCCCCTGCCGGCGGTCCCGATCGAGATGACCAAAAAGTAACCTGGTCGCTCGGGTTCCGTTCATGCACGGTTCACGGCCTTCCGGTTCATCTTGAGGGCGGAAATCGTGCAGTTCAGCTTTGGAGGCAAGCGTGCGTCTGCTCGTTGTCGAGGACGATCCGGATCTCAACCGTCAGCTCACCACGGCCCTGAGCGACGCCGGCTACGTCGTGGACCGTGCGTTCGATGGGGAGGAAGGGCACTATCTGGGCGACAGCGAGCCCTACGACGCTGTCGTGCTGGACATCGGCCTGCCCAAGATGGACGGCATTTCGGTGCTGGAGGCGTGGCGGCGCAATGGCCGGGCGATGCCGGTCTTGATTCTCACCGCGCGCGACCGCTGGAGCGACAAGGTCCAGGGCTTCGACGCCGGTGCCGACGACTACGTGGCCAAGCCCTTCCACCTGGAAGAGGTTCTGGCGCGCATCCGCGCGCTGCTGCGCCGCTCGGCCGGCCACGCCCAGAGCGAGCTGACCTGCGGGCCGGTCACCCTCGACACCCGCACTGGCAAGGTCAGCGTGTCGGGCAACCCCGTCAAGATGACCTCACACGAATACCGCCTGCTGTCCTATCTGATGCATCATTCCGGCCGCGTCGTCTCGCGCAGCGAGCTGGTCGAGCATCTCTACGACCAGGACTTCGACCGCGACTCGAACACCATCGAGGTGTTCGTCGGCCGCATCAGGAAGAAGCTCGACTGCGACGTCATCCAGACCGTGCGCGGCCTCGGCTACCTGCTGACCCCGCCGCCGGCCGCAGGCGCCTGATCCGTTTCCGGAGCCAGCCATTCGAGGTGGCCGGGCGCCGGCCGTTTCGCTAGTTTGCGGTCATGCGCCAGAGTTCACTTGCCACCCGGTTGTTCCTGTCCGCGACCGCGTGGCTCGTGGTCATCCTCGCCATCACCGGCATCGTGCTGTCCTCGGTGTATCGCAATGCGACCGAGCGCGCCTTCGATCGCCGGCTCAACCTCTATCTCCGCACCCTGATCGCCGAGGTCGCCACCCCCGACGATCCGCCGGACCGCCAATTCCAGTCCTTGGGCGAGCCGCTGTTCGAGCTGCCGCTGTCCGGCTGGTACTGGCAGATCACCCGTACCGACGCCGAGAAGCCGGAGGTACGGGCCTCGCGCTCGCTGTGGGACAAGAAGCTGCCCAAGCTGGAGGAGCAGGGGATCGAGCTGACGGCGGCCGGGATCCGGATCGGATATGTCGAAGGGCCGGAGAACCAGGACCTGCGCATGGTCGAGCGTCCGGTGGATCTCGGCTCCGACGGCAAGTTCCTGGTCAGCGTCGCCGGCGATGCCTCGGAGATCTTCGACGAGACCCGCAGCTTCGACTACTACCTCGGCGGCACCTTCACCGCGCTCGGGATCGTGCTGCTGCTCACGACCATCTTCCAGGTCCGCTATGGCCTCGCGCCGCTGAAACGCATCTCCGAATCGATCGCCGACATCCGGTCCGGGCGCGCCGAGCGGCTGGAAGGGGAGTTTCCGGTGGAGATCGCGCCGCTGGCCCGCGAGACCAATGCGCTGATCGACGCCAATCGCGAGATCGTCGAGCGGGCGCGCACGCATGTCGGCAATCTCGCCCATGCCATCAAGACGCCGCTCTCGGTCATCGTGAACGAAGCGGCGACCCATGCGGCGGACCCCTTCGCGGCCAAGGTGATGGAGCAGGCGGACGTCATGCGCGACCAGGTCGCCCACCACCTCGAGCGGGCGCGGATCGCCGCGCGCGTCACCATCGTGTCCACCGTGACGGAGGTGGCGCCGGCCATCGAGGCGCTGCGCCGCACCATGGAAAAGATCTACCGCGACCGCAGCATCGTGGTCGAGGCGACCGCCGATCCCGCCGCGCGGTTTCGCGGCGAGCGCCAGGATCTCGAGGAGATGGTCGGCAATCTGGTCGACAATGCCTGCAAATGGGCGGCTTCGCGGGTCTCGGTCGAGCTCACCGTGGAGCCGCCGGCCCAGTCCGGGGCCTCGCCGATGCTGCGGATCGTGGTCGATGACGATGGCCGCGGCCTTTCGGCGGCCGAGCGCGCCCAGGTGCTGCGGCGCGGCCAGCGGCTGGACGAATCCAAGCCGGGGTCGGGGCTCGGGCTGTCGATCGTCACCGATCTGGCTGCGCTCTATGGCGGCCGCCTGACCCTGGGCGATGCCCCGACCGGGGGACTGCGGGCGGAGCTGCGACTGCCCGGCGTTTGACGGGGCGGCGAATTTCGCCATCCTAAAGGTGTTCTTAATATCGCGGACGCTATGGTTCGGGCAGGGGTGCGCGATGTGCGCTCTCGCCGTGGAAATTTGCACGCCGGCGCATGGGTCAGACAGCTCACGAGCGGTTAAGGGAATATCTCGGGCAGCTGCCGCCGAACGCGCAGTCGCTCCTGATGCGCGAATTCGAGCGCGCCATCGAGCGCGGCCAGGACGTCGCCGTGGCGACCCTGGTGCTCGAGCAGCTGCGCAAGGTGGTGCGGCCCGTCGCGCCGCCGGCTCCCGCTCCAGCAGCCGACCCGGCGCGGCCCCAACCCGCCATCGAGGTCGCCCGTCCGCAAGGCCGCGACGAGCGCCGCCAGAGCGGCGATGGCCCGCGTCGGCTGTTCCGGCCGCTCGACCCGTTCCTCACCGATTCCACCGGTCCTCTCCGTCCCGGCCAGATCCGCCGTGCCTCGCTGCTGCCGGTCTGGCAGTGGCTCGGTCGCGAAGGCGCGCCGGAGCGCTACGCCGAATTCGAGGCCGCGATGTCGGTCTCCGGCGACAGTTCGCGCGAGGTCGAGATGGCCGCACGCAAGCTGCAGCGCGCCGCCGCCGAGGCGCTGATGAACCTCGTCGGCCCCAACGCGACCGGCGACCGCCAGCGCGCGCTGGCCCGCATCGGCGCCCCCAGCGTGATCGAGGATCTGCTGCCGATCGCGCTGGTGCTGCAGAACCGCGAGGCGCTCGACGGCCTCAACGGCCGGCTGCCCGGCATCATCCGCGTGCTCGGCGATTCGCAGATCGCCTCCGTCACCGAAGCCATCAACGTGCCGTCGCTGCAGACGCCCTCGATGCTGCCGTTCGCACTGTCGCTGGTGATGCAGCGGCTCGCCGCGCCCTGGCAGATCATCCGTCTCGCCACCAAGATCGCCGCCTCCGACGACGAGATCAGGGTCGCCGCGACCCCGTTCGGCGTCGCCGTCACCATCGCGCTCAACGATCTCGCCGGTCTCGCCTCGGTGCTGCGCGCCGACATCCGGCGCGGTCATTTCTCCGATCTCGGCGATACGCTGAAGACGCTGCATGACGGCGTTCGCGGCCTGCGCACCGAGCTCGACCTGCGCTCGGAATCGAACTGGGGCAAGCAGCTCACCGCGATCCGCGCCGACATCTCCAATGCCCTGCAATCGGAGATCGACAGCGTGCCTGGCCGCGTCCGCCGCATCCTGCGCCAGCGCGCCGACAAGGACATTCCGGCCGGCGCCGGCGTCGATGGCAGCGAGGTCGAGGAGGTGGCTGCACTGATCGAGTTCGTCGCCGTCTGCCGCAACTATGCCAGCGAGCTCGCGATCAACGAGGTGACGCTGCGGACCTATTCCGATCTGCAGCAATATGTCGAGAAGGCCACCGAAGCGCTGGTGCAGTCGCTGCGCTCGGGCGACGCGCGGGCGCGCGCCTATCGGCAGTCGCAGGTGTCGGCGGCGATCCGCTTCTGTCACGTCCTGTTCGGCAACGACTACGCCCAATTGATGAGCAGGTCGGCCGAGAACGCGATGAACGGCGAGCGAAAATCCTCGCGCGCCGGTTGAGATTTTCTGCTAGTCTGTCGACGTTTTTGATTTTGCAATTTCAGGTTGACCTCGCCCCGGGGCCACGCATAGGTTCCGCCAAGTTCCATCCATTTTCATCAAGACCATGATTTCCGTCATCAACTTCGTCGAGGTCGAGAACCGCGTCGTCCGCGCGACCTATCGCAACCTCATGATCAAGGCCAAGGTCGTGCTCGTCGACAAGACGAGCGGGGCGCCACTTCCCGATCCCGTCACCACCATCGCCTCTCCGGTCCCGGTCGGGTCGCTGCGGATCAGGCTCACCGACCATGTCCGGCCGGGCACCTATTTCCTTATGGCCCTGAACGGGCACGGCAGCTATCTCGCCAAGAGCGCTGAGTTCGAGGTCCCCTAATTACGTAATCCTCCTGAGTTTTTTGGCGCGGACGGCTGCGCTACCACGGCGGCAAATGTGAATTGCCGCCGGGAACGGTGCTGGTTAAAAGCGGCGCGAGGCGCGCCTGCCGGTGGGCGCTGACTGGAACTCTGTCTGATGACTCTCTGGTTCGTGTTCGCCGTGATGACGGCCGCGGCGATCTTCGCCGTCCTGCTGCCGCTCGGCCTGGGCGCGCGGGCCGCGTCTGGCGGTCGCGAGGTCGTCGTCTACAAGGATCAGCTGGCCGAGATCGAGCGCGATGTCGAAACCGGGCTGATCGGCAAGGTCGAGGCGGAAGCCGCGCGGGTCGAGATCGGCCGCCGCCTGCTGGCTGCCGCCGACCAGGAGGGCGAGGCTGCGGGGAAGCCGAGCCTCGGCCTGCGCCGCGCGGCGGCCGTGCTGGCGCTGATCGGGGTGCCGATCGTGGCGCTCGCGGTCTACCTGCCGCTCGGCTCGCCGCAACTGCCGGATTTCCCGCTCACCGCACGCGCGGCGCCGCCCAACGGGACGCAGCCGCTGGAAACGCTGGTGGCGCAGGTCGAGCAGCACCTGCAGAAGAACCCGACCGACGGCCGCGGCTGGACCGTGCTCGCCCCGGTGCTGGCGCGGCTCGGCCGCACCGATGACGCGATTCGGGCCTATCGCAACATGATCACCTATGCCGGCGACGGCGCGGCCAAGCGCGCCGATCTCGGCGAGATGATCACGGCCGCCGCTGGCGGCGTCGTCACCGCCGAGGCCAAGGCGGAGTTCGAGCGCGCCCATGCGCTCGAGGCCGACGAGCCGAAGTCGAACTACTACCTCGGTCTCGCCGCCGAGCAGGACGGCCGCAAGGACGATGCGGCCAACATCTGGCGGGCGATGCTGGGCAAGGCGCCGGCGGATGCGCCGTGGCGGCCGCTGGTGACGGCGGCGCTCGGCCGGGTCGGCGGCGGCGAGGTGCCGGCGCTGCCGAGCGAGGCGATGGCCGCGGCCAAGAGCATGAGCGACGGTGACCGCGAGACGATGATCCGCGGCATGGTCGACCGGCTGGCGGCGCGGCTGAAGCAGAATGGCGACGACGTCGAGGGCTGGCTGCGCCTGGTGCGCGCCTATGTCGTGATGGGCGATCTCGACAAGGCCAAGGGGGCGTTGTCGGATGCGCGGCAGGCGGTGTCCGGCGATGCCGAGCGGTTGCGGCAGCTCAACGAGGGCGTGAAGACTTTCGGCTTGGATGGATGAGCGGCGCTTCCGCCGCCAACGGGATCAAGGGATGACACGCAAGCAGAGGCGTTTGACGATCATCGGCGGGGCGCTGTTCGTGCTCGCGGTCGCCGCAGGGCTGGTGCTCAACGCGCTGCGCGACTCCATCGTGTTCTTCTCGACCCCGACCATGGTCGCGGAGAAGCATATCGGCCCGGGCAAGCGCTTCCGGCTCGGCGGCCTGGTGCAGCCGGGCTCGCTGAAGCGCGGCGACGATCTCGCCGTCAGCTTCGAGGTCGCCGATGGCGGCGCCAAGCTGCCGGTCGCCTACAAGGGCATCCTGCCGGATCTGTTCCGCGAAGGGCAGGGCGTCGTCGCCGAGGGCGCGCTCGATGCCGACGGCGTGTTCAAGGCCGACACCGTGCTCGCCAAGCACGACGAGACCTACATGCCGAAGGAAGTCGCCGATGCCCTGAAGAAGCAGGGCCATTGGAAGGACGATTACGGCAAGCCGAAAGGCGGCGCCAAACCGGGCCCGGTGTCGATGCGCGAGGGCGCTGACAAGAGCGCGGCAGGAGCGACGCAGTGATTGCAGAGAGCGGACATTACGCCCTGGTGCTGGCGCTTGCGCTGGCGCTGATCCAGTCCACCGTGCCGATGCTCGGCGCGCATCAACGTGACGTCGCCCTGATGAATGTCGGCCGCTCGGCCGCGCTGGCGCAATTGCTGTTCGCCGGTCTCTCCTTCATCGCGCTGATCACGTTGCACGTGACCTCGGATTTCTCCGTCGCCAACGTGTTCGAGAACTCGCACTCGATGAAGCCGCTGCTCTACAAGATAACCGGCGTGTGGGGCAACCACGAAGGCTCGATGCTGCTGTGGGTGTCGATCCTGGCGCTGTTCGGCGCCATGGTCGCGGCCTTCGGCAACAACCTGCCGCTGTCCTTGCGCGCCCGCGTGCTCGCGGTGCAGGCCTGGGTGGCGACCGCGTTCTATCTGTTCATCCTGACCACATCGAATCCGTTCGCGCGGCTCGCCAACCCGCCGATCGAGGGCCGCGATCTCAATCCGGTGCTGCAGGACATCGGCCTCGCCGTGCATCCGCCGATGCTCTATCTCGGCTATGTCGGCTTCTCGATCTCGTTCTCGTTCGCAATCGCAGCCCTGCTCGAAGGCCGCATCGATGCCGCCTGGGCGCGCTGGGTGCGGCCGTGGACCCTGATGGCCTGGATCTTCCTGACGCTCGGCATCGCCATGGGCTCGTACTGGGCCTATTACGAGCTCGGCTGGGGCGGCTGGTGGTTCTGGGACCCGGTCGAGAACGCCTCGCTGATGCCCTGGCTCGCCGGCACCGCGCTGTTGCACTCCGCTGTCGTCATGGAGAAGCGCAACGCGCTCAAGGTCTGGACCATCCTGCTGTCGATCCTGACCTTCTCGCTGTCCCTGCTCGGCACCTTCCTGGTGCGCTCCGGCGTCATCACCTCGGTGCACGCCTTCGCCAGCGATCCGACGCGCGGCGTGTTCATCCTCGGCATCCTCGTGCTGTTCATCGGCGGCAGCCTGACGCTGTTCGCCGGCCGCGCCACCGCGCTGAAGCAGGGCGGGCTGTTCGCGCCGATCTCGCGCGAAGGCGCGCTGGTCTTGAACAATCTGCTGCTCACCGTGTCCTGCGCCACCGTGCTGTTCGGCACGCTATACCCGGTGATCATGGAGGCGCTCGACTTCAAGCTCTCGGTCGGCGCGCCGTTCTACAACATCACCTTCGGCCCCTTGTTCGCGCTGTTGCTGCTGATGGTGCCGTTCGGTCCGATGCTGGCGTGGAAGCGCGGCGACCTCGTCGCGGCGACCCAACGGCTGCTCGCGGCCGGCGTCACGGCGCTGGTGGCGATCGCGATCGTCTGGGCCTGGGCGCGCGGCGGCAGCGCGTTGGCGCCGCTCGGTATCGGTCTCGGCGTGTTCGTCATCACCGGCTCGGTCGTCGATCTGGTCGAGCGCAGCGGCGTGGCCCGCGTGCCGTTCAAGACGGCGCTGCACCGGACCCGCGGCCTGCCGCGCTCGGTGTGGGGCACGGCGTTCGCGCATGCCGGCCTCGGCGTCGCGCTGCTCGGCATCGTCTGCGAGACCACCTGGAACAGCGAGCTGATCAGCACCTTGCGTCCGGGCGACGTGCGCAATCTCGCCGGCTACCAGATCAAGTTCGACGGCATGAGCCAGCGCCAGGGCCCGAACTTCAGCGAGGTCGTCAGCACCTTCGTCATCAGCGAGGACGGCAGGCAGCTCAGCGTCCTGACGCCGAGCAAGCGCAGCTTCGCCACCCGCGGCATGTCGACGACGGAAGCCGCGCTGATGACGCGCGGCGTCAGCCAGCTCTACGTCTCGCTCGGCGATGCCACCGCCGACGGCGGGCTGGCCGTGCGCATCTATCACAAGCCGCTGGTGCTCTTGATCTGGTTCGGTCCGGTGCTGATGGCGTTCGGCGGCCTGCTGTCGCTGTCCGACCGGCGCCTGCGCGTCGGCGCGCCGCGGCCGGCGCGCGCCGCGCGCGCGCTGCAGCCGGCGGAGTAGGGCGGATGCGACGCAGTCTCGGCTTCCTCGCGCTCGCGCTGCTGCTGTTGAGCTCGCCAGTGGCGCATGCCGTGCAGCCCGACGAGGTGATGTCGGACACCGCCAAGGAGCAGCGCGCCCGCGCGCTGTCGCGCGAGCTGCGCTGCATGGTCTGCCAGAATCAGTCGATCGACGATTCCGATGCGCCGCTGGCGCGCGACCTGCGCCTGCTGGTGCGCGAGCGTCTTGCCGCCGGTGATAGTGATAATCAAGTGCTGGACTTCCTGGTCGCGCGCTACGGCCAGTTCGTGCTGCTGAAGCCGCGCTTCGAGCGCCAGACCCTCCTGCTGTGGCTGCTGCCGCCGATGCTGCTGCTCGGCGGTGGCCTGGCGCTGTGGTGGCAGGTCCGCCGCCGCGGCCAGCGCGGCCCGGAGGGCACGCCGAAGCTGACGGCCGAGGAGGAGGCGCGCCTCGCCGCTCTGATGGCGGCCGAGCAGCCGCCGGCGACGTGATGATCCGCTAACGCCACGATCACCTGCCAGTTAGTTACTCCGTCATGCCCGGGCTTGACCCGGGCATCCACGTGGATCCCAGAGTGCCGGACGACGTGGATGGCCGGGTCAAGCCCGGCCATGACGACGGAGAGAGGCGGGCTGAAAGCGCGCGTGGTGCGAAGGCCGGCTGTCGCGAGTAAGAAGCGTGCGCAGCAAATGAGAACGCGCCGTCGATCCGCAAAACCCCCGTGCTTTCCCGTGCTCCGCACCTACCCGCGCTTTCAGCTTATTTTACCTTTGTCTGGAAGTGTGCGTTGACATTCCGTCTGACGTACCCGGGCAAAGCCGATGTTCTCCAACAGCAATCTGACGATCCGCTTCCTCGTGGGAGGCGTCGTCGCCTCTCTCCTCATGCTGTTGGCGATCGGCGGCGGCACCGGCTTCATCGCGGTGCTCTATCTCAACAACCAGATCACCAGCCTGTCGTCGGACTTCGCCAATCTCAGCGGTCCCGCCCGTGATCATGCGATGCTGATCTATCAGCAGGCGCAGTCGGCGTTCTCCTACTTCCTGATGGCCTGCGCGGCCATCGCCGTGTTCGCCAGCGCCGTCTGCCTGATGACCTATGCCGCCGTGCAGAACGGCATCCTGCGCCCGCTCGCCGCGATGGTCTCGGCCATGCGCGACGTCGCCGACCAGAAATACGACACGTCGATTCCCGGCCTCGGCCTCAGCAACGAGATCGGCCAGCTCGCCGGCGCGCTCGAGGTGTTCAAGACCAACGGCATCGAGCGCCAGCGCCTTACCGCGCGCGAGCTGCAGGAGGCGCAGCGCCAGGGCGAGCGCTCGCGCTTTCTCGACGGCCGCATCCATTCCTTCAACGACCTCGTCGCCAGCGTCGTCAGCAGCGTGGCGTCCTCGGCCATCCGGCTGAAGAGCAATGCCGAGACCCTGTCGCGCGCCGCCAACGACACCTCGGCCAAGGCGAATGCGGTCGAGGCCGCCGCCAACCACGCCAATCGCAGCGTCCAGACCGTGGCCGGCTCGACCGAGGAGATGACGAGCTCGATCGGCACCATCAGCCGCCGCGTCTCCGACGCCACCCAGCGCGCCGAGGGCGCGGCCTCGCAGGCCGAGAAGAGCAAGAACACCATCCACGCGCTGTCGGACGCCGCCGAGAAGATCGGGGCCGTGGTCCAGCTCGTGCAGGCGATCGCCTCGCAGACCAATTTGCTGGCGCTGAACGCCACCATCGAGGCCGCCCGCGCCGGCGAGGCCGGCCGAGGCTTTTCGGTCGTCGCCTCGGAGGTGAAGAACCTCGCCAACCAGACCAGCAAGGCGACCGACGAGATCTCGGCGCACGTCGCCAGCATCCAGGGCATCACCGCCGAGACCCGCGGCGCCATCGACGGCATCTCGACCACGCTCAGCGAGATCAGCGCCATCATGTCCGGCATCGAGGTCGACACCTCGCAGCAGCGCAACGCCACCCAGGACATCTCCCGGAGCGTCCAGGAAGCCGCCCGCGGCACCCTCGACGTCTCCAACCACATCGCCCAGATCAGCTCCACGTCAGCCGAAACCGGTCGCCTCGCCTCTGAGGCCCGCGACGCCGCCGGCGAGCTGTCGCAACAGGCCGAGACGCTGAAGCGCGAGGTGGATGCGTTCATCGTGAGCGTGAAGGCGAGCTGATCGGGCGGCTAGCGCCGCACGACAACAGCCAGCCATCATCTCCGCCGTCATTCCGGGGCATTCGCGGCACGCGAATGAGCCCGGAATCCATAACCACGAGCGGTTGTGGTGGCGACGGGCCGTTTCGGCGTATTGCTCCACCAACTGCGAGTCGTGGCTATGGATTCCGGGCTCGCGCTCACGCGCGCCCCGGAATGACGGCGGCGAGAGCGTCGTCCCCGCCATGACGCGAAGCCGTCGCCCAGCCCTCCGCTGTCGTCCCTGCGAACGCAGGGACCCATAGCCACAGGGAGATGCTGTTGTGCGGGATGTCGGACCAGTCTTGTTTCACGACAACCGCCGCGGAGTGCGTTCATCGTGAGCGTCAAGGCGAGCTGATCAGCCGGCCAGCGCCGCACGACAACAGCCAGCCATCGTCTCCGCCGTCATTCCGGGGCATTCGCGGCACGCGAATGAGCCCGGAATCCATAACCACGAGCGGTTGTGGTGGCGACGGGCCGTTTCGGCGTATTGCTCCACCAACTGCGAGTCGTGGCTATGGATTCCGGGCTCGCGCTCACGCGCGCCCCGGAATGACGGCGGAGAGAGCGTCGTCTCCCACCATCACGCGAAGCCGTCACCCAGTCCTCCGCTGTCGTCCCTGCGAACGCAGGGACCCATAGCCACAGGGAGATGCTGTTGTGCGGGATGTCGGACCAGTCTTGTTTCACGACAACCGCCGCGGAGTATGGGTCCCTGCGTTCGCAGGGACGACATCGGAGTTGGTGGAGGCCGCTCGCGTCACACCGGCAGCTGCGAGCCGCGGCCGTCTAACCCGCTATTAGTAAATATCCCCCATCGTGCATACAGCATAGCTGTGAGTCGCCAGCCAGGCGGCCGATGCTGCGGGGCAGGCGCCTGGCGACGTCAGTTCGCCCGCCTGCCGCTCTTGGGGGAGCGGACGAGGACATGATGAGCTTGAAGATCAGGGGGCGTCTCTACGCCGGCTTTGCGGCGCTCATCGTCGCCGGTGCCGTGATGGCGGCCGTGGCGGTGTGGAACCTGTGGGCCGTGCGCGACCAGGTCGCGAGCATGTCGGCGCTGTCGGACGCGACCGCGCGCATCCTGCAGATCTCCAACCATTTGCAGGCGATCCAGCGCGCCAACCTGCGCTACATCCACGACGCCAACGAGCCGGCGCTCAAGGAGGCGGCCGAGCGCGAGGCGGCGGCGACGGCGCTGCTGGAGGCGGCCACCGCCGGCCCGCTGTCCGCGGAGCGGCGCAGGCTCTATGGCGATCTCACCGGCGAGATCGCGCAGATGCAGACCCAGCGCGCCGCGCTCAGCGAGGCCGTCAAGCAGGTGAAGAGCGGCCGCGCCGCGCTGCTGCCGGGCGGCGAGGACCTCGCCGCCAAGGCCGCCAAGCTGTCGATCGCGGCGCGCATCTCGAAAGAACCGGAGGTCATGACTGCGGTCGCCGACATCGACGCCCGCCTGCAGCTCGTCCGCATCGCGACCTGGCGCTTCCTGGCGCTGCGCGACACCAAGTCCGCCTCCGCCTTCCGCGCCGGCGTCGACAATGTCGAGCAGCGGCTCGCCACGCTGGAGGGCGCGTCGCCGCCGGCGGGCGTGCTGGCCGCGATCGCGCCGGTGAAGGCCTCGCTGGAGCTCAACAAGACCGCGTTCGAGGCCACCGCCGCCGCGGCGCTGAAGTCCGAGGACATCTACGCCAACGCGATCGAGCCGCTGATCGCCCGGAGCATCGACACGCTCAAGGCCGCCGAAACGGGCGTGAATGCCGACTATCACGCTTCTCGCGCGCGCGCCGAGGGCGCCATCGACAGCACCATCTCGCTGCAGATGCTGGTCGGCGCCGCCGCCATCCTGTTCGGCTGCCTCGTCGCGGTCCTGATCGCGCGCAGCATCGTCGGCCCGCTGGCGTCGATGACGCGGGCGATGGGGCGGCTCGCGAGCGGCGACGTCGCCGTCGAAATTCCCGGCCGCGGCGCCCGCGACGAGATCGGCGCCATGGCGACGGCGATCCAGGTGTTCAAGGACAACATGGCCGAGACCGAGCGTCTGCGCGCCGAGCATGCCGACGCCGAAGCGCGGCAGGAGCAGCAGCGCCGGGACGACATGGCGAAGCTCGCCCGCCAGTTCGAGCAGGCCGTCGGCGAGATCGTCGATGCGGTGTCGCACGCCTCGAGCGAGCTCGAAGCCTCCGCCGGGACGCTCACCAGCACCGCCGCGCGCGGCCAGGATTTGTCGACCGAGGTCGCCGCCGCCTCGCAGGAGGCCTCGTCCAACGTGCAGACGGTGGCCTCCGCCGCCGAGGAGCTGTCGTCCTCGGTCAGCGAGATCTCCCGCCAGGTGCAGGAATCCGCCCGCATCGCCGGCGAGGCGGTGGCGCAGGCCAACCGCACCAATGAGCGCGTCGGCACCCTGTCGAAGGCCGCCACCCGCATCGGCGACGTGCTCGAGCTGATCTCGAGCATCGCCGGCCAGACCAACCTCTTGGCGCTCAACGCCACCATCGAGGCGGCGCGCGCCGGCGAGGCCGGCCGCGGCTTCGCGGTGGTCGCCGCCGAGGTCAAGGCGCTGGCCGAGCAGACGGCGAAAGCCACCGGCGAGATCGCCCAGCAGGTCTCCGGCATCCAGGCCGCCACCGAGGAGTCGGTCGGCTCGATCAAGGAGATCGGCAGCACCATCGGCCGCCTGTCGGAGATCGCAGCGGCCGTCTCCGCCGCCGTCGAAGAGCAGGGCGCCGCGACGCAAGAGATCTCCCGCAACGTCCAGCACGCCGCCAACGGCACCCAGCGCGTCTCCCGCAACATCGACGACGTGCAGCGCGGCGCCTCGGAGACAGGCTCGGCATCGTCGCAGGTGCTGACGGCAGCACGGTCGCTGTCGGCGGAGAGCGGACGGTTGAAGCGGGAGGTGAGTAGGTTCCTGGGGTCGTTGCAGGCCGCGTGATGGGAGCACGGTGTTTAGCTCCGGCGTCGGACGAGTAGGGCGGATTAGCGCAGCGTAATCCGCCATCGCCACCCGACCACTAACGCGGCGGCTTACGCCTTCGGCTAAGCCGCCCTTCGGATCGTCGATGGGCGAGCCGTCACCAAGCGCTCCGCTGTCGTCCCGGACAAGCGTGCGCAGCACGCGCCGATCCGGGACCCATAACCACAGGAAGATGTCGTTGGCGAGATGTGGGACCAGTCGTTCTAAGCAAGGACCGCCGCGGATTATGGGTCCCCGCGTTCGCGGGGACGACGGTGGAGTTTGTGGCGGCTGCTCGCGTCACACCTGCGGCTGAAAATACATGGCGCGATCCGGGAACACACGAGCTTCAGAGATAAACCTTGGTGTCGCAACGTTCGTCCGGCTGTGCTTGCTCCTGATCATGCTGGCCAAGCCGATCGGAGAAGCGACAAAATAAACCGGACGTCGATGAAGTAAACGTGCTGATTTCCACCGCGTATCATTATTCCAGCAAGTCCTACGAAGTAGGAATTCCTGTCTCGTGCGATATGATAGATGGGACCGCCACTCAAGCCGTCCTGAGAAAAAGGCGTCTTGCCTGTGATCTTTATACGATGCACATGCCGGGCATGGCTCGCTCCGATGTAGTTTCCGGTGGTGACTACCTGTTTTAGATGTACATGCGGGATCTCGTAGTCAACGCTTCGGCACTCCGTAGGATAACCAAACAGGTAGAATTGAGTGTCGGAATTTCCGTTCCACGCATCGCTCTCCTGGATTGGAAAGAATGCCGATTCAAGATTTGGAGATTGATAGTTTTCAGGCGCGAACTCCATTGCCTGTAGATCGTTGAAATCTTCGTCAATACTGCTGCTATCGGTGCTTACGAAAAGAAGGCGCGATCCCGACACAAGTATCTTTCCGTCCTCGATTGGGATCGTGACATCATCAGGTGCGTAATCTTTCGTTTGGTGGCGACACCATAAAAGAAAGTACTTGTCGTGCCATCGAACTGCCGTTGCGGAGCCTAGAAAACAATATGGGAACTGCTCGTGGCCAGTGAGACAGAAAGTTTGCTTGGTGTACCTCGCCAGCACCGTTTCAGTGTTGCGAGTAGGCACCCATAGTCTTCCCACACGTACAGCAGAAGCTCCGACCCATAATGTGAGATTGCGTATCACTGTTGGGGCGCTCGCTTCGCGGCGTCGTCAAGCTGATTGGAGATGCCTGACAGCAATGCAATGACTGGCGAATTGAATCGCAAGCTAGAGTATCAGAGTTCATTCGGAGCGGGGTGTTGCCTGAAGTTGCAATCCCAAAAATTTATAGGGATTACGGCTGATCGTTTCCCGAGTTTCGTTGTGGCCCTTCCTATTAGCCAAATCGTGGGGTCGTAAAATGGGCGGCCTTATTCCGAAAATCAAAAATCCTCTTGCCTCTCACCCCAAATCACCCTTATCCTCCACCCGTTCCGTTCCACCGAGGGGGCGTATCGCGATCGTCACGGACGTCGGATGCGGAATGCGATGGACGCGGGCTGCCGCAGCGGGGTTTTGGCCTCGCCGACGAACGGCGGATCGCGGACGTGAAATCGTGTGGTCCTGGTCGCCCGATGCTGCGGCCAAGCCGGTGGTGATGATCCGCCGGTGACGGGGTCAAGAAGCCGGTCCCCGGGGAGATCACGTATAAGCGTTAACACCATCGCACAGGGAGGGCCGGGCGTGTTCGGCCAGACCTGTGGTACCTGCCGCCTGCATTTTTTCCGCAGGCGGGCCACGGGCGCGGCCAGCGCCCGGCCTTCCCTGTGCCCTCGCTGTGAGGGTGCGAGTTCAAGGGCATGACTCGGGCGCGGGATGCGTCGCGAGGATGTGGAGGCTCGACTCGCGGTTAGTTTTCTCCACATGCTGTTTGATAGTGGGGATCAGGATAGTTGCTCCGGGCGTCATTGCGAGCGCACCGGACGGGTAGGGCGGATCAGCGCAAGCGTCATCCGCCGGGGCTGGCTCCGGTGCGGGCGGATGTGCGGCGGCTGGATCGGGGGCTGTTGGAAAGGCGGCGGGTTACGCCTGCGGCTAACCCGCCCTACGGGGGTTACGACTTTGGTCGGATCGGCCAAAATGATGGCCGCTACGGGGCGGCCGGGACGCTGGCAAACTCCTGGTCTCGCAAGGCTTTTCCGCCTCGCTCCACCATCTGCGCCATTCCGCCGCAGTGTTCGTGTCCATCCATTACAGAAGTTTAACGCCGCAGCCAGCACGCCGTAAGGCGGCAGCCCCCATCTTCACTGGCGAACGGGGCGCACAGCCCGGGACCCAAGTTTTAGACCTTGACCAAAATCGCTTGCGGAGAAAACCGTATGACTGACCGTCCGACCGACCTGTCCTCCCTTCCGTCCTATCGCCAGCCCCGGCGCGGCCTGTTCTCGGCGCGCAAGTTCGCGCTGATGGCCTCCGTCGTCGCGGGCCTCGGCGTCGCCGCCTATGGCCTGTCGCCGCAAGGGGCGCCCGTCGATCTGTTCTCGACCTCGGCGCATGCGCAGGTCGCCAACGAGGTCAGCAAGGTCGCGCGCCCGGTCGGCTTCGCCGACATCGTGGAGCGGGTGAAGCCGTCGGTGATTTCGGTCAAGGTCAACATCGCGGAGAAGGTCGCCAAGGACGACAGCGACGACGATACGCCGTTCCAGCCGGGCTCGCCGATGGAGCGCTTCTTCCGCCGCTTCGGTGGTGAGAACGGCATTCCCGGCATGCCGGGCCGCGGCGGCCGCGGTGGCGGTCGCGCCGTGACCGGGCAGGGCTCCGGCTTCTTCATCTCCGCCGACGGCTATGCCGTGACCAACAACCACGTGGTCGACGGCGCCAACAAGGTCGAGGTGACGACCGACGACGGCAAGACCTACAGCGCCAAGGTGATCGGCACCGACCCGCGCACGGATCTGGCGCTGATCAAGGTCGAGGGCGGCACGAACTTCCCGTTCGCCAAGCTCGCCGACGGCAAGCCGCGGATCGGCGACTGGGTGCTGGCGGTCGGCAACCCGTTCGGCCTCGGCGGCACGGTGACGGCCGGCATCGTCTCGGCGGTCGGCCGCGACATCGGCAACGGCCCGTATGACGATTTCATCCAGATCGACGCGCCCGTGAACAAGGGCAACTCCGGCGGTCCGGCGTTCGATGTCGACGGCAACGTCGTCGGCGTCAACACCGCGATCTACTCGCCCTCCGGCGGCAGCGTCGGCATCGCGTTCTCGATCCCCGCCTCGACGGTTAAGAGCGTGGTGGCCCAGCTCAAGGACAACGGCTCGGTCAGCCGCGGCTGGATCGGCGTGCAGATCCAGCCGGTGACGCAGGACATCGCCGACAGCCTCGGCATGAAGAAGGCCGAGGGCGCGCTGGTCGCCGAGCCCCAGGCCAACGGTCCGGCGGCGAAGGCGGGCATCCAGTCCGGCGACGTCATCACCGCGGTCAACGGCGAGCCGGTGAAGGACGCGCGTGAGCTCGCCCGCACCATCGGCGGCATCGCGCCGGGCGCCTCGGTCAAGCTCAACGTCCTGCACAAGGGCGAGGACAAGACCATCAACCTGACGCTCGGCAAGCTGCCGAACACGATCGAGGCCAAGGCCGACACCGGCGGCGACAATGCGAGCCCGACCCGCGGCGCCGACGTGCCGAAGCTCGGCATGACCGTGGCGCCCGCGTCGAGCGTCGCCGGTGCCGGCAAGGACGGCGTCGTCGTCACCGAGGTCGACCCGAAGAGCGCGGCGGCCGATCGCGGCTTCAAGGAAGGCGACGTCATCCTGGAGGTCGCGGGCAAGTCGGTGACCTCCGCCGGTGACGTGCGCGAAGCGATCAACGCCGCCAAGGCCGACAACAAGAACAGCGTGCTGATGCGTGTGAAGAGCGGCGGGCAGTCGCGCTTCGTCGCGGTGCCGCTGGCCAAGGGCTGAGCGAGGGCCAAGGCCCTTACGAGATAAGGCCCTTACGAGATGGGAGACCGCCGGCATGTGCCCCCGCGCCGGTGGCTCTTCCTGGGGGCGGGCTTAAAGTTCCGCTCCCGCAAACCTTCCGTTGGACAACGCCCCCCTCCGTCGGAAGGAACTCGGGCGGTGAGGTCCCCCAGCCTCACCGCCCACTTTGCTGCCGATCAACCCCGGGCCCATGCCGCCTTGCACGGAAACGGCGGCCGGTCCATGTAGATGGACATCGAACCGTGACCGCCGCCCCCGTTTCCGCAATGCGCCTCCTGATCATCGAAGACGACCGCGAGTCCGCCGACTATCTGGTCAAGGCGTTCCGCGAGGTCGGACATGTCGCAGACCTCGCCAGCGACGGCGAGGAGGGGCTCGCCATGGCCGACAGCGGGGATTACGACGTGCTGGTGGTCGACCGCATGCTGCCCAAGCGCGACGGCCTGTCGCTGATCGGCGCGCTGCGCGACAAGGGCAACCGGACGCCCGTGCTCATTCTGTCGGCGCTCGGCCAGGTCGATGACCGCATCAAGGGCCTGCGCGCCGGCGGCGACGATTATCTGCCGAAGCCCTATGCCTTCGCCGAGCTGCTCGCCCGCGTCGAGGTGCTGTCGCGCCGCCATGGCGGCCCGGCCGAGGAGACCACCTACAAGGTCGGCGATCTCGAGCTCGATCGCCTGTCGCATCGCGTCGCACGCGGCAAGGACGAGCTGACCCTGCAGCCGCGCGAGTTCCGCCTGCTCGAATATCTCATGAAACATGCGGGGCAGGTGGTGACGCGCACGATGCTCCTGGAGAACGTCTGGGATTATCATTTCGATCCGCAGACCAACGTGATCGACGTCCACATCTCGCGGCTGCGCTCCAAGATCGACAAGGGGTTCGACCGCCCGCTGCTCCACACCATCCGCGGCGCGGGGTACATGATCCGTGACGGCCTTCGGTAAGCTGATCCGCACCACGGCGTTCCGGCTGACGCTGGTCTATCTGCTGTTGTTTGCGCTGTTCGCCGCCTCGCTGCTCGGCTATTTCGCCTGGAACACCCGCCGGCTCATCACCGAGCAGATCTCGACCACGGTCACCTCCGAGATCAGCGAGATGACCGACATCTTCGCCCGCTGGGGCCTGCGCGGAATCGTCGGCGCGATCGAGAGCCGCGCGCTGCGGCCGGGCGCCAATCTCTATCTCATCACCACGCCGACCGGGCAGGCGATCGCCGGCAATGTCGGCTCGCTGGCGCCGGGCGTGATGGGCTCGTCCGGCTGGTCGGAGACGTTCTACCGGCGGCTCGACGACAGCACCGAGCACAGCCATCGCGCGCTGGTGTATGTCACGCAGCTCTCCAGCGGTTTTCGGCTTTTGATCGGCCGCGATCTCGAGGAGCGCCGCCGCCTGTTCGGCATCGTCGCCAAGGCGGCGCAATGGTCGGTGCTGGTGGTGGTGGTGCTCGGCATCGGCGGCGGCATCTTCGTCGCGCGGCGCGTGCTGCACCGGATCGATGCCATGACCGGCACGACGCGGCGGATTATGGATGGCGATCTCTCCGGCCGTCTGCCGGTCGGGCGCAGCGGCGACGAGCTCGATCGCCTGGCGGAAAATCTCAACGCGATGCTGGAGCGCATCGAGGCGCTGATGACCGGCCTCAAGGAGGTCTCCGACAACATCGCGCATGATCTCAAGACGCCGCTGACACGGTTGCGCAACCGCGCCGAGGAGGCGCTGGCGAAGTCGCGCTCCGAGGACGAATATCGCGCCGCGCTGGAGCGCACGATCGAGGAATCCGACGGCCTGATCCGCACCTTCAACGCGCTCTTGATGATCGCGCGGGCGGAGTCCGGGCAGGCGCGCGGCGACATGGTCGAGTTCGATGCGGCCGAGGTCGCCGGTGGCATTCACGAATTGTACGAGCCGCTGGCCGAGGACAATGAGATGACGTTGCGGGTCAAGGCCGCGGCCGCGCCGGTGCATGGCAATCGCGAGCTGATCAGCCAGGCGCTCGCCAATCTCGTCGAGAACGCGATCAAATACGGCAAGCCGGCGGCGCTGCCGCTCGATGCCGCCGCCGCCGCTGATAGCCGCGAAATCCTGATCGAGGCGCGGCGCGAGGGCGGACAGGTGCTGCTCAGCGTGACCGATCATGGCGAGGGCATTCCCGAGGCCGAGCGCAAGCGCGCCGTCGAGCGTTTCGTGCGGCTGGAGGCGAGCCGCACTTTGCCCGGTTCCGGCCTCGGTCTCAGCTTGGCGTCCGCCGTCGCGACCCTGCATGGCGGCGAGCTCCGGCTCGGCGATGCCAGGCCGGGGCTGATCGCGACGCTGGTGCTGCCGGCTGGTGCCGGCGTGCCCGCGAAGCTTGCGGCGCCGGCGCAGGATGTGCCACAGAAGGCCGCATGATCTCATCCGCGCCGGGAAACGCGGACGGGCAGACGCTGGCCGAACGTTTCGTTGCCGGCCCGCATGTCCGTGCGCCCGACAAAGCCGAACAGCGCCTCCACGAGTGGCTCGCCGAGCTCGAGCCGTCCTTGGCCGCCTCGCTCCACCAGCTGCTCGCCGACGGCTGGCCGCGAACCATCCTGCTCGGGATTGCCGAGTGCTCGCCCTATCTGTTCGATCTCGTCCGCGCCGACGGCCATCGCCTGGACCGTCTTTTGCGCAGCGAGCCGCAGGCGCATCTCGCCGAGCTGATCGCCCGCACCGGCCGCGAGGTGTTTGCCGCTTCCAGCGAAGCCGAGGTGATGAGCCTGCTGCGCCGGCTGAAATCCGAGGCGGCGCTCTTGATCGCGCTGTGCGACATCGGCGGCGTGTGGCCGGTGATGCAGGTGACGGCGGGGCTGACCGACGTCGCGGTGTCCTCGGTGCAGATGGCGCTGCGGTATCTGCTGCGCCTGGAGACGGTGCGCGGCCGGCTCGCGCCCGTCGATGCCGACGATCCGGAGCAGGGCAGCGGCCTGTTCGTGCTCGCGATGGGCAAGATGGGGGCGGGCGAGCTCAACTATTCGAGCGACATCGACCTGATCGTGTTCTTCGATCCCGAGATCAACTCGCTGGCGCGCGACATCGAGCCGCAGCCGTTCTTCGTCCGCGTGACGCAAGCGATGGCGCGGCTGCTGCAGAGCCGCACCGCGGACGGCTATGTGTTCCGCGTCGATCTCCGGCTGCGGCCGGATCCGGCCTCGACGCAGGTGGCGATGTCGACCGAGGCAGCGCTGCATTACTACGAGCGCGAGGGCCGCACCTGGGAACGCGCCGCGATGATCAAGGCGCGGGTCTGTGCCGGCGACGTCGTCGCGGGCGAGGCGATGCTGGCGGAGCTGTCGCCGTTCGTATGGCGCAAGCATCTCGACTTCCAGGCGCTGACCGACGTCCACGACATGAAGCGGCAGATGCAGGTCTATCGCGGCCACAGCGAGATCGCGGTCGAAGGCCACAACGTCAAGGTCGGGCGCGGCGGCATCCGTGAGATCGAGTTCTTTGCCCAGACCCAGCAGTTGATCGCCGGCGGCCGTCATCCCGAGCTGCGCGTCCGTCCGACTTTGCAGGCGCTCGACGTGCTCACCGCCAGCAAGTGGATCACGGAGCAGGCGCGCGACGAGCTCACCACGGCTTATGAGTTCCTGCGCAGGGTCGAGCACCGGCTGCAGATGATGGCGGACGAGCAGATCCACAGCCTGCCCGACGATGTCGAGGGCGTGAGCCGCTTCGCATGCTTCTTCGGCTACGACAGCCGCGAGCGGTTCGCGACCGACCTGCTGTTCCATCTCGACGTCGTGCAGGGACACTACGCCCGGCTGTTCGAGGGCGATCCCACCGGCACCGTCAGCCTGCCGGCGGTGAACTACGGCGCCGGTCCCGACGAGCCGCGCCTGATGGAGCATCTTGCCGGATTGGGCTTCCGCGATCCGGTGATGGTCGCCAAGACCCTGCAGCAATGGCTGGCGGGCGAGTACCGCGTGTTCCGCACGGATGCGACGCGCACCGCGTTCACCGATTTCCTGCCCGCGCTGATCGATGGCCTCGCGCATGCCGACGAGCCGGATCGCGCCGTCGTGGCCTTCGACCGCTTCCTGCAGGCGCTGCAACTCGGCGGCCGCCTGATCACCCTGCTCGGGCAGAACCGCGACCTCGTGGCGCTCGTCGCGCTCGTGCTCGGGGCGGCGCCCCGGCTCGGCGACATGCTGGCGCGGCAGCCGCGGCTGATGGACGGCCTGATCGATCCGCGCTTCTTCGGCGCGATTCCCGACCGGCGCGAATTGTCAGAGCGGCTGGCGTCGACGCTAAAGGATGCCGGGACCTATGAGGAGTTTCTCGATCGTCTCAGGCTGTTCGGTCAGGAGAGCCTGTTCCTAATCGGCACGCGCATCCTCTCCGGCACGGTGTCGGCGCAGCAGGCCGGCACCGCGTTCGCCGACGTCGCCGAGGGCATCGTGCACACCGTGCATGATCTCGTGACGGAGCGCTTCGCCGCCCAGCACGGCCGCATCAAGGGCCAGGAGACCGCGATCGTCGCGATGGGGCGGCTCGGCGCGCGCGAAATGACGGCTTCGTCCGATCTCGACCTGATCCTGCTCTACGACTTCGATGGCGATGCGCCGGATTCCGACGGCGAGCGCTCGCTGCAGGGCGCGCACTACTTCGCGCGCTTCACCCAGCGGCTGATCTCGGCCTTCACCTCGCGCACCAATTACGGCGTGCTCTACGACATCGACATGCGGCTGCGGCCGTCGGGCCGCGCCGGCCCGCTGGCCTCGCACATCGACTCCTTTGCGCATTACCAGGAGCAGGAGGCGTGGACCTGGGAGCACATGGCGCTGACGCGGGCACGGGTGATCTCGGCGTCGCCGGCGTTTCGGGCCCGGATCGAGGAGATCATCCAGGCCGCGCTGCAGCGTCCGCGCGACAGGAGCGCGATCGCGCGCGACGTCGCCGACATGCGCCGCGCGATCGCGGCCGAGAAGGGCGAGGCCGATCTGTGGGACCTCAAGCACGCCGCCGGCGGCATGGTCGACATCGACTTCGTCGCGCAATATCTGCAGCTCGTCCATGCCGCGACGACGCCGGAGATTCTCGATGTCAGCACGCTTGCGGTGCTCGACAATGCCGAGCGGCTCGGCGTGCTGCCGCGCGCTGAAGCCGTGATCCTGCGTCAGGCCGCGCGGCTGTATCACGATCTGACGCAGATCGTGCGGCTGTGCGTCAGCGACAAGTTCAAGCCGGATCAGGCCGGCGAGGACCTGCTGCGGGTGATGGCCCGGGCGGGCGACGCGCCGGATTTCTCGGCGCTCGAGGCGCGGCTGCGCGAAACGCAGACCGAAGTGCGGCGCGTGTTCACCGCACTCGTGGAGGGATGACCCGACCAGCCGCGCGGTAGGACGGCCGGCCGCCTATGCCTTTTCCTTGGCGACCGCGGCATCTTTCAGCCGGCCGATCGCTTCCTTCACCGCCGGGTCGAGGCCGGCGCCGCCGGCGTCGTGGTGCGCATAGATCGTCTTGAGCATGCGCGGATCCCAGAACTTCTTGATGTGCTCGGCGACGCCGGCGACCTCCTTCTCCTGTCCCTGGCTCTGGAAGAACTTGCCGATCTGGTTGGCCATGTAGACGAGGCGCTCGGAGGGGTTATGCGACATGGGTGTTGTCCGTCTGTGTTGATCGCGCGCCGGTCTCGGCGCTCGCGACGATCCGTTCGGGATGGGTGAAGATTTCGAAGCCGTCGTTGCGGGCCACCGCAATCAGCGTGATGCCGGCGGCCTCGGCCATGCGAATGGCGAGCGCGGTCGGGGCGGAGACCGCGACCATGATGGGTGCGCCCATGGCAGCAGCCTTCTGCACCAGTTCGACCGAGACGCGGCTCGTCAGGATCACGATGCCCTCGCTCGCCGCACAGCGCGTTTGCGCGAGGTGGCCAGCGAGCTTGTCGAGCGCGTTGTGGCGGCCGACATCCTCGCGCAAGCCGACGATGCCGCGCGCGGGAGTCCAGAACGCCGCGGCATGCACCGCGCGGGTCTCGTGATTGAGCTTCTGCAGCGGCTCGATGGCCTCAAGCGCCGCCATGACGTCGCGCGGAGCGAAACGCCGGCCGTCCGGGACATGCGCCGCCGGCCGCACCGCTTCGCTGACCGAATCGATGCCGCACAGGCCGCAGCCGGTGGGGCCGGCGATGTTGCGGCGGCGCTCGGCCAAGCGTTCGGCCTGCGCGTCGGGCAGCCACATCCTGAGCTCGATGCCGTCATCCAGCTCGACGACGTCGAGAGAGATGATGTCGTCTCGGCTCGTGACGAGACCTTCGTTCAGGCTGAAGCCGATGGCGAAGTCGCGGAGGTCTTGCGGCGTCGCCATCATGACGGCCTGGGTGCCGCCATTGTAGGTCAGTGCGACCGCGGTCTCCTCCGGCACGCGGCGGTGGCCCTCGGTGAGGGCTCCGTCGCGCCAGACCAGACGATCCGCGATGCGCACTGCATCGGTCATGCTACTCCGCTGCCTCCACGACCGGGGCGATGCGGCGCGAGTTGCGGGCCTGCTCGTCATAGGCTTTCTGCCAGTCCGACGGTCCGTTGGACTGCGACACCTGCACTGCCGTGACCTTGTACTCCGGACAGTTGGTGGCCCAGTCCGAATAGTCCGTGGTGATGACGTTGGCCTGGGTCAGCGGATGGTGGAAGGTGGTGTAGACCACGCCGGGGGCGACGCGCTCGGAGATCAGCGCGTGCAGCGTGGTCTCGCCGGCGCGGCTGGTCAGCCGCACCCAGTCGCCGTCGCGGATGCCGCGCTGCTCGGCATCGTGCGGATGGATCTCCAGCACGTCCTCGCCATGCCACACCACGTTCTCGGTGCGCCGCGTCTGGGCGCCGACATTGTACTGCGACAGGATGCGCCCCGTGGTGAGCAGGAGCGGGAAGCGCGGGCCGGTGCGCTCGTCGGTCGCGACATACTCCGTGACCACGAACTTGCCCTTGCCGCGGACGAAGCCGTCGACATGCATGATCGGCGAACCCTCGGGATTCTTCTCGTTGCAGGGCCACTGCACCGATCCCATCTCCTCGAGCTTCTGATAGGAGACGCCGGCGAAGGTCGGCGTCAGCGCCGCGATCTCGTCCATGATCTCGGACGGGTGATTGTACTTCATCTCGAAGCCCATCGCCTTGGCGAGACCGATCGTCACCTCCCAGTCGGCCATGCCGTTGAGCGGGGTCATCACCTTGCGCACCCGCTGGATGCGGCGCTCGGCGTTGGTGAAGGTGCCGTCCTTCTCGAGGAAGGTCGAGCCCGGCAGGAACACGTGGGCGTAGTTGGCGGTCTCGTTCAGGAACAGGTCCTGCACGATGACGCATTCCATCGACGATAGCGCCTGCACCACATGCGTGGTGTTGGGATCCGACTGCAGGATGTCCTCGCCCTGCACGTAGAGGCCCATGAAGGTGCCTTCGATCGCGGAGTCGAACATGTTCGGGATGCGCAGGCCGGGCTCAGGGTTGAGCTTGACGTTCCACATCGCCTCGAACTGGTCGCGCACCGCGTCGCCCGAGATGTGGCGGTAGCCCGGCAGCTCGTGCGGGAACGAGCCCATGTCGCACGAGCCCTGCACGTTGTTCTGGCCGCGCAGCGGGTTCACGCCGACGCCGCGGCGGCCGATATTGCCGGTCGCCATCGCGAGGTTGGCGATCGCGATCACCGTGGTCGAGCCCTGGCTGTGCTCGGTCACGCCGAGGCCGTAGTAGATCGCGCCGTTGCCGCCCTTGGCGTAGAGCCGGGCCGCGCCGCGGATCGCTTCCGGGTCCACGCCGGAAATGCTGGCGATCGCCTCGGGGCTGTTCTTCTCCAGCGCGACGAACTCGGCCCAGTCCTGGAACTCGCTCCAGTCGCAGCGCTCGCGCACGAAGGTCTCGTTGACGAGGCCTTCGGTGACGATCACATGGGCCAGCGCAGTCAGGATCGCGACATTGGTGCCGGGCAGCAGCGGCAGATGATAGTCGGCCTTGACGTGCGCCGACTTCACGAGGTCGATCTTGCGCGGATCGACGACGATCAGCTTGGCGCCCTGGCGCAGCCGCTTCTTCATGCGCGAGCCGAACACCGGATGCGCATCGGTCGGGTTGGCGCCGATCACCATGATGACGTCGCTGTCCTCGACCGAGTCGAAGTCCTGCGTGCCGGCGGAGGTGCCGAAGGTGGTGGCAAGGCCGTAGCCGGTCGGCGAGTGGCAGACGCGGGCGCAGGTGTCGACATTGTTGTTGCCGAAGCCGGCGCGGATCAGCTTCTGCACCAGATAGGTTTCTTCGTTGGTGCAGCGGGACGAGGTGATGCCGCCGATCGAGTCGCGGCCGTATTTGGCCTGGATGCCGCGCAGCTTGTCGGCGGCGAACTTGAAGGCCTCGTCATAGGAGACCTCGCGCCAGGGCTGGTCGATGGTCTCGCGGATCATCGGCTTGAGGATGCGCTCCTTGTGGGTCGCATAGCCATAGGCGAAGCGGCCCTTGACGCAGGAATGGCCGCGATTGGCCTTGCCATCCTTGTACGGCACCATGCGCACGACTTCCTCGCCGCGCATCTCCGCCTTGAAGGCGCAGCCGACGCCGCAATAGGCGCAGGTGGTGACCGCCGAATGCTCCGGCTGGCCGATCTCGATCACGCTCTTCTCGGTAAGCGTCGCAGTCGGGCAGGCCTGCACGCAAGCGCCGCACGACACGCATTCCGAACCGAGGAAGCTCTCGCTCATGCCCGGCGACACCCGGCTGTCGAAGCCGCGGCCGGAGATGGTCAGCGCGAACGTGCCTTGCACTTCCTCGCAGGCGCGGACGCAGCGCGAGCAGACGATGCACTTGGAGGGATCGTAGGTGAAATAGGGGTTCGACTCGTCCTTCGGCAGCCAGGCCGGATTGGCCTCGCCGCAGGCGTCGGCGAACACGTGGTTCTCACCCTGGTTGCCGTAGCGCACGTCGCGCAGGCCAACCGCGCCGGCCATGTCCTGCAGCTCGCAATCGCCATTGGCAGCGCAGGTCAGACAGTCGAGCGGATGGTCGGAGATGTAGAGCTCCATCACGCCCTTGCGCAGCTTCTTCAGCCGCTCGGTCTGGGTGTGGACGACGAGGCCCGCGGCCACCGGCGTGGTGCAGGAGGCCGGGGTGCCGGCGCGGCCTTCGACCTCGACGAGGCAGAGGCGACACGAGCCGAACGCGTCGACCATGTCGGTCGCGCACAGCTTCGGGATCTGCGTTCCGGCCTCCATGGCCGCGCGCATGATCGAGGTGCCCTCGGGAACGGTGATGCTCTGGCCGTCGATGGTGAGCGTGACCATCTTTTCGGACTTGGAGAGCGGTGTGCCGTAATCGGTTTCGTGGATGAGCGACATGGTCGGTGTCCTTGTTCCCGATATCTTATTCCGCAGCCTGCAAGCGCGGCTGCTGGGGGCCGAAATCTTCGCGGAAGTGCTTCAGCGCCGAGAGCACAGGGTAGGGCGTGAAGCCGCCGAGTGCACAGAGCGATCCGAGCTTCATGGTGCCGCAGAGGTCTTCGACCAGGGCGATGTTTTCGGCGACGCGCTCGCCGCGGCGGATCTTGTCGATGGTCTCGGCGCCGCGCGTCGAGCCGATACGGCACGGCGTGCACTTGCCGCAGGATTCGATGGCGCAGAACTCCATCGCGAAGCGGGCCTGCTTCGACATGTCGACGCTGTCGTCGAACACGACGATGCCGCCATGGCCGATCAGGCCGTCCTTGGCGGCGAACGCCTCGTAGTCGAACGGCGTGTCGAACAGGGCGCGGGGGAAGTAGGCGCCGAGCGGGCCTCCGACCTGCACGGCACGGACCGGGCGGCCGGTGAAGGTGCCGCCGCCGATGTCGTCGACCAACTCGCCCAGCGTGATGCCGAACGCGGTCTCGAACAGGCCGCCGAACTTGACGTTGCCGGCGATCTGGATCGGCATCGTGCCGCGCGAGCGTCCCATGCCGAAATCGGCATAGGCCTTGGCGCCCTCATCGAGGATGAAGGGGATGGCGGCGAACGACAGCAGGTTGTTCACGACGGTCGGCTTGCCGAACAGGCCATGATGGGCGGGCAGCGGCGGCTTGGCGCGGACGATGCCGCGCTTGCCCTCCAGGCTCTCCATCAGCGCGGTCTCTTCGCCGCAGACATAGGCGCCGGCGCCGGTGCGCACCTCCAACTCGAACGTGGCGTTGGAGCCCGCAATCTTGTCGCCGAGCAGGCCGGCCTTCCTGGCGATCTCGATCGCCTTGGTCATGGTCGCGATCGCGTGCGGATATTCCGAGCGCGTGTAGATGTAGCCCTTGGTGGCGCCCACCGCGATGCCGCAGATGGTCATGCCTTCGATCAGCACGAAGGGATCGCCTTCCATCAGCATGCGGTCGGCGAAGGTGCCGCTGTCGCCCTCGTCGGCGTTGCAGATGACGTATTTGCGGTCGGCCGCGGTCTGCGCCACCGTCTTCCATTTGATGCCGGTCGGGAAGCCTGCGCCGCCGCGGCCGCGCAGGCCCGAGGTCGTGACCTCGGCGATCACAGCATCGGGCGTCAGCGTCAGGGCGCGGGTCAGGCCCTTGTAGCCGCCATGGGCGCGGTAGTCGTCGAGCGACAGCGGATCGATGATGCCGCAGCGGGCGAAGGTGAGGCGGGTCTGCCGCTTCAGCCACGGGATCTCCTCGGTCAGGCCGAGCGAGAGCTTGTGCGGCTTGTCGGCGACGATCGCATCGAGCAGGGACGGCACGTCGTCTGCCGTCACCGGTCCGAAGCCGAAGCGGCCCTGCGCCGTCTCCAGCTCGACCAGCGGCTCGAGCCAGTACAACCCACGCGAGCCGTTGCGTACGACTTCAATATCGACCTTCCGCTCCAGCGCCGCCTTGTGCAGCGCGTGGGCAACCTCATCGGCGCCGACGGCGAGGGCGCCGGCATCACACGGGACAAAAAGACGCACGCTCATCGCTGGGCCTCCGAGACGAGAGCATCGATCCGGGCTTCGTCGAGCCGGCCCACCAGGCGGCCATCGAGCATGGCCGACGGCGCGGTTGCGCACAGGCCGAGACAGTAGATCGGCTCGAGCGTGACGCGCTCATCGGCCGTGGTGTTGCCGATGGAGATGCCGAGCTTCGCTTCGGCGCGCGCCGCGAGCGCATCGCCGCCGGCGGCCTGGCAGGCCTCGGCGCGGCACAGCTTCAGCACGTGACGACCGGCCTTCTTGGCCCGGAAATCATGGTAGAACGTGAACACGCCGTAAACCTCGGCGCGCGAGAGGTTCAGAGCGGATGCGATCATCGGAATGGCATCCTCCGGCACATGGCCGAACGTCTCCTGCAACGCATGGAGGATGGGCAAGGTTGCTCCCTCCATCCCGCTATGTTGGGCGATGATTTCGGCGCCGCGCGCCGCCTCCCACGTCTCGTACACCGGCGTCATCCTGATCCCGATTCTGCGTTGCAAGCGTTTCGCACATCCAAATTGGAATTGCTCAAGATATCAATAAAGCAGTCCCGTGCTGCGATAGCGAAACGCAATCGAGAGATAGCTAGAAGTTGACGAAAAACGGGCGCTCGCGCGACCGGCTTGCGGCCGCGTTTTACCGTGTCCGGGCCCTCCGCGCCGTGATAGGTTTCTCCGTGGCCCGCACCGCCGAAAACGTGCGGAACTGGGCCCTTCAACCGCTGGAAGGCCGACCTCTTGATTGACAAGCTCGAACTGCTGCTGGCGCTGGCCAAGGAGCGTCATTTCGGCCGCGCGGCCGAGGCCTGCGGCGTGACCCAGCCGACGATGTCGACCAGCATCAAGCAGCTCGAGGAGATCCTCGGCGTCATGCTGGTGCAGCGCGGTTCCAGGTTCCAGGGCTTTACGCCGGAGGGTGAGCGCACGCTCGACTGGGCGCGCCGCATCGTCGGCGACTTCCGCGCGATGCGCCAGGAGATCAACGGGCTCAAGGACAAGCTATCGGGCGAGATCCGGATCGCGGCGGTGCCGACGGTGCTCGGCATGGTGGCGTCGCTGACGACGCCGTTCCGCGCCAAGCATCCGGAGGTCCGGTTCCGCATCATGTCGTGCACGTCGGCCGACGTGCTGGGGCTGCTGGAGAACCTGGAGGTCGACGCCGGGCTGACCTACATCGAGAACGAGCCGATCGGCCGTGTCAGAACCATCCCGCTCTACAACGAGAGCTACCGGCTGCTGACCGCGCCCGACGCGATGTTCGGCGATCGCGATCAGGTGACCTGGCAGGAGGTCGGGCAGGTGCCGCTGTGCCTCCTGACCCCGGACATGCAGAACCGCCGCATCATCGACCGCGCTCTGAAGGCCGCCGGCAACGAGGTGACGCCGACGCTGACGTCGAACTCGCTGCTGGTGCTGTACACCCATGTCAAGACCGGCCGCTGGGCCAGCGTGATGCCGGCCAAGCTCGCCGAAACGCTCGGCCTCGCCGACAAGGTGCGCTCGATCCCGATCGTCGATCCCGTCATCAACTACCAGATCGGCCTGGTCATCCCGCAGCGTGACCCGATGACCCCGCTGATCGCGGCGCTGGTCCAGATCGCCCGCGAGGTCGCGCCCAGCCTGCAGGCGTGAGGCGCGCGTCCGCGGAGTTGCCGCTGGCGCAGCGCTGCGCTCGCCAGGATGGCGCACACTGTCTCCTCTCGTCATTGCGAGCGCAGAGTAGCCATCCAGGTTGCTGCGGTGGCGACGGCCGGCGTCGTCGCCGACCTCGCCGGCGTCATCGGCAGACTTCGGGCTCTCATGCGGTCGCTGAACTCTGACCTTGCGCGTGGCGCGTGGCCTTCAACTCATAATGCGCGGCATGGCCGTCATAGCGGCTGAGCAGCTTCCGCGCCGCGGCCGGGACCACCGCCGCGTCATGCGCCGGACCCGCGAAGCGAACCACCGCCGTCGGATCGGCGAAGGTCATGATCGTCACGAATTCGACCTCGTCTTCGAGCGGCCTGCGCAGCAGCTCGATGCTCAGAAATCCCTCGATCTTCCGATCGATGATCCCTGGAAAGATCGTTGACCGCAGCAGGTCCTCATAGGCATCGGCATCCGCCGCCGTGGTCCAGCCGTGCCAGATCCGCTTCAGCATCGCGATGCTCCCTTGGGTACGATGATGGTCACCGAACCCTTGCACGGGCGTCGAGCGTCGGACTTGGTGAAAGTTGCGGTCCGCGCGGCGAACTCGCGGAGCGGCTAGCTCCGCTCAGTATGCAGCAAATTGCTCCCGCATGATCTTCTCCTCCTGCCGGATCCGCAAGGTCAGTGGCACGGCATAGATGATCAGGCCGGCCACGAGCGTGAGATAGGCGTGCAGGGTCAGCGCGTAGCCGATCAGCTCGGGCAGGATGTTGAGGAAGTAGTTCGGGTGGCGCACGATCCGGAACAGCGGATGGGTCACCAGCGCGTGGTCGCGCGCGAGCATCAGCTTGACGGTCCAGAGGCGGCCGAGCAATTGCGACACCACAAGCAGCATCACCGCGCCGAACAGATAGATTACGAACCCGATGATGCTGACGGCGTCGAGCGGCGCATCCCGGACGAGGCCCTCGGCCGTCGCGGCGAGATAGAAAGCGACATGTGCGATGGCCAACCAGCGCGACACGGATGCGCCGTATTCGGTTGCGCCGTCGGCGCGCAGCCGTTTTTCGTTGCGGATCGAGACGCCCAGCATGGCAAAGCGATAGGCGAAGGCGGCAACGATGAAGGCAATGATCACGCGCGGTACTCCAGATCTTGGAGCAACTGCCTTAGTTGCTGACGTGCAGGTGCGTCAATACCGCGTTCCGCCAATGTTGCTGACTAGGCACGAAGCGACGTCATGATGCCGTCATCCGCCTGCGTCCTGCGTCGGCGTTGCATGTCCGAAGGGCAAGCCGATCGCATGCCTCGGGCGTCATCCGTCACGCGAAAGCGCTGTCATGCCTGTGGGGCCTGATCCTGAAGTGCAATCTCTTTGAGATGTGAATCCGATTTGATGATGTTGCCGTAGGGTGGGCAAAGTGCCCACGCTACGGCAGTACGGCCGCCGCGCTCACGCCGCGACCGAGATGCTCGCCGTGGCCTTGTACGCGTCGCGGGGCAGGGTCACGCGCACGACGGTGCCGTGCTCCAGCCGCGAGCGCAGCCGCATCGAGCCGCCGTGCAACTGGGCCAGCGAGCGGGCGATGGCGAGGCCGAGCCCGGAGCCGTGATAAGTCTTGGTCATCTGGCTCTCGACCTGCTCGAACGGGCGGCCGAGGCGCGCCAGCGAATGCGCAGGGATGCCGATGCCGGTGTCGGCGATGATGAGCACGACCTTGTCCTCGAACACGCGACTCCGCATCGTGACACGGCCGCCTTCGGGGGTGAACTTCACCGCGTTCGACAGCAGGTTGACCATGATCTGCTTGGTGGCGCGACGGTCGGCGACGACCGGGATGCTGCCTCCGATGTCGGCGTCGAGCACGAGGCTCTTGTCCAAGGCGCGACCGGAGACGACGCGCAGCGATTCCGCCAGCGTCTTGGCGAGGTCGAGCGGCTCCATGTCGAGCTTCATGCGGCCGGCCTCGATCTTCGACATGTCGAGGATGTCGTTGATCACCTCGAGCAGATATTGACCCGAGGTCAGGATGTCGTGGCAGTACTCCTGGTACTTTTCCGAGCCGAGCGAGCCGAACATGCCGCTGCCCATGATCTCGGAGAAGCCGATGATGGCGTTGAGCGGCGTGCGCAGCTCGTGGCTCATATTGGCGAGGAATTTCGACTTGGTCTGGTTGGCTTCCTCGGCGCGGGTCTTTTCCTGCGAGTACTTCTCGGCGAGGTCGGCGAGCTCGATCGCCTGGCGTTCCAGCGCGCTCTGCGAGCGCTGCAAGTCGATGACCGTGGCGCGCAGGCGCAGGTCGTTGTCGACGAGCTTCTGCTCGTGCTCCTTGATGCGGGTGATGTCGGTGCCGACCGAGACGTAGCCGCCGTCCTTGGTGCGGCGCTCGGAGATGTGCAGCCAGCTGCCGTCGTCGAGCTGCGCCTCGAAGGTACGGCCGCCCGGCGCCTGCTGGCTGTGGTCGTGCAGCCGGGTGCGGATCTCCGGCATCTTGCCGACCTCGATGACGGTCTCATAGGAGGTGCCGGGGATCACGGCGGAGTCCGGCAGCTTGTGCAGCTTCTGGAAGTGCGAGTTGCACAGCACCAGCCGGTTGTTGGCGTCCCACAGCACGAAGGCTTCCGAGATCGTCTCGATCGCGTCGCGCAGGCGCAGGTCGGCCTCGACGGTCTTCTCGACCAGGCTCTTCTGCTCGGTGACGTCGACCGCGATGCCGATCAGGTGCAGGCCGGAATCTGAGGTGCCCTGGCTGAGCTCGCAGCGAACCCGCAGCCAGATCCAGTGGCCCTCGGTGTGGCGCATCCGGAAGCTCTGGTCGATCTGGTGGATGTCGCCGGCGACGAGCTGGTCGGCGATCTCGAACAGGTCGATGTCGTCCGAGTTCACCAGCGCGTTGACCTCGCCGAAGGTGAGGAGGTCGGTGCGGTTCTCCAGGCCGAGCATCGCGAACATCGAGTTCGACCAGAAGATGCGCCCGCGCGACAGGTCCCAGTCCCACAGCCCGCAGCGGCCGCGATTGAGCGCGGTGTCGATGCGGCCGCGCACGGCGTCGTTGATCAGGTCGCCCTCGCGGGCGCGGGTCGACTGCCAGTGGAAGGCGAAGCCCAGGATCAGCACGACGAAGCCCGTCGTCGCCGACAGGGTCACCGAGAGCGCGGCGTCCGAGCCCCAGATCGGCTCGAGCTTCTCCTGGATCACGACGACGCGGCCGGGCAGCGCCTTGATCAACTGCGACACTGCGAAGGCCGGACGGCCGTTCGGCAAGGTGATCTCGGTGACCGCGCCCTGCAGGCCGGGCGTGGCCAAGAGCTGCGCGGTCGAGATCAGATCGAGGATGCGGTCGTTCTCGCCGAGCGCGGCGTCGACCGGAACCCGGGCCAGGATGCGGTGGTCGGCGCCGGTGACGATCACGTGGCGTCCGGCCGCCGCTCCCCAGGCGGGGATCAGGTCGGGCAGCAGGCTCTGCAGATGCTCGATGTGGGCGATGCGGTCCGGGCGCGTCGCCAGATGACCGATACGGTCGGCGAGCAGGTCGGAGATCGCGGCCAGGTCGCGCTTGGTCGCGCCGCGCTTCTGACGGCTCTGGTCGAGCACCTGGACGAAGGCGCCGAGACAGATGGTGACGAGAAAGGCGATGATCAAAGTAGGGACAGCACGACGCAATACCGGCTCAGCAGTCAGCAGCCTTTGATAGGCCGGTTTCGCGATCGATTGCGCCAACCCCTTGATGGAATCAGAAGATTGGACGCACGCGTTCGCGGCATGCGCACGCGCCATGCTGTAGACCCCCGAAACTTCTTGGATACCCGAATTTCGAAAGAGCCCCAGCCGCTTCCGAATCAAGTTGATTTGAATCCAGATTTCTCGGGCTGTCGAGAGTCAACGATTTGGCAAAAGCTAATAAATCTTATCCAATGCGGAATTGCCATGGCGAAAAGCCGGCAGAGTGAGTCCGAAGCGGGAACGCAGCATGACGTTCAGGCTTCAGCCGTGCGGCGGCTCGGCGTGACTGATGACGCGCTTGACGCTCGGGAAGGCGCGACGCACCCCGCGCTCGATGTGGTCGACATTGTCGTGCACCTTCAGCACGCTCATCGACGGCGCCGCGCGGCAGTGGAAGTTGACGATCTCGCCGGCCTCGGTGTTGCGGACGCGGACATTGTGCACGTCGTACATGTCGGTCTCGGCGGCGAGACGCTGCAGGGCGGCGGCGATCTCGGCGATCCGCTGCGCCGGCGCGTCGACGCCGAATGGCAGCTCGGGTTCGAGCGGCTCGATATGGGTGTCGACCTCGACGTCGGCGCCGAATTCGTCGCGGATGCTGCGTTCCAGCTCGTGCGCGATCGCATGCGCCGCGAACAGGCTCATGTCGCCGTCGACCTCGAGGTCGATCGCGACGATCAGGCGGCCGCCGACGTCGTGGACGGTGACGTGATGGATCGCGAGGCCGGAATTGCGCGCGATCACCATGATGCGCTCGCGCACGCTCTCGTTGCTGAGCGCGACCGGCACCGTCGTGAAGGTGACGTCGGCGCCGGACAGGCTGGCATCGACCGCGGCCTGCGCATCGCGCTTGATCTCGTGCACACGGTCGATCGGGTAGGTGCGCGGCACCTGCACCGTGGCGTCGACAAAATGCGTTGCGCCGACGAGCCGGACCCGCAGCCGCTCGACATCGACGACGCCGTTGATCGAACGGATCGCGGCGCGCGCCTTTTCGGCCGCGCCCTCTGGTGCACGGTCGAGCAGTGTTTCTACGGTGGAGCGCGCCAGCCGCAGGCCGAGCACCGAGATCATCAGGGCGACCGCGACCGCGGCGGCGGAATCCCCCCACCAGAACCCGAACGCGGTGAGGACCAGGCCGCCGATGACGGCAATCGAGCCGAGCACGTCGGAGGCGAAATGCAGTGCGTCGGCGGCGAGCGCCTGGCTGTGGGTCTCGTGCGCGGCGCGGTGCAGCGCGCGGGCGCGCCAGAAGTTGACGGCGATGTCGACCAGCAGCACCACGAACGGAATCGCCGACAGCGACGGCGGCGGCGCCGCCTCGCGCAGCCGGCTGACGGATTCCACCAGCACGCCGCCGGCCAGCACGTAGAGCAGGGCGATGACGCCGAGCGCCGACAGGCTCTCCAGCTTGCCATGGCCGTAATGATGCTCGTCGTCGGCCGGCCGGTCCGATACCCGAACCACCATCCAGGTGATCACGGTGGCGACGACGTCGACGGCGCTGTGCAGGGCCTCGGAGACGAGCGCGAGGCTGCCGATCAGGATGCCGACGATGAACTTCGCCGCGGCCATGCTGGCGCTCGCCGCGATCGAGATCGCGGCGACACGGGTTTTCCCGGAATCGACATGGGAGGCGGCGTCTCTCATGGCGGCGGATGTAGCAGCCGAGGCCGCACCATGAAAGCCGGGATCGCGCGGTCCATGGGCGCGGACCGCGCGCTGTTTCGAGTGCTTCTAAATCTCAGAAGGTTGCGTTCACAAGGTCACCACGATCTTGCCGAGATGCTTGTTCGCCTCCATGTGCGCGAACGCCGCGCCAATGTCGTCGAAGGCGAAGACGCGGTCGATCGGCAGCCGCAGCGTGCGCTGCTCGACCGCACTCCAGATGTCCTTTTTCACCTCGTCGAAGATCGTACGGATCTCCTCGATCGAACGGGTGCGGAAGGTGACGCCGACGTAGGTGATGCGGCGCGCCGCGTGCAGGTCGAAGTTGAAGTCGGCATGGGTGCCGCCGAGCCGGCCGACATTGACGATGCGGCCGAGGACCTTGGTCGCGGCGAGGTTCTGATTGGCGACCTTGCCGGACACCTGGTCGATGATCAGATCGACGCCCTCGCCGTTGGTCGCCTGCAGCACCTGATCGACCCAGGCGGGATCGCTGGAGTCGATGGCGAGATCGGCGCCGAACTCGTTGAGCCGTCCGCGGCGCATCGCATCGGTCGAGGAGCCCACCACCAGCGAGGCGCCCTTGAGCTTGGCGATCTGCATCGCCATCAGGCCGACGCCGGAGCTCGCACCCTGCACCAGCACGCGCTGGCCCGGCTGCAAAGCGCCGTTGGTGACGACGGCGTTGTGCATCGTGGTCAACGCGATCGGCAGCGTGGCGGCCTCGTCGAAATTCATGTTCGACGGCGCGTGGAACAGACGGCCGTGGTCGGCGAGAGTGTATTCGGCGAACGCCGCGCTGCCCGAGCCCATCACCTTGTCGCCGATCTTCACGCCCCTGGCGTCGGGACCGAGCTCGGCGACCTCGCCGGCCCATTCCATGCCGAGCACCGTGCCGACGCCGCCGGCGGCGCCATGCACATGCCCCTTCGTCATGCCGAGATCGGCGCGATTGAGGCCGCAGGCGCGCACGCGGACCAGGACCTGCGTGCCCTTCGGCGTGGGCTTGGCGATATCGGTGATCGCGGCGCCCTGGGCGCCGTAGACATAGGCTTTCATCGCGAGGAATCCTATCGGTCAGAATGAGCGGCGACCTTACTGTGCTGCTGTTCTCAGCGCACCGCCTAACAGGCGGCGCGCTGCTCCGACAAGACTCCCTGGGGGATGAACCGGTTCCGCTGACCGGGCTGGACGCGTCAGGCGGCGACGGGAGCTTCCGCTTCGTCGAAGGCGCTGGAGACGTCGCGCATGCTGATGACGCCGGCGAGCGCGAAGTCGACGATGACCGGGAGGTGGCGGATGTGATGCACGTTCATCAGATGCCGCACGTGCTCGAGCGTGTCCTCAGTGCTGCAGGAGATCAGCCGCTGCGGCGAGATCAACTGCGAGACCTTCATGGTGACGCCGGCGGCGCCGTGCTCGGCGATGGCGCGCACCACGTCGCGCTCGGTGAACATGCCGGCGGCGGTGTTGCCTTCCGTGCGGACGACGTCCTTCACGACGAGGGCGCTGACATTGCTGGCGCGCATCAACTGCGCCGCGACGCCGACGGTCTCATTCATTCGCACCGTGATCACGCGCGCCGTCTTGTTGCGCAGGATGTCTCCGACTTTCATGGCACCCTCCCGTTTGTTGTCTTGAACAGAAGGAAGTCTGGTATACGTTATGCCAGAAGTCAATTGGGATCTTGATGTTTTCTGGGCAGATGTCTGGAAAATAAGGTCAGCGATGCTGTCAAATGTATGCTCGGATTGGCATCTGGCATGCACGGCGCGCCAAAAGAAAAAAAGAAAAGGAGGCGCATGGGGATGCGCCTCCTGCAGTCGCGGGAAGAAGCGGGTGATTTACGCCGTGGTGCGAACGTCCTGCGCCGCAGGCTGGGTGACCGCCGCCTCCTTGCCGAGGATGAAGGCGCGGCGCAGCGGCTTGATCACGAACAGCGCCATCAGCGCCGCCGTCGCGTTCAGCGCAACGCCGATCACGAACACGGCCTGCCAGCCATACTTGGCGGAGACGAGGCTCGCGAGCGGGACCAGGAGCGAGGCGGTGCCCTTCGCGGTGTAGAGCATGCCGTTGTTGGTCGCGGCATATTTGCTGCCGAACGTATCGCCCGAGGTCGCCGGGAACAGGCTGTAGATCTCGCCGAACACGCCGAAATAGACCGCGGTCGCGAGCACGAACACGATCGGGTTGTGGCCGTAATTCGCCAGCGTCAGCAGCATCAAAGCGGCGGTGCCGAAGGCGATGAACATGGTGTGCTCGCGGCCGATCGTATCCGAGATCCAGCCGAACACCGGACGGCCGAAGCCGTCGAAGATTCGATCGAGCGAGATCGCAAACGTCAGTGCCGCCATCTGGAAGCCGGCGAGCGACACCGGCTCGTTGGCGATCTTGAAGTCGTGCGCGATCGGGGCGATCTGGGCTGCGGTCATCAGGCCGCCGGAGGCCACCATCACGAACACCAGATACATGATCCAGAAGATCGGCGTGCGCAGCACCTGCGGCGGCGTGTAGTCGATCTTGCTCTGCGGCAGGTTGAGCTGCTTCTTGCGCGCAGGCGCGGCGTGGGTCGGCGGCCGCAGGAAGATCGCGAGCACGAACACGATCAGGCCCTGGCCGATGCCGAAGGTGAAGAAGGCGCTCTGATAGCCGCTCGAGGCGATCATGCTGGCGATCGGCACGACGGTGAGCGCGGCGCCCGCGCCGAAGCCGGCGGCGGTGGCGCCGGCGGCGAGGCCGCGGCGGTCGGGAAACCATTTCAGCGCATTGCCGACGCAGGTGCCGTAGACCGCACCGGCGCCGATGCCGCCGATGACGGCGCCGGCGTAGAGCAGGGTGAGCGAGTCGGCGTAGGAGTTCAGCACCCATGCCAGCGAGATCATGACGGCACCGAACATGATGACGAGGCGCGGGCCGTATTTGTCGACGAACCAGGCCTCGACCGGCACGAGCCAGGTTTCGGTGACGACGAAGATCGTGAAGGCCAGTTGGATCGCCGTGCGACCCCAGTGAAACTTCGCGTCGATCGGATCGACGAACAGTGTCCAGCCATATTGCAGGTTGGCGATCATCGCCATGCAGATGATGCCCATCGCGAGCTGGAGCCAGCGGAAGCCGCTGGACTGTGCCTGGACAGGCGGTGTCGCCTCTGTGCTGGAAACCATGTGTCCTCCCTAACGCGCTCTCTTGGAGGATGCCGCTGCGAGCGCGCTCCTCATCTGCGCACGAAGTCATTCTGGTATAATATATTCCAGTCTGCAATATGGCCTGCGACACAGGGTGCGACATGTTGCTTTGCAACGAGACCGAAATCGTCCGCCAAGCAAAAGAAAACGCTCGGCAAAATGCCGAGCGTCGTCAATCTGGAAGCGTTCTTTTTTATTTTTGTTGCAGCGCGAAGGGGCGCGTCAGAGCGTCGATTTCTGCACCACGACCCTCCGCCAGGGCTTGAGCACCGCGATCGCGAGGATCGATGCCAGGATGTTGGCGCCGGCCGCGATGATGAAGACGCGGTCCCAATTGCCTGACGACTGCTGCATGTAGTTCGCGATCGGCACCAGCAGCGCTGCCGTGCCCTTGGCGGTGTACAGCAGGCCGGCATTGGTGGTGGCGAACTTGGTGCCGAACGTGTCGGTGCAGGTCGAGGGGAACAGCGAGTAGATCTCGCCCCAGGCGAAGAACACGAAGCCGGACAGGATCACGAACCACACCGGATCGTGGCCCAGCATGTACAGCGCCCAGATGCCGATGCCTTCCATGCCGAAGGCGATGAACATCGTGTTCTCGCGGCCGATCATGTCCGAGATCCAGCCGAAGAACGGACGCGTCAGGCCGTTCAGAACGCGGTCGATGGTCGCTGCGAACGTCACCGCCGTCATGGTCATGCCGATCAGCGTCACCGGAATGTTGTCGACCTTCCAGTCGCCGGCGATCGGCTTGAGGTTGGCCGTCACCATCAGGCCGCCGGCGCCGACGATCACGAACATGAAGTACATCAGCCAGAAGATCGGCTGACGGATCACTTCGGTCGGGTTGTAGTTGCGGCGGCTCTGGACGAGGTTGGTGTTCTGAGTGACCGCGGGCACCTGGCCTTCCTTGGGCGCGAACAGGAAGAAGGCGAGGATGACGATGATGATGCCCTGGCCGAGACCGAAATACAGGAAGGTGGTCTGGAAGCCGGAGTCGCGGATCATGGCCTGGATCGGCGCGACGGTGAGCGCCGAGCCGGCGCCGAAGCCGGCCGCGGTGATGCCGGCCGCGAGGCCGCGCTTGTCGGGAAACCATTTCAGCGCGTTGCCGACGCAGGTGCCGTAGACGCCGCCGGCGCCGATGCCCGCGATGATCATGCCGAGATAGTAGCCGTTGAGCGAGGTGGCGTAGGCGTTGATCATCCAGCCGATCGCGCAGAGCACGCCGCCGACGAGCACGACGATGCGCGGGCCGTATTTGTCGACGAACCAGCCCTCGACCGGCACGAGCCAGGTTTCGAACAGCACGAACAGGGTGAAGGCCCACTGGATCGACGCGCGATCCCAGCCGAAGGTCTTGGCGATATCCGGGACGAAGAAGGTCCAGCCATATTGATAGTTGGCGATCATCACCATCGCCAGGACGCCAACCGCGAGCTGCGTCCAGCGATAGGCGTCGCTTACTCTTGCAGATGCGGGCGCCCCCGCGTGAGCCAAGTCCGTCATGTTTCCTCCAGGCTGTCTATTCTTGTCCTAACAGCTATGCGGAGTTTGGTATATGATATGCCAATAAACAAGCGGATTCATCGAGCCCGTGCCCGCTGCTAGGCCAGCGATCGATGAAAAAAGCCTGCAGAAGCAAGGCAAATCGTTGCAGCGACAATACGACGCAGCAGAGGATATTTGTAGTTCAACTATCGGAGCAAGGGCGAGTTTATGTGGCGAGCGCCCGCAACCGGTTGTAGCCCTGCTGGATCGCCGACCAGAACAGCGCGATCAACCCGAGTGCCATGATGGTGCCGACCAGCCCGTTGGAGAAGAAGATCGCGAGCGATCCCTGGGATCCCAGCAGTGACTGCCGGAAGGCCTCCTCGGCCTTGTCGCCGAGCACGATGGCGAGCACCAGCGGCGCGAGCGGATAGCCGCACTTCTTGAACAGATAGCCGAGCACGCCGAACACCAGCATCAGCACCACGTCGAACGTGCTCGAGTGCACCGAATAGGCGCCGATGGCACAGAGCACGAGGATGAGCGGTGCGATGATGCTGAAGGGAATGCGCAGGATCGCCGCGAAGACCGGAACGCAGGTCAGCACGACGAGCAGGCCGGCGAGGTTGCCGAGATACATCGAGGCGATCAGGCCCCAGACGAATTCCTTCTGCTCGACGAACAGCATCGGGCCGGGCTGCAGGCCCCAGATCAAGAGGCCGCCGAGCAGCACCGCCGCCGTGGGGGAGCCGGGCACGCCGAGCGACAGCATCGGCAGCAGCGCCGCCGTGCCTGCCGCATGGGCTGCCGTCTCCGGAGCGACGACGCCTTCGATCTCGCCATGGCCGAAATTCTTGCCGCGCTTGGAAAGGCGCTTGGCGATGCCGTAGCTCATGAACGAGGCCGGCGTGGCGCCGGCGGGGGTGATGCCCATCCAGCAGCCGATCAGGCAGGAGCGCAGCGACGTGACCCAATAGGCCGGCATCTCCTTCCAGGTGTGCAGCACGACACGCAGATTGATCTGCGCATTGCCGCCGCGGAAACTCAGGCCTTCCTCCATCGTGAGCAGGATCTCGCCGATGCCGAACAGCCCGATCACGGCGATCAGGAAGTCGAAGCCGTTGAGCAGTTCAGTGACGCCGAAGGTGAGGCGGAGCTGGCCGGTGATGGAATCCAGGCCGACAGCCGCGAGTGCGAAGCCGATCATCATCGCCGCAATCGTCTTGAAGGGTGGCTCCTTGCTCAGGCCGACGAAGCTGCAGAAGGCGAGAAAATAGACGGCGAATTTCTCGGCCGGGCCGAACTGAAGCGCGAAGCCAGCGACCAGCGGCGCGATCAGCGTGATCATGATGACCGCGAACAGCGCGCCGACGAAGGACGAGGTGAACGCTGCCGTGAGCGCCTCGCCCGCCTTGCCCTGCTGCGCCATCGGGTAGCCGTCGAAGGTGGTGGCGACCGACCATGGTTCGCCGGGGATGTTGAACAGGATCGAGGTGATGGCGCCGCCGAACAGCGCGCCCCAATAGATGCAGGACAGCATGATGATCGCCGAGGTCGGCGGCATGCTGAAGGTCAGCGGCAGCAGGATCGCGACGCCGTTGGCGCCGCCCAGTCCCGGCAGCACGCCGATGATCACCCCGAGCACGATGCCGAGGATCATCACCATGATGTTGAACGGTTGGAGGGCGACTGCGAAGCCGTGAAACAGATTGGCGAGTTCTTCCATGCCAGCTTGGTCCTGCAACCCTCAGCGGATGAGTTTTCTTGTTAGAGTCCGAGCCAATCCTCGATCGGCCCCTTGGGGAGGGGGACCATGAACCAGCGCTCGAAGATCAGATAGGTCACGACCGGCATGCCGATCGCGACCGCTTCCACCGTGAGCCAGCCATATTTGCCGAGCCACCGCATGAACCAGGCGATGAAGATCATGGACGCGAGGTAGAGGCCAATGAAGGGCAGGGCGCCGACATAGATCGCCGTCGGCACCACCACGCTCATGACCTGGCGGAGCTGGCCCCATTCGGCGAAGACGCGGCCGTCGTCCTCGCGCAGCGTGTTGCGGACATTCATCGCGCTGGCCGCGACGATGAGCAGGCCGACATAGAACGGAAAGAATCCAGCCCGCGGCCCCTCAGCGCCCCAATTGATTCCCGCCTTCACGCTGCCGATGATCACGATGATCCCGAACAGCGCGATGGCGAGCGTGACGCCGGCCTCGACCGCCTTGTGGCTGGGGCCGGCCGATCCACCGTGACTTCTCATGCGAGCCGCTCAGTTCGAGGCCAGGAAGCCGGCTTCCTTCATCAGGAGCTCGTGCCGCTTCTCTTCGGTCTCGACCCATTTGGCGTAGTCCGCACCGGTCATGAAGGTGGTGTTGAAGGCGCCGGTCTTCATGAACTCCTGCCATTCCGGCGTCTCTCGCACCTTCCTGAACAGGTCGACGTAGTATTCGATCTGGTCCTTGGTGGCCCGCGGCGACATGAAGATGCCGCGCAGCATCAGATATTCGATGTCGAGCCCCTGCGACTTGCAGGTCGGGATGTCCTTCCAGGCCTTGCCGTCGGTGATCGGCTCGTCAAAGCCCATCGGCTTGTCGTCGAACACGCAGAGCGGCCTGACCTTGCCGCCGCGCCACTGCGCCACCGCTTCGATCGGATTGTTGACGGTGGAATCGATGTGGTTGCCGACCAGTTGGACGGCCACTTCGCCACCGCCCTTGTAGGGGATGTAGGTGAACTTCGCGCCGGTCGCCTTCTCCATGGCTACCGTGATGATCTGGTCTTCCTGCTTCGAGCCGGTGCCGCCCATCTTGAGGGTGCCGCCGGCCTGCTTGACCGCATCGACGTAGTCCTTGGCGGTGGTGTAGGGCTTCTCGGCATTGACCCAGAGCACGAACTCGTCGAGCGCCAGCATCGCGACGGGAGTGAGGTCCTTCCAGTTGAACGGAATGCCGGTCGCGAGCGGGGTCGTGAACAGGTTCGACAGCGTGATGATGATCTTGTGCGGGTTGCCGGCCGACGCCTTGACGTCGAGGAAGCCTTCGCCGCCGGCGCCACCGGACTTGTTGATCACGACCAGCGGCTGCTTCATCAGGTTGTGCTTGGTGACGATGCCCTGGATCGTCCGGGCCATCTGATCGGCACCGCCGCCGGTGCCAGCCGGAACGATGAACTCGACCGGCCGGACAGGCTCCCATCCCGCCAGAGCCGGGATATGCCCTGCCATCAGGGCGATGCCAGCCATAACGGCCACGCGCACGGAACGCTTCATCGACGCTTTCTCCCCTTCATTCCCGAGAGCGCACGGCTTCTTCCGGCCGCTGTGCCCAATCGAACCACCGACCTGTCGAGCCCGCCGGTGTCATCCCCACCGTGACCAGCTCCAGGTCGTCGCCAGCCCCGGACTTCCTTGCAATGCCCATGCAGCCAAAAGTTGTGTTGGCAGCCGGGAGCAGGCAGCAAGAGGAGCATCCGCAGCAAATCGACCGATTTGATTTTGGTATGAAGAGGTGACCGACCGCAATTGAGGAGATCGGGTGGGACGCCCACGGGGCCAATATGTCGCAGGTCGCGCGGGTGTCGCAAAAGCAAAAGCCCCGGAGATCCGGGGCTCTTGGTTGGGCTTCGAGGGCTGCCTGCGCGCGCGAAGCGCGCCGAGCCTCAGAGGCCGAAATAGGGCAGGTCGCCGTTGCGGTTGGCGGCGCGGGCGCTGGTCATCAGCACGCGGTCGAGGGTCGCCAGCAGGCGGCCGAACAGCGACACGGGCTGGACGAGGGGGAGGGCGACGGTCTTGGCCATGGTTTGTCTCCTTCAGTGAGGCGGTATGACGTTCTGACTGAGGAGAATTTACGTATACCAGATGCCAGATACAACGGATTATATTGCATGGCGGTATGAGCATTTTGCGATGCAGCAGGAATGCGACGATTTGGATTTTCAATCGAAATTTGGCTCCTCATGCAGAAAGAGCCGCCCAATGGGGGGCTCCGAACAGTTAAAAGGTAATTAGATACGCATTCGGGGCTATGCGACGGCTTGCCTGCCGCGGCTGGCTCGCCCACGACGATCCGGGATCGCGGCCACTGCTGGACACCTCCCAGGTGCGCTCCGATCGCGTGCTCCGCGTGCGACGCGAGGGAACAATGGCGCGGGGCCAGGGAACCGTGCCGCCCGGGCCGCAGTTACCCTGCAATCGCACGGAGCGGCATGACCGGATGTTGATCGTTCAGTTCGGCGCGCTGTATCTCTTCTAGAAACGTATCATCGGCGAAGGAAAGGCCATGCGCGCCTTGATCCTGGCACTGTCCCTCCTAGCGATCGCCGGAAGCGCGCAGGTCGCTCACGCTGGTCTGAGCAGCACACCTCGTGAAGCGTCGGCACCCGCCGATACCGTGATCGCTGCCCAGGACGCCAATCAGCAGGCCGAGAACCAGATCGGCCTCACCAAGGCGAAGCGTCGCGCGGTGCAACGAGGGCTGACCAGGCTCGGGTTCGGCACCAAGATCAACGGGACGTTCGACGAACAGACCCGCGCCGCCCTCGCCCATTGGCAGGAGGAGCGCGGCTACCCCACGACCGGCTTCCTCAATGCCGCCCAGCACAAGGTCCTGATGGACGCGGCCGCCGAGGCTGCCAAATCCGACCGCCAAGCCCGTCGCAGCACGGGACGCGCGCGACATCAGCGCAATGTCGGAGGTCCCATCGGCGCGATCGGTGGTGCGATGCACCGCGTGGTGGGCGGAATTTTCGGCAGGTAAGCGTTCAACCTCGAAAGAGCTGGAGGACGGCCATCGCAACCTGGCACGTTGTAGGACGGTTGTGACCACGATTCGCCGGGCGAACTCATGTTACCAGAGCATGCGCATGGCGGCGTGGATGTCGGGGGATGAAGCAGATCGGGTCAACTTGCTTTGACCACTACGAGTCCTCCCACCCCTTGCGGGATGCGGCCTGGCCGGCCGCCGGATACGAAGAGGCTGTCGCATCTTCGGCAGATGTCTGCTGTGGCTCTCAACGACACCGTCGCAATCAATGACCTCTGGGCCCGAAATGGGCCAAGCACGTCACTTCACGTCGCCCAGGTCGGCGGCCTGGCCGAGCCGAGAGTCACCGCTATCAGTCGTTGCGTCGTTGCGCGCACGCGGCAGATAGATCGTGACCGTGGTTCCCTTGCGGAGCTCACTCTCGATCACTGCGACACCGCCGCATTGTTTGGCAAATCTACAAACGCTGGCGAGACCGAGCCCGGTGCCTTTGCCCGGCTCTTTGGTCGTGAACAAGGGCTCGAATGCAACCGCGAGGATTTCAGGCGGCATGCCCGAGCCCGTGTCGGAAACCGCGACTGCCACGTAATCGCCCGAGAGATTGTCGTGCTCGCCGTGCAGCGTCCTATTCATCGTCGATATTTGCACGGTGCCTTCCGCGGTCATGGCATCGCGCGCATTGACGACCAGGTTGATGATCGCCATCTCCAGTTGGGTTGCGTCGCCGCGTACGGGCCAAGCCTCCGATGCGAGGTTGAAGATCAGCTTGCCGATTGTGCCCAGCGACTGCTCCAGCACTCCCTCCATGGCAAGGATCGCCTGATTGATGTCGATGATCGTCACTGCCGACGGCTCTTGGCGTGCGAAGGCCATAAGGGAGCGGACGAGCTGCTGGCCCCGTTTGGCACTAGCCAGGGCATTATTGATACGCAATCGCGAGCGGGGATCATCGATCCGCTCCTCGAGCATATCCAAGTTTCCTAGGATCGGGGTGAGCAGATTTCCGAAATCGTGGGCGATGGTGGCGGCCATCTGGCCAATCGCTTCCAGCTTCTGTGATCGCCGGAGCGACTCCTCGATTTGCGCTTTTTGGTGCTGCGCCTCGTCGCGCTCGACCTCGCGCTGGTTGATCAATTGGGAAGCCGTTGTCAGAGCGTGACCTAGCTCGTTCACCTCCCGAATTTCGACCGTCGGGACATCAATCTTCCGGGACAGTCCCAGCGCAAGCGCCGGGGTCGTCATCGCGCGGATCGAGCGGACGATTCGCCTGCTGATACTTGCCGCCAACAACGCACCGAGCAACAGCACGAGGACCGCGGTAGCGCTCTGGATCATCAGTGCCCATCGCAGATTCGTCGTATAGACGCTCTTGGGAACGCCGAATGCGATCATCCAGCCCGTGATCGACGACCGGTGGTATCCGCCGATGACTGCGATACCTTCCAGCGTCGGGGTCTCGTATATGCCCTCCTGCGCCCTCGACGTCTGGCGTTGGAATTCAGGCGTTCCCTGCTGGCCGATGAACAGTTCCGGATCTTTGGTCCGGGCGACGATAGTCCCGCCGGTGTCGAGGATCGCCACGATCCAGCCCTCCGGTATCTTCTGCCGCTCCAAGATTACGGCAACATTCGCGGGAAGAATGCCCATCACAAGCGCATACGCGACCTTCCCGTCCCGAAACACGGGCACACCGACGGCGATTTGAGGCTGTCTCGATGTGGCTCCGATATAAAAATCGGAAATCGCAGGTCGGCCGGACTCGAAGATGGTGCGGACCAGGCCTGGGATGCTGGTTCTGGGCAACGGCTGACCGTAGGGGACCATCGTGCTGACCAGGAGTTGTCCGGCCGCGTCCGCGATGACAATTACATTGCCTGTCAGCCACTGCAGCAGTTCGCGCGAGTGCTCGTGAAAGGCAGCAAGATCACCGGACTGCAGGTAGGGTGACTTTGCAAGCACCCGCAAGCTCGACTGGACGCTGAGCAGCTCGCGGTCGACCGCCTGCATCAGCGCGCGTGTTGTGGCCACGGTATTGCGTTCTGCATTGTCGCGTGCCGCAATATACGAGTCGGTGATCAGGTAGCCGGCGACCAGCATTGCCGGAACCGTGCAGACCACGAGGAGCAACCCCAACCAGAACCGAATGGATCGACCACGGTTTTCGACAGGAGGTACGCGCCTGGACATGAACTCTTCACCGATAGAGTTTTGGAAAGAACCTCGCGACAGCCCACCATGCAAAACCCTATGAGCCTAAGGCGGGTTCTATTTGATTTGAGTCAAACGCCTACGATGAGAACGCGGGCCAACGCCCCGCCTCCAGGTATGGGATCGGGAATTTTCGCAGCCTCATGCCTGCCCTCAATCTGAGGGAAGACCATCGTGTCGGTTCAAAGCAGAACTCTGAAAGGGGCCTTCGCTACTACAATGTGGGATGCTAGCGAAATGTCTCAGATGGGTCTTGGTCGTGTAAAAACGGCCTTGCGGACGTCCGTCCTGACCACGAGGACGCGGGCGTTTCTCAGGCTGTGAT